>NZ_JASGEO010000013.1:0-395788 GCF_049841215.1 Demequina sp.
ACCCGCTCCGGCACCCGCGCCGGCGGCCGCTCCGGCTCCTGCGGCCGAGGCCGCACCGGCACCCGCGGCATCCGGGCAGGGCGGCTCCGGCTACGTCACGCCCATCGTGCGCAAGCTCGCCTCCGAGCGTGGCGTTGACCTCGGCGTCGTGTCCGGCACAGGCGTTGGTGGCCGCATCCGCAAGGAAGACGTCATCGCGGCAGCCGAAGCACCGGCACCAGCCGCTGCCCCCGCAACCCCCGCCGCCCCTGCCGAGCAGGCCGCCCCCGCTGTAGCGTCGGGCGGGCTCGAAGTATCCGAACTACGTGGCCAGACCGTCAAGATGACGCGCATCCGCAAGGTGACAGCGGACAAGATGATGGAGTCGCTGCACGGCATGGCGCAGCTGACGTCCGTGATCGAGGTGGACTGCTCCAAGATCTGGGACCTGCGTGCCAAGAATAAGGACGCGTTCCAGGCCAAGTACGGCGTGGGGCTGTCCTTCCTGCCGTTCTTCACGGTCGCGGCCGCGGAGGCGCTGCAGAAGCACGCCAACGTCAACGCGTCGATCGTGGACGACTCGATCGTCTACCACCCCACGGTGAACCTGTCGCTGGCCGTGGACACCGAGAAGGGGCTCATGCTGCCGACGCTGCGTGACGCCGACTCGAAGTCTCTGCCAGAGCACGCTCAGGGCATCGCGGACCTCGCGGCCCGTGCCCGCAGCGGCGGCCTCAAGGCTGACGAGATCAGCGGCGGCACCTTCTCGGTGACCAACACGGGCTCGCTCGGCACGCTGTTCGACACCCCCGTGGTGCCGGCCCCGCAGGCCGCGATCCTTGCGACGTGCGCGATCGTCAAGCGCGCCGTCGTTGTCAAGGGACCGAACGGCGAGGACGTCATCTCGGTCCGCCCCGTCTGCTACCTGCCGCTCAGCTACGACCACCGGCTCATCGACGGCGCCGACGCGTCCCGCTTCCTGCAAGACGTCAAGAAGCGCATCGAGGCCGGTGCCTTCGAAGCAGACCTGGGTCTCTAGGTGCGAGTCGCGATAACGGGAGCGTCGGGCCTTATTGGCACGGCGCTCTCGGCGTCTTTGCGCGCCGACGGCCATGAGGTTGTCGCTTTGGTGCGCCGCGAGGCCCACGCGGGCGAGTCTCGCTGGGATCCCGCGCACGGCGTGATCGACAAGGACGCCCTGCTCGCGTGCGATGCCGTGGTCAACCTTGCCGGCGCATCCATCGGCGAAAAGCGCATGACCGACGCCTATAAGGCGGTGGTGCGGCAATCGCGCACGGATGCGACCTCGCTCATCGCGACCACGCTCGCGGATGGAGCCTGGAAGGGCGTGCTCATGCAGGGCTCCGCGATGGGCTTCTACGGAGACCGTGGCGAGGAAGTGCTCACCGAGAGGTCCGGGCCGGGGACCACGTTCCTCAGCGAGATCGTGCTCGCGTGGGAAGGATCCGCGCAACCGGCCATCGACGCTGGTATTCGCACGGTTTTCACGCGCACGGGCCTAGTGTTAGCGCCGCATGGAGGGTTCGCAGAGCGCCTGCTCCCGTTGGTTCGGCGTGGCCTGCTGCGGCGCTTTGGCAACGGTCGCGAGTTCCATGCGTGGATCACCCTCGAAGATCAGGTGCGCGCCACGCGCTTCCTCATGGAGTCCTCGAACCACGAGGGGCCCGCGAACATCGTTGCGCCCCACGCAACTCGTGATGAGAAGCTCATCGGCGCTCTCGCGGCCGCGGCGAACAAGCCTGCGACCTTCCCCGTGCCCGCGTGGGCGATGAAGCTTGCGGCAGGCGAGGCCGCGGTGGACCTCTTGACGTCGCAGAACGCGGAGGCCGGCGTGCTGTCGCGCCTCGGCTTCGAGTGGCACCACGGGGATATTCACGATGCGGCGCGGTGGGTCATGGTGGGGGCAGGATTCGCTCCACCAGCCACCCACTCTGCGTGAGGCGCAGCTCTAGAAGTGCCGTGGCCTCGCCCGCGGCCACCTCTTCTTGCCCGACGCTGTAACCGCTGAGCGCCGTCGTCACCTCCACGATCGCCCCGGTTTGGGTGGCCTCGACCACGCGAGCATCGGCGCTTAGCAGGGTGAGGCCATCGAACGCGAGGTCCCCCGTGCGCAGGCCGAGCGCGGTTGATTGATCGGCTCTCGCGGCCTCGCCCCCGGGTAAGGAGACCGCGAGCAGGCCCGCAGCGTCGCTCGCCGCGAGTGCGGCGATGCGCCGTTCGGTCAACGAGATCGCGGCCTTTCGCGGCCCCTCAAGCGCCGTGACGCGAACGGGCGGCGTTGCCGCGCCGATGTGGGCCGTCGAGCCCTCCATGAGGCGCTCCGGACCCGCCGCCACTGCAGGCACGAGCGCAGCCCCACTGATGACGCCCACCACGGCGAGCGCGGCGAGGGGAGAGAGTTTGATCGCGGTGCGCTCTGCACGCCACCAGCGGTCCTGCGGTCGCTTCTCGGTCCGCGCGATAACGCCAGCGCGCATCGCCGCGACCACGGGCGCCTCCGGGGGTCTGATCGGTTCCGTTGGGGCGCACCGAGCGAGCGCCGCGGCCGCATGCGCGGCCGTTGGCCGCTCGCTCGGGTCCGCCGCGAGCAACGGTTCCGTCCATGCATCGATTGCGGGCTTGGCCGCGTCGTCAGCGAGGGATCGCAGCGCCAGTCCAAGGGAGTACACGTCGGCCGCAGGATCGGCGCCGGCGTGACGGTCCGGCGGCGCGAATCCCGGAGTGCCGCGCTCCTCGCTTAGCGCACCCATGGTGTCGACAAGCGTCACCGCCTTTCCACGAGCCACCACGTTCGCGGGTGAGACGTCACCGTGCGCCAATCGCTCGGCGTGCATCGCGGCGAGGGCGTCGGCTACCCCTACCCCAATGGTGATGCACTCCCCCAGCGTGAGCGCGCGCGTGCCGCGGATCTCGGCGAGCGAGGCGCCCGAGGCAACCGGAACGCTGAAGGCGACCACGCCGTCGGGCCGCCGCGTCACGGCGGTGGGAACCAGCACCCCTCGGCAGCGGTCGCGTGCCCTGCCGAGCGCGGCGGATCGCGCGAGCGCGCTCGTCAGCAAGTCGCTTCCGCGACCTAGTTCTCGAGTGAGTAGCTCCGCCACCCTCTAAGGGTGCCGCGCTGCTCAAGGGCACATGCGGTTATCCACAACCCGAATTCGCGAACTCAGTCCTCGATCTGACGGTGCCATGGCGCCCAGGAATGGCGGCCGATGTCGATCATCGTCCCAGGTATGAGAAGGGATCGCACGATGATCGTGTCGATGAGCACTCCCGCGGCAACGATGAAGGCGATCTGCGCGAGGAAGATCAACGGGATCACTCCAAGCGCCGCGAATGTTGCGGCGAGCACCACTCCCGCGGACGTGATCACGCCTCCCGTGACCGCGAGCGCGTGCTCCACTCCTGTACGCGTGCCGCGGCGCAGCGACTCCTCGCGGGCGCGCGACATGAGGAAGATTGAGTAGTCGACGCCGAGCGCCACGAGGAAGACGAACGCCAACAGAATCGTCGCGAGGTCCACGCCGGGGAAGTCGAAGATCACGGTGAAGACGAGGGCCGAGAGCCCCAGGGCGGCCGCGAACGACAGGATATTGGCGATGACGATGACGAGCGGCGCCACAAGCGCGCGCAGCAGCAGGATCAGCACCACAAAGATCACCAGCAGCACTACCGGGATGATCACCTCGGCGTCGCGTTGTGTGGTGAGACGGGTGTCGAGAGCCTCCGCGGCCTCGCCGCCAACCAGCGCGTCTGGAGACGTCTCAGCGATGGCGGCGCGCACGTCGCCAACGATGTCCGCGGCGGCCGCATCGGTGGACGCCACCTGGGTGACGGCGACGAGCTCGACGTGGCCGTCGACAACGATGGGCTGCTCGCCCTCGGCCGCAGGCTGCCCGGTCGCCGAGGACTCCGTGAGCGGATACACGGCGGTGATGCCATCAACCTCGGACACGGCGGCCGCGACCGCCTCTGCGTCGTCTTGGGGCACGATGATGCGCACGGGCGACGTGGCCCCCGCATCGAAGTGCTCCTCAAGCACCGCGAGGCCCTTGACCGAGTCGGGGTTGTTGAGGAAGTAGTCGCGGTTGCCGATGCCGCCCACCTTGAGCATGGGCAGGAACGCGGCCATCAGCACAAGCGACGCCGCGGCAAGGAGCCACGTGCGGCGCGGCTTGGCGCGCACCCCGGCCGCGATGCGGTCCCACAGTCCGGAGGGATGCTGCGCGTCCGCGCTCTCAAAGGCGGGGCGCTTGGGCCAGAACACGCCGCGTGCGTGCTTGCCGCCGATGAGCAGCAGTGCTGGAAGCAGCGTGAGGGCGGCGAGCAGAGCAGCCGCGATACCTACCGCGCCAGCCGGGCCAAGCGCCTGCAGAGACTTGAGGTCGCTCAGCAGCAGCACCAAGAGGCCCGCCGCTACCGTGCCCGCGGAGGCAGCGATCGGTTCGAGGGAGCGCCGCCACGCCACCCACATCGCCGAGTACGGCGACTCATGACGCAACAGTTCCTCGCGGTAGCGCGCCACCAGCAGCAGCGCGTAGTCGGTGGTGGCACCCACCACGAGGATGAACATGATGCCTTGCGCTTGCCCGTTGAGAGTGATGATGTCGTTGAGCGCGAGTTGGTACACCACGAGGATCGCCGCGGTGAGCGCGATCATCGCGGTGGCGAGCACGAGGAACGGCAACACAGGGCTGCGGTAGACGATGAGCAGGATCACCAGCACTACCGCGAGCGCCACGAGCAGGAGCACGCCGTCGATGCCCGAGAACGCCTCGAGCAGGTCGGCAACGAAGCCCATCGCCCCCGTGAGGAAGCCGTCGAGGCCCGTGCCCTGAGCGTCCCATGTCGACACGATCGTGGAGGCGATGAAGGTGCCGAGCGGCTCCTCGCCCACGAGTTCGTTGTACGTTTCGCCGTCCACGCTGAACGTCACGAGCGCGGCTCCGCCGTCCTCCGAAGGGATGACAGCGGGCGGAGCCAGGAGGGTGTCGCCAACGGTGCGCCCCTCAGGGTCCTCGCCGATGGTCGCGGCCGCCGCAGCGTCGGCGAAGGCTTGCACCTTGCCGAGGTCGACTTCGCCCGTGATTCCGTCCACGACAAACAGGCCAGGAATGGACTCCACCGGCACAAACTTGGCGTGCCACTCGGCGGCCTGCGTGGACTCCGCGCTCTCGGGAAGGAACGCCGCGGCGTCGTTCTCTTGCACCGAGGAGAGCTTGCCGAACGTCTGGCCCCCCACGGATGAGATCGCGAGCCACCCGAAGATGGCAAGCACAATGAGCACGGGACGCAGCCAGGGACGGATTCGCATGCCCCTATTGTCGCTGGGGAATGGGCCGACGCTGGCACCGGTTAGCCTTGACGCTATGCGTATCGAGTCCTACGACCTGGGAACGCGGCTCGTGCCGTACCAGGAGGCCTGGGACCGTCAGCGCGCCGAACACGCTGAGGTGGTGGCTGGCGGCGAGGACCGCATGCTGCTGGTGGAACACGAGGACGTGTACACCGCGGGCAAGCGCACCGCCAGTTGGGATCGGCCGATCGACGACACGCCCGTAGTGGACGTGGACCGCGGCGGCAAGATCACGTGGCACGGGCCCGGGCAGCTCGTTGGCTACCCCATCGTGCGCCTGCTTGAGCCGATCGACGTGGTGCGCTACGTGCGCCAGCTGGAAGAGGCGATCATCGACGTGTGCGCGGCGTTTGGCCTCGACACCATCCGCGTCGAGGACCGCTCTGGCGTGTGGCTGCCTGCCACGGACCACGCCAAGGAACGCAAGATCTGTGCCATCGGCGTGCGTGTGGCGAAGGGCGTGACCATGCATGGCTTCGCGCTCAACTGCAACCCTGACCTCACCGCGTTTGACCGCATCGTCCCGTGTGGCATTGCGGACGCGGATGTGACTAGCCTCAGCAAGGAACTTGGACGCGAGGTCACCATCCACGACCTCGTTCCCGCCGTGGTGGACAGCGTGAATGACGCGCTGGCCCCCATCACTCGCATCAAGGAGACCGTGTGACCATCGCGCCAGAGGGCCGCAAGATGCTGCGCATCGAGGCCCGCAACGCCGAAGTCCCCATCGAGCGCAAGCCCGACTGGATCCGCACCAAGGCCACCATGGGCCCCGAGTACAACGACATGAAGTCGCTCGTGAAGACGGGCGGCCTCCACACCGTGTGCGAAGAGGCGGGCTGCCCCAACATCTTTGAGTGCTGGGAGGACCGCGAGGCCACCTTCCTCATCGGCGGCGACCAGTGCACGCGCCGTTGCGACTTCTGTCAGATCGACACGGGAAGGCCCGCGGCCTTCGACGCCGACGAGCCCCGCCGTGTTGCCGAGTCCGTGCTGCAGATGGGCCTCAAGTACTCCACCATCACGGGCGTTGCGCGCGACGACCTTCCCGATGGCGGCGCGTGGCTCTACGCGGAGACCGTCCGCCAAATTCACGCGATGACCCCTGGTACGGGCGTGGAACTCCTCATCCCCGATTTCAACGCGAACCCGGACCAGCTTGCCGAGGTGTTCTCGTCGCGCCCTGAAGTGCTCGCCCACAACCTCGAGACCGTGCCGCGCATCTTCAAGAGCATCCGGCCCGCCTTCCGCTACGACCGCTCGCTGTCCGTGCTCACCTCCGCTCAGGCCGACGGGCTGGTCACCAAGTCCAACATCATCCTTGGCATGGGCGAGACCTTTGAAGAGGCCGTGCAGGCCCTCCAGGACCTTCACGACGCAGGCTGTGACCTCATCACCATCACGCAGTACTTGCGGCCGAGCCCACGTCACCACCCCGTTGATCGCTGGGTCAAGCCCGAAGAGTTTGTGGAGCTGTCCACCGCTGCCGAGGAGATCGGCTTCCTTGGGGTGATGTCCGGACCTCTTGTGCGCTCGTCCTACCGGGCGGGCCGCTTGTGGGGTCAAGCGATGACGAGCAAGGGTCGCCCCATTCCCGAAGCCCTCGCGCACCTCGGTGAGCCGACTACGGCACGTCAGGAAGCGTCGGCCCTGTTGGCCGCACGGCCGTAGACTGTTCGCCATCATGGCGAAGAACGATCCCGCACCCAAGAAGCCCCGCTGGTACCAACTGATTGGTCAGGCGTACCGGTCCACGGCACCCCACGACAAGCTCCTGCTGCCGATCATCCTGATCAGCGCGCTCGGTCCCATCGCGCTTGGTGTGCTCGTTGGCCTCCTCATCGGCAACACGATCGCGCTGGTCTACTGCATCATCTTTGGCGTGCTCGTGGGCACGCTGCTCGCGCTGTTCATGCTGACCAAGCGGTTCGAGAAGACCGCGTTTGGCCAGATGGAAGGCGTGGTTGGTGGGTCGCTCGCCGTTGCGCAGTCCATTCGTAGCGGCTGGGAGTTCGACGACGCCCCGCAGGCCATGGACCCCAAGGGACGCGCGGTGGTGTTCCGCGGCGTGGGCAAGACGGGCATCGTGTTGCTCGCGGAGGGCGGCGGCGCGGCACACCGCCTGGTGGATGACGCCAAGAAGCGCCTCAACAAGCTCATTCCCGGCGTGCCGATTCGTGCGATCTACGTGGGCAAGGGCGCCAACGAGGTGCCGATCTCAAAGATTGTGCGTGAGATTCGCAAGGGCAAGACGGTGCTGTCACGCGGCGAGCGTGCGGCGGTGTCCAACCGCCTGCGCGCCATCGGTGGTGCCAAGCTCCCCGTGCCCAAGGGCGTTGACCCGTTGCGTGCCCGCCCCGACCGCAAGGCGCTCAAGGGAAAGTAATCGTCAGTCCTTCGCCGGTGGCCTCCACGGTCACGGCGGTGAAGTCCCTGATGCGGCCCGCGATTCCGTTGGCCTCCACGTTGCCAACGGCCACTACTGCGCAACCGGCGGCAAGCCCTGCCTCGATACCCGCGATCGTGTCTTCGAACACCACGCAGTCCTCCGGCACCACCCCAAGGGCCGACGCTGCGGCCAGATAACCTTCCGGGTTCGGCTTGCCATGGGTCACGTCATCGGCGCCGATCAGCACGGGTGGCGGAGGGAAGCCATTCTGGGTGAGCCGTTCGTGCGCCGGGTGATGGATTGCCGAGGTCACCACCGCCCAACGCTCGAGTGGGATCGCGAGCACCGCCTCACGTGCACCAGGGATCGTGGTGACCTCCGTGAAGCGCTCCCCCTCTGCGGTGTGAATCCAATCGAGCCACTCATCGATGCGCGTCGTATCAGCGACGAACTTCGCGATCGTGTCGCGGGACGGGCGGCCGTGCGCAAAGTCGATGACGGCGCGCGCGTCAACTCGATTCGCCTCCGCGAACTCCGACCACACAGCCTCCACCATCGCGGTGGAGTCCACGAGCGTGCCGTCCATATCGAACAGCACGGCGGCGGCGGTGAGCCGCATCAGCGGATGGAGATGAGGCGGGTTCCGGCCGCGCGGTCGTGAAGGCCGCGGCCCTCTGAGTCCCACACCACCGCGGGAATCACAAGGGCGAGGAGCACGGTGCGAATGGCGCCAGCCTTGAGACCGGGGAAGCCGCCGCCGTCCTCACGCACCACGCGCAGGCCCGCGATGCGGTGGCCGTACGTCATGCCGATGAGAGACACGAGGAAGAAGTGCTGCACCGCCCAGATGCTGAGCGTCGCGAGCGGCTTGCCGGCGAACACCCGCTCAATGCCGCCCGCGTCCGCGTACTCCGCAACGGGGAAGAAGAAGCCAGAGATGATGAGGCACAGCACCCAGTCGATCGCAATGCCCCCGATGCGAGCGAGAATGGAGGCGCGGCCCGGTTCGGGGGCCTCGCCCTCAGATGCCTGGTTGTCGTTGTTCGAAGGGGTCACGTCGGTCACCGGGCAATCGTAACCAAGCCAGCCACAGCGTCGGGCCGCGGACTGTCACCCTGCGCGAAGTCGCCGGGCCAACCAGTTAACACTCCCGTAACGCGTCATGAATGCGCCCGAAACTGGTTGGTCCTAGGCTGAACCCGCCAGTGACGGCAAGACCAACCCTTTTTGAGGAGTACACGGATGTTCAAAGACGCCGACGAGGCCATTGCCTACGTCAAGAAGGAAGGTGTCGAGTTCGTCGACATCCGCTTCTGCGACCTCCCCGGCCAGATGCAGCACTTCAACATTCCCGCCTCGCAGTTCACCAAGGACGTGTTCGAGGAAGGCGCCATGTTCGACGGTTCGTCGATCCGCGGTTTCCAGGCGATCAACGAGTCCGACATGAAGCTGCTGCCCGACGTCGCGACGGCGTTCATCGACCCGTTCCGCGAGCACAAGACGCTCGTCATCAACTTCTCGATCGTGGACCCGTTCACGAACGAGCCCTACTCGCGCGACCCCCGCAACATTGCGGCGAAGGCCGTGGAGTACCTCAAGTCCACGGGCATCGGCGACACCGCCTTCTTCGCTCCCGAGGCCGAGTTCTTCATCTTCGACTCCGTGCGCTTCGACACGAACCAGCACGAGGGGTACTACCACATCGACTCGTCCGAGGCCTGGTGGAACACCGGCGTCGAGTACGAGGAGGACGGCACCCCCAACCGCGGTTACAAGACGCGCTACAAGGGCGGCTACTTCCCCGTCAGCCCTGGCGACCAGTTCGCTGACCTGCGCGACGAGATGTGCAAGGTCCTCGGCGAGGTTGGCCTCGAGCTCGAGCGCGCGCACCACGAGGTGGGCACCGCAGGCCAGCAGGAGATCAACTACCGCTTCAACACGCTGCTGCACGCGGGTGACGACATCCAGAAGTTCAAGTACGTCGTCAAGAACGTGGCTTGGAAGCACGGCAAGACCGTGACCTTCATGCCCAAGCCGCTCTTCGGAGACAACGGCTCCGGCATGCACGTGCACCAGTCCATCTGGAAGGACGGCGACCCGCTGTTCTACGACGAGAAGGGCTACGGCGGCCTGTCCGACATCGCCCGCTGGTACATCGGCGGCATCCTCAAGCACGCTCCGTCGCTGCTCGCGTTCACCAACCCCACGGTGAACTCGTACCACCGCCTGGTGCCCGGCTACGAGGCCCCCGTCAACCTGGTGTACTCGGCGCGCAACCGCTCCGCCGCCGTTCGTATCCCGATCACGGGCTCGAACCCCAAGGCCAAGCGCATCGAGTTCCGTGCCCCTGACCCGTCGTCGAACCCGTACCTCGCGTTCGCGGCGCTGCTCATGGCCGGCATCGACGGCATCAAGAACCGCATCGAGCCCCCGGCTCCCGTGGACAAGGACCTGTACGAGCTTCCCCCAGAGGAGCACGCACAGATCGCCCAGGTCCCCGCGTCGCTTCCCGAGGTGCTCGACGCCCTCGAGGCCGACCACGGCTTCCTCACTGAGGGCGGCGTGTTCACCGAGGACCTCATCGAGATGTGGATCGACCTCAAGCGCACGCAAGAGATTGACCCGCTGCGCTTCCGTCCGCACCCCCACGAGTTCGAGCTGTACTACGACTGCTAAGACCTCTTAGCTGGCAGGGAAAGGGGCCGCTTCCGGGAAACCGGGGGCGGCCCCTTTCGCATGCCCCACGGCGGCACCTGGTTTGGCCCGCCAATCACCCGCGGGCCCACTCCCCCGCCCTGCACGATCCTGTCGGTACAACCGCGTCGTACTGCGACTGCGCGCCGCATGACAAGCGCGCGGTTGGTGCCCCCTTTGTACCGAAAAGAAACGGGGTGGCGGGTCTAGGGTGAAGCCATGCTGCAGGCATTCCTGATTGGCGCGGTTGCGCAATCGTCGCTGTTGATCGTCGCCTTGTTGGCGTACCGCCTCAGAAATGTCAGCGAGAACCTGATCGGCCAGATGGCCGGCCTTGGTGCGGGTGCCCTGCTCGGCGCAGCCGCCTTCCAACTGGTGCCAGAGTCGAAGGAGTCCCTTGGCAGCCTTGAAATCAGCGTCTGGCTCTTGATTGGTGCAACGGTCTACGTTCTTGCTGACCGGATCATCGAGAGGCGCTTTGGCGAGGGTGGCGCGATGGGCATCGTGGTGGGCAACATCAACGACGCGCTTCCAGAGTCCCTAATCTTCGGCATCCAGCTGGGGACGGGCATGGCGTTCAGCCCCACTCTCGCGGCCTCGGTGTGGGTGTCCAACATCCCGCAGGTCTTTGCCCCCGCCTCACAGATGGTCAAGGACGGCTGGGCGATGCGCAAGCAAGCGATCCTGTGGGGCTCGATCGTGATCGCGTCCGGCATCTTCGCCGCCGTTGGCTACGCCGCCGCGAACGCCCTTGGCGACGTTGGCGGCGCGCGCATCGCCGCGTTCACCACTGGTGGCCTCATCGCGATGCTCAGCACGTCGATGATTCCGTTCGCCTACGAGAAGGCGAAACTGTTCGCGGGCATATGGGCGGTCGTTGGCTTCGCGGCGACCCTCGCCGCGTCCTAGCCCCGCCTAGTCCACACCCAGACCGCCACCCCTCCCCCTGGTTTCGTGTCGGTACATTCGTGTCGCTTCCGCGCGCGCGAAATGCGACGGGGTTGTACCGACACCACTGCGGGGGTGGCAGGGGTGCAATGGGACGGCGGTCCCGCGCTACCGACTCACCGAGTGGCAGGCTTGACCCGTGACCGACAACGCCCAGCTGTTCCCCGGCAAGCACTTCATCTCCACGGTGTTGGACGCGCTCGAGACCAAGACCACGATGAGCGGCGGCCTCACGCGCGTCTACCTCATGCGCGCGGCTATGGCCGGGATCATCATCGGCGTCATGTACCTCGCGTACTTCAACGTGGTGGCGGCGTTCGCGGGAATCGGTGACGGCAGCCTTGTTGCCGTGGGCAAGTTCGTGGGCGCCTTGCTCTTTGGCTTCGCCCTCGTCTTCATCTACTACTCGAAGTCAGAGCTGCTGACCTCGAACATGATGATCGTGGCCATCGGCGGCTACTACCGCCGCATCACGTGCTTCCGCGCGGGCCGGATCCTGGTGCTGTGTTTCCTCGGCAATGCGATCGGCGGCTTGCTGCTTGCCGTGCTCGTCAAGTTCTCCACGCTCGCAGACGGCGGCGCCGGCGAGCAGATGGACGCCGCGCTCGAACACAAACTCGCCTACATCCACGAAGGTCTCGCTGGCTGGGGCGACCTCTTTGTGCGCGCCATCCTCTGTAACTTCATGATCAACCTGGCGATGCTGCTGGTCTACAACGGCATCATCAAGGACGACCTCACCAAGTGCCTCGCGATGATTGTGAGCGTCGCGATTTTCGCCTTTGTGGGCTTCGAGCACTCCGTGGCCAACACGGTGTTCTTCACCGTGATGGGACTCCACGGGGGTATCGACGTGGGAGCGGCGCTCGCCAACATCGGCGTCGTGCTCGCGGGTAACTTCGTTGGCGGCGGCCTCTTGATCGGCTGGTACTACGCCTACGCGAACGACGACCGTCGCTACTTGCGCACCCACCCGCCGGCTGGCGACGAGTAGTCGGCACCGAGCGCTTCTTGCTCGTCGGCCCAGATTTCCAAGAGCGCAAGTTTGTCGGCCACCGCGGATCCAGGCTCCACCGCGTACACCAGCAGCGTCAGATCGGGATCGGACGGCAGCTCCATCCCCTCAAGCTCAAGTTCGAGGATCCCCACCGCAGGGTGATAGATGCGCTTCCTCCCGGAGCGGTGGAACGTCACGTCGTGCCGCGCCCATAGCCGCCGGAACTCCTCGGAACGCGTGGACAATTCGCCGATGAGCTGCGTGAGCGCGGGATCGCGCGGCCGCTTTCCCACTTCCATGCGCAGCAGCGCGGTGACGTCGGCAGCAGCCTTGGCCCAGTCTGGAAAGTACTCGGTGCCTGCGGGGTCAAGAAACACGAACCGCGCGGTGTTCACGGGCCGCTCGCCGCTCATGAGCAGCGGCGCGTAGAGGGCTCGCGACGCACGGTTGTGCGCGAGGTGATCGAGGCGTCCGTTCCGCACCCACGCGGGCGCGCTGATCGAATCAAGAATTCTCTGCACAGTGGGGCGAAGGGTGGTCGCCGTTTGCTTCGGCGCAGAGCGCGCAGGGCCCGACGCTCGCGCAAGATCGTACAAATGGTCGCGTTCAGCGGGGTCCAGTTGGAGCGCCGTGGCGAGCGAGTCAAGCACCGAGTCAGACGCACCGGACAGGTTCCCGCGCTCGAGCCGCACGTAGTAGTCAACGGACACCCCGGCGAGCATCGCGACCTCTTCGCGCCTCAGCCCCGGAACACGGCGGTTGCCGCCGTACGCGGGGAGCCCGGCGTCCTGGGGCGAGATGCGCGCGCGGCGAGTCCGCAGGAACTCGGTGACGGCTGGATCTGCGGGCACGGTCACACCTTACGCAGGCCGCGCACGGCCTCGACGTCGTCCCGCACCTCTTGTGGCTCATCCTCCAGCCCGACGCCGTGGTCACCGCCCCCTGCCAAGCCGGCCTCGTCGTCGGGCAGCAAGGCGGCGAACAGTGGCTCGAAGTCTCCCTGGAGGTCACCTTCTTGCGCGAACAACTCGATAGTCTTGCCCTCAGCACCGGGCGAGAACAGTGCCTCTACCAGCGTCTTCGCAATCTGAGAACGCGCCACTCCCCTGCGGTTTGTGACCTCGGTGCCATCGCCCTGCTCAAACAGCACGGCGTTCTGCGTTGCCGACTGGTACTCAAACCAGCCGGGCCGCACGATCGTGTAGGGCGCCCCGTAGGCGCGCACCAGGCGCTCCGCGCGGCGCTTCCAGTTCATGATGCCGCCCCACGACGAGGTCTCGCGCGTGACCCCCATCGACGTCATGAGCGCGATGCGCGGCGTGGCGCCATCGAGCGCCTTGAGCACGCGCAGCACCCCGTCATAGTCCACGGTCCTATCGTCGCCGCCATGGGTGAGCACAATCCCGTCAACCCCGGCCAGCGCTGCAACCAACCCCTCGCCTGAGGCGAGGTCGCCGCTCACCAAGGCCACAGCGTCGGGCAGAATGGTGCGAGCCCGCGCTTCATCGCGCACAAGCGCCCGCACGGACGCGCCGTGCGCAAGCAACTCGTCGACGACGAGGCGCCCAATGCTTCCCGTAGCGCCAATCGAGAGCACCGTGGTCATGGCTTCACCATCACTTTCAGAGACTCGCGGGCGTCCATCGCCGCGTAACCCGCGGGAACGTCCTCGATGCCCACCACTCGATCAAACACCCGCCCGGGGTTGATGGCTCCGCTCAGCACGCGACCGATGGCGTCCTCCAGGTACGCGCGCACGGGCGCGGGCCCGCCCGTCATGGCGGCGTTCTTGCCGAACAGCTGGCCAAAGCCAGCTGGCGGCGAGTCAAACTGCGGCACGCCCACGCGGCTGATGACGCCGCCCGGCCGCACAATGCCGTACGCCTGTTCATATGCAGGGGCGTGCCCGACGGCCTCCAATACCACGTGACTCCCCTCACCTTTGGTGAGTTCGAGAACCCGAGCAATCCCCTCCTCGCCCCGTTCGGCCACCACGTCCGTGGCGCCAAACTCGCGGCCAAGGTCGGTGCGAGCTTCGTGACGGCCCATGAGGATGATGCGCTCGGCGCCCATTTCGCGCGCGGACAGCACGGCGCCAAGACCCACCGCCCCGTCGCCGATCACGGTGACGGTCTGTCCCGGGGCAACTCGCGCCATGTGTGCGGCATGCCATCCCGTGAGGTAAACGTCGGAGAGCGTGAGCAGGGAGGCGAGGAGAGCCTCGTCTGCGGTCTCGTCCACGCCGGGAACTTTGACCGCAGTGCCGTCGGCCCACGGCAGGCGAAGTGCCTCGGATTGGCCACCTACCAGCCATGATCCATGCACACAGGAGGTGTGGAAGCCTTCGCGGCAGAACACGCACGTGCCGTCGTGAACGGCGAAGGGGACGATGACGAAGTCGCCTGGCGTCAAAGTACGGACATCGGCGCCGACGCTGTCCACCACCCCAATCGCCTCGTGGCCCATGAGCCTGCCGGTCCCGGACGCGGGCATCGAGTGATACGGGTGCAGATCGGATCCGCAGATGCAGCCGCGGACCACGCGAATGATCGCGTCGGTGGATTCCTGAAGAACGGGATCGGGAACATCGAGGACGCGCACGTCCCCTGCCCCAAACATGAACGTCGCCTTGACCATCAGAGCCCCACCGCCTTCATGCCCGCTGGCGTGTACCGCTCGCCCACTACGCCAATCCGAGCCGCCAGCGCATCCAGATCGGCAACGTCGTCCGCGGACAGTGCCACCGTTGCCCCGCCGATGTTCTCGTCGATGCGCTCTCGGCGCCGGGTCCCGGGAATCGGCACAATGAACGGCGCCTGAAACAGCAGCCACGCCAAGGCCACCTGGCCGGGGGTGGCGCCCCTAGCGTCGGCCAGTGCGCGCACGTGATCCACGAGCGCCTGGTTCGCGTCCATCGCGTCCGGCTGGAAGCGCGGCGTGCTCGCGCGGAACTCGCCTTCCTTGACATCCGCCGCCGTCACAGTCCCGGTGAGGAAGCCCTTGCCAAGCGGGCTAAACGGCACAAACCCAACGCCGAGTTCGCGAAGCGTGGGCAGAACCTCGGGCTCGGGATCGCGCGTCCACAGCGAATACTCGCTTTGCAGCGCGGTGACCGGATGCACGGCGTGTGCGCGGCGAATGGTGGCCGCTCCTGCCTCTGACAGTCCAAAGTGCTTGACCTTGCCCTCTGCCACCAGTTCGCTCACGGCTCCCGCTACGTCCTCGATGGGCACGTTGGGGTCCACGCGGTGCTGGTAAAAGAGGTCGATCGCCTCCACTCCGAGCCGCTTGAGAGAGCCCTCGGCGACGCGCCGAATCTGCTCCGGGCGCGAGTCCGTGCCCTGCATCGCCCCGTCCACGATGTTCCAGCCGAACTTGGTGGCGACCACCACCTGATCGCGAATGGGCGCGATCGCGTCACCAACGAGTTGCTCGTTGTCGTACGGCCCGTAGACCTCCGCGGTGTCGATGAAGGTGACGCCCTGCTCCACGGCGTAGCGGATCACGCCGATCATGTCGTCGCGATCTCCGGGGTTTGGCCCATAGGACATCGACATTCCCATGGCGCCAAAGCCGATGGCCGAGACCTCAAGCCCCTGGCCCAGTGTGCGTGTGTGCATCATGACTCCCTGCTGGTAACTGATGCTCACAGTCAACTACCAACCGGTCAGTGGTGGGAGTGACTGTCAGTACCCGTCAGGCGACGCCCTCGTTCACGCCCGACGCTGCGGCTGAGTGACACTCGCAACAGGGGGTTTGCGGATAGTAAGGTAAGCGTTTACATTTGTGCCTGTGAGCACCGTTGCCCCAACTCAGTCCCCGTCGCAGACCTCCACCCAGTGGTGGCGCAATGCCGTGATCTACCAGATCTATCCGCGCTCGTTCGCGGATGGCAACGGAGACGGCATCGGCGATCTGCCAGGTATTACGCATCGCCTTGAGCACGTGGCTGCGCTCGGGGTCGACGCCGTGTGGCTCTCTCCCTTCTACGTCTCTCCGCAGCACGACGCCGGCTACGACGTAGCGGACTTCCGCGATGTAGACCCCGTCTTTGGGAACCTCGATGACGCCGACGCACTCATCGCGCGCGCGCATGAGCTTGGCCTCAAGGTCATCGTGGACATGGTTCCCAACCACGTTTCCAGCGAACACGTGTGGTTCAAAGAAGCGAAGGCGGCCCCGGAGGACTCCCCCGCCCGCCACCGATTCATCTATCGCGACGGCCGCGGCGAAAACGGCAGCGAGCCGCCCAACAACTGGACCTCCGTCTTCGGCGGCCCGGCATGGACCCGCGAGACCCGCCCAGACGGCACTCTCGGCCAGTGGTACCTGCACCTTTTCGACTCCACCCAACCGGACCTCAACTGGTCCCACCCTGACGTCCAGAACGACTTCGACGACATCCTGCGCTTCTGGCTCGACCGTGGGGTCAACGGCTTCCGGGTGGACGTCGCGCACGGCCTCATCAAGGAGGAAGGCCTTCCGGACCACTTCCCCAAGGAAGGCGGCGGCTCGATGGGCGGCGAGGAGTTCCACGCCACGCCGTACTTTGGCCAAGAGGGCGTTCATGAGGTGTGGCGGCGCTGGCGAACGATTCTTGACAGCTACGGACCGGACCGCATCCTCGTGGCGGAGGCCTGGGTCTACCCCCTCACCCGCATGGCGAACTGGGTGCGCCCAGACGAGATGCATCAGGCGTTCAACTTCCCGTACCTCGAGACGCCGTGGAACGCCGATCGCCAGCGCACCATGATCACCGAGTCCCTAGCCGCCTTTGGCGGGGTGGGGGCTCCCAGCACATGGGTGCTCTCCAACCACGACGTGGTGCGGCACGCGAGCCGCCTCGCGCTCACCGCGGAGAACCCGCAGGGCCACGGCATTGGCCCCAACTCCCCTGGCCTTCCCATCGCGGATCTGGGCCTCAAGCGTGCACGCGCGGCCACCCTCATGATGCTCGCGCTTCCAGGGTCTGCGTACATCTACCAGGGCGAAGAGCTAGGCCTTCCCGAACACGTGTACATCCCGGACGACGCTCGCCAGGATCCCACCTGGTTCCGCACCAACAAGGAGCGCTACGGACGCGACGGTTGCCGCGTGCCCTTGCCATGGGAGGCCGCGGCTCCCGCGTACGGCTTCAACGACACGGGCGCGTCATGGTTGCCCCAGCCCGACGGTTGGGCTGGGTTGGCACGCGACGTCCAGTCCGCGGATCCCACCTCCACGCTCGCGCTGTACAAGGCCGCAATCCGCACGCGCCGCGAGCACTCGCTCGGCGACGGAAGCCTCGAGTGGCTCGACCTTGGCGAGGGCGTTCTCGCCTTCGACAACGGCGACGTCCGCGTCATCGCTAACGTGAGCGGCGCGCCGGTGAGAATCGATGGCCAAGTCCTTGTAGCGTCGGGCCCCGTGAGCGACGTTGTAGAGCCAGACACCACGGTGTGGTTGGCACGCTGACATGGCCAAGATCCAGAAGGTTGCGGAGCTAGCAGGCGTCTCAACGGCGACCGTCTCGCGCACCCTTGCTGGAAAGTCATCGGTCTCCCCAGAGACCCGCGCGCGCGTCGAGGCCGCCGCGAAGCAACTCGGCTATGTGGTCTCAGCAACCGCGTCGAGCCTTGCCTCCGGCCGCACGCGCAATGTGGGAATCGTGCTCCCCCAACTCACCGGCTGGTTCTACACGCGCGTGCTCGCCGGCGCCCACGCGGCTCTCGCGGACGCGGGCTACGACCTCACCGTGTATCACCTTGACCAGTCCGATGCGAATGGGGCGGACGAGCGCCGCAAACGCCTCTTTGACGAGGTGCTGCGCCGCAAGCGCGTGGACGCGTTCATCGCCGTCTCGCTGGAACTCACCGCGGACGAACTCGAGGAACTGCACGCCCTCAACAAGCCGCTCGTTGGCGTGAGCGGCCAGCTAGAGGGAATCCGCACTCTCGCTATCGATGACGCGGCGGCGATGCGCCTCGCCACGCAGCACGTGATTTCGCTTGGTCACACCGTGATCGCCCACATCGGAGGCGCACCGGAACTGGACCGCGACTTCCGCATCGGCGCCGTACGCCGCGAGGCCTACGAGGCCACCCTCACGGACGCCGGGCTCACGCCAGACGAGCACCTCGTTCGCACGGCCGACTTCACGATGGACGGTGGATACCAGGCGACGCTGCAATTGCTAGGCGATCCCTCCGTGACCCCTACGGCAATCGTGTGCGCCTCTGACGAGATGGCGATGGGTGCGCTGCTCGCCGCCCGCGACCTTGGCCGCGAGGTTCCGCAGGATCTCAGCATCGTCGGCATCGACGGGCACACCCTTGGCGAGTTCTGGGGCCTCACGACCGTGGCGCAGTACCCAGAGGAGCAGGGTCGGCTCGCCGCGGAGGCGCTGCTCGCGGAACTCGCTGGCGAGCCCGTGGCCAAGGAACACTTCTCGGTGCCGTTCAAGCTGGTGGTGCGCCGCTCCACGCGCGCGCTTCAGCAGCCGCGCTAACTATTCCTTTGGCGGAGTGGGCTTGCGCGCTCGCGTGGTCTTTGGGCTGCCCGACGCTGCGGCCGGCTTCTTCGTTGCTGTTGCCTTTGTTGTGGGCTTGCGGGCGGGTGCCTTCTTGACCGGCGCCGTTGGCTCGGTGGCGGGAGCGGGCTCATCGGCCGTGAGTTCCACCGTATCCACCACTTGTGCGTGAGAGGAAACGGGCGGCGTGGTCGCCACGACGGGCTTGGCGACCACGGGCTTTGCGACGACGGGCTCGGCGACCACAGGTTCGGCGACGGCGACCTCCGAGGTCACCACGCCGTCGGCCGTAACGGCCTTGTGCGGGAGATACTTCTCGCGGAAGCCTGGAAGTTGCCGGGCGATCACCCAGAAGAGCACGGCGAGCACGAGCGACCAGAGGGCCATCGAGAGCAAGCGGCTCGCGATGGGGCCTGTGGCGTTGCTGGACAGGAAGTCCTTGACGAATGTGCCGCCAGCGCTATCCGAGCCCCCGGGAAGTGCGTTGGCCACCGAGATGGGCAGGATGCGCCGCACCACGATGGAGACTGCGAGCACCACGAACCCCACCGCGAGAAGCGCCTGCGGCCAATACCAGCGGCTGCGTGGGGCCACAAAGAACCCAGCGACCACGAGCACAAGCGCCACCAAGAAGCCCCACGACGCGACGGCCTTGACGCCACCGTAGATACCGCGGATCTGGTCGAACGTGGCGGCGTCGATGAGTTCCTTCTCGATGGGCGGCACGGTCACATCGGGGAAGAAGAGCCCCACCACGGGAATCTCGTCGATGCGCTGATTGACGCGATCGCTTACGTCGATTGACAGCACGAAGGGGGCGGTGGCGCGGTCGGGCTTTGTCAGTTCTTCCGTGAGTTGCGCCGACACCTTGTCGACGGAGTTGGTGACCACCTCGTTGACTCGCTCTGACTCGAGCACATTCTGGACGACCCTCTCGAGCTCCGGTCGGAACGCCTGCACAATGCGATTGAGGAAGCGCCCCTCCGTCTGCCTGTCGAGGCCGTTGATGACCGCCTCCGACGCGGTCGCGGAGAAGGTGGGGTCTTCAAGCAGCTTCTGCGTGAGGTTGTTCGCGGCCTCTCCGGATTCCACGGCGTTGATGGCTTTGCCCGCCACGGCCCACGCCATGAGCATCATCGAGCCGAGGAGCACCAAGAATGCCGCGGCGATAATCCGGATCGTCTTCACTTCTTGCCTCCGTGTCCCCCGCGAGCAGCGAGCGTAAACAGTACCAACGCGACAATCATCGCACCCAGGGCCACCCAACCCATGGTGGTGGCAATTGAATTCTTTGCCTGATAGACCAGGTCGATCACGATCGCGTCCGCCACGCCAGCACCCGGTAGCAGATTCGCGATCGCTTGTGGCTCAAGCCTCACCATCACGAGCCACACCACCGCGCTGATCACGGCCACGGCCGTGGCTACCTTCGCGAAGAACCAGCGCTTGCGGCGGCTCACCAGGATTCCAAGGCCAATGAGAGCGAGACCCGCCCACCCAAACCACGTCTTCGCTATCTGCAACCAGTGCCACGTGGTGCGAACCGTGTCCGCCGTCTGCTCGTCCATGACCTGCACCGGGAGCCCCGGAACCACGATTGTTGGCAACGAGTCGCCGATGATGGGAATCTGGCCGAGCCTGGCGTTGACCTCGTCGCTGAAGTCAAGCGTCACCACCACAGGCCCCTCGCCCGGAGAGTTGAGCGCGTCCACCACTTGCGTGCGCACCGAGGCGGTCTGCGTGTGCACGAGCGTGATGAACGCATCCGAGGTCACGACCGCGTCGATGATGCCGCTAGTAATGCCCTCTACACCGGGAATGTCGGTGTTGAACCCCGCGTCCTCGAGCGCGTCAAGCACCGCGGTGGTGCCCTGATCCACGAGAGTCTCGCGAGCCACGTCTGTGGTGATGGCCCGCGCAGTCGTGTCCTCGATCACCGTGCCGTTCTCAAGGGCGTCGAGTGCAGCCATGCTCGCGGCCCACGTGGCGATCAGCAGGGCGCCGAGGGCAATGCACAGAGCTGATGCGAAGGTTCTGAGTGCACTCATGGCGTCTCCCAGCCGTAGAAGACGCGCTCGGTGACCGCCCTGGCGTGGCGGGCCGCGCGCGCGTATGCCTCGTCCAACTGGGCACCCGTCATGGCGGACTCAGTGATGTCGGCGAGCACGCCAAGTTCACGAACGTCGGAGGGCAACACATCCGTGTCCTTCGCCGCCCCGCGCAGGGCCATCGCGCCACGAAGGTCCGTGGCGAGGCGCCACGCCTGAGCGAGAATGCGCGCGTCCGACGCTGACACCAGGCGTTCTGCCTGCGCCGCCTCGAGTGCAGCGAGCGTCTGGGTGGTGTGGAGGGACGAGTGCGAGTGGCCGTGTTGCAACTGGAGCAGCTGCACGGTCCACTCCACGTCGGAGAGCCCTCCTGGGCCCAACTTGAGATGACGGCGAGGGTCCACCCCGCGTGGGAGCCGCTCGGATTCCATGCGTGCCTTGAGCGTGCGCATCTGCTTCAGCGCGCCCTCTGGAAGCGCCGCAGGGAAGCGCACGGGGTCAATTGCGGCCACGAACGCATCCCGCAACTCCATGTCCCCCGCACACGGCCGTGCTCGGAGCAGCGCTTGCGCCTCCCACGGATCCGACCAACGCCCGTAGTACTCCGCGCACGAGTCAAGCGAGCGCGCGAGAGGGCCATTCTTGCCCTCCGGCCGCAGGTCGGCGTCGATCTCAAGCGGTGGCTGGGCGCTCACCGCTTGCAACAACTTGCGCACCGTCACCGCCACCTGCACGGCCGACGCTTGGGTCTGCCCTTGCTCTGCCCCCGCGGAGGCGCCGTCCCAGACAAACTGCACGTCAGCGTCGGACGTATATGTCATCTCCCTGCCGCCGAAGCGGCCCATCGCCACCACGATCATGTGTACGGGCATCGCATCGGCGCCGCGCTCGTCTGTGACAACGTGACGAGCGATGCGCAGCGCGCCTTCGACGAGCACGTCGGCGGTGGCCGTCACCGCGATGGTGGCGTCTGAGGGGTTGATGAGGCCAAGCGCGTCCGCGGCGGCGATCCGAAGCAGTTCGCGCCTGCGCAACCCGCGCAGCGCCGCGATCGCCTGGTCCTGGTCGTTGGACCTCGTGAGAATCGCGTCGGCTTCCGCCCACAGCCGCTCGTAGCTGCGCGGCTCGAGCTCGGCGTCGTCGTCGAGCCACGTGACGGACTCCGCGGAGGCCAGCAGCGCCTTCGCCGCGTAGGCGGAGGTCGACAGCAGCCTCGCGAGCCGCTCCGCAGCGGTACCGGAGTCCCGCAGCAGCTTGAGATACCAGTGCGCGTCGCCCACGTGGTCGCTGAGCTGCCGGAACGCGAGCAGGCCTGCATCCGGATCCGCTCCCCTGGCAAACCAGCCGATCATCGCCGGCAGCAGCTGGCGCTGAATGAGCGCCCGGCGCGAGACACCATCAGTCAGCGCCACGATGTGCCGTTGCGCGTCAACGGGATCGCGGAAGCCAACCGCCGCGAGGCGTGCGCGCGCGGCCTCATCGTCCAGGGCGGCCTCGTCCGCGCTGAGACGCGCCACCACTGGCAGGATCGGCCGGTAGAACATTTCGAGGTGCATTGCTCGAACATCACGCCTGGTATCGGCCCAGACCTCGGACATGTACTCGACCGTTGCAAAGCCCGACGCTCTGGCAAGAATGCGCAGACCGTCCTCATCGCTTGGCATGAGGTGGGTTCTCGACAGTTTGCGCAATTGCAAGCGGTGCTCCCACACGCGCAACTGCCGATAGGCCCTGTCCATGCTCGCGGCTTGCGCGCGACCAACGTACCCACCCGCGCGCAGGGCGCGCAGGGCCTCGAGAGTGCCGCGCAGCCGCAAGGACGCATCCGCGCGCCCGTGCACCAATTGCAACAGCTGGATCGTGAACTCAACATCGCGAAGGCCGCCAGGCCCCAGCTTGATCTGCCGCTCCGACTGGTCGCGAGGCACGTGCTCCTCGACGCGCTTGCGCATCGCTTGAGCAGACTCCACGAACCCCTCGCGGCCAACCGCCGTCCACACCATCGGCCACACCGCGTCGAGATACTGCTGACCCACCTCGGCGTCGCCGGCGATCGGGCGCGCCTTGAGAAGAGCCTGGAACTCCCAGGTTTCCGCCCACCGCTCGTAGTACGCCTTGTGCGACGCGACGTTGCGCACAAGGGGACCATCCTTGCCCTCTGGCCGCAAGGCCGCATCGACTTGCCACAGCGGCGGCTCCGAGCCGGCGGTGTCGCACGCGCGCGCGGCGATCGTGGCCAGCTTGGTGGCCACTCTGATCGACGCTTCGTCGCTCGCGCCTTCCGCTGGTTCCGCCACGAAAATCACGTCAACATCGGAGACGTAGTTCAGCTCGCGCGCCCCGCACTTGCCCATGCCGATGATCGTGAGGCGAGTCTTCTCGTGCTCCGGTTCGCTCGCCCGCGCGATCGCGAGCCCCGCCTCAAGCGCCGCGCCCGCGAGGTCCGCAAGCGACGCCGCAACCGCGGGAAACAGCGCTGTTGGCTCGTGCGTGAAGAGGTCCTCTGCCGCGATCCTGAGCAAAGCGCGACGGTACGCCACACGCATGGCTGCCACAGCGTCGGGCCCCGTCATGGCGGCGACGGGAGAGGGTGACGAGGGATCCGCGCCAACCGCGGCGAGCAGCGCGGCGCGGACGTCCACCTCAGCGAACGACTCCCCGTCGGGCCACTGGCCAATGTCCGCAACGAACTCCGGGTGCCTCACAAGAAAGTCGCCGAGAGCAACAGAGCCGCCAAGCAGCACGCCAAGCTTGCCGCCGCCGAGCGAATCGCGAAGGGCCGACAACCCGTCGAGCACACCGGCGTCTCGCGCAGACTCCGCAAGGCGAAGCAGTTGCAGCAGTCCTGTATCGGGATCTGCCAGGTATGACAGGGCGTGCGCGGGGTCATCTACGGTGACATCGGTAACCGCGACGATCTGCTCCAAAAGGCGCTCTGCGCGCTCGGGATCGGAAACGCCTGACCGGCGCAGGCGCGTCGACAGCGAGACTTCGCGGGTGCTCACGCAACCACCCTAGTTACTGGGGCCGCAGCGACTAGAGGACGGCGAGGTACTGCTCGAGCTCAAACGGCGTGACTTGGGCGCGGTAGGCCTCCCATTCGGCCCGCTTATTGCGCAGCACAAAGTCGAAGACGCGCTCGCCAAGAGTCTCGGCAACCAACTCAGACTTCTCCATGACGGCAACGGCGTCCGCAAGAGAGGCCGGCAACGGCTCGTAACCCATGGCGCGGCGCTCTTGAGGCGAAAGCTCCCATACGTCGTCCTCGGCACCTTCGGGCAGCTCGTAGCCGCCCTCGATGCCCTTGAGGCCCGCCGCGAGCAACACGGCGAAGCTCAGGTACGGGTTGGCCGCGGGGTCCATGGCGCGGTACTCGACGCGAGTGGACTGCCCCTTGCCCGGCTTGTGAATGGGAACCCGCACAAGCGCGGACCGGTTGTTGGAGCCCCAGCACACGTACGACGGCGCCTCGGCACCGCCCCACAGGCGCTTGTACGAGTTCACGTACTGGTTGGTGATCGCCGTGATCTCTGGCGCGTGCTTGAGGAGGCCGGCCATGAACTGCCGCGCGACCGTCGAGAGCTGGTGATCCGCGCCCGCCTCGTAGAACGCGTTGCGGTCGCCCTCGAAGAGGCTCATGTGCGTGTGCATTCCCGAGCCAGGCCCGTTTGCGAGCGGCTTTGGCATGAAGGAGGCGAAGACGCCCTGCTCGAGCGCCACCTCCTTGATCACGGTGCGGAACGTCATGACGTTGTCCGCCATCGTGAGCGCGTCCGCGTAGCGAAGGTCGATCTCGTTCTGGCCGGGACCCGCCTCGTGGTGACTGAACTCCACGGAAATGCCCATGGACTCGAGCATCGTGATGGCGGTGCGGCGGAACTCGTGCGCGGTTCCGCGCGGAACGTTGTCGAAATATCCGGCCTGGTCCACCGGCTTAGGCACCTGACCCTCAACGGGCGGCTCGAACAGGTAGAACTCGATTTCGGGGTGCGTA
Organism: Demequina sp.; assembly: GCF_049841215.1. Classification (GTDB taxonomy): domain Bacteria; phylum Actinomycetota; class Actinomycetes; order Actinomycetales; family Demequinaceae; genus Demequina. The sequence continues at coordinate 24,932 of NZ_JASGEO010000013.1, forward strand.
TAGAACGTGAAGCCCTGCTGAGAGGCCTTGTCGAGGGTGCGCTTGAGCACCTGGCGGGGGTCGCTCAGTGCGGCCTCGCCGTCCGGAGTGTAGATATCGCAGAACATGCGGGCCGCGCCCTGCCGGTCTCCGCGCCACGGCAGAATCTGGAACGTCGCCGGATCCGGCTTGGCGATCATGTCTGCCTCGTACACGCGGGTGAGGCCCTCCACCGCGGAGCCGTCAAAGCCAATCCCCTCGCTGAACGCGTTCTCGAGTTCGGCGGGTGCGATGGCGACCGACTTGAGGATGCCGAGCACATCGGTGAACCACAAGCGGATGAATCGGATATCGCGCTCCTCGACGCTGCGAAGCACGTACTCCTGCTGCTTATCCATGGCCCTATCCTGCCCTATCGATGTGTCGGTTGTGTGACGTGACCGAGCACAGTGTGGCGCGTAGTCTGGCGCCATGTCAGCGCTCCGTGTAGCCCTCGCCCAGATCAATCCGTGCGTTGGTGACATCGCTGGTAACTCAGCGCTTGTGCTCGCTGCGTGCCGCCAAGCTGCGGGTGCCGGGGCGCAGTTGGTGGTGCTTCCGGAGATGGTCATCACCGGCTACCCCATCGAGGACCTCGCCCTGCGCGAGAGTTTTCAGCGCGCCGCGGCCCGCGCGGTCATCGATCTTGCCCGCGACCTCGAGGAGCAGGGACTCGGGTATCTCACCGTCATCGTGGGCTCGCTTGGCACCCTTCCCGACGGCCGCCCCACCAATCGCGCGCACGTGCTACTTGGCGGGGAGCAGGTTGCGGAGTACGACAAGCACCACCTCCCCAACTACGGCGTGTTCGACGAACGGCGCATCTTCGCGCCAGGCGCGAGCCCCTGTGTCGTGTCGGTACAAGGGCGTCGCATCGGCGTCGTGATCTGCGAAGACATCTGGCAAGAGGGCGGCCCTGTTGCGGCCCTCGCCGAGCACAACCTCGACCTGCTGGCGGTACTCAATGGCTCTCCCTTCGAGGAGGGGAAGGGGCGCGTACGTACCGACTTGGCACGGCGTCGGGCAGCGCAGGTGGGGGCGCCGCTTGCCTACGTAAACCTTTGGGGCGGACAGGACGACTTGGTCTTTGACGGCCACTCGTTCGTCGTAGCGGCCGACGGCACGTGGCTGGCCAACGCGGGCGGCTTCAGGGACGCGGTGCTGGTCTGGGATCTTGAGGACCGCACCGGAGGCCAAGATCAAGGCCCTGTCGTTGATTTTGCCGCCGACGATGCACAGGTGTATTCGGCGTGTGTCACGGGCCTGCGGGACTACGTCGTGAAGAACGGCTTCACCTCCGTGGTGCTCGGGATGAGCGGCGGCATCGACTCCGCGCTCACCGCCGCGATGGCCGCGGACGCCATCGGCGGCGAGCACGTCGTTGGCGTGTCGATGCCGTCGCAGTACTCGTCGGAGCACTCACGCGACGACGCAGCTGACCTTGCCAAGCGCATCGGTGCGGACTACCGCGTGCAACCGATCGCGCCGATCGTCGAGGCCTTCCAAGCGGAGCTGGCGTTGACGGGCGTTGCCGAGGAAAACCTCCAGGCACGCGTTCGCGGGGTTATTCTGATGGGCATCTCGAATCGCGAAGGCCACCTGGTCATCGCGCCGGGAAACAAGTCAGAGCTTGCGACGGGCTACGCGACGATCTACGACGCGGGCTCGATCGGCGGCTTTGCTCCTCTGAAAGACGTGGACAAGTCCCGCGTGTGGCAGCTCGCGAGGTGGCGCAACGCGCTCGCAGAGACCCGTGGCGAGACCCCACCCATCCCAGAGAACTCGATCACCAAGGCGCCCTCTGCCGAACTGCGGCCCGGCCAGACCGATCAAGACTCTCTGCCTCCGTATGACCTCCTCGACGAGGTACTCGACGCGTATGTGGAGCACGCGGAGGGCCGCGACGAACTGCTCGCACGCGGTTTCGACGCCGCCGTGGTCGATCGCGTGCTGCAACTCGTTGACCGGGCGGAGTGGAAACGTCGCCAATACCCTTTGGGGCCTAAGGTGACGGCACTCGCCTTCGGTCGCGACCGTCGGCTACCTGTCACGAGCAGGTGGCGCGAGGTCTAGCGCACCCTGCAGAATGCAAACCGCACAAACGTATACTTTTGCGAAACACGACGGCCTCAGGGGGACCGCGAGCATGGGTGACCTCGGCGGTTGCGCCGAACCCACCCAGCCCCGCGCAGACCCACCGGAAGGCCACCCGTTGACACCCCATCAGTCCGTGCTCACGGAAGTGCTCTCAGACGCGCACTTGACGGACCCCAGGTCAACCGCGGCCTTCTGGAATGAGCCGCTAGCCACGTCCCGCGAAGTTCGCCAGGCGTACCGCAGATACAGCTCGCGAGTGCCAGTGAAACCAGGCGTGATTCTCTACGAGACCGCGTCCGGTGACCGCATGAACGACAACCCTTTCGCGCTCTTTGAGTTCCTGCTTTCGCACCCGGAGTACGGCGCCACTTTGCACGTGTGGTCGCTCGGTCCGCACGGCTCCATTCCTGACACGTACCGCCACCTCGACAACGTGGCCTTCGCCCCACGCACCTCTCGCGCATACGCGTACTTCCTCGCATGTGCCCAGCGGCTCGTGGGCAACGCCCATTTCCCTGAGTACTTTGCACGCAGGCAAGAGCAGTCGTATCTCAATACGTGGCACGGCATCCCGTTCAAGGCACTCGGCAGGGACGCGGAGGGAACACGATTTGGTCTCCCGTCGGGAGCCGCGACCTTCCTCAAGGCCACGCACGTGATCACGCCCGGCGAGTTCACCACGAACGCGCTCGTCTCCGCGTACTCGATGGCTGGCGCGTCCACCGCGCTCGTTGCGGAGACCGGTTACCCGCGAGTGGACACCGTGGTCAACTCGACGCCGGACGAGCGCGCGGCGCTACGCACGATGCTTGGCCTCGACCCCACCGAGCCACACGGCGAACGCAGACCCGTGGTTCTCTACGCCCCCACCTGGAGAGGCGAGGGCGGCGAGGACCCTGTCGACACGGACCATCTCACGGACACCTTGAGCGCGCTCTCCAGCCTCGACGTTCAGGTGTTGTATCGCGGGCATCAGCGCATCGGCCGCGAGCTGGACGATCAGACGGTTGGCGACATCGTCGATGACGTCATCGTGCCGCCCCAAGAGCTCGACTCCAACGCATTGCTCACCGTCGTGGACATCCTCGTCACCGACTACTCGAGCATCTTCTTTGACTTCCTCCCCACGGGAAGGCCCATCATCCACTTTCTGTACGATTTGGCCGATTACGAGGCCAGCCGAGGACTCAACTTTGGCCCCGACGAGCTCCCCGGCACGGTGGCCCACACCGAGAGTGAACTCTCCGCCGCCGTCGAGGACTTGGCGCGGGCGATCAGGGCCACGACGCGCCTCGAGGAACTCACCGAGGCGCCGATCCAAGGGGCGCACTACCTCGCGGCGCGCTCCCACTTCTCCCCCTTCGAGGATGGCGGCTCATCGGCACGCGTGGCGAACTTCTTCTTCCACGACGACGCGGGCGACATGGCCGTGCGCACCGTACGCGGCGAGCAACCCACCACGGTGTTCTGGGCGGGGCTCATCTCCGAGGGCAAGCGCGACGCCGAGTTCGTGGACCAGGTCATCGACGCAGCGCACGACGGCGACAGGCAGCTCACGCTCGTGATCGATCGCGCTTCCACGGTCAGCGCCGCCGCGATCGCGGAGCTGACCGCGGTGAAGGACGCGGTGGCGTTCATTCCCTACAACCGCCCCGCCGTCGTCACGTTGCGCTCCGAGACGGGCGCGTACCGGGAACTCATGGCGCGAGGTGACCTCCGTGGTGAGGCCGTATGGGGGGCGCTTCGCGACGACTCGGAACTCCAGCGCCTGTTCTGGTACGAGTATCGGCGCCGTCTCGACGTCTCGATCTTCGATTCCGTGATGCTCGCACCGCAGCTGTCCACGCACGAGACGGCAATCGCGGCGTTCGCGACCGCCGCCGGAGTGGCGCGGCCGCAAGAGGTGCTGCTGCCAGCGCCTCGCGGCAAGCGGGGACCGCACTTTGCTCGGTCCGCGCTTGGGCTCGCTCTGCCGCAGGGCTCGGAACGCCGAGCGCGGGCCGCTCGCCTCTACCGTCGGCTTCGGTAGTGACGCCGCGCACCGTAAGGTGGTGCGCATGGCCAAGGTCCGTATCCACCACTTCCGCGAGATGAAGCAGCGCGGCGAGAAGATTACGATGCTCACCGCGTATGACTTCCCCACCGCCCGCGCCTTTGACGCCGCTGGGGTGGACCTCCTCCTCGTCGGCGATTCGCTTGCCGACAACATCCTCGGCTACGACTCCACGCAGCCGCTCACCATTGACGAGATGGTGCCGTTTGTCAGGGCCGTTGCGCGCGGCGCCGATCGCGCGTTCGTGGTGGCCGACCTCCCGTTCGGCTCGTACGAGCAGGGACCGGAGCTCGCGGTAGCGAGCGCCGTCGACATGGTCAAGCGCACGGGCGCCACTGCCGTCAAGTTCGAGGGCGGGCGGCGCATCGCGCGCCAGGTCAAGGCCGTCACAGATGCGGGAATCCCCTTCATGGGCCACCTTGGCTTCACGCCGCAGAGCGAGAACGCGCTCGGCGGCCGCCGCATCCAGGGCCGAGGCGACGGCGCATACGACGTCATGCTCGCCGACGCGCTCGCGCTGCAAGAGGCTGGCGCGTTCGCGATCGTGCTCGAGATGGTGATCGCCCCCGTCGCCGAAAAGCTCACCGCCGCCCTCGACATCCCCACGATCGGCATCGGCGCAGGCCCGCACACGGACGGCCAGGTGCTCGTGTGGCTCGACGCCGCAGGGGTTGGCGATTGGCACCCCAGCTTTTCCAAGCAGTTCGCGCAGGTTGGCCAGGCAATGTCCGACGCTGCGGCCGGGTACGTCGCCGAGGTCAAGGGCGGGACGTTCCCGGCGCCAGAGCACACGTTCGACGAGTAACTGCGGTTACCGCGGGCGAACGCCCTTGAACACCAAGTAGAGCGCGAACCAGATCTCGAACGCGAAGATCGGCAGCGCGAGCGCGCCCGCAACCGCTCCAGAGAGCGGAATCGCCCCGAACAGCTGCATGAGGTTGCTGCTGAGCACGAGCGCGGCTCCCAGGGCGCCGAGCACAGGGATCCCGACGGGCACGATCGCAGACTTCCACTGCGCGAAGGCAAGCACAAACGTGTTGATACTGATGATCAGCCCTTGCCCCACGAGGAAGGCCGCGTCGTGTGCGGCGGCGAGGCCGTCGCCCAAGCCAGCCACAGCGTCGGACTGGTTCTTTACCAGCCACATCACAGTCAGCACCGGAATGATGCCGGCGGCGATGACCGCAGCCTCCATGGTGCGCATCGCGGCGAAGGCGGTCGCGGCAACCGGCGCGCCGCGCCGCAAGAGCGGGAGCAGCACCACTCCGGTGCCGAGGCACGCGAGCGCGAGGGCGAATTCAAGCGCCGCGCCGAGCGCTAGCCGAGTGGCGGACGACGCGGTGGGGTCGTCGAGCGCGGAACCATAGGCCACGACCGCGCCGACGCTGGTGACGTGGGTGATGAGGTACAGCAGGCCCGCGATAAGTGCGAGGCGACGGTCGGTGGTCATGCGTTCTCCCCAGATATGTACGGTGTATATGGTGCCGGAAGCGAGACTAGATATACGCTGTACATATGTCAAGGGACGGCGCGCCATTGAGCCCAGAACAGGTGATCGCGCGCGCCATCGCACTGGCGGACGCGGAGGGCCTCGAGGCGCTCACCATGCGGCGGCTCGCGAGTGACCTTGGTGTCACCCCGATGGCCCTGTACAACCACGTACCCAATCGCGAGGGTCTTCTCGACGCAATGGTCGAGCACATCGTGGCCACCTTCCCCCCGGTACAGCCGGGCGGCGACTGGCAGGACGCCCTGCGAGCGCGGCTCCTGAGCGCCCGTAGCGCTACCGAGTCACATGCGTGGTTCCGCGACGCGATCCAGACCCGCACGCTTGCGGGGCCGCACGTGCTGGGCTACATGGACTCGCTCATGCACATCATGTTCGACGGCGGGTTGTCAGCGGACCTTGTGCACCACGCCATGCACACGCTCAGCACTCGCATGTGGGGCTTCACGCGCGACGTGCTGCCCACCCCTGCCGTTCCGGACGATCCGGTAGCCCGCGAGGAGATGTACCGCCAGGCGGCGATCGCGTTCCCCAACATCATTCGCATGGCTACTACCGCGCCCGGCGCTGGTCAGGATTGCGACGATCGGGCGGAGTTTGAGTTTGCGATCGACGTGATGATCGACGGCTTTGCGCGCCGCCACGCGAGCCAGTGGAGCTCGCTGGAGCAAGGCTACTGACTAGTCTTCGTCGCCGCCCCAGGACTTGTCGTCGTCATCCCACGCCTGAGAGCGCTTCTTCGCGATCTCCATGGCGTTCTCGGCCTCTTCGGGCGAGTCGTACGGGCCCATGAGGTGCTCCCACGAGCTCTGACGGCCCTTCTCGACCATTTTGGTGCTCGTGTTGAAGAAGTACTCCGTCTTGCCTTCTCCGTCTGACATCGCCATCGCCTCCATGAATAGACTGCCAGGTATGACCCTGCTCCGCGCGCCCATCACCAAAGGTGTCGTGTCACCGATGCGGCCCGTACCAGGCTCAATTACTCGTCCACCCTATGTGGGCCTCAAGAAGGCGGCACGCTGGCAGGGCGGCGACGTTCACGACGCTAGAACGGTGGAGCGGATTCGCGCTGCGGGCAAGGTAGCCGCGCAGGCGCTCGCTCTCGTTGGCCAGAACGTGACCCCTGGCATCACCACCGACGAGCTTGACCGGATTGGCCACGAGTTCATGCTGGACCACGGCGCCTACCCCTCCACGCTGGGGTACCCAGGCTCCGCGGGCCGTCCACCATTCCCCAAAGCGATCTGCACCTCCGTCAATGAGGTCATCTGCCACGGAGTTCCGGATTCGACCGTGATCGAGGACGGTGACGTCGTGAAGGTGGACATCACGGCGTTCCTCGACGGCGTGCACGGCGACAATTGCGGAACCTTCATCGCGGGCGAGGGCAGCGAGGAGTCTCAGCGGCTCGTCGAGGTGGCGCGCGAGGCCACGATGCGCGGCATCGATGCCGCCAGGCCGGGCCGCGAGGTCAACGTGATTGGCCGCGTGATAGAAAAGTTCGCCGCCCGCCATGGATATGAGTCCGTTCGCGACTACACGGGCCACGGCGTTGGCCCCGCGTTCCACACAGGCCTCGTGATCCCCCACTACGACGCGGCTCCGTACCATGCGGACGTGATCGAGGTGGGCATGGTCTTCACGGTTGAACCCATGCTGTGCGCCGGATCCCAGCGCAATCACGAGTGGGACGACGGCTGGACCGTCGTCACCGAGGACGGCTCCTGGGTGGCCCAGTTTGAGCACACGATTCACATCACTGAAGACGGACCGGAGGTTCTCACGCTGCCATGAGCAAGCACATCGCATTGGGCGTCGACATTGGCGGCTCGGGGATCAAGGGAGCCCCTGTCAACCTCAAGAAGGGCGAGTTCCTGCACGATCGTCACCGGATCCCCACGCCCCAGCCGGCAACGCCCGACGCTGTGGCCAGGGTGGTCGCGCAGGTGATCGCCGCGTTCGAGCCAAGCAAGAAGACGCCGGTTGGCGTCACCTTCCCTGGGGTGGTGCAGAACGGCATCGTCAAGACCGCGGCGAATGTGGACGACTCGTGGATCGGCACCGACCTGCGCAAGATCATTCGCGACTACGCAGGTCACGACGTCCACGTTCTCAACGACGCCGACGCCGCCGGCTACGCGGAGTTCCTCTATGGCGGCGCCCACAAGCGCGAAGGCGTGGTGCTCATGACGACGCTAGGCACCGGAATCGGCACCGCGCTCATCGTGGACGGGGTGCTGGTGCCCAACACCGAGCTGGGACACCTTCAGATCGACGGTGCGGACGCGGAGGAGTTCGCGGCCGAGTCGGCGCGCGAACGGCACAACCTCACGGACGATCAGTGGATCGCCAAGCTGCAGCGGTACTACACCGAGATGGAAAAGCTCCTGTGGCCGGACCTCATCATCGTGGGCGGTGGTGTCTCAAAGGAACACGACATGTTCCTCCCCAAGTTGCGCCTGCGCGCGCCCATCATCCCCGCCGAGTTGTTCAACAGCGCGGGAATCGTGGGGGCGGCGGCCTACGCCGCCGCCCGCGTCAAGGCGGAAGAGGCCCACACCAAGAAGCAGGCCAAGAAGTCCACGCCACAAGACGTGTGAGCGTTGCTCGCTAGCCGCGCGGACGTACCCGTGGAGGCGGCTCTCGATCGCGCGAGCCGTAGTGCACCAACTCCTCGTCAACAAGGGTGAGGGTGAACAGCTGCGGGCCGAGGCAGAACAGCGCGACGATCAGGTACCAGCCGCCTTCGACGAGCGGCCTGGACTCCGTGAGCCCCTGAATGGCCAGCGCGGCGGCAAGCAGCGACCACGCCACCGGAATGAAGGTGTCGCCGCGGGACGCGCGCTCAACGAGACGCCACGTACCCCCAAATAGCAGCACCATGATCACGAGGAACAGCACCATGCCGATGAGGCCGGTCTGGAGCCACGCGTCCAGGTATGCGTTATGCGCATGGGCCGCGACCACATCGGTGGACTCGACTATCGACTTGTAGGGATCGGACCAGATGGGCCAGTAGCCCACATATCCCCAGCCCTCTGGCCGCTCTTGTGCGTAGTGGACCACTTGGGCCCAGATGTCCGCGCGGTGAGTGGCGTCCGGGGAACGATCGAGAAGATCGAAAATCAGGTCCCTGTACTTGATCGTAAGCACGCCGCCCACGGCGGTCAGCGCGAGCGTGGTGAAGGAGATGGGTCGCTTCCAGCGCACGGGCGCGCGGCGAATCGCAAACGCCGCGAGCGCAAGAATCACCACGTACAACAGGGCAACCGTCACTGTTGCCGATCGGGTGAGGAAGTGCACGGCGACGGCCGCTGCCAAGGTGGCCACAGCGTCGGCCCTGCTGACGCGACGTTCGAGCATCATGACGTAGCCCATGATGGCGGCGAGCAGGGCGATGGCTCCGAACGGATTGCGGTTGCCCACGAAGCCCTGGATGGGCCCACCCTCGAAGAGCAGGTTGTGGGACCACCAGATTTCCGCGTCGGAGCTGTGTTCCTCGGCAACCCGCGAGAAGTCGTTGACGAGCGGGTGAATGGGGTGGCGGATGATGATGGCCACCACGAGCTCGAACACCAGCCCCAACACGAGGCTCGCCTGCAGGCCTCGGTACAGCAGCACCATGTAGTGGCCGCTCGTGGTGCCGCGCGCCGTGATGAACGCAATCGCCGTGGTGAAGACAAGGGTGACCACTGCGAGCGCCGTGATGGCACGCGTCCCCGACCACAGGGTGGTCAGTGCGGCCAGGCCAACGAATGAGCCAATCAGGAGTGGCGGCTTGAGTTTGCGCCACGTTGGCCGGAACGCCATAAACAACAGCACCACGGTGGCGATGGCAAGCACGGCGTAGCCCGCAACGCCAACGAGGTAGCGGAACCCTTGCCCAGAGACCAACAGCACGATGGTCCAGATCGTGAGCAGGTCACGAGACGGTCCAGAGGTGAGGCTCACGGCCACCGAGCCTACCCCCGCACTACGAGCCAATGCCGGAGGCGATGATGCCCGTCACCACCACCGAGGTGATCGTGACAGTCGAGAAGCCTGCAACGATCATCTTGGGCAGGATGGAACCCTCGATGGCCTTGCGCTCGTCCTCGTCTTCGGCTGCCGACCGTGCGGCCTCTTGCGACAGCACCATCGTGCCCGGAAAGCCGTACAGCGCCGTGAGGCCAATCGAGATGGCCATCGGCACCGAGTAGCCAAGTAGCTTGCCCACGAGCGCGGCAACGGCGAAAATCCCCGCCACGCCAAACACGAAGACGATGAGGAGCGGCTTCGCGAGCGACACGAGGTCGCTCGGCTCGAGCGTGGCAATGGGGCCAAACACGAGGATCAGGATCGCGAGCATCATCAGGCCAAATGAATCAATACCGGCGAGCACCATTGGTTTGAACACGCGGGTAGTGCGCAAGAGCACGCCAAAGATGAGCGCCACCACAAAGGTGTTGAGCCACCCGTCGGTGAGGTTGTTGATCCCCAGGCTGATGAGCACCACAATGCCCGTGACCAACAGCGTGCCTGGGGTGTTGAGGAACGCTTTGGGCAGGATCGTGGGCGCAGGGGCCGACGGGTCCTCCTCCTCTGGCACGGACAGTCGCCCTGCGCTGTACTCGCCTTTGAGGCGCGCGGCCTCCTTGCGCAGCAGGATGGAGGTGAGCGGGAAGCCAACGAGACCCTGAATGGCGACGATCAGCACGGGGAACGCCGCAACCGTGGTGAGGCCAACGCCGAGCGCCGCGTCTTGCACGATGATCACCGAGATGGTGCCGCCGGACAACGCTCCGAGCCCCGCGATCATGTAGTCGCGACCCGTGGACACGAGGCCGTCGTACGCGCCCTCGGTGCCATCGATGCCGAAGATCGTAAAGGCGATGAGCAGCAATAGTCCGATCCCGGCAACCGTGGCGACGCCGATGACGAACGTGCGCCACTGCTTCTTGAAGTCGTCAAGGCTGATCATGGTGCCCAAGTGGACGATGATGAAGCCCACCACCACGCCGGCGAGCGCGAGCAACGACGATGCCGTCAGTAGGTCGTCGGGGAATAGCCCCGTCATGAAGCCGACGAGGAAGATCACGGAGGCGACAAGCAGGCTCGAGAGCAGCCCCTTCGTGAGCCGCGCCACGAGCTCCGCAACCGTCCACACGGCCATCACCACAACGAACGCAACAATGGGATTCACGGTGGCCTCCTAGAAGCGCCAGATCAGGGGGACTATCAGCACGGCGACCACCAAGAACCACAGCAGCAACGGCAAGCCAAGCTTCCAGTAGTCACCAAACTTGTACGCGCCGGGTTCGAGCACCATGGTGTTCGCCGGGGTCGCGACCGGCGTAAGGAATGCGGCGGCGCCCGCCACCGTGAGCGCCATCAGGAACGGCAGCACCGAGAGGTTGAGGTCCGCCGCGAGCGACACCGAGATCGGCAGCATGATGAGCACCGTCGCCATGTTCGAGATCAACTGACCGAGCACCATCGTGAGCAGGCAGATCGCGAGCAGCGCCACCTGGGCAGGGGCGTTGCCGATGATGTCCTTGAGGTGGGTGGCGATCAGGTCCGCGGCACCCGTCTCGGTGAAGGCCGTGGAGAGTGGAATCATGCCGGCCACGAGCAGCACCGTGGTCCACTGCACGGCCTTGTACGCACGCAGCGGCGTGAACACGCCTGAGAGGATCACGGCGCCCGCGGCGAGCAGCCCGGCGATGACGGGAGGGACCCAGCCTGTGACGAGGAGCAACACCATTGCCGCGAGGATGACGAGCGCGCGCTTGGCGCCTGGCCCCAGCGGAACGGCCTTGCGCAGGGACGCGGGATCATTGACGACGAGCACCTCAGGCCCGGCAGTGTGACGCTCGAGGTGCTCCCAGGTGCCGCGCACAAGGATCGAGTCCCCGGCCGCGAGTTTCGCGTCCGGACCAACGAGAGGCTCACCTCCCCTGTTGACGCCGAGCACAACGAGGTCCCCGGACGGCGTGGTTTGGCCGGTAAACAAGTGCGTGCCGATGAGTTCGGATCGGGGTGGGATCACCACCTCCGTGACTCCCTCGGCGGTGCCGATGAGTTCCTGGCCTTCTGGAACCACGTAATCAGCGCGAAGCGCCCGTGTGAGAGCGGCGATGTCCGCCGGAAGCTCCTCCGGCGGGTTGTGGGGAAGGGCACGCTTACCAAGCAGCGCCATGATGATCACCGAACCAATGACGAGCGGAATGCCAACCCACGCGAACTCGAGGTAGCCGAACGGGCGCTCCCCAGCGTCGGCCGCCGCTTCCGAGACGATGATGTTCACCGGCGTGCCCGTGAGCGCCAGCAGCGATCCCGCGTGTGCAGCGAACGCAAGCGGAATCAGCAGCTGCGATGGCGGCAGCCCTGCCCGCACCGCCACCACCACAACAAGCGGCACTAACGCAGCCACTGCGCCGTTGACAGAGATCAGCGCGGTGAGCAGCGCCACGAGCAGGCAAATCGTGATGAGCAGCGGGACGCGCTTTGTTCCGCCCCGCGTCACCGCCTGCTGGCCCGCCCAAGCGGTGACACCGGTGGCGTAGAGCGCCTCGCTCACGATGAACAGGCTCCCTATGAAGATCACCGTGGGATCACCAAAGCCCGCGAGTGCCGACTTCAGCTCCAACACACCGGTTGCCCACAGCGACACGGACACCCCAACGGCAACGATCGCGATGGGGATCTTGCCGGTCATGAACGCGACCACGGCGAGCCCCAAGATGAGGAAAGTGATCTCGATCGGCGTCACATTCGAAACACTAGTGGCACCCATCCGCCGTGCACGGTGACTAGGCTCGTAATCGCTACAATTCCGCGTCAAGGGAGTCGCCATGTCGTACGCACCGCACAAGCTCGTTCCAGAGGGATTCTCCGCCGTCTCGTCACTGCATGCGCTCCCCCAAGTGAGCGCCGCCGACGCGGTGCCTGAGGACGCGGATACCGTCGCCTTTCTCGTCACAGCGGACGGCACGTGGCCCGACGCTATTGGCGCCTCTCGCGAATCCCTCGCCGCCGCAGCATTCGAGGCGGAGGCGGGGTCTAGCGTGGTTCTCCCCCACGGCGACAAGCCGGTGGTTGTGGTCGGCCTTGGCAAGGCGGAAGACGTCAGCGCGGACTCCGTGCGGGACGCGGCCGCGACGGCCGCGCGGGCCACTGCCAAGAAGTCCACGCACCTCGCGATCGTCTCCGCGGACCTGGGACTTGGTGCCGGGGCGGTAGCTCAAGCGCTCGCGGAGGGCGCCCAGTTGGCGCGGTACCGGTACCGCGCGCTCAAGGCAGAATCCAAGGAGCGCGCGCTCGGAGGCCTCACGCTGGTGGTGAGCGGAGCGGACGAGGCGACCGTAGCGTCGGGCATTGCAGCTGCGGAACCGGGCGTGCGAGCGGCCGTCGTGGCGCGCGATCTCGCGAACACGCCCGCCGGATTCCTCAGCGCCGAAAACCTCGCCGACGAGGCCACGCGCCTTGGAGCCGCCTACGGATTCGCGGTCGAGGCGTACGACAAGGCCGCGCTCATCGACATGGGCTGCGGCGGCCTTCTGGGAGTGAACGCCGGAAGTGCCGACGAGCCGCGCATGATCGTGCTTCGATACAACGGCGGAGGCGACAGGCACCTTGGGCTGGTCGGCAAGGGCATCATGTACGACTCGGGCGGCATCTCGCTCAAGCCCTCCGACCCCATGCACCTGCTCATGAAGATCGACATGGGCGGCGCGGCTGCAGTACTTGGCGCTTTCACGGCACTCCGCGATCTTGGCGTCACCGCGAAGGTGTCCGCGTGGCTCATGTGCACGGACAACATGCCCTCTGGCACCGCCACCAAGTTGGGTGATGTGCTCGTGGCGCGCGGCGGCAAGACCGTGGAGGTCAAGAACACTGACGCAGAGGGTCGCTTGGTGATGATGGACGGGCTCGTGCTCGCCACCGAGGACGAGGTGGACGCAGTCATCGACATCGCCACGCTAACCGGTGCCGCGCTGATGGCGCTTGGCAAGTCCCGCGCGGCCCTGTTCGGCAACAACCAAGACCTCGTGGACGCGGTCAAGGCCGCGGCGGAGGTGGTGGACGAGCCCGTGTGGCAGATGCCGCTTGAGAAGAAGTACCGCAAGCAGCTGGACTCCGACATCGCCGACATCGCCAACCTTGGCGGACCCTTCGCGGGCGCCACCACAGCAGCACTGTTCCTCAACGAGTTCGTTGGCGAGACCCCATGGGCACACGTCGACATCGCTGGGACGATGCAAGCAGAGGCCGACGACTCGTGGCGCTCCGCAGGGGCAACCGGCTACGGGGCGCGGCTGCTCGCACAGGTGGCCAAGGAGTTCTAGCCGCGGGTGATACTGAAGGGGTGACAGCCAGCACGGGCTTCCGCCCCATCGAGCGCACTCGTGCGCGCGTTGGTGACGCGCTGTTCACTCGCATTGCAGGCCCCAATGGGTACGAGGCTCGCTCACGCGTGCACAACACGCCTGGCCCGCGGTGGTTTCCGCCGGGCAGCGCGATTCGACGTGTGCATGGCGACGCGTCCACGTTCGTTGGCGGCCTCCGCGCGCTGCTGTTCCAGTCCCTGCATCCTCTGGCGATGGCTGGCGTCGCCGGCCACTCCGGGTATCGCGGAGACCCGTGGGGAAGGCTTGCGCGCACCTCCACCTTCCTTGCCTTCACCACGTTTGGGGCCGCGGATGACGCGCAACAGATGGTGGATCGCGTGCGCGCGGCCCACGAGCGGGTGCGCGGCAAGACGGCCGACGGCCGCTCCTACCGGGCGAGCGACCCGCACCTGCTGACGTGGATCCACATCGCGGAGGCGGACTCGTTCCTCGCCGCCCACCAGCGCTACGGAGAGCGCCCACTCGATGCGGCAGGGGCAGACGAGTATGTGGCGCAGGCGGGCCGCGTCGCTCGCGCGCTTGGAGCCGTCGAAGTCCCTGAGACCACTGCGGAACTCGCCGAATACCTCGAGGGATACCGTCCAGAGCTCGAGGCAACACCCGCAGCGCGGGACACGGCGGCGTTCCTCCTCAAGGAGCCACCCCTGCCCTGGGCCGCACGCCAGCCGTACCGGCTCCTCGCAGCGGGAGCCGGGGCGCTGCTGCCCCCCTGGGCCAGAGAGGAACTGGAGCTTGGTGGCTCACTGAACCGGGCCGTCGGGCCGCTTGCCGGACGAATCGCCACCACGGGTGTGCGGTGGGGAATGGGAAACGCCGAACAGCGCCGCATTAGGGGCTTCACGGGCCACTGAGCCAGCCGTACAGTGAGCGCATGACCACGGGCGCGGAGCGTTTTCTTGAGAATGGGGTGCTGGTGCGCACGCCGCGGCGGTGGGACGATCGCGCGCAGGTGTACGCCTACCTCGCGGGGCTCGTGTTTGAGACGCCGGAGGCCACGCTGAGCGAACGCGAGGTCATGGAGCGCTTGACGCCGCTCGCCGAGGATCCCCTCACCGTGAGGCGCGGATGGATCGACATGCGGCTCGTGAAGCGCACCCCGGACGGCGCCAAGTATTGGCGAGCTCCCGCGGTGCCGTAGCGCCTACTCGAGCCCGCCCACCTCGCTGCCGGGTTCGAAGTTGCCTTCGGCGACGTCTTCCCAGAACGCATCTAGCTCGTCGGGATCCAGCAGCACCGTGGAGCCAACGCCCTTGACGCGATAGCCCCAATCCTCGATAGGCGGCGTTCCCGAGACGGCCTGATCGCCCTGCCCTGACCGGAAGGTGAGCGCGATGCGCGCCAACTGGAACGGGCCCGTGCCGTCGCTCACGCGGAAGGCCTGCAGGCCGGCGTCGGCAACGCGCATCGCCTCGAATGGGTTGGAGACCACCTTGGAGGTGAAGACGCCGTCAACCACCGCGCTGACCAGTTGACGCTGCCGCGCGGCGCGGCCAATGTCGCCAAGCTTGTCGCTGTAGCGCATGCGCGCGAACGCGAGCGCGGTGTCGCCGTCCGCCACGTGGCAGCCGGCCTCCCACTCGAGCTTGGAGCGCCAGTCGTCGACGTCTTCGTCGTAGCACAGCTCCACCCCGCCGAGCGCGTCCACGAGGTCCGCAACTCCCGTGAGCCCCACCTCCATGTAGGCGTCGATGGTGAGGCCCGTGAGTCCCTCGATCGTCTCGACGAGCAGCTGAGCACCGCCCTCGGAAAACGCAGCGTTGACCTTGTTCTTCTTGTGGCCCGGGATCTCCACATAGGAATCACGCGGGATTGAGATGAGGTTGACCACGCCGTTCGGGGCCTTGTGCAACACCATGATCGTGTCGGTGCGAGCCCCGGTGGTCCCGTCGTCGTACTTCCAGCCCTCTCGCGAATCCGAGCCCACGATGAGGTAGGTCTCCCCCGGCGTGTTCTCGGCGCCACTCAACGCGTCCACGTGCTGGATGCGCTTGTTGACCCACAGGTACGCGAGCACGCCCGTTGTCAGCACCGCCAGCAACAGGATGACCACCGTGTTGCGGAACCAGTGACGCTTGCGCTTGGGCTTTGTCTGGGGTTGCTTTGGTGGGCCCGACGCTGGGGCTGGCTTTGGTGCGGGGCGTTGCGCGGGCGTCCGCGCCGGCGTCCTCGCGGGAGCGGGGCTCGCCGGTTGCGCCGGCCGTGGCTGGATCGACGGAGGCATGGGTCGCCGCGCGCCCGGGGCGCCGTGTTGCTCGGGCTTACCCCCGGTAGAAGTCACGCGGCGAGCGTAACCCGCCCCAGCGTCGGGCCGATGGCGGCGCGCTGAGGCGGATAGTCTCGGGAGCATGGCCGTAGAGCGCATGGATAACGTGTCGATAGTGGTGTCCGACCTCGATGCGGCGGTGGCGTTCTTCGAGGCCATTGGGCTTGCGGCGGGACAGCGCGCAACGGTGAGCGGAACCTGGGTCGATGACGTGCTTGGGCTTGATGGTGTCGAGTCCCAGATTGTGGTGCTCGAGACGCCTGACGGTGCGGGGCGGATCGAGCTCGCGCATTATGTGACGCCGCCCGCTGAGCCTGTGCCAGCCCCTGCTCCCAACACGCTCGGACTGACGCGTGTGATGTTCGCGGTGGATGACATCGACGCCACGCTTGAGCGCCTGGCACCGCTCGGCGGTACCCCGTTGCGAACTGTCGCCAGATACGAGAATGCCTACCGGCTGTGCTACCTGCGCGGGCCCGAGGGGATCATCGTGGCGCTCGCGCAAGAGCTGTAGCCGGTAGGCACATCTCGTATGGCGGACGGCTAGGCGGGGCCTTCCGTCAGCGTGACCGACGTGCTGTGGGTGTCGCCGCTCGCGTCCGTCCAGGTGATCGTCACGTTGTCGCCGGGCTCGAACCCTTTGAGGGCCGTGGCAAGCTCATCGCCGCTCGATACTGCGGTGCTGTTGACCGCGGTGATCGTGTCGCCTGCGACGAGCCCGGCCTTGGCCGCGGGGGTGTCCTCGTAGACGGTGCCGATCGTGGCGCCCGTGGTCGTCTGGCCGTAGCCGTAGGACTGCGCGAGTCCCACGCCGAGGAACGCGGAGTAGCCGATGCTCACGGTGCCGGATTCGTCCCCTGCCTGGATCTGCTCAACGATCGCGAGCGCGTCTTCGATGGTGATGGCGTAGGCGGTGGTGACCGCGGATCCGCTTGAGGCGGCGGTGGTCATGCCGATGACCTCACCCTCGCTGTCGAGGAGTGCGCCACCTGAATCGCCTGCCACCACGTCAGCCTGAATCTCGATGGTGCCCGTGAGAGTCTCGCCGTCCTCGTAGTAAGTGGAGGACGTGGTGACGCTTGCGTCGAGCTCCGTGATCTGGCCCGTGGCGGCCATGAGGACCCCGCCGCCGCTCGCGTTGCCGACGGCCGTGACGGTATCGCCAACGGTCTCTGTGTCGTCGTCATCGATGGTCACGGTTGCCAAGCCAGAGGCGTTGTCGAGTTTGAGCAACGCCACGTCATTCGTGGAGTCCGTGCCCTCGAGCGTGGCCGTGTAGGTCTCGTTCGTGCTCGGGTCCGTCACGGTGATCTGCGTCGCTCCCTCAATCACGTGATTGTTGGTCAGCACGTAGCCGTCGCTCGTGAGGATCATTCCGGTGCCGGCGGCCTCCCCGCCCGAGTATTCGAGATCCGTGTCGATGAGCACCACTCCGGTGGACTGCTCCGCGTTCGCGGCGGTGGCTGCGGCGTAGGAGCCGCCGCCCGTGCTGCCGTCGTATCCGGGCTGGGTGGGCGTTGCCTGCTGGCCGCCGCTGTACGGCTGGAACTGCTGGAACTGCCGGAATTGCTCGTAAAGGCTTTGGAGGTCCTCGAGCGACCACTCATTGGAGCCCCAGCCGGGGCCTCCCCAGCCACCGCCTGGCTGTGCCTGGACGTCTGCGGCGGCCACAACGTCGGCCGTGCCAGTGTCCGCGTCTGCCGTGCCTGCGTACGCAACGCCAAGCCACAAGAGGGTGGCGAAGGCGAGAGCGCCGGTGAGAGCGCGCCTACGGCGGGTGCGCGGGGTGCGGGTGGCGGTGGTGACTTCGATGGGATCTTCCATGTCTTCCTCCTTGAGCTTCTCTTTGAGTCAACCGCGCGGTCTACAGACGGCGCTGAGAGGTGCCTGAGAGTTTGCTGGGAGTCATGGAGGGCGGATGAGTTGGCCGATACGCCGGGTTTTGTCGGGCCCGGTCGCGAAACCGGGCCGGGCGGCCATCCATCTACGACGTACGTTGCCGCACGCCTCTAGCGACCTACCCGGAAGCTCGGGCGAGCAGCCCTCAAGCGCTTCCTGTCTGGCCTTGCTCCGAGTGGGGTTTACCGTGCCGCCCCTGTCACCAAGGACGCGGTGAGCTCTTACCTCACCCTTTCACCCTTACCTCCGTTGCCGGAGGCGGTTTGCTTTCTGTGGCACTGTCCCGCGGGTCACCCCGGGTGGCCGTTAGCCACCACCCTGCCCTGTGGAGCCCGGACGTTCCTCGGTGTTGGTTGCCCAACAACGCGGCCGCCTGGCCAACTCATCCGCGGGATAAGTGTAGCCAGGCGGCGCGATGTACTACTGGCCAGCAAGCAGCGCGTACAGGTCCTTGCGGGCCTGCGCGATGACCTTCACGGCCTCTTCGGCGGTGTCGCCGCCTTGGCGAGCCGCGAGCATGGCCGCGTCACGGAGCTGGTGCATCTCTTGGCGCAGCGCGATGGCGCTCGAGGCGCCCTCTGGCTGCGTGAAGACCGTGTCCGCTTCGGAGCCGTGCTCCGCGAGCCACTGGCTACCCGCCTCGGTGAGCGAAGCCGTCTTCCGACCCTCGACGGTCTCGAACTGGATGAGTCCCTCATCCTCGAGCGCCTGCAGCGTGGGGTAGATCGAGCCGGGGCTCGGCGACCACATGCCATTCGAGCGCTCCTCGATGGCGCGCATCAGGTCGTAGCCGTGGCGAGGCTGCTCCGCGAGCAGCACGATCACCGCGGTGCGCACGTCACCGCGATTGCGGCCACCGCGCGGTCCGCGTCCAGGGCCGCGTCCAGGGCCAAAGCCCGGTCCTGGGCCAAAGCCGTCCGACCCAAACCCACCCGGCCCAAACCGAGCCTTACGGCCCCTGGGCCCAAAGCCTTCGTGGTGTGATTCAAAGTCGTGGTGGTGGCGGTTTCGTCCGCCGTACTTCATGTCTTTCATGAGCGTCTCCTTTCGTCGACATACTCACGATATATCGCGTAATACTCGGATGTCAATCGGGGATGTCTGGCCCATCCACAGTTCCTATCGGTACATCCGCGTCGCTTCGCGCGGCGGAGTCGACCTGTGTGTACCGACAGGCTCCAGCGGCGCCGGTAGGTTGGTGGCCGTGCTGATCCTGCTTCCCCCCTCTGAGGGCAAGACGGCTCCAGTAGACGGCGACCCGCTAGACCTCGAGAGCTTGAGCCACCCGGAACTCAATCGCGCGAGACAACGCGTGGCGCGAGATCTGATCGCGGCAAGCGGCCGCCGAAACGCCCTGCAGATCCTCGGCGTGGGGGCGTCCATTGCGCCCCAGGTTGCCAACAACAACACGCTGTGGAGCAACCCAACCGCGCCCGCGGCCCAGGTCTACACGGGCGTCCTCTACGACGCGGCAGCGTCGTCTACCTGGGATGACGCGACCTTGGCGCGCGCCAGGGACCGCATCCGCATCATCTCCGGGCTCTGGGGAGCGCTCTCCCCCGCTGACCTGATTCCCGCGTATCGCCTCAACATGTGCGTCCACCTGCCGCGCGTAGGCGCCTTGACCGCCATCTGGCGCGCCAATCTCCCTGCCGCCCTCGATCCCCTCGCACATGACCAGCTCATCGTCGACTGCCGTAGTAGCGACTACGCGGCCGTCTGGAAGGCGCCCGCGGGTGGTCTCACCGTCCGCGTGGCCTACCTCCAGGACGGCAAGCGCAAGATCGCGAGTCACACCGCCAAGCACACGCGCGGGCTGCTCACCGGCGCGCTCGTGGCGGCGCCCACAGACCCCACCGCCCCAGAAGAACTCGCGCAGATCGCAAGCACCCTCCCCAACGTCACCGACGTGGAACTAGACAAGGGCGCCCTGACGCTCCTTACGTCCTGAGGTGCCGCGGCGGCTCGTACCCGGGCACCAGGTTCCACGCGTCGACCTCGCCCACCCCAAGCACCCACACGTACTCGTTCTTGAGCTTCTTGCCATCCTCCGCAAAGGGACCCGTGCGATAGGGGTACACGGCAAGCGAAGGCAGCGTGCCGTCGGGCGCCGTACGAATCGCGTTGGAGAAGTCGCCGTTGGCCGCGCGCAGGTGAGCGAACACCTTTGTACCGACAGCAATCTGGTCGGCGGCGCCTGCCGGCGCGTCCTGAACCAACTGCAACGCAATGTGCAGCTGCCGGTCACCGGCCGCGTCCTCGTACGAGATCAGCCGGTGGTTCTCGATAACATCCGCAAGCGCGGGATCTGAGAACACCGCGTCACGCACAGAGTCAGGCGCCATCACCGCGCCGTTGTAGTCAACGGACATGTCGGAGCGCCCGTAGAGGAACAGCAGCGGGAGGTCCGTAATCCGCTCAGAACGGAGGCCAGAGAGCCCAACCTCGCGCAGCACCGGATCCAGGTCCCGCATGCGCAGCACGTGCCCGCGGTCGTGGATGTTGTACCGAATACGAGGGTTGATGTTGGTGCCGCGGGTGATCGTCACCAACAGTTCGCCAGCAGCGTTCGTCTCCATCAAGTAGTCGAACGGGTTGAATTGGAACACCATGGGCAGCACGCCGTACTCGCGCTGCTTGGTGAGCCGCGCGGACAGTTCCGGGGATGCCGCGATCGCCTGCCGCAGCGCTATCGAGAAGTCCGTCTCGATAGCCACGTTGATCTCTAGGTCGGACGCGCCATATGACCCATACGCCGCACGCGCGTGCTCCAGGATCAGTCCGCGCATGTTCTCGCTGATGCCCTCGCCGCCAAACGCGGTCACCACCTCGTATTGCGACCAGTCGAGCCGATCGTCCTCGAAAAGCGCCTTCAGAAACGGCGGGTAGCCCGTGATCACATACGTGTACGAGGGCCCAAACTCCTGCATCGTGTGGATGACCTTGTCGCGGTCCGGCCCAATCGACTTGATCATCGTGATCTCTGTCAGCGACGCCGACACGTTCATGCCAGTAGCCCACGCGCCAAGCGAGAAGCAGTTGAGCACGAACGGCTGGCGATTGGGGAACTCGCGCTGCGTGCGCCAAAACCCCATCTGCAGCAGTTGCCGCGTCGCGAGCCGCTCATCCGGCCCGCGCACCCAGCTCGTCGGCACCCCGGACGAGCCAGACGACTCATCCACCACCACCCCGCGCCGCGGCAGCTTCCCGCCAAGAGACCGCTGCTCCACCGAGTACTGCTTGATGTAGCTCGCCTTGTCCATCTCGGGAATGGTCGCCAGCGCCTCCGGCAGCTTGAGGCCCGACGGGATGGTTGGCTTGGCACCCTGGCTCGCCAAGAACTGGGCGTACGCAGGCACCTTCTTGGTCGCCTTGTCGAACGTGCGCCAGGCGCGCATGCGGCCGCCGAACCAGCGCAGTCGCTCGATGCCGGGCCCCAGCAAGAACCGGTGGGTGCGCACGGATCGCGTGAGTTGCCTGATCACCAGGTCAAAGAGCCACAACAGACCAAATAGCAGGTACTTGAACGCATTTCTCACGCGACGATCATCTCCTCGAGCGGACGGCGGTAGGCCACGGGCGGGGTCTTGGCGTAGCCGAGCCGCACCAGCATCCACGCCATACGCCCATCCGTCTCCGCAATGCCCGCGGCCTCCACAAACCGCGCATGCGACCGCGGATTGGTGATGACCGTGCCGAGCGGATGCAGAGCGACTCCTCGTGCGGTCAGTTCGAGCCACGAGCGCATGAACAGGCGTCCCGCTTCCAGATAGTCACCAGGGCCAGCGAACGGACCCTCGAACCACGCCACCTGCGCCACCCCGCGCATCGTGCGCAAATACACGGACTTGATGACGCGCCCAATGACTGGCGCCTCCCACATGCCGCGATGCCCCATGGCGAACCGCAGCAGCCTGCCCGGCATGAGCATCGCGTCCGCGGAGAGTCCATCTCCAGACGAGCGCGCCTGCTCGTCGCTGAACCGCAGCCAGGTCATGATCTCGTGGTGCACCGCGTCGTTGCGCAGATCATCGAACAGCGTCTCCTGATTCACGCGAATGATTTCGGCAACCACCGCAGGGTCCTGCGACGACGCAAAGGTGTGCCCGCCGTCGGCCGCAATACCAGCGACAACAGCTAGGTCGCCCGACGCTACGGCCCGGTTGTCGTACGGCCTGCGGTTGGTGCGGCGAGCGTCGAAAGCGGCCCTGCGGGCCGCGTCGCGCGGCGTCGCCGTGCGCGGAGACAGCACCAATGTACCGAGAGGATGAAGGCGCTCCGCGGAGTCGAAATCCATCTCCGTCAGGGTGAGTTCCTCGCGCACCTCGTAGCCCGCGGCCGCGGCAACAACGGAGAGCGATTCGAGGAACACGCCAGCGCACACGTGGCCAAACGGGATGCCGAAGCTCTCCGCGGGGAGCCCGCGATCGAGGTCGTAGAACACGTGGGCGGTGGTGTCGTCGATGACCCGCACTCGGATGGGTTGGGAGTTGTGGGGAGATGGATAGGTGCGCGCTGCCTCAAGAAGCCCACCCCATGGGCCGGCGACGTCCGTCACTCGGCCGCCCCAGCGTCGGGCAACTCAGGAGCGTCGTCGTCCTCAACTACAGGCGGCGCAAACACCAGGGTGGTACCGCGCCCGGCGAGCACGGCATTGGCCGCGGCGACGAAGTCTTCCGGCGCCACCCCGTACAGCGGAACGCGGGTGATGACGCGCTCTCCGTCGCTCAGGCTGACGCGCGGATCGAGCTTCCCGGGCAGTGCCTCGATGGGCGGCACGGTCACCTCGATGCGCTTGCCCGCAACCCACTCGAGCGGGCGCCGAAGCACTTGCTCCTGGAGGGACTGTGGCCACTCGATCGAGCCCGCGCCCGTGTGCACGAGCAACGCACGCTTGTTGCGCAGGATGTTCACCACTGCCGCCACCGCAAGCAGCAGGAACGGCACGGCGAGCACGAACATCACGACGCTCACCCACGGCACCCCAACAAGCACTCCTACGAGGATGAACGCCCCCGCCATGGCCGCTCGGTATCCCAGTCGCGACCAGAACGCTGACGTGGGCTCCCGCAGCAGAACTGCGGACCCCTTCCATGCAGTCGACATGCCTGTGAGCCTAACCAACTCAGGACGTGGGCACGCCGAGCGCAAGCAAGTGATTGTTGTGCATCTGCCCCTCTGGAGTGACGCGCAACTGCAGAATCGTGAGGGACGCGGGGGTGGGCCAAATGCGGGCCACCGTCGCGGGGGCCATCTCCATCGCCGCCGCGACCATCGACTTGATCGCCACAGAGTGCGACACGATCGCGATGGTGCGCGGGATGTCTTCCTCGGCGCACAGCCGCGCCTGCTCGGCGGCCAAGTCCTCCATGAACGGCCGCATGCGCGCCACGACGTCGCCAAGGGACTCCCCGCCCGGCGCCTTCTCCTCCGCGTCATCCCAGCGGTGGAAGAGATCTCCGGACAGCGCGAACGCTTCCGGCGCGCTCAGGCCCTCCCACTCGCCAAAGTTCACCTCGCGCGCGCGATCGTCGACCTCAACGTGGAGGCCCAAACGGCGCCCTAGCGCCCCCGCGGTGTCTTGCGTGCGCTGCATCGGTGAGGCGAGGATGCGGGACACCGGGGCGAGCGGAGCCCAGGTCTCGCGACCCACGCGGTACACCGCATCCGCCGCCTTCGCCGCCTGCACGCGGCCCGCCGCGTTGAGGGGCGGGCCGGCCACGCCTCCCCCTGACAGCAGGTGGGATGTCGTCATGTCCGTCACGCCATGACGCACCAATACCAGGGACAACGTGGAGACAAGGTCTCGCCTGCTGGAATCGCGCCAGTTGATCACCGGCGCCGGATCGGGATCGTCGTATTCGGGCCCGACGCTGGGGCCAGTTGCCCCGTGCCCTCGCACAATCTCGCGATCGCGGGTGTCCATCGCCTCGTTCGCGAGCGCATCGGCGGCGCTGTTGCGCTCTCGCGGGATCCACTCAAAGGTCACCTCGCGGTCCCCGATGATTTCGCGAGCGCGAGCAGCAAGCGGCTTCATATCGGCGTGCTTGATGGCCCACCGGCCGCTCAACTGCTCCACCACCAACTTGGAGTCCATCCGCACATCGATCGCCGCATCCGGAGCGATCGCCACAGCGGCCTCGAGCCCCGCGATGAGTCCGCTGTACTCGGCGACGTTGTTGGTCGCTACGCCCAGGTAGCCCGCGCGCTCCGCGAGCACGGCACCCTGGGCATCACGCACCACCGCGCCATACCCCGCGTGTCCGGGATTCCCGCGCGATCCCCCGTCCGCCTCCACAGTGAGGCGATCATGCGTCATGCCTCGCGCACCAAGATTCGCCCGCACTCCTCGCAGCGCACCACCTGATCGGGGCTCGCCGCGAGGATGGCGGAGAGATCTCCCGCGTTGAGCGTCATGTGGCACCCCTGGCACTGCCCGCGCACCAACGGAGCGGCGCCAATGCCACCGTGCTGGTCCCGCAGCTTTTCGTAGAGCACGAGGAGCGCGGTGTCGAGGCCTTCCGCGGCCTTCACGCGCTCGTCCGCAATCTCCGCGAGCTCCGCATCGATCTCGGCGAACGCGGCGTCGCGCTGCTGCTCGAGTTCGTCGATCTGCTTCGCAATCTCCGCGTGCTGAGTCTCCGCGGATGCGAGCTCCGCCTCCGCGGCCTCGAGTCGCTCCATGGCCTCGAGCTCCACATCCTCGAGCTCGCTCGTGCGACGCTGCAGCACTTCGAGTTCGCTGCTCAGCGCCTGCAGGTCCTTGGGAGTGCCCTGACCGGAGTTGAGCCGCGCGTTGTCGCGCTCCGCGCGCGCCCGCACACCCGCCACGTCGTCCTCGATCTTGGTGACCTCGCGACGCAAGTCACCCACCGTGGCACCGCGCGCGGCGCGCTCATCGCCAAGGTCCACCACGCGCGCAGTGAGCTCGTCGAGCTGGCCAAGTACGGGAAGGGTCTTGCGACGATGCGCGGCCTGCTGTGCTCGCAAGTCTGCGGCCTGGACGTCAAGCAATCGCTTCTGATCGGCGGCGGGTGCGGTAGGCACGGTCTCTCCTTATGACGCGTCGAAGCGCGCGGTCCAGGGGTCGGTATTCACGGTGGAGACGAAGGTGTCAACGCCCAACTCGTCAGCGAGATACGCGGCCGCATCTGCGAGCCACAGCCACTCGGAGGCAAAGTGCGAGACGTCGACGAGGTACGGGCGCCCATCGCCCAATCCCGCAAGCTCGCGAGCATCGAGCGCAGGGTGGTGGCGAAGATCGGCGGTCACATAGACGTCCACGCCCGCAGCGCGAGCGTCGTCCAGGAACGCGTCCCCCGCTCCCCCAACCACCGCAACCGTTCGCACCGGCGCGTCGAGGTCGCCAGCAACCCGAACGCCGTGCGCCGTCGTGGGAAGCGCGGAGGCGACGCGCTGCGCAAAGTCCCGCAGCGTCGGGCCGTCGCCAAGGGTTCCCACGCGGCCCGTGCCAAGCGCGGCCTCCCCGGCGACCGACACCAGTGGTCCCGTGACCTCCAGCCCGACGGCCCTGGCAAGGGCGTCAGCCACGCCACCGG
Source organism: Demequina sp. (assembly GCF_049841215.1). Classification (GTDB taxonomy): domain Bacteria; phylum Actinomycetota; class Actinomycetes; order Actinomycetales; family Demequinaceae; genus Demequina. The sequence goes on from NZ_JASGEO010000013.1 coordinate 50,718, forward strand.
CGGCGTGGTCAGCGTTGGTATGCGCGTTGGCGAGGGCCGTGCCTCCCTGCACGAGCGCGTGCACGACAGCGCCCTTCGCAGTGTCTGCGGCGACGTTGGAGACGCCGCGCAGCATCAGCGGGTGATGCGTGATGAGCAGCTCGGCACCGGCTGCCACGGCCTCGCGGGCCACGGCAAGGGTGGGATCCACGGCAAAGTGAGCGCGCGTGATTTTCGCGTCCCGAGAGCCCACCGTGAGGCCGTTGACGTCCCACTCCTCCGCGAGCCGCGCGGGAAAACGGCGCTCGAGCGCATCAAGCGCGTCGCGGACGGTGGGCATGCCCCTAACCTACCCGCGCGGGTGCTCCTCGTCCTCACGTTTCAGGTTGGCCTCGAGCAGCCGATCGAGCTTGCGCTCAAGCTCGATGATGCGCTTGCGGTCCTTGTCGTCTCGCGCCGTCGGCCCGTCGACGTCGCCTCCACGGGAGTTCGCCACGAACCACGACGCGATGGACGCTGTGATAATCGCGACGAGCGCCAATCCCACCACCATCAGCACAATGCCGATGGCGCGTCCCGGAGCCGTCACGGGGACCATGTCTCCATAGCCAACGGTCGCGATGGTGACAAACGCCCACCAGACTGCGTCGCCGAGGTTCTCGATCGTGGAACCCGCTTGGCCGCGCTCTGCCGCGAGCACCGCGACCGAGCACACCCAGATCAGCAACACCCCCGCGATGATCACGGCGCGGCTTGTACGGGCTATCGCCTGGCCTGATCGCAGGCGGCTGTCACCGATCACCGCGAGAACTTTGAGCGGACGGAAGGCCGGCCACAACACCGCGAGCACGTCGAGGGGGTGGGTGAGAAGCCAACGTAGCGGCCGCTCCGCAAAGGTGACTCGGACGACGAGATCGATGACGAAGGCGACCCAGATGACCACCTGCAGCACCAGGCACACCACGCGCAGCCATGCGGGCATGTCTTGCCACGCCACGATGGCGGTGAAGACCACGAGGAAGATCAGCGCGAGCCAGATCATGATCGGGTCCGCGATGCGCGCGTAGCGATCCTCGCGCTGAGCCCTATTGGGGCGCGTTGGCCTCACGAGGCGCCGCCCATGATCCGTTCCCACACGTCGCCTCCTGCAGCGACGCGGCCCGCGTTCTCCAAGCGCAACGCGTTGGAGTGTGGCTTGCGCTGCGCCTGGTCGCGGATCTGTGCGTCGAAGGTTTCTGTGAACTCGCCGCGCGGAATGGCCGCGGTCACCGCGCGCAAGAAGGCGGCGTCTAATTGGTCCACGCCTGCTCCGGCTACGTCGATGCTGGTGGCGGCCTCGAGCAAGTGACCCTCCGGATCTTCAGCGGGATCCACCGCTGTCCACATGTGGCGCTCGATAATCTGTGCCACGCGATCACACCTGTACGCGTCCCAACCAGCTCCCGCAGCGAACACCGACCCAACCGCGCCACCGGCCACCTCGAACGCCACGGTATGGGAGTCAAAGTTCTCCGTCACGCCAATGTCGTGCAGCATCGTGGCCACGTAGAGCAGTTCGGCGTCGTACTCAAGGGCGTTGCGCTCGGCAAGCGCGACCGCCCACACCCAGGAACGCAAGCAATGACTGACCAGGTCGGGTGAGCACCATTGCGTCGCGACTTCGTGTGCGCGCGCGGCAATCGGGCTTGGCGGCGCAATGAGCGCTTCCACATCAATTGTCACGGGATCTCCCAGGCTCGCGCACGTGCCAACCCTAGTCCCGCTCCACCGTCACCGCGGGAGTGACGTAGATTCGGTGAGGTGCCGGCACAGACGTCTCAAGCCACGTTCGATGCCATCGTTGTGGGCGCGGGCCACAATGGCCTCACCGCCGCGGCGTACCTGGCCCGAGCCGGCAAGTCCGTGCTGGTGCTCGAGCGCTCCGATCACGTGGGCGGCGCGAGCGTGTCCGCGCAGGTATTTCCCGGCATTGATGCGCGCCTCAGCCGCTATTCCTACCTGGTGTCGCTCATGCCTGAAGCGGTGCGCAAGGAGTTGGGCCTTCGCATCACTCTCAGCAGGCGGCGCTTCTCGTCATTCACCCCAGATCCCGTGGACCCTTCGCGCGCACTGCTCGTCGACACCCACGATCCCGCCGCGACTCTAGAGTCCTTCGCGAGCGTTGGCGCCCGCGGTGATGCGGCCGCGTGGGCGGAGTTCTATTCGCGCACGGGAGCGCTCGCCGCGCGGCTGTTCCCCACCGTGACCGAGCCCCTGATGGGGCCACGGGAGGTGCGCCAATTGATTGGCGCCAACGATTGGCGTGACTTCGTTGAGCGCCCCATCGGCGACGTCGTTGAGCGCTCATTCGAGTCAGACCTGGTGCGCGGAGTGGTGCTCACGGACAGCCTCATTGGCACATTTGCCAGGTCCGACGCTTCCGACGGCCTCGCCAACCGCTGCTTCCTGTACCACGTGATTGGTGGCGGAACGGGAGACTGGGACGTGCCCGTCGGCGGTATGGGGGCAGTATCTGGGGAACTCGAGCGGGTTGCTCGCGAGGCGGGCGCCCGCGTACTCACCAGGGCTACCGTGACTGCTATCGACCCGGGATCACCGCACTCGCCTGCCACGGTCGTGTGGGAGGACGACGACGGCCGCGTCCACGAGGCATCGGCGAGCCACGTTCTAGCGGCGTGCGCGCCAGCGGTGCTTGATCGCTTACTTGGACGCGAGCCCGAGTGGCCGGAGGGTTCGCAGCTCAAGGTCAACATGCTGCTGAAGCGCCTTCCCCGCTTGCGCGCGGCCGCGGATCCGAGCGCGGCCTTCGCGGGCACCTTCCACATCAACGAGACCGCGAGCCAACTCGACGCCGCCTTCGCCGAGGCCCAGAGCGGGTCCATCCCCAGCCTTCCGCCGGCCGAGATCTACTGCCACACGTTGACCGATCGCTCGATCCTTGGTCCACAACTCAACGAAGCTGGCGTCCACACACTCACGCTGTTCGCCCTCCATCAGCCTGCCTCGCTTTTCCGCGCGGACCCTGAGGCGAGCCGCGCCGCCGCGCTCGAGACAACGCTCGCCTCGCTCGACTCGGTGCTTGACGAGCCCATTCGCGAGTGCCTCGCCACCACGCCGGACGGCGAGCCCTGCATCGAGGCCCGCTCCCCCGTAGACCTCGAGGAGGAACTGGCCATGCCGGGCGGCCACATATTCCACGGAGACTTGAGCTGGCCGTGGGCGGAGCGTGAAGAGGACGCGGGCACATGGGGCGTCGAGACTGCGTTCCCGCGTGTGTTCATTGCCGGAGCCGGGGCCCGCCGCGGCGGCGGCGTGAGCGCGATCGCCGGACGCGATGCGGCGATGGCGGTGCTGAGCAAATAGTGGGCCCTACCGGACTCGAACCGATGACACCTGCGGTGTAAACGCAGTGCTCTAACCAACTGAGCTAAGGGCCCGCCGACTATTCTCCCGGCGCGTGCCCATTGCACCAAACCGAGCGTCGCTAGCATGGGGCCGTGGACACCGAGAGTCCTAGCGGGATCAAGGCGTTTCTGCGCCGCCGCTGGGTCAAGCCCGCGGCCATCGTGCTCGTGAGCCTCATCGTCGGCTGGTTCATCATTCGCTTCATTGGCAAGGTGTCGTGGTCCGCAGTTGGAGACGCGATCCGCTCCGTTGGCATCTGGGAGCTGCTCGCGCTCGTCGCGTTGCTCCTGGTAAGGCAGGTAGTCAACGCGATCCCCATCGGTCGATTCACCCCGGGCCTCGGCCTTCCCAAGTCCGTCGTCAGCGACGTCAGCGCCAACCTCGCGGGCACCATCGCGCCCCCGCCCGGTGACGTGGTGGTGCGGATCGCGCAGTTCCGCACATGGGGCATCAACCCCGTGGACGGCATGGCGGGAGCCACTCTCAACATGCTGATCTTCTACGGCGCCCGCTTCGCGGCACCGGCACTAGGCGCGGCGATCTTCTGCCTGTACTCGTTCGAATCCGGCCACGTTGTCACGGGGGTGATCTCGCTCATCATCGCCATCGTGATCGTTGCGGTGCTCGTGGGCGTCTTGCAGTCCGACGCTGTGGCTGAGCGGCTCGCTCGGCGTGCGGCGCGTGCGGCAACGGCAATGAGCGCCAAGGTCGAGGAGCAGAAATGGGTGGACGCGGTAGTCGACTTCCGGCGCCGCATCGGCAAGACCCTCAACCGCAACCTCGCCCCCGCGCTTCTTGCGATGGTGGCCGGAATCGTGGCGGACGCAAGCATCTTCCTCGCGGCGGTGCGCTTCGTGGGAATCGGCGCGGACGTCGCGCCATGGCCAGTAGTGGTGGGAGCCGTGCTGCTCGCCTATCCCCTCACGATCCTTCCCATGTTTGGCCTTGGCGTGATGGACGCGGTGATCATCGCGGCCGTCGTTGACGTGACGGGAGTCGAGTACGAGTCCGCGCTCGTCGGCGCGGCGATGGTGTGGAGAGTGATCACCCTTGGTGGCACCCTCGCGCTTGGCGCGCTCGCCATGGCCTGGTGGCGCGCCCAAGCCGCGCGTGCAGAGGCGGCGACCACAGCGTCGGGCCTATGAGCGAAGCGAAGAGAGCGCTCCTGTCCACTTCTCCAGCTCGTCAAGCATCGTCGCGGCCGCTCCGGGCGCGTGCTCCGGGGGCGTGAACACGCCTTCCGTGATGTGCTTGGCGACGAACTGAACAGACACGCTGTCCTTCAGGGGGTGCATGTCAAGGTTCGCGAGCAGCAGCCTCAACGTCTGCGTGGAGCGCAACCCGCCAGACACTCCCCCGTACGAGACCACCCCTGCAGGCTTGTACTGCCACTCCTTGGCGAGGCACTGGACCGCGTTCACCAGGGCTGCGGGCGCGAAGTAGTCGTATTCAGGGGTGACGAAGACGAACGCGTCCGCGTCCTCAACAATGGCCGACCACCGCTTGGTGTGCTCGTGCTCGTATTGCTGCTTGGACGGGTGCGCCGCCTCGTCGAGGAGCGGCAGGTCCAGGTCCTTGAGATCCACCAGGGTGATGTCGAACGCGCCGTGATCCCGTGCGGCGTTGACGAACCACTCGGCAACGCTAGGGCCTACGCGGCCGGGGCGAGTGGATCCGATGATGATGGCGAGCTTGTGCGGCATGCCCCCATCATTACTCACCCAGGAGGGCCGTCACTTCACGCCGGTAGTCCGCGATGTCACGCGCCTGGCCCTTGGGGTTCACCACGGACCAGCGCACCACACCATCGGCGTCGATGAGGAAGGTGCCGCGCGTCGCGAGTCCCTCGCGCGGGTTGAACACCCCGTACGAGCGGGCGGCGTCGCCGTGGGGCCAGAAGTCGCTGAGGAGCGGCGAGCGGTACGAGTGCGTGTCCGCCCACGCCTTCATCGTGTAGATGGAATCACACGACGCAACCACCACGGTGAGGTCATCGCGGCCCTGCAGGTCTGCGGCGTTGCGCAACTCGATGAGTTCGTTCGTGCAGACGTCACTAAACGCGAAGGGCACGAATACCAGGAGGATCGCCGTGCCGCGGTGCTCGGCGAGCGAGAACGCCCGTCCGTGCTGATCGGTGAGGGAGAACTGAGGAGCTGCGTGGCCGTCAAGCGCATGCGTCACTTGGAGCGACCCTTCTCCACCAACTGGGTGGCACACCAGCTCTCGCCGATGACGAATGTTGAGGTGGCGTGCAGGCCCGCGAGAGAGGACGCTTCGCCGATCTCGCGCGCATCCACGTGCCCGGTGACGCCCTTCTTGGGGGCCAGCAACCACACGCATGCGCCATCGTCGAGAAGGCTCTGGACGTCCATCAGCAGATCGGCGAGGTCGTCATCGCCTTCGCGGTACCAGACGATCGCGCCGTCCGTCACGTCGCCAAAGTCCTCGTCAACGAGGCCCTCTCCCGTGGCGGACTCGATGGCCTCGCGGAACTTCTCGTCGCAGTCGTCGTCGTAGCCGAACTCCTGGATGACCAACCCTGGCCTAAGGCCCAGTCGCGCAATCGTTCCGGAATCACCGGCCGTTGCGCCCTCCGTAGTCGCCACGCTGGCGCCGCTCCCTTCGTTGAGGCTGGCGCTCATCGGCGCCGTCCTGCCCACAGTAGAGGCACGCGGGCGGCATTCGCAACGGAGGCCCCCTCCCCCCGTATGTTGTCGGTACATTCGCGTCGCGTCCCGCGCGCGAAGCGACGCGAATGTACCGACTGGATGCGGGAGGGGATGGCAAGCGGGCCGACGGTGTGGTCACCTCGCCCACCGGGCCTCCCATGCTGTGCCAAGATAAATGGCAGATGCGCGCACCCGCGCGGCCCCTCACCTATTCGGCGCACACCCCAGCGCCAGCAAGGACGGATTCTGTGGACACCTTCGGAACAGTCGACAAGGACCCGAACGAGACTGAGGAGTGGCTCGAGTCGCTCGACGGCCTCATCGAGACCGGCGGCGAGTCCCGCGCAGAGTTCATCATCGAGCAGTTGGTGGAACGCGCCGCCACAAAGCAGCTCTCCGTGCCGCTGAGCCTGAACACTCCCTACGTCAACACGATCCACGTTGACGACGAGCCGGAGTTCCCCGGCGACGAGGAGATCGAGCGCCGGTATCGGGGCTGGATCCGCTGGAACGCCGCGGTGATGGTTACCCGCGCGCAGGCAACGGGCAAGGGCGTTGGGGGGCACATCTCGTCCTACGCGTCCGTGGCCACCCTCTACGAAGTCGGCCTCAACCACTTCTTCAAGGGCAAGGACCACCCCGGCGGCGGAGACCAGGTGTACTTCCAGGGCCACGCCGCCCCCGGCGTGTACGCGCGCGGGTTTGTTGAGGGACGCTTCAGCGAGGACGATCTCGACTCGTTCCGCCAGGAAAAGTCCGGGCCGGGCCGCGGACTGTCGTCCTACCCGCACCCACGACTCATGCCGGAGCTGTGGGAGTTCCCAACCGTGTCGATGGGGCTTGGTCCGTCTTCGGCCATTTACCAGGCATGGACCAACCGCTACCTGCAGTTGCGTGGCATTAAGGACACCTCTGAGCAGCACGTGTGGGCGTTCCTCGGCGACGGCGAGATGGACGAGCCTGAGAGCCGCGGCATGCTCCAGTTGGCCGCGAACCAGCAGCTCGACAACCTCACGTTCGTGGTCAACTGCAATCTGCAGCGCCTCGACGGTCCGGTGCGCGGCAACGGCAAGATCATCCAGGAGCTCGAGGCGTTCTTCCGCGGCGCTGGCTGGAACGTCATCAAGGTGGTGTGGGGCCGCAACTGGGACGCGCTCCTTGAGCGCGACGAGGATGGCGCACTCGTCAACCTCATGAACACCGTCCCCGACGGCGACTTCCAAACCTTCCGCGCGGAGTCCGGTGCCTTCATCCGTGATCAGTTCTTCGGCGGCGACCCGCGCGCCAAGGAACTCGTCAAGGACATGACGGATGACGAGATCTGGGCGCTCAAGCGCGGCGGCCACGACTACCGCAAGCTCTACGCCGCCTACCTCAAGGCGACGACGAGCAAGAACGGCAAGCCCACCGTCATCCTCGCGAAGACCATCAAGGGCTATGGCCTCGGCTCCAACTTCGCGGCGCGCAACTCGACGCACCAGATGAAGAAGCTCGCCGCCGCGGACCTCAAGGTGCTGCGCGACACGTTCGACATCCCATTCACCGACGAGCAGCTTGAGGCGGATCCCTACAACCCGCCGTACTTCCACCCGGGAGCCGACGACCCCGCGATCCAGTACATGCTTGAGCGGCGCCGCGCGCTTGGCGGCTTTGTGCCGGAGCGCCGTGACACTCACACCGAGGTCAAGTTGCCTGGTGACAAGGCCTACGAACTCCTTGCGAAGGGCTCCGGTAAGCAAGAGGTGGCCACGACGATGGCCTTCGTTCGCCTCTTCAAGGACCTCATCCGCGACCCCGAGTTCGGCAACCGACTGGTGCCGATCATCCCTGACGAGGCCCGCACCTTTGGCCTCGACTCGATCTTCCCCAGCGCCAAGATCTTCAACACGCAGGGCCAGAACTATCTGCCGGTTGACCGTGAACTCATGCTCTCCTACAAGGAGTCTGAGGCGGGCCAGATCATGCACACCGGCATCAACGAGGCCGGCTCCGCGTCCGCATTCCAAGCCGTCGGCACGTCGTACGCCACGCACGGCGAGCCGCTCGTGCCGTTCTACATCTTCTACTCGATGTTCGGATTCCAGCGCACGGGCGACCAGTTCTGGGCGGCGGGCGATCAGCTAACGCGCGGCTTCATCATTGGCGCCACTGCCGGCCGCACCACGCTTACCGGTGAGGGCTTGCAGCACGCCGACGGCCACTCGCCTCTGCTCGCCGGCACCAATACCGCTGTGGTTCAGTACGACCCCGCGTACGGGTACGAGATTCGCCACATCGTGCGCGACGGCCTGCAGCGCATGTACGGCGACGACGGGCGCGACCCCAACGTCATGTACTACCTCACGGTCTACAACGAGCCGATCCAGCAGCCCGCCGAGCCGGAGGACGTGGACGTCGAGGGCATCCTGCGCGGCATCCACCGCATCGCCGCCGCTCCCGACGGCCCCGGACCCGAAGCACAGATTCTCGCCTCTGGCGTGGCCATTCCATGGGCGCTCGAAGCCGCAGAACTGTTGTTGCACGACTACGGCGTGCGGGCAGCCGTGTGGTCGGTGACCTCATGGAACGAACTTCGTCGCGACGCCTTGGCGGCGGAAAAGCAGGCGTTCCTGAACCCCACGGAACCCCCGCGGACGCCGTTCGTGACCGCGAAACTGCAGGGAGCGTCGGGCCCGTTTGTGGCCACAAGCGACTACGACCACCTGGTTCCCGACCAGATTCGGGCCTGGGTGCCGGGCGACTACGCGGTGCTTGGCGCGGACGGGTTCGGGTTCTCGGACACCCGTGCGGCGGCGCGACGGTTCTTCTACATCGACGGGCCGTCGACGGCGTGCCGGGTGCTGTACGCGCTCGAGCGACGCGGACAGGTTGCCCCGGGCACCACCGCTGGAGCGATTGCGAAGTACGAGCTGCACGACGTCCGCAAGGGCACCTCTGGCAACGCGGGCGGCGACTCCTAAGGCGCCTTGGGGGGCTCTGGCTCGGCCTCGGGCTGGTCCTCTGGCGCGTCCTCGGACTGGGGCTCTGGCTCGTCCTGTGGCTCGCTCGGAGCTACCCCTTCGACTGCGTCTGCGAGTTCGTCGGGCGCTTCGTCCTCGGTCACCGGAAGCAACTCGGTGTCGGCTGCTGGCATCACCTGAGTGTCCGCAACCGGCTCACGCTCCTCGCTCGCGAGCCACGCGGCCGAGGTCCCGGCCGCGGCCTTGTCGGAGCCGTTGCCGCGGCTCTCCTTGGTGGCGGCGGGCTTGGTGTCTTTGGGTTCGCGGGCCGGTTCAGGCTCCGGCGTCGAGGCGGGCTCCGGCTCCGCGCTGGTGAAGGCACCCACGTATTCGGCGTCGCGAGTCTCCGTGGCGACGGCCTCAGCGCCAGCCTCACGAAGTGACCGGCGCACGGAGAATGCCAGGGCGATCACGATGAGCAGAAGCAGCCCGCCGGCCACCCACAGCCCGATGATGAGCGGGGTGGCGAAGACTCCCTCGGCGTTGACGCGGATGTAGCCAGCCATCTCGCAGTCGCCCTCATCCGCGTTGATGTATCCGAACGCGTGGTACGTGCCACGGAGCTGCAAACCGCTCTGGTCCTCGATGTCGTCAAGGAACTTGCTCACCGGCTCGGTGCCCGCCCATTCGGTGAGACCCTCCGCGTTTGCGCGCTCCGCCGTCCAGATGGTGATGGGGATGCCACCAATCGCCGTTCCCAAGCCGCTGTCCCAGTTGGTGAGCACGGTGTCCGTAGACGAGGTGAACTCCACCGAGTCGTCCGGAGTGGTGTCGAAAGCGTCAAAGGCACTGGTATCCGTGGGAGTTGCCTCGTCCGTCGCAGACGCGACAGTGAGGCTGCACCCCTCGCTAAGGGTGCCCGTGTTCAGGAAGGTCTCCGGTATCCCTGTCAGTGCTACGCCGCCGAGAACGCCCGCGATGATGGCGCTCGTGACGAAGCGCTTCTTCCCGCGTCTCGTGGTCTGTGTCAGCAGTAGCTCGACCACAAGAATCGTCACCGCGAGAACACCAAACAGGATGAACCTGTCTGGTGGGGCAACGCCGAGCTGCCACAGCAGCCCCACAACTACGAGTCCCAAGAGAAATCCAAGGAGCAGTCCTAGCAGGGGTTTGGGCCGGGGCTTCATGTGTTCTCCTTTGCGTTCGTCCCACCGTAACCGCAAGCGCGCGTGGCCGCGCGGGGAGACGGCGCCCGTATGCTGGCGCCATGGTCACGGCGGAGATGCGCGCTCAAACGCTGCGGAAACTTCGCGCAGGTAGCGGCCGCCTCACCACAGCCGCCCTCAAGAGCCTCGACGCGAACTACAAGTGGTTCTCTGACCTACCGGCGCAAGAGCGCTCGTGGGTAGGCACGGTCGCGCAGGCCGGCGTGGACGCGTTTATCGGCTGGTACGAGAACCCGTCAGCACACACGCGCGGCGCCGCCGAGGTGTTCGCCGCCGCTCCCCCGGAGCTCACTCGGTCCATCTCCTTGCAGCACACGCTCGCGATCGTGCGCACGTTGGTGCGCATCGTCGAGGAGCAGTCGGACGACTTCGCCGCTCCCGGCTCCGAGCAGGCGCTGCGTGAGGCGATCCTGCGCTATTCGCGTGAGATTGCGTTCTCCGCGGCTGAGGTCTACGCCCGCGCCGCCGAGACACGTGGCGCGTGGGACGCCCGCCTCGAGGCCTTGGTGGTGGACGCTCTGGTGCGTGGCGAGGTGGACGACGATCTCCCCTCTCGCGCGGCGGCACTTGGGTGGAAGCCCGGCCCGACGCTAGTGATGGTTGGCAGCACGGACGGGCCCTTGGGTGAGGTGCAGTCGGCAGAGCTTCGCCGCACCATCCGTAGGGCGGCACCTGGAGCGCTTGTCGGCATCCACGGCGAGGACCTGGTGGTCATCGCGCGCAGCGACCTCGCGATTGCCGACCTAGCGGAGCACCTGCTGGGGTGCTTCGGCAACGGACCCGTGGTGACCGGGCCGCCAGCCGTGACGCTCCTCGAGGTGGCGCGGGCTACTCGCGCCGCTCTCTCTGGCCGGTCCGCCGCCCCCGCGTGGGCGCTCACACCGCGACCCGCGTCGGCGGACGACCTGTTGCCCGAGAGAGTTCTCATCGGCGACACGTCCGCGCGAGACCGTCTCATCGCCGTGGCATACGACCCCATCGTCAAGGCTGGCGGCTCGCTTGGCGAGACCGTGGCCACGTACCTCGATTGCGGCCGCTCGCTCGAACTCGCCTCGCGCACGATGTTCGTCCATGCCAACACGGTCCGGTACCGGCTCAAGAAGGTGGCCGAGTTGACTGGGTGGGACGTATTGTCCACTCGCGACGCACACGTGCTTGAGACGGCCTTCGCGCTCGGCAGGCTGAGGGACTCCTCGCGCACTGTTTTGTAGGAAACATACAAACCTGCACTCGCGAATCCGTGCGCGTGGGAGCCGCCACATCCCGCCAGAATGAGGCACGCTAGTAAGCATGCTTGCCGTTCTGTGTCCTGGCCAGGGCGCCCAGACCCCCGGAATGCTTGAGCCTTGGCTCGAGCTCGACGGGGTAGGTGCACACCTGGCGTCATTGTCGGAAGCCACCAACGTGGACCTACTCACGCACGGCACCGCGTCGGATGCCGACACCATCCGCGACACCGCAATCGCGCAACCGTTGCTCGTCGCCGCTGCGCTCTTGAGCGCTCGGTGTGTCTTCTCCAACGGCGTCCCCACCGGCTCGGTCGTCGCCGGCCATTCGGTTGGCGAGTTTGGCGCCGCCGCACTCGCTGGCGTGATCGCGGAGGAGGCAGCACTGGCTCTCGTGACCGTCCGTGGCGCGGCAATGGCGGCAGCGGCCGCGAGCTCGGAGCCGACGTCGATGGCGGCGGTGCTTGGCGGCGAACCCGAAGCCGTCACTGCGGCACTCGCGGCGCTCGACCTCACCCCCGCAAACGTCAACGGCGGCGGGCAAGTAGTCGCCGCAGGTGCCAAGACGGCGATCTCGGAACTGGTCGCCAACCCCCCAGAGCGAGCGCGCGTTATCGAACTACAGGTAGCCGGCGCTTTCCACACGCGCTATATGGCCCCTGCCATCGACGCCCTCGCCGCCGCAGCGTCGGGCATCTCGCCAACCCAACCCACCGCTACCCTGCTGTCGAATGCCGACGGCGACGTTGTCACAAACGGCGATGACGCGCTTGACCGCCTCGTGCGACAGGTGGCCAACCCCGTGCGGTGGGATCTGTGCATGGAGCGGATGCTAGAGCTGGGCGTGACGGGCATTATTGAGGTGGCGCCAGGCGGGGTGCTCACGGGTCTCGCCAAGCGCGTCATGAAGGGTGTGCCAGCCGTGGCGCTGAAGTCCCCTGAGGACCTCGACGCCGCGCGCGAACTTGTGGAGGAACACGCGTGACCCAGATGACCATCCGGCGAGGGCCGGAGTTTGCTCGCATCCTCGGACTCGGCGTAGCGCGCGGCGAGAACGTCGTCACCAACGACGAGATCGCGGGCCCCATCGAGTCTTCAGACGAGTGGATTCGGCAGCGCACGGGCATCGTGACGCGCGTGCGAGCGGGCGCGGATACGTCCGTACTTGACCTCGCGGAGGCCGCTTCTCGCGACGCGATTGCGCACGCGGGCATCGCAGCCGATGAGATCGACACGGTCATCCTTTCCACCATCTCGTTCCCGCACATGACGCCTGGTGGCGCCCCCACGCTCGCGGACCGCCTTGGCATTGGCCCCGCCGCCGCGTGGGACATCTCGGCCGCGTGCGCGGGCTACTGCTACGCCATCAGCCAAGCCGACGCCCTTGTGCGCTCGGGTCAGAGCCGCAACGTGCTCGTCATTGGCGCCGAGAAGATGAGCGACTTCGTAGACCCCACGGACCGTTCCATCTCCTTCTTGCTTGGTGACGGCGCGGGCGCGGTGGTCATCGGCGCATCCGACCACGCCGCGATCGGCCCCACGGTGTGGGGCTCCGACGGCTCGCGCGCCGATCTGATCCGCCAAACCAACTCATGGCTTGAGCTTCGGGAAGACCCCTCGCTCCCCTTCCCCACCCTGCGCCAAGAGGGCCAGTCCGTGTTCAAGTGGGCGTCGTTCCAGATGGCCCCGGTTGCGTCCGCGGCAATTGAGGCCGCGGGCCTCACCCCCGGCGACATCAAGGCCTTCATCGCCCACCAGGCCAACGTGCGAATCATCGATCAGATGGTCAAGCAGATTGGCCTGCCCGACTCCGTGGTGGTGGCGCGCGACATTGCCGATTCCGGCAACACATCCGCCGCCTCCATCCCCCTCGCAACAGAGCGCCTCTACCGCGAGGGCCTCGTCAGCAGCGGTGACCTGGCGCTGCAAATCGGCTTTGGCGCCGGCCTTGTCTACGCCGCACAAGTCGTGGAACTCCCATGAGACGCGCGCCCAGAGACTAGATTCGTACACGTTCACACCGAACCTGATGCGACCGCATCACACAACCTGAGAAGGAGCACCACATGGCACTGCCCGAAAACGAGGTCCTCGCCCACCTCGCCGACATCGTGTCCGAAGAGACCGGCATCGACGCGGCGGAAATCCAGATGGACAAGTCGTTCACCGACGACCTCGACATCGACTCGCTGTCGATGATGACGATCGTCACCCTCGCCGAGGAGAAGTTCGACGTCCGCATCCCCGACGAAGAGGTCAAGAACCTCGTGACCGTTGGCGACGCGGTGAAGTTCATCGCCAACCAGGACTAACCAGTCGTTCCCGCTCCACTCGTCCCACTCCGGAGGTAACCCATGAATGTCGTCGTCACAGGCCTAGGCGCCACCACCCCGCTTGGCGGGGACGTGCCAAGCACGTGGGAGGCGGCGCTCGCGGGCAAGTCCGGCGTGCGCCCACTGGAGTACGACTGGGTCGAGAAGTACAACGTCCCCATCACCATTGCCGGCCAGCTGGTCGTCAAGCCCGAGGACGTGCTCACTCGACCAGAGATGAAGCGCATGGACCCGATGTCGCAATACGCGCTCGTGGCCACGCGCGAAGCATGGGCCGACGCTGGCTCGCCTGAGGTTGACCCCTTGCGTCTGGGCACGGTGGTCTCCACGGGAATCGGCGGCGTCTGGACAATGCTCGACGCCTGGGACACCGTGCGCGACCGCGGCCCGGAGCGTGTGCTGCCACTCTCGGTCCCCATGCTCATGCCGAACTCGGCAACGGCGTACATCGAGCTCGAACTCGGTGCCAAGGCGGGCGCGCACGCGGTGGTTTCCGCGTGCGCGTCCGGCGCCGAGGCCGTGGCACTTGCCTACGACATGATTCAGTCCGGCCGCGCTGACATCGTCGTTGCGGGTGGCACAGAGGCCGCGATTCACCCGCTGCCGATCTCCACCTTCGCAGCCATGAAGACCCTGTCCAAACGTCTGGACGACCCCGAGGCCGCTTCACGGCCTTATGACGTCGACCGCGACGGCTTCGTGCTTGGCGAGGGCGCGGCCGTCATGGTCCTCGAGTCCGAGGAGCACGCGCGTGCCCGCGGGGCGCGCATCCGCGCGCGCCTGCTCGGCACGGGCCGCACCGCAGACGGCTATCACATCGCCGCGCCGGAGCCCACAGGTGACGGACAGAAGCGCGCAATGCTCGCGGCGGTGGAACAAGCAGGGCTGACTCTTGCCGACATCTGCCACATCAACGCGCACGCCACCTCCACGCCTGTTGGCGACCCCATCGAGGCGCGCGGAATCCGCGACCTGCTCGGTGAGCACACAGATGACGTACTCGTCTCGGCAACCAAGTCCATGACGGGCCACCTTCTTGGCGGTGCTGGCGCACTCGAGTCGGTGCTCACCATCAAGGCTCTCGAGGACCGCCTCGCGCCGCCCACGATCAACGTAGACAACCCGGACCCGGATCTCGCGATTAACCTGGTGCGCAACACCCCTGGGGCGCTTCCTCAGGATGGTGGCCTCGCGGCGATCAACAACTCGTTTGGCTTTGGTGGCCACAACGTAGCGCTTGTCTTCGGCACCGCCTAGTTTCCTGTCGGTACAACGGCGTCGCTCCGCGCGCCACGTGCGCCGCTAGCGCGCGGCTGGCGTTCCTTGGTGGTACCGCAGTCTCCAGGTGCCCTCGACGCACACCCAGACGGACGCTCGGTGCGCAGCGCCATGGCGCGACTCGCGCGGCACAGTCTCGTAGCTCACGAGCGCGGCATCGGCGACAAGCTCCTGCACCGAGAATGTGGCTCGTGGGATGTCAACGTCGATCGACACCGCGGGCATCTCGAGCACTTCGTCCCTGGTAAACACCCTCCCCGAACGCCCCACCTCGGTGAACTCGGGGTGGAGCACCGCGTTCATGTAGGCGTGATCGAACCGAGTCTCGTCGCGCCACACGGACTCTTCGAGCGCCTGCAGTGTCAACGTAGCGGTCGCGTCGAGCGGCACTACCCCACCCTGTGAAGCCAACGCACTGGCGCCCCATGCCCGGCATACCGGAAGGGCTCCAACTCGTCGTCCCATGCTGTTCCGAGCGCTAGGTCCATAGCGCGTTGCACGTCCGCAATAGATCCGCCCGCGTCGAGGGCGGCACGAATCCTGTCTTCCGGCACCACGATGTTCCCGTGCACGTCTGTGACCGCGTGGAAAATGCCAAGCGAAGGGGTGTGTGACCACCGCCCACCGTCGCACCCAAATGACGGGTCCTCGGTCACCTCATAGCGAACGTGCTCCCATCCGCGCAGGGCAGAGGCAAGCAGCGCCCCAGTCCCCTGGGCTCCCTGCCACGCAACTTCAGCCCTCAAGAGCCCGGTTCCGGCAGGCTGGTCGGTCCAGTCGAAGGACGCGCGAGGACCCAGCACGTTGCGCACCGCCCACTCGATGTGGGGACACATCGCGCGCGTGGCCGAGTGCACGAAAATGACACCGCGTGTAATCGCTGCCATGACCCTTCCTTCCATGAGGTTCGTCTTCCCCAACGGCCTCGAAGGATGCGCCCGGCGCACGGTGTGCTCCTATGGTGCCTCACCGCACGCAAAAACGGAAGTTTCAACGCGCCCGTACCTGCACCTTCTCGGTACACACGGGTCGGATCCGCGCGCGAAGCGACGCGGTTGTACCGACAGAAAACGGGCGCGAGTGGGACAGTAGGTCCATGGCTTCACAGGCGCAGCCACTTACCGCCGCCGAGCTTCGGCAAGCGGAGCGCATCACCATGCTCTCGACCCCCGAGTCCGTGTTGATGGATCGCGCGGCCGCGGCCGTTGCGGGCGAGGCCCACGGCACCGAGTCCGTTGCGGTCCTCGTCGGAGCAGGAAACAACGGCGGCGATGCACTTCTCGCCGGCGCGCTGCTCGCGGGCAGGGGCGTTCCCGTCAGTGCCGTCCAGTTGACGCCCCATGTCCACCCTCGGGGCCTCGAACGGTTTACTGCGGAGGGCGGTCAGCTCATCGAGTGGGTGATAGACCCGATCGGGGCGGCAGCGGCTATCGAGGCCGCCGACACCGTCATCGACGGCATCGTCGGCCTCGGTGGCCAGGGCGGTCTGCGGCCCGACGCTGTGGCGGCCGTTGCCAGCATCGCACCTGGCACTCGGGTCATCTCCGTAGACCTTCCGAGCGGCCTTGACCCAGATTCTGGCGACGCGAGCGCTCCTCACGTCACCGCAGAGACCACCGTCACCTTCACCGCCCCAAAGGCTTGCCTAATGCTCGAGCCGGCCAAAGCGTCGGCCGGGCGCGTGGTCATCGCGGATGTCGGCGTCACCCTCTAGGGGTGAGCAATCTAGTGCTCGAGCGACTCGCGCAGTTCGCGCATGGCTTGCTTGCGCACGTCCTTCTTGAGCCGATCAAGGTAGAGGTGGCCATCGAGGTGATCCACTTCGTGATTGATGAGGCGCGCCCAGATCTCCTCGCCCTCAACCACCACAAGATTGCCGTCAAGGTCGGTGCCTTCGGCGCGTGAGAACGACGGCCGCTCGCACGGGTACCAGAGCCCGGGAACCGAGAGGCACCCTTCGTCGCCCAACTCCTGCAACTCCTCGGAACGCTCAACGATGACCGGGTTCAGGATGTACCCGATGTCGCCGTCGATGTTCCATGAGAACGCGCGCAGACTCACGCCGATCTGATTCGCTGCAAGGCCCGCGCGGCCCTCGTGGTCCACCGTCTCCACGAGGTCCTCTACCAACTGACGCACCGCGTCGTCGATGGTCTCGATGGGCGCGCAAGCTGTGCGCAGCACGGGGTCGCCGATGGTCCGGATGTCGCGAAAAGCCATGCGGCGATTGTCCCATGAACGACACCACGCCAACCAACCGGCGCCCTCCCCAACCGCGCGGGTATCGTGTCGGTACATGGAGGTCGTTTCCGAGCGCCTAGTCCTTCGCCCGTTCACCAACGCGGACGTCGAAGACGTGCACGTATATGCGTCGGATCCCGCGGTGTGTTTCTTCACCGATTGGGGCCCCAACACGCTCGAGGACACGGTCAACTTCGTGTCCGACGCGGTGGCCGGAGGCGCCCCGCTCAACGTGGCGATCACCCTCGCGGTGGATCTGCTTGGAGCGTCAGGGACCGTGCCCGCGGGGACCGTCGTCGGCGGACTCAGCGCGTTCGGCGCCTTGCGCGGCCCCGTCGAGGCAAACCCCACCGTGCGCGAACTTGGCTGGGTGGTGCGCCGCGACCTTTGGGGTCAGCGGATTGCGACCGAGGCCGTGGCCTCCTTTCTCGATGCCCTGGTGCGCGATCACGGCATTCGCGAGTTCACCGCACGCTGCCGCCCGCAGAACCGCTCGTCCTCGCGCGTCATGGAGCACGTGGGAATGACGTACGTAGAACGCATACCCGGCGACGTCATCATCCGCGGCGAACCCGCGGACTCGGAGATCTACCGCCTGGTCATTCCCGCCTGACCAGGGATGACTGTGCCACGCTAAGGACGTGATCACGGTGGAATGGTCTCGCGAAGACATCGCCAAACATTGGCCGCGGCCCGACGCTGGGGACGACAAGTACTCTCGCGGCACCTTGGGCGTGGTGGCGGGTTCAGAAGCCTTCCCGGGAGCTGCGGTGCTCGTGGTGTCCGGCGCGATTCGCGCCGGAGCCGGCATGGTGCGCTACGTGGGGCCGCGCAGAGCCCAAGACCTCGTTCTCGCGGCTCGCCCAGAGGCGATTGTGCACGGCAGCGCCGACGCTGCGGAGACTCTCCCTAGGGCGCGCGCCTGGGTGGTGGGTCCCGGCGTGGCTGATTACCCCGAGCAAGACGCCGCGATCGGCTCCGTGGCCGCTTCTGGGCTGCCGATGGTCGTCGACGCGGGCGCCCTCGAGTCCGTTGCCACCTCGCGCGCAGCTGGTGCGCGCGAGGCTCCTGCTGACCGCGTCCTTCTCACGCCCCACGCGGGCGAGCTCATCCGCACCCTGGCCGCCCTGCGGCATGACGTGACGCGTGCAGACGTTGAGCGCGATCGCGCGGGGCACGCGCGCCTGCTCGCCGAGACCGCGAGAGCCACGGTGCTTCTGAAGGGATCCGTCACCGTCATCGCCTCACCGGGCGGCGGCATCGTCTGGCTACCGGAGGCCACGCCGTGGCTCGCGACAGCGGGCTCAGGCGACGTTCTGGCTGGTATTGCAGGGGCTTTGCTTGCCGCGGGCCTCGCCGCCGCCGACGCCGGCGCGTGCGCCGCATGGGTGCATGCGAGAGCGGCGGAACTCGCGTCCGCTGGCGGCCCAATCAGCGCCCTGGACCTGGCCGGGGCCGTGCCCGTCGCGATAGGTGACGCGCTAGGTCGCTGAACCACGCCGTCGGGCAGCGGGAATACTTTGCCAACTGTTGGTGTAGTCCCTAGTGACCCTCAACACCACTGGAGGTGGAAATCATGGGTACCGACGAGAGAATGCAGAACGCCGCCGAGGACTGGAAGGGCAAGGCCAAGGAGCACATCGGCGAAGCCACCGGCGACGAGCAGATGGAAGCCGAAGGCAAGATGGATCAGGCCTCGGCTGCAGTCAAGGACAAGGTCGAAGACGTCAAGGATTGGGCTGCAGAGAAGTTCAACAACATGACGGACGACGACAAGAAGTAGACGTTTCTGTCCCCCTCAGACGCGGATGCCCGGCTCCCCCTCAGCGGCCGGGCATCCGTGTGTCTGGGCTCGAGTGGGGCGGGCGGGACTTGAACCCGCGACCGATGGATTATGAGTCCACTGCTCTAACCGGCTGAGCTACCGCCCCACGACCCGTTCCCCGGGCCGCACGCAAGTCTAGCGACGCCAGGCGAGGCGCCGATCGTGTCTTGGGTGCGCCTCGCAATCGGGTACAGTATTCGAGCGCGATCCTCCGTAGCTCAATTGGCAGAGCAGCCGACTGTTAATCGGCAGGTTACTGGTTCGAGTCCAGTCGGGGGAGCTTTCCATATCTGATCAGCGCCGCCACTAGGCGGCCGGATCCCTGAGGTCCGTCGACCCCCACTCATCGAGGGTCCAGTACGGGTTCATGGCGAGTTCCCAGACGTGCCCGTCAGGGTCCGCGATGTAGCCGCTGTACCCGCCCCATGACGCCTCTTGGGGCCGCTTGAGCATCGTGGCACCGGCCGCGAGCGCGGCACGGAAGCGCTCGTCCACCTCGGCGATGGTCCCGTAGTTCTGCGCGAGCGTCATCGCCCCAAATCCCAGCGTGGCCTCTGGGCGCGCTTGGTCCTCTGCGAGCTCCTCCAGCCCAAACAGCGCGATCACCAGGCCGTTTCCTTGGAAGAACACGATGCCCTCGTTCGCCTCCTCAGGCACCCACCCCCACGCCTCGTAGAACTGCCGCGCGCGCTCAAGGTCCGCCACCCCGAGCGTCACCAAGGTCACGCGCTGCTTGCGTCCTCCCGGCATGTCTACTCCTCTCGTAGCGCCCTGCGCCGCGTCTCCAACGCGATCAGTGCGGCGAACGCCGCTTGCGCCTCGTCACTGCCCTCCCCCGCGCGCTGCATGGAGCCGCGCAGTTCGGCGATTTGGCGCGTGAGATCCAGATCCAGCATTCGCGCCAGCACGGACCGCACATACTCGGCGTCTGCCTTGTCGGTGGGCAGTGGCGTCACCGCGAGCTGCGACACCGTTCCCGCGAGCGCCTCCCCGGCTTGCGCGCTCACGTCTCCCACCCAGTCACCGGTGCTCGCCGCGGGGCCGCCCGCGGCGCGGATCGCCTCAAAGACCGCGCGGTATTGCGGCACGGTAAAGGCCTCGGGCGAGATCGCGCCGAACAACGCCGCCGCGGACGGATCCTTGACCACCTCCGGCGCGGCCTGCAGCAGCACCCCAAGCGCGAGCGCTTGCGCTCGCGCAACAGGATCCTTGGCATTCGGCCTGCCCGACGCTCCGCTCGCCGCGGGCGCCGAACCCGCCCCAGCGTCGGGCTGGGTTGTCGCCTGCTTGCCCGCCGCCGACACCGCGCCAAGCACCTGCTCCGGCTCCATGCCGAGCCACCCAGCGAGCTTGCGCGCGTACTCGGGACGCAGGGCAGCGTCGCGAATACCAGCGACGACGGGCGCGGAGGCGCGAAGGGCGGCGACCCGGCCCTCAGGGGTGGCGAGGTTATGCGACGCGAGCGAAGCCTTAATCACGAACTCAAAGAGCGGCACGGGATTCGCCATCAGTGAGACCACCGCGGCGTCTCCGTGTCGCTGGCGGATCTCGCACGGATCTTCGCCGTTGGGGTCCACGGCAACGAAGGTTTGCGCCAAGAACTGGCCATCAAGGTTGAACGACTTGAGCGCGGCGTTTTGCCCGGCCTCGTCGCCGTCGAACGTAAAGATAACGCGAGCGCCGGTGGCACCCACCTTGAGTTGCGTGGTGTCCCCCATGAGGCGCCGAACCATCTTCACGTGGTCCTCGCCAAACGCTGTGCCGCACGTGGCCACCGCGTTCGTGACTCCCGCGAGATGGCACGCCATAACGTCCGTGTAGCCCTCGACCACCACCGTGGTGCGCTCACCGCGGATCGCGCCCTTGGCCAGGTCCAGTCCGTAGAGGACCGTTGCCTTCTTGTAGAGCTGGGTCTCAGGGGTGTTGAGGTACTTAGGGCCCTGGTCATCCTCGTACAGCCGGCGAGCGCCGAAGCCGATGACGTCACCCGTGACCTCGCGAATGGGCCACACGAGGCGCCCGCGAAAGCGATCGTAGACTCCCCGTTGACCCTCACTTACCAGGCCCGACGCCTTGAGCTCGTCTTCCGTGAAGCCGCTCTTGCGCAAATGATCCGTCAGGGACGACCACCCCTTTGGCGCATAGCCAACACCAAACTGCTCGGCGGCCGCGCGGTCAAAGCCACGCTCGCGCAGGAAGTCGCGTCCCGTGCGGGCCTCGTCCGAGGCCAGCTGCTCGGCGTAGAACGACTGGGCCACACGATGAGCCTCGATGAGACGCTTACGCAACCCGGGCGCAGGGCCGGAACGTGCCCCCCCTGCCTCGTAGCGCAAGGTGACGCCCGCGCGATCCGCGAGGTATTCGACGGCCTCCGCGAACGGCAGGCCGTCCAAGCGCATGACGAACTCGATGACGTCGCCGCCCTCGCCGCAGCCAAAGCAATGCCAGCGCCCCACGGCGGGGCGCACAGTGAAGGAGGGAGAGCGCTCATCGTGGAAGGGGCAGAGACCCTTGAGCGAGCCCACCCCCGCAGATTTCAGCGCCACGTGCTGCCCGATGATCTCCTCGATGGGCGCCCGCTCGCGAACCGCCGCGATGTCGTCACGGTTGATGGTTCCTGGCACGTGCTCACTCTAGTTCTCCGGCGGTTAGGCTTGAGTCAGACTTGGGGAAAGGACCCGTTGTGAGAGTTGATGCGTTCCTCGCGGACACCGCCGAGGTTGTCAACGGCAAGATCTATGCGCTTGGTGGCGGCTGGAACACGATTTTTGTGCGGAGCTTTCCCGCGCAGCACCGCCGCCTTGGCGTGGCGATCACCGCACACGTGCCGTTCAACGAGACCAACATGCAGCACAACCTCGAGGTCAAGCTGGTCACTGAGGACGGTGAGACCTACCCCATCGGCCTGCGCAACGACGAAGAGGGCAACCCGCAGCCCGTGCGTGCGATGGGTGGGGACTTCACGTTGGGGCGTCCCGCCCACCTTGCCGACGGCTTTGAGCAGGTTGCGTGCTTCGCCTTCACGTTTGACGGCCTGCGCTTCGACAAGCCGCGCATGCTCGCGTGGGTCATCTCGATCGACGGCGAGGAGCTCGCGCGCCTTCCCATGCGCGTCCAGAACGCCCAGCAGTAGGTTCACGCCCTCGTGAGCGCGTACCTTCACGTCATCTACCCTGCGGTGCTCGTCGTGAGCGCCGTGCTCGTGTTGCACGGCGTCGTCACCCTCATTGCTGTCGGTACACACAGGTCGCTTGAGTGGGTGGTGACGGCCACGTGGATTGCCGTGGTGGTGCAGGCGGCGGCCGTGTTCTATGTGTGGGTGGTGGACGGCACGCCCGACGCTGTGCTCACCATCGGCTACCTTCTCGCCACGGTTGGCTTGTTGCCTTTGCTCGGCATAGGGCGGCTGGGAACACCAGAAGCGGCGGCCGCGGATCCCGACCCCAACAGGCCCGTACTCGCGCCCGACCAGATAGCGCGCGTGGACGCGGGGGCGGCGATTGCCGTGGGGATTGCGTTGGCGGTTGCGTCATGGCGGCTCACGATCGTGCTGGGAGGATAGGCCCGTGAACCCGGTTGCGCGCATCATCCTCATCGTCGTGTACTCGATCCTTGGGCTGGCCGCCACCGGGCGCGCCACCGTTCAGATCATGGAGAAGTTCTCCGAGGCGCCGGTCGCGTACACCGTTTCCGCGATCTCCGCGGTGCTCTATGTCGTGATCGCCGTGGCACTGTGGCGCGGGTGGGAGCGGGTAGCTCTCGTGGGATCTTCTCTCGAGCTGGCGGGCGTGCTGCTCGTCGGTACGTTGGGGTATCTTGACGCCGATCTGTGGCCCGACGAAACAGTGTGGACCGGATACGGCAGCGGCTACGGATGGGTGCCCCTACTGTTGCCCCTCGTAGCCCTCTATTTCCTGCTCAAGGGGCGTCAGCGTCGGGCCGCCACAAACCTGTGAAACCAATCGTGAGCCGACTTGTCGGTGAGCGAGGCAACCTGGTCAACGGCCACGCGCTTGCGGGCGGCATCGGTGCTTGCCTCGTTGTACAGGGCGGCAAAGTGCGGCTCCATGGCCTCCGCTCCCCTGGCCTCTAGGGCAAGGACCAGAGCGGCGAGGCGCTCGCGCTGCTGGCGGTAGCTGCCGCGGCGCTCGCGGGGCGCCATGAGGAAGTGCACGGCGATTCCCTTAAGGATGAGCATTTCCGCCTGGACGTCCGTGGGGATCACGAGGTCAGCGTTGTGGCGGGTGAGAGGCCCGTCGCCGTGCTGCGCTTGAGTGGCCTCGATGACCGTGTCGCACAGACGCCCGATGAGCTGGCTCGTCATGTCTTTGAGGCTCGCGAGCGCGCGATGGGAGCCGTCGTACTCGTCCATCCACCAGGGCTCATCGCGGAGGCGGTTGAGTGCGGCGAGCAGCTCTTCTTCGTCGCCTCGCCCGTACCACTCGTGGACGTGCTGGGCCACGGCGCGGGCTTGGCCCTCATCCCTCAAGACCGCGAGAGCAACATCGTTGTGCACCACCGAATCCTCGACGTCGTGAACCGAGTAGGCGACGTCATCAGCGAAGTCCATGAGCTGGGCCTCGAAGCTGGTCTGCTTGGCTTCGGCACCGTGGCGTGCCCACTCAAAGACTGGGCGATCGTCCTCGTAGAAGCCGAATTTGCGCGTTGGAGTGCCATCAGCGCGTTGGGGAGCCTGGGACTCCGGCCACGGGTACTTGATGGAGGCGTCGAGCACCGCGCGCGTGAGGTTGAGGCCGATGGACGCCCCGGTAGCCGGGTCAACGGACTTCGGCTCAAGGCGCGTGAGGAGACGCAGCGTTTGGGCGTTTCCCTCGAAGCCGCCGATGTCGCGAGCCACCTCGTCGAGCGCGCGCTCACCGTTGTGGCCGAACGGAGGGTGACCCAGATCGTGGGCCAGGCATGCGGCATCCACGACGTCCTCGTCGCTGCCGAACACCTTGGCGAGGCCGCGGCCGACCTGCGCTACCTCGAGGGTGTGCGTGAGGCGGGTGCGGACGAAGTCGCCGCTGCCCGCGCCGAGCACCTGGGTCTTGGCACCGAGGCGCCTGAGGGCGCTCGAGTGGACGATGCGCGCCCGGTCGCGTTCGAAGGGAGTGCGGCTGGCGCGCTTGGGCGGTTCGTCAACGTAGCGCTCCGCGTCCGCGTCCGAGTAGCCGGGAGGTAGCGCGCTCACGCTTTGATGGTAGTGGGCGGCGGGGCGTGAACGGCTCGCCGAGCGCCGCGTGCCCCCGTAGCCTTGCCCCATGGGACGCGTTGTTGGGTACCTCGCCATGTCGCTCGATGGATTCATCGCCGGGCCGAACGACGAGCTCTCGTGGCTCGAACGTCCACGCGAGTCCGGCCTTCCGCTCGCCGTCGAAGCGTGGGCGGCAACACGTCCGGACGGACTCGAGTTCGACGATTTTCTATCCACCATCGGTTGCATCGTGATGGGCAGGCGCACGTACGACGTTGTGGCCGGGTTCGATGGCCCGTGGCCCTATGGCGATACTCCGCTTCTGGTCGTGACCTCGCGGCCTCTCGAGACCGCGCACGCTTCCGTCGAGGCTAGTGGTGGCGACGTTGCGGAAGTGATCGATCGCGCGAAGGCGCTGGCTGGTGATCGAGACGTCTACGTTGACGGGGGCGCAACGATCCGGTCGGTACTCAGTGAGAAGCTGCTCGACCACCTTGTACTCACGATCCAGCCCACTGCCCTCGGCGCTGGCATCCCGCTCTTCGCCGGCCTCGCGGTGCCCGCGGAGTTTGCCGTCGAGAAGGTCGAGCGTTGGGGTCCCGGGTTCGTCCAGCTACACCTGACGGCACGTGCCGCCTAACCCCCAGAGACGCTCAGTTCCGCCTCGCGCAACCTCTCCTCGAGGTCCGGAGTGATGTCGCGCGTATCAAGCCAACCCTCTGGGCACGACGGCCGCTTGGGCGTCCCCTGGCGCCCACGAGCGCCCTCGGCGTCTACTCCCGGGTACGGGGCGTCACCGAGTGCATCAAGCAAGCCACGCAACTCGGCGAGCGACGTCACCAAGCCGAGCGAGCGTCGGGCCTCCCCGCCCACTGGGTAGCCCTTGAAATACCAGGCCATATGCTTGCGAATTTCTTGCATTGCCTTGAACTCGTCGCCACCAAAATGGCGCACCATGAGCTCTCCGTGTCGGTAGACCGTGTCCGCGACGAACTTCAAAGAGGGCCGCGCGCGCTCCGGCCGGCCCTCGAAGGCGGCCTGCAAGTCCGCGAAGAGCCACGGGCGCCCTTGGCAGCCACGCCCAACGACGACACCATCGCAACCCGTGCGCTTCACCATCGCAAGCGCGTCCTCGGCGGACCAAATGTCGCCATTTCCCAGCACGGGAACGGTGGGCACCGCGTCCTTGAGACGCGCGATGGCCTCCCAGTCCGCGGTGCCGGAGTAGTAGTCGGCCGCGGTGCGCGCGTGCAGGGCAACGGCGGCGGCGCCCTCTCGCTCGGCCATAACGCCCGCGTCAAGGTACGTGAGGTGCTCGTCATCGATGCCCTTGCGCATCTTCACCGTCACCGGAATGTCGAACTTGGACGCCTCGCGCACCGCCGCGCGCACGATGTCACGGAACAGGTCACGCTTCCACGGCAGCACGGCACCGCCGCCTTTGCGCGTCACCTTGGGCACGGGGCAACCAAAGTTCATGTCAATGTGGTCCGCGCGATCCTCTTCCGCGATCATCTTCACGGCGGCGCCAATGGTCGCGGGGTCCACTCCGTAAACCTGCACACTACGAGGGGTTTCGTCGGGATCGTGGGCGATGATCCGCAGGGATTCCGGGGTGCGCTCCACGAGCGCGCGCGACGTCACCATCTCCGCCACGTAGAGCCCGCCGCCGTGCTCGCGGCATAGGCGGCGGAACGCCGCGTTGGTGATCCCCGCCATGGGCGCTAACACCACGGGAGTCTGCACGGAAATCGGCCCAATGTGCAGGGGCGGCAGCAGGGCCGACGCTGTGGCGGGCTGAGTAGACATGGTCACCATTGTCTCAGGCGCTCGCGCCCCCGTTCGCTGTCGGTACATAGCGGTCGGTTCGCGCGCGCGAAGCGACGCGCGTGTACCGAGACGGAGCAGGCGGGCGAGAGGGAGCGTCGGGTTGGCGGAGGGGTGGAAATCAGTCCTCGAGGGCCGACTCGACGTCTCGCTGGGTGCGGCGAGCGCGCCTGCTGTCCTCGGCGGGAGCGGTAGCACCCGGCCCTGCGATGAGCGCACCGATGGCCGTGGTGAGCGGAACCGCGAGCACCAGACCGAGCGAACCTACGAGGGTGCGCACCACCTCGCCCGCGATCTCCGACGAGGTGATCGCGTTGGTCAACGAGTTGTTGTACACCGTGATGAGGACGATGAGAGGGAGCGAGGCTCCAACGTACGCGAACGCGATGGTGTAGACGGTCGAGGCGATGTGATCCCGCCCAACGCGCATGCCGCGCGAGTAGACCTCGCGCCGCGCAAGGTCCGGCCGTGCCCGGCGCAGCTCCCAGACGGCTGACGCCTGAGTGACCGTCACGTCGTTGAGGATGCCAAGGCCGGCGAGCATCACACCGCACAGCGCGAGGCCAGACAGCGAGATCGCGCTCGCCACGAAGGACACGTTGACCTCGGCCTCTCCCGGAACGCCGGGAATCCGGGCGGCGCTCACCGCCCACGATCCAAGCAGCGCGGTCACCACAAGTCCGGCGATCGTGCCCAGATAGGCGGTAGTGGTGCGCGCGTTGAAGCCGTGCGCGATGTACAGGAGCAGCGCCAGGGCGCCAGCCCCCGTGACAAGCCCCACGATGATGGGAGGCTGGCCGTCGATGAGCGCGGGAACGGTGTAGAACACCACCACGCCGAACGCGAGCAGCAAACCAAGCAGCGCCCCAGCACCCCGCCAGCGAGCCACCAGCAGCACGGCCAGGACAAACACGATCACCATCGCCAGCAAGGGCGCGCTGCGCTTGTAGTCGGAGAAGATGACGTCGCCCGTGCCGAGCACCACCACGGACAGCTCGTCCCCCGGGGCGAACTCGGTTCCCGTAATCCCCGGCGACTGGATCTCGACGGTGCCGTCCTCGCCGGCGAGTCTCGCCGTGATCATCAGGGTGTCTTCGTCGAAGGCCACCACTGTGGCGGTGGCCCAGTGCGACCCGTCCTCCAAGTACTGCTGCGAGCCAATCACATTCACTGTGGACGGCCACGTCGCGACCGCACCAACGAGTACCCCGGTCAGGATCACCCCAACGAGCACCCACAGCACGAGCGACGTGCGTTCGGACGCGCGCGGCACCTCGTCATGCGAGTGACCGTGCGGCACGTGGTTACGCCCCCGCGAGCCGCTGCGCGAGGTAGCCCTGGACCTGCGAAAGAGCCACGCGCTCTTGCGCCATGGTGTCGCGATCGCGGATGGTGACGGCGAGATCGTCGACCGTCTCGAAGTCGACCGTGATGCAGAAAGGCGTGCCGATCTCGTCCTGACGGCGGTAGCGCTTGCCGATGGCCTGCGTGACGTCGTAGTCGACATTCCAGAAGCCCCGGAGCTCCTTGGCGAGGTTTTCCGCGGTGGGGAGCAGAGCGTCGGACTTCGAAAGCGGGAGCACCGCGGCCTTGACGGGCGCCAAGCGATGGTCCAGGCGCAGCACCGTGCGGACGTCGACGCCGCCAGAGGTGTTGGGCGCCTCGTCCTCGTCGTAAGACTCGACGAGGAAGGCCATGAGGCTCCGCGTGAGGCCGGCCGCGGGCTCGATCACGTAGGGCGTGTACTTCTCGTTGGTGACCGGATCGCGGTACTGGAGGTCCTTGCCCGAGTGCTCGGCGTGGGTGCTGAGGTCAAAGTCCGTGCGGTTGGCGATGCCCTCGAGCTCGCCCCACTCGCTGCCCTGGAAGCCGAAGCGGTACTCGATGTCGACAGTGCGCTTGGAGTAGTGGGAGAGCTTTTCCTTGGGGTGCTCGTAGTGGCGCAGGTTGTCGCGGTTGATGCCGAGACCCGTGTACCAGTCTGTGCGGGTGTCGATCCAGTACTGGTGCCATTCCTCGTCCGTACCAGGCACGACGAAGAACTCCATCTCCATCTGCTCAAACTCCCTGGTGCGGAAGATGAAGTTTCCTGGGGTGATCTCGTTGCGGAAGCTCTTGCCGATCTGGCCGATGCCGAACGGCGGCTTGACGCGCGACGTCGACACGACGTTGGCGAAGTTTACGAAGATGCCCTGCGCGGTCTCTGGGCGCAGATAGTGCAGCCCGGACTCGTCCTCGACGGGGCCCAGATAGGTCTTGAGCATCATGTTGAAGTCGCGCGGCTCCGTCCACTGGCCGCGGGTGCCGCAGTTGGGGCACGCGATCTCGGCGAGGCCACCGTTCGCGGGACGGCCCTTCTTCTCCTCGAACTCCTCGAGCATCTGGTCCTCGCGGAAGCGCTTGTGGCAGCTCAGGCACTCGGTGAGGGGGTCGGTGAACACACCAACGTGGCCAGACGCCACCCACACCTGGCGCGGCAGGATCACCGAGGAGTCGAGGCCGACGATGTCGTCGCGGCTCGTGACCATCGCGCGCCACCACTGGCGCTTGATGTTCTCCTTGAGCTCCACGCCCAGTGGTCCGTAGTCCCACGCGGAACGCGTGCCTCCGTAGATCTCGCCAGCGGGGAATACGAAGCCGCGGCGCTTCGCTAGCGAGATGACGTTGTCGAGGCGGGACGGTGCTGCCACGGAATGCTCCTTGTGGGGTTGGACTGTGCTCGGAACAGTCTAGTGGCGCGCCTTCGCCCAACCTCCCCATCGCTGTCGGTTCAGAGGCGTCGGCAAGCGCGCGCGAAGCGACGCGCTTGTACCGACACACGTGCGGGAGGCGGGGCGAGCGTGATCGTGTTTTGACAATGATTCTCAATTCCAATAGTGTGAGGCGTCATGAAGCCCATCACCCTCGTCTCCGGCGCAGCCGGCCTCCTTCTCGTCACCGGTTGCGCCGGAGGCTCGTCCTCCAACGCAGACGCCGACCTGACGGTGGCCGCGTCCTTCTACCCGCTCCAGTACGTCGCAGAAGCGGTTGGTGGTGACAACGTCGACGTGATCCCCCTCGCCGCGCCCGGCGTAGAGCCACACGACCTCGAGCTCTCCCCCAGCGCCGTCAGGGAACTCTCGAGCGCGGACTTGGTGCTCTACCTGAGCGAGTTCCAGCCAGCCGTCGACGACGCCCTGGTGTCCACCCAATCGCGCGCCTTCGACGCCGCAGACGCCGTTGAGCTTCGTCCAGCCGAGGAGCACGACCACGAGCACGAGGACGGCGAAGAGGATCACGACCACGGGCAACTGGATCCGCACTTCTGGCTTGACCCCACCCTGCTAGCTGAGTACGCCACGGCCGTGGGTCAGCAGTTCGCGCAACTGGATCCGGACAACTCCGCCACGTACATCCAGAACGCGACGGACCTGCGCGCGGAACTCACCGCTCTCGACGAAACCTTCACCAGCGGCCTCGAGCAATGCGAGCGCCGCGACATCGTCACGAGCCACGAGGCCTTCGCGTACCTCGCCGATCGCTACAACCTGGAACAGGTTGGCATCGCGGGAATCGATCCAGAGACAGAGCCTTCACCGGCGAAGCTCCTGGAAATTCGCGACTTGGTTGAAGAAACCGGCACCACAACCATCTTCACGGAGTCCCTCGTCAACACCTCGGTCGCGGACGCCATCGCGAAAGACACTGGTGCCACGACAGCGGTACTCGATCCGATCGAGTCCGTGGTGGACGACGACGATTACGCTACGGTCATGGCCCGCAACCTCGACAGCCTGAGGCAGGCGCTTGCCTGTGCCTGACGCGCCCACCACACACGAACCGCGCACGCTGCTCTCCGCGAGCGGCGTGCGCGTTGCGCTGGGCGGCAACGAGATCCTCCACGGCGTCGACATCGCCGTGCGCGGCGGCGAGGCCGTTGCCGTGATGGGCGCCAATGGCTCCGGCAAGTCCACCCTGATCCGCGCCTTGGTTGGGGTGCTGCCCATGACCGCGGGTACGGTCACCTTCGGCGATCACCCAAACTCAGCTCACGCCCGCGCGCGCCTCGGTTACGTGCCACAGCGCATCAGCGCGGCGGGCGGGGTCGCAGCCACATCGCTCGAGGTGGTGACGGCCGGGCTCTTGGGCGCTGGTCGCCTTCGCCCTCCGCGAGATGCCCGACGGCGCGCGCTGGCCGCGCTCGAAGAGCTGGGTGTCGCTGACCTCGCCTCGCGCGACGTCGGCTCGCTCTCCGGTGGTCAGCAACAGCGAGTTCTCATCGCGCGAGCGATGGTTCGAGAACCAGATCTGCTGGTCCTCGATGAGCCGATGACCGGCGTGGACCTGCAGTCTCAGGTGGCGCTTGTGCACACCCTCGACCACCTCAAGGCTCACGGTGCGGGAATCGTCGTGGTACTCCATGAGATTGGCCCGCTCGCCACTCTCATCGATACAGCGGTGGTGCTCGACCACGGGACCGTGAGCTTCACGGGCCCCCCTCCGCAGGACCTCGGCATTCACGCCCTCCCCGGCCACGAGCACACGCACGCCCACGAGGACCCTCGGCCACCAGCGTCGGGCCCCGTGCTGGAGGTGCAGCCGTGAACCTCTTGCTCGATCCCCTCGTTCAACGCATGCTCATCGCCGGCGTGGTGGTGGGAGTCGCCGCGCCAATCGTCGGAACATACCTGGTACAGCGCCGGATGGCGCTGCTCGGCGACGGCATTGGTCACGTGGCGCTTGCTGGAGTCGCCGCCGGCTGGCTCGCGGGCTCGCTCGCTGGTTTCGCGCAGCGTGACGCCCTCGCGCTGCCCGGTGCCGTGATCTTTGCGGTGGCGGGTGCGGCAATTATCGAACGGATGAGGTCGCGCGGAACCGCGGCCGCCGATGTGGTGATGGCCATCCTCTTCTACGGCGGCATCGCGCTCGGCGTGCTGCTCATCGGCGCCTCCGGAGGCACCAGCACCAACCTGCTCGGCTACCTCTTTGGGTCCATCTCCACGGTGTCGTGGCAAGACGTCTGGGTCTCCGTGATCCTCGCGGGAGTGATCATCGCCATCGGGCTCGGCCTGCGGCGCGCGCTGTTCGCCGTGACCCACGATCAAGAGTTCGCGTCAGCGTCGGGGTTG
The DNA here is from genome assembly GCF_049841215.1 of Demequina sp. Classification (GTDB taxonomy): domain Bacteria; phylum Actinomycetota; class Actinomycetes; order Actinomycetales; family Demequinaceae; genus Demequina. The sequence continues at coordinate 81,971 of NZ_JASGEO010000013.1, forward strand.
CCGGTCAACGTGCTCAACATGGTGGTCGCGGTGCTCGCCGCGATCACCATCACGGTCTCAATGCGCGTGGTGGGCGTGCTGCTCGTGAGCGCCCTGATGATCGTCCCGGTGGCCATCGCCCAACTGCTCACGCACTCGTTCAACCGCACCATGCTCATCGCGATGGGCATCGGTGCCGCGCTCACGCTCATCGGCATCGCCATCACGCTCTATGTGAATCTGCAGCCGGGTGCGCTCATCGTGGTGATCGGTGTGGCAACCTACGCGATAGTCGCAACAACCGCCGCGGCACGCCGCAAGCGCCGTGCAAGGATCGCCTCATGACCGGCGAACTGCGCATGACGAAACAGCGCACCGCGGTGCTGGAAACGCTCGGCGCGGGCGAGTTCCGTTCAGCTCAGGCGTGGCACGACATCCTGCGCCACGAGGGCTCCACCGTTGGTCTCGCCACCGTGTACCGAACCCTCCAGTCGCTCGCCGACGCGGGTGAGGTGGACGCCGTCGTGAGCGAATCAGGCGAAACCCTCTACCGCCGCTGCGACTCGGCAGATGACCACCACCATCACTTGCGGTGCCGCCACTGCGGAACCGCCGTGGAACTCGACGCTCCCGCCGTTGAGACCTGGGCCGCCGCCGTTGCGTCTCAGTACGGATTCACCGACATTGCGCACACCGTGGAACTCACGGGTGTGTGCAAGGACTGCGCAGCCTCGCGACCGTGAGCGGCGTGCCCTCGGCCATCTCCAGCGGCCCGTGGTGGTGGATCTTCCTCTTCCTGCTGTGCGTCGTCTTTCTGCGCGCCCAAGCCACCTACTGGATAGGGCGAGGGCTTCGCAGGGGTGCGGCTGGGAGCGAAAGCCAGCCACAGCGTCGGGCAGGAATGGCCCGACGCTTCAGCGGCCCAGCATGGCAACGCGCCCAGGATTTCGTGGAGAAATGGGGGTTTGTCGCCATCCCCGTGTCATTCCTGACGATTGGCTTCCAAACTCTCGTCAACGCGGCCGCGGGCTTCACGAGAATGCGCTGGGACCTCTACACGGCGGCGATGATTCCAGGCTGCGCGGCGTGGGCAGCGGTGTACTCGGTAGTGGGATTTTCCCTGGTAGCGGCGTGGAAAGAGTCGCCGTGGCTGTTCGTGGCCGTGGTGGTAGCGCTCGTGGGCGTGGCCTGGCTATTCAGCCTGTGGCGCCGACGCAGCGACGTCAGCCCTGAAGTCCGTACAGAACCCCACTAACGCCGCCGAGCAACCACACCACGATCGTCACCACCCACGCGATCCCCTTGGATTGCTGGTACCCGGCGAGGTCGCGGCCGTGCTTGTCGTGCTGGCCGCCGGCGAGAACAAGGATCACGTCGATCAGGTACCAAAGGCCAAAGCCGCCAACCGTGATGAGCTTGAGAATGCCCGTACCGATCTTGCCGAGGTAGAACCGGTCAATGCCGAAGTAGCCGAATAGCCACGCGAACAACCAGGTGGCAACGAAGGACTTCTGAGGTGGCATGATCACTCCTTTGGGTTATGCGGAGCCGAAACGGCGGTTGCGTTGCGCGTACTCCTCGATCGCGGCCCACAGGTGGGTGCGGTTGACGTCTGGCCAGAGCACGTCGCTGAAGACGTACTCGGCGTAGGCGGCCTGCCATGGCAGGAAGTTGCTTGACCGTTGCTCTCCGCTCGATCGCCAAAACAGGTCCACATCAGGCATGTCGGGCTCGTCGAGGTAACGCGCGAAGGTCTTCTCGGTGACCTTTCGCGGATCCAAGGCGCCGGCGGCGACGTCGCGCGCAAGAGCCTGCGCCGCATCGGCGATTTCTGCGCGACCGCCATAGTTGACGCACATCGTGAGCGTGAGGGTGGCGTTTGCGGCGGTGAGCCGCTCCGCCGCCTCAAGTTCGTCGATCACGGACTTCCACAGTTTGGGGCGGCGGCCCGCCCAGCGCACTCGCACGCCCCACTCGTTCATTTCGTCGCGGCGGCGCCGAATGACGTCGCGATTGAAGCCCATGAGGAAGCGCACCTCGTCGGGGCTGCGCTTCCAGTTCTCGGTGCTGAACGCATAGGCGCTGATGTGGGTGACGCCGGCCTCGATGGCGCCTGCGACCACGTCAAGCAGCGCCGCCTCTCCCCTGGTGTGACCCTCGGTGCGGGGCAGTCCACGCTGCTTGGCCCAGCGTCCGTTGCCATCCATGACGATCGCGACGTGCTTGGGGATGGCCTCTTTGGGCAGCTGCGGCGGAATCGCTCCCGAAGGGTGCGGGGGCGGCGGCGTTGGCGTCACGCTGGCCAGCCTACTTGCCGCGCACCGGGCCCTCCCCGCACCACCCCGCCGCGCGCCCGCGTCCTGCCGGTACAAACGCGTCGCTTCGCGCGCGCGAGACGACCCCTATGTACCGAGAGGAGACTGCGGCGCGCCTAGGACTCGCGATCCACGAGTGGCAGGCTCCGCACCTTCCGCTCGAGGTGGTACTGCGTGTACGCGGCGACGAGTCCCGCGGCGTCTCGCCGGTCTCGTGGCTCTGCGGCGTCCGCGACGGCCCAGTTTCCCTCGAGCAGCGCGCTAAGCAGCACGAATGTACCGACAGCGGGAGCGGCCGCCCCCGAAGGGCGGCAGTCCTCGCACACGGCTCCACCCTCGGCAATCGCGAATGCGCGATGGGGTCCCGGCTTCCCGCACACGGCGCACTCGGAGAACGACGGCGCGTACCCGGCGATCGCCAAGGACCGAAGCAGGAAAGAGTCGAGCAGCGAACCCGGCTCGTGCTCGCGGCGACTCAACGATCCGAGCGCCCCATGCAAGAGTCGGTACTGCTGGAGCGCGGGCTCCTTCTCGTGATCTACGAGCTTGTCCGCGGTCTCCACCATGGCGGTTGCGGCGGTGAACAGCGCATAGTCCGCCGCGATGCGCCGAGCGTATGGCTCACGCATCTCCACCTGACTCACGATGTCGAGGTTGCGCCCCTCGTAGAGCTGCACATCCGCGAGCATGAACGGCTCCATGCGCGCGCCGATCCGCGATGACGTGCGCCGCACCCCCTTGGCTACCGCGCGCACCTTGCCGTGGTTCTTGGTGAGCATCGTGACGATGCGATCTGCCTCACCCAGCTTGTGGGTGCGCAGCACGATTGCGTCGTCTCGGTACAGGGGCACGGGCTCATTGTCTCCCGCACCGGCAGCGACTCGCGGGCGCCCCGCCGCTGCGCCTTAGGGCTTCGCGGACCGCCCAAAGAGCTTGCGAGCGCGGCGCCGCACCCCACGGACAATCCGCTCGGGGAGGCGGGTGTCGAGTTCCTTCTTGTGCTGGCGCACTTCGGCCTTGAGCGCGTTCACCTGCTTGGTCAGGGCCGTTGCTTCCGCCTTGAGCTCGCGGATACGCGCGTCTTTCTCGCGCCCAGACACGAAGCGGGCAAGGTAACTGCGCTCCGCCTTACCAAGCTTGAAACGAAGGTCGTTCTCGTCCTCGTCGATCACGTGAGCGCGCGCCACGAGAGCGCTCGCGACACCATCGAAGCCGTGCATCTTGGTGCTCGAGGAACGATTGGCGAGCACGTGGTCGCGCAACGACTCGAACACGTACGTATATGTGGACATCAGGTACGGCTGATAATCAGCGTCCACCTCTGGGGCCGTCCCGGCGGCGCTCAGCAACTCAAATGACCGCGCACCCGACCACTCGCCGAACGGAATCACGCGCTCGGGATGACCAATGGCCTCATAGAAGTGCGGCAGTTTGTCGTTCCACGCGAGCGCGATCGTGGGAATGCCAAACGAGTACGCGATGATCGAGGAGTGCATGCGAATCGCAGCGATAGACGACCGCGTTGAGATCGCTTTCACCACTTCCCGCGTGGTCTGTGGCAAGACCACACGCTCTGGAGCCACGTCGTATTCGCGGGCGAAGTACGCGAGCGTCTTGTTGTCGTCCAAACTGCCGTTCGTGTAGAACTCTGGCCGCAGGCCTTGGGCCGTGGCCAGGTCCGCGAGTTCCCCAAGGTAAGCGAGCTCCTGGGCGAGGCTCCAGGTGCGCTTATTGGCGGTGAACAGGCCGCTGCGCACCACGTTCACGCCAAGAGTGCCGTCGGGCACAACGTCCGTCATGCCGTAGAGGTACTTGGTCCAGACGGCGGGGTCTGCAACTTGACGAACGTCGTACGACAGGCCGGTGACCAGTTCGCGGAACAGCGGCAGATTCTCGCGTACCGCAACGGCCTTGACACAGTCCTTGCGCAGAATGTGAGCAATTGCGTCCGCATTGCCGTCTTCGGCGCTCATGTTGTTGAGGCCCATCGACGAGAAGATCACCGGAATGCCCTTGCGCTCGGCTACCTCGGTGATCCGTTCCACGTGGGGGAAGAAGTCGAGGTACGACAGCCCAAACAGGCCGCCCCCCGCGAAGAAGATCGCGTCAGCGCCCTCAAGCGAGTTCTCGTCAGAGCGCTTGAGCGAGATGGGCACAATCTCGTACTCCGACCCCTCGAGCCCATGATTGCCAAGTGCAACATCAAGCAGGCCCTGGAAGCTGATGCGGATTAGGTTGTCACCGAAATTGTCGTCGACAAACGACACGATGACGAGGCGAAGCGGCTTTGCCATTCCTGCGGTCCTCAATTCGCGGTCGTGGTCACAGAGCGCCCGTCCACCCTAGGCCGCGCCCCATCCCTCACGGCCATGTGTGCGGAGGATTCGTTCCGAAGAGTAGCAGGAACCCGCCCGCCAACAATCACGTCAGCTGGAGGCCGACGGCGCGCTCGAGCTCTCCACTGCCGTGGGCGACTGCGTGCCCACGAGCACCTCCACTGCGGCCCCCTCGAGAGCCTCGTTGACCTGGTCCGCGGTGGGTTCGTCCGGAAGCCCGTCGAGCACCGTGCCGGGATCCGCGAGCACCGCCACCGTGCGCACTACCGCCGAGTGGCCGTCCACCGTCACCAGCACCGCGCGGCACGCGATGCCGCCACCTACGCCGAAGGCGTCATCAGGGCACACATCCGCGGAGATGTCCGTGCCGCCCGACGCCAGCATGATCGCGTCTTGTGACGCGTTCGCGATGTCGATGAACGTCTTGTCTGGGCTGCCCTTCCAGCACTCCGCCACCCACGGGTCCTCAGGCGCCTGGAAGGTCCCTCCGATCGCAGCGCCGTCGCCGCACGGGAATGACACGAGGCCCTGCGAGGTGAGGTCGGGAAGAGCGTCTGCGGCCGCCGTCGCCGCCGCGTCATCGTCCGAGCCGCCGCACGCGGCGAGCGCGAGGGTGGCGGCACACACCAGCACGGCGGCACCAAGGGTGCGGGAAAGTTTCACGCGGGTAATCGTAGTTGCCCGACGCTGTGGCAAGGTTCCGTACGGACCCCACCCCAGCGTCGGGCACCTTTCGAAAGACTCAGCGAACCCTGCGGTTGATCGCCGAAATGATCGCCTTGAGCGTGGCGGTGGTGATGGACGGGTCGATGCCGACGCCCCAGAGGATCTCGTCGTCGATCTGGCACTCGACGTAGGCCGCGGCCACGGCGTCGCCGCCGCCGCTCATTGCGTGCTCGTGGTAGTCGAGCACCTCAACCTTGGCTCCGCGGCCCTTGAGGGCCGCCACGAACGCGGCGACGGGACCGTTGCCGCTGCCCTCGATCGTGACGAGCTCGCCGCGATCGAGGATGTCAGCGGAGAGCGTGTCAGGTCCGGTGTCTGATGACGATGATCGCGTCCCTACCAGGGAGAACCGGCCCCACTTTTTGGCGGGGTCGCTCGCGGGGAGGTACTCGTCCTCGAAGATGTGCCAGAGGTGTTCTGCGGTCATCTCGGTGCCCGAGGCGTCGGCAACCTTCTGAACAACACGGCTGAATTCGATCTGCAGGCGGCGCGGGAGGTCAAGATTGCGCTCCGTCTTGAGCAGGTACGCTACGCCGCCCTTTCCGGACTGGCTGTTGACGCGGATGACGGCCTCGTAGGAGCGGCCGACGTCGCGCGGGTCGATGGGCAGATACGGCACGGCCCACACCATCTCGTCCACCGTGACGCCGTGCTTCTGGGCCTTGACCTGCATGGCCTCGAGGCCCTTCTTGATCGCGTCCTGGTGTGAACCGCTGAACGCCGTGAAGACCAGGTCGCCACCCCACGGGTGGCGCGGGTGCACGTCGATCTGGTTGCAATACTCGACGGTGCGGCGGATCTCATCGATGTCGCTGAAGTCGATCTGTGGGTCGATGCCCTGGCTGAACAGGTTCATGCCGAGCGTCACGAGGTCCACGTTTCCGGTGCGCTCACCGTTACCGAACAGGCAGCCCTCGATGCGGTCTGCGCCAGCGAGGTAACCCAGCTCCGCGGCGGCCACGGCCGTGCCGCGGTCGTTGTGTGGGTGCAGGGACAGGACAGCGGCGTCGCGGTAGTCGAGGTGGCGATTCATCCACTCGATCGAGTCCGCATACACATTGGGCGTCGCCATCTCCACCGTGGCCGGCAGGTTGATGATCACCTTGCGGTCGGTGGTGGGCTTCCACACGTCCATGACGGCGTTGCAGACCCTGGCCGCGTACTCGAGTTCCGTACCCGTGTAGCTCTCGGGGCTGTACTCGTAGAACACGTTGGTACCAGGCACGTTGTCTTCGTACTTCTGGCACAGGCGCGCACCCTGTGTGGCGATGTTCTCAATTTCGTCCATGTCGGCGCGGAAGACGACATCCCGCTGCAGGATCGACGTGGAGTTGTACAGGTGCACGATCGCGTTCGTCGAGCCCTTGATCGAGTCATACGTGCGCTCGATGAGGTGCTCTCTCGCCTGCGTCAGCACCTGGATGGTGACGTCCTCAGGAATGCGGTCCTCGTCGATGAGCTGACGAACGAAGTCGAAGTCGGTCTGGCTCGCGCTCGGGAAGCCGACCTCGATCTCCTTGTATCCCATGCGCACCAACAGGTCGAACATGCGCAGCTTGCGCTCAGCGTTCATGGGCTCGATGAGCGCTTGGTTACCGTCGCGGAGGTCAACGGCGCACCAGCGCGGCGCCTCGGTGATGCGGCGGCTGGGCCACGTGCGGTCCGGCAGGTCAACGGCGATCTGCTCATGGAACGGCACGTACTTGCGGACGGGCATCGGCGAACGGGTCTGATCTCCGCCCGTGTAGTAACTGGGGTTCATCTCGTGTGGTCCTTCGGTTGCTCTTGGCTGTCTGGTCTAGTTCTCAGCCGGCACACCAACCACCGCGACGAGGATCCGGCCTGATTAGGCCTCGTCGCGGCAACGAAGGAGAAGCGAGCGTGCACGCATCCCGCCACCTTACCGGAACCCGTTCGTTGTCGGTACATTGTGGCCGTTGCCCGCGCGCTTGGTCATGCTGCGCGCAGTCGCCGTGCGACGTGGTTGTACCGACAGGCAATGGGGGCGCGCGGGTCAGGCCTGGGTGCCCGACGCTTGGGCTGGCTAGAACCCCAGCCGCCCCATTTGCTTGGGGTCGCGTTGCCAGTCTTTGGCGACTTTGACGTGGAGGTCGAGGAACACCTTGCGGCCGAGCAGGCGCTCGATGCCCCCTCTCGCGGTCGCCCCTACCTCGCGAAGTCGCGTACCGCCCTTGCCGATGATGATGCCCTTCTGGGAGTCTCGCTCCACGTAGAGCTGGGCGTGAATCTGCAGCACACCGCCGTCCTCGGGCTCGATCATCTCCTCAACGACTACAGCGATCGAGTGCGGGAGTTCATCGTGGACGCCCTCAAGCGCGGCCTCCCGGATCAACTCCGCGATGCGCACGTCCTCCGGCTCGTCGGTGACCTCGCCCGTTGGGTACAACGCGGGCCCAACCGGGAGTCGCGTGATGAGCACATCCAACAGCACGTCCATCTGCACGTCCTTCACGGACGAGACGGGCACGATGTCGGCGAAGTCGCCGAGGGCAGAAACGTCCAACAGGTGCGCCGCCACTCGGTCGCGCGACACCTTGTCCACCTTGGTCACGATCGCGACCACAGGTGCCCGCGCGTCGGCGAGCTCGCGCGCAATCCACTTGTCGCCGGGGCCAACCTTCTCGTCTGCCGGAAGGCAGAAGCCGATGACGTCCACCTCAGCGAAGGTCTCGCGCACAAGGTCGTTGAGCCGCTCGCCAAGCAGGGTGCGTGGCCGGTGCAGACCAGGGGTGTCGACAACCACAAGTTGCGCATCATCCCTGGTGATGATGCCGCGAATCGCGCGTCGCGTGGTCTGCGGCCGCGACGACATGATCGCCACCTTCTCGCCAACGAGCGCATTCATGAGAGTGGACTTGCCCGCATTGGGACGCCCAACGAACGCCACAAAGCCAGAGCGGTGATCAACAGAGCGGTGTTCACTCATCCGCCACCTCCTCGGGCCGCACCACCACGGACGACAGCCGCCGCCTGCGCCCCTCAAACCTATCCGCCGTCAACACAAGTCCGTGCGCCGAGGCAGAGGCACCGGGAATCGGCACGCGCCCAAGCGCCTTCGACAACAGCCCGCCCACCGTGTCGACGTCCTCGTCCTCGATCTCAACATCAAACAGTTCGCCAAGTTCATCGAGAGCCATCCGCGAAGGCACGCGATACCCACCGGCGGCGAGCATCTCTGGCTCGGGCTCCGCGCGGTCGTGTTCGTCGGTGAGCTCGCCAACGATCTCCTCGAGGGCGTCTTCGATCGTCACGAGTCCGGCAACGCCGCCAAACTCGTCAACGACGATGGCAATGTGGAAGACGTCGTTTTGCATGCGCCGCAGCAGGTCGTCAACGGCCAGTGACTCGGGCACAAACTCGGGCTCTCGCATGATCGCGTCGACCACCTCGTCGAGCGCGGCGGGCGAGTCCCACGTCTCGCGCACCACATCCTTGAAGTACAGCACCCCAGCAACGTCGTCCACCCCGCCAGCGATGACAGGGACGCGCGAGAACCCTGATCGCATGAACAAAGACAGCGCCTTGCGCAGGGTGGTCCCCCGCTGAATGGTGATCATGTCCGTGCGCGGCACCATCACCTCGCGGGCCAGGGTCTCCCCCAGGTTCACCACACCCTGCACCAGTTCCACGTCCTCCTCGTCCAGCGCCTCGTGCGCTCGGTCAACGAGGTCCTCGGGTTCGGCGAGAGCGGGCGCGCGTAGCGCGGGAACCACACGCCGCACGGGCGTCGTCAGCACGATGAGTAGCCTCGCAAGCGGCGCCACGGCACGCACCGTGGTCTCCGGGTACGTGCGGCCAACGGATCGAGGCAGCGCCCGCACCACGATGAGCGACAAGAATGCGGCCACCACGGCAGCTACCAGGGAGAACACCCAGCCCGGCCACCCAAGCGCCTCGCCCATGCCCACGGCAAGCAACGTCCAGCACACAATGCCAAGGGCCTCGAGCGTGGCGTATGCAACCGACGCCGAGTTATCCGTGTCTCCCGGCGACACGGCGAGCCTGGCAGCAGAGGTGGGCCTGCCGTCGGGCCGCAAAGCGGACGCCATGCGCCGTTCATCGGCATACGGCAACTGCTCAAAGGCCGCCACAAGCGCGTGAAGCGCCCCGGCCCCCAGCAGGGCGAGCACGCCAACGACGATGAGGACCGTGACCTCGGTACCGGTCATCGGTTCGCGAGGAAGGTGAGCAGCAGGCGACGCTGGAGTGCGAACATTTCCTTCTCCTCCTCCGGCTCGGCGTGGTCGTAGCCGAGCAGGTGCAGGATGCCGTGGGTTGTGAGCAGGAGCATCTCCTCTTCGGGCGAGTGGCCCGCCGTTGCCGCCTGGCGGGTTGCCACGGAGGGGCACACCACGATGTCGCCGAGCAGCCCGGCGGGAGTGGGCGACCCAGGGGTTCCGGGACGCAGTTCGTCCATGGGGAACGACAGCACGTCCGTGGGCCCAGGCTCATCCATCCACTGGATGTGAAGCTGCTCCATCGCGGGCTCGTCAACGAACAGAATCGCGAGCTCCGCCCCGTCCGCAATGTTCATCTCCCGCAGCACGTACTGCGCGAGTTCAGCGAACTCGACCTCGTCGATCGCGGCATCGGTCTCGTTGTTGACGTCGATCACGCCTTGTCCTCCCTGGTAGCGGGCCGACGCTGTTGCCGGTCTGGCGCTCGCCTCACCTTGGTCTCGTCATCGCGCGCATATGCCGTGATGATGTCGCTGACGAGGCGGTGACGCACCACGTCGTCGGCCGTCAACTCACAGAAGCCGATGTCCTCGACACCCGTGAGGATGTCGCGCGCGGCCCGCAGTCCTGAGGTTGTTCCCCCTGGCAGATCCACCTGCGTGATGTCGCCGGTGACCACCATCGTGGAGCCGAACCCCAGACGGGTGAGGAACATCTTCATCTGCTCGCGCGTGGTGTTCTGCGCCTCATCGAGGATGATGAACGCGTCATTGAGGGTGCGCCCGCGCATGTACGCAAGCGGCGCCACCTCGATGGTGCCCGCCTCGATGAGCTTGGGAATCGACTCCGGATCCACCATGTCATGCAGTGCGTCGTAGAGAGGGCGCAGGTAGGGATCGATCTTTTCTGACAGCGATCCCGGCAGGAAGCCCAGCCGCTCCCCCGCTTCCACCGCTGGCCGTGTGAGGACGATGCGGTTGACGCGCTTTCCTTGGAGCGCGGCCACAGCCTGCGCCATCGCGAGGTACGTCTTTCCGGTTCCGGCGGGGCCAATGCCAAAGGTGATCGTGTGCTTCTCGATCGCCTGCACGTACGCCGCCTGACCCTGGGTCTTGGGCCGAATGGTGCGGCCGCGCGTGGACAGGATGGAGCGCGACAGCACCGCCACCGGGCGGTCATCGCGGGCACCAGATCCGGCGTCAACGCGCAGCATGCGCACGGATTCGCGCGCAACATCGGGAGTGAGCGGCACGCCGGCGGCGAGGATCGCTCGCAGCTCCTCGAAGGCGGTGGCCGCGGCGGTGACGTCGGCCTCTTCGCCCGTGAGCGTCAACGTGTTCCCCCGTACATGCACATCTACCTGGGGAAACGCACGCTCAAGCTCTCGCAGCACGCCGTCGCCCGCGCCCACCAATTGCGCCATCACGCCGGGCTCGTCAACAACGACCACGCGCGAGTTGGTCATGCGTCCCACCCAAGGGAGCCCGAGTTCATCACGTGCCCATGCGCGTGGAACACCGTCTGACCAGCGGCGGCGCCAGTGTTGAAGATCCAGCGGAACTCGCCGCCGCACTCCGCGTCCGCGATCTGCTGGGCCACGGCCGCCATCTCCGCGAGCACCTCAGGGGCGGCGGCCGCGAGCGCGGCAACGTTCGGCTCGTGCCGCATGGGCACCACAAGCACGTGCACGGGCGCCTTAGGTGCGATGTCGCGGAAGGCGATCACAGCGTCGGTCCGTGCCACGACGTCCGCAGGAATCTCGCCCGCGACGATGCGGCAGAAGATGCAATCGGTCATGGCCCAAGCCTATGCGGTGTGGCGCGGCACGGCGGCGAGACCGTTCGCGGCCGCGATTTAGGCCCAGTCGCCCCTGATCGCGGCGAGCGCTGCGATCGCCGCGGGGCCTGCGCTCGACGACCGCAGCACGTGACGCCCCAAACGTACCGACAGCGCGCCGGCGGCGGTAAGGGCAGTGAGTTCGGCGTCGGAGATCCCGCCCTCGGGCCCCACGATGACCCATACCTCTTGCTCTGGCCGCTCCCAACCAAGGCCAGCAAGCGGCACGCTCGCCACCTCGTGCAGCACCAACACGCACCCGCCCGACGCTGTGGCCGCCTTCACCTGTGCGGCCAGTTCGCGGGTGGTTACCAGGGGGTTCACGGTTGGCACGAGCGCTCGCCGGCTCTGCTTGGCAGCCGCGAGCGCGAGCGCCTCCCACGAGGCGATCCCCTTGGCTACTTTGGGGCCGCGCCACTGCGCGATGGAACGCTCGGCGGCCCAGGGGGTCACGGCGGTTACGCCCAACTCGATGGCCGATTCGACTGCCTGCTCGTCGCGGCCGCCCTTCGCGAGCGCCTGGATCAGCGTCACTGGGGAGTCCTGATCCACGGCGACGGACTCCACGCGGGCCTCGAAACGACCCTGATGTACCGACAGAATGCGGGCGCTCGCGCGGCGGCCCGCGCCGTCGACGAGGTCAACGGCCTCGCCAACGCCACGTCGCTGCACGGTGACCGCGTGCCTGCCTTCCGCTCCGGCGACCGTCAAGACGGACCCGACCGCAGCGTCGGCCGCTTCGGGGCACAGGAAGACGGGTGCGCTCACCTAGCGCCCCATAAAGGCGTCGCGAAGGCGAGCGAAGACTCCGTGACCGATGGGCGTGAGGTTCGCCTCTGGCATTTCCTCGTTGCGCAGCGTGGCGAGCTGGCGAAGCAGCGCCTCTTGCTCCTCGGTGAGCTCGGCGGGGGTGAGGACGTCAAGGTGCACAAAGAGATCGCCGCGGCCTGGGCGCTGGAGCTTTCCAACGCCAAGGCCCTTGAGTTTCACGGTGGTTCCCGAATGAGTGCCGGGGGCCACCTCAACGGCCTGCTCGCCGTCAAAGGTCGCGAGCGCGAGCACCGTGCCGAGCGCGGCAGCGGTCATCGGAACCTCGAGGGTGCAGTGGAGGTCATCTCCGCGGCGCTCGAAGACCTTGTGGGCCTTCTGGCGAATCTCCACATAGACATCGCCCTTTGGCCCGCCCGCGATTCCGGCGTCGCCTACCTGCGGCATGCGGATACGCGTTCCCGTCTCGACACCAGCGGGGATGTCCACGTTCATGGTGTGGCGTGCGTGGGTTCGGCCGCGTCCAGAGCACTCGGTGCACGGCGTGGCGATGGTGGTGCCATAGCCGCCGCACGTGGGGCACGGCGAGGTAGTCATCACGTTGCCGAGGAGCGAACGCGCTACCCGCTGCAGCTGGCCCGTGCCGTTGCACTGTCGGCACTGCTGCGGAGAGGTGCCCGGTGCGCAGCACGTGCCGTGGCATGTGGCGCACTCGTCGGCGAGGTCTACGGTGAACTGCCGGGCTACGCCGAACACCGCCTCCTCGAGCGTGACGTCCTCGTGTACGAGCGTGTCGCCACCTCGCTGCACTCGGGACGCGGGGCCGCGGCGCTGCTGACCGCCGCCAAAGAACGTCTCGAAGATGTCCTCGAAGCCAAAGCCTTGTGCGCCGCCAGCCGAGCCGCTCGCGGCGCGCGGGTCCACCCCGCGGTCGTACTGCGCACGCTTGTCGGCGTTGCCCAGAACGTCGTAGGCAGCAGCGACCTCCTTGAACCGCTCCTCGCCATCTGGCCCCGCGACGTCGGGGTGGAGCTCGCGCGCGAGCTTGCGGTACGCCTTCTTGATCTCCGCCTCTGTGGCGGTGCGAGGCACACCAAGCACGCCGTAATAGTCCTTCACACGTTCCTCTTCACTGCTATGCCTCCACGGCCTTCGACAAGTACCGGGCTACGGCGCGCACTGCGGCCATCGTCCCTGGGTAATCCATGCGTGTGGGGCCAAGGGCGCCCACCAACGACAGCGATCCTGGCCCGTAGGCGCTCGCCACGAGCGACGTGGAGCGCAACGAATCCGCGTGCGTCTCAGCGCCGATGCGCACCGTGACATCTGATGAGTCGGCCGCCATCTCGTGCAACAACCTGAGCAGCACCACTTGTTCCTCGAGCGCGTCGAGCACGGCGCCCATGGCGTCGGGCTCAAAGCCACCACCCGCGAGGTGCGACGTGCCCGCGAAGACCACGCGCTCCACGGTGCCGCCACGTGCGGCGGTAACCACAGCGTCGGCCACCACGGGCGCCCACGCCACCTGGCCGGAACGCGCGGCCCACGCCTCAAGCGCCTCGGCCAGCGCGGCCGGTCGCTGACCCACCGCTTGCTCGTTGAGCTCTCGCGCGATGCGCTCGAACGCATCGTCGCTGGGCGCGTCTCCAAGCGCCACCGTGTGCTGCTCCACGCGCGCGTCCGCGGACACCACAACAACGAGCGCCCTATCGAGCCCGATGCGCACGAGCTCGACGCGGCGAACGGCCGCCTCACGCAACGACGGGTACTGCACCACGGCCACTTGGCGGGTGATCTGGCTCAAGAGCCGCACCGAGCGTTCCACGACGTCGTTGAGGTCCGCAGCATCGGCGAGAAAGGTAGAAATGGCGCGACGCTGCGGCTCAGGCAACGACGCGGCGGTCAGGTGATCGACGAACGCGCGGTAGCCCTTGTCCGTGGGGATGCGGCCAGCCGACGTGTGTGGCTGCGTGATCAGGCCCTCGTCCTCGAGCGCCGCCATGTCGTTGCGGATGGTCGCAGGCGAGACGGCAAGCCCGTTGCGCGCGGCGAGCGCCTTGGAACCCACGGGCTCGGAGGTGGCGACGTAGCCCTCCACGATGGCGCGCAACACTGCTTGGCGGCGGTCGTCGCTCATCGTCCCTCCCGGTTGGCACTCGACGTGGCTGAGTGCTAATTCTACGACGGCTCCGGCGCGCGCCCGCTAGCGTGTCCGCATGAGTTACTCGCCCATCGACGGTCCCGACACCTCGCTCGCGGGAATCGCGCACCTCTCCGCGATCCTCGGACCTCTCATTCCGTGGCTCATCTGGCTCGCGCGGCGCGAGGACGACCCGTTCGTGGCGAAAGAGGCGGCGAAGGCCACGAACGCAGGCCTCGCGTTCTTCGTGGCGTTCGTGGCGGCAACGCTTGTGGAATCGTTCGTGCCCTTCGTGGGTTGGGTAGGGCGGATGACCCAGATCGCCGTGATCGTCGTGGCTGTGGTGCTGTGCACCAATGCGTTCCGCCGCGTTCGCAGAGGCGTGCCGACGACCTATCCCGTCCAATGGAGAGTGGTGAACGCCAGTGACTGACAGCCAGCCCCCCGCAACACCAGGCCCGCTGAGTGAAGACGACGCGCGTACCCAAGCAAAGCTCGCGCACATCATCAATGGCTTCATTCCGTTTGTCGGTGGGCTCGTGATGTGGCTGATCGGGAAGGAACGCAGCGACTTCGTCGACGATCAAGGCAAGGAAGCGACCAACTTTGGCATCGTCGTGGTGCTCGGCTGGATCATCCTGTGGATCGGCGGAATCGTGCTTGGCACCGTTGGCCCAGACTTCCTCGGAACGCTGTGCTGGCTCGCCCAACTCGCGCTGTGGGTGTTCTCGTTCATCATGGGCATCAACGCCGGACAGGCCGCTGGAGAGGGCACGCGGTACCGCTACTCATTCTTGCCCGTCAGGATCATCAACTAGACACTCGCGCCCCACCTCTACACGGAATGGGTGTTTGTCGCTAGATTGAGCGCGTTGACCAAAGCGAGCGCTCGGCACGTCCCGGACCGACCGCAGCAGAGAGTCGACGTCCTGTCCGTTCTACACGTAAGTGGTGAATCAACATGAGTGAGACCCCTCCTCCCCCGCCCTCGGCACCTCAGCCCGCTCAGCCGCTGTCTGACTCCGACGCGCGCCTGTACGCGACGCTCGGCAGCGCAGGCAACATCCTGTTCCCCGCGATCGCGCCGCTCATCATCTGGCTGATCTTCCGCGAGCGCAGCAGCTTCGTCGACACCGAAGGCAAGGAGGCCCTCAACTGGGGCATCACCTTGGTCATCGGCTACATCATCTCGTCGGTGCTGTTCGTGATCGTCATTGGCGCGGTCCTGTGGTTCGTGGTGTTCGTGCTGTCGCTTGTCTTTGGTATCCAGGCGGCGATGAAGAACAACAAGGGCGAGGCCTACCACTACCCCTTCGCGCTGCGCCTGGTGAAGTAACCGCGCCGCACGTAGGCATCAGGGTTATCCCCTAACCGAGGGCCCCGACAATCCGGTCCATGCCGGATGTCGGGGCCCTCGTCTTTGTGCCACAGTGGAGGTGTGACCGAACAGCCTCAACCCACGCCTCCCACGACCACTCCCGCCGTGTACCAGCCGCAACCGATGCTCGAGAGCGACGCGCGCCTGTGGTCGCTACTGATCAACCTCGCCACGGTCCTCGGCGCTGTTGTGTCGGGCGGCCTTCTCGGCGTGGTTGGCGTGCTCGTGATCTGGCTCATCTACCGCGAGCGCAGCGCCCTCGTGGACTTCCACGGCAAGCAACAGCTCAACCTCAACATCACGTCGGCAATCGCCGGAATCGCCACTGTCGTTATCGGCATCGTCACGTTCGGCATCGGGTTCATCGTGCTCGGAATCCCGTTGGTCGCGTACCTGATCTACGCGTTCGTGATCTCGATCGTCGCGGGTGTGGCCGCCAATCGCGGCGAGTACTACCGCATCCCGCTCATCATTCGCTTCATCAAGTAGCGCCGCCGCTAGGCGGTCAGCACTCGGACCACATGGTCCGCAAGCAACCGGCCCCTCAGCGTGAGCCTCAGCGTCCCCCGTACCGCGTCCGCGCCCTCCACCAGCTCCTCCGCGATAAGCCGCGCCACTGCGCCAGGGGGCGCACTCGCGGCGGGGATCCCGCCAGCGAGGCGGATCCGCAGCATGACGGATTCCAGCTCCAGGTCAGCAGCGGTCAGCTCCTCTTCCCCGCCGACGGGAAGCTCACCTTTCGCCAACACGTCACCGTAGGCGCGGGGATGCTTCACATTCCACCAGCGCTTCGCTTGTCTGCCCGACGCTGGGCCAAGATAGCTGTGAGCGCCGGGTCCCACTCCCCACCAGTCCTCGCTGGTCCAGTACGCCATGTTGTGACGGCATCGCTCGGCGTGCGTCTTTGACCAGTTGGAGACCTCGTACCACGAGTAGCCAGCGGCGCTCAGCGCCGCGTCCGCCGCCTCGTACATATCGGCTTGGGTATCGGGATCGGTGGGGGCCACCTCGCCGCGGCGCAGCTGTGCGCCCATCTTGGTCCCGGGCTCGATCACGAGCGCATACGCGCTGATGTGGCCAGGTTCCAGGGCGATCGCCGCGTCGAGGCTGCGCTGCCAGTCGTCGAGGGACTCTCCCGGCGTGCCGTAGATGAGGTCCACGCTCGTCACGAGCCCCGCCTCGTGTGCCCACGCAACCGCTCGCGCCACGTTGTCAGGGTTGTGGGTGCGCTCGAGAGTGGCGAGCACGTGCGGGACTGCGCTCTGCATGCCGATCGAGACCCTCGTGAACCCGGCTGCGGCAAGCGTCTCGAACGACTCTCGCGTCACCGAGTCTGGGTTGGCCTCCGTGGTGACCTCGGCACCGGGTTCCAAGCCCCAGACCTCCCGCACGCCACCGAGCAGCCTGGCCAGAGCGTCGGCCGGGAGCAGCGTTGGGGTGCCGCCTCCGAAGAAGACCGTGGAGGCGGGCCGAACGTCGGCGCCCATGGCCTCACCCGCGAGCGACATCTCCCGCAGGGCGGCGTCAACGTAGCCGGAAGGCGTCGCGCCGCCGAGTTCGCCGGGCGCGTAGGTGTTGAAGTCGCAGTATCCGCACCGCACCGTGCAGAACGGCACGTGGACGTAGACACCGAAGTCGCGGGTCACCGCTACTTCTTCTTGCCCTTATCCGAGCCGTCGTCGGAGGTGGACAGCGCGGCGATGAACGCCTCTGGCGGCACCTCGACGGAGCCGATGTTCTTCATGCGCTTCTTGCCGGCCTTCTGCTTCTCGAGCAGCTTTCGCTTGCGCGAGATGTCACCGCCGTAGCACTTGGCGAGCACGTCCTTACGGATGGCGCGGATGGTCTCGCGGGCGATGATGCGCGAGCCGATCGCGGCCTGGATGGGCACCTCGAATTGCTGGCGATCGATGAGGTCCTTGAGCTTGGACACCATCGCCAGGCCGTACGAGTACGCCTTGTCCTTGTGGACGACGGCGCTGAACGCGTCCACGGTCTCGCCCTGCAGCAGGATGTCCACCTTGACGAGGTCCGCGGCCTGGTCGCCCGCGGGCTCGTAATCGAGCGAACCGTAGCCGCGCGTGCGGGACTTGAGCTGATCGAAGAAGTCGAAGACCACCTCCGCAAGGGGCAGCGTGTAGTGCATCTCCACGCGCGCCTCGCTGAGGTAGTTCATGGTGCCCATCACGCCACGGCGCTCTTGGCACAGCTCCATCACGGTGCCAATGAACTCGCTCGGTACCAGGATCGATGCTTTCACCACCGGCTCGCGAACCTCGCGAATCTTGCCGCCAGGGAACTCGGATGGGTTGGTGACCGTGATGACCTTGTTGTCCTCCATGTGGACCTCGTAGACCACGTTGGGGGCGGTCGAGATGAGATCAAGGTTGAACTCTCGCTCGAGGCGGTCGCGCACGATCTCGAGGTGCAGCAGACCAAGGTAGCCGCACCGGAAACCGAAGCCGAGCGCCACCGAGCTCTCCGGCTCGTAGACGAGCGAGGCATCATTGAGCTGTAGCTTGTCGAGGGCATCGCGCAGCACCGGGAAGTCGGAGCCGTCGAGCGGGAACAGGCCGGAATAGACCATGGGCTTGGGATCGCGATAGCCGCCAAGGCTTTGGGTTGCACGACGGCCGGCGAGCGTCACCGTGTCCCCCACCTTTGACTGGCGCACGTCCTTCACGCCGGTGATGAGGTAACCCACCTCGCCAACGCCGAGCCCCTTCGTCACCACGGGCTCTGGGCTGATGACGCCGATTTCCAACAGGTCGTGGGTGGCGAGCGTGGACATCATCGCGATCTTCTCTCGCGACTTGAGCGAGCCGTCCACCACACGCACGTACGTGACGACGCCGCGGTACGTGTCGTACACCGAGTCAAAAATCATCGCGCGGGTGGGCGCGTTCGCGTCCCCAACGGGCGCGGGGATGTCCCGAACGATGCGGTCAAGCAGCGCGCCAACGCCCTCGCCCGTCTTGCCGCTCACGCGCAACACGTCGTCAACGTCGCAGCCGATGAGCTGCGCGAGCTCGGCAGCGTACTTGTCCGGCTCGGCGGACGGAAGGTCGATCTTGTTGAGCACGGGAATGATGGTGAGGTCGTTCTCGAGAGCCAGGTACAGGTTCGCGAGCGTCTGCGCCTCGATGCCTTGAGCGGCATCCACGAGCAGCACCGCGCCCTCGCACGCGGCGAGCGAGCGCGAGACCTCGTAGGTGAAGTCCACGTGCCCTGGGGTGTCGATCATGTTGAGCGCGTGCGCCTCGCCATCGACAGCCCACGGCATGCGCACCGCTTGCGACTTGATGGTGATTCCCCGCTCACGCTCGATGTCCATGCGGTCGAGGTACTGGGCCTTCATGGCCCGCTCTTCCACCACGCCCGTGAGTTGCAGCATGCGGTCAGCAAGGGTGGACTTGCCGTGGTCGATGTGCGCAATGATGCAGAAGTTGCGGATGCGCTCCGGCGCGGTCGAGGCAGGCTCGATGCGGGGATCGTTGGGCACGGTGGTTCCTTGCGTGAAGAGGGGGCCTCTATCGTCCCATGCCGCGCGCTCGCAACGAGCAACGTAGAGTCGCACTCGTGAAGTATGTGCTGCTCGCACTCGTCGTGCTCTTCCTCCTTGGCTGGCTGCTATCCAAGCGCGCTCCCCAGAAGCGAGGGCCACAGCGCAAGCCGGCCAGGCCGTCGGGCCGCTACCCGGGCGACTTCAAGGGCAAGGTCATTCCCGTCTACTCCCCCAACCCCAACGGACGCCCGGATCCCGGTGAGATCGTGTGGACGTGGGTGCCGTTCGAGGAGGACCACTCGCAGGGCAAGGACCGTCCGGTGCTGCTGATCGGCCGCGACGGGACGTGGCTGCTTGGGCTCGCGCTCACGAGCAAGGATCACGACAATGACCGTCACAACCGCGGGCAATGGGTGGACATTGGTACCGGAGCGTGGGATCGCCAGCGTCGCCCGTCGGAGGTTCGGCTCGATAGAATTGTGAGGGTCGACGAGCGCGCGATACGCCGCGAAGGCGCGGTACTGCCTCAGGAGACGTACAACCACGTGGCTCGCTCGCTTTCGGCCCTGCATCACTGGTAGACTGTTCCCTCGTGTGCGCGCGCCGTGCGCGCGCCCGTCCAAACTTTTCCAAACAAGCATTACGAGGATTCACGTGGCAAACATCAAGTCCAAGATCAAGCGCATCGGCACCAACGAGAAGGCTCGCCAGCGCAACGTTGCTGTCAAGTCGCAGCTCAAGACGCACGTCCGCAAGGTGCGCGAGGCCATCGCCGCTGGCGACAAGGACGCCGCGCAGACCGCGCTGCAGACCGCCTCTGTCAAGCTCGACAAGGCCGCCTCGAAGGGCGTCATCCACAAGAACCAGGCCGCGAACCGCAAGTCGGCTCTCGCGAAGCAGGTTTCTGCTCTCTAGCCTTCAGAACCGCCCCGGTTGCGCACTCGCGCCGCCGGGGCGCTTTTGTGTGCGCGAGTAGATTCGAATTGTGGCGGTTAACTCCTTGCCAGCGCCACGCCTATGGCGGCTACCGCTGACCGGTAGGTACGTGGGCGCGCCCCGTCCTCGCGTGCTCGTTGGCCGCCAAGGCATCTTCACCGCGGCGCGAGAACTCGTGGCATACGAACTCCTGTTCCGCACCCCTGGCAGGGCAGGGCTGCGCATCGACCTGTGGAATCAGCGGCAACAGGATCGCGCAACGGAGCACGTCATCGCCGCCGCGCTGTGCCAAGGTCCTGAGATCGCCCCAGAGCTGCCCGTCTCGATCAACTTCACGCGCTCATACCTCGTGAGCCACGACGACCTCCAGTGTGACCCAAGCAAGGTGATCGTCGAGGTGGTCGAGAGCGCCTTCGCAGATGACGCCCTGAAGGAGCGGATGGCACGGCTGTGCGAGCAGGGCTTCCGGATAGGGCTCGACGACTTCATCGGCACCCGTTCGCAGATGGACCTGCTGGAACATGCGGAGTTTGTGAAGGTCGACTACCGCGACCTCACCGCGAGAGGGCCGGAACTCGTTGACCGCGCGCGCTCCGCTGGAGCTCAGCTCGTTGCCGAGAGAATCGAGACTCGTGAGGCGCTCGACGAGTGCTTGGCGCTTGGGTTCGACTTCTTCCAGGGCCACGCGTTTGAGCCGGCCATCCTGGTGGACAGGGGCGAGTTCGAGCCCGGCTACGTCGAGGACTTCGTGGGCGTCTAGCCTGCGAGCTCCGCGACCGTCCGCACCACCCGTTCAAGCGCGAACGCCGGCGCCCTCGAAGCACCCTTGACGTCAGCATCCGCCTGAGCCACGGCCTCTATGGCCGTGGCGAGCCGGTTGGCGTCCCACTTCACCAGATCTTTGCGGGCGCGATCCACTTGCCAGGGGGCGAGGCCAAGTTCGCGCGCGTCGAGCCCTCCCCTTCCGCGTGCAGCCCCCACCTTGACGAGGGTGCGTAACTTTGAGGCGAGCGCCGCGATGAGCGGCACGGGATCCGTTCCGGTCTCCATCGCGTGGCGCGCGAGCGACACTGCGCGCACGGCATCGCCAGCTATCGCTGCATCGGCCACGGCGTAACCCGTGGCGTTCACTCGCGTTCCGTAGTACTTGGCAACGGCGTCGTCACCGATGTTGCCATCGACGTCACTCATGAGTTGGGCCGACGCTGCGGCAAGTTCGGCGACATCGGCACCTACCGAGTCCACGAGAGCTCGCACCGCAGTGGCCGAGATGCGACGCTCCGCCCTGCTGAACTCCCCCGCGACAAACGACGCGAGGTCTGCGTCCCTCGTCACCGCGGGGCACGTGTACTCGACCCCCGAGGCCCGCACGGCGTCAAGGAGTCGCTTGCCCCTCACCCCGCCACGGTGCCTGAGGACCACCACGACGTCAGGATCGGGAGAGGCCACGTACGCGAGCGCGTCCGTGAGGAAGGCGTCCGTCATCGCCTCCACGCCGTCCACCACCACTAGGCCGGGATCGGCGAAGAGAGAAGGGCTGGTGGCGGCGAGCAGGTCCCCGTGCCGATACGCGGCCGCGTCGAGGCGCGTCACGGTTGGCGTGACCGCCTCACTGCGCTTGGCTTGCGTGATGAGCTCGATGGCACGCTCGCCGAGCACGTCTTCAGGCCCGGAGATGAGCACCACCGGTGCGGGGCGCGCGCGATGCCACGTGGGTTCCGCGGGTGCCTTCTGAGCCATGCGCCTAGCCTGCCATGTCGCTGGGACATGCCGTGGCGAGTGCAGGGCCGGGAACCACCACGATGTCTCCGCACAGATCCGTCCGCACCAGGTGCGCGGCGCGCGAGCCCCACAGCGTGAGCGCGTCCGGCGCGGGGTGGCCATACGAGTTGTCCGCACCCACGCTCACGATCGCGACGCGCGCCGTGATCATGCCGGCCAGCGCCTGTTCCTGGCGATCAGATCCGTGGTGGGGCACCTTCACCACATCGACCACCATGTCCGACACCTGCCGCGACAGCGCTACCTGGCCCTCATGCTCCAGATCGCCAAGCCCCAGAATGCTCACGCCGCCAACCTGCACGAGCGTCACGACGCTCGCATCGTTGAGCCCCGTGGATCCCTCGCCTACGGCGTCACTACCGGGCGCGAGCACCGTGATGTCCGCGTCTCCAACCGTGGCCGCCACTCCGGCGTGGACCACCTCGACGGGCACCCCTTTGGCCGCGAGCGCCAGTTCTGCGGCGGCGCGCTCTGCATGTTCCGCGGGCGAGATCCACGCGTGCGCGACCGGGATTTCGGCGAGGACCTCCGCGAGCCCACCCTCATGATCCGCGTGAGGATGCGTGATGACCAGCAGATCGATCCGTGTCACCCCGTAGCGGCGCAGGCAGTTCAGCCCGGCGCCGTCCGCTGGCCCAACGTCGACTGCAATCGCCGAGTGCGGCCCCGATCGCACGAGCATCGCATCGCCTTGCCCCACGTCACACTGCACCATTAGCCAATCGGCCGGCGGCCGCGGCTCAAGGAGCCGCGGAGCTACGGGAACCGCAAGTGCCGCGATTACTAACAGGCCTGCTACCACCGGCATTCCGAGCCGCACTCTGCGCGCAAACGTCAGCGCCACCACCGCCACAACCGCAAGGGCCGACGCTGCGGCACCCCATACCCCGGGCGGCACCGTGAGCTGTGCTCCAGGCAACGACGAGACGATTCGCGCGGCGGCGTCGACCGGCCACGCGCAATAGCCCGCGACGGTCGCGAGCGCGTGCGCGAGAGCGGGGCCGAATGGCGCCACCACGAGCGCGCACAGGCCAATCAGCGTCACCGGAGCGGCGACGATCCCCACCGCGAGATTGGCGACCACCGCCCACGGCGACACTCCCCCTCCGATGAGCGCCAGCAACGGGAGCACGGCAAGTTGGGCGGCGATACACACGGCTAGCGGGTGCGCAAACACCGGCGGGAGACTGTGCTCAAGCCGCGCCGCGAGGGCGGGCGCCCACAGGGCGATCGCCGCGACGGCCGCGACGGACATCGCGAATCCCGGTTCGCATGCGAGGCGCGGATCCATGATGGACACCACGATGACTCCCGCGCTGAGCGCCGGCAGCGCTTGCGCGGGCCGCCCCCACCACAGCGCCGCGCACACCACCGCCGCCATGGTGCCGGCCCTCACCACGGAGGGCTCCGGGAAGACGAGGCAGGTGAGTAACGCCATCGCGATTCCCACGGTCACCGCCACGATGCGCCGCGATCGCACCACGAGCCGCAGCATCGCCGTCACGGCCACCAGCACGATCGCGAAGTGCGATCCGGACACTGCCGTGAGGTGGGTGAGACCCGCCATGGCCATCTGCTCGCGTTGCTGGGGCACCATCCCCGAGTCATCGCCGATGACCATCCCGCGGGTGAGAGGTCGCAGGCGCGGCGGCAGGTCCGCCGAGGCCTCCCTGAGGCCCGCGCGCAGGTTGGCGATCATTGCGTCGAGCCCGCGTGTTGGCTCAACAGACTCCAGGCGTGGCCGCCACATCAGCCCGCCCTCGCCGTCGCCTGCAGCGAGGGTGCCCGCGAGTTCCACGCGCTGGCCCCGCACGACGGCCCGCCACGCGTCGTCTCCCCACACACTCACGCGCGCCCGCGTGTTGATGCCATCTGCGGACGTGACGGATACCTCGACGGCCCACAACCCCTCCGTTGGCCCCTCCGTGCCTGGCGCCGCATCGGTGGCGGCGATGCCAACGAGGTTCACGTGCTCACCGGCCGCGCTCGTCACGGGAGAGGCCGCCTCCACGGCATTCACCCCCGCGAGCGCGCCTCCCGCCCCCGCAATCGCGGCAAGGACCAGCGCGGGCCGCGCGGAGCGCCTCGCCCACGACACCGCGACCACCACCCCCATTGCCACGAGCGGCCACCAGCCCCACCCAAGCCACATCGCGGCGGCAGCAGCCCACGCACACACGGCCGCCGGTGCCAGCCGCGCGTCATGCGGCGTCACACTGTGGCCACGCCCTCGAGCGCACCGACGATCGCGTCCCCCACTCCCGAGACCCTGCCAAGGTCCTCGAGCGAGCGGAACGGCCCGTTCGCGTCTCTATCAGCGACGATGCGCTCCGCGAGCACCGGGCCCACGCCTGGAAGCTGCTCGAGCTGAGACGCATCCGCCTGATTGATGTTGATGAGGCCGCTCGCCGCCGCGTGCTCCGCGTCTCCCCGGTGCGGAACCAAAATCTGCTCGCCATCACTCACGCGGCGCGCGAGGTTGAGCGCGTCAAGGACCGCGTCCGCGCTCGCCCCACCGGCCGCGTCGAGAGCGTCGGCGACGCGGCTGCCTGCGGGAAGCTCCACGAGCCCCGGCTGCTCCACGGCACCGGAGACGTCGAGCACCACCACCGCGCCTTCGCCCGGCGCCGGAGACCCGCTAATGGGGGCGAGCGGTACTTCGACTCCCGCATGAGGCCTGGTAAGCCACCATCCTCCTCCCACCAAGAGCACCACACCCAGCCCTCCGGCAAGCGCTTGACGCCAGGACATGCGCACGCGCAGCCCGCGCCGCGTCTCCGGAATAGCGGAACCGTGTGCCGCCTCGTAGGCGCGCGCGGCCGCGGTAGCGAGCGAGTCTTTCCAGCGGTCGTTTGCCTCTGTCACCCGCCCGACGCTAGGGCACCAAACTCTGCCACTCGCCGTGGTGCCGGGGGTACCTGGGGACAACGGCCGTCGGGCCGCGTTCTGGGGACGCGACTAGT
Organism: Demequina sp.; assembly: GCF_049841215.1. Classification (GTDB taxonomy): domain Bacteria; phylum Actinomycetota; class Actinomycetes; order Actinomycetales; family Demequinaceae; genus Demequina. The sequence continues at coordinate 106,834 of NZ_JASGEO010000013.1, forward strand.
GAACGTCGGCCGGGAGGTCCACGACGACCACCGCGAGCGCGCCCGGACCTGCGTGGGCAGACAGCACCGCAGACACCGAGGTGCGCAGCGACATCGCGAGGTGCGGGTGGGCGAGCTCCAGGACACGCGTCGCATCGTCGGCGTAATCGGCCTCGCCGAGCGCCATCACCGCAACCGCGGGGCGAACATGCTCGCCGATGGCTTCATCAGCACACTCGACGAGCGCGGCCCTCGCACGCGCCGTGGTGCGCACGCGATCAAACAGGGCAACTTCTCCGTCCCGCACCTCGAGTAACGGACGCACGCCGAGCACCTTGCCCACGGCGGCGGTCGCAGGCGAAATCCGCCCTCCTCGGCGCAGGAACTCGAGAGAGTCCACCGTGAACATGCACAGCGACGACTGCGCAACGCGCCGCGCGGCGGCCGCTACGGCATCAGCATCCGCACCGTTGGCAGCAGTCGCCGCGGCCGCAAGGGCCGCGTAACCGGCTGCCATCCCCACCGTGCCACTGTCCACCACGGTGACAGGTATTGCGGCGGAGACGGCGGCCGTTTCGGCAGCGGAGACCGTTCCGGAGAGCTTGCCTGAGAGCACCACCGCGACCACAGCGGTGGCTCCGGCGGCGGCGGCGTCGCGGTATGCCTCTTCGAACTGGGCTGGACTTGGCTGCGATGTGCTGACGGGATCGCCTGCCACGAGGTGTGCGAGCACCTCGTTTGGGGAGATCTCAGCACCTTCGGCAAAGGAGGAGCCGTTGACGACGATCTGCAGCGGAATCACGCGAATGTGCCAGCGCTCCGCGAGTTCCGCCGGGAGGGAGGAGGCGGAGTCGGTGACAACGGCGACCGTCGGCGTCATGGCGCAACGCTAGTGACGGTGGCGCTGGTGGCGCAATTGGGGGGCACCACCCGGCACGCTAGAGCCGACCACGCTGCCACCCAATTACACGGGGACGATGTTGACGAGCCCTGGCGCCCGCACGATCACGGTACGGATCTCGGCGCCGTCGAGTGCGCGCACCACTGTGGGTTCGGTCAATGCCAGTTCACGCAGCGTCGCTTCGTCGATCGACGGTGGCACGTCGAGTCGCGCCCGGACCTTGCCGCGCACCTGCACCACGCACGTCACGGTCTCCTGAACCAGCAAGGACTCGTCCACCGCGGGGTAGCCGGCGAGTGCGACGTTGTCGTGTCCAAGCATCGACCACATGTCTTCGGCGCAGTAGGGGGCAAAGAGACTCAGCAGGATCGCCACGGCCTCTGCGGCTTCGCGCACCGCGGGGTCAGCGGGCCCGGCTCCGGTGTCGATGACCTTGCGGGTGGCGTTCACGAGTTCCATGACGCGCGCTACCACCACGTTGAAGCGGAAGCCCTCTACCAGGTCGATGCAATCGGCGAGCGTGCGGTGGGTGACCGCGCGCAACTTCGCGTCGCCCGAGTCGGCACTCACCCCGGGCGCAGAGGTCACGTCTCGAGCGAGCCGCCACGCGCGGGCAAGAAACTTGGCGGAACCGGCGGGCGAGACGTCCGCCCAGTCGATGTCATCCTCTGGCGGGCCAGCGAAGGACATAGTGAGGCGCACGGCGTCCACGCCAAACTCGTCGAGCTGTTCGCTGAGGCGCACAAGGTTGCCGCGGCTCTTTGACATCGCGGAGCCGTCCATGTGCACCATGCCCTGGTTGAGCAGGGCGCTGAAGGGTTCTTCGAAGTCGACGAGGCCCATGTCGTGCAGGGCCTTGGTGAAGAAGCGCGCATAAAGCAGGTGCAGGATAGCGTGGGTAACGCCGCCAACGTACTGGTCGATGGGCGCCCACTTCTTGGCTTCCATGACGTCGAACGGGCCGTCGGTCTTGGAGGGCGAGAGGTAGCGCAAGAAGTACCAGGACGAGTCGACGAACGTGTCCATCGTGTCCGTGTCCCTCAGCGCGGGACCGCCGCACGTGGGGCACGTGGTGTTGACCCAGTCGGTGGCGGCGGCGAGCGGCGACTGCCCCTTGGGCTTGAGGTCAAGGCCCTCGGTTGGCGGCAGCAGCACGGGGAGCTGCTCGTCGGGGACGGGTACCTCGCCGTGGGTCTCGCAGTGGATGATCGGGATGGGCGTTCCCCAGTAGCGCTGCCGGGAAATGAGCCAATCGCGCAGACGGAAGTTCACTGCAGAGGCGCCAAAGCCGTCGGCCTCGAGGCGCGCGACGATCGCGGCAATCGCGTCCGCCTTGGTGAGTCCGTCAAGGGGACCCGAGTTGATGAGCACCCCGTCGCCAACGAGCGCGACCCCCGTCTGGGCGGGATCGCCGAGCTCCTCGCCGTTCTCGCCGCGCACGTCAAGCACGGGAAGCACCTTCAGCCCCATGGCCAGCGCGAAGTCGAGGTCGCGCTGGTCGTGGGCGGGCACCGCCATGATCGCGCCGTGGCCGTAGTCGGCAAGCACGTAGTCGGATGCCCAGATCGGCAGCCGTTCGCCGTTCACCGGGTTGATCGCGTAGCGCTCGAGGAACACGCCCGTCTTTGGCCGGTCCGTTGACAGGCGCTCGATCTCGTTGGATGCCTTGACGCGCTCTACGTACGCGTCGAACTCAGCCCGCACAGCGTCGGGCGCTGTGGCGGCGAGTTCGGCGGCAAGGTCGCTATCGGCTGCCACCACGAAGAAGGTGGCGCCATACAGCGTGTCGGGCCGCGTCGTGTAGATGTCGACGGGCTCGTCGCGGCCCTCAATCCGGAACGCAACGTCCGCACCGCGAGAGCGGCCAATCCAGTTCTTCTGCATCGCGATGACCTTGGAGGGCCACGTCGCCTGCAGGGTGTCGAGGTCATCAAGCAGACGGTCGGCGTAGTCCGTGACCTTGAAGTACCACTGGGTGAGCTTCTTCTTGGTGACGGGGGTGTCGCAGCGCTCGCACAGCCCGCCCACCACCTGCTCGTTGGCGAGCACGGTCTGGTCCTTGGGACACCAGTTCACGAGCGATGGCTTGCGATAGGCCAGTCCGCGCTCAAAGAGCCTTGTAAACAGCCACTGATTCCACTGGTAGTAGTCGGGACGGTGGGTCGCGAGCACGCGATCCCAGTCAAAGCTGCATGCGTAGCGCTCCATCGAGGCGCGCTGCTGGGCGATGTTGTCCTCGGTCCACCCCGCGGGATCGATGCCGCGCTTGATGGCCGCGTTCTCCGCGGGAAGGCCAAAGCTGTCCCAGCCGATGGGGTGCAGCACGTTGTAGCCGCGCTGCGTCCAATAGCGCGCGATCACGTCGCCGAGCGCATACGCCTCCGCGTGACCCATGTGGAGGTCACCCGAGGGGTAGGGGAACATGTCGAGCACGTACTTGGTTGGCCTGCCGTCGCCTTCGCGCCCTGACTTGAAGGGCTGTGTCTCGCGCCAGACGGGAAGCCATCGGTCTTCGAGCGCGCGGAAGTCGTAGCGGTCTTGCGTGGAAACAGGCTGGGAAGTCACCCCGACATTCTAGTGAGCGCGCGGCGCCTCAGTTGCGGGCCGTAGCACCAGCGGTGCACGTTCCCCTCGCGCTGTGAACCGGCGCGGCGTAGCGTTAAGCCGAATCCGCGTTGGGGCGCGGTTCTGAGGGAGAGATCATGAACGTCCGGTTGCGCGCACGCGCCACTACTGTCCTCGCGCTCGCGGCACTGATTCTTTCGGCCGCGCTGGTCGCTGTCGATGCTCAACAGGCGGCCGCCAAGAACCCGGTGTACGCAATATCAGGAACGGTCACGATCCCCCTCGACGCTCCAGCCGGGGCGCTCGCTGGCGTGCGCGTGGAAGCCGTACGTAGCGACGGCGGCACCGACGGGCCCGGGGCCAACTCAGCGTTCGTGACACCTGATTCCGTGACGGGCGCCTACTCGATCGCCGGCCTCAACCCCGGTGAGTATCGCGTTCGCTTCTACCCCGCGTCATACGAGACCGGAACCGGTCCCGCGGTCCCCGACTTCGCCACGGAGTACTACGCCGCCGCGTACAAGGACAGCGACTTCACGCCGGTCGACATCTCCTACGGGGACGCGACCGGAATCGACGCGACGCTTGAATGGAATGGTTCCATCGCGGGAACGGTGACTCTTGCCCCGTCGGTGCCCGCCGAGGACATGAAGGGTGTGCGCGTCTTCGCCACAAGCGAGGTGGGCGTCACCCGGTCCGCCGCCGCGGACCCGCTCACGGGCGCGTACGTCATCACCGGTCTGCACCCTGGGGTGTACAGCATCTACTTCGACGGTGTCGCGTACGCCGGCACTGGCGGCACCATGCACCCGGTGTTCGCGTCCGAGGTTTACGACAACGTGTACAGCGCCACCCAGGGAAAGACCGTGACGGTTGCATCGCACGCGGCCGTGACCGGCATTAACGCGACGCTCGACACGATGCTGCACTTCACCACCACGGCCACTCCAAAGATCACGTGGCTCGCTCTCAACGCCGGCTCGACGCTGGGCTCGAGCACGGGCAGCTGGGGGCCCAAGACGAGCGCCTTCAAGGTCACCTATCAGTGGAAGCGCAACGGATTAGCTATCTCCAAGGCCACCAAGTCCACCTATGTCATCCAAGAGGCGGACCGCGGCACCAAGATCACCCTCACCATTACCGCCTCGGACACCAACACCACTCCGGTGGCAAAGACGTCCGCTGCCCTCGCCATCCCCAAGGTCTTCACCAAGACGGTGACGCCAACCATCAGCGGAACACTGCGCTCTGGACACACGCTGACGGCCATTCGCGGCACGTGGTCCCCTACGGCCAGCTACAGCTACCAGTGGTACCGCAGCGGCACCAAGATCACGGGCGCTACGGCCAAGACCTACAAGCTCTCGAGCAAGGACAAGGGCAAGAAAATCACCGTCAAGGTGACGGGAAAGCGCACCGGCTATTTGACCGTCACCAGAACCAGCCCCTCCAAAACCGTCGCAAAGTAACCAAACCACCCCAGCGTCGGGCCGTATGGTGCCAACTTGCTCACACCACGGCTGATGACAGGCAACTGTGAACGCGCCCAGCCAATAGCGTTACCCCTGGAAGGTTGGGGGTTTCTATGAGCGGGCCGCGACGCGGGAAAGCGCTCCACAGGGCAATCACCGCCGCGCTCGCTATCGCGGCGCTCGTTGTGGCGCCCGCAGCATTCGCGGACTCGGACAAGGGCACCATCTCAGGCACCGTCTCGCTCGACCCCGCCATCAAGGACGGCTCTCTCGACGGGCTTTTCGTGACGGTTGAGTCCACGGACACCTACCGCGTGGTGCAGATCGATGATGACGACGGCACCTACGAGATCAAGAACCTTCCCAACGGCGCCTACACCGTGATGTTTGGCGCGAACGCCGGCCTTGGTGGTGACGCGTCGTTGCTTCCCGAGTACTACGACGATGTCTATTCGGAAGCGGCCGCGACGCCCGTGGTGGTGGTCGGCGGGCACGTCGAGGGAATCGACGCGCAACTGAGCCGCGTGGGCCACTTCACGTCCGCGCCCAAGCCAAAGATCACGTACAGCGCGCTCACCGCTGGCTCCAAGCTGGGTTCCTCAACCGGCACCTGGGTGCCCGTGAAGCCCACCTTCAAGTACCAGTGGAAGCGCAGCGGGGCGGCAATATCGGGAGCGACCAAGTCCACCTACGTGGTGACGGCGGCAGATAGGGGCAAGACCCTCACGCTCACGGTCACGGCAACCGCAACGGGCTACACGAGCAAGTCCACGACCTCAGCGGGTGTCTACATCCCCAAGGTTTTCTCGAAGGCCCCAACACCCACCATCTCGGGAACGGCCACGAGCGGAAAGACCCTCACCGCCAAGGTGGGCACCTGGTCACCAAAGCCTGCGCTGAGCTACCAGTGGTACCGCAGCGGAACCAAGATCTCGGGTGCCACGAAGGCCACCTACAAGCTCACCAGCAAGGACAAGGGCAAGAAGATCACGGTCAAGGTCACGGGAAAGAAGTCCGGCTACCTGACGGTGACCAAGACAAGCCCCAGCAGGAGCGTCGCGAAGTAACTCTTGCGCGTTGTGCCAGCCAGTCTCACGGGGGTCTCAATTTGCGCCTGCGCAGGACGCCAACCGCATCCAAACCGTAGCCTTGGCTCAACGGCGCATGGAGGGTGCGCCCCTTCGCTGAGGAGTCCCCGCATGGCAGGCGCGGCGCTTCATACTGTTCGCATGCGCGCGGCCGCGGCTGCCGCGATAACTGTCCTCGCTCTTGGCGCGATCGCCCTTGCAGCGCCGCCAGCGCGCGCAGACGGCGAACACAGCCTCTCCGGCACGGTGTTCCTGCCCGGCGGGCAGACCTCCCATTGGTTGAGCGGCATCTCGGTAACGGCCGACGGCCCGGTCACCGTCACGGTTCCCGTTGACCCAGTGGTGGGTACCTTTGCTATCCCCTCGTTGCCTCAAGGCGACTACACGCTCAAAGCCTCTGGGAGCGTCTTCACCCAGGCCGGCAACACGTACATCGTGAACGTCGTGCCCGAGTTCTTTGGCGGCAGCTACACCGTTGCCGACACCATCTCGCTCAGCGACGAGGACCTCACTGGCCTCGACATCTTCCTCGACAGGGGCGGGATCCTGCGCGGAGACGCCGTGCTGCCAGGCGGCTGGGCCTCGTCCATGTATGAAGGAGTCCTCGTCACCGCCGACGGCCCCGCCGGAGCCTCGTACACCACCACACCGGGCGCGGACGGCAGTTTCTTCCTCTTTGGCTTGGCACCCGGCGACTATTTGCTGCGAGCGGAGCCGCAGGAATACGGCGGCAATCCCGCCCCCGCATTGGTGACGACGTATTACCCGGAGAGCTACGAACACGCTTCACCCCTGTGGATTCCCGCGGCGACCAGCGACGCCGGCCAGTACTGGACGTTCGCGCTGCCCGAGTCGCACACCATCTCCGGCACCGTCGACGTTGAGGGCGACCATGCGCACGAACTCCTAAGCGGCGTGGTTGTCACGGCGCACGCCGGGCAGTACGAGGAGTCCCCGTGGACCACAGTTGATCCGGACACCGGCGAATGGTCCATCACGGGACTGCCTGGCTTGTCCTATCAAGTGGAATTCTCTGGGCCGCTGCTCATCACGCAGTGGTACAACGACGCCCCTGACCAAGACTCCTCCACGCTCGTCGAGCCCTGGGTAAGCGACGTCACCGGCATCGACGCCTCCATGGTGCGCACCCGCTCCATCTCGGGTGAGGTAGTGCTTCCCGGTGGCGCGAGCGAAGACTGGTACCAGGGCATTCGCGTGCGCCTGATGACGCTCGACGGAATCGAGGTGGCGAGCTCTGGCGTCGGCACCGTCAATCACACCTTCACTCTCGATGACCTCACACCGGGCACCTACAAGGTGCGATTCGACGTACAGCCGTACTGGGACTACGAGAACGACGAGTTGGTACAGCCCAACCTGCTCAGCGAGTGGTTCGATGACGCGGCCTCGCTCGCCACCGCTACGGTCGTCGACATCTCAAGCGGCAGCCAGGACCACATCGACGCAACGCTTGCGAGCGGACTCACCATAGGCGGCACGGTGACGTACCCCGCGGGCACGTCGGCGGAGGTCAAGGGCGCTGCCTTCGTCTACACGGAGGTGGAAGACGACTACCGGTACGGGGTCTTCGACGTTGACTCCGGGACGTACGCCATCACGGGCCTTCGCCCTGGTACCTACGAGCTGCACTTTGGCGATAACGGTGTGTTCGACCCCGAGACCGCGGACTACCTGCCTACCGGCCTGTTCCCGTGGGTGGTGGGCGCTACGGAATACTCGCCCATCGCGGAGGTGACCGTCACGAGTTCCGACGCCACCCTCAACGTGGAGTACCGCCAGGGCGCGCGGATTCGGGGCCACGTCAGCCTTGACCCCCTCGCACCAAGCACCTGGATGTCTGGCGTCTACGTAGAGATCAACGGTGACAACGGCTACGCGAAGGTGCGGCCCAACCCCACCACCGGAGACTTCGCGACCGCGCCGCTTCCCCCTGGCGAGTACCGAGTCTCTTTCGACTCCGAGCCAGTCGCGATCGAAGAGCCTCCCGGCTACGTGTGGCCCAACCTTGTACCCGAGTACTACGACGACTCTCCCTTCCCAGACAACGCCGCCACGGTGACGCTCGGCACCACCGATGCCACCGGTATCGACGCACAGTTGGCGCTTGGGCGCGCCATCAGCGGCCGCATCACCATTCCCAGCAGCCTTCCGGAACAGGCTTACGAAGGCATCACCGCCTACGCCACGGACGCGGAGGGCAACTCGTGGAGTGCACACGTTGGCCCGAGCGGGGAGTACGGCTTCCGTGGGCTTGCGTCCGGCGCGTACATCCTTCACTTCGCCGCTGGCGACTACTTCAACGGCTTCGAGGACGTCCCCACGGGGCTCATCAGCGAGTACTACAACGACGCCACCACGCTCGCGGACGCCGATCCCGTGGACGTCACCGCCGGCGATGCACCACACGTCGACGCCACGCTCGAGCTTGGCGGATGGATCTCGGGCCACATCACGCTCCCGCTCGGCGCCGATCCCGACTGGTATGGCGGCATTGCCGTGAGTGCACGCCAAGACTCTCGCGTGGTCTACGGCACGGTGAACAGTTCCGGGGATTACCAGATCACCGGCCTCCCCGTTGGCGATTGGCTCGTGGAGTTCGCGGTTGGCGAGTACTACGACGACGACACGCACACTGTCGAGACCCCCAATCTCGCCTCGATCTACTACCCCAACGCCACGAGCGCAGGCAGCGCCACGTTGGTCACATCCACCGCATCAGGGGCAACCGGCAAGAACGTCACCATGCCAAGCGGCGGTCAGACCTTCACCTCGATGCCAACCCCCACGATCGGCGGCTCCGCGGCGTACGGCAACACCCTCACCGCCACCCCAGGAACGTGGTTGCCGGAACCAGACGGCATCGAGTTCCAGTGGAACCGCGACGGCGCGCCCATCTCCGGCGCCACCAACTGGCTGTACATGATCGGCGACGCGGACCTCGGCCACGTCCTCACGGTCACCGTCACGGCGCGCCGCATCGGGTTCGTCACCCAATCGCAGACCTCTGGCGGAGTGAGCGTGGCGCCGGCCTCGCCCTTCTCCTTGGCGCCCTTGCCCACCATCAGTGGAAGTAAATACAAGGGTGCCGTGCTGACCGCCAAGCCGGGTTCGTGGATCCCCACCCCGTCCGCCTTCGCGTACCAGTGGTACCGCAACGGCTCGCTGATTTCCGGGGCCACCAAGTCCACCTACACGCTCACGGCGTCCGACGCTTCCAAGACCATCACGGTTAAGGTCACCAGTTCTCTGGGCGGCTATGTATCGACCGCGCGCACCTCCGCCGGATCGGCGATGCCCAAGTTCTTCACTTCCACCCCAACCCCCACCGTCAGCGGCACCCTCAAATCTGGATACACGCTCACGGCGAAGGTCGGCACCTGGGCGCCCAAAGCGTCGGGCCTCAAATACCAGTGGTACCGCAACGGCGTGGCAATCTCGAAGGCCACCAAGACCACGTACAAGCTGACGACGAGCGATCGCGGAAAGACCATTACGTTCAGGGTGACGGGTTCGCTGAGCGGGTATGGAACCACACCTGTGACGTCGGCGGGCAAGTACGTTCCCAAAGTCTTCACCACCGTGCCTACGCCAACGATCAGCGGCACACTCAAGTCGGGATCCACGCTCACGGCTAAGGCGGGGACGTGGAAGCCAACGCCGACGAAGCTGACGTATCAGTGGTACCGCAACGGGGTGGCGATCAAGAGCGCGACCAAGAGCACCTACAGACTCACCTCGAGCGATAAGGGCAAGAAGGTCACGGTCAAGGTCACGGCGACCCTCAGCGGGTATCTCACGGCGTCCAAGACAAGTTCCGCAAAGACAGTCGCCAAGTAGCGCTACCGTAACGCCTTACGCCGCGATTACCAGGTAGTCTGGCGGCACATCACGTACTCCAGCTGAGGGAAATACGCCTTGAGACTTCGCCGCGCCCGCCTGTCCACCGCCGTTGCCACCATCGTTGCCCTACTCGTGGGGGCGGTCGTGGTCGCTCCAGCGCAGGCCGTAGAGACCCGCACCATTAGTGGCACCATTTCGTGGCCCGCTGACCTCAGCGCCGAGTGGCAGGGACGGCTCTCCGTGGCGGCCCAATCCACCACCGGCGGCGGCACCGTCGCGATCGGAAGCGTCAGCAAGACCACCGGCGCGTACAGCCTCTCGGTTCCTGCGGGCGTCTACGACATCTCCTTCGGCGTCTACGGATATGAGGACGCCAACCACGTCATCCAGTTCTCGAACATCATCAACGAGTACTACAACGACGTGAAGCTGACGTCGAACGGTGCCACTCACGTGGATGTCACGACGGCGAGCAAGTCCAACATCAACGCGACCCTTGAGTACGGCTACTCAATCTCCGGCAAGGTTACGGTGCCCGCGGGAGTTCCCGCCCAGTGGTACCGCGGCGTCAGCGTGGAGGCGTTCGGAAACGGCGTCAACGGCGTGAGTGGATGGGTCAATCCGGACGGCACCTACGTGATTCGCGGCCTCATTCCCGGCTCGTACACCCTCAACGCGCTGGTTCGCCCCTATTGGAACGACGCAGGCACGGCCACCGTGGAAGTCCCACTCGTTGGCGAGTACTACGTCAATTCGCGCACCGCAGACAAGGCCACCCGCGTCACCGTCAACGGCAATGTCACGGGAAAGAACTTTGCCCTTGATCGCGCGTTCACGATGTCTGGCACGGTGAGCATTCCTGCGGGTGCTGACACTGCGCAGCTCAAGGCGATTCAGGTCTACGCCACGGACGGCGGTGAGAAGTACGGATACGGAACGGTTGATCCCGCCACCGGAAAGTGGACCATCAAGAACCTTCCGCCGGCCTCGTACACGGTTAGGTTTGGCGCGAGTTCCACGTACTGGGATGACGCAACCGCTACCCGCAAACCGGCGAACCTCATCACGGAGTACTACAACAACTCCGTGACGGAGTCCGGCGCCACCAAGGTCACCATCTCCACCGCGAACCGCACGGGCATCAACGCCACCTTGGCGCTAGGCGGCGAGATCACGGGCGGCGTCATCCTGCCCCCGGATGCGCCCCAGAAGTGGCTCCACGGAGTCCAGGTCTACGCGATTCCTAGCAGCGGTGATCGCATCCTCGGAACCGTCGATCGCACCACGGGCTCGTACCGCATCGGGCAGCTCCCCGCCGGAACGTATCGGGTGCTGTTCTCCGTGGCGAGCATGGTCTCGTACAACGGAGAGACGTTCTCCCCCGCAATGGCTAGCGAGTATTGGAGCAACGCGCGGACTCTCGATACGGCCAAGGCCGTCACCGTGGCTTCGGGCAAGACGGTGACGGGAATTCACGCGGCGCTGGAGCCGATCATCACCGATGCCCCTTCGCCCACCGTGCAGTGGTACGAAGGCACCGCTGGCCTCAAGGCGAACATCGCGGCATGGACCCCAGCGCCCACCACCCGCACGTTCCAGTGGCTCCGAGATGGCGTCGCCATTCCTGGCGCCACGTCAGACATCTACATGCTCAAGGACTCCGACCGCGGCCACCTCTTCGCGGTGCGTGCCACCGGGGTGCTCGAGGGCTACGCGGACACGGTGCGCACCTCAAGCAGCTACCGGATTCCGGAGTTGACCTTCACCACCACGCCCACTCCAACAGTCTCAGGTACCGGCAAAGCGGGATACACCCTGACCGCAAAGCCCGGCACGTGGGCGCCCAGCGCCACGCTGTCGTACCAGTGGTACCGCAGCGGAGCTAAGATCTCCGGCGCCACCAAATCCACGTACACGCTCACCACGAGCGATCGCGGCAAGACGATCACGGTGAAGGTCACGGGAAAGCGCACCGGGTACACGAGCGTAACCACCACGTCCGCAGGCAAGGCGATCCCCAAGGTCTTCACCACGGTCACGCCCCGCATCACCGGCACGCCTCGCTCGGGTCACACGCTCACGGTGGTGCGCGGCAGCTGGACGCCCACACCGTCGTACACCTACCAGTGGTTCCGCAATGGTGTGGCGATCACCGGCGCCACCGCAAAGACGTACAAGCTCACAAGCAAGGACAAGGGCAAGAAGATCACCGCCCGCGTGTACGGCAAGAAGTCCGGTTACCTCACCACGTACCGAACAAGCGCAGCAAAGACGATCGCCAAGTAGTCGCCCTTCCGCCCAGTCTCACCCTGGTCTCAACTTCCTTGGGGTTACGCCCGACGCTCCCCTAGCGTCATGCGTATATCGCGCCTGCGCGCGGGCTGAGGGAGGACAACATGGGGCGGCGCCTCACGTCATTGCTGGTGCTGGTGGGTTTGGCGACGGGTTTGGGGCTTGCCTCTGCGACGCCAGCCAACGCGGACACGTACACGATCTCGGGGGCGATTAGCCTCCCTGCGGGCGCTCCCGAGGCGTGGGAGGACCAGATCTACGTTTCCATCGGAGGCGATACGAGCTTCACCGTCAAGGCGGATGCTTCGAACGGCAAGTTCTCTTTCACCGGCCTGGAGGACGGCTGGTACGACCTCAAGGCCTACGCCTATCCTCCCGGCGGAAACGGCGAGGTGCCCAACCTCGTCACCGAGTACTACGGGGGCTCGTACCTTTGGGAAGACCGCACCACCATCACGATCAATGGTGCGAGCGCGACGGGGAACAACATCGACCTCGATTTTGGGGCGATCTTGCGCGGTCAGCTATACCCCCACAGCTCGCTCACCATGGCCGACATGCAGGGCGTCCAGGTGACCGCGACGGGTCCGAGCGGCGTGACATACCGTGCCACGGGAAATGGCACAACCGGCATGTACGCCATCACGGGCATGATCCCGGGCGCGTACACGCTGCGGGTGGACGCCACGAGTTACAGCGGCGCGGGAGGGGGTTCGGTGACACCCAACGTCGCGTCGGTTTACGACGGCCCGTGGTTCGACGTCCCGAGCACGTACAACCTCGCCGCCACGTCCGGTAGCAGCAGTTACACCCGAAACCTCGTGCCGTATGAGGCGTTCACCGCCTCTGGAACCGTGTCCCTCGAGGAGGGGGCCGACCCAGCATTACTGGGAGGCGTCAAGGTCACGTTCACGAGCGAGTACCACTCCACTGGACCCTCGGCCACGGTGGACCCCGTCACGGGCGCGTGGTCCCTTCCGGGCCTGCCTCGCGTAACGTACTACGGGGCGCGAGCGAGCGGGCTAGGCCTGGTGCCCAAGACATACCCCGTATCACTCACCTACCCGTCGAGCGATCTAGACCTTGGCATGATCACCCTTGCTGCGGGCCGCACCGTCTCAGGCACCGTGACCCTCAACGGAGTGACTCCCACAGAGGAAGACCCCATCCCCACATACGTGCAGTTCGCGAGCCCGGGATATACGTCTCCCGCAATTCTCGTGGATGAGGACACGCGAACGTACACATCAGAGGGACTTCCCCCAGGCACCTACACGGCCCGCTTCTGGGGTCCGTACCCCGTGGTGGTCGCGGAGGAGTACTACAACGACGTCTACGACGTGGCCGACGCCACCCCCATCGTGGTCACCGCCGATGCCGACATCACAGGCATCAACGCCGAGCTGAGCCCTGTCCGCCACTTCACGGCAACGCCCACGCCCACGTTCACGGGAACCAAGGGCCTGGGGAACACGCTCACGGTCTCCAAGGGCACGTGGAAGAGCACCCCCGAGGCCTTCAGTTACCAGTGGTACCGCAACGGCTCGGCGATCTCCGGCGCCACCAAGAGCACCTACAAGCTGACGTCCTCCGACTCGACCAAAAAGATCAGCGTCAAGGTGACAGGGTCCAAGCCCACCTACACGTCGGTGTCCAAGACGTCCGCTCAGGTGACGATGCCCAAGTTCTTCACCAAGGCGCCAACCCCCGCCATCAGCGGCACTCTGCGCTCTGGGCACACGCTCACCGCGAAGGCCGGCACCTGGTCTCCCTCCGCAAGCCTCAGTTACCAGTGGTACCGCAATGGGGTGGCGATCTCCAAGGCGACCAAGAGCACCTACAAGTTGACGTCAACCGACAAGGGCAAAAAGATTCAGGTGCGCGTGCGCGCTGCCAAGTCCGGTTACGGAACGGACTACAAGTACAGCTCCGCGAAGACGGTCTACCTCGAGTTCTCCAAGGCGCCAACGCCTACCATCAGCGGCACAGCGAAGGCGGGCTCCACACTCACCGCGAAGGCTGGAACCTGGTCACCGACGGCGACACTGAGTTACCAGTGGTATCGCAACGGCGTCAGGATCTCCGGCGCCACCAAGGCCACCTACAAGCTCACGTCGAGCGACAAGGGCAAGAAAATCTCGGTCAATGTCGCGGGAAAGAAGTCTGGGTACTACACGATCGTGAAGTCCAGCGCGAGCAAAACCGTCGCTAAGTAACCCACCCAGCCCGGCCGTCGGGCCTCAAGCGGTTTGCGTGATGTCCACGGTGACTGCGAGCGTCTTCGTGGAGCCCGCCACAACGCCCGTGAGTGGCGGCACGTCGCCGTATTCGCGGCCGCGTCCCACGACCACGTGGTGGTCCCCCACCTCGCGATCGTTGGTGGGATCAAAGCCAAACCAGTCGCCGGTCCACCACTCCACCCACGCGTGAGACTCGCCGCGCACCTTCTCGCCAATCGCGGCATCGCGCTTGGGGTGCAGGTAGCCGGAGACGTAGCGAGCGGGAATGCCAACCGAGCGCAACGCGCCGATCGCAAGGTGCGCAAAGTCCTGGCACACTCCCGAACGCACCTCCCACGCATGCGCGGCGGGCGTGTGCACCGAGGTGACACCAGGCACGTACTTGACCTCATTGTTGAGGAAGTCGCAAATGGCGCGAGCGGTCTCGTCTGGGGTGCCTTTGTGGGCGGCATCCGTGGCGAAGGCGCGCACGTCCTCCGTGGGCTCGGTCGTGGGGGTGTTCACCAGGTACTCGCACAGCAGATCCTGAAAGCGCGGCCCGGTGATGGCGTCCCACCCGGCCCTCTCCTCCCGCGCGGGCACCGATGACACCTCAACAAGCGAAGCGCCGACTACCGTGAGCGACTGGTGCGGTTGAAGTACCTCGAACACCGTGACATCGGTCTCCCAATAGTCGCGGTAGGTCTGCCGCCACGTCACCGGGGACACCTCGATGCGGCTGTCCAGCACGCGCTGACGCGGAAGCCACGCGGGAGTGAGGCGCGCCTCGTTGTACGACGACACGACCTCCTTCTCGTATGCGAAAGAGGTCTTGTGCTCGATGCGCAAAGTCGACATCTAGAGGGCCTCCTGGCTCCACAGCACCGTGGATGCTGGGAGGAAGTAGCGGTCGCGAATAAGGTCCGACGCTAGGGCACAGGCGCGCTGTACCTCCCGCATTTGCTCTGGCAGGTTATCGAGGATCTCGCGGACGTCTCTGTATTCGAGGTTGGTGCGCGCCCTGCCGAGGGCGAGGCGAGCGCGGTCACTCAGCGCCCGATTATTGGAGGCTCCCTCGATGAGGCTCAGGGTCTCCTCTGCTTTGGCAAGGCTGTAGGCGATGGAGCGCGGGAACAGGCGATCTACCAGCAGGAATTCCGCGGCGCGCTCTTCGGTGACGAGCGCCCTCACCGTCCTGAGGTATGCCTCGTGGGCGCTGCACGAGCGCAACAGGGTGGTCCAGTTGGGGCCTGTTGTGCCCTCGAAGTGACGGGTCATGAGGAGGCGCGCGATCATGTCAGCGCGCTCCAGGGAGCGGCCAAGTTCCATGAAGTGCCAGGCGTCGTCGCGACTCGTGGTGGCGCTCGAGAGGCCCCAGACAACCGCGGCACGCTCGCGCACCCACACGAAGTACTCGTGCGGCCGTGCGGAACTGGACCACCGCGGCAACTGATTCCGCGTTGTGTTGAGGGACTCCCACACCTCCGTGGAGATGACCTCGCGGGCGCGCCTGGCGTTTTCGCGGGCGGCAGTGAGCGTGCCCGCGATGGAAGAAGGCTTAGTGGCGTCGAAGGCGAGAGCCTGCAGCACGTCCCGGCGCGTGACGGGAGCGGTGAACTCGCAGTTCATGACGTTAAGCAGGGAGGCATTGGCGCTTGGCTCATCCACCCAAGGGTCTTCGAGCAGCACATTGAGGTGCACGTCCAAGAGCCGGGCCGTGTTGTCCGCGCGCTCCACGTAGCGGCCAATCCAGAACAGCGACTCGGCGATGCGGCTCAGCACGGCGTGCTCCCCTCATCCGCGAGCTGCTGTTGCTGCTGTTGCTGCGCTTGCTGCTGCCCCACGTAATCGTCTGGGTGAGCGGCCTGCGGCACGGCCGTGACTCCTGAGAACTCCACCCGGCTCTCTGGCGGCGGGGACATCGAGCCGCGGTGGCGCACGCCGCCAAGCACCCAGGTGTCTTTGGACCCGCCGCCCTGCGACGAGTTCACGATCAGCTGCCCCTTCGCGAGCGCCACGCGCGTCAGCCCGCCCGGCAGCACCCACACGTCGCTGCCGTCGTTGATGGCGAAGGGACGCAGGTCCACGTGACGCGGCTCGAGTCCCTCCTCGGTGAGTGTGGGCACGGTGCTGAGCTGCACCACCGGTTGCGCGATCCACCCGCGCGGGTCCTCAAGGATCTGCGAGCGCGCTTGCGAGAGCTCCTCCTTGGACGCCTTGGGCCCAATGAGCACGCCCTTGCCGCCCGCGCCGTCTACCGGCTTGACCACCAGCTCGTCGAGCCTGTCGAGAACCTCGGCCAGAGCGTCGGGCTCCTCAAGCCGCCACGTGTCCACGTTAGGCAAAATGGGGTCTTCCCCCAGGTAATACCGGGTGAGGTCGGGCATGTAGGTGTAAATGAGCTTGTCGTCGGCCACGCCGTTGCCCACCGCGTTGGCGATGGTCACGTTGCCAAGGCGGGCCGCGTTGATGAGGCCCGGCGCGCCAAGCGACGAGTCGCTGCGGAAGACCACGGGATCCAAGTAGTCGTCGTCAACGCGCCGGTAGATGACGTCCACGCGGCGCCTGCCGGCAGTGGTGCGCATGTACACGCGGCCGTTGTGGCACTCGAGGTCGCGGCCCTCGACGAGCTCAACACCCATGGTGCGCGCGAGCAGCGAGTGCTCGTAGTACGCCGAGTTGTAGACGCCAGGAGTGAGGACCACGATCGTTGGATCGTCCACGTCCTCTGGCGCCGCCTTGGCAAGCGATGAGCGCAAGCGCTGCGAGTACTCGAGCACTGGACGCACGCCCATGGCGCCAAAGAGCTCGGGGAACATTTGGGACATGGCGCGGCGGTTGGAGAGCACATAACTCACGCCCGACGGCACGCGCACGTTGTCCTCGAGAACTCGCCAGATCCCGTGCTGGTCCCGTACAAGGTCGATGCCGGCGATGTGCACGCGCACGCCGTTAGTGGGCTCAATGCCGGCGACGGAGCGGTAGAAGTACTGGCTGGACGCGATGAGACGGCGAGGGACGATGCCGTCGTTCACGCAGTGCTGGGAGCCGTAGACGTCAGCAAGGAAGGCCTCGAGGGTCTTGACGCGCTGCGCCACTCCAGGGGAAATGATGTCCCACTCGTCCGCGCCCACGACGCGCGGAACGATGTCGAGCGGGAACGGCCGCTCCTCGCCAGCGTGGTCAAACGTGACGCCTTGGGCCAGGTACGTGTTGGCGAGGGACTCGGCGCGAGCGAAGAGGTCGTCGCCGGACATGCGGTCGATCTCGGCGTAGACGCGGGCGTACGGCTCGCGGACCTTGCCCTTGACATCCATGGCCTCGTCCCACGCCTGAACGGGTGCGTAACGAGTCCACGGAGTCTCTGACGTGTCCTGCGACATGTTCCGAGCCTAGGGCGTACGTGTTTCCGATGCGTCACAACCTGTTTTCGGTTCGATGTGGCTGATAGATTGCCGAACATGGGGTACCCAGAAGACCACCTCGCCGCGGGCGAGAACATCATCGTCAACGCGCGTCCGCACTGGAAGCGACTCATTGGATCGGGGCTGCTCTTCCTCGTGGGGACGGGGCTCGCGATCTTCTTGTACTCGCTGCTCGGACCCGAAGACTCCACCACCAACACCGTGCTCACGATCCTCATCGTGGTGGGCTGGCTCGTGGTGGCGGTGATCTGGGGCTTCATTCCCTTCATCCGCTGGTTCACCACGCACTTTGTGATCACGGACCGGCGCATCATGTTCCGCACGGGCGTGATCACGCGCCAGGGCATCGACATTCCCATGGCGCGCATCAACTCGGTGCAGTTCCGGCACGGACTCATCGACCGCGCATTCAAGACGGGAACCCTCGTGATCGAGTCGGCGTCAGACGATCCTCTCGAGTTCAATGACATTCCGAATGTCGAGGCCGTCCACAAGATGCTCTACGAAGAGCTGTACGACGAGCTCCACGACGACGGCAAGAACTGAGCCTTACCCAGCCACAGCGTCGGCTCGGCGCTAGATTTGCAGGTATGACGACCGACTCCCTGTCCCCCGAGTTCGCGCAAGAAGTTGCCAACGGCTACACGTTCGACGGCCCCACCCTCAAGCTCGGCGCCTTGGTGCAGGGCGAGGAGGCCACCGAGTCCGCGCAGGTGCAGATCCCGCTCGCGATGATGAACCGGCACGGCCTCGTAGCGGGCGCGACGGGAACGGGCAAGACGCGCACGCTCCAGCTCATGGCCGAGGGGCTCAGCGAGGCCGGAGTGCCCGTGTTCGCCGCCGATATCAAGGGCGACCTCACGGGCATGGCGATCGACGGCGAACCCAAAGACTTCATCGACAAACGCGCAGCGGACATCGGGCAGGACTGGTCCCCGGCGTCGTACCCCATGGAGTTCTACAGCCTTGGCGGCATCGGCACGGGGGTCCCCATCCGCACCACTGTGACCGACTTTGGGCCGCTGCTGCTGAGCAAGGTGCTTGGCCTCAACGACACGCAAGAGAGCTCGCTGAGCCTCATCTTTCACTGGGCGGACACGAACAAGCTCGCGCTGCTCGATCTCAAGGACCTGCGCTCCGTCATCGCCTACCTCACGTCGAAGGAGGGCAAGGAGGAGCTCGCCGGGATCGGCGGCGTCTCCCCCGCTACCGCGGGCGTGATCCTGCGCGAGATCTCCTCGCTCGAGGCCCAAGGCGCCGAGGAGTTCTTCGGCGAGCCGGCCTTCGACACCAAGGATCTGCTGACGGTTGGCGCCGACGGGCGCGGCGTCATCTCCGCGCTGGAGCTGCCCTCGCTGCAAGATCGCCCCGCGCTATTCAGCACCTTCCTTATGTGGCTGCTCGCTGACCTCTTCGCGGACCTGCCAGAGGTGGGCGACCTCGACAAGCCCAAACTCGTCTTCTTCTTCGACGAGGCGCACCTGCTCTTCACGGACGCGTCCAAGGAATTCCTCACCCAGGTCACGCAGACGGTGCGCCTCATCCGCTCCAAGGGCGTTGGCGTGTTCTTCGTGACGCAAAGCCCCAAAGACATTCCGGCCGACGTTCTTGGCCAGTTGGGCTCTCGCGTCCAGCACGCGCTGCGCGCCTTCACGCCGGAGGACGCCGCCGCGCTCAAGGCCGCGGTGCGCACGTACCCCAACTCGCCGTATGAGCTGGAAAAGACCCTGACCTCGCTCGCGACGGGCGAGGCCGTGGTGACCGTGCTGAGCGAGAAGGGCGCGCCCACTCCGGTGGCGTGGACACGATTGCGTGCCCCGCGCGGATCAATGGATGCCGCGCCGGCGGAGGCCGTGACGGCAGTGATCAACGCCTCGGCTGGCTCCGCCAAGTACGCCGTGGAGACCGACCGCGAGAGCGCCTATGAGCTGCTCGCCGCGCGTGTGGAGGCGACGGCGGCCGCGGCCGCGCAGGCCGAGGCGGCTGAGGCACAGGCGAAGGCCGACTCCGCGGCCAAGAAGGCGGAAACCGCACCCCGACGCACGAGCACTCGCAAGGAGAAGTCGGTGGTCGAGGAGATTCTGACCTCGTCCACCACCAAGTCACTGGCCCGCAGCGCGGGGCGCGAGCTGATCAACCAGATCTCGCGCTCGATCTTTGGGACGCGCTCGCGCTAGCCGGCACGCCCCGCTGCGGACGCGATCCCCAGCCACGTGTGCGGCACTCCCTCGAAGCACCAACCCAACTTGGGAGCACGCTGGGAGATCCAGATCGCGGGGACGCGCTTGTCTCCCCTGCGGGATCCGGCGAGCATGAAGCAGTGGTTCTTCTCCACGAAGTGGGGCGCGACGGTCGCAAGCGAGAGTCCCTCGTCGATCGTGAGCGGCGTGCGGCCGCGCTCGGCGATCGCGGGCAGCGCGTCGCGAGGCGCCACGTTGAGAAACTCGTCACCGCGATCGATGCCGTAGAGCCAATACACGGGGGCCTCCGGAATGTCGACAACCGGCGCATACGGTGCCAGGCCCGCTTCTCCGTGGTTGCGATCGAGAATCCCCTCCTTCGCGGATCCAGGAATCCTGAGTGCGGGCACCCGCGCTTCTGCGGGGATCACCTCGGCAGTGACCACCGCAAGCGCGGGCTCGTCAACGGGCTCAAGGGCGCCGAACAGCGCCCGGAACGCGTCCTCCGTCAAACCGGCCAACTGCGGATAGCCCACTGACACGTACGCGTCGACTTGGGATTCGAGGGTGGCGGTGAACTCGGGCAAGGTGGCCTCCAGGCGCTCGGGTGCGACGTCAACGCACCTGGCGGCGGCTATGTTCCCGGCCGCAACTCCCGGGGCAAAGCCCAGGAGACCTAGATGCCGCCCGCATCGCGAAAGCGGTCCGCGATGATGTCGATCAGCCGCTCGTCTGGCGCCAGCGGATCGGTCACGTGGTCGGCGCCGGCCTTGCTTAGCGTGTCTTGGAAGAAACCGGGTGATAGCAGGTATGACACGACGGCGACGTCCGAGTCCTCCTCGTATTCGCCATTGGCACGCGCGGCCTCCACAGCTTGCGCAACCGTGGGCTCAATTCCTGCCGCATACCCCACGCGAACCGGCCCGTCCCACGCCAGCCGCAGCGCATCGAGAGTGCGCTCGGTGTCCGCCTGGGAGCGCGCGTCGGAACTGCCCGCGGGAGCAAGCACCAGGGTGGCTGTGGGGTGCACGGAAGCCTCGTCCACGCGATCCCGCACAATGGCGATGAGACGCGGGTCGGGGCCAAGAGCGGGAGCTGCCACAACGTCGGGCCTGGTACGTACGGCGTTGGCGATGTCCACGTGCACGTGATACCCGCCAGCAAGCAAGTACGGAACCACCACCGCGGCAATGCCGTCGGCGGATTCGGGGATGCCAAGCACCACCTCGTCAATGTGCGGTTCCTGGACATCGACGTAGGCCACGCGCACCTCCACCCCCAACCGCTGTCGCACGCGCTCGGCCACGGCAAGCACGCTCGCCTGCCCAGCCGCGTCACGCGTGCCGTGCGCGCACAGGATCATCACCGGCGCGCTCACGCGGCCACCGCCAACGCATAGCCGCGCTTGACCACCGTGCGCACCAAAGCTCGGGCCTGCGACGCCTCGCGAAGGCGGTTGATGGCCGCCTCCACCGCATGCGCTCCGCTTTGACCAGACGGCATGATCTCTCCCAACTGCTCACGCGTGAGCACAGAGCCGTTCGCCTCGGCGAGGGCCTTCAGAATCGCAAATCCGGAGGGCGAGAGCGGCAAGGGCTTGCCGTCAAGCACGGCCGTGGTGGCCCGCACCACGAGGCTACCGGCGCGCGTACGGCGCGTCAGGCAGTCCTCCCCGTAGTGCTTCACCAGGTCCCGCACGAGCGCGCCAAGGCGCCAGCGATCGGGGTACTGGACGGCAAGGCCAGCGCTCGCCAACGGCTCCGCGGTAATAGGCCCGACGGCCTGCAACAGCAAAGCTCCAGCGGACACTTTGGCACGGATTGCGTCGAGCAGTCCAAGGTCGGTGGCGCTCGCCACCCACGCCGAGGCGCCGGGTGCCGAGGTGAACAGCACGGCGTCGCACTGCCCGTTCGCTGCGGCGCGCAGCCACTCTTCGTGGGCAACCGGATCAAGCGGCGGACCCCAGCCGTAGACGACGAGGCCAACCACGTCAGCGCCCGCGCCACGAAAGGCCTCATCGAGCCCGTCAGAGCCATTGCCGTGGTGCTGCACCGCGATGCGCGCGCCGCTCACGCCTTCGGCGAGCAGATAGTCACGGAGTTCGGCGGCAGTCTCAGACTCGGCGACCCAGTCTGCTTCAAGCCCAGCGGCTTGAATCGCCCCGCGCGCCTTGGGCCCGCGGGCGATGAGTCGGGCGTGACTCATCACCTCCAGAAGTTCGTCAGCGAGGCCAGCAGCGTCGGCGGCCTCCACCCATGCGCGGAAGCCGATTCCGGTAGTTGCCACCACGATGTGCGGCGGATCCGCGATGACGCGGCGAGTGTCGCGCACGAGCGCGTGATCGTCGAGGTGCGGGACGGTGGACAGCGCGGGTGCGTGGCGCACGGTTGCCCCGCGGCGCTCGAGCGCCGCCGCCAATTCACGCTTGCGCCGGTCTGCCGTGATGACCACGACACATCCCACAAGCGGTTCGCCAATTGCCGACACGCGCGCCTCCCCTTCAGGAGGTGGCGCCTGCCTGAGAGCCGAGGAAGTCCGGGGCTGCCACCTCTCCGATGACGATAACCGCCGGAGGTTTCACCGCCGTTTCGGCAGCGATACGAACGATCGCGCCAAGTTCACCGCGCGTGACGCGCTCTTGTGAAGTGGATCCGCGCTCAATGATTGCCACGGAAAGTTCCGGATCTGCCCCTGCCGCGAGCGCCGCCTCAACGATCCCCGGCAGCGCGTTCACCGCCATCAAGAACACCACCGTGGAGCCCGAGGTGATGGCCGCGAGCGCCGCCGCATCCGCCCCTGCATGTCCCGAGGTAACGAGCACCGAGTTGGAGATGGCACGGTGCGTCACGGGGATTCCGGCAAGCGCGGGCACGCTCAGCGCGCTCGTGACGCCAGGAACCACCTCCACGTCCACGCCAGCCTCGAGGCACGCGTGCACCTCTTCGCCGCCTCGCCCAAACACGAACGGATCGCCACCCTTCAGCCGCACCACGGTCTTGCCGGCGAGCGCCCTGTCCACCAGGATCGCGTTGATCTGGTCTTGCGGAACAGGGTGATTATCAGGGCTCTTGCCCACGTTGACGATCTCGACGTCATAGGGAACCGCCACCAGCAGGCCGGTAGCTCCCAAGCGATCGGTGACCACAACGTCGGCCTCTGCTAGGGCCTGGCGACCGCGCACTGTCACCAACCCAGGGTCTCCGGGGCCGGAGCCAACGAGGATGACACGGCCGGCTCCTTCGCGCCGGCGGCGCAGGTCAACCTGCCCAGAGTCGATGTAGTCGGCAATGGCGTCACGCACCGAACGGATCCGGTGCGGATCCGGAGCATCCACGGACACCACTCCAACGGTCACGTCACCGTGGGTGGACATCGCCGCTTGGCGGGCCGTGCCCTTGCTCGCATCCGAGGCGTCGATGCACCACACGCGGCGCTCCAACGCCCACGCCGCGATGGCGTCGTTGAGGGCCGCGTCATCCGTGGCGGCGAGCACCAGCCATGCGTCGTCGAGGTCCGCGGGCTCAATGGGCCGCGCCTCCCACGCCAGGTCACCATGGCTCGCTTGGCGCTCAATATCGTCCGACGCTGCGGGCGCCACCACGCGCACGGCGGCCCCGGCGGCGAGGAAGCGGCGAATCCTGCGGGTCGCCACCGCGCCAGCGCCCGCGACCACAACGCGCTTGTCCGCGAGGTCGAGCCCAAAGAGAACTGTCACCGGTGACCGGCCAGGGTGAGGAACACCTGGCCATTGTCGAGGGTGACGGGGAATGTCTCCAAGTCGGGGCCGCCCGGTGTGACCGGTTCGCGGTCCATCGTGGAAAGGCACAGCCCCGTGGTGAGGGAAAACACCTGCTTGTAGATGGGGGAAGCAATCGTTGGTTCGGCTCCCCTGGAGCCGGTGATTCCTCTCGACATGACGTGCGCCCCAGAGAATGGATCGAGGTTCTGAACGGCGTAGACGGACCCGTCCGCGAGGCGGAAGATCGCCACCTGCAGATTGCCGAACAGCGCCGCTACGCCCAGGTCAGGGGTGAGACGATCCAGGCCGCACACCAGGGTCAGCGTCGCGGGGAGGGACACCGCGGTCATGCCCGCACCTCCAAAGTGTCGCCCGCAACGAAAACTGGACCCCGCGGCCTTCTCTGCCCACGCTCGGCGACGTATTCCAGCGACGGATCCGCAGCGTCGGGCGCATTGACGAAACTGGCGAACTGCGCGAGGCGAGCGGGATCGCGAAGCACGGCGGCCCACTCGTCCTCGTAGGAATCGATGTGCCGGGACATGTGCGCGTCCAGGTCCGCGCAAATGCCAAGGGCGTCGTCGACGATGATCTGCCGCAAGCGATCAAGCCCGCCTTCGAAGTCCTCTTGCCATGGCGCGGTGCGTTGCAGGCGGTCCGCGGTGCGAATGTAGAACATGAGGTAGCGATCGATGACCTTGAGGAGCATGGCGTCGTCGACGTCCTCCACCAGTAGTTGGGCGTGCTTGGGATTGAATCCGCCGTTGCCGCCCACGTAGACGTTCCAGCCCTTCTCGGTGGCGATAACGCCCACGTCCTTGCCGCGCGCCTCCGCGCACTCGCGCGCACAACCGCTGACGCCAAGCTTGATCTTGTGCGGGCTGCGCAGCCCGCGGTAGCGAAGCTCGAGCGCGATCGCCATGCCCACGGAGTCCTGCACTCCGTAGCGGCACCACGTGGAGCCCACACACGACTTCACGGTGCGCAGGCTCTTTCCGTAGGCATGCCCCGACTCCATTCCGGCATCTACCAGGCGCTTCCAGATGGCTGGCAATTGCTCAATCCGCGCGCCAAACAGGTCGATCCGCTGGCCCCCAGTGATCTTGGTGTAGAGCCCAAAGTCCTTGGCGACCTCGCCAATCACGATCAGCTTTTCCGGGGTGATTTCGCCGCCGGGCACGCGCGGCACCACCGAGTAGGTGCCATCCTTTTGCATGTTGGCCATGACGCGGTCGTTGGTGTCTTGCAGCGCCGCGCGCCCTTCCGCGAGCACGTGGCCGTTGTACAGGCTCGCGAGGATCGACGCGATGGCGGGCTTGCAGATGTCGCAGCCGCTGCCCGTTCCCAGGCGGTCGATGATTGCGCTGAACGACGTCAGTTCCGCGATCTGCACCGCGCTGAAGAGTTCCGCGCGGCTCATCGCGAAGTGTTCGCACATCGCGTTGGACACGGCGATGCCCGCCCGCTCCAGTTCCGTGGTGACGAGCTTCTTCACGAGCGGCACGCAGGATCCGCACGCGGTCCCCGCCTTGGTGCACGCCTTCACCTCACTCGTGTCGGTACATTCGTGCTCCCTCACGGCCTCGCGGATGGTTCCCGCACTCACGTTGTTGCACGAGCACACGGTCGCCGCATCGGGGAGTTCCAGTTGTGGCCGCCCTGCTCCGTCTCCAGAACCTGCGCCCTCGGGCAGCAGCCACGCCGCCGCGTCGCCAGGCAGTTCCGCCCCCACCATGGGCCTTAGGCTCGAGTACGCAGAGGCGTCGCCCACGAGGATGCCGCCGAGCAGCGTGCGCGCGTCGTCGGTCAGCACGAGCTTCTTGTAGACGCCGGCCACCGGGTCCGCGAACACCACCTCGAGCGCACCCGGCGTGGTGGCAAACGCGTCACCAAAGCTCGCCACGTCAACACCAAGGAGTTTGAGCTTCGCGGAGGTGTCGGTGCCCGGATAGGTGGACGTTCCGCCAAGCAGGCGGTCCACGGCGATCTCCGCCATCGTGTATCCCGGTGCCACGAGCCCCACCCACGCGCCCTGAATGGACGCGACCTCGCCAATGGCACTGACCGCCGGATCCTCCGTGAGGCACGTGTCGTCAACAGTCACTCCCCCTCGCTCACCAAGCGAAAGGCCCGACGCTGCGGCCAGTTCGTCTCGCGGCCTCACCCCGGTAGCGACGATGATCACGTCGGTGGCGAGCTCGGCGCCGTCGGCAAACCTCACGGAACCCACGGCGCCGGTGCGGCCAGGCGCGAACCGCGAGGTCTGCGCATCCACCTTCACGGAGACGCCCAACTTCTCGACGAGGCGCTTGAGCGCCGCACCACCGGCGTCGTCTACTTGCACGTTCATGAGGCGCGGCCCGGCCTGAATAACGGTGGATACCAGGCCTAACTCTTGCAGTGCTCCCGCGGCCTCAAGGCCAAGGAGTCCACCCCCGAGGACCGCGCCGCGCAATACTCCCCCGCCGCGCTCCGCACGCAGGCGCTCCACGTAGCCGCGGATCGCGGCCACATCATCGATGGTCCGGTACACGAACACGCCGGGCAGGTCCGCTCCCTTGATGGGCGGCACCCACGCGTACGTGCCGGTGGCGAGCACCAGATGGTCGTAGTGCTCGCTGGTGCCATCCGTGGCCGTGACTGTGTGCGCGTCGCGGTCGATCGCTTCGATGCGGTGGTCCCGACGCAACGTCACGAGCGGGTCATCCCACAGGCCGCGGTCACCCAGCTCGAGATCCTCCGGGTGCCTGCCGGTGAAGTAGGTGGTGAGCGCCACCCTGTCATACGGGCGCCGGGGCTCTTCGGCACACACCGTGACGCGATACCGCCCCTCAGTGTCGCGAGAGCGCAGCGCCTCAACGAACCGATGGGCAACCATTCCGCCGCCTACGACGACCACATGTTCCGGGGACTGGATCATGCCAACCACGGTAGGAAGCGGGTGTTACAGCGGCGCCGGTGGGGCGTAAAGGTCTGCGAACATCTGTCTCACCGTTCGTGAAGCGGCGATGTGAGAAGTCAGGCGCTGGCCCAGGCCGTCACGGCGTGAACGACCACTGCGATGTCCTCCGAGGTGTGCTCCGTCGACACAAACCACGCCTCGAACGCGCTCGGCGGCAGGTAGACCCCGGCCTCATGCAAGGAGTGGAACAGGCCCGCGTACGCCCCCGAATCCTGCTTGCGCGCGTCATCAAAGGTGACCGGAGAATCGGGCAAACCCAGGAAGAAGGATGCCAACGTGCCCGCTCGCCCCACCGCGAACGTGCGCCCTGCGGCAGCCAACGCCCCCGAGACCCCGGCAACCAGAGCGTCGGACGTGTGCGAAAGCCGCGCATACGCGGCCGCATCCATGAGCCCAAGCGTCGCGAGCCCCGCGGCCACGGCCACCGGGTTCCCCGAGAGCGTCCCCGCCTGATACACCGGCCCAAGCGGCGCCAGCTGCTCCATGAGATCCGCGCGCCCGGCCACCGCGGCAACGGGAAGGCCGCCGCCGATGACCTTGCCGAACGTCACCAAGTCTGGGGTCCAAGGTTCACTGCCCGACGCTGCGGCCAGGTCACGCTCCACGCCCCAGTACCCGGCGGGGCCGGCTCGGAAGCCCGTGAGGACCTCGTCGCAGATCATGACTGCGCCCTCGTTGCGGCATAGCGTGGCGATGAGGCGGTTGAAGCCAGGCGGCGGTTGCACCACGCCCATGTTGCACGGGGCGGCCTCGACGATGACCGCCGCGATGGAGCCGCCGTGCTCGGCGAAGGCGTCGGTGAGCGCGGCCTCGTCTCCGTACGGAAGCACCATGGTGTCCGCCGCAACGGCTTTGGTGACGCCGGCGGAATCCGGGGTGCCCGCGGTCGCGAGGCCGGAGCCCGCAGCCACGAGCAAGGAGTCAGAGTGGCCGTGATAGAGCCCCGCGAACTTCACGATCACATCGCGGCCCGTAGCCGCGCGCGCCAGGCGCAGCGCGGTCATCGTGGCCTCGGTGCCCGTGGAGACCAGGCGAACTCGCTCCGCCGGGGCATAACGGGCGCGGATCTCCTCCGCGAGCGCGATCTCGCCCTCGGTGGTGGCTCCAAAACTCAGGCCGCGTTCGGCCGCCTTGCTGACGGCCTCCACCACCACCGGGTGCGCGTGGCCAACGATTCCCGCTCCCCACGAGCAGACAAGGTCGACGTACTCGCGGCCGTCTGCGTCGGTGACGCGAGAGCCGTGCCCGGACGCGATGGGAACCGGATGCCCGCCCACGCCGTTCCACGCGCGCACGGGTGAGTTCACACCACCGGGGACGATCGCCGCGGCGCGGTCAAAGAACGTCATGCCAGCCACTCGCTCAGCTCGAGCGCCGCGTAGGTGAGGATGATGTCGGCGCCCGCTCGCGCGATCGACGTCACCGCCTCCACGTGTGCGGTGCGGCGATCGATCCAGCCGTTCGCGGCCGCCGCCTCGATCTGCGCATACTCGCCGCTCACGTGATACGCGGCCACCGGAATGGCCGACGCTGCGGCAACGTCCGCGAGCACGTCCAGATAGGGCAGGGCTGGCTTCACCATGACGATGTCGGCGCCTTCGGTCTCGTCGAGCGCGGCCTCAAGGAGACCCTCGCTACGGTTGGCCGGGTTCATTTGGTAGGTGCGGCGGTCTCCTTCGAGTTGGCTTTCCACGGCGTCGCGGAAGGGGCCGTAGAACGCGGAGGCGTACTTGGCCGAGTAGGCAAGAATCGCGGTGTTGGTGTGCCCCGCGCCCTCTAGCGCTTCACGCACGGCTGCCACTTGGCCGTCCATCATCCCGCTGAGCCCCAGCACCTCTGCGCCGGCGGCGGCCTGCGCGAGCGCCATGCTGGCGTACACCTCAAGGGTGGCGTCGTTGTCCACGGAGCCGTCTTCTCCGAGGACGCCGCAGTGGCCGTGATCGGTGAACTCGTCAAGGCACAGGTCAGCCATCACCACGAGGCGACCTGCCGCGGCCTCGTTCGCAACGGAGATGGCGCGATTCAG
The DNA here is from genome assembly GCF_049841215.1 of Demequina sp. Taxonomy (GTDB): domain Bacteria; phylum Actinomycetota; class Actinomycetes; order Actinomycetales; family Demequinaceae; genus Demequina. Next base: position 135,543 of record NZ_JASGEO010000013.1, read on the forward strand.
GATTCCCTCTGGAAGCGACGCCTGTGTACCGACAGCGTCACGGACTTGCGGAACGGCGAAGAGCATGACTCCGCCGAGGCCTGCATTCGCGGCGGCGTCCACCACGTCCGCTAGCGAGTCCAGCGAGTGCTGCGAAACTCCTGGCAGAGAGTTGATGGGCCGAGGCTCGTCGAGTCCTTCGCGCACAAAAACGGGCAGCACCAGTTGGGACGCCGAGACGCGGGTCTCGGCCACGAGCCTGCGCATCGCGGGTGTGGCGCGCAAGCGGCGCGGGCGAATCGCTGACGTCATGCGTCCTCCCTGGTATTCCAGGCGTTCTCGAGAGCCTCAAGGATACCGTCGTGACTGGGGATGGCGGCAACTGCGCCCACGGTCAGGCCCGCGCCCTTGGCGGCGGCCTGGGTGGTGCGCCCAATCGCCACCACCAGGGTTCCCTCCGGTGCCGCGTGCGGCGCGTACCGCTCAGCCACGGAACCGCTTGTGAGCAGCACCGCGTCGAACTCACCCGCTGCCAGCGCAGCGGCCGTGTCTGCGGAAATGCCGGGGCCGTCAACAACGCGATACGCCTCCACCTTGGTGACGTCCCACCCCTTGCGTTCAAGCCCACGAGCGAGCACCGGCCCGGCCAGATCCCCAAGCGGGACGAGCACGCGGCCGGGTCCCTCCGGGAAGTCCGCGACGATCCCGCGGGCGTCTTGCGTGCCGCTGGGCACAAGGGCAACATCGAGCCCCACGCCCGCGCACACAGAGCGCGTTGCCTCGCCCACCGTTGCTACCTGGGCGAACGGAACGGGGTCGGCGAGCGAGCGAGCGTTTGCGGTGGCAACGGCCGCCATGGCGAGAACCGCGTTGCGGCTCGTCACCGCGAGCCAGTCAAACGCCCCGTCGCACCACTCGAGCGTCGCCGCCGCGAGCACCTCTGGCTGCGCGGTCTCCACGACCTCGATGAACTCGACCTCGTCCACGAGCGCTCCTGCAGCGCGCAAGCGCTCGGCGAGATCCCGTCGTCCCGCGGTGACAGGGACGAGGATGCGGCGGCCTGCGACGCTCACCCACGCCCCATGAGGCTTGCGGCACCGCGCCCAAGCAGAGCGTGCGCGGCGGCGCGGCCAAGCGACTCTGCGTCGTCCGCGCGGCCAGCCGTCTTCTCGGTGAGGGTGAGCGTGCCTTCGGTGTTCATGACGCGCACCGTGAGCCTCAGCGTGCCGTCCTCAACGGTGGCGAACGCGCCAACGGGCGCGCTGCACCCCGCGTCGAGCACTGCGAGCGCCGCACGCTCCGCAGTCACAGCTGCGCGGGTCGCGGGATGATCCAGCGAGCGCACCAGCTCCGCGAGCTCCGCGGGCGTGTCGTCCGCGATCTCCACCGCGAGCGCGCCCTGACCCGGCGCGGGCAGCATGTCGGCGGGGTCAAAGAGTTCGCTCGCCTCGGCCTCGCGGCCAAGCCGATTGAGGCCGGCCGCCGCGAGCACCACGGCATCGAGATCCGCGCCCACCATCGCGAGCCGTGTGTCCACGTTGCCGCGAATGGGCACGGTCACGAGGTCATGACGCAAGGCGAGAACCTGGGCGGCGCGCCGCGGCGAGCCCGTCCCCACGCGAGCGCCCTTGTGGAGCCCGGAGAGGGTGCGCCCGTTGGCGCACAGCGCGTCGCGAACGTCTTCCCTTTCAGGCAGCGCAGCGAGTTCCAGGCCCTCGTACGGAGCAGTTGGCATGTCTTTGAGCGAGTGCACGATGAGGTCGCACTCCCCCGCGAGTAACGAGGACCGCAGCGCCGTCACAAAGACGCCAACCTCGCTGAGGCCTACCAGGGAGGCCCGTGAGATGTCGCCGTGGGTGGTGATAGGCACCAGGTCTACGTCCACCTCGAGGCCTCGGCGAGCACCTGCAGCGACGAGCGACTCGGCGACCATGCCCGACTGGGTGGTCGCGAGCGCCGAGCCCCTGGTACCGAGCCTGATGTGCACGCTTACTCCGACGGAGTGCCCGTTGGCGGCTTGCGCGTTGCGGCGATCAGCGCCGCGGCAGCGCCACCGATCACGAGGAGGCCGAGGATGCCCCACAGCCACGGGCTCACCCCGCCCGTCTCTTCAACGGCTTCCGCGCTTGGGCTCACCGAGGGTGTGGCGCTTGGCGTTGGCGATGCGCTCTCCGTTGCGGTCACGGTCACTGTTGGGGTTGGCGATGCGCTCGGCGAGGGCAGCGGAGCGACCAGATCGACGTGAATCTCGCCCTCCTCCGCGTGACCGTCCACCGACGCGTTGCGCCACGCAATGGTGATCTCGCCAGGAGCGAGATCGGTCACGGGCGCCTCGAGCACGGTCGGCTCGGCGAGGGTGACCTCAAGCTCCTGGGTTGCGCCAAGACCGTCCGTCACGGTGATCGAGTTGCCGATCTCCAGCAGCTCCTCAGAGAACTCAAGGCGAATGCTGCTGAGCTCGGTGACCGACGACCCATCGACGGGATCAGACGACACCAACTCGGCGTGAGCGGAAGCGGGAACGGCAAAGGCCGCAGCGGCGAACGTAAGCGCCGCAACCGCAAGGGCGCGACGAGAAAACTGAGTCACAGGCATGGTGACCATTCTGACATCCCCAGCCACAGCGTCGGGCATGCCAAGGCCCATGCGAAAGGGCGGGTGACATCGCCACCCGCCCTTTCGCGTTCAGAGCGTCACTAGACGGTCCAGTGACTGGCTCCCACCTTGCTCTTCCACCACTCTCCTAGGCCGATGGCCTGGCGGTAACGAAGCTCCAGAAGCACAGCCGCGATGATGCCGAGCGCCTCAATCCAGTGCTCGTCAAGGAACGGGTTGGTGGACGGCCACATCTGCGTCAGATACATGAACAGCAGCATGAGCGAACCCGCCCACATGGCGACCTTGGTGCCCACGCCAAACATCAGCGCAAACCCAACACCGAGCAGGCCGAGCATGAACGGCCAGTCGGTCCAGCGCTGGCCACCGAGGTCCACGAAGAAGTCATGGAACGGGCTGTTGACGTTCCCGCCGTAGACCAGATAGCCCTCGGTCACGTGACCGCCGTTGACCCATGCGCTGTCGCACATGGCGTCGATGCTGAATGTGCCGTCGTCGTTGGTGGTGCGACACGTGCTGTAGCCAAGGCCAAACAACTTGTCGAAGAACGCCCAGAGGAAGATGAATCCAATGGCGATGCGGAGCAGGCTGAGGAAGATCCAGCCGGCGCCTCGGTAGTCCGACGGCGTCTTTGCCGCCGGCTCAGCGGTGGTCGTAGGTTCAGTACTCATGCGTGTTCCCTCCCATGGTGGACACAGAGGGGACCGGGGACCCGTCCCCCGCAAAACACGCTAGCCCTCATTGGTGGCAAGCGCGCGAGATACCTGTCGTGTCGCACAAAGGAACGGGCCCCGCGACGTGTGGTCGCGGGGCCCGTTTGGGGGAGGGTTCTAGACGAGCCAGGTGTTCGAGCCGACGAGCTTGCGCCACCACTTGCCCAGTCCAATGGACTGGTAGCCAAGTTCCAGCAGCACCGCCGCGATCACCGCGACCGCCATGATGATGTGGTCATCGAGGATGGGGTTGGTGGCCGGCCACATCTGCGTCATGTACATGAAGATCAGCATGAGCGGACCGGTGACCATGGCCACCTTGGTGCCGATGCCGAGCATGAGGGCGAGGCCGATGCCGAGCAGACCGATCATGAAGACCCAGTCGGTCCAGCGCTGGGCGCCGAGGTCGACGAAGAAGTCGTGGAACGGGCTGTTGACGTTGCCGCCGTACACGAGGTAGCCCTCGGTCACGTGGCCGCCGTTGATCCATGCCTTGTCGCAGAAGGCGTCGATCGTGTAGGTGCCGTCCTCTGCCACGGTGCGGCACGTGCTGTAGCCAAGGCCAAGCAGCTTGTCGACAAAGGCCCACAGGAAGTAGAAGCCGATACCGATACGGGTAATGCTCAGGAATACCCAGCCAAGCTTGTGGCCGGTCAATGCGGGCGCCGTTGTGGGCGCTTCAGGCGTCGTTGCCATGGTGTGTTTCTCCTCATCACACGGGCCTTGTGGGCCCTTAGCGCCGGGGTAGCGCCTAACCGTGAATCTATGAGGCGTTTTGAGCGCGCACATGGGACCACAGTCCCGTCTTGGTCCAAGGGCCTCGCGGCGCCGAAAAACCGCATAGAGTCGAGAACCATGACGAGTGTTGACTTCCCCACCGACGGCGCGGCCTGGCGCGATTACCTGGAGATTCACGTGAGTTCGCGTCTCGAGGGCGCAAAGGGCGTCCTCGACGCACTGCGTTCGGGGAACGCCGTTGACGTGCTTGCGGAGTGGAATGAGGCGGACATCGCGATCATCCACGCGATGGAACTGCCCCAGATTCTGGCGGAGTGCCACCCCGACGCGGGGGTTCGTGAGCTGGCCGGAGAACTGTTTGTGCGCGCCCAGACGGTGCGCCAAGAGCGCGATCAGGATGCGGAGCTCTACTCCCTCATCGCTGGGATTGATGCGTCCACGCTGACGGACGACGCCGCGAACGTCCGCGAGCTCTTGCTTGGCGACTTCCGTGCGGAGGGTGCCCACCTTGGCGACGAGGCTCGCGCGGAGCTTGCCACCGTGAACGAGCGCATCACCGCGCTGTCCACCAAGTTCAGCGAGAACATTCGCGACGCTCAGGCCTCCATTCGCATCGCGCCGGAGCGCCTCGCGGGGTTGCCGCAGGACTACATCGACGCCCACCCGGTTGGCGACGACGGCCTTGTCACCATCACCACCGAGTACCCGGACAAGTTCCCGTTCATGGAGATGGCCCACGACGCGGATGCGCGTCGCGACCTCGTCATCGCCGACTATCAGCGCGCCTACCCCGCCAATGACGCCGTGCTCGCCGAGTTGCTCCAGGAGCGCCACCGCAAGGCCGAACTGCTTGGCCTGCCGTCCTTCGCGGATGTCGCTACCCAGCGGATGATGATGCCCGACGGCGACAGCATTGGCCGCTTCATCGACGAGGTGAATCTCGCGGCTCGCCCCGCGGCGCTCCGCGACGTAGAGCGCCTGCTCGAACGCAAGCGCAAGGACTTCCCCGACGCGACCAACGTCACGGTCTACGACGCCACTTACTACGTGGAGCGCATCAAGGCAGAGGAGCTTGGCGTTGACGCCAACCAGGTGCGCGAGTATTTGGACTTCGGCAAGGTCAAGCAAGGCGTGCTCGACCTCACCGCGCACCTCTTCGGCTACACGTTCGAGCTGGTTCCCGACGCGCCCACGTGGCATCCGGACGTCGAGGTCTACGACGTGAAGGAGGACGGCGAGTGGGTGGGCCGCATCCACCTCGACATGCACCCGCGCGAGGGCAAGTTCAGCCACATGGCGTGCTTCGCCGTGGCAAGCGGCTTCACCAACCGCAACGTTCCCGAGTCGTCGCTCATGTGCAACTTCCCGCGCGGGCTCATGACCTTCGACGACCTCGTGACGTTCCTTCACGAGTTTGGCCACTTGATCCACGAGATCGCCGCGGGCCAGCAGGTGTGGGGCCGTCACACCGGGCTCAGCGATCAGCAGGAGTGGGACTTCGTCGAGGCCCCCTCACAGATGCTCGAGGAGTGGGCGTGGACCGCTCCCGTATTGCAGCGCTTCGCCACGAACGCCGCGGGAGAGCCGATTCCCACCGAGCTCGTGGACGCTCTGCGCGCCTCGCGTGATTTCTGCGAGGGCATGGGAACCGCCCGCCAGCTCGCGTACGCGGCGCTATCCCACCGCTTGCACAGGGACCACCCCACGGACATTGCGCCATTCGCCGAGGCGATCGAGGCGGAGTACGACGTCCGCGACATGATCCCGGACACCCACCAGTACGCGTCCTTTGGGCACCTCACGGATTATTCGGCCTGCTATTACACGTATCAGTGGAGTCTGTCCATCGCCAAGGACATGTTCACGCAGTTCGATCCAGACAACCTCCTGGATGCCGAGGTTTCCAAGCGCTACCGCCGCGAGGTGCTCAACCCCGGCAATAGGCGACACGCCGCCGAAAGTGTCGAGGCCTTCCTTGGGCGTCCCTACTCCACCGACGCTTACCGGGAGTGGCTCGCCTCGCTGTAGTGAGCGTCGGGCAGCTTTGAAGCTGCCCGACGCTTAGGCCAGTTGGGCATCCAGGTGCGTCTTGAGCACGCCGGCCATATCGATGGATTCGTTGAGGAGCCACTGAATCTGGAGGCCGTCCATGAGGGCCACCCACTGGCGGCCCGCGTCGGCCGGATCCAGGCCCGGGCGTGCCTTGCCGTCCTCGATGAGCTCTACGAAGTGCTGCGAGATCTCCGCAACTACGCGGTCATAGCGCGCCACGAAGTAGGCGTGGGCGGGGTGATCGGGAGCGGTCGCCTCCGCGGACAGCGTGGCGAAGAGCTCAACAAGACCCCTGGTGCCGGAGTTCTTCCGAGCCACCTCGACGAGGGAGTTGAGCGCGTCGAGGCCACGCTCCGCGGCTCCGGCGAGAGCGGAATCGTCTTGGTCGCGGCGCATAAGTACGGCCTCGAGCAGTCCCGCCTTGGTGGGAAAGTGATAGAGGAGTCCGGGGTGGGTTAGGCCGCACCGGGCCGCGATGTCACGCAGCGAGGCGCCCCTATAGCCACTCTCGCCGAACATCGCGGTGGCGGTGGCGAGGATGTGCTCGCGGGTTGCGGCTCCGCGTTCGGATTCGCCCATCTGGCGGCCCCCTTGGTCGCTGTCGCAAGCCCGGCCGGGCCGCGTGGCGCTTAACTTACCACACGGTAGGTCTTGCGCTACACTGGCGCGCGTGACCGAATCGTTTCGTGACCCCAGCCTGCCCATCGCGGACCGCGTAGCCGACCTCGTTGGGCGCATGACGCTCGCCGAGAAGGTGGGCCAGATGCTCCAACTCGACGCGAAGAACGGGGTGGACGAGTACGTACTCGAGTACAACGTCGGGTCCCTGCTGCATGCGTCACCTGAAAACCTGGCACGCGCGCACGAGTTGGTCAAGCGAACCCGCCTGCAGATTCCACTCATCATCGGCGACGACTGCATCCACGGTCACTCGTTCTTCGAGGGCGCCACGATCTTCCCGACGCAGTTGGGCATGGCGGCGTCCTTCTCCGCGGACCTGTTGGAGCGCGTTGCCCGCGCCACCGCCGTGGAGGTGGCGCCCACGGGCATCCACTGGACGTTCTCCCCCGTGCTGTGCATCGCGCGCGACCTGCGCTGGGGCCGGGTTTCCGAGACGTTTGGCGAGGACCCGTTCCTCATCGGCGAGCTCGCCTCGGCGATGGTGCGCGGTTACCAGGGCCACGGCCTCACGGATCCCGATGCAATCCTCGCCACCGCTAAGCACTTCGCCGGATACTCCGAGACCCAGGGTGGCCGCGATGCGTCCGAGGCAGACATCTCCCAGCGCAAGCTGCGCTCCTGGTATTTGCCGCCTTTCGAGCGTGTGGCGCGCGAGGGGGTCGCGTCGTTCATGCTCGGCTACCAGTCCACCGACGGCATCCCGATCACGATCAACAAGTGGCTGCTCAACGATGTGCTGCGGGCCGAGTGGGGCTACACCGGCACCCTCGTGACGGACTGGGACAACGTGGGCAACCTCGTGCGCGAACAGCGTCTCTACCCCGACTACGCGCAGGCGGGCGCGGCGGCCGTAGACGCTGGCAACGACATGATCATGACGACGCCCGCGTTCTTCGAGGGAGCCCAGGCGGCCGTTGCACAGGGTCTGCTTGACGAGGCGCACGTCGACGCGGCCGTCTCTCGCATCCTGACGCTCAAGTTTGAACTGGGGCTGTTCGAGAACCCGCGGGTGCCGGATCTTGCTCGGCAATCAGAGGTGATCGGGTCTGCGGCTCACGCTGAACTCAACCGCGAGGTGGCTCGGCGTTCGATCGTGCTGCTCCGGAACGATGGGACGTTGCCGCTTGATCGCGACGAGGTGCGCCGCATCGCGGTGGTGGGCCCCAACGCTGACGACCCGGACGAGACGCTCGGCGACTGGGCCGGCCGCTCCGGCCAGGCGGATTGGCTACCCGATGGCCACCCACGCCACATGATTTCCGCGGTCCTCGACGGCATTCGCGCCTTTGCCGGGCCCGACGCTGTGGTGGAGTTTGCGCGCGGCGCCGAGATAGTGCGCACTGGCCCGGATCCCATCGGCGACTTCTTCCCCGACGGTCAGCCGCGCCCGCACATCGCCTTCCCCGTGGCGCCAGACCCCGAGCAGATCGCGGAGGCTGTTGCGCTCGCCGAGCGATCCGACGTGGTCATTGCCGTACTTGGCGACGTGATCCAGTTGGTCGGCGAGGGCCGGTCCACCGCAACACTTGAGTTTCAGGGCGGCCAGGTGGCACTCCTCGACGCCCTCGTGGAGACCGGGAAGCCCGTGGTGCTCGTCGTGCTCGCGTCGAAGCCGCACGTGCTGCCGCCGTCTGCAGAGAAGGTCGCGGCGATCCTCTGGGCAGCCAACCCGGGCATGGAGGGCGGAAACGCCCTGGCAGAGCTGCTGTTCGGTCTCGTCGAGCCGTCCGGTCGCATGCCCATTTCGTGGCCGCGTCACGTGGGCCAACAGCCCACGTTCTACAACCAGATCGACGCCCAGCACGGGTACCGGTACGCGGACCTCACGCAGGAACCGCAGTTCGTGTTTGGCGAGGGGCTCTCGTATTCGTCGGTCTCCTACGACGTACCTGCCCTTGAACTCGCTGTGCTGCGCCCGGAGGACACTGTGCGCGCGAGCATTCGCGTCACCAACACAGGCGACCGTCCGGTACTCGAGACCGTTCAGGCATACATCCGGGACGTCAACACCTCGGCGACGTGGGCCGATCGCGAACTCAAGACCGTTGCCCAGGTGAGCCTGGCGCCGGGCGAAACCGTGGCCGTCGGGCTGGAAGTCCCCGTCTCCGCGTGCACGATCGTGACCTCTGACGGCCGCCGAGTGGTGGAGCCGGGCATGTTCGAGCTGCTTGTTGGCCCGTCCTCGCGCCTCGCGGACCTCCAGAGCGCGGCCTTCGAGGTGAAGATCTGATGTCCGTCGCCGCGAGCGAGTACACGGCGGCTCGCCTCAGCCGCGCGCGGCTTGGGGTGACCCTGCTCTTTGTCACGAACGGCCTCATTTGGTCCAACCTCGCGCCTCGCTACCCCGAGATTCGGCGCGGCCTTGAACTCACCTATGGGCAATTCGGCACAGCGGTGATGTTTGGCGGCATCGGCGCGATGGTGGTGGGCCTCAGCGCCGCAGCGATCATCCGCCGGTACCGCTCCGCTCGCGTTGCTGTGGTGACGATGGTGTTCATGGCCGCGGGGCTCGTGCTCGCGGCGCTCGCGCCCAATGGCGTGCTGTTTGCCGCGGCGTTGTTCGCGGTGGGCGCGATCGACTCCATCGTTGACGTGGCGCAGAACTCGCATGGCCTGCGAGTGCAGCGCGAGATGAAGCGATCGATCATCAACTCGCTGCACGCGATGTGGTCCATCGGCGCCGTGCTCGGCGGCCTCATGGGTGCGGCAGCCGCAGGCCTCGACATTCCCGTTCCGACGCACTTCACGATCGTGTTTGTGCTGGTACTCGCCATCAATATCGTCGCGTACCGGATGTTGCTCCCTGGTGCCGATCCCGTGCCAGAGGCGACCGCAGCGTCGGGCGGCGGCAGCCTCCGTGCCGTCTCTGTTCGCGTGTGGCTGATCCTTGCGTCGCTCGCCGTGGTGGCGATCGCCGGCGGTTGGGTCGAGGACGCTGGCGGCACCTGGTCCGCGAACTACCTGCATGACTCGCTTGGCGCGGCGGCGTCGCTAGCGGCGATGGGCTTTGTGGCGCTCATGACGATGCAGACCATTGGGCGCCTCATCGGCGATCGGCTCGTGGATCGCTTTGGGCAGCGCACGGTGGCGAGGGCGGGCGGCCTGCTGGTGATCGTGGGCATGGGCAGCGCGCTGCTGTGGCCGTCGATCCCACTGACCATCGTTGGCTTTGGCCTCGCGGGGCTTGGCGTGGCCACGACCATCCCGGCGGCGATGCACGAGGCCGACGAGCTACCTGGTTTCCGGGCGGGCACGGGGCTCACGATCCTGTCATGGACCCTGCGGCTTGGGTTCCTGCTCTCCCCCGTGCTCGTTGGGCTCATCGCGGACGAGGTGTCGCTGCGCGTTGGGCTGACGCTCGTGGTGGTGGCTGGCGTGCTCATCGTGGTGTTCGCGCAGGCGCTGTCCCAGCGGCCCCGGTCGCGTGCTCTCGACGTTGAGACGCCGGAACCCCACCCGGCGCCGTAGCGCCGCTCGATCCTCGCTCGGCGCCCGCCCCCGAGGAGACCCCAAACGCGAGCGCAAGCGGCAGTGCGACCACGCCCACCGTTAGCCCCGCAAGAACATCAACTCGCCAGGTGGTGCGCAATCCCGCGTAGTCGGCGCGGCTGGGCAGCAGCTCCCTTACCGCACGGAATCCGGCGTTCATTCGGCGGCGGCAACCATGGCGTGGCGCGCCGCGAGCACCTCTCTCAGCAAGGTGCGCGCGGCGGCAAGCAACTCGGTCACACCCTCGTGAGCGAGGCGGTAGAACACCTCGCTGCCGCGGCGTTCCGACGTCACGAGGTCATACCCTCGCAGCACTCGCAAGTGCTGCGACACGTGGGATGCCTCGAGCCCCGTCTCGGCAATGAGCCTGGTAACCCCTAGTTCGCCGCCCTCGTCCAAGAGTTCTAGGATGCGGATCCGCACCGGATGCGCCAGTCCCTTGAAGAGTTCCGCCTTCACCACGTTGAGCGACCTGCCGGAGTCCATGCGCTCGCCTTTCTTGACATGACGGTTGCATCATATCGCTATATCAGCGCAATCTCGACCCACCCGCCTTAGCCTCTAGTCGACGCGCAGAGGCCGCTCCCCCGCGGTTTAGGCAGCTCACGCATACCGTTTGGCGAAATCTGGCCCGGATTAGGCACCTGAGTGTCACTCTTTGTCCCGTAGCGCCCGGGCGCCCTGCTCAGCCCGAGCCGCACCACCCGAGCCGCACCACCCGAGCCGCACCACCCGGGCCGCACCACCCCAACCACCCAGCCACCCCCGCGTCGGCCAGCGCGAGAAGTACCACTGGCGTGCCTAAACCGAGGCCACTTGGGCTTCGAGGTACACGTGAGCTGCCTAAACCGCAGAAACCCCGGGAATGGATCGGCGCGGTTCGCGTTATTACATGCAAACGCATATAATCGACTAAGGCACAGACCCAAGAGGAGCACCCCATGCAGTTCGGCATCATGTCCGTCAGTGACATCACCCGCGACCCCGTTTCCGGCTACACCCCAAGCGAGGCCGAGCGCATCGACGCGATCGTGAAGATCGCCAAGAAGGCCGAGGAGGTAGGCCTCGACGTCTTCGCCGTTGGCGAGCACCACAACCCCCCGTTCTTCAGCAGCAGTCCCACCACCCTCCTCGCGAGCATCGGCGCCCAAACAGAGCGCATCCAACTCACCACCTCCACCACGCTCATCACCACCAACGACCCTGTGCGCCTCGCCGAGGAGTACGCGATGCTGCAGCACCTCACCAAGGGGCGCATGGACCTCATGCTCGGCCGCGGCAACACCGCGCCGGTGTACCCGTGGTTCGGCCAGGACATCCGCCAGGGCCTCCCGCTCGCGCTCGAGAACTACAACCTGCTGCACCGGCTGTGGCGCGAGGACGTCGTGGATTGGGAGGGCACCTTCCGCACGCCCCTGCAGGGCTTCACGTCCACGCCGCGCCCGCTCGACGACGTTCCCCCATTCGTGTGGCACGGCTCCATCCGCACCCCAGAGATCGCCGAGCAGGCCGCCTTCTACGGCAACGGCTTCTTCGCTAACCACATCTTCTGGCCCAAGGAGCACACCATGCGCATGGTGGACTTCTACCGCCGCCGCTTCGAGGCCTACGGCCACGGCACCGCTAAGGAGGCGATCGTTGGGCTCGGCGGCCACATCTTCGTGGGCAAGACGTCTCAAGAAGCCAAGAACCAGTTCCGCCCGTACTTCAACGAGGCCCCGGTGTACGGCCACGGCCCGACGCTGGAAGAGTTCGCGGCAGCCACACCTATGGTGGTTGGTTCCGTTCAGGAAGTCATCGACAAGACCCTGACGTTCCAGGAGTACGTGGGCGATTACCAGCGCCAACTGTTCCTCGGCGATCACTCGGGACTGCCGCTCGGCATGGTGCTTGACCAGCTGGAACTCATCGGTGGCGAGGTTGTGCCCGTGCTCCGCAAGGAGCTAGAGGGCCGCCGCGATCCCGAGGCTCCCGCGAACCCACCAACGCACGCCGAGATGGTCAAGGCAAAGTACGGCGACGCCGAGCCGCGCCAGCCGCGCCCCAACGCCAACCGCGGCGACAACGTCACGGGCGGCTCACCGTACCAGGACACCGACGTCGAACTGCAGGCGTCGTACCCGGTGATCTGATGGGAGCCAAACTTGCGAACGACGCATGGGAGGGCGTGCTCACCGCGCACGCCGTCCTGATGCGGTCCTTCGCCTCCACGGACATCTGGGGCAACACCTCAATGCGCGAGTACGACGTCCTCTACGCGCTCGCCAAGTGCGACGAGCCGCAACGCCTCACGGACCTCCGGGAGCACGTGCTCCTCAGCCAGCCGGCGCTCTCTCGCCTGGTAGATCGCCTTGTGGAGCGCGGCCTCGTGTCCCGGTGCGAAGACTCCGCGGATGCCAGGGCCGTGCGCGTGGCGCTCACGGACGCGGGCAAGGACCTGCAACGCACCATCGGCCGCGCTCACGCCAAGGACGTCACCGCCGCCATGGCGCCCCTTACTGACGAGGAGTTGGAGACGCTCCGGCTGCTCACCTCAAAACTGATAGGAAGGTCGTCATGACGAACTTCTCCGTCGTCGTCGTCAACGCTGGCGTCTCCGACCCCAGCTCCACCCGCCTACTCGCCGACCGCGCCTCCCAGCGCCTCGCGAGCCTCGCCAAAGAACGCGGGCACGAGGTCGCCCTGCGCACCATCGACCTGCGCGAGATCCTCCCGGAACTCCCCGCGGCCCTCTCAAGCCAACTGCTCGGCCCCAAGTTCCAGGCAGCCGTCGCCGCACTCGCGGACGCAGACGCAATCGTCGCCGCGACCCCCGTCTATAAGGCCGGCGCGAGCGGCCTCTTCACGAGCTTCTTCCAGGTGCTCGACAACGACCTGCTCATCGGCAAGCCCGTGATCCTCGCGGCCACCGCCGGCACCGCCCGCCACGCCCTCGTGGTCGATGAGGAACTGCGCGCGCTCTTCGCCTACCTCCGCACTCTCCCCGTCCCCACGAGCCTCTTCGCCTCCACGGAGGACTGGAACGATAAGGCACTCGGCGAACGCATCGATCGCGCCGCGTTCGAGGCCGTGTTGCTCATGGAGTCCGGCTTCGCGCGAGCCCTCAAGGACGAGTCGTGGCGCCGTTACCAGCACGAATACGGGTCGGCTGGCGGCACCAACACCGAGATCGACCTGAGCACCGACCTGATGCGCCTTGCCCAGGGCGGCACGCTCAAGCCGAGAGACAGCCAAAGGTGACCCAGCGTCGGGCCGTGTTCTTGGACGTCGACGGCACCTATGCCCTTCACGGCAGGGTGCCCGACGCTCACGTGGGGGCGGTGCGCGCGGCAAGGGCGGCGGGGCACAAGGTCTTCCTGTGCACGGGGCGGCCCGTTTCCGCCCTGCCGCAGTCGCTCACGGGCGCCGGGTTCGACGGGTACGTGTGCGCGGCTGGCGCGTATGTGGAGATCGGCGGCGAGACGATCGCGGACGTCGACTTCCCGGCGCCGTTGGCCGCAGCGCTCCTCGCGGAACTCGACGCGCACGGCGTGGACTACATCGTCGAGAACGCACACGAGCTGCTGCTCCCCCGCACCGCGAAGCACCTCATGACGCGTGCGCTTGGCGCGTACGGCGGCGAAAACGCCGAGGTCTTGATTGAGGTCGTGGACTCATTCACGGGGATCCCCGTCACCAAGGTCATCTGCTTTGGCGGCGACCGCGCGCTCACGGAGATCATCCAGCCGCTGGGACCGGACGTCGCGGTGGTTGCGAACTCAATCGAGGACCTTGGCCGCGGCGCGGGCGAGGTGTTCCAGGCGCACATCAACAAGGCCGTGGGCATTGCCGCCGCAATCACAGAGCTAGGAATCGATCGCGACGACGTCTTCGCGTTCGGCGACGGCCTCAACGACCTCGAAATGCTCGAGTTCGCTGGGGTTTCGGTTGCGATCGAGGGCTCGGATCCGCGCGTGCTCGCGGCCGCCGACCACGTCATTCCTGGTCCCGAACGTGCGGGGCTCGCGAGCGCCTTCCATGACCTGGGGCTGATTGCGTGACGCGCGTGGGCGTGCTCGGTGCCGGAAAACTCGGCACTGCGCTGGCGCGCCTCGCGGTTGCCGCAGGCCATGACGTGCGGATCGCGGGCTCTGGCGATCCTAAGTTCATCGCGCTGCACCTCTCCATCGAGGCCCCGGGTGCGGCTCCCGTCACGGCCGCGGAAGCAATCGCGAACGCCGACCTCGTCATCCTGGCGATCCCCCTCCACCGCCTCGCGGAACTAGACACCGCGACTCTTGCTGGCCACACCGTCGTCGATGCCACCAATTACTGGTCTGCCGTCGACGGCCCGCTCCCCGAGTTCACGGACCACCCCGGCGGCACCTCGGTGGCCGTGGCCTCCGCGCTGCCCGGTGCCCGCGTCGTCAAGAGCCTCAACCACATCAGCGCGAACGACCTCGCTCAACACGCGCGGGACAAGCGCCGCATCGCGATTGGCGTGGCGTCGAATCACGCCATCAAGGCCGACGCCGTGGCAACGTTCGTGTCCAGCCTCGGCTTTGAGCCCGTTCAGTTGGGCGGGCTGGATCGGGGCGTCGAACTCCAACCGGGCGCCGCCGCTTTTGGAAGGCCACTCACGCAAGAGGCGCTGTTGCGCGCGGTGGCGGGGTAGCGTCGGGCCATGAGCGAGCACACGGTAACCCGCAACGACGAGCGCAACCGCTACGAACTGCGCGTTGGCGACGAACTCGCCGCGCTCGTTGACTTCATCGAAGGCGACGGCGGCATCGTCTTCACCCACACGGAGACGCTCCCCAACTTCTCCGGTCAAGGCCTGGGCCTTGAAGTCGTCCAGCACGCCGTCGCCGACGCGGTTGAGCGCGAGCACACCATCACTCCCCTGTGCCCCTTCGTGCGCCGCTACCTTGAGCGCAACGAGGTGCCCGGCGCAAACATCAACTTCCCCGAGTCCCCGTGACCGGCCGACGCTGGGCGGGCCTGGGCGCCGTAGTCGCCTTGGCCGTGACGATCGTTTTCGCCACGATTGGGGACGGAGTAGAGTCCCAGGGCACGGGTTGGCGCGCGTGGGTCATTGATTACGGACACACCATCACCTGGGCTTTTCTCACCGTCGCGCTAGCGCTCGTAGCGCTCAATTGGGGCCCACGCAGACTGCGAGATGCCCTGTTCTGGGCGGCACTCGCGAGCTATGCGGCGTTCATGGCGACGCTCCTCACGCGGTAGCGCACCCACCGCGGAACCACCTTCCACCCCTGCGCGTTGCCCCCACAACGGCGTACCCCGCGCCACGACAAGGAGAGCAGCGATGCAGTGCCCAGTAGACGGCGAACGCCTGGTGATGAGCGAGCGACAGGGCGTGGAGATTGACTACTGCCCCCAGTGCCGAGGCGTGTGGCTCGATCGCGGCGAACTCGACAAAATCCTGGACCGCTCGGTCACAGAAAGCGCGCCTCGCGGCGCCGAACGCGCTGGCGCTCCGCAACAGCAGGCCTACCAAGACCCTCGCGGCCAGCAGCAGTACGGGCAGCGCAAGAAGAAGGAATCGTGGCTTGGAGACCTGCTCGACTTTGGATGATCCTCGCTAGATCAGCACCACCATCGCCCGGGCTACGGTCCAGTGACGCTCTCCACAAACGTTCGCAGGTGGCCGAGTTCTTGTTCGCTCACGTTGTGCCCAACGCCCGTATAGACGTGCGCTTCGAGGGTTGAGTGCGCGGGGAGGAACTCCTCCGTCGCGGCGATCGCGTGCGGCGGAATCACAAAGTCCGCGTCTCCCCTTCCCCAGAACACCGGGGGGCGTGATTCGGCGAGCACAGCGTCGGCTCGTTGAGTTGAGGGAAGCACGTATCCGCTGAGGATCACCGTGCCCGTGAGGCGATCGGGGTGCGTTCGCAGCAATTGGGACGCCATGAGACCGCCTTGCGAGAAGCCAATGGCGATGAGTGGGCGGTCCTGGAGCTCGGCGTCCGCCCAGGTCCACAGCGCGTCGGTGGCCGCATCGATGGGCGCCTGGCGATCCCACGAGTCCTCGGACTCGAGTGGATACCAGGCGTAACCGAAGCTCGGATGGCGAAGGGGTGCGCGTACGGAAGCCCAAGCGAGGCCGCGCGGGAGGTAGCCGGCGAGCCCCGCGAGATCCTGCTCATCGGAGCCCCAGCCGTGCAGAAACACTGCAACCGGGCCCGGATCCTGCGCGTATGTACCGACAGCGTGAAGGGTCACGAGCGGTCTCCGTCCGCGAACACGCGCCGACCCTCAACGAAGGTTTCGGTCACTCGAGCCGCGCTGATCTCTTGGGGTGCGTGGGCGAATGGATCGCGATCCAGCACGGCAAGGTCCGCCAGTTTGCCGACTTCGATGGTGCCGGTGCTGTCGTCGAGGTGATTCACGTAAGCCGAGCCTGCCGTGTACGCGGTGAGCGCCTCACGAAGGGTAAGGGCTTGGCCGGGAAGGAACGGCTCCTGCTCCCCTTCCTCGGGTGCCCAGCGGTTCACCGCGGTGTGAATGGCCTCGAGTGGATTGGGGCTCGAGACGGGCCAGTCGCTGCCCGCGGCGAGGCGCGCGCCCGCGCGGGAAAGCTCGCCGAATGGGTACTGCCACGCGCCGCGGGTCTCGCCGAGGAAGGGCAGCGTGAGCTCCGTCATCTGGGGCTCGTAGGTGGCCCACAAGGCCTGCATATTGGCGGTGACGCCCAGCGCGGCGAAGCGCGGGATGTCTTCTGGGTGCACCACCTGGATGTGCGCGATGTGGTGGCGAGTCTCGCGCATTCCATTGGCCTCGCGAGCGGCCTCCACGGCGTCGAGGCACTCCCGTGCGGCACGGTCGCCGATCGCATGGAAGTGCACCTGGAAGCCCCTGGAATCCAGCGCGGTCACGGCCTCTTCGAGGAGCTCGGGGTCCACGAACGAGATCCCGTCGTTGGTGGTGGCGTGGCCGTGGCCGTCCGCGTACGGCTCGAGCATTGCGGCCGTGAAGTTCTCCGCGACCCCGTCCTGCATGATCTTGACGCTCGTGGCGCGGAACCGGCCTGCGCCGAGCGTGGCTCTGCGCTCCTCAAGTTCTGCAATCTGCTCCAGACCACGGTCCCTGTCCCACCACAGGGCGCCTACCACGCGGGCCGTAAGCGACCCGGCCGTCGTTGGGTGTCGCGTACCGATACGGTGATACGCGGCGCCGGGGTCGCGCATGTCCGCGTAGTCGCCGATGATCGCGTCTTGCCACGCGGTGATTCCAAAGCCGTGGAGGTGCTCTTGGGCCACGAGCAGCGCATGCTCGCGCTGCTCGAGGGTGCTGTCAGGGATAAGCCCGCTGACGAGGGCCATTGCACCCTCGTGAAGCGTTCCCGTGGGGTCACCCGCCGCGTCGCGTTCGATGCGGCCGTCGCGCGGATCTGGCGTGTCCCTGGTGATTCCCGCGAGTTCAAGCGCGCGCGAGTTCACCCACGCACCGTGCGCGTCGCGGTTGGTGAGGAACACGGGTCGGTCCGCCACGGCGCGGTCGAGGAAGGCGGCCTCTGGGGTGCCACCGGGGAACATCGACATGTACCAGCCGCCGCCGGTGATCCACTCGTCGTCAGGGTGCGCGGCCGCGTACTCGGCGACGTTGGCGAGCGCCTCTGCGGGCGTCTCCGCGGCACGCAGATTGCAACTCAGCAGGCTTCTGCCGCCCCCATACGGGTGCACGTGCGCATCCTGGAACCCTGGAATGAGGAGGCCACCGGCGAGGTCAACCACCTCCGTACCAGGGACAATGAGGTTCCGAACCTCATCGCCGCCAACCGCAACAATTCGGCCCCCAGCTACGGCGACGCTCGACGCGGGAGGCGCCCCAGCGTCGGGCAGGAAGACGGAACCACCGGTGAAGACGAGGTCTGCGTTCACGCCCCTACTCTCCCATCAGGTGCCATGTCGCGTACTTGGGTTCGCGGCCGCGGCCCGTGGAGCGCGAGGCGAGGCGGCGGCCGATGTACGGGAGCACGTGGACGCGCGCGTAGTGAGCCTCGGAACGGAAGGTGGCGGGGGGTGCGGGATCGCCCTCGTCGGGGAAATCCGTGGGATAGCCGAGCGCGGTGAGCACGGCCGCGGCAACACGCTCGTGGCCAAGAGGGCCAAGGTGGAGCCGGTCATCTGCCCAGTAACGGGCGTCCCTGATGTGGTCGTCACCCCAATTGCTGATGAGTTCGTTGCCGGTGCGGCTCACGAGTTCCGTCGCGGCATCCATGTAGGCATCTCCGCGGCCGTCCATGCGCCGAGCCAAAGGCAGGCGCTCGGTGGGATGCGCGCCGGTGACGAAGACGAGGCGCACGCCCGCCTCGCGGCACTTGTCGATCGCGAGTTCGGTGAGGCGGATCATCTTCTTCACGTTGAAGGTGGGGCGCAGCATGTCGTTGCCGCCACCGTTGAACAGGATCAGGTCCGGCTTGGGGTCCAGTGCGAGCGCCGCGTCGAGCTGCGTCGTGGCGATGGGCTTGAGGATGCGGCCGCGAATGGCGAAGTTGGCGTAGTAGACGGGCTCGTCGAGGCGTTGCGCGAGTTGTTCCACCACGCGATCCGCCCACCCGCGCGGCTCGCCGAGCACGCCGTCTGGCCCCACGACCTCGTCGCCAATGCCTTCCATGAAACTGTCACCGACGGCTGCGATACGCACCCATCGATCGTAATCCCGGCTAGTCCTGCGGCTGAACGAGCGCTATCTCGATCCACTGCGGATGCTTCGCGGACCGCCCATCCCCCGACGAGCGGCGCATGATCCGCCTGCCAACCCACGGGGCGACGTGACGCACCGTGTACGCGGCGTCCCCAAGCTTTGTACGTGGCGAGGCCGCCTCGCCGCGAGCGGGCAATGGCGTCGCAACACCAAGAACCGTCAGCACGAGCGCCGCGACGCGCTCGTGACCGCGAGCGTTGAGGTGCAGGCGGTCCTCGCACCAGTAGCTGCGATCGCGAAGCTCGGCGTCGTCGAAGCAATTGACGAATCGCACGTCATCGAGACCCGAGATAAGGGAGGGAATGGCATCCGTCAACTCGCGTCCACGGCGATGGAAGGCGGCGCCGTTGGGAAGGTTGTCGCTGGGATCCGGCCCGCTCAGGATGAGCAGGTCCGCGCCCGCCTCCGCGGCCCGCTCCACCACACCGGAAAGCAGCGCCACGCACGCGGCCGTGGTGTAGCCAGGGCGGAGCATGTCATTGCCGCCACCGTTGATGACGAGCAAGTCTGGGGGCGGCGTGAGCGCGAGCGCCTGGTCAACCTGCTCGGTCGCAATGCGCTCAAGGAGCCGTCCGCGCACGGCAAAGTTCGCGTAGTGGACGTGCTCGCCGCCGTTGACCGCGAGGCCCTTGGCAACCATGTCTGCCCAGCCGCGCAGCGAGCCATCCGACCGCTCGTCCCCAACGCCCTCAGTGAAGCTGTCCCCCACAAATGCAATGCGCACTAGTGAATGGTAGGCCCAACGGGGCCTGCTGCTACCGGGCCGGTTACCTATCTCACAGTGCAACGCTCGGCACGTCCCTGCGCCAGCCCTCGCGCGAGACCGACAACACCCCTGACCACTATTCGGCACTTCGGCGCTCGCGCGGACTCGCAAGAGGCCCCTGAGTGGTCAGGGCTGTTACGGTCAGGAACTGGGGCTAGCGCGCAACTACGGCGGTTGGGCGAGGTCGCCATGTCATGGCCGATGCTGCAGCCAATGACGCTCGCACGTCCAGCACTCTCTGGTTGCGGCTGCCGCGGAATCGCAGCGTGAGGTCGCGCTCTCCCGCGAGGTACGGACCGTCCACGAGCACGTCGCACAGTTCCATGAGGGCGAGCTTGTCCCCGCCCTCGGCCACGATCTGCTCAAATGTGTACCCCGACCACGCCCACACGTCCTTGGTGCTGCCGAACTCCGCTCGCGCCCTAGTCACCACAGACAGGCACACCTCGGTGCTAAGGAACGGCTCGCCCCCCAGCAGCGTGAGGCCCTGGACTGCCGGATGGGCGAGGTCGCGCATGATGACGTCCTCGAGCGCCCTCGTAAACGGAACGCCGTAGCGGAAGCTCTGTGCCGCCACGTTGAAGCAGCCCTCGCACTTGAACAGGCACCCGCTCACATACAGAGCACACCGCACCCCCTCGCCGTCCACGAACGTGAACGGCTTGTAGTCCGCGACGTACTGCTGGCTGACGCGAGAGCTCAGCCACAGTGCGGGATCCGGGGCGAGTGGCATGACCCAACCTCCCTACGGAACCCTGGTCCTACCAGGCATGTGCTTTACCCGGGCCGCGATCTCCTGGTGCCGCCCGTGCACCATGGGCCGCTGCTGCGGGTTGCCGAGGTAGCCGCACGTGCGCTTGACCACGTCGCACGAGCGCGGGTCGGCGTTGCCGCATTCGGGGCACGCGAAGCCGCGCTCCGTGGGGTCAAAGTCGCCGGCGAACCCGCACTCATAGCAGCGGTCGATAGGCGTGTTCGTGCCCAGGTAGCCAACGCGGTCATAGGCGTAATCCCATACGGCCTCGAGTGCCTTGGGGTTCTGCTGGAGCACCGGGTACTCGCAATAGTGGATGAACCCGCCCGTCGCGAGTTCCGCGTATGGCGCCTCGAAGTCGAGCTTCTCGAATGGCGTTGGGGACTTGCGCACGTCGTAGTGGAACGAGTTGGTGTAGTAGTCCTTGTCGGTGATGTCCGCGACCTCGCCAAAGCGCTCCTTGTCCAGGCGGCAGAAGCGATCGGTGAGGCTTTCGCTCGGCGTGGAGTACACGCTCACCTGGTAGCCCGACGCTGCGGTCCAGTTCTTCGCGTGCGCTCGCAAGGATCGGAGCACGTCGAGCGTGAACTCCTTGGCCACGGGGTCACCCTCCCACTCGCCGCCAAAGAACGCGGTAGCGACCTCATACAAACCGATGTAACCCAGCGACACGGTAGCCCTGCCATTCGCGAACAACTGGTCCACAGAGTCGGCCGGGCCTAAGCGCTTACCGAACGCGCCGTGAATGTAGAGGATGGGCGCGTTGCCGGGCGTGGCTTCTTTGCAGCGCGTGATGCGGAACATGAGTGCGTCGCGGACGGTTGCGAGGCGCTCCTCGAGCAGTGCCCAGAACACCTCTTGGGAGCCGCGAGATTCCAGCGCAATGCGCGGCAAGTTGAGGGTGACGACGCCGAGGTTCATGCGGCCGGCGACCACGTCGTTGCCGTCCTCGTCCTCCCAGCCTTGCAGGAAGCTGCGGCACCCCATGGGCGCCTTGAACGAGCCGGTCATCTCCACGATGCGGTCGTAGCTGAGGACGTCCGGGTACATGCGCTTGGTGGCGCACTCGACGGCGAGCAGTTTGATGTCGTAGTTGGGGTCGCCTGGGTCCAGGTTGAGGCCGCGCTTCAGCGTGAAGAGCAACTTGGGGAAGATCGCCGTGCGACCCTCGCCGCCGAGCCCACGGATGCGGATGTTGAGGATCGCAGTCTGGATCTCCCGCTCGTACCAATCGGTGCCGAGGCCAAAGCCAACGGATGTGAACGGGGTCTGGCCATTCGACGTGAAGAGCGTGTTGATCTCGTACTCGAGCGACTGCATCGCGTCGTAGATGTCTTTGCGGGTCTTCTCTTGGGCGAACTGTTCGCGCTTGTCCTCTTCCACCCATTCCGCGGCGTCTGCCAGGTGCTTTGCGTAGTTGAGCCGCGCGTACGGGGCCAGCAGTTCATCCGCACGGTTGACCGTGCAGCCGCCGTATTGGCTGCTGGACACGTTGGCGATGATCTGCGAGATCTGCGCCGTGGCGGTTTGAATGCTGCGGGGCGGCGTGACGGCGGCGTTGCCGATGCGGAAGCCGTTCGCGAGCATCGTCTCGAAGTCGATGAGGCAGCAGTTGGTCATCGGCTGATACGGGTGGTAGTCGAGGTCGTGATAGTGAATGTCGCCCTTCTGGTGCGCGTTCGCCACGTGCGGCGGCAGCATGCGCAGGCCGATCGCCTTGCCCACGATGCCCGCCGTGAGGTCGCGCTGGGTGTTGTAAACCTCGGAGTCCTTGTTGGCGTTCTCGTTGACGAGCGTGCTGTCTTTGTCCAGCAGCTTGTTGATGGAGTGGTTGAGGTCCGTGGCCTTGGAGCGCGCGAAATCGCGCTGCACGCGGTAGTCGATGTAGGCACGAGCCACGTCGTACTCGCGAGCCTCAAGCAGCACGTGCTCCACCACCGACTGGATCTCGTAGATCTTGACCTCTGTTGTGAAGCGGCGCGCCAGTTCCTCGTCGATTGCCTGCGTGAGCTGCGCGATGGCGCGCGCGTGCTGGTCCGTGACGTCGCCGTGGACGGCCTCGAAGGCCTTGCGCAGCGCCTGGTTGATGCGCGCGTCGTCAAACGTGAGCGTGCGGCCGTCGCGCTTGACTACCGTCAGCATGCCCAACGCTGTTGTTGGGTCCGACGCTGTGGTTGAGTTTGGTGCGGCCGTGCGGGTGACCTCGGTGGCGGTCATGGTTCCTCCTCCGTGGCGCCACCGGGGAGTTGGCCACTACATCTAGTGTCTATGCGTGTTAGGCCACACTAGATGTGGTGGCTGGGTGCTGGTTTGGGACTTTGGTCCCGAGTCACTGCTCAGCGCTGTAGTTACCCCTCGCGCTTCACCTTCTTGGCCGCAGCATCGGCCAGTTCCTTGGCCTTGGAGCCCGCCTTCTTCGCGGCATCGGCCGTGGCGCTACCTGCCGTCTTGGCGGCGTAGCCTGCCTTCTTCGCGGCGTCCTTTGCAACGGTCTTGGCGCGGGCCTCCATCGGGTTGCCGTCCTCGTCCACCTCAACGCTGCGGAAGGCCTCGGTGGCCTCGGCCATTTTGGTCCACACGGTCTCGCCGAAGTCCTTGGCAGTCTCGGTAGCGGCCCTCATCGCGACCACCGCGCGGGAAGGATCGGGGATGCCGTCGCCATCGCTGTCGTCGAGCTCGAGCCAGTCCGGCCACGTCTCGAGGGGAGCGGAGAATCCCTCGCGGCACGACTTCACCACGCCAGAGCCGAAGTAGTAACTGGCCGCACCGCCCGCCACGGCGCCGATCACGGGAAGCGCCTTGGAGCTGATCTTCACGCTACCAAGCACGGCGATGTGGGCGCCTGCCTCACGAGCCAGCACCATCGTCACGGGCACGAGCGCCGAGTCCGGCAGCTGCGTCGAGAGTAGGTCACCCCACTTGGGCGCCACCTTGCCCGCAGTCTTCTCGGTGGCGGTGCGGGCGCCCTGAATCGTGGCGCCGGCGGGGAGCGCGCTCAGGGCGAGCTCGGTCACGCGGCTCTTGCGCTTCTCCCCCAGCACCGCACCAAGCACCACGGCCTTGGCGCGGTCGGGATCGTCGATGCGGTAGCCACGCAGCTCCGCCATGCAGATCGCGAACAGGGCCGTGCTCTCGTAGAAGAACAGCAGGTCTGCAACGCCAAGGCCGATAGCGATGGGCACTCCCACGGCAGGAATGGTGGCCGACGCACCAATCGCCGCGCTCGCCGTGGTGGCCGTAGCCACATACTGCGACTCGATGGTCTTCATCACCTGCGCGGGCGTGGCGTCGGGCTTCTTGCGCCGAATCTCCTTGATGTAGGCGATCGCCGCGGGCCGCTGCGCCGCGATGACTTTGAACACCTGCTCCTGGAAGTCACCAGGGAGGACGGGGGTCTTGGTCACGTCAGCGTCGGCCATGCGGGGTCTCCTTTGATCGGGCGTTGTCGGTCAAGTATTGCCGACCAGGTCAACACGGCTAGGCGCGCACAACTTCCACGAGGCCCTCGAGGCCGGCGAAGTCGTCCGCGTTGCGCGTGATCACTACGGCTCCGTGGGCCGCCGCGGTTGCCGCGATCATGAGGTCGATGGCGCGCCCGCGTACCGACCGGCCCTGGGCGATGAGCAACCCACATGCGGACTCATAGGCTGCCGCCGCCGCATCATCGAAGGGAATGCCTGGACCGAGCAACGCGCGGAGCCGCGCGACTCGTGATTCCCTTCGCACTCGCTCCGCTGGATCCAAGGCTTTGCGAATGCCGTAGCCGAGTTCCGCCCACGAAAGCGACGAGATCGCAACCTTGTAGCCCTCGTGCTCCAAGCTCTCTGCGACGAGCAGATTGGTGTCGAGAATCGCCTTCACGCTGGCGCGCCCCAGGGATCGGCTGGGTCTTCAGCCCTTCGGAGGTCATCGAGATCGTCATGCCAACCGGGCTCGGAACCTAGTTCACCGAGCAACGCATTGAGCTCCTCGCTGGGCACCCACCGGAAGCGTTGGACTGAGACGATTTCGGCGATGGGTTGACCGTGGTCAGTGACCGTATAGGTGGCGCCCGCCTGCACAGCGCGAAGCATCGCGGTGGGATTCTGGCGCAATTTGCCAACGCTGATCGACTCGGCCATGTCACGACTCCCTTCGTAGATAATTATCTACGCAGGGCAGAGTTTGTCGATAGCGCACTTCCGCTGCACACACCAGCAAACGAAAAAGGACCGCCCATCCGGACGGTCCTTCTCGTTCTGTCTCAACCAGAGTGGAGCTGAGGGGACTCGAACCCCTGACCCCCTGCATGCCATGCAGGTGCGCTACCAGCTGCGCCACAGCCCCGCGATCTTGCGATCACTCTTGCTCAAATGAGCGACTGCCATAGTAGCCCAGGCGAGCCGCCAACAACTAATCGGCACCCAGTCCAAACGCCTCGATATGCCACGCCCCCGACTCAACTCGCGTCACCACAGCAGCCGCGGCGTGCGGCACGCGTCCAAGAACAACGGACGACGCTGGCTCACCTATCGCTGCCAGCAGACCAAGCGTGATGGGACTTCCGTGGGTGACCACTACCGCGGGCACCTCGTCGTCCCAGATTCGCTCGAGCCCGGCAAGCACTCGGGCAGCGACGGCCTCTTGGCCGTCCCACCCCGGTACATCGGGATCGACGCCGCGTTCGCGTTGCTCCCATTGCGCTGGCCAGTCGCGCTTGACCTCGTCCCACGTGAGCCCCTCCCACGCGCCATACGAGCGCTGGTTGAACGCCTCATCGACCACAACAGAGCCACCTACCAGGGCGGTCAGCGTCTCGGCAGTCTGCACGGCGCGGCGCAGCGGCGACGAGAACACGCGCAACGCACGCTCCCCCGTCTCCCCATAACGAGCCGCGATTCTCTCCGCCGCCCACGCGGCGCGCGCGAGCCCAGCCGCGTCCAAATCAACGTCCAAGCGGCCCTGAACCCGGCCGTCGGCGTTGGAGGGCGTGGGCGCGTGGCGCCACAAGACAATGCGACTCACGCGACACCACCCACATAGACCACGTCCGCCCACACGTTGTGGCGCTCAAGTTGCCAGCGCCCATCCGGGCGGTGGCGCAGCCGAGACCAACACGTGTTGCCCAGATTGCCAAGCGTGCGGTGGTTGAGCGACAGCCCAAGGAGGCCCATCATGCCGATACGCGCAGACGAGCCGTGAGAGAACACCACAAGATCAGACGTCGCGCGCCCAGCCCACTCCTCAATCGACGCCGCCACGCGTTCCGCGACCAGCTCGTGCACCTCGAAGCCCTCGATGCCCGGGTTGCCGTGCGCGTGCCACTCCTCGACCTCGGCGGGCCATCCCGCGAGCCGCGCCTCCGGAGTGATTCCCTCCCACACGCCGTAGGCGCGCTCGCGCAAGCGATCATCGAGGGCCACCGGCACACCAAGAACGGCACCGAGCGCCAAGCCCGTGTCATGCGCACGCGACAACGGCGACGAAACGAGCACAGCGTCGGGCGAAACCAACTGAGAAAGTACGGCTGCCATGATGCGCGCCTGCTCCCGCCCAGCGTCGGACAGGGGGATGTCAGTGGAGCCTTGCAGCAGGTCCAGCTTGTTCCATTCGGTCTCGCCGTGGCGAACGATGAAGAGCCGGGTCACCCTTCCGAGGGTAGCGGGGCGGATGGCAGCGGCACTACCGGGCAGTCCTTCCACAAGCGCTCAAGCTCGTAGTATGCGCGATCCTCCTGGTGCATCACGTGCACGATGAGGTCGTTGAAGTCCAGCACGGCCCATCGGCCGCCGCGGGCGCCCTCACGACGCAGCGCCTTGGCGCCGTTCGCGTGGAGCTTCTCCTCGATCGCGTCGACAATCGCGACCACCTGGCGTTCGTTAGTGCCTGACGCAATAAGGAAGACGTCCGCGAGCGGCATCTTCTCGCTCACATCGAGCGCAACGATCTCCTCGGCCTTGACGTCTTCGGCAGCAAGCGCAGCAGTGCGCGCGAGCTCCAAGGCCCGCTCAGAGGCCGTCACGAGCCCGACTTCGCGATGTTCCAGGCCAGCACGCCAAGCACAAACGCGAGCGCACCGATGACCGCCAGGTGGGCCCACCGGAAGTGGCGAGCGCCGCCGCCCGCGGCAGGCTCGGCGATGCGCTGGGGCATCGCGCCGGAGGACGTGAGCGGCTCGGTAGAACGCAGTTCCGCTTGCTGCCCGACGGTGGGGTTGGCTTGCGTATTCAGCAGCGCGCTGAGATCGGGGCGGGGAAGCTCGCGCTGGACCGGCTCCGCGGGGAGCTCACGGACCGGCGTGGCACCAGGATTGATGAACGGGTGCGTGTCCCACATGGTGGGAGCGGCCGCCTCTGTCGTGGCCGGCGCGGCCTGCTGGGCGGGACGCGCGGGGGCCGGCGTTGCCGGGACAAGTGCGCTCCACACCGGGCTCACACCCGTGCCACCGTCGCGGGCCGGCTCCGTGGGAACCGGGATGTCCTGGACAAAGGGCGCCTCTGTGAGGTCAACAGGTGCCTCTTCCGCGGGCGCTGCCTGCGGAAGGATCGACGCACGCACGGGCTCATCGACGGTGGGGGCGTTCCACAGTTCCTCGACGTCCACGCCGTCCGGAAGTTCCGGCACGTCGAGCGCGGGGGCGGGCTCCGGCTGGGGCTTTGGTTGGGGCTCGGGCTGGGGTTCAGGCTCCGGCTCCGGCTGCGGTTCAGGCTCCGGCTGCGGTTCAGGCTCCGGCTGCGTCGCCTCCGGCACCGCTCCCGTGCTGGCTCGCGTGATGCCCGCCATCGCCTCGTGAGTGAGGCGGCGAATCTCGTCCGCATCGCCTTGGTTAGTGGTCTGCGGGGCGGAGGCCTGCTGGGCCTCGAAAGCACGCGCCTGCAACGAGCCCGGCGGGAAGAGGTGACGCAGGTCCGCAGGGATCGCCGACGGCGCCTCCTGGGCCACCGGCTCTGGCGCAACGTCGGGCTCCGGCGCAACCACGGGCTCCGGCGCAACCACGGGCTCCGGCTCAGCCACAGCGTCGGGCACTACAGGCTCAACAACGGACTCAACGACCGGCTCGGCCTCAGGCTCTGGCGCCGTCTCCGCGAAGGCGGCGGCAGCGGCAGCACGCTCTTTGGCGAGGCGTTCCTGCTCGGCGAGAACCTCGGGCGTCATCGCTGGCATCTGGCCAGTTGCAATGAGCTCCTCTTCCTCGGTCCACGTCTCAATGGGGTTCGCGAGGCGCTCAAGGCGGCGACGTTCGCGGCGGCTCATGATGCTCTCGGGCTCTGGGGTCGAGGCCACGGGCAGCGCCTGCGTCATCTCGCCTTCAGCCGCGCGTGCCGCCTCTTCCATTGCGCGCCGCTCACGGCGCGACAAAGGCTGGGCCGGCTCACTCATGCAATCCTCCGAGGTACAACTGGTGGTCTTCTACGTACTGTGCAACAGCGTCGGGCACCAGGTAACGAATCGGCGCACCCGCCCTCACACGGTCGCGAACATTTGTTGAGGATACCGCCAACGCCGGAACATCTACCAGGACATGTGGCGCATCCAACTGTTCCAACGAATGACCCGGCCGCTGGACTCCCACAAACGTGGCAAGTGTGACGAGAATCTCGTAGTTCTTCCACTGCGGGAGCGTCGCCAAAGAGTCGGCGCCCGTGATGAAGAAGAACTCCGCGCCAGGGTGCGCCTTGCGAAGATCGCCAAGCGTATCCACCGAGTAGGTGGCTCCCCCACGCACCAGGTCAACATCGCTGGTTTCAAAGCGAGGATCGTTGGCAATGGCGGCGTGGCACATTGCCAGCCGGTCACTGCCCGACGCTATGGGAGCGGGCTTCAAAGGCTGGGCATTCGCTGGGACCAAGAGGACCCGGTCTAGTCCAAGGTCGTGATGCACCTGCGAGGCCGCCGCAAGGTGGCCAATGTGGACAGGATCGAACGTACCGCCGAGGATGCCGAGCCGAGTCACGATCAGTGACGCGTGCCGACGCTCCGGAATGCGAACACAACGAACAGCATGCCCATGAGCACCGTGAATGCAAGGAGGCCAACGGCGACCGGGTTGATACCGCCTTCGTGGGCCTTCTCTGCCGTCTCGGCCAGCACTGCTGTCACCATCGCCTGTCCTTTCGTGTGTTGGTCCAGTATTCCATGGCGCGGAGGTATTTCAGGGCACGCCGTCAGCCGCGCACGTGGCCGTCGCCGTAGGCGATCCACGTGGTGGTGGTGAGCTCGCCCAGGCCCATGGGTCCGCGGGCGTGCAGCTTCTGCGTGGAGATGCCAATCTCCGCACCGAGGCCAAACTCGCCGCCGTCGGTGAACCGCGTGGACGCGTTGACCATGATCGCCGCTGAGTCCAGGCCCGCCACGAAGCGATCAGCGGAGCCGATGTCATCCGTGACGATCGCCTCCGTGTGCCCCGTAGTGAAGCGGCGGATGTGCGCGAGCGCCTCCTCGAGGTCGTCAACCACCTTGACCGCGATGTCGAGGGACAGGTACTCCGTGGCGTAGTCCTCGTCCGTGGCAGCGACGGTCTCCACGCCCGCCGGCGCAACCTGCGCGGTGGCGCCGTCGACGTGCAAGGTGACCCCAGCGTCGGCCAGTGCCTGGAGAACGGCGGGCAGGACGTCGCCAACGCGGTCCTTGTGCACCAGCAGCGTCTCCGCGGCGTTGCACACTCCCACACGGTGCGTCTTGGAGTTGAGGACGATGTCTACGGCGCGCTGCAGCGGCGCGCTCGCGTCGAGGTAGACGTGGCAATTGCCCTCGCCCGTTTCAATGGCGGGGACGGTCGACTCACGGACGACCGTCTGAATCAGGTCGCGGCCGCCACGCGGAACCAGCACATCTACCAGGCCCCTTGCGTTCATCAGGACGCGCGCGCCCTCGCGGCCGTAGGCGTCGATGGACTGCACGGCGTCCCGTGGCAGGCCCACGGTCTCGAGGGCGTCTTGGAGCACGGCGACGATCGCCTCGTTGGAACTGGCCGCGGCACTGCCGCCGCGCAACACGGCAGCGTTGCCCGACTTCAGCGCGAGGCCGGCAGCGTCAACCGTCACGTTGGGGCGGGCCTCGTAGATCATGCCAACCACGCCCAGCGGAACCTGCTTCTCGATGAGGCGCAGGCCGTTGGGAAGCGTGGAGCCGCGGCGCACCTCCCCTACCGGGTCCGGGAGGGTGGCGACAAAGCGCAGAGCCTCGGCGATCGTGCCGATGCGGGCCTCCGTGAGCGTCAGCCTGTCGAGGAGCCCCGGCGACATGTCGTTGTCGCGGCCGCGCTGAACGTCCTTGGCGTTCGCCTCGACGAGCGCTGCGGCATTGGCGACCAGAGCGTCGGCCATTGCCTCGAGCGCGGCGTCCTTCTGGGCGCGCGTTGACGTGGCTAGCGAGCGCGACGCGACCTTGGCGCGCTGGCACGCCTCGAGTACGGCCTTCTCAACATCGACGTCCGTGGCAGTCATGCGGGCAAGTCTAGGCCGCGATCGCCTCTCCACACAGAGCGATCGCCTCTCCACACAATCTCAGTCCCGCGCCGGTGTTGGTGTGCATGGAAAAGGTGGATCGCCGCCGCCGGAACCTCAATCTGTGTGGAGAGGCATTCGGTGTGTGTGGAGGGGCGCTTGGGTTAGCGGGCGCGAGCCGGTTCCACCGCCTGTTGAACCGTTGGCGTGACGGCCGCCGGCTTCTTGTGACGCAGAGCCGTGTCACCCACGACCACACCGACCAAGACGAGGGTCATGAGGATGCAGATGAGCCACTCGTTTGGGCTGAGCGAAGTGGTGCCAATCCACCGCTGCAGGAAGCCAAGCTCCGTCGACAGCACGATGAACAGCACGGGCCAGATCTGCAATTGCATGGCCTTGCCCCACGGTGCCTTGAATCCAAACTCAGGATCCCGCCGTAGTGCGATTGCCGTGCCGAGCGTTCCGAAGGCCATGATCACGTACGTCATGGTGACGGGGTACGACGGGGTGTCCGCTCCCGCGAGATCGTCACTGAAGATCCACAGCGGCGCGAACGAGACCAGGAACAGCACGGCGCCGTAGATGAGCCAGCGCAGCACGTTCTTGCCACTCGCGATTCCCTGATTGACGTTGCGCGGAGGACGCTGCATGAGACCTGGTTGTTCCGGCTCCATGATGATCACGATCACCGCGAAGATCGCCACCGCGAAGTTCAGCACCAACACCTGGATGGGCGTCAGCGCCATGCCTTCGTTCACGTTGAAGATGCTCGCTACCAGGAACAACAGCACCAGCGAGATGAGCTGTCCCATCTGGAACGTGAGGTAGTTAGCGATCTTCTGATACACGGCTCTGCCAAGCCTCACCGCATGCACAAGCGTGGCGAAGTTGTCATCCGTGAGCACGAGTTTTGCCGCCTGCTTGGTGACCTCGGAGCCGGAGCCCATGGCCACGCCGATGTCCGCTTGCTTGATCGCCGCGGCGTCGTTGACAGCATCGCCCGTCATCGCCACAACCTCGCCCCGGTTCTGCAATCGCTGAACCAGACGCAGCTTGTCTTGAGGCGTGACGCGACCAAAGACAGACAGGTCGTCCAAGCGCGAGTCCACCTCAGCGTCGGACAGCGCAGCGAAGTCCACGCCCGCCATTCCCTGGCCGGTGAGGCCCAACTCCTTGCCGATCGCCGCGGCCGTGACCACGTGGTCGCCGGTGATCATGCGAACCGTGATGCCAGCAGCTTGAGCCTCCTCCACCGCGAGCTTTGCCTCGAGGCGCAAGGGGTCGACGATGCCGACAACCCCCACGAACACGAGGCCCTGCATGGAGCTCATGGGGTCGGCAAGGGCTGCCTTCTCTTCCTTGTCCTCGAACACGCGGATGGCAAGCGCGAGCGTCCGCAGGCCCTGGGAGGAGCGGTACTCAATCTCTTCGGTGACCTTGTCCGCGAGCGTGGCAACGGGTGCGCGCGTTGTGCGGTCAACGAACGCCTCCGTGGACCGCGCCAGGAGCACATCCGGAGCGCCCTTGACGATCGCGATGAGCCGGTCCTGGCCCTGGAGTTCTGTGCGGTGGAAGGTGGCCATGAACTTGTAGTCGGAATCGAACGGCACCTCGGCGAGGCGTGGGAACTTGCGCTTGATCTCAGGCACGTCAACGCCAAGCTTTTGGGCGAGAACCACGAAAGCGGCCTCTGTGGGATCGCCGATCACCACGCCGTCCGCGCTCACGGTTGCGTCGTTGGGGAGGGCGAGTGCGTAGGCGAGAGCCTGGTTGTGTTCCACCGGCTCGCCATCGGCGGAACGCACGGCTCCCTCAAAGGAGTAGCCCGCGCCATCTACGGAGAAGGTGCGCCCGCCGATCCAGATGGACCGCGCCATCATCTCGTTCATCGTGAGCGTGCCCGTCTTGTCGGAGCAGATCGCGCTCGTGGCGCCAAGCGTCTCTACGTCGTTGAGGGACGCGATGATCGCCTTGGACTGTGCCAACTGGTTGGCGCCCCACGCGAGCATCTGCTGCACGAACGTGGGCATACCAGTGGGGATCGCGGAGATCGCCACGGCGGTGCCAAGGAACATGAGATCCGCGAAGGACTGGTTTCGCATCAGGCCGATGCCGATGATGATCGCCACCGCGCCCCAGGCCACTGCCCCAATCACGTTCGTCAGCGAGCCCAGTTCCTTCTGCAACGGAGAGCGCACGCGCTCCACTTGCGCGAGCATCGTGGCGATAGCGCCCATCTCCGTGCTCATGCCGGTAGCGACAACAATGACCGTGGCCGTGCCTCTCGTCACCGAGGTGTTCTGGTAGACCATCGAGCTGCGGTCGCCGAGCACCACGTCTTCCGCTGTTGCGGTCGCTGACTTCTCGATGGGCGTGGACTCGCCCGTGAGGGCCGCCTCCTGGGTCTCGAGGGTGGTTGACCTGAGGATGCGCGCGTCCGCGGGCACGATGTCTCCCGCCTCGAGCTCCACCACGTCCCCGGGGACCAGCTCGGGAGCTGGCAGGGATACCACTGCCCCGTCGCGATGAACACGAACCTGCGGCACCTGCATGGTCGCGAGCGCGTCGACGCTTGCCTGCGCCTTCTGCTCTTGCCGCGCGCCAGAAAACACGTTGAAGGCGACGAGCAAAGCAACGAGGATTCCCGTGGACGCCTGGCCAATCGCGAACGAGATCACGGCGACTGCCACGAGCATGATGTTCATGGGGTCCGCAAGTTGCTTCACGCACAGCTGCACGAACGACGCTGGCTTGGCCGCCGTAAGTTGGTTGCGACCGTACTTCTGCAGCCGGGATGCCGCCTCGGAACCCGTGAGCCCCTGTGGCGAGGTGGCAAGCTCGCTTGCCACAGCGTCGGGCTCCCGCGACCACCAGGGGGTCTTTGGTGTCTGCACGGTGTCAACGCTCATGATCGCTCCCTCACATCGGATGTCTATGACACTAGTGCCGCGAGCGGTGCCAGGGGGCAGCGCAGCTAGATCTTTCCCAGCGCCTTCTGCGCCTCAACTCCGCGCTGCATCATCATGAAGTCGAAGGCGTTGAGAGGATCGTCGCCCATCCACCACGGATACCCGCCGCAGCGGCCGGCAATCCGCTGAATCGCCTCGAGAGTGAGTTGCGCGGTCTTGGCCTCTCGCGGACGCACCGCGACCACGAACGCGCTGAGCGCCTGGATCTCCTCGGGGCCGGGGCTTGCGTTGCTCGCCCTCATGAACAGTTCAAAGACATGAGCCAGCTCGTCGTACTGGGCCGCCGAGAGCTTGGGCTCGAGGCCGCTCTTCGCGCTCTCGATGGCCGCATGCGCGAGCATCGCGCGCGCAGGATCCCGCGGAGCGGTGCTCTCGATCACGTGCCGCGCGAACGCCCACGACACGTCCGGGTCCCCCGTCCACTTGGCGGCGAGGCCCTGCATCAGCGCCTCGCTCGCGTAGAAGTCGAACGGCTTGCGGTCGCTCGCGTGTTCGAAGCGACCGATCTTCTCGTCGACATCCGCCTGCAGCCCGCGAGCCACAGCGATGAGCGGCACCCACGGAAGGTGCGAGTCAGGGAAGGCCTCCACCTGTTCGGCGAGAAAGTCCTCGGCCTTGTTTAGCCCCTCGAAGAAGCTCTCCCAGACGGTGTCATCCACCTTCCTCGCCACAACGCCAGTGCGCACGGCCCAGGCGTCACGGGTCAAACCCATGCCTACGAGCGCAGCCGTCACCGGGGTAGGGCCGTCAGCGTGCCAGGCCTCAAAGCGAGCGGTTGGCAGCCCGCGCTCAGAAGCGAGTTCCCAGAAGAAGTAATCCGCCTGCTCACCGGCGCGGAGTTCCGCGTCCGCAATGGTGATGGAGCCCGCCTCAAGCGCGGCTCGCACCTCGTCAAGCGCGGGTGCTCCCACGGCGCCGAACGCCATTGGCCCCTCCCGCAGGTTGTCGATATCGCCCGCCCACGCGGCCTTAAACGATCGCAAGAAACCCATGCGTGGATGCTAGCCGCGGTGTGGGCATGGTCAGACCCACGTAGAGATGACGTCACGCACCATTACGGCCGCGATTGGGGTGGGCTCTGGCGTGTTCTTCCTGGTGAAAGCGGTGCGCGCTAAGCGACGACGATGAGGTCGTCGATGTGCACAAGCGGGCGCGCAAAGTGCTCGCCAAGCGTGTTCTTGAGTTGCGCGGTCGAGAGCCCCAACATCGCCGGAATCTCGTAAGCGGGGAACGCCGCGAGGCCACGAGCCACGATGGCGCCATCGGGCCCCACGATCTCCACGGGGTCACCCGCCTCGAACTCGCCGCGCACGGCGGTGACTCCGGCGGCGAGAAGGGACGCGCGTCGGCCAGCGACCGCCCGCGCGGCACCCGCATCCAGCACCAACTGGCCATGAGTCTTCGCCGCGTGCTTGAGCCACGTGAGCCGCGTCGCCGAGCGCTTCCCCGTGGCCACAAACAGGGTGCCAACGTCCTCGCCAGCCACGGCCGCGGACGCGTCAGACGCCCCAGCAAGGAGCACCGGCATTCCGGAGGAGGTGGCGATCGACGCGGCCTCGAGCTTGGTGATCATGCCGCCCGTGCCCACGGCGGAGCCACGGCGGGTGACGTCGATGCCGTCCAGATCCGCGGGGCTCGAGACCACCGCGATGCGCCGCGCACCCTCCGTGCCGGGCGCGGCGGTGTAGAGCGCGTCCACATCCGTGAGCAGCACCAGGGCCTCCGCGTGCACCACGGTTGCCACGAGCGCGGCGAGGCGGTCGTTGTCGCCAAAGCGGATCTCGTCCGTCGCCACCGTGTCGTTCTCGTTGACGATGGGCACAATGCCCAACTCCAGCAACCGGCTCAGGGCCCGCTGGGCGTTGCCGTAATGCGTGCGGCGCACCATGTCATCCGCGGTGAGAAGCACCTGGCCCACCGTGAGCCCATGGCGGGCGAACGCCGTGGAGTATGCGGCAATGAGCTTGCCCTGCCCCACCGAGGCCGCGGCCTGCTGCATCGCGAGTTCGCGCGGCCGCGCAGGCAGACCAAGCGGCCCAATACCAGCGGCGATGCTTCCAGAGGTCACCAATACAGCGTCCCGGCCCTGCACACGGGCCGACGCTACGGCATCGGCTATGCCTGCAAGGCGGGCTTCGTCGAGGTGTCCGTCAGCGCCCGTCAGTGAGGAAGAACCGACCTTGACGACGATGCGGCGCGCGTCGCGAATGGCGGCACGCGAGTGGCTCACTCGTCCTCCAGGTCCTGATCGTCGCGGGCGGGGTCGGTCCAGTGTCCCGCACCACGCTCGTCGTCGAGTTCGCGGCGCGCCGCTGCCCTTCCCTCGTAACGTTCCTTGAGTTCTTCTCGCTTCTGGGCGCGGGTGGCGCGCTCTGCACGCTCGTGCTGCTCAAGCCGCAGATCGGAACCGCGGGCGCCAAGCAACTCGGCGCCCGCCATCATCGTGGGCTCCCAGTCAAAGACCATCCCGCCCTCGCGCGGACCAATGACCACCTCGGAACCGGGAACCGCGCCAGCCTTGAACAGCGCCTCTTCAACCCCCGCGCGCGCCAAGCGATCCGCGAGGTAGCCCACCGCCTCGTCGTTGGTGAAGTTGGTCTGCTTGACCCACCGCTCCACCTTGGTGCCGCGCACCTGGAAGTAGTCCTCCGCGCCGTCGCGCACGTGCGTCACGGTGAACCCGCTGTCGTCAACGGCTCGCGGTCGGATCACGATGGGCGCAGCCTCGAGTTCGGGAGCCTTGGCGCGCTCCTCCGCCACCATGTCCGCGAGCGCAAAGCTCAGCTCTCGCAACCCCTCGTGAGTCACGGCGCTGACCTCGAAGATGCGCATGCCGCGCTCCTCGAGCTCAGGGCGCACCATCGCCGCAAGATCGCGGCCGTCCGGCACGTCCACCTTGTTGAGGATGATGATCTGTGGGCGCTCCGCGAGCGGCACTCCGTTGATGGCGTCGTCAGTGCTGTAGGCGCGCAGCTCGCCGGAGATGACGTCGAGGTCGCGCAGCGGATCGCGGTCACTCTCCAGCGTGGCCGTGTCCAGCACGTGGGCGATCACGGAGCAGCGCTCGATGTGGCGCAAGAAGTCGTGACCAAGGCCCTTGCCCTCTGATGCGCCCTCAATGAGGCCGGGCACATCGGCGATCGTGTAGCGAGCTCCGCCCGCCTCAACAACTCCAAGGTTCGGCACCAAAGTGGTGAACGGATAGTCAGCGATCTTGGGCCGCACCTTGCTCATCGCCGCGATAAGCGAGGACTTTCCAGCGCTGGGGTAACCCACCAACGCCACATCCGCGATCGACTTGAGCTCAAGAAGAACGGACGCCTCTTCGCCGGGCTCGCCAAGCAACGCGAAGCCGGGCGCCTTGCGCTTGGTATTCGCGAGCGCGGCGTTGCCCAGTCCACCGCGGCCACCGGCGGCGGCCACATACTCGGCGCCGTCGCCAACGAGATCGGCCAGCACTTCGCCGGAGGGCGACTTCACGATGGTGCCGTTGGGCACACCAAGGACCAGATCGGGCGCGTTGGCTCCGTGCCGCATGTCTCCAGCGCCCTGGGCGCCATTGGATGCCTTGCGGTGCGGACCGTGGTGGTAATCGAGAAGCGTGGTCACCTGGGGGTCTACGCGAAGGACAACGGAACCTCCGCGCCCACCGTTGCCGCCGTCGGGCCCCCCGAGCGGCTTGAACTTTTCACGGTGCACCGAGGCGACACCGTGCCCGCCGTTGCCGGCGGTCACGTACAGCACCACGCGATCGACGAACGAAGCCATGGTGCCCTCCTAGTGACGATATGAGCCTAGATATGCGTCAGGGGCGCTGCCATGCGGCGCGCCCCTGAGCGAAAAACTGGTGGTCGGTGAGGGTTACGCCTCTGCGGCCACGATGTCGACGACCTTGCGGCCACGACGCTGACCAAACTGCACCGAGCCGGCGGCGAGGGCGAACAGGGTGTCGTCCTTGCCACGGCCAACGTTGTTGCCCGGGTGGAAGTGGGTGCCGCGCTGGCGAACGATGATCTCGCCCGCGGAGACGACCTGGCCGCCGAAACGCTTCACGCCAAGGTACTGGGGGTTCGAGTCGCGACCGTTGCGCGAGGAGCTTGCGCCCTTTTTGTGTGCCATGAGGAGTTCGCCTTACTTGATTCCGGTGACCTTGAGCCGCGTCAGGTCCTGACGGTGGCCGATGCGCTTGCGGTAGCCGCTCTTGTTCTTGTACTTGAGGATGTCGATCTTGGGACCGCGCTCGTTGCCGATCACCTCAGCGGTGACCTTCACCTTGGCGAGGGCCTTCGCGTCCGAGGTCACCGTCTCGCCGTCGACGAGCAGCAGCGGAGCCAACTCAATCGACGAGCCGGCCTCTGCCTTGAGGCGGTTGACCACGACGATGTCGCCTACGGAGACCTTCTCCTGGCGGCCACCGGCCTTCACAATCGCGTACACCATGATGCGTTCCTTAACGTCTTGACAGGTTTCCCGCCGCAGCCGCACCCATTTTGGTGGGCGCATGCGGGTTTGGGCGCTTCCGCGCCGACGTACAAATGTACCCGCTCGAGGGGGTCCCGGTCAAACGCCGCGCCGTTTCGCTCCCGTGCCCATCGCGGGCTTGCGGGTTCCAACGGACGTGCCATTGCATGGTCCGTCAGTTTCCGTGATTTCACGGGATCTGACGGATCAATCCGCGTTCTGCCCGTCAGTTTGGCTCGCCCGCCCGACGCTGTGGCCGGGTCAGGCGTTCTGCTCGCCTTGGTCTTCGGTCGGCTCGGGCTGCGGCTCGGTGTCGGGCTCCGCCTCAACGTGGTCGCCCGGCAGCTCCACGGGCACGTCGAGTTCCTGCGGCTCGCGCAGGACGACTGGCTCGCCGTCCTCGTCGTGCGGGTGAGCCTTCTCGGCCGCCGCCGCAATCGACGCGAGCGTCGCCTTCACCGCCGCGCGAGCGTCCTCACGGTCGTCGAGCGCGTGCGTCTCGCCGTTCACGGGACCAGAGTGCGAGTGGTTGTGCTCAACCGGCGCCTTGCTGGCACCGCCACGCGAACCCCGGCCAGAGCGTCGGGCCTCCGGCTGCTTTTCCGAAGCCTCGGCGACGGGCTCGCCGTGCACGAGGAATCCGCGGCCCTTGCAATGCTCGCAGGTCTCGCTGAATGCCTCGACCAGGCCCTGGCCAACGCGCTTGCGCGTCATCTGGACCAGGCCGAGCGAGGTGACCTCGGCTACCTGGTGCTTGGTGCGGTCGCGGCCAAGGCACTCAATCAACCTACGCAGCACGCGGTCTCGATTGGCCTCGAGCAGCATGTCGACGAAGTCGATAACGATGATGCCGCCGATGTCGCGCAGGCGCAGCTGGCGAACGATCTCTTCCGCGGCCTCCAAATTGTTCAGCGTCATCGTCTCTTCGAGCGTGCCGCCCTTGCCCACGAACTTGCCGGTATTGACGTCGATGACCGTCATCGCCTCGGTGCGGTCGATGACGAGCGAGCCGCCCGAGGGCAGCCAGACCTTGCGGTCCATTCCCTTCGCGAGCTGCTCATCGATACGGGCCTCCGCGAACACGTCGCGGTCGCCAACGAACTTGTGCAGGCGCTGCTGCAGGTCGGGCGCCACCTGGCTCACGTACATCGACAGCGAGTTCCACGTGTCCTCACCCTGAATGGTGAGCGAATCGAAGTCCTCGTTGAAGATGTCGCGGACCACGCGGATGGCCATGTCGGGCTCACCGCGAAGCAGCTTGGGAGCCTTGCCGTTCTTGACCTCATCCTCGATGGTCTGCCACTGGCGCTTGAGGCGCTCAACGTCGGCGCGCAGCTCCTCTTCAGAGGCGCCCTCGGCAGCGGTGCGCACGATCACACCCGCATCTGCAGGGATGACCTCGCGCAGTAGCTTCTTGAGGCGCGCTCGCTCGGTGTCGGGGAGCTTGCGGCTGATGCCCGTCACTCCCCCACCGGGCACGTACACGAGGAAGCGGCCGGCGAGCGAGATCTGCGACGTGACGCGAGCGCCCTTGTGGCCGATCGGATCCTTCGTGACCTGCACCATGACGGTGTCGCCGGGCTTGAGCGCGAGTTCGATGCGGCGCGGCTTGCCCTCGAGGCCAGCTGCATCCCAGTTCACCTCGCCCGCGTACAGCACGGCGTTGCGGCCGCGGCCCACATCGACGAACGCTGCCTCCATACCAGGCAAGACGTTCTGCACGCGGCCCAGGTACACGTTGCCGGCCATGGACTCTTGGGCCTGGCTCGAGACGTAGTGCTCAACAAGCACGTCGTCCTCGAGCACCGCAATCTGCACGCGCCCGTCCTTCTCCCGCACCACCATGGAGCGCTTGACGGACTCGCGGCGCGCAAGAAACTCCGCCTCGGAGATCACGGGGCGACGGCGCTGCCCGTCGCGGCTCTCGCGCCGACGCTGACGCTTCGCCTGCAGGCGCGTTGAGCCCTGCAGCTGGTCTACTTGCGTGGACGCAGCCCCGCCACGAGATCCGCGCGAACGGCGGCGCTTGCGCGGCTGGCCGTCCTCGTCAACATCGTCGCCCGACGCTGCGTCACCTTCCGCGCCCTCGTCGCCTTGGGTGTCGCTTGCGTCTGCACTCTCGTCGGTGTTCGCGGCGGTGCCGGTCTTCTTTCCGCGTCCACGGCCGCCGCGACGACGACGACGCCGCGCCGTGCCTTCGCCGCCTTCGCCGGCGCCGCCCTCGTCACCACCGCCGGCGTTGTCGCCGGTAGGTGCCGAGTCGGCCGGAGCGTCGGTCTTGGGTGCAGCGTCACTTGCGGCGTCGTTCGCGGCATCCGCCTTGGGTGCGGCCTTCGCCTTGGGAGCCGCCTTCTTGCGCGGAGCCTTAGGTGCGACCTCAGCGGGAGCCTCCACAGCGTCGGGCGCCTGGGACGTGCCCGAAGGCGGACCGGCCGGCGCGGACGCACGGCGAGAGCGGGTGGGGGCTTTCACGGGCTCCGGCGCCTGGAAGATCACGGCGTTGCTGGAGAATTCGGGTGTGGTGTTGTCCTCGCTCACGCGGGTACTCCTGATCGAGGCTCCCCACACGGAGCACCGATATTCGTCGTTCGCGGTTCGGAACTTCCGACCGCGCAAGTCTCAAGTGGCCGCGGCTACAGCGTTATGCGCCCATCCCCGATGTCTCCGCCTTGTGGGCGGGATCCTGGCGGGACTGGCAGCAACTCGACTGCGAATGTCGCGCGGGTGGCGTCCGGTGTGGCTGGGCGCTTCCTTGCGGACCATTGTGGCACAGGGGTGCTGGTTTTCCCCAGTTTCTTGATAATGGCGAGCCGCGCGACACACCCGGGACCTTGGTCCCCCAGCGTCATTCCAGGAAGGTCGGTAGATTCGCGCCTAGGAGCACAGAAAGGTCCCCACTCGCTCATGGAAGCGCTTGATCTGGCTCGGTGGCAGTTTGGAATTACCACCGTCTATCACTTTGTCCTTGTCCCCCTCACCATCGGCCTGTCCGTTCTGGTCGCGATCATGCAGACCGCCTGGTACCGCACCGGAAACGAGAAGTGGCTGCGGCTGACCAAGTTCTACGGGAAGCTGCTGCTGATCAACTTCGCGCTTGGCGTTGCGACCGGCATCGTGCAGGAGTTCCAGTTCGGCATGAACTGGTCCGAGTACTCCCGCTACGTCGGCGACATCTTTGGCGCTCCGCTTGCCATGGAGGCGCTCATCGCGTTCTTCCTGGAATCCACGTTCCTTGGGCTGTGGATCTTCGGTTGGGACAAGCTGCCGCGCAAGGTGCACCTTGCGACCATCTGGCTGCTCGCGATCGGCACCACGCTCAGCGCGTACTTCATCATCGCGGCCAATTCGTGGATGCAGCACCCGGTTGGCGCCGAGTACAACCCTGAGACGGGCCGTGCCGAGATGAATGACATCTGGGCGGTGCTCACCAACCCCACCACGCTCGTCGCGTATCCCCACGTGATCTCCACCGCGTTCCTCGTTGCCGGCACGTTCGTGTGCGGCATCGGCGTGTACTGGATGGTGAAGAAGGCTCGCGCTAACAAGGACGACGCTGACTTGCCGATGTACCGCACGGCGGCTCGGTTTGGGGCGTGGGTGATGATCATCGCTGGCGCAGCCGTGATCATTTCCGGTGACGAGCAGGCCAAGATCATGTTCGAGCAGCAACCCATCAAGATGGCGGCTGCGGAGGCACTCTGTGAGACGGAGCAGCCTGCCGCGTTCTCGCTGCTCTCGGTTGGTCACCTCGGCGCCACCGACTGCAACGACGTCAAGACCGTGCTCGCGATCCCCGGCATGCTCAGCTTCCTCGCCACGGGCGACTGGAACGCGGAGGTCTCCGGGCTCAACGACCTGCAACCCAAGTACGTGGAGCGCTACGGCGCGGTGGACGAGAACGGCGACGTTATCCACTACCAGCCCAACCTGCTCATCACGTACTGGACGTTCCGCCTGATGATCGGCCTCGCGGTGTTCTGCGCAGCGCTGGCTCTCGCGGTGTTGTGGACCACGCGCAAGAAGCAGTACGCGGACCAGAAGTGGATGAAGACCCTTGCCGTGGTGTCGCTGCCGATGCCGTTCCTCGCGGCAAGCTTCGGGTGGATCTTCACAGAGATGGGCCGTCAGCCCTTCGTGGTGGCGCCCAACCCAACGGGCTCCGACCAGATCTTCCTGCTCACCACCTTCGGTGTCTCCACGGCCGTGTCTGCGACCATGGTGCTCACCTCGATGATCGTCTTCACCGTGGTCTACGCGGTGCTTGGCGTGTTCTGGTTCCGCCTGATCCATCGCTACGCGGTGGAGGGCGCTGCCCCCGCCAATCCGCCCCATAATCCCGACGACGGCGAGGCCCCCGGTCCTTTGTCGTTCGCGTACTAGGAGTCCCCCCATGGATCTCGCACTCGTCTGGTTCATCCTGCTGGCGGTCCTGTGGACCGGCTACCTCGTGCTCGAAGGTTTCGACTTCGGCGTGGGCATGCTCATGCCGATCGTTGGCCGCAACAACACGGAGCGCCGCGTGGCGCTCAACACGATCGGCCCCGTGTGGGACGGCAACGAGGTGTGGCTGCTCACCGCGGGTGGTGCCACCTTCGCGGCCTTCCCCGAGTGGTACGCCACGATGTTCTCCGGCTTCTACCTGCCGTTGCTGCTCATCCTCGTGGCGCTCATCATTCGCGCGGTCGCGATCGAGTACCGCGGCAAGATCAACTCCGAGGTGTGGCGCTCGCGCTGGGATCTCGCGATCATCATCTCCGCGTGGATCCCGTCCATCCTGTGGGGAGTGGCGTTCGCCAACCTGGTGCGCGGCGTCAACCTTGACGAGAACCACCAGTACTCCGGCAACTTCTTTGACCTGCTGAGCCCGTTCGCGCTGCTCGGCGGCGTGGTGACGCTGCTGCTGTTCCTGAGCCACGGCTCCATCTTCTTGGCACTCAAGACTGACGGCATCGTCCGCGAGCGCGCCGAGAAGCTCGCCAAGCGCTTTGGCCTGTTCGCGATTCTCGCCGCCGGCGTGTGGGCCGTGTGGGGTCAGCTCGCGTACTCGCGCAACACGTGGACGTGGGGTGCCGTGGGTGTGGCAGCCGTTTCGCTCATCGCCGCGTGGTACTTCAGCAGTACCAAGAAGTTTGGGTTCGCGTTCATCGCGAATGCCGTGGCGATCGCCGCCGCGGTCGTCTTCATCTTTGGGGCGCTCTACCCTAACGTCATGCCCGCGATCAACGACCCGGCCAACTCGCTCACGCTCGACAACGCCTCCTCCACGGACTACACGCTCAAGGTGATGACGTGGGTTGCGGTGATCTTCACGCCTATCGTCCTCGGCTACCAGGCGTGGACCTACTGGGTGTTCCGCAAGCGCCTCCACGTGGATCACATCCCTGAGCACTCCGAGTTGACCTTCTCCAAGGTTTAGCCCCGTATGCGTCCCCTCGATCCGCGCCTCGTAGCGCGGATCGGCCCGGCCCGCCGTTACGTCATCGTGACGGCGGTTCTTGGCGTCTTGACCGCTGTACTGATCCTGCTGCAGGCGCTCGTGATCGCGCGCGTCCTGTCACCTGTGCTCGCCCCCAGTGAGCTCACGGCCGACGGCCTTGGCTGGCTTGGGCGCCTGGTTCCAGTGAGCGTTCGTGACCTCCCCGTGGGGATCGCGTGGCTCGCGGCTATCGTCACGCTCCGCACCGCGCTCATGTGGCTCCAGGAGCGCCAAGCCCACCGTGCAGGCACCCGCGTGGTGAGCGAACTGCGCGAGGCCGTGGTGGAGCATGCGGCGACGCTGGGGTTGAGGTGGGCAGCGTCGGGCCGTGCGGCCGATGTCACCATCCTGTCTACGCGCGGCCTGGACAACCTGCTCCCCTACTTTGTGCGGTACTTGCCGCAGTTGTTCCTGGCCGTGACGGTCACGCCGATCATGGTTGTGGTGGTGCTCGGGCTCGACATCACGTCCGCCTTCATCGTGGTGGTGACGCTCCCGCTGGTGCCGATCTTCATGATTCTCATCGGCCGCCTCACGCAGGTGCGGTCCGCGCGGCACCTCACCGCGATGCAGCGCCTCAGCACGCAGACCCTCGACCTGATCTCGGGCATCCCCACGCTGCGCGGCTTTGGGCGTGCGCAGGGGCCAGCGGCGCGCGTGCGCGAGCTTGGGGACGCCCACCGCCGCGCGACGATGTCCTCGTTGCGCGTGGCGTTCCTTTCGGGAATGGTGCTTGAGCTGCTCACCACGCTGTCCGTGGCGCTCGTTGCGGTGTCGATGGGCTTTCGCCTCGCGGACGGCAACATCAGCATCGAGACGGCGCTCGCGGTGCTTGTGCTTGCGCCAGAGGTCTACCTGCCGCTGCGCAACGTTGGCACGCACTTCCACGCGTCTGCAGACGGGATGGCCGCCGCCGACGCCGCCTTCGAGTTCCTTGACCAGCGCACAGACCAGCGCCCTCGCACCGGCCCCGCCCCATCGCTTGTCGGTACACCGGTGTCGCTTCAGGGCTTTGGGGTGACCGCGGCGGACGGGCGAATGGCGCCTGCCGCCCTGTCGCTCGAGGCCGCCCCGGGCGCGGTGACCGTGCTCGTTGGCCCCAACGGAGAGGGCAAGTCCACGGCCCTCGCGGCTCTCGCTGGTTTGGTAATGCCCGACGCGGGGGTCGTGACGGCGGGTGGCGTCACCTTAGGCTCCGGCTCCTCCGCAGTTGAGGACGATTCATGGACCCGGCAGTGCGCGTGGGTGCCGCAGCGGCCAGACCTCGGCCCAGAGGGCCGCACGCTGAGCCTTGGCCAGCGCCAGCGCGTGGCTCTCGAGCGCGCGTTTGCGTCAGACCGTCCCGTGCTCTTGCTTGACGAGCCCACCGCGCACCTGGATAAGGCTGGGCGCGCCGAGGTGATCGCCGCGGTGCTCGCGGCGGCCGCTGCCGGGCGCACCGTGGTAGTGACGACGCACGAGCGCGAACTCATGGACGCCGCATCATCCCTGGTAGAGGTGCGTGCGTCATGACGCCACGATCCGCGCTGAGAGAGGCCATCCGCGATACCGGCATCACCTGGTGGGGGTACGCGCGATCAGTGCTTGCGGGCTCTGCCGCGCTTGGTTCCGCGGTGGGACTCGCGGCCGTTGCCGCGTGGCTCATCGGCCGCGCCGCGCAGCTGCCCTCCCCTGCCGACCTCGCTCTCGCCGCGGTCGCAGTGCGGTTCTTCGGCATCGGGCGCGGCCTGTTCCGTTACGTGGAGCGCCTGCTCTCCCACGACACCGCCCTGCGCGGGGTGGTGACGCTTCGCGAGCGCACGTACGAACGCCTCGCGGGCGCAAGCGCGCGCTCCGTGCTGTCACTGAGGCGCGGCGATATCGTCGCGCGAGCGGGAGCGGACCTGGACGCCGTTGGCGACGT
This sequence comes from Demequina sp., assembly GCF_049841215.1. Classification (GTDB taxonomy): domain Bacteria; phylum Actinomycetota; class Actinomycetes; order Actinomycetales; family Demequinaceae; genus Demequina. The sequence continues at coordinate 180,277 of NZ_JASGEO010000013.1, forward strand.
CGTGGTGCGCTCCCTCATCCCCTTTGGCGTGGCCGTCACCATCTCCGCGGTCGCCGCGGGCATCGTGCTGTGGCAACTACCGATCGCGGGCGCGGCCCTCGCGCTCGCCCTGATCCTCGCGGGCGTAGTGCCCGCGGTCCTCACCGCTCGCCAGGCGCGCATCGCCGCCGACGCAGGCGTGGCAGCGGCCGCAGAGGTGTCCGCGGCGGCGCTCTCCGCCATCGAATCGAGCGCCGAGCACCGAGTGTGGGACGAGGACGGCGCGGCGCTCGACGCATTGCGGCGTGCCAACCGCGCCTCTGAAGGTGCGGCCGACGCCGCCGCCCGGCCCGCGTCCCTCGCGGCGGCCTCGCAAACGCTGTTCAGCGGCCTTGGACTCATCGCGTGCCTCGCACTCGCCGTGACCGCGGCCCGCAACGGCGACATCAGCGGCCCCGCGGCCGCGATAGTCGCCCTCACTCCGCTCGCCGCTTTCGAGGCCGTCGGCGCCATCCCTGCTGCGATCATGCAGTACTACCGATCGTCCGCCGCGGCGTTGCGCCTTGCCCAGATGAGCGACGAACCAGAGGCGACCACAGCGTCGGGCATCATCACCCCGGCGACGCTCGAGCTCACGGACCTGAGCGTTGGCTGGCCGGGCGCCAAGCCAACTCCACCCGTCACGGGAGAGGTGACGCCGGGAAGCGCGCTCGCGCTCGTTGGGCGCTCCGGCGTGGGCAAGACCACGCTCTTGCTCACGATCACGGGCGCCCTTCCCGCGGTCGCGGGCGGCGTCACCTACGGCGGCAAACGCCTCACTCCCGCCGACGCGGGCGCGGCATTCGCGCTCACCCTCGAGGACGCGCACCTCTTCGGTACAACGGTGCTCGAAAACCTGCGCGTCGCGAGGGCGGGAATCACCGACGACGATGCCTGGGAGGCGCTTGAGCGCGTGGGGCTCGCCGAGTGGGTGCGTGCACTTCCGGCCGGGTTGGACACGGAACTCGGGACGGGAGGTCACACCGTCAGCGGCGGCGAACGCCGGCGCTTGCTGATGGCCCGTGCCCTACTCGCAGACGTGCCGCTGCAGCTGCTCGACGAACCCGGCGAGCACCTCGACACCGCTGGTATCGCCGCCTTTGGCGCGGCCGTCGAAGCGATGCGCGCCCAGGGCCGTACCGTGGTGATCGTGACGCACGACGACGAGGTGATGGCGATGGCGGACGCGGTGGTGACTCTCGATGGTGAGTGAACCACTGCTCGACGCGATCGTGTCTCTCAACGCCCAGTTGGACCTGCCGCACGTCCTCGACCGCTTCCTCGGTGCCGCCACCGAACACACCGGCGCCAACTATGCGGCCATCAACATCGTGGACGCGGACGGCATCAGTGTTGACTTCCACTACACAGGGGTGCCCGACGGCGTGTGGGCTCGGATTGGCCGCGCACCTAACCACGTGGCCACGTTGGCGAGGATTCCCGACGACGGCGTGATCGTCATCGACGAGCTCACGAAGCATCCGTCGTTTGCGGGCTTCCCCCCTGGTCACCCGCCCATGGGGGCGTTCCTTGGCACGGCCTTGCGCGTGCGGGGCGAGGTGTTTGGCTACCTGTACCTTGCGGACAAGGTGGGAGGCTTCACCGCCGACGACCAAGATGCGGTGCTCGCGCTCGCCGCCGCGGCGTCCGTGGCGATCGACAACGCACAGCTCTACGAACGCGCTGTACGGCGCGAGCGGTGGCTCGAAGCGTCGCAGGGAATCACCACGGAACTGCTCAGCAATCCCGGCGAAGAGGACGCGCTTGGGCTGGTGGTGGAGTCCGCGATGAACCTTGCCGATGCAGCTCACGCCGCCCTCGTGCTGTCCGGGGTTGGCGACACGTGGGTGATGGAGTTCACCGCGGGCCCCCTCGCGAGCGAACTCCTTGGACTCGTGCTACCGGAGGACGGCTTCGCGATTGGCGCGATCCGCACGGGTGAGGGAGCGATCGCCGCCGCGCCGCCCGGTGGAACCATCCTTGTTCCCGTGCGCGATCTTGGCCCCACGCTCTACGCGCCGCTGCGCACTGGTGACCGCAGCGTCGGGCTACTCATGCTATGGCGAGACAAGGGTCAGCGGCCCTTCAATGACGAGGACCTCGCCACCGCTCAACGCTTCGCCAACCAAGCGGCCGTGGCCCTCACGCTGTCCGAGCTGGCGCACGTTAAGAACGTCACGCAACTCTTGGAGGAGCGTGATCGCCTCGCCGACGATCTCCACGACTTCGTCTCCCAAGAGCTCTTCGCCACCGCGATGCAGATTGAGGCCATCTCCGCGGATGTGTCTCCCGAGGCTGCTGAGCGGCTGTCGCGAACCCTCGACCATGTCAAGCGCGCCCAGCACGAGGTGCGCGGCGTCATGAGCACCCTCGCCGGTCACCGATCAAGCGAGCCGTTCGGTGAGCGCATCAACCGCGAGCTCATCATGGCTCAAGACTCGTTGGGCTACGTCCCCACTCTCCACGCCGACTGGGTGGGCGTTGACGACGCGGTGGCCGGGGATGTGAGCCTCGGCGATGACGTGGTGGCGGTGCTGCGTGAACTGCTCTCGAACGTGGCGCGCCACGCGGACGCGTCGGCCGTGCACATCGATCTTGGCGCCGCCAACGGACGATTCAGCATTGTGGTCACCGACAACGGCATCGGGCCCGCGGGTGCGCGCAATCGCCACTCGGGAACCTCCAATCTCGCGGGCCGCGCGCTTCGCCGCAACGGCACGTTCACGCTGGATCCCGTGGCGCCGGCCACCGACCACCCGGGCACCCGTGCCGAATGGAATGTCGAGATCAACGAATAGGGGGACCATGAACGTCGCGCTCAGAATTGCCGCCGTGCTCGCGGTCGTTAACACCGCTCTGTTCATGTCGGAAGCGGCCGACGAGGGGCCGAATCCCGGCCTCATAACCCTCACCGTGGTTGGCGCGGTCGGGGTGGTCCTGTGCTTCATGCCCGCCCCGCTGTGGGCCAAAGGGGTTGGCGCGATAGCGCTCGCGGTGGCACCCGGATACTTCTACCCCTTGAACGCGGTCTTCTTGGTCCTTGGCGTGGTGGCCATCGCCATGGGGGTACGACAACGCCGCAGAACGGAACGCGTCAACCGCGGAACGACTGCGCCTTCTTCGCCGTAGCCCACGCCACCACCTGCGTGCGGCGCTGCAGGCCCATCTTCGCGAGCACGCTCGTCACGTGGTTCTTGACGGTCTTCTCGGCGATGCCAAGGCTGTCCGCGATCTCGCGGTTCGCGAGCCCCTGACCCACGAGGTCAAGCACGCGGCGCTCCATCGGCGTGAGGCGCGCAACGGCGTCGTCCTCGTGCACAGCGATGTGCTGACCGTGCTCGCGGCCGCTCGCGGCGTCACGCACCGCCTGCAGCACCTCCGCGGAGCCCGCGGTCTTCGCAAGGAACACATCCGCGCCGGCAGCCCGCGCCGCCGCACGCGCCTCGTCATCGTCATACGAGGTGAGGACCACGACGCGCGTCTCAGGAAGCGACTCCCGCACCTGGGCGATGACGTCGAGGCCCGTGCCGTCGGGAAGGCGAAGATCGGAAAGGATCACCTGCGGCCGCACGGCCACCGCGCGGCGCACGCCTTGCGCCACATTCGCAGCTTCCGCGACGACGGTGAACCCGTCCGCGCGATCGATAATGTCGCAGATGCCTCGACGGACCACTTCGTGGTCATCGAGCACCATCACGGTGATGTCGGCCATGGGGTGAGCCTATCGTGACCTCAGGCGCTGGCAGCGAGGACACCAGTGCGTGGAGCGGCCTCCCATGACGGCGCGCAGCATCGGCCGTCCGCACCGCGCGCACGGCTCTCCCCCACGCCCATAGGCGTTGAGTTCACGGTCGAAGTAGCCCGACTCCCCGTTGACGTTCACGTAGAGCGCGTCAAAGCTCGTGCCACCAGCGGCGAGCGCTTCGCTCATCACCTCTCGCGCGGCGTCCAGGAGCGCGCCGGTCGCCTTGCCGCTCATGCCCGACGCTGGGGTTGCGGGATGCACTCGCGCTCGCCACAGCGCTTCGTCGGCATAAATATTGCCGATTCCGCTCACGAGGGTTTGGTCAAGCAGCACCTGCTTGATCCCGCGATAGCCCTTGCGCCACTGGGCAAGCACCGTGGTGCGGCGAAGGGCGGGATCAAGGGCATCGCGCCCAATGTGTGCCACCGAGGCCGGGACCAAGGGCGACGCGCTTCCAAGCCCACCGGGGAGGCCATCCGGCGTGAGGACAACGGGCTCGGCGTCAAGGTAACCAAACGTGCGCTGGTCAAGGAAATCCAGGGTGAGCGGGCCGTCGGGCAGGGAAAGCGTGAAGCGAGCGCGGCAATGCGGGTGAGGCGCGGGCGCCGGCACAGGCGCCACGCGGAACTGGCCGGACATGCCAAGGTGCGCGGAGAGGGCGAGGGCGCCGCCGCTGAGGTCAAGGCCGTCGAGCAGCATCCACAGGAACTTGCCTCTGCGGACCACTGCCTCGATGCGGGAACCGGTAATGGCGGCGGCGAATGCGTGCGGGCTGGGGGCGCGGCGGACGCACGAGTCGCGGAAGACCTGCACGTGATCGATGCGGGCGCCGAGAACGTGGGCTTCGAGGCCCAGGCGAACGGACTCGACCTCAGGCAGCTCAGGCAAGTCAGGCGTTCGCGGCGTCGGTCGCGACGATCGCGCGATAGGCCTCTGCCGCGGCGGCCTGCTCCGCGTGCTTCTTCGCGGTGCCGGTGCCGCTCCCGATGACGTCGCCGCCAACGAGCACATGGGCAGTGAACTCGCGCTGGTGATCCGGGCCCGTGCCGTCCACCTCGTAGACGGGGGCGCCAAGGCCGCGCTCAGCGGTGGCCTCTTGGAGGGAGGTCTTCCAGTCGAGCGCCACTCCAGAAACGGCGGCGGCCTCCAACGTGGGGCCCACCAAGCGCAACACAACCTCGCGAGAGGTCTCGATGCCGTGGGTGAGGTAGATCGCACCGAGAATCGCCTCGAACGCGTCGCACAGGATCGAGTCCTTGTCAGCGCCGCCGGACGTGCGCTCTCCCTTGCCGAGCAGGACGCACGGACCCAACTCGAGCTCGCGCGCAACCACGGCGAGGGCGCGTTGCGACACGGATGCCGCGCGCATCTTGGCCAGCTCGCCTTCCGGCAGATCCGGGTGGGTGCGATACAGCCAATCGGTAACGACGATGCCCAGCACGGAGTCGCCAAGGAACTCAAGGCGCTCGTTGGTGGGCAACCCCCCTGCCTCATAGGCAAAGGAGCGGTGCGTGAGGGCAAGCACTAGCAACTCGGGGTCCACGCTGACACCGAGCCGCTCCACAAGGGCATCAGCTGACGCCTGGCCCGGTGTGGTCATGAAGATGGGTGCTTAGCCCTCGTGCTCGGTGCGCAGCGCCTCGACGTACTGGCGACCGTTGTAGGCGCCGCACGTGGGGCACGCCTGGTGCGGAAGCTTCTGCGCCTTGCACTGCGGGCACGCAACGAGGTCGGCGGCGGTCGCCTTCCACTGCGAACGACGCGCACGCGTGTTGCTGCGCGACATCTTGCGCTTGGGAACAGCCACGGCTAACTCTCTTTCGTTTCGGTCAAACCCTGCAGGGCCGACCATCTTGGATCGATCACTTCATGCGTGTGCTCCGGGTCATCCGCGAGCCGCGCGCCGCATTGGTCGCACAGCCCCGGGCAATCCGGGTCACACAACGGGATGAACGGCAGTGAAGTCACCACCGCGTCCCGCACAAGTTCTTCAAGGTCAATGACGTCGCCATCAAACTCGTAGACGTCCTCTGGCTCGCCTTCCTCGTCGTCGACCTGCTTGTCAGGGTAGGTGAACAGCCCTTGGAAACTCGGGTTCACCTCAAGGCGAACCTCGTCCAAGCAGCGGCTGCACTCCCCAACGGCCTCAGCCGCGACGGTTCCGTGAGCCCAAATGCCTTCGGAGACGGACTCGAAGCTCGCACTGAGCTCCACGTTCGCGCCCTCCGGCACACCGATGACATCCGTGCCAAGGACCGCAGGGGCCGGAAAGCTCTCAGAGGCTTGCCTCTGCTCGCCGGGACGACGCACCAGTTCCCGCATGGAGAACATGTACGGCGAGGCGGCAGGGCGGTGGTGATGAGACACGCACGCCTCCAGCTCGTTCCGGTCCGGGTGGACCTTGGCCCATGACGCAACGGCAGGACCAGCGATCAAGTGTACGGGAAAGGAGCCCTCCGGCTCAACCCGATGCCACGGCGAGCCTAGAGCGCAGCTGCCACAGCGTCGGGCACCCCGGCGGGAACGTACGCAGAGATGTCCCCACCGTGCCTCGCAACGTCCCTCACCAGGGACGACGCCACGTGCGCGAGCGCCGCGTCGCCCGTGATGAACACCGTCTCGATGCCCGTGAGCGAGCGGTTCATGAGCGCCATGGGGCGCTCGTAGTCGTAATCCGCTCCGCCGCGAAGACCCTTGACGATGGCGGTGGCGCCGCGCTCTTTGCAGAAAGCGACGAGCAGGCCATCGGTGGCGGAGACAGTGACATTTGGCACGTGCGCCAAGGCGTCCGACGCGAGGGAGACTCTCGCTGCCAGGCTCAGTAAAGGGGTCTTGGCCGAGTTGTGGGCCACGGCCACGATCACCTGGTCAAAGAGGTTCGCTGCCCTCGTAGCGATGTCCACGTGGCCAAGGGTCACGGGGTCAAAACTGCCTGGCAGAACGGCGGTTGTCATGACTTCACCTTATGAGCGAAGTGGAGAACTGTCTCCCCATAGTCCTTGGAGACGATGGGCGCGATGGTTGGAGGCCACTCCGGAAGGGGCGCGCGGCGGGTCCACTCGACAATCACGTTCGCCTCCGGATCGAGGCGATCCGCGAGCGCGTCCAGGACGGCCGCGAGGTCTCCCCTGGCGATGTCATACGGGGGATCGATGAAGACGAGCGAGTACGTCTCGTTGGTGCGGCGGAGAAACTGGAGCGCACGCTCCTTGACCACGCGCGCCCTGGTACCCAGGCCTAGCTCGCGGATGTTGGCCTCGATGATGCGCGCGGCTGGCGTCGCTGATTCCACGAGCGTTGCGGTGGCGGCTTTGCGGCTCATCGCCTCAAGCCCGAGCGCTCCGGATCCGGCGTAGAGGTCAAGGACGTGGGCGCCTTTGAGTGCATTGGCGGCATCGAGCCTGCTGAAGAGCGCCTCGCGAACGCGATCGGTGGTGGGACGCGTGCCCGCGGCGGGCACCTGTAGGCGCCTGCCGCCAAAGTCCCCCGCGATGATCCGCGTCATGCGGGAAGTCTACGGGCGGCGGCAGGCCAGCCCAGCGTCGGGCCAGCATCCGCCGGTTCACCCCTCCACACACGGCGGATGCCCCTCCACACAAAACCGTGTCTCCGAGCACGCCGCACTCCCCCGTCGTACGGGGCGTGACCCCGGCAACACCGAGGTTGTGTGGAGGGGCATCCGCCGTGTGTGGAGAGGTGTTCAGGGGTTACGCGATGCGGCGCATCACTTCTAGGCACGCGCGGGCGTTGTGGTACGGGCACTTCCAGGGCCCAATCTTCACGTCGCCTTGCGCCCCAACGCGCACTGATCCGTCGCGCTCGAGCTCGGCGAACCACTCGCCATGCTCACGGTCGATGACCTTGTCTTCGATGAAGTCCCACGCGCCGAGCGCGGCCGCGCGGTCCTCCGCGCGGCCCGCGATCTGGAACGCGTTAAGCCACCCCACCACGCCTTCCGCCTGGGGCCACCAGTGCTTCTGATCGTTCACCACGCCCTGGGGAGTGCCCTCGTACATCACCGCGCCGTCGTCATCGAGTCCGTGCGCACGCACCGCGTCTGCGAGCAGCAGCGCGGCTGAGCGCGTCCGCTCCTCGAGTTTCCCGTCATCGATCCCGGCCGCGGCGAGCGCCTCCCACGCATCCCACAACAGCCAGCTGGCCTCGATGTCGTGCCCGTAGCTCACGGTGTCCACCTGCGAGTTCCAGTCCGCATCGAAGAACAACTCGCAATGGGCGAAGGGAGTGAGCACCAGGATGTGCTCAAGCGACACGGCGAGTAGCTCATGCAGCGCCTCCCGTACCCGGGGATCCCCCGTCACGCGCAGCAGCGTTGTGTACGCCTCAAGCACGTGCAGGTTGGTGTTCATGGACTTGGGGACAGACATGTCCTTATCGCTGAGCGCGGTGTTCTCGAGCGGTCCCCACGTGCGCGACAGCGCCTCCAGGTATCCGCCGCGCGAGCGATCGCGCGCGTGCCCCTCGAGCAGGGTGAACAGTTCCCACGCGGCCTCGCGAGCTCGCTCGGCACCCGTGAGCTCGTACCACTGCGCGAGTCCGTAGATGGCGAAGGCCTGCGCGTAGACCTGCTTGCGGTCGGCGGCGACGCTGCGATCGGGGTTGAGCGCCCAGTACACGCCGCCCTCACTCTCGTCCCAGAAGTCGCCGAGCAACAGGTTGAGTGACGCCTGTCCCACGGCCGTCAGCTCGTCGCGCCGTTCCGCGAGGTCGCGCGCCGCCACCGCAAACGTCCACAGCGTGCGCGCGGCAATGACCGAGTGGCGCGGGCGCGAATTGTCGATGGTGAGGTCGTCGAGCACCGCGCCGCGAAGCCACCCCGCGTCGTCGAAGGCGTGCTCGGTCCAGAACGGAAGGATGTCATTGACGAGCTCGGCGCGAGCGCGCGCCTTGAGCTCCGTGAGGGCCGCGTCGCCCACCACAATTTGAGGCATGAGCCAACGGTAGCGGGAATATCGAAACGTATCGACCGCTCGCCCGCTACTGTGGCGCCATGGCCCAAGAGACACCGAGGTTCCGGCGGGCGCCGTGGCTCGTTGGCGCGGGCGCGCTCGCTGCCGTTGTCGTCGCAGGCGGGGTGTGGGCGGCCACCACAAAAGCTCCCCAAGCCAGCCCGACGGCGCAGGCACCTTCGGCGACGCCCTCGCCTTCAGCGTCGGGCCCCGTATGCACCGCCCTACTCAGTGTGACCAAGCAGTGGGACGGTGGCTATCAGGCGGAGGTGATTGTGAGTGCGAGGGCGCCGCTCGCGAACTGGGAAGTGGGCCTCAATCTGGAGGGCGGGGTGGTCACGGCATCGTGGGACTCGACGATGCCGGTGGGGTCCACGGGTATAACCACCGCAGCGAATGCAAGCTACAACGGCACGGTCACCGCTGGGAGCACGGCCACGTTTGGGTTCACCGCGAACGGCGGTTCGCCGTCAGATCTCAGCGCAACGTGCGTGGGAACCGCTACCGGGCCGGTGAGCGAGAGTCAGGCCGCTGGCCCCACACCACCGCCCACCTACACGTCGCAAGCGAACGTGGCCTCCCCTGGTGACGACGATTGGCTCCACACGGACGGCAACCGGATCGTGGACGCGCAGGGACGCGCGGTGTGGCTCACGGGCGCCAATTGGTATGGCTTCAACCTTGAGCAGCGCATGCTCGTTGGACTCAACGTGGCCAACCTGGACGACCTGATGGACCAGATCGCGAGCCGCGGCATCAACGTGATCCGCGTGCCAGTCTCTACGGAACTCCTGCTCGAATGGCGCGACGGCGAGGCGCGAGTTCCGCAAGCGGTAAACCAGCAGCTCAATCCCGGCCTCGCGGACAAGACCACGCTCGAGGTGTTCGACGCCTTCCTCGGCGATGCCAAGGACCGCGGCGTGAAGGTGTTTCTCGACGTGCACTCTGCGCTCGCCGATGACGACGGCCACCTCTACCCCGTGTGGTACAACGAACCGGTCTCCACCGCGGACTTCCTGGACGCGTGGACATGGGTGGCGGCTCGGTACGCCAACGACGACACGGTGATCGGCTTTGACCTCAAGAACGAGCCGCACGGCCAACCGAGCGAGACTCCGCGCGCCATCTGGGACGCCTCCACCGCCAAGCACAACTGGCGGCATGCCGCAGAGCAAGCGGGCGACGCGATCCTTGCCCAGAACCCCCACGCACTCGTCTTCGTGGAGGGCATCGAGGCGACACCTCGCACCGGCACCAGCTTTGCGTCCACGGACAACGGTGACTACAGCTTTGGGTGGTGGGGCGGCAATCTGCGGTTCGCCGCGGAGTTCCCCGTGCGCCTTTCGGAGCCACGCCAGCTCGTGTACTCACCGCACGAATATGGGCCTCTCGTCTACGACCAGCCATGGTTCCAGAAGCCCTTCACTAAGGACTCGCTCACCACCGACGTGTGGGAGCCGAACTGGCTGTACTTGCACCAGGACGGCACCGCGCCCTTGCTCATCGGCGAATGGGGAGGGCGCCTTGGCCAAGACCCTCGCCAGGACGTGTGGATGGCCGCTCTGCGCGACCTCATCGTTGACGAGCACCTGGCTCACACCTTCTGGTGCCTCAATCCTGAGTCCGGCGATACGGGCGGCCTCTTCGCGAATGGGTGGGGCTCGTGGGACGAGGAAAAGTACGCGCTGTTGCGGCCCGCGCTGTGGCAGACCTCCGGCGGTCGCTTCGTGAGCCTCGACCATGCGACGCCCCTTCCGGGTGGCGTCTCGGTCACTGAGTACTACGACCAAGGCAACCCTCAGCCACGGTGACGCCTCGCCGGGATGATGTTTCTCACTTACCCCTACCGGCCGCGGCGCAACCCTCCTAGCCTGGCCGCATGACGTTGCCCCTCGAAATGGAAGAGGCCTTTGGGCCGCGCGTTGACAAAGCCGTGGACAAGGTGGGCGGGCTGCTCCCGGTGGAGTGGTCCAATGAGCTCCGCACCGTGATCCGTGGGATTGTCGCGGACGCGTACTACTCGGGCAGCGGCCAGTCGCAATTGGTCGAGTACGAGATGCGACGCAGCTTCTAGGCTCACGCGCGCTCGAGGAACTCCTCTTGATCGCCGCCCAGCCAGGCATGAATGGCCGACGCTAGGGCTGGGTGACGCTCCAAGGTTGGGTCGTCGTCAATCACTTTGCGCGCGTCCTCGCGCGCCGTTGCGATGAGCGCGGCGTCACGCACCACCTTCAGGAGGCGCAGCGACGAGCGGCCGGATTGCCCCGCGCCAAGCACGTCGCCTTCGCGGCGAAGCTCCAGGTCCTTCTCGGCGAGCTCGAAGCCGTCGGTAGTTGCGGCGAGCGCGGCGAGGCGTTCGTAGGCGAGGCTGCCCTCTTCGGCAGAGCTCACGAGCAGGCACACTCCTGGTGCGGTGGAACGGCCCACCCTGCCGCGCAACTGATGCAACTGGGAGATGCCAAAGCGATCGGCGTCGAGGACCACCATGGCCGTGGCCTCAGGAACGTCGACTCCCACCTCGATCACCGTGGTGGACACGAGCACGGGCGTCTCCCCCGACGCGAATCGCGCCATCGCCGCGTCCTTCTCCTCGGCGCTGAGGCGGCCATGCATCAGCCCAATGCGCACGCCGGCGAACTCTCGCCGTTCCGCGAGCATCGCGGCCACCTCTGTGGCGGCGGCGAGCGGGGGGCGTTCCTTTGCCGGCTCGAGGTCGAGGCGATCGTCGGCGTCTGAGTCGTCCACAGCGTCGGGCGGTTCGGTGGGATCAATGCGAGCGCACACCACGTATGCCCGCCCGCCCTTGTCTACCTCTTCCCTGACGCGCGCCCAGGTACGAGCGATCCACACGGGATTCTGGGCCGGTACCAGGTGTGTTGCGGTGCTGGCGCGCCCAGAGGGGCGCTCCCCGAGCACCGAGGTTTCGAGGTCTCCAAACACGGTCATCGCGACGGTTCGTGGAATCGGCGTTGCGGTCATGACGAGGGTGTGCGGCGGGCGTTCTCCCCTGGAGCGCAGGGCGTCGCGCTGCTCCACGCCAAAACGGTGCTGCTCGTCAACCACCACCAGGCCAAGGTCCGCAAACTGGACGGTTTCGCTCAACAAGGCATGGGTGCCGATGATGATTCCGGCGGCGCCCCCCGCGGCCTCCGCTAAGGCTGCCCGACGCTCCCGCGAGCCTTGCGAACCCGTCACCAGCACTACCCGAGTTGCGTTGTCCGCGCCCCCCAACATTCCTCCGTCACCGAGCGGGCCGAGGAGCGCCCGCAATGCACGCACGTGCTGAGCCGCAAGCACTTCCGTGGGTGCGAGCAGGGCGGCCTGGCCGCCAGCGTCCACCACCTGGAGCATCGCGCGCAACGCCACCACCGTCTTGCCTGCCCCAACATCGCCTTGCAAGAGGCGCAGCATCGGCACGTCCGCGGCGAGGTCGCGCGCAATCTCCTTGCCCACGTCGTGCTGGCCCTGTGTCAGCGCGAAGGGCAAGCGCGCGTCGAGAGCATCGACGAGACCGCCGGTGCGCGCGGGCCGCGCCACGGCAGACAGCGCCGCGTGCTCCGCGCGGCGGCGCGCCAAGGCGGTCTGCAGCACAAGGGCCTCCTCGTAACGGAGGCGAGCACGACCGCGCTCGTGGTCACTGGCGTGTTCCGGTTCGTGGACGAGGCGCAGGGACTCGAGGAGCGTGGGTAGCCCGCGCTGCTCGCGTAGGTCGGCAGGAATCGGATCTGGAACGTCTGCCTCTTGGAGCGGATCCAAGACCGTGCGCACGGCCCTCGCGATGCGCCACGTGGGCGCGGAGGCGGCCGCGGGATAGATGGGGATGGGGCGCAGTGCCTCGTAGATGGCCTCATCCGCATCCGCCGCATCCACGCCAACGATGAGGTAGTCGGGGTGCGTCAGTTGGCGCTTTCCGCGGTACTCCCCCACCGTGCCGGTGAAGAGGCCAGTGCGGCCGGGCCGCAGCTTGTCCTCATGCATGCGCAACACGCCCGTGCGCTTGGCGAAGAAGGTGAGCTGCAGGGTATCGCGCCCATCAGAGACGATCGCCTCAAGCATCGCGCCCCCGCGCGAGTGCATGGTGCGCACCGTGGCCGAGCGCACCTGGGCCATCACGGTCACGTGTTCCCCTGTACGCAGGGACCGGATGTCCGTGAACTCTCCAGGGGTGCCATACCTGCGCGGGTAGTGACGCAACAGCTCCCCCACCGTGGTGAGCCCCAGTTTCGCGAGTGTGGCCGCGGTGCGATCACCTAGCGCTCGCTTGAGCGTCTCCTCGAGCCGCTCGCTCACGCGGGAGCGTTCTCCACGCCAACGGCGATGGCGGGAGACACCTGGTTGCCCTCGTACACGGCCACATCAGCGTGGGGTGCGGCGGCGGCAACGGAGAGCCGCACGCGATCCGCCACTGCCGAGTCCACTCCGCGCCCCACGATGACCGTGACCACCTCTGTGCGTTCGGAGAGCAATCGGTCCACGTCATCATCGAGGTCCTCGGGGGAGGTCTCAATCACGTGCGTTGCCGCGATGGCCGCTGCCATGCGGTCCGCAACGGACTCGCCTGGCGTCGCGAGCGCCGAGGCCGCGATAGCGGCCACCACGTGCGCCTCGTGCGCGGTGTCCAACACCGTCAATTTGGGTCCACGGCGCTTCGCGGCGAGTTTGCGCGCTGCCCCGAGCAGCGTGGGATCGCCCGCGACCACGACCCCCGCTGACCCCACGGCGTCGCGCAGCGCGCGCATCAGGTCTTTGCGCGGAGCCTGGTCTGGCACCGGGATCAGCAGCACGCACGCGCCCGCCTCAGCCAGAGCGTCGGCCAGGCCAGGGCATGTGGTGAGGGCGACGATAGTGGAGGCGTCCTTGGCGTGGTCATCGATTCCGCGCACCACCACCTTGCGCGCACCAGCGCTCATGGCCACCCGCACGGCATCGCCGGGCCGCTCCGTGTGCACGTGGGCCTGCCACAGGCCGTGCGAACCGATCACCGCCACCGAGTCGCCGAGCGCCTCGAGCCGGGTGTTAAGTTCGCGGGTCATGTCGCTGCGGTTCACGGCGACGAACATGACCTCGTAGCCACCCTCGTGCCCGTGCGGCGGGTGGTACGAGCGGTACGCGTCCATGTCCGTGGACCAGTCCACCTCGTCGTACGCGGCAAGCACCCCGGGGCCGGCGAGCGTCTCCGCGAGCATCTCGAGCTGCAGCACCAGCCCTGCGGCGCCCGCGTCGACAACGCCCGCCTCGCGCGCGGGCCCAAGTTCCTGCTGCGTCTTCGACAGCGCGGCCCTAGCACCAACCACGGCGGCGATGATGGTCGCCTCGCGCGCCGCTCCAGAAGCGACGGCGCCGTGAGCTGCCGATGCCGCCGCCTTCGCCACCGTGAGAATGGTCCCCTCCACGGGAGAGCCCACGGCGGAATACGCGGCGTCGGACGCGGCGTCAAGCGCCTGGTAGATGTCGCGAGCGGAGGTGGCAGACAGGCCACCGCGCGCATCCACCGATGTCAGGAAGGCATTCAGATAGGCGCTCACGATGACGCCAGAGTTGCCCCTAGCCCCCAGCAGCGCACCCCGCGCGAAGGCCGCAACAACCTCCTTGTGTGTGGCCTCCTTGGGCAGATCTGCAACGGCACGGTTGCCCTCACGAAGGGTCAGATAGATGTTGGTGCCCGTGTCCGAATCCGCCACCGGAAAGACGTTGATGGCGTCGAGGCGATCGCGCGCGCGCTTCACGGCGTTGGCGCCGCTATCAAGCCAGCGTCGCAGTTCCGCGGCGTCTGCCACCGTGCCTCCCTGTTCGTGTTTCACCGCACCGGCCCCGCCCTGTGCGTGGGTACCATGTTCCCACGGTGCGCCGACAAGCCCACCGTAACCGTGCCGTCGGGCATGGGAACTTGGCCAAATGCCGTGTCATCGGGTACGCTTGTGCGGTTGCCTGAGCGCCTCTCGGGCCCATTCACAAGCTTTCAAGGAGAACTATCGTGGCTGCCAACTGCGACGTCTGCGGCAAGGGTCCGTCCTTCGGTAACTCGATCTCGCACTCCCACCGCCGCACCTCGCGTCGCTGGAACCCGAACATTCAGCGCGTGCGCGCCATCGTTGGCGGCACCCCCAAGCGCGTGAACGTCTGCACGTCGTGCCTCAAGGCCGGCAAGGTGCAGCGCCGCGTTTCCGCGTAACACTTCTTAGCAATTGCGGGCGTTCCCTTCGGGGGGCGCCCGTTTTGCTTTCCCTGCCTAAGCCGAATGCCTCCTGGCGGCAAGCCAGAGGTCGCATGGGCTGCTTGCGACCTCACGCGTACCGCCAGGACGCTTGCCCCGACTCAACCGCGAAAGTGATCCCAGCCCAGGGCGCTTGGGTTCTCTCCATCCACGGTGACGCCTGCGCCGGCCCGCACCTCGCCGATGACCGTCCACCCAGTTGGCACGGCACCGCGCGCCGGGAAGGTCGCGAGCATGTGGTGATCCTCGCCGCCGGTGAGGGCCCACTGCTGGGGGTCTCTGTCTAGCGTTCTGCCCGCCGCCACCGCTGCCAGGTGAACTGGCACAAGGCCCGACGCTATCTCCAGGGCGGCGTCGCTGGCACGGGCGATTCTGGTTGCGTCTCGTAGCAGGCCGTCGCTGATGTCCATCATCGAGGTGGCGCCGCGTAAGGCCGCCTCTAGGCCCGCGCCGATGAAGGGACGAGGGCGCAGGAAGAGCTGAACGGCCTCTCCTTCTGTTTCGCCCGCGCTGAGGAGAGCGAACCCCGCGGCGGCCGCACCGAGCGGGGCCGAAACCGCGATGACGTCGCCAGGCACGGCGTCGGCCCTGGTAACCGGGTCCATGCCGTGCGTCTCGCCGATTGCGGTGACGCCGATGTGGACTTCGGTGGAGGCGCTAAGGTCGCCGCCGACCACGCCGACTCCGTGCGGCTCGCAGGCTTGGCGCAGGCCGTCCGCGAAGGCGAGGACCCACGCGACCGGGGTGCTTGGCGGCGCCGCAAGGGTCACCTGCAGAGCCGTTGGGACGGCGCCCATCGCGTCGATGTCGGCGAGGTTCTGAACGGCGGCACGCCAGCCAGTGTCGTCGCCCGTTGACCAGTCCATGCGGAAGTGGCGGTTCTCGACGAGGACGTCACTGCTGACGACAAGGTGGCCGTCTACGGAAAGAACCGCTGCGTCATCGCCCGGGCCGAGGATCTCGGCGTCCGTGGTGGGGAGGCGCGGGGCGAAGGCCGCGATGAGCGCGTCCTCGCCGAGTTCGCCGATCGTGGTCACGAGTAGAGCCTAGGCGGCGGAACCCACCAGCCACGCCCGCGCTCGCGTGAGCCGCGCGTACGCGAGCCCAAGGAACAGTCCGCGGCACACGTTGAAGATAAGGAACGCGCGCCACAGGTTGGCGTTGCGCGCGTTGTCGCCTGCCTCGTCCGCGCCAAGCCACCAGATCGCGAAGAACACAAGGGCGGACGCCACCATCGTGATGAGCATCCACCTCACCTTGCCAGCACCAAGGAACACGCCGTCAAACAAGTACGCGCCCGCACTGAGCAGTGGCAGCGCGGCGAGCCACGGGATGACGGCCTGGGTGGCGGCGGTGACCTCGGGTAGCGATGTCAACACCGCTACGAAGGCACTGCCCGCCACCGCGTACAGCAGAGTAAAGACCGCCCCGATTGCCACCGCGGGCAACGCGGACGCCCCCACGGCGCGATGGAACTCAGGCACGTCCCGCGCCCCTATCTCGCGCGCGGCCAGAGACTCCGCCGCGTGCGCGTAGCCGTCCTGCCCGTACGACGCCAGTAGCATCAGCTGCATCAGAATCGCGTTCGCCGCCACCACGGTGGTCGAGACGTGCGCGCCATACGCAGTCATGAATGTCAGCACGGCGTAGAGCACCGCCGTGCGCAGGAAGATGTCGCGGTTGAGGCCAAGCACGGCGCGCCACCCCGTGCGCAGGCCGCGTCCGCGCCACCGGAGGGCCGACGCTCTGGTCGCCTCTCCCTGCGCCCGCCACCACAGCGCGAGGGCCAGGGCAAAGCCCACCCACTCGGAGATCGCGGTGGCGACGGCCGCCCCCTCGGCGCCAAGCTGGAGGCCGGCAACAAAGATCAGGTCGAGGATCACGTTGAGCGACCCAACCGTGACGACGACCGCGAGCGGCCGCTTGGTGTCCCCAGCCCCGATGAACCAACCCGCGATGACCAAGGTGAGCAGAACGGCGGGCGCGCTTGCCAGCCGAATCGAGGTGAAGGAGGCGGCGAGATCTGCCATCGCAGCGTCGGGCGTGAGAAGCGTCATGAGCCACGGCACCACCGCCCACTGAACGGCGATGATCCCTACGCCCAGCCCGAGTGCAAGAAGGGCCGAGCGTTGCGCGTGGGTGAGCGCAGCGTCGGGCCTATTGGCGCCTAATGCTCGGCCTACCAGGCTCGTTGTGCCAGTCCGGAGGAAGCTCAGCAGCCAGAACGCCGCGCCGAGGACCGTGGAGCCGATCGCCGCGGCCGCGAGGTTAAGCTCGTCGCTGAAGTGGCCAAGCATCGCAGTGTCGATGAGGCCAACGAGCGGCACAGAGATGTTGCTGAGGATCGCGGGCCACGCGAGCGAGAAGGCGCGGCGGTGCGGCCAGGTGCGCACGCCGAGTGTCATGGCGCCACCGTAGCGCGGGCCTAGGCTTAGGGCGTGCGCTTCTTGGGTCTTGCGGCGGTTTGTGGTGCCAGTGCGGCGGTGCTGGCCGGGTGCTCGCAGCCCTTGGTGGTGGATCCCGCGCCGTACGCAGCAGATCCCGATTGCGCGCGCGTGATGCTCGCGATGCCTTCTGAGCTGGGCGGCCTCGACGTACGTGGCACCACGTCACAGGCCACTGCCGCGTATGGCGACGAGTATCCGATCGTGGTGCGGTGCGGAGTGGAGCCGCCGGGGCCGACCACGGAAAGCTGCGTTGAGGTGGCCGCGGAGGCTGGGACGCAGGACTGGCTCGTGGTGGAGGACGGAGATCAGTGGCGCGCGACGAGTTTTGGGCGGTCGCCGGCGGTTGAGGTGCTGATTCCTACTGCAAGGGCGCAGGACGCCGTGGCGGATCTGTTGGCAGAGGTTTCGGGGCCGGCTGCTTTGGCGCCTTCGAACGGTCTGGAGTGCAAGTAGCCTGGTAAATGGCCGCTTGCCGCCATGTCAGTGGTCGGTGGTTTGCTTGATTCATGACCGCGGACGCCGTTGTTGATGCCCCCTATATGGGGTTTGTTGACGTGCCCGATCCCGCGGAAGAACTCATCCGGCTGTGGGCAGATGTAGACGCCTTGGTGTCGCTCCCTGTAGCCGCGACCGCCGTGGGCGAGAAGGCCTTGGCCGCAGCACAACTAATCGCGCGCGTGAGGCACGCCGCTGACGCTTTGCTAGCGCCGTACGCGGCTCGGCTGGAGGAACTGTCGGGCCCGGAACTCAATGAGCGGTTCGCGCGATACAAGGGCTTTCCCAACGCCGCCGAGCTGCTCTCTGCGACGACCGGACTGTCGCGTTCTGAGGCCGCAAAGCTCATCGGCCTTGGCCGCGCGGTTGACCGGCACGTGACAGTTGAGTCTGCGCCGGAAGTGATCGCACCGGTCGCTGAGCCCATGGAGGAACTGCTCTTGGGCGAAGAGGCGGCGCCAGAGCGTGTGGCGGCGCCTGCGCCCGCGCCGTCGCCGACGCCGCGAAGGGTGTTGTCGCCTCTCGCTGCGGCGATCCGGGCCGGGCTCGGGACGGAGAAGGCGAACCTGATTCAACGCACGCTTGATGACATGACAGCGCGACGCGACGAGGCAGAGGCATTCCTTGCCGAGCGTGCCGGCAAACTCACGATTGTGCAGTTGCGCCGGCTGTGCTTCGAGACGTTTGCCGAGTTTGACCCACAGGGCTACGCGGACCGGGAGGAGCGGCAGCAGCGGGACCGGTTCGTGACGTTCCGCACAGAGCTCGATGGCATGGTGTCGTTCTTTGGCAAGCTCCCGCCAATCGCCGCCGCACCGCTCAAGGCATGGCTCGAAGCCGAGACAGACGCCGAGGTGTTCGGTCAGCGCGAGTTGCCACGCGACCAGCAGCGAACCTTGGGACAGATCATGGCGGACTCATTCGTCGACATGGCACGGCACGTTGCTGGGTGCACCAAGGCCACGTCGCGTCCCAAGACCACGATGGTGATTCGCGCCAGCCGCGAGTCGCTAGCGACTGGCACCGGGCACGCAACGGCGGACGGTATCGAGGCACCAATCCCCATTGCCACGGCGCTGTTGGCGGCCGTCGACCTCGAGTTCGCAGCCCTACTCACCGATGACGAGGGCCAACCCCTCAAGTTTGGCCGCACGCGCCGCTCCGCAAGCCGCGCTCAGCGTCTTGTGGCGATGGAACGTGACAAGGGTTGCGCGCAATGCCACCGGGCTATTTCCAGGTGCAACGCGCACCACATCATCGAATGGGACTACGGGGGTCCTACCGACCAAGACAACCTCGTGATGCTATGCATCGGTTGCCACCATCGCCTCCACGAAAACGGGTGGGGCATCAGCGTTGAGAACTACCAAGTCTGGTTCATCCCACCGGCAACCGTTGACCCGCAAAGACGACGACAACCGGGAAGTTCCGTACGCCTCTAGCCCCGCGGCGAGAGGCGTGATGGAGCGCTGCCTGGCCAGGCGTTGGCCGGGCGTTGGCGCGGCCTGGCTCGGCGCGGCGTGGGCCCGGCGTTGGCCCGGCGTTGGCCCCGCCAGTTACCGCAAGCCCACCGGACGGTTCAGTGCAGTCTCGAGGAGCGTCGAGACCAACTCGGGGTAGTCCACACCCGTCGCTGCCCACATTCGCGGGTACATCGACGTTGGCGTGAACCCCGGCATCGTGTTGATCTCGTTGACGGTGATGGTGCCGTCGCCACCAACAAAGACATCGACGCGCGCCAACGACTCACCGCCGATGGCTTGGAAGGCGGCCGCCGCGATATCGCGCACGCGCTCGATGGTCGCGGAGGGCAAATCAGCGGGACACAGCAGTTGCACGTGAGATTCATCGAGGTACTTGGCGTCAAAGTCGTAGAAGACGTGGTCGCCGCCGGTCACGATCTCGCCCGGCAGCGATGTGCGCGGGCCGTCCACCGTCCCGAGAACGGCGGTCTCGATCTCGCGCCCAACAACGGCACGCTCAATGAGCACCTTTGGATCATGCTTAGCGGCACCAGCGATCGCGGCATCAAGAGCCTCATAGGTGTCAACGCGCGAGATTCCCATGGACGACCCTGCCCGCGCAGGCTTCACAAACACAGGCAGCCCGAGCGCCACTATCGCGCCCCGCCGCGAGCCGACGTCCTGCCCTGGCAGCAGCACCACGGCGTCGGTCACCGGAAGGCCGGCGTCAACGAACGCGGCACGCATGAACTGCTTGTCCATGCCTATCGCAGAGCCCAGCACCCCGGAACCCACGTACCGCACGTCCACGAGTTCAAGTGCCCCCTGCACGGTCCCGTCCTCGCCGAACGGTCCGTGCAGCACGGGAAACACCACGTCGATCGTGCCGAGCGCTCGCGCCTCGCCAGAGTCTTCAAGCACCCGCCATCCCCCCGCGCCAACGTGGGATGGAGGCAGAACGGTGTGCCCAGCGTCGGGCACCGAGGGCATCTCGCCGTCCACGATGCGCCAATCCGCGGGATCAGCAGAAGCGAGCGTCCACCGCCCATCTCGGGTGATGCCGATGGCCACAACATCCCAGGCAGAACGGTCAATCGCTCCCAAGACGCCCCCCGCTGTCACGCACGAGACTCCGTGTTCGGACGAGCGGCCACCAAACAGGACTGCGACCACAGGGCGCTGCGTCACGTCACCCCACCTCGGACTTCCGCGGCCGGCTGAGCAACAAGCCAAGCACGTCCTTTGGCGCCACTTCGCCCGCGAGCATCGTCACCACGGCGTCGCAAATGGGCACGTCCACGCCAAGGCTCGCCGCGAGTTCCTGAATGGATCGCGCAGTGGTGACACCCTCGGCGGTACCTTCGCTGGACGCGAGGGCTTCGCCGAGTGTCGCGCCCTGCCCAATCCGCTTGCCGAGCATATGGTTGCGGCTGAGCGGCGAGGCGCAGGTCGCGATGAGGTCGCCCATGCCGGCGAGTCCACTGAACGTCTCAGGACGAGCCCCCAGCGCCATACCAAGCCGCGTGATCTCGGTGAGGCCGCGCGTGATGACAGTGGCCGTGGTGTTGTTGCCAAACCCAAGCCCGTCAGAGACTCCCACACCCACCGCAATCACGTTCTTGTACGCTCCGCAGAGCTCCACGCCAACGACGTCGGTGTTCGTATAAGGCCGGAAGTAGCCCGACGCTGTGGCGGCTGCCACTTTGTCGGCGGCTTCAATCGTGGTTGCGGCAACGACGGTGGCAGTGGGCTGGCGGGCGGCGATTTCGCGGGCAAGGTTGGGACCAGAGACCACGGCGGTTCGTTCCGCAGGGATCTGGGCAACCTCGGCGAGAACCTCGGACATCCGCAGGTGCGTGTCCGCCTCGACGCCTTTCATGAGCGACACCACTACGGCCGTGGGCGGGATGAGTGGTGCGAAGTCGGCGATGATGTGCCGCACCTTCTGGGCGGGCACGGCCACGGCGACGATGTCGGCGTTCTCGAGGGCCTCCGCTGCGTCCATCGTGGTGGCGATGCCCGTGGCGAGTTGGAGGTCGGGAAGTGCGCGGGTGTTGCGCCCGTGAGCGGACACTTCCGCAAGCGTCTGCGGATCGCGGCCCCACAGCGTGGTGTGCGTGCCAGCGTCCGTGAGCACCGAGGCGAACGTGGTGCCCCACGCGCCAGCGCCGATCACGGCCGCGCGCGTCACGAGGCGCCCTCCGCGTTGTCTGTCTTGGGCGCCTGGTGCGCTCGCATGTCGAAAGGATGCTCCGGGGGTGTCTCACCACGGATGTCCGCCACCATGGCTGTCAGGGTAGCCATGATGCGGTCCGTCGCGATACGCAGCAGCTCGGTGTCGATGGGCTTTCCGCGGAGATCGTCAAGATCAATCGCCGGTCCAGCGCGCACCACCATGGGTTTGCGGGGAAAGAGGTCCGGCTTCTTCGAATAGGGCGGAAGGACAAGGTGGGCACCCCATTGCGCAACGGGGATAACCGGCGCCCCACTCTCAAGGGCAAGGCGTGCGGCGCCCGTGCGCGCCACCATGGGCCACATGTTTGGGTCTCGCGTGAGCGTGCCTTCGGGGAACATCGCAATCATGTCGCCACGGTCAAGGACAACGCGCGCGTAGTCTAGCGAGTCTTTGGCCTGGGACGTGCCGCGATACACGGGGATCTGGTCGCCGGACTTCAAAACGCGGCCAACCACGGGAATCTCGAACAGTTCCTTCTTTGCCAAGAAGCGCGGCGGGTGGCCGGAGTTGTACAGGTAGTGGCCAAACGTCAGCGGGTCCACGTAGCTGACATGGTTGGACACCGCGATGAAGCCGCGATCCGTCGGCAAGTGCTCTTGCCCGGACCATGAGCGCTTGAGCAGCAGCGTCGCGAGGGGCCGCACCAGGTTGACGACGGTGCGGAAGGCCCAATTTGGTCGTGTCGCCATCCGGCCTACTCGACCGTGGCGCCAAGCGCGGCGAGTTTGCCCCGGAAGTCCTCGTAGCCGCGGTCGATGATGCCGATGCCGTGAACCGTGGAGGTGCCGGTTGCCGCGAGCGCCGCGATGAGGTGGGAGAACCCGCCCCGCAGGTCGGGAACCGTGATCTCCGTGGCCGTCAAGGGCGTAGGGCCGGAAATCACTGCACTGTGCTTGAAGTTCAGCTGCCCAAATCGGCACTCCTTGTCGCCAAGGCACTCACGGAACAGCTGCACATGGGCGCCCATGGCGACCAGCGCGTCGGTAAACCCAAAGCGCTTCTCGTACACAGTCTCGTGAACGATCGAGAGGCCCTTCGCCTGGGTGAGCGCCACCACGAGCGGCTGCTGCCAGTCGGTCATGAAGCCGGGGTGCACGTCCGTCTGCAGAGCGATCGAGTGAAGTTCACCGCCGGGGTGATAGAAGCGGATGCCCTCGGGAACCACATCAAACTCGCCACCCACCTTGCGGAACACGTTGAGGAACATCCCCATGTGCCGCTGTTGGGCACCGAGCACCATGATGTCGCCACCGGTGGCGAGGGCCGCAGACGCCCACGACCCCACCTCGATGCGGTCGGTGAGCGCGGTGTGGTCATAGCCGTGCATCCGCCCAACACCCTCAATGGTCACGGAGCGGTCCGTGTCTACAGAGATGATCGCGCCCATCTTCTGCAACGTGTCGATGAGGTCCTTGATCTCGGGCTCAACCGCCGCGTTGTCGAGGCGGGTGATGCCTTCCGCCATGACCGCGGTGAGCAGCAGTTGCTCGGTGGCGCCAACGGACGGGTAGGACAGCCGGTACTTGATGCCGCGCAGACCGTTGGGCGCGCTGAGGTGCAGGCCGTCAGGGTGCTCGGTCACCACGGCGCCGAAGCGCTGCAGGATTTCGAGGTGGAAGTCGATGGGCCGGTCGCCGATGCGGCATCCGCCGAGGTCAGGGATCACGGCTTCGCCAAGGCGGTGCAACAGGGGACCACACAGGAGGATGGGGATGCGCGACGACCCAGCGTGCTCCGCAATGTTTGCGGCGTCCGCCTTGGTCAGTGCGGTGGGATCGATGGTGAGTTCACCGGACTCGACGTCGTAGTTGACGTCGGCCCCGTGCAGGCGCAGCAGTGCGGACACCACTCCCACATCGCGAATGTCTGGAACGTTGCGAAGGGTGGAGGGGGTAGAGCCCAAAAGTGCGGCCACCATCGCCTTGCTGACGAAGTTCTTGGCGCCCCGCACGCGGATCTCTCCGGTAAGCGGTGCCCCACCCGTCACGCGAATGGAGTCGGTCATGCTCCTAGTCTCTCATTGACGACCCTAGGCTGACGTCATGTCTGATGCCGCTCGCGTGATGTGCGCCGGTTTGACCACGTGGGACGTGGTTCATCTGGTCTCGCGGCTTCCGTCCACGGACGAGAAGGTGGCGGCGCTCGACTTCTTCACGGCTGCAGGAGGCCCCGCGACGAACGCTGCGGTGGCCGCGGCATGGCTTGGTAGCCGCCCGACGCTGGTGACAGCCTTGCCTGACCACCCGGCTTCAGCGCTCATCGCCGATGACCTCGCCCGGTGCGGTGTTGAGTTGGACATCGCGGCCAGCTACGAGGGCGCCCCCATCACCGCGTCGATCATGGTCACGCAGTCCACGGGCGAGCGGGCGATTGTGTCACCCACGGGTGCCGCGACCGGCGAGCAGCCAGTTATCCACAGGTTTCCAGTTACTCAAAACATGTTTTCCCTACTGATCGACGGGTACTTCCCCTCCCTGAGCCTGCCGCTGGCCAAAAGCGCACGTAATCAGGGCATTCCGGTGATTCTCGACGCCGGCAGTTTCAAGCCGTACTCCCACGACCTGCTCCTGAATGTTGACGTTGCGGTAACTTCTGCGGTCTTTGAGCCGCCTGGAACCGGCCGGAATCCCGAGGCCGTCTTCGCCTATCTCAGGGCTCGCGGCGTGATGTGGGCCGCCATTACCCGCGGCCACGACTCGATCCTTTATATGTGCCCTGGCGGCTCCGGCGAGGTGGCCGTCCCCACGGTGGATGGCGTCGTGGACACGCTCGGCGCTGGCGACTTCTTCCATGGCGCGCTCGCCCACCGCATCGCGACGCAGGGCCTCAGCGGCGACCGCTTCCCGGAAGACCTCGCGTTCGCGGCCGACGTTGTGGCGAGGTCGCTCACGACGTTCGGCACGCGCGCGTGGCTTAGTCAGCGCCCCTAACGACGCGCGTCGCATAGGAGTCCGCTACCAGCGCCGTGCTCGCGGCATCCACGCGGTCCACCCATTCAACGGCCGCATCAGGCTGGCGGCCCGTGGCCACGCGGCGCGCAATCAGCCGCGACCGCGCCACGTCCCACGGCACGTCAATGCGCCAGATCTCGTCCAGCAGCTCCCGCACGCGCGGCCACAGCCCCAGATAGTTGCCCTCGACGATCACCACTTGCGCCCCGCGCCTCACTGAGATCGCGTCCGGCACCACCGCGTGAGACTCGCGCGAGTAGCCAGGGGCCATGAGGTTCACCGAGGTGTCGCGGAGACGCCCAAGCAACGTCTCAAACCCCACCCGATCGAAGGTCTCTGGCGAGCCCTTGGACTCCAGGAGTCCACGCTCAGCCAACACAGCGTCGGGCAGGTGAAAGCCATCCATGGGCACAACGGCGACGTTCACGCCAGAATCGGTGAGGCGCGTGGCAAGCCCAGCGGCGAACGTGGACTTACCGCTCCCTGGCCCGCCGCTAATGCCCAGTAAGAACCGCGCGGGCATGGCTAGCGCGAGTCGCTAGGCGACGGGACGAGCGGCCTCGACGTGCTCCTTGGGGAGCGTCTTGGCAGGCAAGGTCTTGGGACGCCAGGATTCGCGCTTGGCCTCAAACGCGGTGATGTCCTCCTCGTGCTGGAGGGTCAGGCCGATGTCGTCGAGGCCCTCCATGAGGCGCCAGCGCACGTAGTCGTCGATCTCGAACGGCACGGTGAGCTCGCCGCACGTGACGGTGCGGTCCTCAAGCGAGACGGTGATCTGCTTGCCCGGCTCGGTCTCGATGAGTTTCCACAGCAGCTCGATGTTCTCTTGCGACAACACACCGGTCAGCAGCCCTTGCTTGCCGGAGTTGCCGCGGAAGATGTCCGCGAAGCGCGGCGCGAGTACCACCTTGAAGCCGTAGTCCTTGAGCGCCCACACGGCGTGCTCTCGCGACGAGCCCGTGCCGAAGTCGGGGCCCGCCACCAAGACGCTGCCATGCTTGTACTCCTCCTGGTTGAGGATGAACTCTGGGTCGCCACGCCACGCGGCGAAGAGGGCGTCGTCGAAACCGGTCTTGGTGACGCGCTTGAGGTAGACGGCAGGGATGATCTGGTCCGTGTCCACGTTGGAACGGCGCAGCGGGACGCCAACGCCGGTGTGGGTGGTGAACTTTTCCATGATTGCTCCTAATAGGCCCGACGCTGGCTAGACCAGCGCTGGCACGTCCAGATCGGCGGGGGTGGACAGGGTTCCGCGCACCGCAGTGGCGGCGGCGACGAGCGGCGACACGAGGTGCGTGCGGCCTCCCTTGCCCTGGCGACCCTCGAAGTTGCGGTTCGAGGTGGAGGCGCTGCGCTCCTGGGGGGCCAGCTGGTCGGGATTCATGCCGAGGCACATCGAGCAGCCTGCGTTGCGCCACTCGGCTCCGAAGTCGATGAAGATTTGATCAAGACCCTCGGCCTCCGCCTGCAGGCGAACCCGCGCGCTACCAGGCACAACGAGCATGCGCGTTCCCTCGGCCTTGGTGCGGCCCTTGATGATCTCTGCTGCGGCGCGGAGGTCCTCGATGCGGCCGTTGGTGCACGAGCCGAGGAAGACGGTGTCAATGTGGATGTCTCGCAGCGGGGTGCCCGGCGTGAGACCCATGTACGCGAGCGCGTTGGCGGCGGCCTCGCGGTCGGTTTCGTCGGCGAAGTCGTCAGGGCTTGGCACGTTGGCGGAGATTGGCAGTCCCTGGCCGGGGTTGGTGCCCCACGTCACGAACGGCTCGAGGTCACTCGCCTCGAGCACCACTTCCGCGTCGAACACGGCGTCGTCGTCGGTGACCAGGGTCTTCCAGTACTCAACAGCGGCATCCCAGTCCGCGCCTTCTGGCGCGTGGGGGCGGCCGTTCACGTAGTCGAACGTGGTCTGGTCCGGGGCGATGAGGCCTGCGCGGGCCCCCGCCTCGATCGACATGTTGCACACCGTCATGCGCGCCTCCATGGACAGCGAACGGATCGCCTCTCCACGGTATTCGAGCACGTAGCCCTGTCCACCACCGGTGCCGATCTTGGCAATCACCGCAAGGATGATGTCCTTGGCGGTGGTCCCCTCAGGAAGGGTGCCGACCACGTTGATGGCCATGGTCTTGAACGGCTTCAGCGGCAGCGTCTGGGTGGCGAGCACGTGCTCCACCTCGGAGGTGCCGATGCCGAAGGCGAGCGAACCAAAGGCACCGTGAGTGGAGGTGTGTGAGTCGCCGCAGACGATCGTCATTCCGGGCATCGTGATGCCGAGCTGTGGACCAACCACGTGCACAACGCCCTGGTCGGCGTCGCCGAGCGAGTGGATGCGCACGCCAAACTCGGCCGCGTTGTTACGCAGCGTATTGATCTGCACGCGAGAGGTCTCGTCCGCGATGGGAAGGTCGATGTTCAGCGTGGGGGTGTTGTGGTCCTCGGTCGCGATGGTGAGGTCCGTGCGGCGCACCTGGCGGCCGGCAAGGCGGAGCCCCTCGAAGGCTTGCGGCGACGTGACCTCGTGGCACATGTGGAGGTCGATGTAGATGAGGTCGGGAGCGCCGTCGGTGCCTTTGCGCACCAGGTGGTCGTTCCACAGCTTCTCGGCCAGAGTCGTACCCATGCTCTTCACTCCTAACGGGGGGACAATCCCATTCTAGACATCTCACAATATGAGACACTAATATCGCTCTATGGACAATCATAGCGGTGTTGGCGTCATTGACAAGGCGGCGGCGATCCTCGGCGTTCTCGAGGAGGGGCCTGCCACTCTTGCCGAACTCGTGGACGCCACGCACCTTGCGCGGCCCACCGTGCACCGCCTCGCACTAGCCCTCGAGCACCACCACCTGGTTGGCCGTGACGCGACCGGCGCGTTTGTGCTGGGGAACCGCTTTGCCGCGCTCGCGGCCGCCGTTGGCGAAGACCGCCTCGTGAGCGCGGCCCTCCCCGTGCTCACCACCTTGCGCGATCGCACAGGCGAATCGAGCCAGCTCTACAGAAGGCACGGCAGCTCTCGCATCTGCATCGCCGCTGTTGACCGCCCCGTTGGTCTTCGCGACTCGATTCCCGTCGGTACAACCATGACGATGGCCGCGGGCTCTGCCGCCAAAGTGCTGCTCGCCTGGGAGGCGCCGGAAGTAATCCACCCGGCCCTAGCGTCGGCCCGCTTTACTGCGGCCGATCTCGCCTTGGTGCGCGAGCGCGGATATGCCGAGAGCTCCGCGGAGCGCGAGGCTGGCGTGAGCTCCGTGAGCGCGCCCGTGTGGGGCACGAGCGGAACCGTCATCGCGGCCGTGTCGATCTCCGGCCCTGCAGAGCGCCTCACTGCGACGCCAGGCAAGCTCCACGCGGGCGCAGTGCTTGATGCAGCGCGCCAGCTCAGTGACGTGCTCATCCGCACCCACGTGGGGTAGCGGCCGCGGCGCTTGCGGGGTGACGACCGCACAGTTTGGTCGCACTGAAATAGGAGACTTCCCACAAATGGGAACGCAAACACTGCTGACTTTCGGAGATTCTCGCGCCAGCGTTTGCGGGCCGATTCGACGGCGCTGTTAGCATCCGCCAAACCGCGAAACGTTTCGCGAGCCCATCGACAAAGGAGTCATGGTGAACGCACGGATGCTTGCCCGAATCGCCGCCGTCACAATCGCATCGCTTGCGGTGACGCTTACGGGGGTGACTGCGGCCCAATCCGACGTTGGTAACGGCACCTTCGACTCCGGCGTCGATCCTTGGTGGGCGTATGGCGCCACCCTCGCGAATGTGGAGGGCCAACTCTGTGCCACGTCTTCGGCCGCCAACAGGTGGGACGCGGGTGTGGGCCAGAACGGCATCACCATGAGCGCGGGCGACAAGGAGATCGCGTTCACCGTCACAGGCGAGGGCACGTTCAAGGTCAATGTCGAGACGCCAGAGGGCACAAGCGCGCTGGGCCAGGAGTTCACTGTCAGCGGCACTCAGACCTTCACCTACGACTTCACCGCTGCCGAGACCACGTCCGCGAAGGTGCTGTTTGAGGTGGGCGGCAACGCCAGCGGCCACACCGTGTGCTTCGACAACATCTCCGTCACGGACGTCGCCGCCGAACCGACTGTGCTGATCTCGAATGACTTCGCGATCCTCACCGGCGGGTACTGGGCGTACGCGAACGGCGGCGCCACGTCATCACTCGTCAACACGGACGGCGCACTGTGCTACTCCACGGACGCCGTCAACCGCTGGGACGCCGGAATCGGTTACGACGGCTGGGCGTCCGTCGCTGGTGACGCCACGCTGTCCTTCGACGTCAAGGGCAGTGGCACCTACAAGGTGAACGTGCAGGTGCCGGACGGCACCAGTCAACTCGCGCAAGAGTTCACCGTGAGCGACCCCGGCGCGTGGGTGCACCAATCGTTCGACTTCGACATCGCCGAGGGCGTGGGCAAGCTTCTGTTTGAGGTGGGCGGGGAGGACGTGTGCCTCGACAACATCGTGCTGAGCGTGATCGAGTCCGATGGCCCCGACGAGCCCGAGGAGCCGGAAGGCCCCGTGCTCCAAGGCGGCGTCAACCTGCTCGACAACGGAAACTTCGCCGCGGACGTAGCTCCGTGGAGCGCCTACGGTCACACGGGCGCCGTAACGGACGGCGCCTATTGCGGCACCGTGACCGCGCCACTGGCAAACCCGTGGGACGCGGGATTCGGCTACAACAACCTCGAGTTGCCCGCGGGCACGTACGAATTCTCGTTCGACGCGTCAACTACCGGTTCCTTCACCGCGCTCGTGCAAGAAACGGGAGGCAGCTGGACCACGTTCGCGCAGACACCGGTGACAGGCGACGCGATGACGCACTACTCGCTGTCCTTCACCCTCGACGATCCCGTTGACGTTGCGGCTTTGCAATTCCAGTTTGGGCCTCTCGCATCGGGATCCTTCGACGCGTGCATCGACAACGTGTTCCTCGGCGCTCCTTCGGTGGAGTACGTGACAAACGGCACGTTCGATGACACGAGGGATCCGTGGAAGAACGACGGCGTGACCAGCTGGTCCATCGACTCCGGAGCCCTGTGCTCCGAGGTTCCCGGCGGCACACCCAACCCGTGGTCCGTGAACATCCACTATGACGGCATGCAGCTTCCTGCCGGCCCCTACACGCTCAAATTCAGGGCCTCGGGCACGGGAGGCCCCATGCGAGCGCTCGTCGGCCTTGGCGCCTCTCCGTACACCGTGTACACCGAGACGAACGCCACGCCCGGTGCGGACCTCGAGGAGTACACGGTCTACTTCACTTTGGCGAACGCGAGCGACAACGCACAGATCGCGTTCCAGGTGGGCGGCTCGTCCACCCCGTGGACGTTCTGCATTGACGACGTCTCGCTCGCAAGCGGCGGCGAGAAGCCCCCGTACGCACCTGAGACGGGGCCACGCGTCAAGGTCAACCAGCACGGCTACCTCGCAGACGGCCCTCAGCGTGCCACCCTCGTGACAGACGCCACCGACCCCGTCGCCTGGGAACTGGTGAAGGTCGGCGACGACGTGGCCACCGCGTCGGGCATGACGACGCCGAAGGGCGTGGAACCATCCAGCGGCGAAAACGTGCATGTCATCGACTTCGGCGGCACGTACGCGGCTGGCACGTATGTGCTCACAGCTGACGGCGACCAGAGCTACGAGTTCACGATCGGCGATGACCTGTATGATGGCCTGCTCACCGACGCGCTGAACTACTTCTACCTGGTGCGTTCCGGCATCGAGATCGACGGCGACATTGTGGGCGAAGAGTACGCACGCCCCGCAGGTCACGTCTCGAGTGCCGGTGGCGACGCCGCAAACCAGGGCGACCACAACGTGGGCTGCCAGCCCGCGGAAGAGTCGCTCGTGGTCTACGGCGAGCCGTGGACGTGCGACTACACGCTAGACGTGGTGGGTGGCTGGTATGACGCTGGCGACCACGGCAAGTACGTGGTCAACGGCGGCATCTCGGCAGCTCAGCTGCTCGGCACCTATGAGCGCGCGCTCCGCGCGGGGTCCGACGCTGTGGCAGCTCTCGCCGACGGCTCGCTGAACGTTCCCGAGCACGGAAATGGCGTGCCAGACATCCTCGACGAGGCCAAGTGGGAGCTCGACTTCATGATGTCGATGACGGTTCCCGACGGTGAAGAGCTCGCCGGCATGGTGCACCACAAGGTGCACGACTACGGCTGGACTGGCCTGCCGCTGCTCCCCCACGAGGACACCAAGGTGCGGTACTTGCACCGTCCCTCCACCGCGGCAACGCTCAACCTCGCTGCCGACGCGGCGCAGGGTGCCCGGCTCTTCGATACCTACGACCCCGCCTACGCCGCGGAACTTCTCGCCGCCGCCGAGGTGGCGTGGGAGGCGGCGCTCGCCCACCCGGCGATCTACGCCACCGCGGCGGACGGGAGCAACGGAGGTGGCCCGTACAACGACGACGACGTCTCCGATGAGTTCTACTGGGCAGCGGCGGAGTTGTACCTGACGACGGGCGACGCGGAATATCTGACCTACCTGCAGAACTCCCCCGTGGCCACGATCGACTCCTTCCCCACGGCTGGCTTCAGCTGGGACCAGTTGGACGCGATCGCAAAGATTGACCTGGCGACGGTCACAAGCCCCTTCCCCAACCGCCACGCCATCGCGGCGCAAGTGGTGGCCGGCGCGCAAGCGATCGCGACGGTGCAAGCGGTGCAGCCGTTTGGCCAGGCACTGCCTGCGGACAAGTTCGTATGGGGCTCCAGCAGCCAAGTGGCCAACAACGTGGTGGTACTCGCCGCCGGGTATGACCTCTCCGGCAATGACGCTCTGAAGGACGCGGCGTATGAGTCCATGGACTACCTCTTTGGGCGCAACGCGCTGAGCAACTCGTACGTCACTGGGTACGGAACGGTCTCCAGCCAGAACCAGCACTCGCGCTGGTTTGCCCATCAGCTCAACAGCGAACTCCCCAACCCTCCAAAGGGCTCGCTCGCGGGCGGCCCCAACGCGGACTACTCCACGTGGGACGGCACCATCGCGGGCCTGTACCCCGCCAAGGATTGTGCGCCGCAGTACTGCTACGTGGATGACATCACCTCGTGGTCCACGAATGAGATCACGGTCAACTGGAACGCGGCGCTCAGCGCGGCAGCAGGGTTCCTGTCCGCGCCTGAGGCACCGGTGACGCTGCCGGACTTGCCGTTCGACTCCGCACCAAAGCCAAGCATCACCGGCAGCAAGGCCCTGGGTGGCACGCTTAAGGCGAAGATTGGCACGTGGGATCCCACGCCGAGCACCGTCACGTATCAGTGGCTGCGAAACGGCAAGAAAATCGTGGGTGCCACCACGTCGACATACAAGGTCACGCGTGCGGACTCCGGTGCGTCACTGTCCGTGACGGTCAAGGGATCGAAGACCGGCTACGTGACCACGTCGCGGACGTCGTCGGCGGTGAAGGTCAACAAGTTCTTCACCAAGACCCCAACGCCAACCATCACGGGACCGGCCTTCGCCGGCTACCGCCTCACCGCTCACCCGGGCTCGTGGTCGCCTAGCGCCACCTCGTTCTCGTACCAGTGGCTGAGGAACGGCAAGCCCATCACGTCCGCCACGAAGTCCAGCTATGTGCTCACGAAGGCCGACGCTGGGGCCAAGATCACCGTGGCAGTCACCGGTAAGCGTGCCGGCTATGACTCGGTGACCAAGACCTCGGCGGCCAAGACGGTCGCGAAACTGTACTTCACGGGGTGGGCCGTGCCTCGCATCACGGGCACGCTCGCGGTTGGGCACACGCAGAAGGTCACGGTCGGATCATGGACGCCTAAGCCGGATTCGTACAGTTACCAGTGGTATCGCAACGGGGTGGCGATCAAGGGGGCCACTAAGTCCACCTACAAGTTGGTGAAGGCGGATCGCGGCACCTACCTCTCGGTGAAGGTCACGGCCCACAAGAAGGGCTACCACGACCTCTCCATCAAGGGCGGCAAGATCACTCGCGTGCAATAGCCGCGCGGGCATGCCGCTGGCCTAGGCTGGCGGCATGCCTGGCACTCCCATCGTCGTCTTCGACGGCGAGTGTGCCCTGTGCAACGGCTTTGTCGCGTGGCTCATCCGCCACGACAAGAACGCGGTCTTCAAGGTTGCGGGCAGCGCTGGCGACGTGGGCAAGGCCATCGTCGCCGCGGCGGGCCTCGAAGGCGAAGTGGTGCAGTCCACGATCGTGGTGTGGGACGGGACGCGCGGCCTTACGCGGTCCGACGCCGTGCTCGCCATCGCGACAAAGCTCGGCTGGCCGTGGCGCGCCTTGGGGATTGGCAGGGCTCTGCCCCGCGCCTGGCGGGACGCCGTGTACGGCGCTATCGCACAGCGTCGGGCACGGCTCGGTGCCGAGGACCCCGCGTGCGGCGTGCCGCCTGCCGAACTCGTGGCTCAATGGCGCTCGCGGCTCGCGACGAGGGCGGATGTCCCAGGGGAAAGCGAAAACCTCGCCACCTGAGGTGACGAGGTCAACGTAGCCCCGACGGGATTCGAACCCGCGCTACCGCCTTGAGAGGGCGGCGTGCTAGGCCGCTACACAACGGGGCCCTAGCTGCGTTGCACCCTCACGGGCGGCGAACGCGAGTACCAACTGTACCGGACGCGACCCCCGCTGCGCCAATCCGCGCTCCGTGGTGCCCGTGGGCCAAGATGAGCACATGAGCGAAGCCCCGGTACCGCCCTCTCACGAACCCGAGCGGCACGCGTCATGGCCAGAGCTGTTCTTTGATTTGGTGGCGGTTGCCGGCGTGGGAATTGTCGCTCAACAACTGGAGCAGGACCAGAGCTGGCAACACGTTGGGGTGCTCGCCGTAACGTTCGCCGCCTTCTGGATTCTGTGGGCATCGGTCACCACCTACGGCAACCTGCGCGCAGACAACACCTCGCTCGTGGTGCTCTTCGCCGGCATGGCCGTGCTGGGGACCATGGCGGCCGCGGTTCCGGGCATCTACGACGATCATGCGCGCGTCTTCGCGATCGCGTTCGTGGTGGGCCGCCTCATCGTCGCGCGCCCGTGGTCCAGGGCCTCCGTGGTCGTGGATATGCCTATCGTGCAGGCGAGCATAGGCGTGATCCCGTGGATCGTGTCCATCTGGATTGAAGGTGACGCCAGGTATGTGTGGTGGGCCGTTGGCATTGTGCTTGACTTGTGGGTGCTCGCCACGGAATCCGGCGAGAAGCGCGTGGCGCAGGCGCAGGAGCGGCTCAATAACTCCCTTGCGATGCGCAAGCGCCGTCTTGAGCGGGCTCCGCAGAACCAGGGTTCCTCGCGGCGCGCTGTGAGGCGCGCGGAGGCGCTCGAATCCGGCCGCTACCGAGGACGCGAGATCCCCACCACCATCACGGCTCTCACCGGCGACGAGGCGCACCGCGCAGAGCGTATGGGTCTCTTTGTGCTCATCGTGCTCGGCGAGGGGATTGTGCAGCTCACCGTGGCAGCGGCGGCTGCCGAGCACTGGGATCGCGCCTTGCTGATCTCTACCCTTGGCGCGTTCGCCCTGGTATGCGAACTGTTCGTGGTCTCGGTGCTGAGAGGAACGGCGGGAATCGCACTGCTGCCGGGATCGGCCATTCCTCCGCGCGCCATGTGGCTGGGGCACTTGGTGGTGGCGATGAGCCTCGTGACGTTGATGGCGGCGCTCGGCAAGCTCCTCGAGGAACCTGGCGAGCCCGCGAGCGTCCACACGGCGTGGATGCTCGCGATTGGCATCGGCGCGTACGGCCTGCTCAGCGGCCTCGCTCACCTGTTCAACGGCACCGCCCGACGCTGGGGACCGGCCCTCGCGATTGGCGCACCATTACTCGTGGCGGGTGCCGTGGTGCTCGGCGCGCACGAGTCCGTGCGCGCCGGCGCCGTGGGCTGGATCCTTGCTGCGGCGGTTGGGGTCGCCGCCGGCTTGGGTGTGCGCCTACTTGACGGTGGAGGTCTTCGCCGAGGTACGTGACGTGGTGGTGTAGCCCGTCTTCTTCGCCGTCACCTTGACCGTGATCGTCTTGCCCTTGTCACTCGACGTGAGCTTGTAAGACGATCCGGTGGCACCGGAGATCGCGCTTCCAGAGCGGTACCACTGGTACGAGTAGCTCGACGGGGTGGGCGACCACGTGCCACGCGTGAACTTCAGGGTGGAACCCACCTTTGCGGTGCCGGAGATCTTGGGCGTTGGCGCGGTCTTGAACGTTCCATAGGCGACGGTCTTGGCCGCGGACGTCTTGGGCTGCGAGGCGTAGCCGGAGCGCTTGGCGGTGACCTTGACTGTGAGCTTCTTGCCGGCAGAGGCGGTGCTCACGGTGTAGGTGGACTTGGTGGCGCCGGAGATCGCCACACCGTCGCGGTACCACTGGTACGAGTAGCTCGACGGGGTCGGCGACCACGTGCCCTTGGACGCGGTGACCGTGGACCCCACCTTGACGGTGCCCGAGATTGCCACGGAACCGGTCTTGGTAAAGAACTTGGACAGCGTGAGCGAGGACGAGGTCTTCGACGCCGTCGCATAGCCGGTCGCAGAGCCGGTCACCTTGACGGTGATCTTCTTGCCCGAATCCGACGACGTCAGCTTGTACGTCTTTGCCGTAGCACCGGAGATTGCCGAGCCGCTGCGGTACCACTGGTACTTCAGGGTCGACGCTGCCGGCACCCACGTGCCAGCAGTTGCGGTCAGCGTGGCACCAAGGTAGGTGCTGCCACTGATCTTGGGTGTGGGCACGGTGGTGAACGAACCCGCGGCGACGGTCACCGTGGGCGTGCTCGTGGCAGCGGTGCTCGTGTACAGCGCCTTGTCGCCCGTGGCCTTCACCGAGATGGCGTGACCGTAGTCGGCAACAGTGAGGACGTATGTGGCGTTCGTCGCGCCGTCAATGGCAACGCCATCGCGCAGCCACTGGTACGTGAACGCATCCGCCTGGGGCTCCCACACGGGCGCCTGCGCGGTGAGCGTTGACCCCACCTTGGCGGTGCCCGCGATGATCGGTGCGGGAGTGGCCGTGAACGTCTGGCCCGCCACCTCAACCGGGGTGGAGGTCTTGGTTCCGCCCTGGTAGCCAAACTTCGTGGCGGTGACCTCGGCGTAGATCTCAGCCCCAGCGTCGGCCGCCTGCAAAATGTACGTGGACGCGGTGGCACCAGCGATGTATTGGTTGTCCCGCACCCAGCGGTAGACGTACGCGTTGGGCGTTGGCGTCCACGAACCGGTGGTGACGCTCAAGGTCTCACCAACGGCCGCGGTACCACTGACCACGGGCGACGCGGAGTTAGTGAACTGGCCGTAGTTGACGAACTGACCCGCGGACTGCGCGGTCGTTGCCGCATAGCCGGTGGCCGTGCCTGTCACCTTGACCGAGATGTTCTGCTGAATGTCGTCAAGCGTCAGAGTGTAGGTAGAACCCGTTGCGCTGGCAATCGGGTTGACTCCCCGCATCCACTGGTACGTGAACGTGGCCGTGGGTGTCCATGCTGGCACGTTCGCGGTCAGCACATTGCCCGCGATCAAGGTGCCCGTGACCGTAGGCGCGGGCGCGGACGCGAACGCACCCTCAGCCACCACAGAACCAGCAGAAGTCTTGGACGTCGTGATGTAGCCGGCCTTCGTCCCCGTCACAGCAACCGTGATCGTGGCCCCAAGGTCTGCAGGCGTCAGCGTGTACGACGACGAGGTGGCGCTGCCAATGTTGCCGCCATTGCGCTTCCACTGGTACGTGAAATCAGGCGCCGGGTTCCACGTGCCGGTAACGGCCGTGAGAGCCTGCCCCACCGCGGGCGTGCCCGAAATAGTGGGGACCGGGGCGGCCGTGAATGGGCCGGGAATCGAGAGGCCCGCCGAGGTCTTGGTGGTGTTCACGTACCCGGCCTTGACACCAGTGACATCGACGGTGATGGTCGTGCCCTCGTCGCTTGCCGTCAGCGCATACGTGGATGACGTGGCCGAGGCGATCGACACGCCATTGCGCTTCCATTGGTACGAGAACGCCGGCACAGGGTTCCACGTGCCGGTGTTTGCCGTGAGCGTCTGGCCCGTGGCCGGAGTGCCCGTGATGGTGGGCAACGGGGCCGCCACATAGGCGGACGCGGGAATTGCGAGCGCCGCCGAGGTCTTGCTCACCGAGGTGAAGCCATCGCGAGCGCCGGTCACGGCGACGGTGATCGAGGCACCCGCATCCGCCTGGGTCACCGCGTACGTGTCGCTCGTGGCGCCAGCGATGTTCGCTCCGTCACGCTTCCACTGGTATCCAAAGGAGGTCGTGTACGGCTCCCACGTACCGGCGACCGCCGCAAGCGTCGATCCGACACTGGCGGTGCCAGAGATCGTGGGGGTAGGCGTGACCCAGAACTCGCGGTTGCCAACCTGCGCGTCGATCGTTGCGTTGATGCCCGTGACATTCCCAGCGATCGCGCTTACTGAGTCGGCCGCGTAGGGGCTGCGCTTGTTGTTGTAGTACTCGTAGGCGAAGTTGCCGTCGTTCCACTCGCCATCGATCGTGCGACCGATGCTCGCAAAGTTGACGGTGTAGGTATCGGGCGCGAGCCCCTTGACGGTGTAGGCACCAGTGGTCGCATCGACTCGTGCCGAACGGTACGCGCCATTCGTGCCTTCCGCGTAGACAGAGAGATATGGCTTCCATGCTGCGTCGATCCCTGAGCCTAGGGTCACGGTGCCAGAAATCGTGCGCCCCACCGGCATGGTGATGTTCTTTCCGGTGGCGTTCGCCGTGGTCACGTTGACCTTGGTGGAGCTAGCCGCGGTGTACGCACCGCCGTAGTACACCGAGGCCAATGGCGTGTAGACGGTGTCGGGCCCATCGCTCCAGTTGCTCGAGGCGAACTCAAGTGTGAAGTTGTCGGGGATCAAGCCGTAGACCGTGTAGGCCCCCGTTGTGGTGTTGACGGCTGCGGCACGGAACTGACCAAGGTCACCCTCCGCGTATACGTAAATGCCACGGAGCGCGTCCGTGGACACACCAGCAGGCAGCGACACCGTTCCCGAAATCGTCTTTCCGAGCTCGAGGGTGGCATTGATGTTCGTCTTGTTGCCGGTCGCAAAATCGAGCTTTGTCGAGTCCGCGTACGTGTACGCGTTGTTGTAGAACTCGGGGATGAGGTTGGCTGTGCTTCCGCTCTTGGGAGCGAAGTAGACGGTCAGCTGCTTGGCGGGGAGGCCGCGGATGACGTAGGCACCGGTGACCGGGTCCACTTTTGTGTCGATCGAGTCGCCGCAGTTGCACCCCTCGGGCCCAGGAATGCTCACCTGCGCGTACAACTCGGACTTCCACGCCGAATCGGCGCCCGCAGCAAGCGAGACGGTGCCGGAAACAGTGGAACCTGCCACATACGCGTAACTCACGTTCGTGCGGTCCCCCGCCGTGACATCAACCACCGTTGGCGCGTCATTGGGCTGCGACAGCAAGTTCGCCGATTCCCAATACCCGTCTGAGTCGTGGTCCACAAGCGAGGCGCCGAACTCGAGCTTGTAGACACCGGGCTCGAGGCCCGTGAGGGAGAAGGTCTTGGCGGTGTAGTCAACATCGACCGTGCCCGCCCAGTCGCCCTCGGAGTCGTAGGCGGTGATGTAGACGGTCTCCGCCCACCAGCTCTCGATCCCGGACGCCGGAATCGTGAACGTGCCACTGATGGTGCGCGTCCCCGCGGCCTGCGCCGGAGCCGCAACAAGAACGCCCACAAGGGCGACCAGCACCGCGGCGGCGGAAGCGATGAGACGGTGGACGATGGACGGCGCAGCAGTGCGAACGTTCAAGATACATACCCTCCGGACGCGCCCCGCGTCTCGGACCGCTGAGGTCACCCTAAACGGTTGAAACGCCGATAACCAAGTCGCACACTTGCGCGCGCCCGATTTACCACATCAGCAATGCATCGCGGCAAGAAACCTGATAAAGGGCACACAAAGGCGAGCCAAGACAGCTACCTAGGCAGGCCGTCGGGCCGGAGACGCGGGCCCAAGGTCCCATGAAATCGTGAGCTTGCGCTTCTAGCGTGGAAAGCACGAGGGGCCTCAACGAGGAGGTGTCAACATGACCCGCACCTATGTGGTGACCGGGTCGGCGTCTGGCATTGGAAAGGCAACCGCCGACCTGCTCGCTTCCCAAGGACACCGTGTGATCGGTGTCGACATCCACGATGCAGACATCGTGGTGGATCTCACGACGGAGTCCGGCCGCGCAAGCATGACAGAGCGCGTTCGCGAACTCTCTGGGGGCCGTATCGACGCGATCATCGCCGTCGCCGGCCTTGCAACCCCCTCCGTTGAGACGGTGGGAGTCAACTACTTTGGAATGGTCGCCACGCTCGAGCGGCTGCGGCCCATGCTGGATGAGTCCGACGCTCCCCGCGCAGTTGGCGTGGCGTCAATGGCGAGCCTGATGCCCGTGGACGACGAACTGGTCGAGGATCTCGTGGCCAACAACGAGCCCGCCGCGCTCGCGCGTGCGGACATCTTGGCCGCGGATCAGGAGCACGGACGGCTCATCTACTCCTCCACCAAGGTGGGGTTCTGCAGGTGGGTTCGCCGCAACGCCGCGAGCAAGGAGTGGGCCGGCGAGGGCATCCCGCTCAACGCGGTGGCGCCTGGCATCATCCTGACCCCCATGGTGGAGCCGCTCATGCAGACCGAGGAGGCGAAGGCCGGCCTTGCGGCCATGGTGCCGATGCCTCTCAACGGCTTCGCGGAAGCCATCGTGGTGGCGCGGCTGCTCGCGTGGCTCGCGAGCGAGGAGAACTCTCACCTGTGTGGTCAGGTGATCTTCGTGGACGGCGGCTCCGACGTCGTCATCCGCGGCGATTCCGTGTGGTGACCAAACCCAGCCACGGCTCCCGTCCACACATTTTGCTGGGTGGCACGTAGCGTCGGGCCAACTACCAGGCCCGACGCTGAGGCCAGAACGCCCGAACGTCATCTTTGTGTGGAGGGCGGTTGGGCGACGGGTTGGGAGGGGAAGCAAAAAAGCCCCGCGAAAGCGGGGCTTTGAGCTGGGCTACAAGGATTCGAACCTCAACTAACTGAACCAGAATCAGTCGTGCTGCCAGTTACACCATAGCCCAATGATTCCTCGCGGAACCGGGTACCTACTGTACCGCCTCGGGCGGCTCACCCAAAACCGGCGCGGTCGCCGACGCCGCCGCATACTCGTCGATGAGTGCGCGCTCCGCCGGGCTCGGAGTGCGGCACCCGC
Source organism: Demequina sp. (assembly GCF_049841215.1). Taxonomy (GTDB): domain Bacteria; phylum Actinomycetota; class Actinomycetes; order Actinomycetales; family Demequinaceae; genus Demequina. Next base: position 220,008 of record NZ_JASGEO010000013.1, read on the forward strand.
ACGCGTTCGCGTGCTCAAAGTGCCACTGAGCGCGCTCGTGGCGAGAAGGGTGTGCGGGCATGCGGTTCGCGGCATGCCATTCGCGGTTGATAGCTCCCATGCTGGCCTCCACCAGACACAGTAGCGCCGCCGCGCGCGAGTCGATGCGGGTGGTGATCGCGCGCGGCGGCACAGTCAATGTGCGGGCCGTCTAGCCCTCGGCGGAGGCGCCACCAACCTCGGTTCCGCCAGTGCCGGACTCGGTGGAGCCGGAGCCCTTGTCGCCGGACCCAGACTCACCGGAGCCGGTGTCGCCAGAGCCCTCGGAGCCTTTACCGTCACCCTTCGAGCCCCAGTCGCCACCCTTGTCCCTGTCGCGGGAGGTGCCGCCCTCGGTGCCCTTGTCCTTGTCCTTGCCCTTGCCGGACGTGCCGCCCTTGCCGTCGCCGCACGAGCCCTTGTCGCCCTTGCCGCCCTTGCCGGACTTGGACGCCTTCTCGGCGTCCTTCTTCTTCTCCGACGACTTGTGCTGGGACTTCTCCGACTTCTCGCCCTTGTCCTTCTTGGTGGGCTTGGGGCTGGGATCGGTGCTGGGGGTGACGACGGGTGCGGGTGCCACCGACACCTCATCGGTGGGGGTCACGGTTGGCGAAGGAGAGTCGGTGGTCACAGCCGGCACGTTGTGGTGTGCGGGCTCCGCGGTGGAGTTGAACACGCTGCCAGCAGCCGCGCTGCCTCCCACCGCGATGGCCGCCGCGGACGCGAGCGACGCCGTGCCAACGGCACCGGTCCACACCACGCGGCCCCTGCGCGCCTTCCGCACCAGCACGGCGGAGTCATCCGGCGCCGTCAGTGCGTACTCCGTGCCCACATGCTGGGCGAGCGTGCCCAGCCGGTTGCTGAACTCGTTCATGCGTACCTTCCCTCGATAACGGTTGCGCGAACATGAAGTTCGGCCACCTCTGCCGCATCGTCTTCGACGAGCCCGCGCAGCTTCGTTGCCGCGTTCGACAGGTACCGCTTGACGGTCCCATCTGCGAGCTTCATGGCGGCGCCAATCTGCGCCACCGTTAAGTCGTCCACGTACTTGAGCACCACCACGGCACGCTCCTGAGGGGCAAGCGTGCTGAGGAGATACTCCAAGTACGCGTCCGAGGCAACGGTCCCTGCGTGGCTAGCCACAGCGTCGGGCACCGCTACCAAGGTGCGCCGCGCCTCGGCGACCTTGCGGCGCCGGGAGCGGTCAATTGCTTCGTTGACTATCGCGCGGCGAATGTAGCCCTCTGCCTGCGCGACAGATGTCTTGGCGCGGCCGCGAGCGAACGTCCGCACGATCGCCTCTTGCGTGATCTCTTCCGCGTCAGAGCGCGATCCGCACACGAGGAAGGCGTAGCCGACGAGTGCGGGGCGGCGCTCACGCACCACCTGTTCCATCACCTCGGCCCACTTCGCCACGCTGCACTCGCTTTCTGTCGCGTCTACAAAGGTTCGACGCAGTGCCCGCCTATTTGGTTGTAGCGTGCCTCAGTTCCGTCAGCGATGTCACCTTAATGACGTGCCCGGGATGCCCGACGGCGTGGTCGCCTATGCGGTCAAGCCAGATTCCCGTGAGGCCGGCTTGGGCTGCGGCGACCGCGTCGATGTCCAGCTCGTCGCCGACATACGCGGTGTGCTGTGGGGCGTGACCAAGCTTTTCGCACGCGAGCGCGAAGACTTCGGGAGCTGGTTTACCGTAGCCCAGCGTGTCCACTCCCACGAGCATCGGGACGCGCTCAAGGCCGCATGCGGCGAGCTTGAGTTCCTGGTACGCGACCGCTGCGTTACTCAGTGCGCCGTAAGCGATGCCGCGGGCGTCGAGTTCGTCGAGGCAAGCCTTGGCGTCGTCGTGCGCGCGCCAACCCTCTTGGAACGCGCGCTCGAAGTCGTCGTTCCAGGCGTCGTAGGCGTCGTCATCCATTGTGGGGCCGCCATATATGGCGTGGAGTTCGTTGGCGCGGCGCATGCGCTGTTCGCGATAGCCGATCTCCCCGCGCGTGTGCGCGCGATAGTGACCGCCCGCATCCGTGCGCCAGGTGTGCGTGAGTTCCTCCGGGCTCGGCACGTTGGTGAGGTAGTGCGCGGCCACGGTGGTGAGGGCGTGGCGGAAGGCGCCGCGGGTGTCCACGAGGGTGTCGTCAACATCAAAGAGGACGGCGCGGATCACGCGGCCAGCTCCATCAGGATCCACACCACACCCTCCTCACTGAGTTGTCCCGTGCGCGCGAACCCAGCCTTCTCGTAGGCGCGGATGGCGCGGAGGTTGTCCTCGCGAACGTCGAGCGTGAGCTTGCTCAGGCCAACGTGCGAGAACGCGTGGTGCGCCATCAGGTCCGTTGCCTCGGAGCCGAGCCCACGCCCAAACCATGCGGGACCGCGCAACACGATGCGGAAGTTGGCGCTCGCATCGGCGGCGGAGACCTCATTGAGCACAGCCTCACCAGCGAACTCCCCTGTCGCGTTCTCGACGATGACGAGGTCCAGCCGGTCTGGGGCGTCGGCGCGCGTGCCCACCCAGTCAGCGATCTGCGCGCGAGTGAACGACGCGGTGGTGAGTGTCAGCGCCCTTCCCTCGGGATCGTTGACCATCTCCCACGCGGCGTCAGCGTCCTCCGCAGCGTAGGGACGGAGCGTGACGAGGTCACCCACGAGGGTGGGTTTGTCCCAGGGTGCGAGCTCGCTCACGCCAGCGTGGCCCGCAAGCGCTTGAGGCGCTCAACGGACTGGTGCTGGCCAAGAATCTCCATCGATTCAAACAGCGGCGGCGAGACTAGCCGGCCCGTCACGCCCACACGAAGAGGCCCAAAGGCGAAGCGCGGCTTGATGCCCATCTGCTCCACGAGCACCTCGTTGAGCGCGGCCTGCTGCGCCTCGGGCGAGAAGTCCTCCAGGCCCTCGAGCACGCCAATAGCCGCGTCCAAGATCTCCGCAGCGTTTTCCGGCAACTTAGCCACAGCGTCGGGCTCAAGAACCACGCTTGCCGTGTCAACGAAGAGGAAACCAAGCATGCCAGGCGCCTCGCCAAGCAGCGTCATGCGCGTCTGAACCAACGGCACGGCGGCGGCGAGCGTGGCCTCCTCGTGGTTGGTGAGGCCCGTCACCTCGGTGGTGCCGATGAGGCCCGCGTTGTACAGGTACGGGAGCAGGCGCTTCGCGAACTCGGCGGTGGGAAGCATGCGCATGTGCTCCGCGTTGATGGCCTCTGCCTTCTTGAGGTCAAAACGGGCGGGGTTGGGGTTGACGTCCGCAATGTCGAAGGCGGCGATGAGCTCTTCGCGCGTGAAGATGTCGCGATCGGGGGCGATGCTCCAGCCAAGGAGAGCCAAATAGTTCAGCAGGCCTTCGGGAAGGAAGCCGCGGTCGCGGTGGTGGAAGAGGTTACTTTCTGGGTCACGCTTGGACAGTTTCTTGGTGCCCTCCCCCATGACCATCGGCATGTGCGCGTAGGTCGGCACGGCGTCGGCGATGCCAAGCGCAACCATGGCGCGCCAGAGCACGATCTGGCGGGGAGTTGAGGACAGCAGATCCTCGCCGCGCAAGACGTGGGTGATGTGCATGAGCGCGTCGTCTACGGGGTTTACCAGGGTATATAGCGGGTCACCGTTGCCGCGCACGATCACGTAGTCCGGCACGGAACCCGCAGGGAAGGTGACCTCGCCGCGAATGAGATCGGTGAAGGTGATGTCCTCGTCTGGCATACGCATGCGGATGACGGGGAGGCGACCCTCCGCGCGGTAGGCGGCCTTCTGCTCCTCAGTGAGGTCGCGGTCAAAGCCGTCGTAGCCCAACTGGGGGTGGCGGCCAGCTGCCTCGTGGCGAGCGGTGACCTCCTCCGGGGTGGAGAAGGACTCGTAGGCGAAGCCGGCTTCGAGGAGCTGTTGCGCCACCTCCACGTGCAGGTCTCGGCGCTGCGACTGGCGGTACGGTCCGTAAGGCCCGCCGATGTCCGGCCCCTCGTCGTAGTCGATGCCAAGCCAGCTCATCGCGTCGAGGATCATGTCGTACGACTCTTCAGAATCCCGCTCCGCGTCCGTGTCCTCGATGCGGAACACCATCTGCCCGCCTAGGTGGCGCGCGTACGCCCAATTAAACAGCGCGGTGCGGACCATTCCCACATGGGGAAGGCCCGTTGGCGAGGGGCAAAAGCGAACGCGAACTGCGGACATGATGCGGGGCTGTGTCTTTCTGGAAGTGGGGCTAGTCGCGGCGGATGACGGGATTGCGGAGGGTGCCGATGTCTTCGATCTCCACCTCAACCACGTCACCGTGCTGCATGCGCGTGACGCCGGCGGGCGTGCCAGTGATGATGACGTCGCCGGGTAGCAAGGTGGTGATCTCGGAGATCATCGCGATGGCGTTGGGCACGTCGAGGATCATGTCTTGTGAGTTGCCACTGACCGTCACGTTGCCGTTGATGCGCGCCTGGATGGCGACATCGTCGTGGGCGAGCTCTGTCTCGATCCACGGGCCCAGCGGGAGGGACGTGTCGAACGCCTTGGCCCGGAACCATTGATCCTCCATGCGCTGAAGGTCGCGAGCGGTGACATCGTTAGCGCAGGTAAAGCCGTAAATGTAGTCCTCGGCGTTCTCTGGGGAGACGTTGCGGCACACGCGGCCAATCACGATTGCGAGTTCCGCCTCCACCTGCACATCCTCCGAGTAGGAGGGCATGACGATGGGGTCGTCGGGCCCAATCACCGCGGTGTTGGGCTTGAGGAAGATGATGGGCACCTCTGACGCCGGCCCGCGTGCCTTGATCTCCGCGGCGTGCTCTGCGTAGTTCTTGCCAAGGCACACCACCTTGGATCGCGGAATCACGGGAGCAAGCAACCGGACGTTGTCCGTGAGGGGGATCCGCTCGTCGGTGATCGTGCCCGGCGTGTACATGGGGTCGCCGGTGAGTACCACCAGCTCCTCTTTGCCCTCGTCGCCATCGACAATCGCGTAGCGGGGCTCTTCACCAGTGGTGAACCGTGCGATGCGCATGCCCTCCAGGGTAGTGCGTCGCCGCGCCCGCGGGGGCAGGCGCCCGTAGCATGGGCCTATGCCCTCCGAGCGGAGTGACGAGCTTGCCACGAAGGCCGACGAGCGCCTCGCCGTGTTGTTGAGCCGCGCCGACGCTGCGGCCGACTTTGACCTTGGCGTCGCCTATCACGATCGCAGGGTTGCGGACTTGCTCGCTCACCTCTACGCGTGGCACGTGGTGTTCGATGGCTGGGTTGCGCAGGACAGGGCGGGTTCCGTACCCGCGTATCCCGCCGAGGGCTACACCTGGGAGAACCTCGATGGGCTCAATGACGCGTTCTACCGCGCTCATCAGGACCGCCCCTACGACGCCATTCGCGCCATGCTCGCCGCCTCCCATGCCTCGATGTTGCGGTTGCTGGACACCTTCACACAGGAAGAGCTGACGGATCCTGCGCGCTTCGAATGGCTCGGCGGCCAGGCGCTCGGAGACGTCGCTGACGAGTGCCTCGGCGAGCATTACGAGTGGGGCCTTCGCACCTTTGACACGGCCGGGATGGCGTGACCGCAGTTTCTGACGGGCGACCCGCGCGCGTCACTGGGCTCGATGTTGCCCGCGCGCTCGCGCTGTTTGGCATGTTTGCCGCCCATATTGCGAACGCCGGCATGTACGGCCCTGGTGGGTGGCGATGGCTCGTCGCGACGCACGGCCGCTCGTCGGCGCTGTTCGCCGTGCTTGCTGGGGTGTCGATAGCCCTCATGCTGACCCGCTCAAGCGCCGCCGACCCCGTGCGGCACACCCGGGTGCGTGTCGCCGTGCGCGCCGTGCTGCTGATCTTCCTTGGTTGGGCCCTCGAAGCACTTGGGACGCCCGTGGACGTCATTTTGGACAACCTAGGCGTGATGTTTCTCCTGGTACTCGTAGCATTCCGGTGGCGGCCCTGGGTACTGCTTGGTCTTGGCGCGGTCATTCTCTGCGTTGGCCGCGACGTGCTGCAGCCACTCGTGGACCATCTCCCCACATGGTTCTACGACCTCCCCGTCATCCACGAGCTGTGGGGCATCCACTACCCAGCGCTCATCTGGGTGGGGTACGTGCTGATTGGTATGGGCCTAGGGAAACTAGCGCCTTGGCGAGGGCAAGCGCTCGGCTGGCTTGCAGCGTCGGGCCTATTGCTGGCCGTACTTGCTTACGGAACGGGCGCGTGGACCCTCGCCGCGAACGGCGAGCCGATTGTGTGGGGAGACTCGTGGGGCGAATCCGATGCCTGGTACCAGATTGCGGCTCACAGCTACACGGCGTTCGAGATGCTCGGCAACGTTGGCGTGGCGTGCGCGGTGATCGCGTTGTGCTGCTTTGTGGCGCGTGTTCTGCCGCGCGTCACGTGGCCGCTTGCTGCGGCGGGTTCCATGACGCTCACGCTTTACACCGCTCACATCGTGATGATCGCGATTGCCGGCGCGGGCATCGTGTTCGAGCCCACGAACGCCGCGTGGCTTGCGTTGTGTGCCGCGTGTCTTCTGTTCGCGAGCGTGTGGCGCTGGCGGGTGGGGCAGGGTCCGCTCGAGGGCGTCTTCACCTCTGCCTCAACGGCGCTCGCCAACATTGACGCCGTCTGGCGCGCGCGTGTCAGTGGGCCTGTCTAGGGTCTGTTTTGTGGACGTGACTTCATGGTTGCTTGACTCTGACCCGTCGATTCGCTGGCAGGTTCTACGGGATGTAGTTGGCGCCCCGGCCGACGTTGTGGCTGAGGAACGCTCTCGCGTCGCCAATGAGGGGTGGGGGGCGCAACTGCTCGACCTTCAGTGGGAGGACGGCTCGTGGGACGGCGGGGCGTGGGGACCCGCCGATTTCAGCGAGGAGACCTGGAAGACAGAAGGTCAGGCGTGGACTTCGACGATGTGGACGCTCGCGTTGCTCGCGGATCTCGGCGTGGTGCCAACCGATCCCCGCGTTGCTGCCGCTGTGGAGAAGGTCGCGGCGAACGTGAAGTGGGAGTACGCGGGCGAGAACTACTTCGACGGCGAGGTGGAGGCGTGCATCAACGGGCGTACCGTGAGGGCGGGCGAGTACTTCGGGCGAGACATGTCAGCGCTGGTAGCGCGACTGTTGAGCGAACAGAAGCCCGACGGCGGGTGGAACTGCTTCGAGTCTGAGGTGTCGAGCTTCGACTCCACGCTTGGTGTGCTCGAGGGGTTCGTGGAGTTCGTGTCCCGGCGCGGGCCCGATTCGCGCGTGGACGCCGCGATCGATCGCGCGCTTGAGTACATGTACGCACGTGGACTGTTCCGCGGGCTGCGTTCCGGCGAGCCCGTGCAGGAGTACTACCTCTGCTTCACCTACCCCAACCGGCACAACTATCACGTGCTGCGGATTCTTGACCTGGTCCGCGCGTCAGGGCGCGCGCCGGACCCGCGTGCGGTGGAGGCGATCTCCGTAATTCGCGAGCGCCGCGGTGAGGACGGACGGTGGCTCCATGAGGGCACCATGCGAGGGCGGATCCCGTTTGTCTTGGAAGAAAAGGGCGAGCCTGGCCGCTGGACCACCCTTATCGCGACGCGGGTGCTGAACTGGTGGGACGCGGCTCAGCCCGTTAGTTGATGATCGTGTCCTCGCCGCGCTCATTCAGCGCGGCGAGACCGGCGCGCATCGCGTCGATCTGATCCTGGGAGTGACCCTCCCACCCCTCGAGTTCGCGGACTATGCGCACAGGATCTGTGCTGCGGTAACTCCTCGTGGGGTTGCCAGGGAACTTCTTGTCCGTCAGGTTGGGGTCGTCCTCATAGTCGCCGGTGGGCTCGACGACGTAGATGCGGCCGGTCGCTTCGCCAACCGCTAGCTCCGCCCCCCACGCCGCGGCGTCCAGGGTCTTGGTGAAATAGACGTGGTTGAGCGCGGTGCCGAAGTTGGCACCGACGCCCGGTCGCAGCAGGTCTCCCGGCGAGAGCACGGCCTTGGTTCCGTGCAGAAAGTCGGGATACTCCTCAAACGCGACGGGTGCCGGCATGTCCACCTCCTACGGCAATTATGCGCGCCCATCCCATCCCCGGCCTATGTGTGCGTCAGCACCGCTTTTCGGGGTGAGAAGTCTCCTGTGTGTGCGTGAGCGCGCATTCCGCCGTCGGCGCCGGCACAGGGGAACGCCGACACACACCCGGCACATCAGACCTCCGAAAGTGGTGCTGACGCACACATACGAGGCGAGGGGTGAGAACTGGGAGAATTGGCCCGTGAAGACCCTCGCCGAAGACCAGTGGCGGCCGCGCGCCCAGGCGTTCGAGCGCAGGGCAGACGCGCTCACCGCCGACCGTCGCGAGCGGGTCGCGCGCGGTCAGGGCCACGCAGTTGACGACTTCTTGTACGAGTACTACCCGACCCGGCCATCCTTGTTGCGCCGCTGGCACCCGGGCGTGGGCGTTTCCCTAGAGGGCGCCCACGACCACGCGGGCTGGCGCTGGTACAGGTCCGACGCTGGGGTCACCTCGGTGGACGCGGTCGCCTTCTGTGAGGCTCGCGGCGCGACGGTTGACTTCGTAACGGGCCTGGTAGCGGCCACTTTGACGCGCCGCGCGGCGCTCGGATGCTTTGGGCTGCACGAGTGGGCCATGGTCTACCGCGACCGCGACACCCGCCATGCTCTGCCGCTGCGGCTGGGCGCGGAGGGGACGGACCAGGTGGTGGCCTCTCACGACGTCGTCTGCACCCACTTCGATGCGTACCGGTTCTTCACCGAGGACGCCGTGCCACGGAATGCGCATGCACTCTCCCGCGAGACTCAGTCGCAGATGGAGCAACCCGGCTGCCTCCACGCAACGATGGATCTCTTTAAGTGGTGCTCGAAGCTCGCGCCGGCGGTGCCGTCCGAGCTGACCCTGGACGCGTTCGAGCTCGCTGTCGAGGTGAGACGCCTGGACATGGCGGCGTCGCCGTACGACGTTTCCGGCCTTGGGCTCGAGGCGCTGCGCATCGAGACTCCCGACGGCAAGCGCGATTACGCGGCGCGCCAGCGAGAGTTCAGCACCCGAGGAGAGGTGCTGCGGCGACGGCTGCTGGACGCATGCGACGCGATCCGCCGCGAGGCAAGCGAGGCCGCCGATGCCAGAACTGGGGCTTGACCGTCGAGTTTGTGCTGGGTAACGCCCCCGATGACTGCATCGCGGTGGAGGTTCTGCGATTGGAGCATCCCGGTACCGAAGGCCACGATGCCGAGTGGTTGGTGTGCACCGCAACCCTCGTCGCGGGCGGCTTCCGCGCCGCGATCACTGGGTCACTCTGGGCCAGCGACTTCCGCTACCTTCGCGAAGGACTCGAGCGGCTCTATCGCGAACTCGCAGGATCCGCTGAAATCAAGGCACTCGAAGCGTGGTTCGACTTGACGGTGAGATGCCTGCCCAATGGCGCACTCCAAGCCAGAGTGCGAGTTGCGGACCCGCTCCAATTCGACAGGGAGTTAACGGCGGATCTTCGAGATCTAGACCAGTCGCATCTGCCCAGCGCTATCGAGCAACTGCGCGCGATCGAGGGCGCCTTTCCGCCGCCCGCCCACCGATAGCCGGCCTACTAGCCCTGCAGCTCGATCCAGATGGCCTTCTCGCGCGTCCACTGCTCGAACGCGCGCAAGCTCTTCTCCACCCCACCAAACCCGGACTGCTTCCACCCGCCAAACGGCGACGTTAGGTCGCCCTCGGAGTAGTTCCCCACGGACACGACACCCGCCTGCACACCGCGGGCCGTGGCCAAGGCGTCGTCGATGTTCTTGGTGTAGACCGACGCTGCGAGCCCGTACTCGATCGCGTTCGCCATCTCGATGGCCTCTTCGCGCGTCGAGAACTTCTGCACGATCGTCACCGGCCCAAAGAGCTCGATGGTGAGGATGGGGTCGCCCTCGGCGATGTCCGTGAGGATCGTGGGCGCGATGTACCGGCCACCGCCCTCCACCGCCACCTCGGCACCTCCGGCCGCGACAACCGCTCCGGCATCCACGGCTGCGTGCACCGCCGCCATGATCCGGTCGGCAGCGCCAGCATTGATGATGGGCCCAACCTGCGTTGCAGGGTCCGACGGGTCCCCCACCCTGAGCGCCGACGCCGCCTGAGCGAAGCGCGCCACGAGCTCGTCGTGGATGCTCTCGTGCACCAGCACCCGCGAGCCCGCGGTGCAGTTCTGGCCCTGCGTCATGAAGGCGGCCGTGATGAGCCCGTCGATGAGCGTGTCCCCAAACGAGAGTCCATCCGCGAAGACGATCTGCGGGCTCTTGCCGCCCATCTCGAGGCTCACGCGCTTGAGGTTGGAATCGGCCGCGGCGCGCAGCACCGCGCGCCCGGTCGCCGTGGAGCCGGTGAAGGACAGCGCCCCAATAATCGGATCGGACGCCAAGGCCGCCCCCGTCACCGGCCCCGTACCAGGCAGCACGCGCAGAACTCCCTCAGGAATGCCCGCCTCCACCGCCAAAGAGGCGACGTGCAGCGCAGACCTGGGGGTGGCGTCGGCCGGCTTGAGGATGAGGCAATTGCCGGCGGCCAACGCCGGGCCGATCTTCCACGCCGCCATCGCGAGCGGGTAGTTCCACGGCAGGATGGCGGCGACCACGCCGAACGGCTCCCGCTGGGTGAAGGCCAACACGGACCCGGGCGCGGGGGCGACGGCGCCGTAGAGCTTGTCGGCGCATTCGGCGAAGTAGCGGATGGACTCGATCGCGCCGGGGATGTCGCCCTCGAGGCACTCGGTGATGGGCTTACCGGCGTCCTCGGAGTCGAGGCGAGCGAGCAGCGAGGCGTCCCGCTCCATGAGGTCTGCCAGCGCGTAGAGCGCGGCAGCACGCTCTCGCGGCGCGAGACCAGACCACACCCCAGAATCGAACACCGCAGCCGCATCGCGTGCGTGCTCGGCGACCTCTTCGGCACTGGTGATGGGCACGGTGGCGAGCACCGAGCTGTTGGCGGGGTTCACGATCTCGAGGTATGCGTTGTCAGCGGTCACGCGTGAACTGTAGCCCGCCGTCGGACCGCTAGACCGCCTTGAGCACCCCGGCGTTCGCGAGCGCATCGGCGCGCTCATTGCCAGGATCGCCCGCGTGGCCCTTCACCCATACCCACGAGATCTGGTGCCGCGTCATCTCCTCGTCCAGCGCCTGCCACAGCTCCACGTTCTTGACGGGCTTCTTGTCGCCCGTGCGCCAGCCGTTGCGCTTCCACCCGTGGATCCACTTGGTTGCGCCGTTCATGACGTAGGTGGAATCCACGTGCAGCGTCACCGCACACGGCTCCTTGAGCGCGCGCAGTCCCTCGATCACCGCGGTGAGTTCCATGCGGTTGTTGGTGGTGACCTTCTCGCCGCCGCAGAGTTCCCGCTCATGGGAGCCGTACTTCATCCAGGTTCCCCAACCGCCCACGCCGGGATTGCCCTTGCAGGCGCCATCGGTCCACATCTCGACACTTCGCAACGCATCTGACACGACGCCAATGTACCGACAGGAGTCAGACAGAATGGGCACATGGCCAAGAAGCACGAGGTGGGCGCCACTCCCGCCGTCCACACCCTTGTCGAGGCCGGCATCAATCACACGCTGCACCCTTACACGCATGACCCGAGCAGCGACCTCGGCTACGGGCTCGAGGCCGCCGCGGCCATCGGAGTGGACGCGGATCAGGTCTTCAAGACGCTGTGCGCATACGTGGATGGGCATCTGTCCGTGGGCATCGTGCCCGTGTCCGGCATGCTCGACCTCAAGGCGCTGGCTGCGGCCTTCGGAGGTAAGCGCGCCGAGATGGCGCCACCCGCAGATGCCGAGCGTTCCTCTGGCTACGTCGTCGGCGGTATCTCCCCCATCGGCCAGCGCAAGGCCCTACCCACCGCCCTCGATGAGACCGCGGAACTCTACGACGTCATCTACGTCAGCGGCGGGCGGCGCGGTCTCGACATCGGACTCGCGCCCGCAGACCTGGCGCGCATCACCGGGGCCATCATCGCGCCCATAGCGAAGGACGCCTAAGTGACCTGGGACTACGCCGCGCGCCTCACCGAGGTCAAGGCGCGCATCCACGCCGCCGAGGCCGCGTGCGGCAGGGCGGGCGCCGGGGTTCGGCTCTTGGTGGCCACCAAGTTCTGGGGGCCCGACGCTGTGGTCGCCGCAGTGCGCGCAGGCGCCACCTTGGTGGGCGAGAGCAGGATGCAGGAGCTCGAGGAGAAGGGCCCTGCGCTGCTTGGGGCGGGCGCCCGGGTGCATGTGATCGGCCAGTTGCAGCGCAATAAGGCCGCGACGGCGATCCGATACGCGCAGTGCGTGCAGACCGTGGACTCGCTCGCGCTCGCTGAGAGGCTCTCGCGGTTGTCGCTTGAGGCGGAACGCGATCTCGAGGTGATGATCCAGGTCAACGTGTCCGGCGAGGACACGAAGGCCGGGGTGAACGATGCAGAGGCCCTTGCCCTAGCGTCGGCCGTGCAGGGTTTACCAGGGCTTACGGTGACGGGCTTCATGACGATCGGGCTGAACTCGCGCGAAGAGGCGCCGGTGCGAGCGGGCTACGCGCGGTTGCGCGATATCCGCGATCAGGCGCTCATCCTCAGCGAGCGCGGGTCAATGCCGCTGAGCAGTGCCTGGGAGCTGTCGATGGGCATGTCCAACGACCTCGAGTGGGCGATCGCCGAGGGCGCGACGATGGTGCGCGTTGGCACCGCGGTGATGGGGCGCCGCCCGGCATAGCGTGCCCGCATCCTCCTCACCACCTGGGTTTAGGCACCTCACATGTACCAAATGGGCTGGAACGCGCTCGTTTAGGCAACTCACTAGTATTTTCACGTCCAGCCCGGCTGTGCACTACCCGGCGCCTGCTCCGGTCCCCGCTGATCGCGGAGCACAACTCAGCTGCCAAAACCACGGCCAGATCGTCCAATCGGTACATGTCAGATGCCAAAACCCTGGGGCGCGGCGACTTGTTCAGAAATCGGTTGTCAAGCTCGCTTGACAACGCTCCCCATGTCAAGCATCCTTGTTATGTCAAGGTCGCTTGACACCAAACCCAAGGGGAACACCATGAACGCCAAGCCCGCCACCAACCGGAACGCCCTCCTCGCCGCCCTGTCGAGCGCGGCCCTCGTGCTGCTAACTATCCACGCGAGCGAGAACGGCTCGTTCAGCGAGACAAGCACCTTCGTGGGCATGTTCGTAGGCGTAGCACTGGCCACTGCGGGCTACCTCATCGCCAAGCGCGTGATCCGCGGGCGCGAGCGCTGATGCGCAACGACGTCCGCGAAAACCGCGAGCGTACGGGCCTCTCCCAGGCCGCGCTTGGCGAGGCGCTTGGCGTATCTCGCCAAACGGTCAACTCCATTGAGACAGGCAAGTACGACCCCTCTCTCCCTCTAGCCATCGCCATCGCGCGCCACTTTCACACCACCGTCGAGGAGATCTTTCATGTCGACTAAGGCCCCATCCACGATCGCCAAAGTGACCGGGATTCTCTCCGGAGCCGCCGCCATCACCGTCATCGCCATCCTTGGCTACACAACGGACCACGGAAGCTTCGCCAAGGGAGCGATCATCGGCGGCGCGGCCGTGCTCATCGCGATGATCGTGCTGTGGTCCGGCGTGGGGCGATCAAGCACCGCCTCGCGCATGGCCTCTGGCCAGGCCGACGAACGCGAGCGCCACATCTTCCGCGAAGCGGCCGCGGACGCCGGGCTCGCGATGTTCGGCGCTGGCGTGGCCTGCGCCATCTGGGCGCTGTTCGACGCGGAGGCGATTGGCGTTGCGGGCATCGTCCTGTGGACCGGGCTCCTCACATGGGGCATCAGCATGATCGTGAGACTACGACGCGGATAGCCGGCGCTCATCTGTCGATATCGCGCCAACCCGTTCGTAGAGTTAGCGAAACGGAGGAAACATGACCGACTACATGCTCTCGATGTACTACCCCCAAGTTCCCAGCTCAGTCCCCGACAACATCCAAGAAATCATGGAGCGCGTCAACGCGCTCACGGCCCGCATGCGCGAGGCGGACGCCCTCGTGTGGACAGGCGGCCTTGAGTTTGCCGGCGCCGCACGCGTGGTCACCGCGGGCGAGCCGCCGCTCGTCACCGAGGGTCCGTATCTCGAAACCAACGAGGCCATTGGCGGGTTCTGGATTCTGCGTGCGGACTCCAGCGACGAGGCTCACGACTGGGCCGCCCAAGCCAGCGAGGCCGTGGGGCTACCCATTGAGGTGCGCGCGTTCCAAGGCTGACGCGAAAGTTCGGCGCGCCAAAGACAGGCAAGCCTTCCTAGCGCGCTTACCGCAACGCTTTCTACCCTTGACGCGTGATCGAAGAACACGTCGAAGAGGAGAACCTCTCCGCGCGCCTTAATTGGTTGCGCGCGGGGGTTCTCGGCGCGAACGACGGCGTGGTTTCCGTGGCCGCGCTGCTCGTTGGCGTCGCCGCCTCGGATCCGGCCGCGGGAGTGCTCGCCACCGCAGGCATCGCCGGCATTGCGGCGGGCGCCTTGAGCATGGGCATCGGCGAATACGTGTCCGTGTCCAGCCAGAGCGACTCCGAACGGGCGCAGCTCAAGCGAGAGCAGAGTTGGCAAGAGACGCGCCCAGACTGGGAACTGGAACAGTTGGTGCGGCTCAACATGGAGACGGGGATGTCAGAGGAGACCGCGCGCCGCGCGGCCACCGAGCAACACGACCACGACCCCGTCGCGATTCACGCCAAGATGCACCTTGGCATCGACCCCAACGAGATCGTGAACCCCTGGGCCGCCGGCATCGCGAGTTTCATCGCCTTCACGAGCGGCGGGCTGTTCCCGCTGGCCACGATGTTGCTCGCGCCAGAGACCGCGCGCATCCCAGCGACGTTCGCCGTGGTGATCGTCGCACTCGCCGTGACCGGCTTCGTCTCCGCGCGCCTTGGGCAATCGAAGCGGCGCATCGGCGTGCTGAGGAACGTCGTTGGCGGCGCGCTCGCAATGGCGATCACGTATGGAATCGGCACCCTGGTAGGCACCGCGGTCTAGGGGACGAGCCCTATCCAGGCCTCGCTAGCGAACTTGGTATCTACCAGGCCAGACGCTCGCTCGAGTTCGTGCGGACGCACAGTTCCCTGCGTGGTGGCATAGCGGCCCGCGAAGTAGGCAAGGAAGGCCTCGACGATCTGCTCTCTGGCCATGCCCGTCTGGCTGCGCAGCGGATCCACACGCTTGTTGGCGCTCTTGGTGCCCTTGTCGGAGAGCTTCTCGCGACCAATCCGCAGCACCTCGAGCATCGCGTCCGCGTCGATGTCATACGCCATCGTCACGTGGTGCAGTACAGCGCCTGAGGCGTAGCGCTTCTGGGCTGCACCCGCGATCTTGCCCGCCGGTGACGCGATGTCGTTCAGTGGAACGTAGGTGGCGTCGATTCCCAGTTCGCGGAGTGCCCCGATCACCCAGTCATCAAGGAACGCGTAAGAGCGCTCGAAGCTCAGCCCGTCCACGAGTGACGCTGGCAGGTAAAGCGAGTACGTGATCGTATTTCCCGGCTGAATGAACATTGCCCCGCCGCCGGAGACTCGCCGCGTCACCGTGATGTCATGCTTGCGGGCACCCTCCGCGTCCACCTCGTTGCGCAACGACTGGAACGAGCCAATGACCACGGCGTTGCGTTCCCATTCCCAGATGCGCAGCGTGGGCCCACGCTCTCCGTCGCCCACTGCCCTAGCGATGACCTCGTCGAGGGCCATCTGCAGGTGCGGCTCGCGGGGCTCATCGTGGATCACCTCAAACGTGTGGTGTTCCCAACCCGTGGCGTGCCCAAGTGCGCGCCGAACGGCGGTGGCCACAGCGTCGGCCGTGAAACCAACGAGCGTCGCGTCACCAAAGGCCTCGGCAACGAGAGCAGCGAGATCACGCGCCTTGGTGGCGACGGGCACGCCAACGAGCGCGCCATTGACCGCACCGATCGCCTCTGCGGGTTCGAGGAAGAAGTCCCCGGAGATGACCGCTGCGGCGATCGTGTCCCCTGCCTCGTTGAGCTCTAGATCTGCCGCGACAAGCTTGCCGCCCGGAACCTTGTATTCGCCGTGCATGATCTCGATTCTCCCAAGCCCTAGGGCTTGGGCGTGACGTCGAGCTTCAACAGCCCGTAGTGCAGCGCGTCCGTGAGCGCCTCCCACGAGGCTTCGATGATGTTGGGGCCCACGCCTACCGTGCGCCAGGCCAGCCCCGTCTCGGAGTCAACCGTGGTGATGAGCACGCGCGTCACCGCGTCCGTGCCGTGTGACGCATCCATGATGCGCACCTTGAAGTCAACGAGTTCAAACCGAGAGATCTCGGGGTAGACGCGCACGAGCGCGGTGCGCAGCGCGTGGTCGAGCGCGTTGACGGGACCATTGCCCTCTCCCACCGTGATGACGCGCTCTCCCCCGCCCGCGTGAAGTTTGATGACGGATTCGGCGTCCGCGTCGCGAGGGTTTCCAGGTGCCGAGGACACGCGAACGCGCCACGACTCCACGTCCCAGTACGCGGGCGATTGCCCCAGTTCAGAGCGCAGCAGCAACTCGAACGAAGCATCCGCTGCGTCGTAGGTGTAGCCAGATGCCTCGGCGTTCTTGACGCGCTCCGTGACCCGGCCCAAGAGATCCGCTTGACCAGAGAGGTCAAAGCCAAGCTCCTTGCCCTTGAGCTCGATCGATGCCCGGCCTGCCATCTCGGACACGAGCATGCGCATGTCGTTGCCCACAAATTCGGGCTGAGTGTGCTGGTAAAGGTCCGGATCCACCTTGATGGCCGAGGCGTGCAGCCCCGCCTTGTGGGCAAAGGCCGAGGCGCCGACGTAGGGCTGGCGAGCGTACGGGGCGATGTTCGTGATCTCGGAGATCGCGTGGGAGATGCGCGTGGCCTCGGCGAGGCCATTTCCGCGCAAGGCCACCGCGCCGCGCTTGATCTCGAGATTCGCGACCACCGCCACGAGGTCCGCATTTCCCGTGCGCTCGCCGTAGCCGTTGACGCACCCTTGGACGTGGCGCGCGCCTGCCGCAACGGCCGCCATCGAGTTCGCGACCGCGCACCCGGAATCGTTGTGCGCGTGCATGCCCAAGGGCGTCCCCACGCGGGAGGCGACGGCCGCAACGATCTCAGCCACGCCGTCGGGCAGCATGCCACCGTTCGTGTCACACAGGCACAGCGTGGAGGCTCCGCCCGCTTCCGCGGCGAGCAGCGCGCGCACCGCGTATTCCGGGTCAAAGCGGTAGCCGTCGAAGAAGTGCTCGGCGTCGAGGATCACGCGGCGGCCCTCGCCCGCGAGGAAGGAGACGGTCTCCTCGATCATCGCGAGGTTCTCGTCTCCAGAGACCCTCAGCGCGCGTTCCGCATGCCGGATGTCGCTTTTGGCAACCAAGGTGATGATGGGCGCCTCGGAATCGAGCAGCGCCCGCACCTGGGGGTCCGCGGCCGCCGTGGAGCCCGCGCGGCGCGTCATGCCGAACGCCGCAAACTGCGCGTTCTTGAAGGTCAGTTCTTTGTGAACCAGGGCAAAGAACTCGGTGTCCTTGGGCACGGCGCCCGGCCAACCGCCCTCGATGATGCCAACGCCAAGCTCGTCCAGGAGGGGTGCAATCGCCATCTTGTCCGCGACGGACAGGTTCATGCCCTCTTGCTGCGCGCCATCGCGCAGCGTGGTGTCGTAGACCTCAACGGTGAGATCGGACATCGTGTGCTCCTTCTGGTTGTGCGGCGGCCTCATCCCAACAAAAAAGCCCCCCAGGGTGCGGGAGGCTGCGCGTCGGGGGTTGGCCGACGCGCTACGGAATGATGATCGCGGTAAACATCGTTGTCATTCTGGCACAGCTTTGGCCGTTGGCATATGCCCGACGCTCACCTGGCTTCCGTACGTAGCCTCGCGGCAATCTCGGGAACGTCGCGCAACTCGCCGGAGGCGACGGCCATGACGAGGTCGAAGAGTTCGTCGTTGGTCAGACTCAGGCCCTCTCCGTTGATGTCGAGGAAGACCGACATGGCAATGGCGGCTATCCGCTTGTTGCCGTCGACGAGGGCGTGGTTGAGACAGAGCGAGTGCATCAGCGCGGCCGCCTTGAGGTGAAGGCTCGGGTAGGCGTCGACACCCATAAGCGTGGTCTGAGGGCGCTCGACGGCAGACTTCAGTAGACCGGGGTCGCGCACTGGCCCGATTCCTTCCGCGTGCACCATGTCGACGACGTGGCGGTACTGCAGGTAGCGCGTCATCTAGACGGATCCCAGGCGATCGAGCGCGTCGCGATAGCGCGCGACCGTCCTCGCGTACGCGTCGGTCACGTCGGCGTCGAGGTCGGTGCCGGAGTCCGCAGCCTCAAGCGCTCGCACCACCGCCTCCGTCTTCGACACGCCCCACCGCTCGGCAAGCCTCGTGAGCATCTGGTCGTGCCGTTCCTCAAGTCTGAGTGTCATAGCCATACTTCCTTGATACCACTCTGGTATCACTCTGTCGAGATCCCACCGTTGCACGACGTTGCTTTGTGCTGTCAAGACACGTGGGGAACGTCGCGCCGCTGGCGGCGGACCAGCCGTGTCAGCCGCTCGTGGCAGACTCGCACCCTTGGGAGGTGTGAGTTGAGCAAGTGGCCACAGACGCTTGAGGCGCTGATGCGCGATCGCGGGCGCGAACTCTACGGGTACGCGTTCGCGCTAACGGAGAGCCGCGATGAGGCAAATCTTCTGGTCAAGGAGGCCCTGTACCGCACGTTCCGTCGCGGGAAAGGGCCAGCGACCATAGACGAGGCCGACTCATCGGTTCGAGACCACATGCTCGCGCTGTCTCCCGAAGAGCGCGTGCTCGCCGTGACCGACCCCTCCCACAACAAGTCCGCTGAGGAATCAATCGCCGCGGGCATCGAATCGCTCGGTAGCCGCAACATGCAGGATGTGATCGGGCCCACCAGACGCCGAGCCCGCAAGCATCGGCGCAATGTTGCCTTCGCCTGGACTGGGATCGCAGTGGTCACGATTGGCGCCGTGTGGATCGCCACCGCAGTGATCACCAACGATCCCGCGCCAGAGCCGTCGCCCTCCGGGATCGTGGTGCCCGCCGGCACCATGGATGCCACCTACCTCTTGTCCGAGGCCAGCAACCGGGCGCCTGGCTCTCAGTACCCGGGACCGCCCGGCCTCAAATGCGACGTTGGCGACGAGAACCCCCACCTGGATCGGGGCACTGCCGCAGCCGTCACCGCGGAGTGCATCACCCTGTGGATCACCGCAGATCTGGCCCTGGAGCTCACGTCGGAAGTCAGCGTCGACACAACGGCGGGCACCGTCACCTTGAACTGGAGCGTCGCGAACGAGTCGTACCCCGTACTCCTCGACCGCGCAGGAATCATCGGCGTTCTCACCACCGGCTCAGAGGGGTTCGCGCAAGACGTGTCCCATACGGACACCACCCTTGCCGCAACCACCACCTGGACGTCCGCGTCAACAGAGTTGGGGCTTCTCAACTCGAGCGAGGACCTCGCGGTACTGACCGCCGACACGCCACTTGAGGGCTCGACTACATGGAATGCAAGCGACAGCACCCTGGTCGCGAGCGCCATAGCCGGCGAGACCCCCTTCGCGCTCACTCTGCAGCTGCGCATAGGCCCCACAAGCGACGCACCCGCCACCGAGCTGCTCATCTCACTCGGAGCCAGCACCACGTACGTCATCCAGGATGACGAGGTTGAGATCTCCTCGACAACCAACTGACGGCACCCCCAACCCCACACTTCGCCCGCCGCGTGCGTCCTTGCCAGTGAGACAATCACCATGGTTGGGAGGCAGGGCTCGTGAGCACGTGGGCAGAGACGCTTGACACGCTCGTTCGCGAGCGCGGAGGCGCGCTGTACGGTTACGCATTCGTGCTCACTGGAGACCACCACGCCGCCGACGACCTCCTCCAAGACGCCCTCGTTCGCGCCTTCCGACGAGGCCGCGGCACCATGCCGCTCGACGCCGCCCACGCCTACGTCAAGCGAGCCATGCAGACGGCGCTCATCGACGGCCACCGCCGCGCCAGCGCACGGCCCAAACCCGACCACCGCCAAGCGGACGCCACGGCGCCAGACCCCACCACAGCGTCGGACACACGAACGGCGCTTCACGAGGCCGTCCTTGCCCTGCCGCCGCGTGAACGCACGTGCGTGGTGATGCGGTATTTCGACGGCCTCAACGCCACCCAGATCGCGCACGAGCTGGGCCTGCAGCCCGGCACCGTGCGCCGGTACCTGGCCGACGGCGTGGGCACCTTGTCCCGCACGCACAGTGAGTTTGGGCTCGCGCAAGAAGACATAGAACCGGAAGAGAGCATCACCGTGGTGGTGCAGAGCAAGGAGGCGCGGCGATGAGTCAGCAGCTGAAGGACGCGCTGAGCCAGGCGGAGCACGCCGGCCGCGTGGAGTTCGCCACGCGCGACGCCGACGACGTCATCGTTCCTGCTACCAGGCGGGTGAGGCGTCAGCGGGCGATGGTCGCAACGGGAAGCGCACTCGGCGTCGCAGTGATCGCGGGCGGCATCGTGTGGGGGGCGGAGGCGTATGGGCCCGCGGGGCCCGGAACCGTGGACCCTGCAGGGAGTGCGAACCCGAGCGGAACCGCCAACACCGAGGTGCCGGAGGTGCCGTGGTCAACGCTGCAATTGGCGGCAATCGCGGAGCCGCGCAAGCAAGGCGAACTGCGCGAGGACTCCGTGGCGGGCATGATCTGCAACCACGACAGCCCCACCGACGATCCCCGCGTGTATGTGCGCGAGGCCCACAACGACACCATCAGTCACGCCCTGTTCTTCACGGATTGCGCGCCAGTGTGGTTCAAGCACGGACCAGCGACCACGGATTCAGAAGCATTCGTGTCAATGGGAGATTCGCTCGAGTTGGCTAGCCAGGCAACGATTCACAATGTCTCCGCGAACAGCATTGCGATTGACCGTGATTCGATCTTCATGTGGGTGGAATCGGCGCCTGCAAAGGCAAGCGACGGATCCGCAGACACCTACGCGGGCGCGGTGATTGGCACGTCCATGTGGGACACGAGCGGCTATGTGACCGCGCTGCTGGATTCGTCGACCGCCACCACGGTCATCGAACCCGGCGAGGCGCTCGTGGCCGCCGAGGCTGCCGCTGGCGTCCCCGGCGGGAGCGCCGCGCTCTCGAACCTGCTCAAGAACGGCCAGCCGTTCACCGTCACCTTCTGGGCACGCGTTCACGAGGAGAACCCGTCTGGCGATGCGACGTATTTGATCCAACTGGGAGCGGCTCACGAGTATTTGCAGGCAGGGAATTAGTTCACCCTTCCGTTGGCGAAGTGAGGAATGCCACTCCTGCGCGCCTTGACGGCTATTTCCCTATTAGCCCATTCCTTCTACGCTCATAAGCGAGGTAACTCCCGCAACTGAGGGCTGGAGGGCTGATGCTGGGGAAACTGGGGGCGCCATGACGTCTCAACTGAAGCGCGTCACCATATTCGACGCGGATGCCGCGCTCGCACGGAGCCTCGCCGCCCTGCTCGAGGGCGAGGGGTTCGAGGCGCGCGCCACCGCAGACCCTCAGGAGTTCGCGGACTGGGCCGATTCGTGGCTGCCAGCTCTTGCGTTCGTCGACATTGTGGACGACGCCGACGGCGCAATGACCGTTCTTGACCGCATGGCGAAGGGCCGGTCGCGCGCAGGCGTTGTGCTCATGTGCGGCTCGAGCCGCGGCGGCATTCGCGCGGCCCGCGAGTTTGGGGCCGCGCAAGGACTGGTGCACGCGGGGCTGCTGCGGAAGCCGTTCAGCAAGGGCCACGTGCTCATGGCCCTGGCCCGCAATCCTCATGCCCTAGAAACGGTGGAACGCGTCGCCGACCCGCTCGACGGGTGGAGCGAAGAGCAACTTGCCGAGGCCCTGCACCACGCCATCGACCACAACGAACTGCGCAACGTCTATCAGCCCAAGATCTCGTGCACGGATGGAAGGCCCGTTGGCTTCGAGGCGCTCGCGCGCTGGGACCACCCAACACTCGGTCATATTCCGCCAAGCACGTTCATCCCGTATGCCGACGCGCAAGGGTTGTTACGGACCATCACGGAAGCGGTCACCGCAAACGCGCTCGAGTGGCTGGGGACGGCCCGTGCGGGCAGCCGCGAGCGCATTTCCATCAACTACTCGCCTGCTGAACTCAAGGACGCGGATCAGTTGCGCGAACTGCGCGACCAGTGCGCGCGGCACGGCGTGGCACCGGAGCGCGTGGCGCTAGAACTGAGCCACACCTCCGCCCTGACTGACGATCCCGCCATGCTTGCCGCGCTGCGCGGCCTCGATAACGACGGCTTCCACCTCATCATCGACGACTTTGGCACGGGCTACTCCACCGCGGCACGCCTTGCCGCCCTCCCGTTCAACGAGGTGAAGATCGACACCCGGTTTGTTCGCAAGTGCCAGCGCTCGGACGCGGCGAGCGCTCTTGTCGAGTCCCTCGTCATGACGGCTCGCGATCTCGACATCGAGTGCACCGGCGAGGGCGTGGAAAACCAGCAAATCCTCGACAAGCTGGTGGGGTGGAGATGCGATTACGCGCAGGGCTACTACATCGCGCGCCCCATGCCCGCGGACGAGATGGACGTGTGGCTTCGCGCCCAGCTCTAAGCCTCAGCGCCCGTTGAGCCGCGCTCGGAGGCCGGGCCACTCGGGCAGGTAGCGCGTCATGATCGCCTTGAAGGCTGGGCCGTGCCCCCGCTCGTACAGGTGCGTGAGTTCGTGCACGATGACGTATTCGAGGAGCTCGTCATCGCGCCGGGCAAGCTCAAGCGCGAGCGTGATGTGCCGCCTCTGCGTGTTGCATGTGCCCCACCGCGAGCGCATCCGCCGCACCGAGTAGGTGGGCGGCACCAACCCCATGCGGTCTGCCCAGTACTCCACGAGCGGCCCAATCTTGGCGTACAGCACCGGCCGCAACTCCTCTGGCACCGGCTCCGCCTCGGGCAAAGAAGGCGCGGAGGCCATCCGCTCCTGATGCTTGACGATCCATGCCCGCTTCTCGAGCACAAAGC
This sequence comes from Demequina sp., assembly GCF_049841215.1. Taxonomy (GTDB): domain Bacteria; phylum Actinomycetota; class Actinomycetes; order Actinomycetales; family Demequinaceae; genus Demequina. The sequence goes on from NZ_JASGEO010000013.1 coordinate 242,994, forward strand.
GTGCAATGTCCCGTTCGCTCACGTGACGTGGGGCAGTAACCGCAACCCGGCCGTCGGGCGGCAAGACGCGAATGCGCGTGTACTTCACGGGCTTTCGCGTCACCGTGTAGGCGGGCAGGTTCATGCGTGAAGCGTACGTGGTGCGGCTGACACCTAGGCGGCGACCGGCACCTTCGCCTTGCGCGGTTTCACGAACGCGGCGAGCAACGGGATGAGGCTCAGCACCGCCCACACCACCGTGAGCGGAAGGTAGAGCAGCCACACGAAACCGGCGTCCACGATGGGCGTCACCGCGGTCCAGATCATCCACCAGGCCATCAGTGCGAACGCAGCCTCCGCCACCACGGCGAGGATCACAAACCAGCTGGGGCGGCCGTAGCGCTTCTGGAAGCGGTCGTAGCCGATGAAGCGCAACAGGAACGCGATGACAACCGGGAAGCCGATGAGCACTGCTCCAAACAGCGCGTCCGTCCCTGCCTGCAGCCAGCTCTCGGCCGGCGTGGCGGGATCGGCGAGTTCGTCCACGTCAACGGTGAGGTAGTTAATGACCCCCACCGCGAATGCGCCCAGCAAGAAGGCGACCGTGCCGATCACCGGGATCCAGCGCAGCGTGCTCTTGTGTTCCGTTGTGTCCATGCTCTACCCCTCGAGATTGCTCGCCGCCCTCGCAGCGATCCAGTCCAGTGCCTGTGGTGCGGCCGTCATCACACCGATATGCCCCGCTCCCTGGACCTCCAGGAGCTCAGCACCGTCGATGCGCGTGGCCAACCAGCGGCCGTGTGCCGCTGGCACCACCCTATCCTCCATGCCATGTACCAGGAGTGTTGGCACCCGAATGTCGCTGGGGTCGAATCCCCAGTCGCCAACGCTTGCCACGTCGTCGTCGATGAAGGGCTCCGGCCCGCTCGCCTCCGCGAGTCCCACCACGTGGTTGAACCATGCCCACTCGCCGTTCAGCAGAGCCCAGTCGCTGTCTGTGAACATGCTCGGGTCAAACTCGGCGGTTTCGAGGTGGGCGCGGAGTTCTGCGGCACCAAGCGTTGCAGCCCGCAGTTCCGCCTCGCCGCCCCGGTTGAGACCAGCGAACCAATCAAGTCCGCGTGCGCCCATGGGCGCGAGGCCGCTCATGCTCACGGCCGCGACCACGCGGTCAGGGGTGAGCGCCGCACACGCCAGCGCATGCGCTCCCCCGCCGCTGTGGCCAAGCACGGCGTAGCGCTCAAGGTCCAGTGCGTCCGCCACGGCTTGAGCATCAAAGGCCGCCTGCCCGACGCTGCGGCCGGGTTGGGCGCTTGACCCGCCATAGCCTGGGCGGTCGTACCCCACCCATCGCAGCCCGCGAGCAGCGGCCGCCTCAAAGAGCGGCGCCGGTGGCTCTCCCACGTTGGGACTGCCGTGATGCCAGATGATCGCGAGGTGGTCTGTGGCGTCTGGCGTGACGTCGTAGAACTGAAGTTCCCTACCATCCCCCAGCGTGACTGTGCCTGTGCGCATAGGGCGACCCTAGCGTCGGGCCGTGCCTAGATGATGGGCGTGATGGGGCGCCGCTTGCCGAACACAAAACCGACGATCAAGATCCCGAGGCTCACGACGAACCAAATCACGCACATCCAAATGAACACGAGGAAGCCGGTGCCGACGCGCACGGAGTTCGCGGTGGCCACCCACAGCACCCAGAGGGCGATCACGAGGAAGATGGCCTCGAGCACCAGGGCGGGGATGCGCAGCCACGCGGGCTGGCCGTAACGGTCCTCGAGCCGGCGGTAGGCGAAGTAGCGCATGACGGCGCCGAAGAACGCGCCCGCTCCGCCGATGAGCGCCACCATCACGATCGCCGCGCCAGCCGCGAGCCAGCTGTCGGGGACGTCGTCGAGGGAGACGTCGGCGCTGGGGACAAAGCGGCCGCGCATTGTGGCGCCCGTGATGAATGCGCCGACGAGCAGAAGCAGCCAGGCGTAGAACGGAGCGAGTTTGAGGCTCGTGAGCGAGGTCATCATTGATCCCCTTGGTGAAGCGCTTCGATAGTGCGTGTAGAAGCGATGCTAGCAGGGGTTGTGCGGGCGCTCTACTGCTGCTGGACGCGCTCCGGGTTCTTGGTGAGCTCGCGGAGTTCCTCAGCCGTAGTGCGCGTGCCGTAAGCGGGCGTGTCGCGCTCCACGCGCCACGATTCGCTGAGGTTACCTAGGTCAACGGTGTCGAAGCCGATGTCGCTGAGGAAGGCTTCTACCTGGTGCTTCGCTGCAGCATCGTTGCCCGCGATGGGCAGAGCCCTCCGATTGGCCGCTCCGGCGGGAAGGCCTGCGGTGGGGATCTGGTCCGCGTAGATGTTGTTGAAGGCCTTCACCACGAAGCTCTCCGGGAGGTGCGCCTGGAGCAGCTCGCTCGTGGTGCTGCTGTTGGTGTCGAGGGCCTCGATGCGGCCGTCTCGCTGCGGGTAGTAGTTATTGGCGTCCATGACGACCTTGCCCGCGAGCTCGTGGACTGGGACGCCGTCGATCTTGCCTAGTGGGACGGCGACAAGCACGAAGTCGCCCTTGGTCGCCGCCTCCGTGGCGGTGGCCGCCGTTGCCTTGGGGCCGAGTTCGTCGATGAGGTTCGTGAGGGTCTCCGGTCCGCGGCTGTTGGAGATAACGACGTCCTAACCAGCTCTGATAGCTGCGCGTGCCACGTTCGAGCCGATGTTGCCTGCGCCGATAATGCCTATTGTTGTCATGCGCGAGGCAACGTGGGGTCTTCCGTGTCCATTCCTTGGGGCTGCGCGCGGCCTGGCACGTCGATGGGGTACTTAGCGGCTAACGCGGTACCTACCAGGGCCGACGCTGCGGTTGCGATCGCGGCCCACCGCACGTCCGCGAGCCACCAGGCCGTGGCGCCGGCGAGGAGCAGTACGAGCCGCGTGATCACTTTTGCGGGGGTTGGCAGCGGTCGGGGCGCCTTTGGCGAGAGCGTGAGGCTCCAGAACACCGAGACGAAGAACGGGACGCCCAGCCCAACGAGCCAGCCCCAGAAGTGCGGGAAGGAGGTGTAGCCCCACCAGAACATGCCGGCATACATCGCCAGCTCTGCCAGGAAGACGAGGGTGCCGCCGAGCCACTTCATGGTGGTTAGTTTGGCATGGCGTGTTGTGGGCCGGCGGCGATGCTGCCAAGCTGCGGGCATGGGTTTGGACTCGCCGGCGCTCCGAACAGCGGCTTTCGCATACGTCCGCCGATGCGCCGACGCCCGGGGCGGTACCATCACTCGCGCCGAGCTCGAGGCCTTCACCTTCGCTGGCGTCCAGGTGAAACTGATCGCGCAAATGCAGGGCATCAACAATCCCAAGGTGCTCGACGCGTGCATCTCCGTGGTGTCGTCCCCCACCGGGCCGTACGAAGATGAAGCGGTCTCGGACGGAGTATGGGACTACGCGTACGAAGGAAAGACGCCGGGCCGAACTAACATCCGGCTCCGGCGAGCAATGGAATTGGGCCTGCCAATCATCTTCCTGGAGAAGGTGCGCGATGGCATCTACATCCCCTACACGGACGTCGTGGTCGTCGGGGATCGGCCGCAAGACCTCAGGTTTGAGCTAGCTCTCGGCGACGTGAGTCAGTTGGGCAATCCAGCGGACGACACCCCGGTAGAGCGCGCGTATCGCGAGGTCGTTGTAGAGCAGCGACTCCATCAGCCAAAGTTCCGCGCGCGCGTCCTCACCGCCTACGAAACCCAGTGCACGGTGTGTCACTTCCGCCACGCCGAGCTACTCGACGCCGCCCACATTCTCGGCGACCGCCACGAACGCGGCGACGCGACCGTCACCAACGGAATGGCAATGTGCAAGATCCACCATGCCGCTTACGACCGCAACTTCCTCGGCGTGACCGCGGACTATGAGATCCGGATCAACTCGGATCTACTAGCGGAAAAGGATGGCCCAATGCTGCGGTACGGACTTCAGGCGATGCACGGACAGCAGATCATTGTGCCGCGCCGCAAGGCCGAGCAGCCCGACAAGGATCGCCTCGCAGAGCGATTCGCGCAGTTCAGCGCGACCTAAGCCCCCTGCGGCTTAGCGGCGGAATACATCTCCTCAACAACATCCGCATAGTTCGCAAGCACCCGGTCCCGCCGCACCTTGAGCGACGCCGTCATCTCCTCGCGCGCCTCCGAGAAAGACGAGGGCACAATCCGGAACTCGCGGATCGACTCCGCGCGCGAAACATGCGAGTTCGCCATCGCAACCGCCCGCGACACTAGCTCGCGCACGCGCGAGTCGCGCGACGCCTCTTCCACCGTCATGGACGGCAAAGAATGCGCAGTGAGCCAGTCCGGCAGCATGACCTCGTCCAGCGCCACGAGCGCCGAGACAAAGTGTCGCCCCTCCCCCACCACCACGGAATCCTGAATGGCAGGGTGCGTGCGGATCGAGTCCTCGAGCACGGCCGGCTGCACATTCTTCCCAGACGAAAGCACCAAGATTTCCTTCTTGCGCCCCACCACGCTGAGCGCGCCGTCGGTAATCCGCCCAAGGTCACCCGTGGCAAACCAGCCGTCGCGCATCACGGCGGCCGTAGCGTCGGGCGCATTCCAGTAGCCGAGGAAAAGGTTCGCGCCGCGCAGCAAAATCTCGCCGTCCTCGTCAACTGCGGCCTCCGTGCCCGAGAGGGGCCGCCCCACCGTCCCGATCACCCGGCGAGGCTCCGGCGTGCCGAGCGCCGCCGCCGTGGTCTCCGTGAGTCCGTAGCCCTGCAGGATGGTCACGCCAACACCCTCGAAGAAGTTGCCCACGTCCTCGTTGAGGCGCGCGCCACCGCTCAGCGCGTACTGCAGCTGCCCGCCCGTGAGGTGGCGAATCTTGGCAAGGACCAGGCGGTCTGCGATCTTGTGGCGCGCCTTCAGCGCAGCCGACGGCTTGCCCAACGGCACCGTGGCGCCGTACTCGCGCGCCACCTTGGCAGCCCACCGGAAGATGCGCTTCTTGGCGCCGTGCTGGGCGGCGTCGGCGCGGTTGTAGATGGTCTCGAGCACGCGCGGCACCACCGTGATGACCGTGGGCCGGAAGCTCGCCATGTCCGCCGCGAGCGTCTTGTGACTGGGCGCGAACGCCGTCACCACTCCCGCCGACATCGCGAGCACCATCGCGAGCCGCCCAAACACGTGTGCCAGCGGAAGGAACAACAACAGCCGCGCGTCACCTTGAACGAACCCGCCAAAGTCCGGGTCCCGCTCGATGTTCAACACGTGGTCCACAAAGTTCGCGTGGCTGAGCATGGCGCCCTTGGGCCGGCCCGTGGTGCCGCTCGTGTAGATGATGGTCGCGAGGTCATCGGGCAGCACGTCCGCGGTGCGCGCGTCCAGCTCCTCATCCGTGATCGCCTGGCCCGCGGTTTCCAGTTCGCTGAGCGCGCCCATGTCCAAAACACGGCCCGACGCTTCGGCAACGGCCTCTGCCCGCTCGGGGAGGTCGGTGGCCACGTGGGTAATGCCTGCGTCGGCCATGATCCAGGCAAGCTGGGTGGTTGAGGAGCTGGGGTAGATCGGCACCGAGATGGCACCCGCGGCGAGCACCGCGAAGTCCATGACGGCCCACTCGTAGCGGGTGTCGCCCATGATGCCAACGCGCTCGCCAGGAGCGATTCCTTTGGCAACCAAACCCTTGGCTACGGCGCGAACTTGTGCGTGGAATTCCTTGATGGTGAGGGGGGTCCAGGTACCGCCTTCGCCCTTATTTTCGGCGAACGCCTGGTCGGGCTCCGTGGCGGCACGCCTCGCCAGTAGTTGGGTCAGGTTGCAGCGCTCCTCAGGCGTCACCAGTGACGGCGAGGACATCTCGGTCCACATGACCCAAGTCTAACCTACGGGAGCGTAGGTTATGCGACTCGTCACGTGTGGCATTAGCCACCCTATGTGTGCGCCAGCACCACTTCTGGTGGCGACGACCCTGCTGTGTGTGCGTGAGCGCGACTTTGGCGCAGCGCCGAACCCAGCCACGCCGTCGGGCGTGTGCGGCAAAGTGGTACTGACGCACACGTGCGAAAGACGGGACGGCGAAAAGCGGCGCTCACGCACACATAGAGGCCTAGACGAGCCGGCGCATCCACCCGTACGTGTCCTTGGCGCGGCCGTACTGAATGTCAGTGAGCTTCTCGCGGATCGCAACGGTCACCGGACCGGGCTCGCCGTCGCCAACCGTGAGCTCGAAGTCCTCGGACCCGAACTTCCCGATGGGCGTCACCACCGCCGCCGTGCCGCACGCGAAGACCTCCGCGATGTCGCCGGACTCCAGCCCGGCGCGCACCTCGATCAGCGGGATGTCTCGCTCCACCACCTTGGTCTCGGACTCGCCGAGCAACTGGATGATCGACGACCGCGTGATGCCCTCGAGGATGTTGCCGTTGATGACTGGGGTGACCACCGTCCCGTCGGCCATGACGACGAAAACGTTCATGCCACCGAGCTCCTCCAGCAGCGTGCCGTGGCGAGCGTCGAGATAGAGCACCTGCTCGTAACCGCGCGCATACGCCGCCATCTGCGGCATGAGCGACGCGGCGTAGTTGCCGCCGCACTTGGCAGCGCCCGTGCCACCCGGCCCGGAGCGGTGGAAGTCCTTCTCGATCCAAATGCTCACGGGCTTGAGACCGGACGCGAAGTACGGGCCAACCGGGGACGCGATGACGAGGAACTCCACGTGCTTAGCAGGCCGTACACCCAGGAACGCCTCTTGCGCGTACATGAACGGGCGCAAGTACAGTGAGGTCTCCGCGCCACCGGGAACCCAGGCGGCGTCCTCCCGCACGAGCGCCTCGATCGCCCCGATGAAGTCCTCGGTGGGCAGTTCGGGGAGCGCGAGCCGCCAGGCGGAACGCGCGAGCCGCTCGGCATTCGCCTGCGGCCGGAAGGCCCACACGGAGCCATCCTCCCAGCGGTACGCCTTGAGCCCCTCGAAGACCTCTTGGCCGTAGTGCAGCACCGCGGCAGCGGGATCCAGTTGCAGGGGTCCGTATGCCTCAACCCGGCGATCGTGCCAACCCTCGCCATCGGTCCACGTGATCCGGGCCATGTGGTCCGTGAACTGGACGCCAAAGCGAAGGTCGGCCAGAGCGTCGGCCCTCTCCTCATCTGAGTGAGGCGAGGCGTTCGCGACTACCTGGAAGGCCTCGACACTCGAGGGAACTGATGCTGCAGTGATGCTCATGAGACCTTCCTTTCGTTGTTGACACTATCTGTTCGGTGCTGTGAGTGGATATCGGAGGAAATGACTGGCAGATCCTCGCAGATCCACTCACAGCGGTTGGTGGTTAGGCGCGGATGCGAGCGGCGAGTGCGTCGCCTACCTCGCTGGTTGAGCGGGAAACGCCCGGCACCTTCTCCGCGGCGTCCGACGCTACGGCGCCTTCTACCTTGGCGGCCAGTTCGGGGTAGCCAAGGAAGTCCAGCATGAGCGCCACCGAGAGCACGGTCGCGGACGGATCCGCGATGCCCTTCCCCGCGATGTCGGGTGCGGAGCCGTGGACCGGCTCGAACATCGACGGGAACGTCTTGTCGGGGTTCACGTTGCCCGACGCCGCAAGCCCGATGCCGCCAGAGATGGCAGCCGCCTGGTCCGTGAGGATGTCGCCAAAGAGGTTGTCCGTCACGATGACATCGAACTTGCCGGGGTTGGTGGTCATGACGATCGTGGCCGCGTCGATGTGCAGGTAGTCCCACGTGACGTCGGGGAACTCTGGCGCCACGGCCTCGACCGTGCGGCGCCACAAGTGACCCGCGTGGACCAGCACATTGTGCTTGTGGACCAACGTCAGCTGCTTGCGCTCACGCTTGGACGCCACCTGGAACGCGTAGCGGACCACGCGCTCCACACCGTGACGGGTGTTGATGGACACCTCGGTAGCGATCTCGTGCGGGGTGTCGACGCGCAACGCGCCGCCGTTGCCCACATACGGACCCTCGGTGCCTTCGCGGACAACCACAAAGTCGACCTCGGTCACGTCGCGCAGCGGCGAGACCTCTCCCGGGTACAGCCGCGACGGACGCAGGTTCACGTACTGGTCAAGGGCGAAGCGCAGCGGCAGCAGCACTCCCCGCTCGAGCACTCCGGAGGGAACCGACGGGTCGCCAATGGCGCCGAGCAGGATGACGTCGTGGCTTCCGATCTCTTCCAGGTCCGAAGAGGTGAGGGTGTCGCCAGTGGCGTGCCAGCGTCGGGCACCCAAATCAAACTCCGTGGTCTCAAAGGTGAGGTCGGTGCCCTCGGTGGCAGCGGAAAGGGCCTTGAGGCCCTCCGCGACCACCTCGGGACCGATGCCGTCACCGGCGACCACCGCGAGGCGGTAAGCCGTCATCGCGCGGTCTGTCCGTCCACGTAGTCGGAGTCCACAGCCGTAGTCCACGCGAAGAGCTTGCGCAACTCGCGGCCCGTGGTCTCGATGGGGTGGCTCTCGCCCTTGCGGCGCAACTCCTGGAACTCCTCGCCGCCACCGTCTTGGTCGTCGATGAAGCGCTTGGCGAACACACCCGTCTGGATGTCCGTCAGCACGGCCTTCATGTGGTCCTTGACGTCGGGCGTGATGACGCGCGGGCCGGAGACGTAGTCGCCGTACTCTGCGGTGTCGGAGACTGACCAGCGCTGCTTGGTGATGCCGCCCTCGTGCATGAGGTCAACGATGAGCTTGAGCTCGTGGAGCACCTCGAAGTACGCGATCTCAGGCTGGTAGCCGGCCTCGGTGAGCGTCTCGAAGCCGTACTGGATGAGCTGCGACACGCCGCCGCACAGCACGGCCTGCTCGCCGAACAGGTCCGTCTCGGTCTCTTCGGTGAAGGTGGTCTTGATGACGCCGGCGCGCGTGCCGCCGATGCCCTTGGCGTAGGACTTGGCGATCTCCCAAGCCTGGCCGGACGCGTCCTGCTCCACGGCGATGATGTCCGGGATGCCGCGGCCCGCAACAAACTCACGGCGCACCGTGTGACCGGGGGCCTTGGGGGCGATGAGGATGACGTCGACGCCCTCAGGGGGCGCGATGTAGCCAAAGCGGATGTTGAAGCCGTGCGCGAACGCGAGCACCTTGCCGGGGGTCAGGTGCTGCTCGATGTCGTCGGCGTAGATGAGGCGCTGGAACTGGTCGGGCGCGAGGATCATGATGACGTCCGCCCACTCGGCGGCGTCGCCAACCGACAGCACGCCAAGGCCGGCGGCCTCGGCCTTGGCGACCGAGCGCGAGCCCTCGCGCAGGCCAACGCGCACCTCAACGCCGGAGTCCTTGAGGTTGAGCGCGTGGGCGTGACCCTGCGAGCCGTAGCCGATGATGGCCACCTTCTTGCCCTGGATGATGCTCAGGTCTGCGTCGTCGTCGTAGTACATCTCGGCCATGACTGGTCTTCTCTCGTTTCTGTTGTGCTGCGTGAAAAAGCTAGGGAAAGTGTTAGGCGCTGACGCGGTCCAGCGCGCGCTCCGTGATGGAACGGGCACCGCGGCCAATAGCGACGGTTCCGGACTGCACGATTTCGCGCACGTCGTAGGTGCCGAGCGCCGCGAGCAGCGCGTCGAGCTTCTCTGGTGTGCCGATCGCCTCGATCACAAGGGCGTCCGTGGAGACATCCACCACGTGCGCGCGGAAGAGGTCAACGATCTGCAGGATGTCTCCGCGCTGGCGCGCATCCGCGCGCACCTTCACGAGCAGCAACTCGCGCTGCACGGAGCGTTCCTTCTCGAGCTCCACGATCTTGAGCACGTGCACCAGCTTGTTGAGCTGCTTCGTCACCTGCTCCAGCGGGTGCTCTTCGACGTCCACCACCACGGTGATGCGGCTGATGTCCGGGTGCTCGGTTGGACCCACCGCTAGCGAGTGGATGTTGAAGGCGCGGCGCGAGAACAGCCCAGCGACGCGAGCGAGCACGCCTGGCTTGTTCTCGACGAGCACCGAGAGGGTGTGCTTGGGCATGATCTAGACCTCGCGTTCCCACTGCGGCGCCAAGCCGCGAGCGTACTGAATCTCATCGTTGCTGGTACCGGCCGCAACCATGGGCCACACCATCGCGTCTCGCGACACGGTGAAGTCCACCACCACGGGCTGGTCGTTGATCTCGTTGGCGCGCTTGATGGTGGCGTCCACATCCGCATCGGACTCGCAACGCAGACCAACGCAACCCATGGCGTCGGCCAGCTTCACAAAGTCCGGGGTGCGGCGGGTGCCGTGGCCCGTGTTGAGGTCCGTGTTGGAGTAGCGCGACTCGTAGAACAGTGTCTGCCACTGGCGCACCATGCCGAGCGACGAGTTGTTGATGATCGCCACCTTGATGGGGATGTCGTTGATGGCGCACGTGACCAGCTCTTGGTTGGTCATCTGGAAGCAGCCATCGCCGTCGATCGCCCACACCGTCTTGTCCGGCGCGCCCACCTTGGCGCCCATCGCGGCGGGCACCGAGAATCCCATCGTGCCGAGGCCGCCCGAGTTGATCCACGTGTTGGGGTGCTCGTACTTGATGAACTGGCTGGCCCACATCTGGTGCTGGCCAACGCCCGCGGTGAAGATCGTGGAGTCAGGGTCATTGAGCTCACCGAGCCGCTTGATGACGTACTGCGGGCTGCTCAGGCCGTCCTCGGTGGGCGTGTACCCAAGCGCGTAGGTGGTGCGCCACTCGTCGAGCTGCTTCCACCACGCCTCGAGGTCGGGCTTGCCGTGCTTGCGCTGCTCCTCCTCGAGCGCCGGAACCAGGTCCGCGAAGACGTCCTTGAGGTCGCCGACGATCGGGACGTCGGCCACGCGGTTCTTGCCAATCTCTGCGGGGTCGATGTCCGCGTGCACGATCACGGCGTTGGGCGCGAAGCCATCCAGCTTGCCCGTCACCCGGTCGTCGAATCGGGCACCCAAGGCAACCACGAGGTCGGCCTTCTGCAGCGCCGCAACGGCCGCAACGGTGCCGTGCATGCCGGGCATACCGAGGTGCTGGGGGTGGCTGTCGGGAAGCGCGCCACGAGCCATGAGGGTGGTCACCACGGCGGCGCCGCTCAGATCGGTGAGCTTGCGCAAACCGGCCGACGCTCCGGAACGGATCACGCCGCCGCCCACGTAGAGCACGGGTCGCCGTGCCGTAGCCAGCAGGCGGGCGGCCTCAGTGACGGTCTTGGCGTGGGGCTTGGAGCCGGCGTTGAAGCCAGGCAAGTCGATGCGCGTTGGCCAGCGGAACGTGGTCTGCGACTGCATCGCGGACTTCGTCACGTCCACGAGCACGGGGCCTGGGCGGCCGTGCGTGGCGATGAAGAACGCCTCGGCGATCGCGCGCGGGATGTCCTCGGGGTCCGTGACCAGCATGTTGTGCTTGGTGATGGGCTGGGTGATGCCCACAATGTCCGCCTCTTGGAAGGCGTCCGTGCCGATGAACTGCGCGCCCACCTGGCCCGTGATCGCGACGAGCGGGATGGAGTCCATGTTGGCGTCGGCGATCGGCGTCACGAGGTTGGTGGCGCCAGGGCCGGATGTGGCGATGCACACGCCTGGGCGGCCGGTGGCGTGGGCGTATCCCTGCGCGGCGTGACCCGCGCCCTGCTCGTGGCGCACGAGGATGTGGCGCAGGACAGTGGAGTCCATGAGCGGGTCATACGCGGGCAGGATCGCGCCGCCGGGAAGCCCAAAGATGTCCGTGGCGCCCGCCATCTCGAGCGAGCGAATGAGCGACTGAGCGCCCGTCATCGCCTCACCGGTGTGTGCTGCGGGCGTGGCCGGCGTCGCGGCCGGGCGCGTGCGCACCGCGGAGGGCTTCGGTGTCTCGACCTGTGCCATGGTCTCTCCCAATCTGTCGATGAGGCGGCCGTCGCATCCGCCTCGCATGAAAAACCCCCTAGGCCGTCTTGTCGAATGACTCAGTGGCTTTTGGGGGATGCGCGCGGACGGTGCCTGGTTGCTGGACTAGTGGTCCGCGCGCCCAAGTACTACTACGACGATCGTCTGCATGGTGCGACTCTACGCCCGCGTAGGTTGCGTTGTCACCATCTGGCGCCACAATCTCGCATTGTGGTTCACCGTCTTATATATTGAGACAATCAGTATGGGACGTTGACGAACACAGTCAGGGCCAGCGAGGGAGGCGCGTAGCCGGTCCACATGTACTTGGTGCCGTCCGGCGAATAGGTGGGTGCCGCGTCGGCCTCGTATTCCGAGTTCCCCTCGAACGGCTCGAGCCAGTCCTGGTTCGAACCCGCCTCGCTCTCTAGGTGCCACAGCTCCGAAGGTTTCGTCGCGTGATACGAAACGTAAACGCTGTCGCCGTCTGGCCCCCACGCCGTCTCGGGATACGCCTGGTAGCGGATCTTGGACTTCGCATGGAGGTCTCCTTGCCTGGACACCACCCATGCGGTCTTGCCGGAGCTAATGAAGAGACGCTGGCCATCTGGTGACCACCGAATCTGGCCGTACCCAGCCGGCTTGTTGATGCCGGTGACTTGCTGCGTGGCGCCGCTCGCGAGGTCCCGCACCATCCAGTCGGTGGTGCCGTTTGCGCGGTCGTATTGGTACGCGATGGCGGAACCGTCGGGAGCCCACTGCGGCGCACGGTTCTGAAGCGGAGCCGCTTCTTCGCTCTCGGGAACCAGCACCTCGCGCTTGGATCCGTCAGGTCGCGAGACGACCAAGGCTGTTGCGTGGCCGTCGCCGTCCTCATCAGCCCAATACGCCATGCGGTCGCCGGACGCAGACATCGTGAGGAGCCCTCCGGCATCGATCGTCGTCTGCTTGCCGGTGGCGAGGTTGACGCCAATTATGGAAGAGCCGTTCGCGTGCCAGGAGGGGCCCTCCGCCAAGATGATCGCCTTGTCATCCGCCGACCACGCGACCGCCGTCGCCTGATCCATATCCGTGAACTCGTAGATCTTGTTCGTAGTCGACGTGGCGTTGACCACCCGCAACACGCGGTTGTGCTCGTCGCACCCCATGACAGCAAGACGGTTGCCCGTGTGCGACCACGCGAGCGGGTATCCGCAGAACTCCATCCACACCTCGGAACCAGCGACCGTGTCGACGATCATGACATTGGCTCTCCCCGCAATGTCCAGAACGCCAGCGGTGATGGCGACGTAATGCGAATCGGGGCTCCACACTGGAGTGACCGAGTCAACCTCGTGGGCGAGCTCGTACGCCTGCTCCCAGCGAGCCTCTTCGGCTCCCTCGCTCTGAGATGGCTCGCTGCTGGGCGACACCGACGGCATAGGAGTGGCCGGTTCGCTCACGACTGCCGACGGCGTGGATGAAGGCAACGCCGTAGCGGATGTCGCTGTGGACGAGCTTGCGCTAGGTGTCACAGAGGGACTCGCGAGTGGAGCACCGCCGCCTGCGCTGGCAGCTGCGACCACGACGCCCGTAACGACCACAGCACCAACGACGCTGGGAATCCACACTTTTGGCTGCCGCACGGTGCGCTTCCAAGAACGCGCTGTGGCCGGCTCAACGGTGACTTCTTCGTCGCTCATCAGTACCCCCCAAGCTAGTGGTTGAGCGCCAATTTAGCGCTCTAGGCCCCTGACACACAGCCACAAATGGACACGGATTTGTCACAGTTAGGCATCGGCCCGACGCTGGGTCAGGGTTACCTCGACGGTGTCACCTATGCCCTTACCCAGTTTCTTGCGCACCTGCGAGTTGAGCGACAGCATGTGGCCGCCCGCACCGGTAGGCAGCAGACCCACGTTGTCGAGCGAGATGCCGTCGACCGTGGCGTCGACCTTGACCGCCTTGCCGGTGCCTAAGAACTCAGCGGATCCCGGCACCTCAACGCACGCCCAGGTCTCGCCTTTCACCTCAACGCCTATGCGTGCGGAGAAGGTGTGGCCACGAGGGCTGCTGTCATGGGTCACAAACCCACCCAATCACACGTCCGATGAGCCCGTCACGAGCGCCCTGAGTGACTCAGTGTTGCTTTCGACGAGAACCCGACACTCAGACACTCAGGGAGCGCACGCGGACCCGTGGGAGGTGGTGCGACTTCAGGCAGCATGGCACTACGAGAGAACGGCACCCTTGGACGCAGAACCCACGAGCTTGGCGTACTTCGCGAGCACACCGCGCGTGTAGACGGCGGGCAGCGGCTCCCAGCCCTCCTTTCGGGCGGCGAGCTCCTCGTCGGAGACGAGCAGCTCGAGCCGCCCGTTCGCCACATCGAGCGTGATCTTGTCACCGTCACGCACAAAGGCGATGGGGCCGGCGTCGACCGCCTCGGGTGCGATGTGACCAACGCACAGGCCCGTGGTGCCACCGGAGAAGCGGCCGTCGGTCACGAGCAGCACGTCCTTGCCCAGCCCAGCGCCCTTGATGGCCGCGGTAATCGCGAGCATTTCGCGCATGCCGGGGCCTCCCTTGGGGCCCTCGTAACGGATGACGACGCAGTCGCCGGCCTGGATGGTGCCGTCCTCGAGCGCATCAAGCGCCGCGCGCTCGCGGTCAAACACGCGCGCGGTGGCCTCGAATACATCGTTGTCGAAGCCAGCGGACTTCACCACGGCGCCGTCAGGGGCAAGCGATCCCTTGAGGATCGTGATGCCGCCCGACTTGTGAATGGGGTTGTTGAGCGCGCGCACCACGCGGCCGTCGATCTTCTCCGGCTTGAGCTCCGCCATGTTCTCCGCGAGCGTCTTTCCCGTGACCGTCAGCACATCGCCATGCATGAGCCCGGCCTCGAGCAGTGTGTTCATCACCGCGGGCACTCCCCCAACCCGGTCAACGTCGTTCATGACGAACTTGCCGAACGGCTTGAGGTCACCCAAGTGCGGGACCTTCGCGGCCACGCGGGCGAAGTCGTCGAGCGTCAGGTCCACCTCTGCCTCGTTCGCGATCGCGAGCAGGTGCAACACCGCGTTCGTGGAACCACCAAACGCCATGACCACCGCGATCGCGTTCTCGAACGCCTCCTTAGTCATGATGTCGCGAGCGGTGATGCCCAGCCGCAGCATGTTGACCACCGCCTCGCCCGACTTGTGCGCGTAGTAGTCGCGGCGTCGGTCAGCAGAAGGCGGAGAGGCCGAGCCAGGGATCGACATGCCGAGCGCCTCGCCAACAGACGCCATCGTGTTGGCCGTGTACATGCCGCCACATGCGCCCTCACCAGGGCAGATGGCCTTCTCGATCGCCAGGCGGTCCTCCTCGGACATGAGCCCTCGAGCGCACGCGCCCACCGCCTCGAACGCGTCGATGATCGTGACGTCCTTCGACGTCCCGTCAGACAAGGTCACGTGCCCCGGCATGATCGAGCCCGCGTAGAGGAACACCGAGGCAAGGTCAAGGCGAGCGGCCGCCATGAGCATGCCTGGCAGCGACTTGTCGCATCCCGCGAGCAGCACAGAGCCGTCGAGCCGCTCCGCCATCATCACGGTCTCCACGGAGTCCGCGATGATGTCGCGGCTCACGAGCGAGAAGTGCATGCCCTCGTGGCCCATCGAAATGCCGTCGGAAACGGAGATGGTGCCGAACTCGAGCGGGTACCCCCCGCCCGCGTGCACGCCGTTCTTTGACGCGGCAGCGAGGCGCTGCAGGGACAGGTTGCACGGGGTGATCTCGTTCCATGAACTCGCGATGCCGATCTGCGGCTTGGCGAAGTCTTCATCGCCAAGGCCAACCGCGCGCAGCATGCCGCGCGATGCGGTGGCCTCCAGGCCGTCGGTGACTTGGCGGGAACGGGGCTTGATGTCGGGACCGGACGTCATACGGGGAGTCTAGAACCGGCCCGACGCTGTGGTTGCGTCGCGCTCGAAAAGTGGGCTTAGCGTTGACGTAGCGTCAACTTCCGGCACACAGCCCACCGATGCAAGAATGAGCATGTGGGCGACGTGGAGGTAGCGGCAGACGCGTGGTGGAAGATCGCGCCGTACGACCGTCTCGTCGTGGTGTTGTCTAGCGAACCTGACTCGTTCGGTGAACTCGCGTGGGCCGCGGGTCGTTGGCGTACCCGCATGGGACGGCGAGAGGTCTGGAACGCGCTAGACGCGCTCACGCAGAGCGGTCTTGCAACGAGGTCACCCAGGGGCTGGGCGGCCGCTGGCCCCCTCACGGAGATCCGCGAAGCGAGTGTCGCCGCCGAGGAGGATTACTTCAGTCGCTTGTACGCGAAAGCTGTTGCGGTTGGCGACATCAAAGACGGTGACGAGAACTTCTGCGGCGACTGCTGCTACCAATACGACGACGTAGAGTCGATTGACGATGGCACAATTCGCGACGCGGCGCTCAGGGATGTCCACCTCATAGACTCACCACCCCCTCCCCCGGCGCCAAGCGTCAACCTCGCCGTATCGACGGTTCGCGCCGCGCTCACCAACACCGTGCTCGGAGGATTCCTGGCCTTACTCGTCATCCTCACGCTGCCACTTGTCTTGGTGATCGTAGGCGCTGGCTGGGCGATCGTCGGCATCGGACGGCTTGCGAAGGCAATCTTCCGGCGCGCTTGACGTTGACGCGACGTCAACTTTTACGATGGTCGCATGACCTCGATATCCATCGCTCAGGCCGCCAAGAAGACCGGCATCACGAGCCGCACCCTGCGCCACTACGACGCGATCGGCCTACTCACACCAAGCGAAACCGCGCACGACGGCCGACGCTTCTACGGCGAAGAAGAGCTGCTGCGTCTCCAACACATCCTCGTCCTGAAGGAACTGGGAGTGGACCTCACCACCACCAAACGGGTGTTGGACGCAGAACCCGGCCACGCCGTCGGGCTGCTGAAAGACCACCTAGCCGCGCTCACCAAAGAGCGGGACCGCTACGCACGGCTCGCCACCACGGTGAGCCGCACCATCGACCACCTAGAAAGAGGCACAGCCATGACCACCGACGAGATGTTCGAGGGCTTCCAACACGCCCGCTACGAGCCAGAAGCCCGCGAGCGCTGGGGCGACGCGGCCATCGACAGCGGCAACGCTAACTGGGAGAAGCTGGGCGACGACGGCAAGAAGCGCCACATGCAGATTGACCGAGAGATCGTCGAGGCGCTTGGCGCAGCCGCGCGCATTCACTTGGCGCCCACCAGCGCAGAGGTGCAGCAGACCGTGGCGCGCCACTACGAGTGGCTCACCCAGATCTGGACGCCGAACGCCGAGGCGTACGTCTCGCTCACGCAGATGTACGTGGACGACGAGCGCTTCCGCCAGCACTACGACGAGGTGACGCCGGGCGCTGCGGCCCTCCTGAGGGATGCGGCCGTGGTGTACGCGCTGGAGAACCTGACCTGAGCGCACACAAACCAACCGGGACCTTGGGGCTTGCCGGCAACCTACGGCGGCGTAGCATGGTGATACGTGACTGCTTCGGCGCGCGATCTCAAGCGCTGGTTTGTGGGTAAGCCCCTACCGTCGGACAAGGCCGAAGGACAACTCCTTCGCAAGCGCATGGCGCTACCTATCTTCTCCTCGGACATGTTGTCCTCCGTGGCGTACGGTCCCCAGGAGTTGCTGCTCATGCTCACGGCGGGCGGCCTCGCGTTCCTGGCCTTCGCGCCGTGGGTGGCCGCCGCGGTGGTGGTGCTCATGGTCATCGTTGTCGTCTCGTACCGCCAGCTGATCCGTGCCTACCCCAGCGGCGGCGGCGACTACGAGGTGGCCTCCAAGAACCTCGGCGAGAACGCGGGCCTCATCGTGGCGTCCGCGCTGCTCATTGACTACGTCCTCACGGTGGCCGTGTCGATCGCGAGCGGCGTGGACAACCTCATCTCCGCGATGCCGGGGCTGCACGCGTGGCGCATCGAGATTGCGGTTGCCGCGGTGGTGGCGCTCATCGCCATGAACCTGCGCGGCGTTGCCGAGAGCTCGCGCGCGTTCGCCGCGCCCACCTACTTCTTCATCTTCTCGGTGTTCGTGATGATCATCGTTGGCGTTGCCCGCGAGGTGTTTGGCGTGCTCCCCCAAGCCGAATCCTCGCAGTACTCCGTGGCGCACCAAGACCTGGCCACCGCGGGAATCGTGCTGCTGGTGCTACGTGCGTTCGCCTCTGGCTGTTCCGCACTCACCGGTGTTGAGGCGATCGCCAATGGCGTGCCCGCCTTCCGCCGCCCCAAGGTCACCAATGCGCAACGCACGCTCGTGACCATGGGTGCGATCGCGGTAACCGCCTTCATCGGCATCACGTTCCTCGCGTTACGCACCAACGTTCACTACGCGGCCAACTCGTGTGACCTGCAAGGCTTCGTGGACTGCGAGACCACCGCCCAGCGCTCGGTGATTGCGCAGCTCGCGGGCGCGGTGTTCGGCGGCTACAACTCCGTTGGCTTCTACGCGGTGCAGGCCGCCACGGCCCTGGTGCTGTTCCTCGCCGCCAACACGGCGTTCAACGGCTTCCCCTCGCTCGGCTCCGTGTTGTCTCGCGACCGCTACGCGCCCAAAGCCCTGCAGGCCCGCGGCGACCGCCTCGTGTTCAGCAACGGCGTGATCATCCTCGGCGCCGCGGCCGCGATACTCGAGATCGTGTTCCGTGCCAACGTGAACCTGCTCATTCAGATGTACATCATCGGCGTCTTCATCAGCTTCACGCTTGGGCAGTCCGGAATGGTCATCCACTGGACTCGCAAGCTGCGCCGCGGCCACGCCCCTGGGGCAGCGGCCGCCAAGATCAAGCGCATCCGTGTGCTCAACTTCGTGGGCGCCATCACCACCGGCACCGTTCTCATCATCGTGTCCATCACCAAGTTCACTCACGGCGCGTGGGTGGTGTTCCTGGTGATGCCGATTCTGTGGTTCTTCATGCGCAAGATCAACCGCTACTACGCGGCCGTGGAGAAGCAGATCGAGCCCGACGCCACCACCGTATTTGGGTCCACGGGTGACCACGCGATCGTGCTGGTGCACAAGCTCCAGACTCCCGTGCTGAAGGCACTTGACTACGCCATTGCCGCCCAGCACCAAAGCCTCGAGGCCGTGCATGTGGCGACCGACCCGTCGGCTCTTCCTGGCCTGCAGCGCGACTGGGCGCTCCACCGCATCCGCCTGCCGCTCACCGTGCTTGCCTCTCCGTACCGCGACGTTTCCACGCCGCTCATCGAGCACATCCGCGCGCACCGCGAGGAGCACGGCTCCGAGGTGGTGTCCGTGTACATCCCGCAATACGTGTTTGGGCACTGGTGGGAGGGCTTCCTGCACAATCGCAAGGCGCGGCGCATTCGCCACCGGCTGGTGCTGTGCCCGGGCGTCGCCGTGGTGCTGGTGCCGTGGCTGCTCGACTCTTCCCGCGCGCTCTATACGCGGCCGCCGCGGCCCATGCCCGGCTTGGAACGGCGCGGGGTTGCCGCGCTCCCAGTGGTCAGGGATAACGCGCGCAAGTAGGCGCCCGCCCGACGCTGTGGCCGGGTGTGGTGTACGCCTCGCCGATTCTGGGAATGGTTGAGACGTCAAGTTCGTTCCCTCAGCGTGCCGGCACGGCTGCCGGCGTCCCCCACTTCCCTTTTCTTGAGGAGACTTTGTCATGCGCATTGGCGTCATCGTTGGCTCGCTGTCCGGCCGTTCCATCAACCGCGCGGTGGCGAACCACTTCGGTTCGGTTGCCCCAGAGGGCGTGGAGTTCGTCGAGATTGACTGGTCTCAGTTGCCGCTGTATCGCCAGGACCTTGAGGCCGATTTCCCCGCAAGCGCGCTGGCGTTCAAGCAGGACATCGCCGATGCCGACGGCATCATCATCGTCACGCCCGAGTACTCGCGTTCGCTACCCGGCGCCCTCAAGAACGCGCTTGACTGGGCGGCTCGCCCGTATGGCAAGGGGGCCTTCAACGGCAAGCCCGTTGCGATCATGGGAGTGAGTGGCGGCCCCATCGGCACGGCGGCCGCGCAGCAGCACTTGCGCGCCATCCTCGGCCACTACAACGCCCCCACCCTTGGTCAGCCAGAGGTGTTCTTGCGCTTCAACGCGGAGGACTTCGCGGGCGGTGTGATCGTCAACGACGCTACGCGCGCCGTCCTCACGCACTTCCTCGCGGCCACCGCCGCGCACGTGGCCCTGCACACGCGCGAGGTCGCCACCGTCTAGGCGACACGAGTACGCGGGCCTACCTACCGTCGGGCCGCTGGTAACGGTACTTTCAGGGGTATGACGTCCCCCGAGGTCGACACCTGGATGACGCGCTACGACAACCCGATGCGCGATGTGGTGCAACGTCTGCGGCAAATCATGTTGCAATCCGACGAGCGGCTCGACGAGTGCATCAAGTGGCAGACCCCCACGTTTGTCTACAAGGGCTACCTCGCGAGCTTCTACCCCAAGCCCACCGCCGTGGCGACCTTGGTGTTCCACGCGGGTCGCGCCATTCCCGGCACGTTTCCCAGCCTTGAGCCCGCCGGGCACGAGGGCCTGGCGTTGCGCGTGGTCTCCATCGCCGAGGCCGAGGAACACCGCGAGGAACTGGAGCGGATTGTCTCTGCCTGGATCACCCTGCAAGACAAGGTTCGCTGACTGTTTCTTCGTCTACTGACGCGGTTCCGGCACCCACTCGCCCGTGCCCACGAAGTTGACGGGCTCCCCGCCCGCGAGCGCCGCGTTGATTTGGCGGTGCACTAGATCGGTGTAGCGGCGATCGGTGAGCGGGGTCATGCCGCCAACGTGGGGCATGATGATGCAGCCAGGGGCGTCCCATAACGGGTGATCCTGCGGGAGCGGCTCCGGATCCACCACGTCGAGCGCGGCGCGCAGGCGCCCGGAGGCGAGCTCCGCGAGCAAGGCGTCGGTGTCAACCACGGGGCCGCGGCCAACGTTAATGAGCAGCGCGCCATCCGGCATTTTCGCTAAGAAGTCGGCGTTTACCAGGCCTTTCGTGGCATCGGTGAGCGGAGTCACGATGACCACGATCTCTGATTCGGGAATCAGGAACGGCAGGTCCTCCACGCCGTGCACCAGGGTTCCGTCCGCGGCCATGCGGGGTGCGGTTGCTACGCCGAGCACCTGCGCCTCGCACGCGCGCATGCGAGCGCCGATGGCGCTGCCGATGGAGCCGTAGCCCACGATCAGCACGCGTCGGTCCGCGAGCGACGGCGGGTAGGTCTCGCCGCGCCAGTCGTGGCTGCGTTGGGCCTCGAGAAGCTCGGGGAACATGCGCTGGCTCGCGAGCGCCAGGGTGAGCGCCATCTCTGCAGTGCGGGTGTCGTGGACGCCAGCGGCGTTTGCCAGTGCCACACCCTGTGGCGTGATGGGGAGCGCGTGCTCATATCCCGCGGAGGGGATCTGGATCACCTTCAGATTGGGCAACTGCGCGAGCCGCGCGTACACCTTGCGCCCGCCCGTCTTGTGGGGGATGCACACAAGGTTGATCTCGTCTTTCGCGTCCTGAGGCGCGTCGCCCTCGCCCGGGTGCCACAGCACCAGGCGCACGTCTGAGGGAAGCTCGCCTAGAGCGTCGGCCACATCCTGATCGGGAACGGAGACGGTCAGCATCCAGCCAGTCTGTCACGCCCTCCTCCCCCCTCCCCCGCAAGCCCTCCAACAACGACACGCGCGACACGCCGGTGCACCGGTACATGGGGGCGCAACACGCCGGGCAACACGCCGAAGCGTTGTTGGAGAGCTTTCGGCGGGGGACGGCTTGCGGCGGCGGCGTTTCCGCGCGATCTACACGCGGGCTGGCACAGGATCCGCGAGCAACGGCGCGAACGCGAGCTCCGCCGCGCCGAGCGCCAAGACCGCGTCGCCGAGCCCCGCGCGCACGATAGGCACTCCGTCCGCGAGCGGCGGCAGCGTCTGCTCCGCGACGCGCCCGAGCACAAGTTCCGACTGATCGTCGATGAGCTCTGCCAAGAAGCCACCGACCACCACCAACTGGGGGTTGAAGGCAGAGATGAGGTTGGCGATGGCACCAGCGAGCACTCCCGCCTGCCGCTCCACCTCGGCTTGCCGCGCGGCGCCCTCGAGCCCCGCGAGGCGTTGCACGTTGACCTCGGTCTCGAGGCACCCCGTACGTCCGCAGTCACATCGCCGCGTACCGCTCGCCACGGCCATGTGGCCAAACTCGCCGCCGTGCCCGCGCGCACCCGTCATCAGGCGCCCGCCAACGAGCGCCGCGCCACCGATACCGGACGTGGACCCATTGAGATACAGCACGTCGCTCGCGCCCATCGCCGCGCCAAACCGCACCTCCGCGAGCAGGGCAACATTGGCGTCGTTGCCCACGTACACCGGCATCCCTAGGGCGCTCGACCACGGCTCAGCAATGGCCTCGTCCCGCCAGCCAAGGTGCGGAGCGTTCACCACGGTTCCCCCTTCGAAGGCGACCAGGCCGGGTACCGCAACACCTGCACCTACCAGGCCCGACGCTCGCTCACCCACAATCGAAGCCGCTAGTCGAGCGGCGGTTGCGGCAGCGTCGGGCGGGCTGGGAACGGAAGCGAAGCTTTCCGAAGCCTCGGCGAGAACCTCTCCCCCGAGGCTCACAAGGGCAACGCGAATGGCGTCGATGTCGGGGTTGATGGCGAGCGCGCAGACTGTGGGCGCGGGGCTGATAACGGGGCTGGGGCGGCCAACGGAGCGCTCGGCGGAGGGTTCGTCTGAGGTGACGAGGCCTGCCTCCTCGAGCGTGGAGACGACGGCGCCAATAGTGGAGCGGTTGAGGCCCGTCTCGCGCGTGAGGGCCGCGCGTGACACGGCGCGGCTGTAGTGCACGGCGCTCAAAACCGTGGACAGATTATGCCTGCGCACGGACTCGTTGCGCGCGCCGCCGGAGCCCCGGACCGTCCACGGCTGCGGGGACGCCTCGGCGCCGCGAACAGGGGTGTCGACCATGACGCTCCCATCGTTTGACATCGTCTGGGCGCAAGTATATGTTGTCAGTCACAACATAAACAGTCTTTTCTTCAGGAGTGTTGCAATGGCGCCCACACCCACCGCGGCCGACAAGTTCTCATTTGGTCTTTGGACCCTTGGCTGGACCGCGCAAGATCCTTTCGGCTCGGCCACCCGCCCGCCGCTCGACAACCCCGCGGCAGTGCGCAAGCTCGCCGAACTCGGCGTGTGGGGCATCACCTTCCACGACGACGACGTATTCCCGTTCGGCAGCTCGGACGCTGACCGCCAGAAGGCGATCGACGACCTCCGTGCGGCGTGCGACGAGACCGGCGTAGTGGTGGAGATGGTCACCACGAACCTGTTCTCGCACCCCGTCTTCAAGGACGGCGGTCTCACCTCGAACGACCGTGGCGTGCGCCGCTTCGCGCTGCGCAAGGTGCTGCGCAACATCGACCTTGCCGCCGAGCTTGGCGCCAAGACGTTCGTGATGTGGGGCGGCCGTGAGGGCGCAGAGTACGACAGCGCCAAGGACATCAACGCGGCGCTCGAGCGCCTGCGTGAGGCCGCGAACCTGCTGGGCGACTACGTCACGGACAAGGGCTACGACATCAAGTTCGCGCTTGAGCCCAAGCCCAACGAGCCCCGCGGCGACATCCTGCTGCCCACGCTCGGTCACGCGATCGCGTTCATCGACTCGCTTGAGCGCCCCGAACTGGTTGGCCTCAACCCCGAGGTTGGCCACGAGCAGATGGCCGGCCTCAACTTCACCGCCGGCATCGCGCAGGCGCTGTTCCACGGCAAGCTCTTCCACATCGACCTCAACGGCCAGCGCGGCATCAAGTACGACCAAGACCTGGTCTTCGGTCATGGCGACCTGCACAACGCGTTCTCGCTGGTAGACCTGCTCGAGAACGGTTCGCCCAACGGCGGCCCCCGCTACGACGGCGCACGCCACTTCGACTACAAGCCCTCGCGCACCGAGGACGAGAACGGCGTGTGGGACTCGGTCAAGGCCAACATGTCGATGTACCTGCTGCTCAAGGAGCGCGCCGCTGCGTTCCGCGCAGACCCCGAGGTGCAGGAGGCTCTCGAGGCCGCCCGCGTCTACGAGCTTGGCCAGACCACGCTTGGCGAGGGCGAGACCGCAGACCAGCTGATCGCGGACCGCTCCGCGTTCGAGGACTTCAACGCCGACGCCTACTTTGGCGGCAAGGGCTTTGGGTTCGTTCGCCTGCAGCAGCTTGCGAGCGAGCACCTCATGGGGGCGCGCGGTTAGTTCGTTCGCGGGCCAGTAGGCCCACATCTCACGCAAGGGGAGGCAATGACGCTGGTTGCGGGGGTGGATTCATCCACCCAGAGCTGCAAGGTCGTGATTCGCGACCTCGAGACGGGCGCCGTCGTGCGCTCTGGCAGGGCCACGCACCCAGACGGAACGTCTGTTGACCCGCGGCACTGGTGGGATGCCTTGCTCGCGGCCATCGCGGACGCTGGGGGTCTCGACGACGTCGCGGCCATCAGCGTCGGGGGGCAGCAGCACGGCATGGTCGCGTTGTCCTCCGCCGGCGAGGTGGTGCGCGACGCGCTCTTGTGGAACGACACTCGCTCTGCCGGGGCAGCTGCGGATCTGATCCGCGAGTTCGGCGCCGAGGAACTGGCATCGCGCACGGGACTTGTTCCGGTGGCGAGCTTCACGTCCACGAAATTGCGCTGGCTGCGCGACAACGAACCGGACAACGCAATGCGGGTAGCGGCTGTTGCGCTCCCCCACGATTGGCTTACGTGGCGCCTTCGAGGCTACGGACCTGCGGTCGAGTCCCCGCTCGGTCCTGACCTCGAGGCGCTCACCACGGACCGGTCAGATGCGTCGGGAACGGGGTACTGGAGCCCCACCACCGGCGAATACGACCGCGACCTGCTCTCCGCCGCGCTTGGGCATGACGCCGTCCTGCCGCGAGTGCTCGGGCCGGCGGAGAGCCCGGGTGTTGTTCATTCGTCGCTTGCTGCTAGCAGCCCGACGCTGGGGCCGGGTGCCGGCGACAACGCTGCCGCCGGCCTTGGGTTAGGTGCCGCAGCGGGTGATGTCGTCGTGTCTATCGGCACCTCCGGCACGGTGTTCGCCGTCACGCCATCACCTGTGCGGGACGTGACCGGCACAGTTGCCGGATTTGCGTCCGCCTCCGGAGACTTCCTTCCCCTGATCGCCACCTTGAACGCCGCGCGCATCCTCGATGCCTTCGCGCGCGTGCTCGGTGTGGATCACCACGAGCTGAGCCGCCTCGCGCTGGACGCCGAACCCGGCGCGGGCGGCTCTCTTCTTGTGCCCTATTTCGAGGGCGAGCGCACCCCCAACCTGCCGCATGCGACGGCGTCGCTCACGGGGTTGACCTTGGCGTCGATGACCCGCGAGAACCTCGCGCGCGCGGCCGTGGAGGGCATGCTGTGCGCACTCGCCGATGGCATGGATGCGATCCTGCGACTCGGTGTTGAGGCGAAGCGCGTGCTGATCGTTGGCGGCGCGGCCCAGTCCCCCGCCGTCGCGCTCGTTGCCTCGCAGGTATTCGACGTTCCCGTCGAGATTCCAGAGCCCGGCGAGTACGTCGCGGCCGGTGCGGCCGTTCAGGCGGCGTGGGCGCTGACGGGATCCCGCCCGCAGTGGCCCGTCACCACGGTTGCTAGCCCCGCCCCGGATCCCACGCCGTCAATCCGCCACGCATACGCCAAGGCAAGGGCGGCATACGGCGCCTAGCCCAAACCGCGAACACCTCTCCACACACGGCGATCGCCCCTCCACACAAGACCGTCCACTGCCGAACGGCACAGGTAATCTACCAGGAACGACTCTCGCGGCCAGCTCTGAAGTACGTCCACTTGTGTGGAGAGGTGATCGCCGTGTGTGGAGGGGTGATCCGGATCGACGGCTAGAGAGCCGGCAGGGCCGTGGACTCGCGCACGATGAGTTCGGTGGGCATGCGCAGATGCGTCTCGCGATCCTTGCCCGCCAAGAGATCCAGCAGCATGTGCATCGCCGCCTCGCCCATCGCGCCAAGCGGCTGACGAACGGTCGTGAGGAGCGGACTCACGAGCGAGGCCTGCGGAATGTCGTCGAAGCCCACCACCGAGACATCCTGCGGCACGCGCATACCGAGCACGCGCGCGGCGCCAAGCACGCGGATCGCGGTGACGTCGTTGGCCGCAAAGATCGCGGTGGGACGTTCCGGGAGCGAGAGCATGTCGAGAGCGATAGCTTCTGCAGCATCGGGGTCGTAGCGCGACTCACGAACATACGCATCTGGCACCGTGAGGCCAGCGGTTGCCATGGCGTCGCGGTAGCCGTTCTCGCGAAGTCGTGACGAATCCAGTTCGCTACGACCGCCGATGAAGGCGATGCGGGTGTGACCCAAACCGATGAGGTGCTTGACGGCCGCGAGCGCTCCCCCGTAGGAGTCCGCGTCAACGGTGGGCATCTGGTTGGGGCCGTAGTGAGGGTCGATGGCAACGGCGGGAACGATGAGGTTCACCTCAGAGGTGGTGGGGGTGACGATAACCGCGCCGTCGATGAGAGTGCCACCAAGCCGTGCAAGGGAGCGACGCTCCCACCCGTGCGTCTCGCCACCGGCGTGAGAGAGCAGCTCCCACTCCGTGCCGCGCGTCACGGTGGCCGCGCCCTTGATGATCTCCGCGGAGTACGGCTCAAAGTCGGCCACAAGGATGCCAAGCACGTTAGTGCTGGCAGATCGCAGACTGGCGGCAGAAAGATTACCCACATAGCCCAGCTCGTCGATGACGCCCTGAACTACCTCGATGGTCTCCTTCGAGACCCCATAGCGTCCGTTGACGACCTTGGAAACGGTGGCCACTGACACGCCGGCACGGGCGGCGACATCGGAGAGCTTGACGCGCGCTGCCGGGTTCATGGTGGCAATAGTAGCGGGTTTTCGACTGTTGCGAAAACGTTATCGACAACGTTTGACATCGCAACAGAGCCGGTGCCACACTTCCCATGTTCGGCATAGATCAACGACGATCCGAAAGGACACACTCCATGGCGCACATGCGACGAATGGCCGCATTCGCGGCTATCGCTGCCTCTACCGCGCTGGTGCTCGCCGCTTGCAGCGACTCCAGTGACGACCCCACCGGTGGCACCACCGGCGGAACCGACAGCACCGAGCCCGTAACCCTCACCTGGTGGCACAACGGTGTCGCGGGTGACTCGGGTGAGAACTCGCTCGGCGACTACTGGGACAAGGTGGCCGCTGACTACACGGCCGACCACCCCAACGTCACCATCAAGATCGAGCAGATCCAGAACGAAGACCTGCAGCGCACCCGCATCCCCACCGCGCTCCAGTCTGGCGACGCTCCCGACATCTTCCAGCAGTGGGGCGGCGGCGAAATGGCTGCCCAGGCCGAAGCCGGCTACCTCATGGACCTGAGCGACGTGCTCGCCGACGACATCAGCAACCTCGGTGGTGCTGTTGGCCCGTGGCAGGCGGACGGTGCGACCTACGGTCTGCCGTTCCAGTTCGCGGTTGAGGGCATTTGGTACCGCAAGTCGCTCTTCGAGCAGGCTGGCATCACCACGGAGCCCACCACGTTCGACGAGCTCAACGCCGACGTGCAGAAGCTCAAGGACGCGGGCATCGTCCCCATCGCCGTTGGTGCCGCTGACAAGTGGCCCGCCGCGCACTGGTGGTACAACCTCGCTCTGCAGCAGTGCTCGCAGGACACGATCAAGAACCTCGGCTCGTTCGACTTCAGCGACCCGTGCCTTGTGAAGGCTGGCGACAACCTGCAGGCGTTCCTCGACACCGAGCCCTTCCAGAAGGACTACATGTCGACGGTCGCTCAGACCGGCGCTACGTCCTCCGCTGGCATGGTTGCCAACGCAAACGCGGCCATGGAGCTCATGGGTCAGTGGAACTTCTTCGTCTACCAGGGCTTCACTGACGGTAGCGACGAGGCCAACCAGGCTCTGCTCGACGACCTCGGCTGGTTCCCGGTTCCCGCTTACGGCGGTGGCGAGGGTGACCCGACCGCTGCCCTCGGTGGTGGTGACGGCTTCAGCTGCTACGTGGACGCCCCGCCGGAGTGCGCGGACTTCCTGTCCTACATCGTGAGCGACGACGTTCAGCGTGGCTTCGCCGAGGCCGTTGGCGGTCTGCCCGTCAACCCCAACGCTGCTGACGCAGTGGCACACCCGCTCAACCAGAAGATCGCACAGGCCGCGTCCAACGCCGCTTACGTGCAGCTCTGGCTCGACACTGACCTCGGTCCCAACGTTGGTGGCGGTGCCATGAACGACGGCATCGTGGCCATCTTCGGTGGCACGGGCACCCCGCAGGGTGTGGTCGACAACATGGTCGCCGCAGCCGCAACCGAGTAGTCAGAGCACACAACTACAAGAAAGCGAGGCGCTCCACGTGACCACGATGGAGACCTCGGGCAAGGGAGCGGGCCCCGTCGGCGACACGTCGTCGGCGGGGCCCCGCACCGCCAGCCCGGATGTAATGGCGATGCGTCGCCAAGACCAGCGCCGTAAGTGGGGCGAGATCGCCTTCTTCACCGGCCCAGGCCTGATCCTCTTTGCACTCTTCGTTCTCTTCCCCGTGGCGTCCGCCGCCCGGTACAGCCTGTACAAGTGGAACGGCATCAAGAAGTTTTCTGAGGCCGAGTTCATCGGCTTCGAGAACTACGCGCGTGCACTGTGGGGCGGCAACGACCCCGCCACGCGCGAGGCCTTCAAGACGGCGTACACCGAGCCGTTCTGGGAGGCGCTGAGCCACAACCTGCTCATCATCGTGGCCTCCATGGCGGTGCAGTTGCCGCTCGCGCTCCTCATTGCGCTGGTGCTCAACCGCAAGTTCCCCGGACGCAGCTTCGTGCGCGTCGTCATCTTCGCCCCTTACGTCATCAGCGAGGTCATCGCGGGCGTCATGTGGTTCATCATCTTTGACCCCAACGGCATCGCCACCAAGTTCATGGAGTCGATTGGCCTCAATGCCCCGTCCGGCGGGTGGTTCGAATCCCAGACCTGGGGGATATGGACCGTCTTCTTCATCGTGACCTGGAAATACCTGGGCCTCGCGATCATCCTCTTCCTCGCCGGCCTCTCCGGCGTCCCGCAGGAACTCCAGGAAGCCGCGAGCATCGATGGCGCCAGTTGGTGGCAAGTGCAGCGCCGCATCAACATTCCGCTGATCGGCCCCACCATCCGCATCTGGGTGTTCCTGTCCCTCATCGGCTCCATCCAGCTCTTCGACATGGTCTGGGTGCTCAACCGAGGCGGCACGCAGGGCCAATACGCCACGATCGCCACCTTCATGATGCAGTTCGGCTACTTCCGCAAGGACGTGGGCTTCGGCTCCGCGGTGGCCGTGATCATGTTCCTGATCTCGCTCATCGTGGCCGTCGCCTACATGTTGACGATCCTGCGCCGCGATAACGACAACTCCGAGCTGGCGAGGTAACTGCCATGACCGCAACTCTTAACGACGCTCCCCCTGCCGGCCCGACGGCCCAGTCACCTGCCGCTGTCACCCCACCTAAGCGGGGCAAGGGTATTGATGGTGCCGCTCTTGGCGCGATCTTCGTTGGCTTGGTGGGCATTGCGCTGACGCTCGGGCCCATCCTCTACCTCGTCATTGGTGGCTTCCGCAGCCAGCAGAACCTGTCCACGAACCCCACGGGCCTCCCGGATCCGTGGATGTGGTCCAACTACATCGACATCCTCACCGAGGGCACGTTCTGGCGTCAGGCCCTGAACTCGCTCGTGGTGGCGCTTGGCACCACTATCGGCGTGGTCCTGTTCGGCACGATGGCCGCATACCCCCTGGCACGGTACCGTTTCAAGGGACGCGAGCTCATCTACCTCATCTTCGTGACGGGCCTCATGTTCCCCCTCACGGTGGCGGTGCTGCCGCTGTACTTCATGATCAGGAACCTTGGGCTCACCGGCAGTTTGTGGGGCCTCATCGTGCCGCAGATTGCGTTCGCCTTGCCCGTCACTGTGATCATCATGCGCCCCTTCCTCAAGGCCATCCCTCGGGAACTTGAGGAGGCCGCCTTCGTCGATGGTGTGACGCGCGTTGGGTTCTTCTGGCGCGTGGTGCTTCCCCTCGCTGGCCCCGGCATGGTGACCGTTGGCGTGCTCGCGTTCATCGGGTCGTGGAACGCGTATCTGCTTCCTTTGCTGCTGCTCACCGGCCCGCAAGAGGGAATGACGCTTCCGCTCGGTGTGGCTACCTTCCAGGGCCAGCACGCCTCCGCGACCACGCTGATCATGGCGTACACCTCGCTGTCCATGATTCCCGCGCTCATCTTCTTCCTCATGCTCGAGCGTCGCATCGTCGACGGTCTCACGGGCGCGGTCAAGGGCTAGTCCATGACCGCGATCCAGGGCGCTCCGGCGCCAGAGCACGACACGAGTACGCGTGTTAGCGCAATCATTTCCCAACTGACCCTGCGCGAGAAGCTCGCGCAGCTCGTGGGCCTGTGGCAAGACGAGGCGGGTGACGTGGTGGCCCCGTTGCAGGGCCAGCAAGTGGCAACGCTTGGGCTCAACGACGCTCTCGCTGCTGGCCTTGGCCACATCAGCCGCGTCTACGGCACCAACCCCGTGGATCCCGACGAACGCGCGGCGTGGCTGTGGGACGTGCAGCGGGAGATCGTCGCCAACTCCCGTTTTGGGATTCCGGCGATCGTCCACGAGGAGTGCCTCACGGGACTCGCCGCCTGGAAGGCGGCGACGTTCCCCTCTCCCCCAGCATGGGGAGCAACCTTCGCCCCGGACCTCGTGGAAAAGATGGCCGGTCTCATCGGCTCGTCGATGCGTGACCTCGGCGTGCACCAGGGCCTCGCACCGGTGCTCGATGTCATCCGCGACCCGCGCTGGGGGCGAGTCGAGGAGTGCATCAGCGAGGACCCATACCTCGTGGGAGCCGTGGGAACAGCGTTCGTGCGCGGGCTTCAGGAGGCGGGAGTCCACGCGACTCTCAAGCACTTTGTTGGCTACTCCGCGTCCGCGGCCGGCCGCAACTTTGGCCCCGTGCATGCGGGGCCGCGCGAGCTCGCGGATGAGCTCCTCATCCCCTTTGAAATGGCGGTCAAAGACGGCCGCGTGCGTTCCGTCATGCCTGCATATACACAGATTGACGGCGTCCCAACGCACGCGGACCCCTCGCTCCTCACCGACGTCCTGCGCAACAAGTGGGGCTTCGACGGAGTGGTGGTCGCGGACTACTTTGGTGTGGCCTTCCTCGAGGTGCTGCACGGCCTTGCGGCAGACCTTGGCGAGGCGGCAGCGCAGGCGCTTGAGGCCGGAGTGGACGTGGAACTGCCAAGCGGCAACGCGTACCTAGACCCGCTCGAGGCGGCCATCATGGCGGGCCGCATTCCGGTGCACCTCGTGGACCGCGCGGTGGAACGCGTCTTGCGCCAGAAGGCGGAACTTGGGCTGCTCGACAACGAGTTCGACGGCCCCGCCCCCACGGGCGTGGACCTCGACTCCGCGGAGCACCGGGAGGTTGCGAAGCAGCTTGCGGAACGGTCCGTTGTGCTCCTCAGCAACGACGGCACACTCCCTCTCGCCCCGGACGCCAAGGTGGCGCTCATCGGCCCGAACGCGGATCGCTCCGCGGCGCTGTTTGGGTGCTACTCCTTCGTCAACCACGTACTTTCCCACCGCCCTGGCTTCCCCCAGGGCTTCGAATCGCCCACGGTGCGTGACGTGCTCAATGCCGAACTTCACGTCACGTTTGCCGAGGGCAGCACAGTCACCGGTGATGACCGCAGCGGGTTCGCGGCGGCGGTGGATGCAGCAGAAGCTGCGGACGTCGCTGTGGTCGTCGCCGGTGACCACGCTGGCCTGTTCGGCAGGGGCACGGTTGGAGAGGGCTGCGACGTCGAGTCGCTCGAACTCCCTGGCGTGCAGCGCGAACTTGTCGAGGCCATCCTCGACACCGGCAAGCCCGTGATCCTTGTGCTCATGACCGGCCGCCCCTACGCCGTCGGCTGGGCGCTCGAGCGCTGCGCGGCCGTGATCCAAACCTTCTTCCCCGGCGAAGAAGGAGGCACCGCGGTGGCGAGCGTACTGACTGGGCGAGTGAACCCGTCGGGCCATCTACCGGTGACGATGCCGCGCTCCACGGGCGCCCAGCCGTACACGTACCTGCACAGCGCCCTAGGCGGCGACGGCGACGTCACGTCCGTTGGCACGCAGCCGGTGCGGCCGTTCGGCTTTGGCCTCTCGTACACGACGTTTGGCTACGGCGAGCTCTCCGCGTCCCCTGAGGTACGGCCCGACGGCACGGTCACCGCGAGCGTCACCGTCACCAATACGGGTGACCTCGCGGGCGAGGACGTGGTGCAGCTCTACGTGCGCGACGTCCTCGGCTCGGTGGCGAGGCCCGTGGCGCAGCTTGTTGGTTTCCAGCGGGTTGCGCTGGAACCAGGAGCGTCCGCCACGGTGGCATTTGAGGTGCCAACGGCCCGGCTTGCTTTCTCCGACCGCGCGTTGCGGCGCATCGTGGAACCCGGCGAGTTTGAGCTGTGGGTTGGGGACGCGGAGTCCCGCGATTCCCAGACCACGTTCGCCGTGGTGGGCCGGGCGCACGTTGTTGGCGAGGACGATCCTCGCCTCACCGTCGCCACGGTTTCGTAGCGCACACTGTTTCATGATCAACACCGCGCCGTGACGCAGTTCGCACACCGGAAGGGGACAGTCGACGTCACCGTCCGTCGCGCGGACGGCACTGCTGTCGGTACACCGGTGTCGTTACGGCAGGTGTCGCACGACTTTGGGTTCGGGAACATCGGCTTTGAGCTCATGGACGTGGCCACGGGCCGCGCGGCGCAATCCGACCTCAGCGACGCGTGGCTGTCCCTGTTCAACCAGGCGACCCTCGGTTTCTACTGGCGAAACTATGAGCCAACCGAAGGGGCTCCGCACACTGCGGATCTGCTCGCGGCGGCGCGCTGGTTTCGCGAGAGGGGTGTGCGTCTCAAGGGTCACCCGCTGGCGTGGCACACGCTCGCGCCGGCGTGGCTCATGGGCCGGCCGCTCGACGACGTAGAGCGGACTCTTCGCGATCGCATCACGCGCGAGGTCACGGGTTTCGCGGGGCTCGTTGACCAGTGGGACGCGATCAACGAGGCCGTCATCATGCCGCGCTTCACCGCGGAACGAAACGCCATCACTCCCCTGGCTCATGAACTTGGGCGAGTGGAGATGGTGCGGTTGGCGTTCGAGACCGCGCGGGCCGCGAATCCCGCGGCCACCCTGGTTCTCAACGACTTCTTGCTCACGGAGGAGTACGCACACCTCATCGAGGAGTGCCTTACCGCGGGCATCCAGATCGATGCCATCGGCTTGCAAACCCACATGCATCAGGGGTTCCGTGGCGAGGACCAGTTGGCCGCGATCCTCGACCGCTTTGGCGCCTTTGGGCTGCCGCTGCAGTTCACGGAGGTCACCCTCGTCTCGGGCAACCTGATGCCGCCAGAGATCGTCGATTTGAATGATTACCAGGTAGAACAATGGCCATCAATATCCCGCGGGGAGCAGCGGCAAGCGGACGAGGCGACACGGATGTACCGACAGGCACTGGAGCACCCGCTGGTGGAGTCCGTGACCTGGTGGGGGCTGTGCGATCGCGACATGTGGCTGGGCGCGCCCGGCGGCCTGCTGCGCGCGGACGGCTCGCCCAAGCCCGCCTACGACGCCCTGCACGCCCTCATTAAGGGCGAATGGTGGCTACCCGCAACGGAGGTCTTCCCCACGGCCACGGGAGTCGTCACCGTCAGCGGTTGGGCCGGGGACTACGAACTCACGGCAGAAGGCAAGGCCGCCATGGTGCACGTAGCCGCGGGAGCGTCGGGCCGTCTCGAGGTAACGCTCACCTAACCCCCGCCCCTATGTGTGCGTCAGCACCACTTTTCGCGGCCCAATCCGCCCCGTGTGTGCGTCAGCGCGCGTAGCGGCGAGCCCGCCGTCTCCTCGGCTCCTCGGGCATGTGGTTGCCACGCACACACCCGAGCGATTGCGAACCAAGAAGTGGTGCTGACGCACACATTTGAGGCGGGCTAGGCGGAACCCACCGGGAGCGTGAACTCCCACCCGTCAGAGACGGCCTCGTCAACGAAGCGCTTGATCGCCGCCACGGTTCCCGAGCGATCTCCCCCGCCGTCGTGACACAAGATGATCTGCTCGCGCGTGAGCACCTCCCACAGGCGCGCCTCGAGCACGTCGGCATCTTGTTCCGCCCAGTCCCCGATGACGTTGATGACGTCGAGCGGCTGCATCCCCAGCTCCACGGCAACGTCGCAGCTGACACCCCACGAGCCGTTAGGGGCGCGCCAGAACGGAACCTCAGCGTGGGGAACAACGGAGCGAATGATGTCGAGCGTCTGCTGCAGGTCTTCGCGCACCGAATCGGCATCCCAACCGCCCATGTCGTGGTGGAACCTTGAGTGATTGCACAGCACGTGCCCCTCGTCGACGATGCGCTTGAGGAGCTCAGCACCGCCCGGGTCCAAGACGCGCTGCCCCACCACCGCGAATACCGCCCTGATGCCCCGGGATTCGAGGAAGTCGAGCAGTTCAGCGGTGTCGGCGCCGTTGGGGCCGTCGTCAAAGGTGAGCGCGGCGACGAGGCCCTGACCTTGCGCGGCACCGACGGGCGTGGGAGTGAGCTCGCGAGTCATAGTCCCAGTCTGGCGCCTCGCGCGGACTCGCCCGTTCGCCCAACGAAACTTTCGCGCCGAGCACTAGACATGCGCCACTATGGACACGGCATGCTTATGTCGCTGGGCGCACATCACAAGGGGAATCATGGGCGATGCCTCACGGACAACGATCGCTGAGATCGCGAAGATTGCGCGCGTTTCCGTCCCCACGGTGTCGAAGGTTCTCAACGGTCGCACAGGGGTGTCAGAAGAGACGCGCAAGCGAGTCAACGGCCTGTTGGAGCAACATAACTACCGACGCCGCGGCACCGCGCGGAGAAATCGCGTTGGCCTCATCGACTTTGTGGTGCGCAACCTCGACACGGTGTGGTCGATGCCGCTCGTCGCGGGCGCCGAGCGCGAAGCCGTGCGCCACGGATTCAACCTCGTGGTCACCTCGATGGAGCGCCGCACCGTCGGCACCCAGCAGTGGATTCGCCAGCTCGCCACGCGCCGCACGGACGCGGTGGTGTTGGTGGTGTCCGAGGTGCGACCGTGGGCGCTCAACGAGCTGCTCAAGCTGAACGTGCCGGTGGTATTGCTTGACCCCGTGGGGATCGCAAGCGTGGCGCTGCCAGCCGTCTCCGCCACCAACTGGGCCGGGGGCGTGACCGCCACGGAACACCTCATCGGCCTTGGGCACAGGCGAATCGGCATTATCACCGGCCCCGAGGAGCTGATGTGCGCGCGTGAACGCCGCGACGGCTACCGCTCGGCGCTCGCCCACGCGGGGATTGCCCACGATCCAGAACTCGAGGTGGTGGGCGACTTCCTCCCAGGAACCGGGTACGACCTCACCAAGCAGTTGCTCGCGCTTCCCGATCCGCCTACCGCCATCTTCGCGTGCGCGGACAGGGCGGCCGCCGGAGTCTACAAGGCCGCACACGAGTTGGGGCGGTGCATTCCGCAGGACCTGTCGGTTGTTGGCTTCGACGACGTCGTGGTTGCCGAGTGGCTCGAGCCACCCCTCACCACGGTGCGCCAGCCGCTTGAACACATGGCCCGTGAGGCAATCCGCGCGGCCGTGGAGCTCATCAACGGCGCCGAGCCGGAGCACTCCCGCCGCGAGCTCGCCACCTCGCTCGTGGTGCGCGCAAGCACCGTGCCGCTGCCCTCCGGAACCCGCGGTTCGGAGCCGCCGCACTAGGCTGGCTTGGTGACCTCGTCGCCCCTCACTCCCAGGCCCGACGCTGTGGTTGGCTCCGTGGACCGGCGCCTGTTTGGCTCGTTCGTTGAGCACCTTGGCCGATGCGTGTATTCGGGGATCTACGAGCCCTCTCATCCCTCTGCTGATGCGCTTGGATTCCGTGGGGACGTGCTGGAGCTGGTGCGCGAGCTGGGTGTCACCACCATCCGGTACCCGGGCGGCAACTTCGTCTCCTCCTACCGTTGGGAGGACGGGGTTGGCCCGCTCGAGGAGCGTCCCGTACGCCTGGATCTCAACTGGCACTCCACCGACACCAATGAATTTGGCACCGACGAGTTCATGGCGTGGTGCGCGGCTGCTGGCGTGGAGCCCATGATGGCGGTCAACATCGGCACGCGTGGCACGGCAGAGGCCCTTGACCTGCTGGAATACTGCAACCACCCAGGCGGCACGGCGCTCTCGGACGCGCGGCGGGCCAATGGCGCACAGAACCCGTACAACGTGCGCATGTGGTGCCTTGGCAACGAGATGGATGGGCCCTGGCAAGTGGGCCACATGACGCCAGAGCAGTACGCGCACGCGGCCGCCGACATGGCGCGCACGATGCACAAGTTTGATCCCACTATTGAGCTGGTGGCGTGCGGTTCCTCAGGCACGGGTATGGCGACCTTCGGCACGTGGGAGCGTGCGGTCCTCGACGCGTGCTTCGACGAGGTGGATTTCATCTCCGCGCACGCCTACTACGACCCCACGGTGAGCGACCTGGAGTCGTTCCTCAGGTCGTCGGACAACATGGACCGGTTCATCCGCACCGTGGTGGACATCGCGGACGAGGTGGCCGCCGCTCGCGGCTCTGACAAGCGCATCGCGATCTCGTTCGACGAGTGGAATGTCTGGCGGATGGCGTCGCCAACCAATCCCATGCCCAGCGGCGACGATTGGCCCATCGCACCGGCGCTGCTTGAGGACGTCTACACCGTGGCCGACGCTGTGGTGGTGGGCTCGCTGCTGATCACTTTGCTGCGCCATGCGAACCGGGTGCGCGCCGCATCCCTTGCGCAGCTCGTCAACGTCATCGCGCCCATCATGACCGAACCCGGCGGGAGCGCCTGGCGACAGACCACGTTCTATCCGTTCTCGATTACTGCCTCCCTTGCCGGCGAGACCGTGCTCGAGACGCCGCGGCCAAGCGAGCACGTGGACGCGGTGGTGACCTGGGATGGCGAGCGTGACGTCACGGTCTTTGCCGTGAACCTCGACGCTGGCGCCGGTCACGACCTGGTGCTCGACCTCGCGGGTCTTGGCGACGTGGCAGGCGCCGAGGTAGCGCTCGTGACCGACCCCGATCCCCTAGCCACCAACACGGCCGACGCTCCGGACAGGGTGACCCCGGCGTGGGGCAGTGCGATCGTTACGGGAGCAACGGTGACGGTGGCGCTTCCTGCTGTGAGTTGGGCTGCGGTGCGGGTGACTCTGCGCTAGGTTCGGCGCCCTCCGGGGCCGCTGGCCGATGCTCGCGCACGTAGGTGAGCGCGGCGCGTCCGCCGGGGGTGAGGAAGGCGAGCGCGGCGGCCACGAAGGTCAGCAGGCCCGCGACGATGAGGACGGTCTGGACCGAGAATACGTCGGCGAGCGGCCCAAATACCGCCATGCCGATGGGCATGGACACCGCGCCCACGATGCTAACGAAGCCGAATACGCGACCCAAGCGATCGGGCTCCACGGACTCTTGCAGCACCGTGAAACTGGGCACGGTGAAGAATGGAATGGCGAAGCCTACGAGGAACATCACCGTGAGGAACACCCACAGGAACGGGGACAGGCCAAGCGCGGCGGTGAGGCCCGCGAGCACGAGAGTGGACCACACGATGAGCGACGTGCGTTGGAAGCGGTCACCGATGGCGGCCACGAGCGCGCCGGAGATCATCATGCCGATCGAGAAGGCGAGTTCGAGCGCCGTGAGCTTCCACACCTCTTCGCCAAATGTGCGCGCCACCATGAGCGGCGTGAGCATCGAGGGAGCGGCGCCGAGCACCATCACCGCGCCAAAGAGCGACAGCAGCCACATGACGTAAGGGTGGGTACGCACGTAGCGCACTCCCTCTTTGAGGTCGTCGAAGTAACCGGCGAGCTCGTCTCCCCTGCTCACTGCCTTGAGCGGCACGAGCGCCAAAAGGCCAATGCCGATCACGGCGGTCACCACGTCGATGAAGAAGATGTACTCGAGGTCAAGGTTGGCGTAGAGGATGGCCGCGAGCGCCGGAGCAACGATCATCATCGCGGACTGAATGGTGCCGTTGATGCCGTTGATGCGCATGAGCTTGTCTTGCGGGACTATCTGGGGGATCACGGCGCTCACCGCAGGCGTCTGGATGCCCGCCCCGGTTGAGCGAACTGCGAGCACCGCGAAGATGAGCCACAGCGAGTCCACGCCGTTGAGCATGAGAAGCGCGAGTGCGAGCGTGGCGAGCGCGATGGCCGCGTCAGCTCCCATGATGAGGAACTTGCGGTTGTGCCGATCCGCCCACACGCCGCCAAAGATGGACACGATGGCCTGCGGCAAGAAGCCAAAGACGATCGACAGCGCGAGGATGGTGCCGTCTTTGGTGGTGAGGGTCAGGTACCACAGCACCGCGTACTGCACCAGCGACGAGCCGAGCAGCGACGCCGTCTGACCGCCAAGGAACAGGGAGATGTCCCGCACCCATGCTTGGGATGGCGTGGCGCTTGACGCGTCAGCTTCGTTGGAGGGGACCATGGGTCAATTGTGCCGGATGGGTCCGACACGGGAGCGGCGCGGGCTGGACCGCTAGCCCTCAACCCCCGCGCGAGCCAGGATGATTTCGCGAACTCGTCCAGCGTCGGCCTGGCCGCGCGTGGCCTTCATGACCGCGCCCACGATGGCTCCGGCCGCCTGCACCTTGCCCTCGCGGATCTTCTCGAGCACGTCCGGCTGCGCGGCGAGCGCCTCGTCAACCGCGGCCTCGAGCGCGGAGTCATCGCTCACCACCACGAGCCCGCGCGCCTCCACAACCGCGGCCGGTGAGCCCTCTCCCGCGAGCACGCCCTCGAGCGCCTGGCGGGCCAGTTTGTCGTTGATCGTCCCGGCATCGACAAGGCCCTGGAGTTCGGCGATGTCCGACGCTGTGACGGGCAGGTCCTGGAGCGTCACCTCGCGCTCATTGGCGGTTCGGGCGAGCTCGCCGAGCCACCACTTGCGTGCGGCCTGTGGCGCTGCGCCGGCGGAGACGGTGTCCTGGATGAGAGTCACGGCATCGGCCGCCACCACATCGCGCATCTCGAGGTCGCTGAAGCCCCACTCTTCGCGCAAGCGCGCACGGAGCTTGGCGGGGTGCTCCGGGATGGTGCCGCGGAGCTGCTCCACCCAGGCGCGCGAAGGCTCCACGGGGAGCAGATCGGGCTCGGGGAAGTAGCGGTAGTCCTCCGCCTGCTCCTTAGAGCGGCCGGGCGTGGTGGACGAGGTGTCCTCGTGCCAGTGGCGCGTCTCTTGCACCACGGGCTGGCCCGCGGTCAGTAGCTCCGCCTGGCGGGCCGCCTCGTACTGCACCGCGCGCTCAATGGCGCGCAGCGAGTTGACGTTCTTGGTCTCCGAGCGCTTGCCGAACGGCACCGCGGACTGATCCGCGCCGTCGGCCGCCTTGGGCCGCAGCGAAAGGTTCACGTCCGCGCGAAGGCTTCCCTGTTCCATGCGCCCATCGCTGATGCCAAGCCCGCGCACGATGTCGCGGATGGTGGCGACGTAAGCGCGAGCGACCTCGGCGGTGCGCTCCCCCATGCCCTCGATGGGCTTGGTGACGATTTCGACGAGGGGCACGCCACCCCGGTTGTAGTCCACGAGCGAGTAGTCAGCGCCCTGGATGCCGCCCGTACCGCCCACGTGGGTGTTCTTGCCTGCGTCTTCCTCGATGTGCGCGCGCTCAATGGCAACGGTCACCACCTCGCCGTCGTCAAGGACCACGTCGAGCGAGCCCTCGAAGCAGGTGGGCTCGTCGTACTGCGAGATCTGGTAGTCCTTGGCGAGGTCGGGGTAGAAGTAGTTCTTGCGCGCGAATCGGCTGGACTCGCGAATCTCGCAGCCGAGTGCGAGGCCCAAGCGGATCGCAGACTCGACGGCCTTGCCGTTCGTCACGGGCATCGAGCCTGGTAGACCAAGGCACACGGGGCACACATGGGTGTTGGGTTCGCCACCAAACTCGTTGAGGCAGCCGCAGAACATCTTGGTCTTGGTGTTGAGCTCCACGTGCACTTCGATGCCAAAGACGGGATCGAAGCGCTCCACGGCGTCTGCGTAAGTAAGGTTGCTCACTTGGCACCTCCTAAGGCTGGAGCCAACGCGCTCAACGGGCCTCCCCATGCCGCGTTGAGCAGCGCCTCGATGGCACCGCCAACGCGATACAGGCGCGCATCCTGGTGAGCGGGAGCGAGCAGCTGGAAGCCCACTGGCAGGTTGTCTTCCGGGGCCAGGCCCGCGGGGATGGACATTCCGGGGATCCCCGCGAGGTTCGCAGGGATCGTCGCCACGTCGTTGAGGTACATCGCGAGGGGATCGTCGATGCGCTCGCCCAGCTTGAACGGCGTGGACGGCACCGTGGGGCTCACGAGCACGTCGGCCTTCTCGAAGGCAGCGGTGAAGTCGCGCTGAATGAGCGTGCGCACCTTCTGCGCCGAGCCGTAGTACGCGTCGTAGTAGCCGGCCGAGAGGGCGTAGGTACCAAGGATGATGCGGCGCTTGACCTCGTCGCCAAAGCCCTGCGCACGCGTGGCCGCCATGGTGCGCTCCACGGTCTCGCGCTCCACGCGCAAGCCAAAGCGCACGCCGTCGAACTTGGCGAGGTTGCTGCTCGCCTCCGCAGGAAGGATCAGGTAGTACGCCGCGAGCGCGTACACGAAGCTGGGGCACTCCACCTCAACCACGGTGGCACCAGCGCCGCGAGCAGCGTCGAGCGCCTCCTCGAAGCGCTGCTTCACGCCGTCCTGGTAGCCCTCCCCGCCCAACTCCTTGATGACGCCAAGCGTCACACCACTGAGATCGCCCGACGCTCCCTCAAGGGCCGCTGCCACCGCACCGGGGACGGGCTCGCGAAGGCTCGTGGCGTCGTGGGGGTCGTGGCCGCCCATGACCTCGTGGAGAAGGGCGGTGTCGAGGACCGTGCGGCCGCACGGGCCGAGCTGATCGAGGCTGCTCGCCAGGGCAATTGCGCCGTAGCGCGAAACGCCGCCGTACGTGGGCTTGACGCCAACGGTTCCGGTTACCGAAGCGGGCTGGCGGATCGAGCCGCCGGTGTCCGAGCCGATCGTCAGAGGAGCCTCAAAGGCGGCGAGAGCGGCGGCGGAGCCGCCGCCGGAACCGCCGGGGATCCGGTCAAGGTCCCATGGGTTGTGCGTGGCGCCATAGGCCGAGTGCTCGGTGGAGGAGCCCATCGCGAACTCGTCCATGTTGGTCTTGCCAAGGATCGGCATGCGCGCCTCGCGCACCTTGCGGGTGACGGTGGCGTCGTAGGGAGGAATCCACCCCTCGAGGATGCGCGATCCCGCGGTGGTGGGAAGCCCCTTGGTGACGAGCACATCCTTGATGCCGATGGGCACGCCAGCGAGCTTGGGTAGCGAGACCCCTGCGGCACGATCGGCGTCCACAGCGGCCGCGGTCTCGAGGGCGCCCTCCGTGTCTACGTGAAGGAAGGCGTGCACGTCGCCGTCGACGGCCGCGATGCGGTCAAGGTGGGCCTGAGTAAGGGAGACGGACGTGACCTCCCCAGCCGCCAAAGCGTCGGCCATCTCAGCGGCGGTGCCGCGAACGAGGTCGCTCATGCCTCCTCCCCAAGGATCTGGGGAACGCGGAAGCGATCCTCTTCCGCTTGCGGGGCGGCGGCGAGCGCCTCCGCGGGAGTCAGCGACGGCTCGATGACATCCTCGCGCTCCACGTTAGCCATGGGGATGGGGTGGCTCGTCGCCGGGACGTCGTGCGTGTCGAGCGTGGAGAGAGTCGCCACCGCGTCCACGATCGCGGTGAGCTGACCGGAGAGGCGGTCTAGATCATCGTCCGTCATGTCGATGCGAGCGAGCACCGCGAGGCGCGCCACATCCTCACGTTCCAGGGAAGCCATGGGTAGATTCTAGTCAAGGGCACACGCCAACCCGACGCCCTGGCTCCGGACCCGCTCACCGTTTGGTATAACCGGTTATACTTGGGGCATGAAGACCGCAATCTCGGTGCCCGACGCCGACTTCGAGCGATTCGAGCGCGTTGCCCTGCGCTACGGCATGACGCGCTCTGAGTTCTACCAGCGCGCTGGGCGTCGCCTCGCCGACGAGCTCGAAGAGGGGACGAACGCGCTCACCGAGGCGGCGAACGCCGCACTCGAGCGTGCGGGTGCTTCGCCGGTCGAGGACGCGTTCGCAGTTGCTGCCGAGCGCGCGCTTCTGGAGAACACCGAGTGGTGATTCATCACGGTGACGTGCTCTGGGCAGACTTCGGCTCTCCCAGGGGTTCCGAGCCAGCCAAGCGGCGGCCCGCCATTGTGCTCCAAGACGACTGGCTCTTGCGGTCCGCATTCAACACGGTGATCGTGGTGCCACTCACCTCCAACACGGAGCTCGCTAGCTTCCCAGGGAACGTGCTGGTGACGAGCGCCGCCTCGGGGCTTGACCGCGACTCGGTGGCCCTCGTAGCTCAGATCACGTCGGTGGGGCGAAAACATCTGGACCCGTACCCGGCGGCCACGCTGCCTGCCTATCTGCTCGACCAGATCAAGAGCGGCGTGCGCCTAGCGATCGGCGCGGGCTAGCGCCAGCTAAGGCAGCTCGCGGGCCATATCCCACGAATAGCCGAGCAAGCGCACCTCACCTGCCGCAGCGTCGGGCGCGTGGTCAACTGGGGTCACGGAGCCGTCCGGGTTGTCCTGCACCACCCAGTCAAGATCCTCGCGCCTCACAAAGCCCAAGCGCTCGTAGAGGCGATGCGCCGCGTGCATGGATTCCATCGTGGACAGCACGATTCCTCTGGCACCGCTCTGCTTGGCAAGCTGCACTCCCGCGAGCGTCAGTTCCGCGCCAATGCCGCGGCCGCGCTCCATGGGAGACACGGCAAGCATGCGGAGCTCGTACTCCCCCTCCCCCGCGCGCTCGATGAAGGGGCTGCCAGGCGGCACAACGGTGAGCGTGCCAACGATCGAGCCTTCGCCGCGGTCGCCGTCAGCCATCGCCAGCAGGATCGCCTTCTCGGCACGCGCGTGAGCGTCGCGCAGCGCGGGAATGTAGGGGTGGGCGGCGTCCACGAGCGCGTCGGAGAGGTATGCGAGCGCGGTGAGAGCGCCGATCTCTTGCAGGCGCACCTGCTCGTCCGCCCCGATGACTCGAATGCTGCCCGTCATGCCGTCCCCTCGTCCGCTAACCCCAGCACGGTCAATGTACCCGCCGAGGGCGACACGACGCCACCGCCACCAAAGCTGACACGTGCCGCAAAACCCTGCACAGCGTCGGGCACCCGCAATATGCTCATCCCGAACAGGGAGGCACCATGGCTATCAAAGAAGAGGCCCCTGCAAACGGCGGCTTTCTGGACAAGATCGAGGCGCTCGGCAACAAGGTGCCGAACCCCACGATCATGTTCCTCTACCTGATTGGCTTCATCGCAATTCTCTCCGCAGCCCTTGCGTGGGCGAAGGTTTCGGTGACCGACGAGGTGGTCACCCAGGTGCCCAAGGCCGAGTGGCAGA
Organism: Demequina sp.; assembly: GCF_049841215.1. GTDB lineage: Bacteria > Actinomycetota > Actinomycetes > Actinomycetales > Demequinaceae > Demequina. Next base: position 286,307 of record NZ_JASGEO010000013.1, read on the forward strand.
CCATTAACGAGGGACTCGGCGGAATGATCGTGCCGTGGGACCTCAGCACGGGCGAAGAGGCGATCCTGCCCGACTACATCGTGTCCGAGGTGGAGATCCCCGTGCGCTCTCTGCTGAGTTCCGAGGGCATCGAGATGTTCTTCTCGAGCTTCGTCGCGAACTTCGCGGGCTTTGGAGTGGTGGCCGTTGTGCTCATAGCGATGGCGGGCGTTGGCGTGGCAGAGCAGGCGGGCCTCATGGGCGCGCTCATCCGCAAGATCGTCAAGGTGGCCCCGGCCAAAATCCTCGCGTTCCTGCTCATCTTCGTTGGCGTGCTGTCCTCGGTGGCGAGTGACGCCGGATACCTGATCCTGATACCCCTGGCAGCCGCCGCGTTCCTGTCGGTAGGCAGACATCCGCTCGCTGGCATGGCCGGGGCCTTCGCGGGCGTGGGCGCGATCTTTGGCGTGAATCTACTCATCACCCCTGTGGACTCGATGATCACCGAGATCACCAACGAAGTGCTCCCGGCCGGCATGGCACCGCTCGATGTCACGGCGAACTTCTACTTCTCGATCGTCTCCTCGATCGTGCTCGCGGTGGTCGCCACGTGGGTCACGGTGAAGATCGTGGAGCCCCGCCTGGGGACGTATGTGCCGCCGGAGGGATCCGGACTCAACGCCGACGACGAGGTTGACGAGGCCGCGGAGGCGCGCGGCCTCAAGTGGGCAGGCTGGGCCCTGCTTGGTGTGGTGGTGCTCATCAGCGCACTGTCGCTTCCGCCCAACGCTCCCTTGCGCGATAACGCCACGGGAGAGCTCATCGGCGCCACTCCCTTCATGGCGAGCCTCATCTTCATCATCTCGCTCGCGTTCCTCGCGTGCGGGATCGCGTACGGCTACGGTGCCAAGACACTGCGCGGCGGCGATGCCACCGTGGGCGCCGTGGCGAAGACCATTGGCAGCCTCGGCGGTCTGCTCGTGATGTTCATCATGATTGCGCAGTTCATAGCGCTCTTCTCATGGTCAAACCTGCCAACGGTTGCGGCCGTGGAGGTGGCGCACATCCTTGAGAACGCGAACGTGCCCGCCCTGGTGCTGCTGGTGTTGTTCATCCTGGTCATCGTGGTGCTCGACATCATCCTGCCGGGCGTGGTGCCCAAGTGGGCCATCTTCGCGCCCATCTTTGTGCCGATCTTCGCCCAGCTCGACGTGGCCCCGCAGACTCTGCTCGCGGCCTACCGCGTTGGCGATTCCCCCATGAACGTGCTGACCCCACTCATGGTCTATCTGCCGTTCATCGTGACGATCGCGCAGCGCTACAAGAAGGACGCGGGAATTGGCACGGTCATCGCGCTGATGATCCCGTACACGATGTGGATCCTGGCCGCCTGGACGGCGCTGTACGTGGCGTGGTTCGCGCTCGGCATCCCGTGGGGCCCGGGCGCTCCCGTAGGGACCAGTTAGGCCCTCGTTGGCTTGGGCCCGCCCGACGCTGGCTACAGCACGCGTCGACGGTGGCCTTGGATAGCGGCTACCAGAATCGCGTCGATCGCGAAGGCAGAGGATTTCGCGAGCCGGATCTGGTCGGGGGCAAGGAGCCACTGGATCTGCAGCCCATCCATGACCGCGATGATCGCCGCGGTGGCGTAGTCGAGGTCCTCCGCTAGAGGCGGATCCGAGGGGTCGCAGATCTCCGTGAGAGCCTCTTTGACCTCGCTCCGGAGCGTCTCGTAGCGCTTCTGGAAGAACTCCTTAGCGGGGTGCTCATCGGTCACGGATTCGGCGGAAAGCACCGCGAATGCCTGGATGATTCCGGGCCGCTTTTCGTTGAGCCCCGCAGTGGTCACGAGGTGGCGGAAGAGATCCAAACCCCCTGGTATGTGGTGCCCTTCAAGGTGTTCGACGTCCGTCTCGTCGCGGTACAGCAGCACCTCAAGAAGTAGCGCGTCTTTGGACCCAAAGTGGTGCAGCACTCCCGCATGGGTCATGCCCACTTGCTCGGCGATATCGGCGAGCGATCCCTTGGTGTAGCCCTTCGATCCAAACACCTCTGTGGCGGCGCGCAGGATCTCCCTGCGCTTGCGCGCAGTCTCCTCGCGAGGCTTCACTGCCCGCGTAACGTTTCGCCCTGCCATGGGCCAACAGTAGCGTGACAAAACCGTTATCTACGTCAACTTGCGAAACTTACTGACTAGTAAGTAACGTCCGTCTCATCCGATCCCAACGATGTGAGGAGACGGCGTGACGCAGACGTCCGCGACCATCCCCGGCCCCCAGGAAACTGGCGCCGAGGAGTCCACGGCGACCACGCCGTCGGGCAGCCTGGACGAGTTCCGCGCCCTCGCCGCCTCCCTACCGCTCACCGAGCGCGTGCAACTGCTCACCGGCCAGACCGCATGGCGGCTCTATGCCAACGAGGCGATAGGCCTGCAGTCGATCGCCGTGTCCGACGGCCCGGTTGGGGTTCGCGGGACCGGCGAGATCGCGGGGGCCAGCTCGGCACTCATGCCCTCCCCGAGCGCGCTCGCCGCCACCTGGGACCTGGCCGCGGCGCACCGCGCGGGTGAGCTGTTCGCGAGCGAGGCGAGGCGTCTCGGCGTGGATGTGGTGCTCGCCCCCCAGGTCAACATCCAGCGCACTCCCGTTGGCGGCCGGCACTTTGAGTGCTACTCAGAAGACCCGCTGCTGACCTCGGCGATCGCCGGGGCCGTGGTGGCCTCGATGCAGGCGCATGGCGTGGCCGCGTGCCTCAAGCACTTCATTGCGAACGACTCGGAGACGGCCCGCACCGTTTACGTGAGCGAGGTCGACGAGCAGACGCTGCGCGAGGTTTACCTCGCTCCCTTCGAACACCTGGTCAAAGACGTTGGCGTGTGGTCGATCATGGCCGCGTACAACGGCGTGGACGCCGCGGGCAAGGCGAGTCCCATGACGGACCACCACCACCTGCTCACCGAACTTCTCAAGGACGAGTTGGGCTTTGACGGCGTGGTGGTGAGCGACTGGATGGCCACGCGCAGCACGGTCGCCTCGGCGAACGGTGGGCTGGACCTCATCATGCCCGGGCCCGGCGGGCCGTGGGAGGAGCGCCTCCTGGACGCGGTGCGCGGCGGCGCCGTGAGCGAGGACACCATCAACGACAAGGTGGCACGCATCCTGCTGCTCGCCCACCGCGTGGGCCGGCTCGCCCCAGCAGCGCCCATCCCTGCAGAGCCTCGGGAAGACGACGAGCGCTTCATTCGCACTCTCGCCGCGCAATCGATGGTGGTGCTTCGCGGTGAGGGCACGTTGCCGCTCGTCTCCACCCCGCAGAGCATCGCGCTCATCGGCCCCAACGCCGTGTCCGCGTACGTGCTCGGCGGCGGCTCGTCCACCGTGAACCCCCATCACATCGTTGACCCCCTCGAGGGGCTGCGCACCGCCTATCCGAACTCGGACATCACGCTCCTTCGTGGTGGTTCGGCGCGAGTGCACACCCCGCCGGCGGCGCCGGGCGTATTGGTTTCCGCGACCGGCGCCGCCTCCGTGGGGCCAACGGTCACCATTAAGGCCGCGGACGGCAACGTCCTGAGCGAACACGTCGCCTCGTCGTGGAATGGCTGGTTCAACGAACTGCCCGACGCCGCGGCGAGCGTCACCCTGAGCGGCGCCTTCCGGCTCACGCAAGCGGGCACCCACCGCCTGGACCTCGGGTCTGTCGGTACGTACAGGTTCTCTCTTGACGGCGAGACGATCGCGAGCAGCGATGAGTTCGCGGATGAAAACGTCATTCTGAACTCGAGCGCGAACTCGCCAGCGGGCGTCGGCGCCACCATCACCATCCAGGAGCCCCGAGACGTCCCGTTCAGCGTGGAGCTCACGGTCATCGACGCGGGCGGGTACGGCCGCTTTGTGCGCGCCGACCTGCGCCACTTGCCTCCCGGCGAGGACACGGACGCGGAGATCGCCGCGGCGGTCGCGGCCGCCGCGAGCGCAGATCTCGCCGTGGTGATCGTGGGCACCAACGCGGAAGTGGAGTCCGAGGGCTGGGATCGACGCTCGCTCGCCCTCCCTGGCCGCCAAGACGAACTCGTGGAGCGAGTCCTGGACGTGGCCCCCCACGCGGTGATCGTCATCAACGCCGGAGCGCCCGTACTGCTGCCCTGGCTGAACCGCGCCAAGACCGTGCTGTGGGCCTGGTTCCCCGGCCAGGAGTGCGGCCACTCGCTCGCGGACGTGCTCAGGGGCGTCACCGAACCCGCCGGGCGCCTCCCCTGGACCCTTCCGGCTCGCGAGGACGACGTCCCTGTGCCGCATGCCCTCCCCGATGACGCGATGCGCGTCATCTATTCCGAGGGCGTCCACGTGGGCTATCGCGGCTGGGAGCGCTCGGGCGCCACGCCGGCCGCGCCGTTTGGCTTTGGCCTCGGATGGACCACGTGGCGCTACGACGAGGCGGTGCTCACGGCACTGCCCGACGGCGCGCTTGAGATCGCGGTGACGGTCACCAATGTGGGCGAAATGCCTGGTAGCGAGGTAGTGCAGGCCTATGTGACCTCGACTGCTCAACTGCCTGAAGGCGTCGACCGCCCCGTGCGTTGGCTCGCGGGCTTCGACCGCGTGACTGCGGCCCCTGGCCGCAGCACCACGGCGACCATTCGCGTACCCAGCCGCGCGCTCGAGGTGTGGCACAAGGCCAATTGGCACCGGCCGTCGGGCCTCTACGAATTTGAGGTGGGGCGAAGCATTCGCGATCCGCGAATCACCCTCACCTACGAGCTTCCTGAACGGGAAGAGACCGGCTCAGCGGGGGAGGTGAGCATCCCCTCCTGAGACACACGGCGCCGGGTAACTGGAAGCCGCGGCGCCATCCACTCGCATCACCCGAACCACATCTAGTTACAGAGAGGTATCTGATGTCTCGACGAATCATCCCGGCCATCGCGCTCGGCCTTGCGGCCGCGCTCACGATCGCTGGTTGCTCCAACAGCGGCGACGACCCAACGACGTCCGCCGCTCCCGGGGGCGGCGACGACACCGTCGTCCAGGGCACCGTGCCCTTGACGGTCGCCATGCCCAACGGTCAGCTGACCAATAACTCCAACCCCTTCTCCCCCGACTCGGCGGGAAACAAGACGGGCTACACGTGGGCCATCTACGAGCCGCTCGTGCAGACCAACACCTACGCGGACACGGACCCCGTGCCGTGGCTCGCGTCTGCGTTCTCGTGGAGTGACGACTACACCGCGGTGACCTTCACTGCTCGCGACGGTGTGAAGTGGTCCGACGGTGAGGACTTCACCGCGGACGACATCGCTTACACGTTCAACTTCGTGAAGGCCAACCAGGCCGCGAACCCCAACGCGTACGACATCACGGACGTGACGGTGAGCGGAAGCGACGTGACCGTGACGTTCGGTGCGGCCATGTTCACCAAGGAATACCGCGTGCTGCAGCAGATCATCTTGCCCGAGCACATCTGGTCCGCGATGGCCGATCCGCTGACGGACCTCAACCAGAACCCCGTTGGCACCGGCCCGTACGTCATGACGACGTGGACCAACCAGGCCATCACGATGGACGCCAACCCCACCTATTGGGGCGGCACTCCTGCGGCACCGCAGGTGCAGTACTCCTCGTACACCGACAACTCGGCGCTCATCAACGCCCTCCTTGCCGGTGACGTGCAGTGGACCTGGACGTTCATCCCTGACTGGGAGAACGTGTGGGTGGGTCAGGACCCCGACCACAACCACTTCTTCACGCCCGCCGCAATCTCCGGCGACGTGCTGTACCTCAACAACGAGACCAAGCCGTTCAACGACCCCGTCTTCCGCAAGGCGCTGAACATGGTCATCGACCGTCAGGCGATCTTCGACAAGGCATCGTCGAAGGCGTTCCCGCTGGTCACGAACGTCACGGGAATCATCGAGCCTGCAGGCTCGGCGTACATCGCTGACGAGTTCCAGGGCCAGAACGTGGCCGTGGACATCGACGGCGCCAAGAAGCTCCTGACGGACGCGGGCTACACGTACAAGGGTGACGAGCTCTACGACCCCTCTGGCGAGCGCGTGTCATTCAAGCTGTCCGACCCCTCTGGCTGGACCGACTACATCGACTCGCTCACGCTCATCGCGTCCGACGCTCAGAAGCTGGGCGCCGACGCAACCGTGGACGGCCAGGAGCAGGACGCCTGGTTCGACAACATCGCCAAGGGCAACTTCCAGGCGAGCCTGCACTGGACCGACGGTGGCAACACTCCGTGGGACCTCTACCGTTCGATCCTGGACGGCAACCAGTACATCAAGCTGGGCGAGAACGCCAACTGGAACTTCGGTCGCTACAACAACCAGACCACGACCGACGCTCTGGCGACGTTTGCCACCTCGTCTGACCCCGACGAGCGCTCCGCCGCCATCGCCACGGTTGAGCAGGCATACGTCAACGACATGCCGGCCATCGTGGTGCGTGGACGTCCGGACTCCGCGGAGTACTCGACGCTCTACTACACGGGCTTCCCGAGCGAGGACGACCTCTACAGCGGTCCTCAGCCCACCGGCCCGCAGGCGTCGCAGATTCTCATGAAGCTGCGCGTCAACGACAAGTAGTACCGAGCACCGCTCGCGTGTGCGGCGGGAGGGCTGCCTCCCGCCGCACACCGACGGCCCGTCCCCCTCATCTGCCCTTTGTCCCTCACCCCCAAGGACGCACGATGTCTTCCACGAACGATGCTGTTCCCGCGCTTGAGGCGCGCGCACTCACCAAACACTTCCGCCTTCGCGGCCGCAGCCGCGGCAAGGCCGTTCACGCGGTCGATGGCGTAGACCTGCGGCTTGATCGCGGCGCCGTGGTGGCGCTCGTTGGCGAGTCCGGCTCTGGAAAGTCCACGATCGCCAAACTGCTGTCACTGCTGATTCCCCGCACATCCGGCGAGCTGCTACTTGACGGCGACGACGTCCATGGCCGCGGGCGCCGCGCCTTCAAGCGCCACGCGAGCCGCGTGCAGCTGATCTTCCAAGACCCCTTCGCGTCCCTCAATCCCGTGCACCCTGTGCGCTACACGCTCACGCGATCGTTGCGCATTCACCACGGCTCACTCAGAGGCGAGGCGCTCGAGGCCGCGCTCCTGGAACTGCTGACGCGCGTGCAACTCACTCCCCCGGCGCGGTACATCGACAAGTACCCGCACGAGCTCTCCGGAGGCCAGCGCCAACGGGTCGCTATCGCCCGCTCGCTTGCCGCAGATCCCGAGGTGCTGCTCGCCGACGAGCCCATCTCGATGCTCGACGTCTCCATCCGCCTCGGCATCCTCAACCTGCTCAAGTCGCTTCGCGATGACGCCAACATCGCGATCCTCTACATCACCCATGACATCGCCTCTGCCAGGTACTTTGCCGATCGCATCATGGTGATGTACGCGGGCCAGATCGTGGAGTCAGGCCCCAGCGAGGGCGTCACCCAAGAGCCCGCCCACCCCTACACCCGGCTCTTGCTCGAGTCCGCTCCCGACCCCGATGCTCCCCCACGAACCACACGGGCCGACGCTGGGGAGGCTCCCAGCCTTGTCTCGCCAGCGTCGGGCTGCCGCTTTGCAGCGAGGTGCCCGTTTGCGAACGAGCTGTGCCGCTCGGAAACCCCCGACCTCTTTGAGGTGGGCGAGGATCGCGCGGCCCGCTGCTGGGGCTACAGCGAGCGCCCCGATCGGCCAAGCGTCCCCCTAGCCCAGGAAGTCGCATCATGAGGTTCTTTGTTCGCCGCGGCATCTTCTACGTGGTGACCCTGTGGGCCGCGATCACCATCAACTTCTTCTTGCCGCGCATGATGCCAGGCGACCCCATCAGCGCGCTCATCGCGAGCAAGCAGGGGCAGATCACGCCGGAACAGGCGGAGTCGATCCGCGTGCTCTTTGGCCTCGATAGCGAACAGAGCCTGTGGCAGCAGTACACGTCCTACCTTGGCCAGATCTTGCGCGGCGACCTTGGCATCGCGTTCTCGCAGTTCCCCACGCCCGTGTCGATGATCATCAAGGACACGCTGCCGTGGACCTTGGGACTCGTTGGTCTGTCGACGATTATCGCGGTGGTCATTGGCACCTCGATCGGCACCTACATCGGCTGGCGGAGGGGCACCAAAGCGGACATCGTCCTGCCCATCACCACCTTCTTCTCTTCCGTTCCCTACTTCTGGTTTGGACTGGTGGCGATCCTCGTCTTCTCCGTGACGTGGAAGATCTTCCCATCATCGAAGGGTTACCAGCCGGGACTCGTTCCCGGATGGAACTGGGAGTTCATCAGTTCGGTGCTGTGGCACGGGGCGCTGCCCGCGATCACGATCGTGCTGTCGTCAATAGCCGGCTGGATCCTCGGCATGCGCAACATGATGGTCACGGTAAGTTCCGAGGACTACGTCACCGTTGCGCAGGCCAAGGGACTGTCAGAGGGACGCGTGATGGTCGCCTACGCGGCACGCAACGCGGTGCTTCCGCAAATCTCGAGCTTCGCGCTAGCGCTGGGCTTCGTCGTTGGCGGCACGCTCATCATGGAGATGGTGTTCTCCTACCCCGGCATCGGCTACGCGCTCTTCCAGGCGGTTCAAGCGAAGGACTACCCACTCATGCAGGGGTGCTTCCTTGTCATCACGCTGTCGATCCTCATCTTCAACCTCATCGCGGACGTGGTCTATGCCTTCCTCGATCCCCGCACCCGGCAGGAGGGCTAAGCCATGACCGCTCAACCGGCACAACTGACTCCCCAAGAGATGGAGCAGCCCAACCAGACCCCTGGCGTGCTGCGCGGGAAGGGGCGCCGCGGCAACACCGAACGGGGCACCCAGCTGCTGTTCCTGCGCAACGCCAAGGTGATCACGGGCCTTCTCATCCTGGGCTTCTTCACCGTGATCGCGATCATCGGTCCGTGGGTGGCTCCGTATGACCCCGACGCTCTTGGCGACGACATCGTGGCGCCGCCTTCGGCGCAGCACTGGTTCGGCACCGCGAGCCTTGGGCAGGACATCTTCAGCCAGGTGCTCGTGGGCACCCGCTCCGTGATGTTCGTGGGCTTCCTCGCGGGCATCCTCGCCACCATCATCGCGATCGTCGTTGGCGTTACCGCCGGCTACCTTGGAGGCGCGGCGGACGAGGGTCTCTCGCTGCTGTCCAACGTGTTCCTTGTGCTTCCCGCGCTGCCGCTCATCATCATCATCGCAGGCCCGCTCGACGGCGCGCCCAACCTGGTAGTTGCGGTGGTGATCGCGGTGACTGCGTGGGCGTGGGGCGCTCGCGTCTTGAGAGCCCAAACACTCTCCCACCGCCGCCGCGACTACGTCGAAGCGGCGCGTGCCAATGGCGAGTCAACGCCCCGCATCGTACTCGCGGAGATTCTGCCCAACCTCAGCGCGATCATCGCGTCGAGCTTCGTGGGCACCGTGACCTTCGCGATCCTCACGCAAGTGACGCTCGCGTTCATCGGCGTCACCGGCCTAGACCAGTGGAGCTGGGGAACGGTGCTGTTCAACGCACAGTCCAACCAAGCGCTACTGCGCGGCGCGTGGTGGTGGTTTGTGCCCGCAGGGCTGTGCATCGCGGCGGTTGGCGTGGCGCTAGCACTCGTGAACTTCGGCATCGACGAGTTCGTCAACCCGCGGCTGCGGTCCACCGGCAAGTACGCACGCGCCCTCAAGAAGCGTGGCGTGCGCGCCCGCGTGGGATTCACCCCTGTGGACCGTCATAGCGAGCCCCAAGCAAAGGAGGCGCCATGACTGCGGTGACCACAGCGTCGGGCATGCCCGGCGCCCTGGCGGCGAGCCAAGTTGCTGATCCCATCCTGGAAATCCGTGACCTCACGGTCGAGTACGGCTTTGGCGAGAACCCCGTGCGCGTGCTGGACCACGTCAACCTCACGCTTGGCCGCGGTGAACTGCTTGGGCTCGCGGGCGAATCCGGCTGTGGCAAGTCGACGCTCGCTTACGGCGCCACGAGGCTGTTGCCTCCCCCTGGCGTGATCCGCTCGGGCGAGGTGATCTTCCGTGGCCGCGATCGTGACGCCTACGACATTCTCGAGCTCAGGGACAAGGATCTGCGGGCCGCGCGGTGGCGCGACTTCGCGATCGTGTTCCAGGGTGCGATGAACTCGCTCAACCCCGTGCACCGGCTCGGCGACCAGATCATGGACGCGGTGAAGGCGCACCAGCCCAAGGTCAAGCGGGCGGAGGCGCGCGATCGCGCCGCCTACCTGCTGGACATGGTGGGCATCAGCACCGACCGCATGAAGGCCTACCCGCACCAGCTGAGCGGCGGCATGCGGCAGCGCGCGATGATCGCCACGGCGCTCGCGCTTGAGCCCGAGCTGCTCATCATGGACGAGCCCACCACCGCGCTCGACGTGGTGATGCAGCGGCAGATCCTCGAAGAGATCGCGGACCTGCGGCAGCGGCTCGGGTTCTCGGTCATCTTCATCACGCACGACGTCTCGCTGCTCGTGGAGGTCGCGGACCGCATCGCGATCATGTACGCGGGCGAGATCGTGGAGCAGGCGGGCGCGCAAGACGCGTACCGCCGGCCGCGGCACCCGTACACGAAGGGGCTGCTCTCGTCGTTCCCACCGTTGCGCGGTGCCCGGCGGGAGTTGGGCGGCATCCCGGGGTCTCCCCCTGACCTCGCGGCGTTGCCGGCTGGCTGCCCGTTCGCGGCGCGGTGCCCACACGCGTTCGATCGCTGCCGCGTTGAGGACCCCGTTCTAGGCCCGACGGCGTTCGCGGCTACCGAGCCAACTCGCCTGGTCGCGTGTCACCTCCACACGGATCCCGGCGTAGAGGTCCCGGCAGAGCTCGCTCTGCGCTAGCCCTAGGGACAAGGGCCCGCGGCGGAGGGTGAGCCGCCGCGGGCCCGCCCTGCGCACCAGGGCCTGCCCTGCGCCCCCGGCCCGCCCTCCCATAGGGCCCTCATGTTCGGTTTCGCGCCTTCACCGCACGCAATAGGGCCGTCAGGTCTCCCAACGTGCCCTACAGCGCTCCCGGCCCGCCCTCGAGCAACGTCACGAACTGCTCCTCTGTGAGCATGGGCACGCCCAACTGTTCGGCCTTCGTGGCCTTCGATCCGGCGTTGGCTCCCACCACCACGTAGTCGGTGTTCTTGGACACGCTCGATGCGGCCTTTCCTCCACGGCTCACGATCGCCTCCGTGACGGAGTCCCTAGTGAATCCCTCAAGCGAGCCCGTGGCGACCACGGTGAGCCCCGCGAGGGTCTGCTCCGTGGACTCGTCGCGCTCGTCCTCCATGCGCACGCCTGCTGCGGCCCACGCGTCGACGATGGCCGCGTGCCACGGCACCTTGAACCACTCCACCACGGACTCCGCGATGACGGGGCCAACGCCATCAACCGCAGCGAGCTCCTCCACCGACGCCGCGCGTACCGCCTCCATGGATCCAAACGCCGTCGCGAGCGCCCGCGAGGCGCTGGGTCCCACATGGCGAATGCTGAGCGACACGATGACCCGCCACAGCGGCTGAGCCTTCGCCACCTCGAGGTTCGTCAGCAGCTTGGCACCGTTGGCCGCGAGCGCGCCGTCTTTGGTGACGAACAGTGGCACCTCGAGCAGCTGTTGCTCGGTGAGCGAGAACAGGCCCGCCTCGTTGGGCAGCACGCCGGATTCCACGACAGTCGCGGCTGCCTTCTCCCCCAACACCTCCACGTCGAGCGCGCCGCGGGAGCCGATGAACGCGATGCGATCAACGATCTGCGCGGGGCAGAACTCGCTGTTAGGGCAGCGAAGATCTTTGTCCCCCGCCTTCTGCTCGGCGAGTTCGGTGCCGCACGCGGGGCACACGGTAGGCATGACCCATTCGCGTTCCTTGCCCGTGCGTGCCGCCACCACCGGCCCAACGATCTCCGGAATCACGTCCCCTGCCTTGCGCAGCACGATGGTGTCGCCAATGAGCACGCCCTTGCGCTTGACCTCGTGCGCATTGTGGAGGGTCGCGAACGTGACAGTTGAGCCGGCAACGGTGACCGGCGTCATCACGCCGTACGGCGTAACACGGCCCGTGCGACCCACGTCCACGCGAATGTCCTCGAGCGTGGTGTGCACCTCCTCAGGAGGGAACTTGTAGGCGATGGCCCAACGCGGCGCGCGGCTCGTGGACCCGAGTTGCGATTGCACGGATCGGTCATTGACCTTGAGCACGGCGCCATCGATCTCGTGCACCAGCGAGTGCCGCTTGTCCTCGAGTTCTGCTAGGTACTTTTCCGCCTGCCCGACGCTGTTGACGACCTTGGCGAGGTCCGTCACCGGGAGCCCCCAGTCGGCAAGCACCTGGTAGATGCCCGCTTGGGTAGCGAGCCGAGCGTCTGGTTCCGTGTCACCCCATTCGAGGGCGCCGAGCGCGTAGGTGGTCACCGCGAGTGGGCGACCTGCGGTGATGCTCGGATCCTTCTGGCGCAGCGACCCGGCCGCGGTGTTGCGCGGGTTCGCGTACGGGGCCTTGCCCTCTTCAAGCAGCGCCTCGTTGAGCGCCTCAAAGGCGGCAACGGGAAGGTAGACCTCTCCGCGCACCTCGACGAGTTGCGGCACGTGCGTCCCCGCGAGCGCGTGAGGCAGGCCCGCGATGGTCATGACGTTGGCGGTTACGTCCTCGCCCACAGTGCCGTCACCCCTAGTGACACCGCGTACCAGCGTCCCGTCCTCAAACGTCAGCGAGATCGACAGACCGTCGATCTTGGGCTCGCAGACGAAGTCCTGATCGCCCGCGTCCCGTGACACGCGCGCGAGCCATGACTCCACATCCGTTATCGAGAAGGCGTTGTCGAGACTCATCATCCGTTCGCGATGCTTGACCGACGCGAAGCCTGTAGCCACCGCCCCGCCCACGGTCTGCGTGGGGCTGTCGGGAGTCGCTAACTCGGGGAAATCGGCCTCAATCGAGCGCAGTTCACGTTCCAGCACGTCGTACTCGGCATCGGAGACCGTTGGCTGGTCTAGCTCGTAGTAGGCATGGCGGTGCGCCTCGATCTCTTGAATGAGTTCCTGGTGGCGCGCACGGGGATCTGTCACCTGCCTATTCCACCACGGCCGTCTGACACCACGCGTGGAGCAGGTACCGTATCCCAATGCGGAAAATGGGCCGGGCAGCGATTGGGGTGGCGTGCGCCGCCCTTGCCTTGAGCGCCTGCACGCCCGACGGCGAGCCCCAGCCCACCGCAACCGTCACCATTGAGTCGCAGACCACCGTGACGACCACGGCGACTCCAGAACCCTCCGTGGACCCCAATCTGGTGCCCAACCCGTTTGCGCGTCCCGCGTGGCTGGGAACCGAGGCGCTTCCCGTGCAGAAGAACGGGCTCGCTAAGCCCGGCACCACTCCGCCGGAGCTCACGAACCGGCAACTGGAGCCAGGGCCGAGCGCCCTCCCAGACCCCGATTCCGACGCGTGGTTCGTCACCATCTCTGAGGTCCCCGAGGACGTGCTCGCCCGGTCAAGCTGGCGCTCGGAGTGCCCAGTGAAGCCCAGCGAGCTCGCCTACGTGGTGATGCCATTCTGGGGATTCGACAACAAGCCCCACACCGGCGAAATGCTGATCAACGCCAAGTGGGCCGAGAAGGCCGCAACCGTCTTCGAGTACATGTACGAACACCGCTTCCCCATCGAAGAGATGCACGTGACCACCAATGAAGAGGTCAACGGCGAGCACTTTGGGGACCAGAACGTCACCATCAGCTTTGAGTGCCGCCGCACCACGGGCGGGTTCTCGACGTGGTCAGCGCACGCGAGCGGCCTCGCCATCGACATCAACCCGTTCCAGAATCCGTGGCAGCGCGACGGCGCCGTCTTCCCCGAGCTTGCGTCCTCCTACACCGACCGCACGTGGCTGCGCCCCGGCATGGTCGAGACCCAGCGTCAGATCATCAAGGAGTTCAAGAACATCGGCTGGTACTGGGGTGGCAACTGGGGGACGCTAGACGACTGGATGCACTTCTCCGCGAACAATCACTGACGCACCGAAGGGAAGCACCCCAGCGTCGGGCCTTAGTAGTTCACCGCGTAGCGCACGTTGACGAACCCGCTGGTAAAGCGGTGTTCGTCGACGAGCGTGAGCGACAACGGCATCCCCGCGGGATAGAAGGGTGTGCCGCCGCCCGTGGCAATGGGCACCACGTATGCCGAAATGCCGTCGACGAGCCCGGCCTCAAGGCACGCCCTCGCGATCTGCGTGCCCTCCACCGTGACGTGCTTCTCGCTCGCGTCCTTGAGGGCGCGAATCTCGTCGAGGTCAACGGCTGAACGGAGGTTCGTGTTGAGGGTTGGAGGCTCCGTGAGGGTGCGCGAATAGACGTACTTGGGGGTGGCGTTCCACAGATCGGAGAAGGTGTAGTCCACCTCGCGAAGCCCCGGCACGGATCGCAACGTGGCCCAACTGCGCATCGTGTCGTAGTAGCGCCTGCCGTAGAGGTACGCCCCCATGGCACGTTGGCGCTCCGTGATGTAGGCAAGCACGTCGTCATCGGGATCGGCCCAGTCAAAGGAGCCGTTGGGACTGTTGATGTACCCGTCCGCACTGACGAGCATCGAATAGATCAGCTTGCCCAAGTGGAGCCTCCTTCACCGCCCCCTGAGTTGCTTGCTCGACCGTATCAAATGACGCGATAGCGCAGGTAGAGCCACCCTCCGGCGAGCACCTCGTCCTCGAGCAGTTCAAGCCTTGCGCTCACACCGAGCGGCCACCACGGGGTTCCGCCGCCAACGCTCACGGGTGCTACGTAGCGCGCCACCTGTTCCACTTCACCCTCTCGTAGCGCGACGCTAGCGAGGCCCGGCCCGGCAATGCTGACAAGGCCGCCCGACGCTGCCTTCAGTTCTCGCAACGCCTCGCCTGTGAGGGGCTCACCCTGCTGCCGGCTGAAGACATGGGTGGGTAGGGCACGCCAGGCGTCGGCGTAGGCATACATGGCCTCGGCGAGGTCGCCGTAGTCGCCGCCGTCACCCGGCCGAATGTCTTGCCACACCTTCATCGTGTCCCACATGCGAGGGCCGTAGATCTGCGCCGAGAGTCCGCGCGTGAAGGCATTGACGTGTTCGTGGACCGCCATGGGCGGCTCGCCCCAGTCGAAGTTTCCGGCCGCGTCGGCCGTGAAGCCGTCCGCCGAGGTCACCATGAGGTAGATGAGATCACCCACGGCTCAACGACTCTTACCCGTAGCGGATAACGCCGATATTCCGCGCCCACAGAATCGCGGTGCGAATGAGCGACATGTCGCTGCCGCGCGGGCCTACAAGGCTGATGCCAACAGGACCACCCGGCACGCGCATGACCGGGATGGAAAGGGCAGGCCGCCCCGTGAGCCCCGCGATCGTGGTGAGGCCCAGCGTTGCCTGACGTGCGGCCTCGAGCTCGTCCTCCGTGGCCGTAAGCGGCGGAGCGGCCGACGCTGCGGCCGGAATGAGCAGCAAAGAGTCGCCGAGGATCGCGTCGAGTTCGGAGGCGAGGCGCTCGCGCTGGGCGAGCGCCTCCTGCTCGCGTCCGGGCGTGACGCCGGATGCGGCGAAGAACCGCGACGCCACGTCTTTCCCGAGCGCGCCCGGATTTGCGGCCACCCACGAGCCGTGAGCACGCCACGCCTCTGCCTGCTGGGTGACGCGGAACGCCTCGAAGAGATCGGC
Organism: Demequina sp.; assembly: GCF_049841215.1. Classification (GTDB taxonomy): domain Bacteria; phylum Actinomycetota; class Actinomycetes; order Actinomycetales; family Demequinaceae; genus Demequina. The sequence continues at coordinate 301,919 of NZ_JASGEO010000013.1, forward strand.
GAACGCGGGCAAGGGGACGCGATCCGCGTTGGGAGCACATGCTGCCGTGGCCTCGCGGAACGCGGCCTGGACGTCGGCGTATGGGGTGACAACGCCGTCGGGCACGATGACGCGCTGACCAGGGCGCTGGAAGGGGGCGCCGGCAAGCCCTACGGAGGCGGCAGCGAGCAAGGTCTCGCCATCGCGCGTGAGGTAGCCCACGGTGTCATACGACGGCGCGAGCGGCGCAACGCCCTGCATGGGAATGGCGCCATGGGTGGGGCGCAGTCCCCAAAGTCCCTGGTAGGAAGCCGGAACACGAATGGAACCCGCGGTGTCGGTACCCAGCCCAATGCTCGCCTGGCCAAGGGCGACCGCCGTGGCGGGTCCGCTCGAGGACCCCCCGGGGATGGCGCCAGGAACCGCCGCGTTTGGCGGGGTGCCGTAGTCCGGGTTGAGGCCCGCAATGGAGTACGCGAACTGGTCCGTCTGCGCGATGCCAACCACGTCAGCGCCCGCATCGACGAGCGCGCGCACCGCGGGGGCGGTCTCGAACTCGAGCTTCGCGGAGACGACGAACGCGCGCACGCCAACCCCTCGACGCACGCCAGCAACCGAGAACAGGTCCTTGACCGCGACCGTCTCGCCCTTAAGTGGTCCCTCGTGAGCACCCGTGATGAGCGGCGACCCCACAAGACGCCACACGCGCGAATCGATCGCCGGTCCGGGCGTGGAGACGTGCGCGGTGGCGATGCGCCAGCGGCCGTCATCGCCTTGGCGCCACAACTGGCTCACGGTGGCGCGCCCGCCGTTCGCAGAGACGTGCGTGCTCACCACGTGCGAGACGCCCGGCCCAGCCCTGTGAACGTGCAGTTCAAGCGCCGAACTTGCCCCGGCCTCACCCAGCGTGGCGAGCTGAGCGGCAATAGCGTCGGGCCCCTCGACGAGGCCAGCGTTGTCCACGCGCACCGTGTGCGGGCCGCGCTCAAGGAAACCCGCGAGCGCCTTCGTGTCACCGGAGACGCGGGCCGATTCGTGCGCAAGCACCGCCTCAACAAGGCCCGCGGGAGGGGATGAGCCGTCGTCGGTTGTGACGCGTGGCTGTGTCATCGCCGCCCTCTCGGTGCCCCCGTATTCTTGGCACCGACACTACTGCTGTCGCGGCCCCAAGTGGTGGCGACACGTGAATGCGAAATGCGAGGTTCTCGTGCTCGATGCACTGCGTAGGCATCCGGCGAATACGCACTTGGGGCTCATGCTTGCGCTCACGTTCACCACGGGAATCGTCGACGCCGTTGGTTATTTGGGGCTTGATCGCGTCTTCACGGGAAACATGACCGGCAACGTGGTCATCCTTGGCATGGCTTTGGTTGGCGACACGGGGCTGCCGATCTTGGGACCCGTGCTGGCCCTGGTGGCGTTCATGGCGGGGGCCGCCGCAGGGGGCCGGGCACTTCGGTCCGACGCTCACGCCTGGACAGATCGTCACACCTGGCTCTTCGCAGGCGTGGGTTTGGTAGTCCTTGGCGCGGCCCTGCCTGCAGTGCTTACCGAGTCCCCTGGCCGAGCGCTGCAGTACGGCATTACGGCGGCCCTTGGCCTTGCGATGGGTTGTCAGGCGGCAACTGCCAGGCATATCGCCGTCAAGGACGTGACCACGGTGGTGGTGACGTCAACGATCACTGGCCTCGCCTCAGATAGCGTCCTTGGGCGCGGCGAGGGCCAGCCGTGGAAGCGGCGCGCGGGGGCGATCGTCCTTATCGGCGTTGGCGCGCTCACCGGCGCCGCGCTGCTCAAGGTGCATCTTGGATGGGGGCTGCTGCTCGCGGGGCTCGTGATCATCGCGGTGGCGTGGATTGGGCACGCGACCAGGCCCCTGCCCGTGCCTGCAGAGGGCTACGACGAGGAGTAGTTGGCGACGAGTTCGGCCACCCAGTCGAGTACCCGCTGGCTTTGCCCGTCCTCGATGGGACCCACCACGGCCTCAACGCGGAAGTCGGGGCCGCGCTGCGCCTTGATGCCGCGCCGCTTGAGTTCCCGCACCGTAGCGCTCGCCGCAGAACCCGTGAAGCGTCCGGTCACCGTGGTAAACGTGACCACGGGCGCGTCGATGCTCTGCACGTCTGCAATCCACTCGCGCACCCCGCGCTCTGGCGCGGTGCCTCCCAGCTGAGTCGCCTTCTTGCGCGTCGACGGGGAGGGCAGCCCAAGGTTGTGGGTTGGCGCGCCCACGAGCACCAGATCCGCGGCGATGCGTGGCGGGGCTTCGTCTGCGGGCACAAGGGCAACCTCCGCGCCGCGCTCAAGGAGCGCCGCTTGGACCTGCTCGGCAAGCTGCGCGGTGTTGCCGAACGCTGATTCGACGACGATGACGACGTTCACGGTGACCACCACCTCACTCACCTTGACACTATGTCTGCGAGCGCGCGGCGCGAAGGGACCGTGGTCCTATGCGGGTCAGGTAAGCGCCGCGTGGGTGACGCGGCCGCCGAGCAGCGTTAGTGCCACGGGCATAGCGCGCAGGATCGTTGGCTTTGCGGTGAGGGGGTCGTAGTCCACCGCGATCAGATCGGCCGCCTCTCCCACTGCCACGGAGGAACGCACGCTCGCCGCAATGGCCACCTCGCGCGTCACCTCTTGCTCTGGGTGCCACGCTCCACGGTCGTCATCCGTGCGGGACACCGCGGCGGCGAACGTCACCCATGGGTCCAGGGGTGCAACGGGCGCATCGGAGCCCAACAACAGCGTGGCCCCAGCGTCGGCAAGGCTGCGATACGGGAACGCGCGCGCAGCCCTGTCAGCCCACACCACGTCCGTGACCTCGCGGTCGTCGATGGCGTGCTGCGGCTGCACCGACGCGGCAACGCCGAGCCGCGCGAACCGCGGCAGGTCCTGGCCGCGCACAAGCTGAGCGTGCTCAATCGTGCCGCGCGCTCCCGTGGCCTCGAACGCGTCGAGCGCCCCGGTCACCGCGAGGTCGCCGATCGCGTGCGCGGCCACCTCGAGGTTGCGCTCGGTTGCGGCGCCGAACAGGTCTCGCAGTTCGGTTTCGCTATGCGCAGCATGCCCGACGCTGTGGTCGCCGTCCGCGGCTCCGTACGGCTCGTGCGTGAGTGCCGTTCTGGTGTTGAGCGCACCGTCGGTGAAGATCTTGAGGCCACCGACGCTCACGAGGCCGCCCGTGCCGGGAACGACGCTGCCGCCAACGAGCCCGCGCGCGTCGGATGCCGCAAGATGCTCCTGGTAGATGCAGGCTTCGACGCGAAACAAGGCATGGCCCAGTTCCACGCGGGAGCGCCACCGCGCCACGTTGTCCGCGAGCTCAAGGTCACGAATGCCAACGAGTCCGCGAGCGGCGGCCGCTATGGCCGCCGCGGTCACGAGTTCCTCAACATCTCCCGTAGCGCGGTCTAGCGCCAGCTCCGCGGCAAAGGCATCCGCCTCTCGCAGCAGGCCCGCGTGTGGAGCGGCAAGCATGGTTGCCGCGGCCGAGTTGAGCCACACCGAGTGCAGGTCATGGGAGATGGCCACCACGGGCGTTCCTGCGGCGGCGAGGTGCTCGGCGCTCGGGGCGTCGGGCCACAGCGCGTCCTGGAAGCCGCGCCCCACCACGGGTGCCGCCCCAGCGTTGGTGACGTGAGAGAGCAATGTGGCCGCAGCGTCGGCCGCCGAGCGCGCGCCCGCGAGATCCACGCGCCCACGGTGCCGAGCCCATTGCGTGAAGTGCACGTGCGCGTCCCACAGCCCAGGCATCAGCCAGCGACCATCGAGGTCAAGCTCCTCGGCGCCCGCGGGAGCGTCGAGGGCGCGGCCGATGGCCGCCACCCGGCCGTCGGCGCTCACGATGTCCGTGAGACGTCCATCGCCGACGATCCGGGCGTGGCGCAGTACCAGGGAGGTCACCCTCCCAGGCTAGTCGCGTGAGTGCGCCTAGACGGCAGACCACCCGCCATCGGACGGCAGGATGACGCCGTTGAGGTTCACGCCATCGTCGGACAGCAAGAAGGTGATCGACGCCGCCAAGTGCTCGGGGTCCGCGATGGGCGGAAGCACCGTCATCGCGAGCCCAATCCGCTCCCCCGCCACGGGGTCAGAGAACGTGCCCTCGATGCCCGTAGCGACGCCGCCAGGCGCCACCGCGTTGACGCGCACGCCCTGCGGCCCGTAGATGAAGGCCGTGGACTTGGTCATGCCCACCACCGCGTGCTTGGACGCCGTGTACGCGACGCCGGCTGCGGATCCGCGGATGCCGGCTTCCGACGTGATGTTGACGATCGAGCCCTTGTGCGCGGCGAGCATCGCGGGCAGCACGGCGCGCGTGAGGCGCATCATGCCGGTGACGTTGACGGCGATGACGCGGTCCCAGACCTCGTCTGTAACCGCCGCGATACCAGCCATCTTGTCCATGATGCCGGCTACGTTGGCGAGGCCGTCGATGGCGCCACCCGCCGCCGCGACGATGCGCGCGACGTCGGCCTCGCTCGTGATGTCACCGCGAACGGTGACCACGTCGAGCCCCTTGTGCTCGTCCGCGAACTCGGCGAGGCCGCCCTCGACCACGTCGACGGCGATCACCCTGCCGCCCTCGCGGGCTACACGGCTAGCGGTGGCACGGCCAATTCCGCTGCCTGCTCCCGTCACGATCACGGTCTTGCCGGTGAATCGCCCGGCCGTGACCGCCTCCTGCCACTCGGGAAGGTCAACGGCTTCTGCGGCATTGCCGCTGCCCGACGCTGGGGCGGCTTGCGCTTCCCCCTCGCCTGGGACGTACGCCTCGGCTTGGCGGACGAGGTCATCGATGATCTCTTGCGTGAACTGACCCTTGCTGAGTTTGATGAGCCGCTTCATCGCGAAGCGACGTACCGGCCGCATCACTGATTCGCTCTGCCCATTGTCCGCAAGCATCTTGCGCAGCACCGGCCCACCTTGCGGGTGGTCAAACCAGTCGCCGATGCTGGTGTCGCCTGACAGTCCTGTTGAAGACATCGTCGTCTCCTCCCACTAACGCGATGACGCGGCGGCGTTGACGCGGGTTGCCGCGTGGACGCCACCCAGGTAACCGAAAACGGTCGCCGGGCCAATCGTGGAGCCAGCTCCAGGGTACGTGCGGCCCATGACCGATGCCGTGGTGTTGCCCGCGGCGTAGAGGCCCTCGATGACGTTGCCGTCGGTGTCGAGGACGCGGGCGTGCTCATCCGTGAGCAAACCGCCCTTGGTGCCGAGGTCACCTGGGACCAGCTTGACGGCGTGGAACGGGCCCTTCTCGATGGGGCCGAGGTTGGGGTTCGGCTTGACGCCGGGGTCCCCGTAGTAGTTGTCATACGCGGTGCGGCCGCGATCGAAGTCCTCGTCAACGCCCGTCTCGCAGAAGCCGTTGAAGCGCTTGACCGTCTCGTGGAGCACGCCGGGCTCCATGTCCAGCTTGATGGCAAGGGTCTCGAGCGTTGGCGCGGTGACGTAGATGCCCGCCTCCTTGAGCGGCTTGAGGCCGGTGACCGCAGCGTTGAACAAGTACTTGCGGCGGTGGCGCGCGTCCATGATGAGCCAGCTCGGGATCGCTGGCACCTCCCTGTTGCGCTCGAGCATTGCGTGGCCGACGTCGATGTAGCTCGCCGATTCGTTCACGAAGCGGCGGCCCGACTGATCCACCATGATCGAGTACGGGTCCGAGCGCTCGTTGAGCACGAACAGCGCCTCGCCATTGGGCAGCGGGATGCTCGCGCCCCACCACGCGTCGTCCATGAGGGCGACGTCAGCGCCCGCGTCGATGCCCACCTGGATGCCGGTACCAAGGTCGCCCTCGGGTGCGCTCGTGTAGCCGGGCACGCCGTGGTACTTCTCGCGCCACGCAGTGTTGCGGGCAAACCCACCCGTGCCAAGCATGACGCCCGCCCTTGCGCGAATGGTGCGTGGGCCGTCGGGCGTGCTGACAGTGGCGCCAACGACTACGCCGTCCTCCTTCACCAGGCCGGTGATGGGGGTGTTGAGGCGAACCGGAATCTTGAGGTCGCGCACGATCTTCATGAGGCCAGAGGAATACGCGCCGCCGAGGCCGACGAGCTTCTTGCCCGTCACGACGCCCTTGGCGGTGCGGCCCATGACCTTAGCGGCGCGGCCAAAGCCCTGCAGCGTGGACCACGAGCGGGTCATGAGCCACACGTCGTCGGTCTTGAGCGGCAGCGGGACACCCTGCTCCTTGGCGCGAGCGACCTCGAACCAGGGGCCGAGGCGCTTGGAGTCGAAGGGCTCGGTCTCGATCGCGCGCCCACCGTCCATGCCGCCGGGCCGGTCGGGGTAGTAGTCCGGGTAATCCGCGCTGAGGGCCCACTTGAGGCCGAGCGAGCGGAAGAGGTTGTAGACCGTGGGGATGGTCTCGAGGTAGGCGCGGCGCCGCTCTGGGCTGCTCGCGGGGCCCACATCGCCGATGCAGACGTCCATGTATTCGAGCGCCTTCTCGAACGAGTCCTGCTTGCCCAGCTTGGCCATGTCCGGGTGGTTAGGGAACCACAGGCCGCCGCCGCTGATAGATGTGGTGCCGCCCCACTTGCCGGTGCTTTCTACGATGAGCACCTTGAGGCCCTGCTGCTTTGCCGCGATCGCCGCGCTCATCGCGGCCGCTCCGGAGCCGCCGACCAGGAGGTCGACCTCCTCGTCAAACTCTGGCATTTCTGTTCCTCCCAGCTATACCGGACAACGTTGTCCGGTTGCTAGTCTACGCCTGTGGCGGGGTCATCTACTACCGGGAAGTCCAACCGCGGGCCGAGCGCGGGCCCAGAGAATCGCGCGGCGCTCATCGCGGCCGCGCGCGCGGTCTTCGACGAGCAGGGGGCGTCTGCGCCGCTGTCCGCGGTGGCGAAGCGAGCCGGGGTTGGGCAAGGCTCGCTCTACCGGCACTTCCCCGACAGGATCTCGCTCGCGCTTGCCGTGCTCGAGGAAAACATGACGCAGATATCCGCGCTGGCGGCCTCCCCTGACTCCACCTTGCGCGACCTATGCGACCTCGTCACGCATCACACGGAGGCAACGGCCGCGTTCCTCTCGCTCTTGGGCGCCGATGGTCAAGACGAGCGCTTGGCCGGATTCGAGTTTCAGCTGCGCTCGCTCTTCGCCACCAAACTTGCCACTGACACCGAACTGTTGGGGCCGTCGGCCACGCTCGATGACTTGATGCTCGCGGTGGGCATGGTGGCCGGCATCGCCATGCAGTCCCCGCGAGAGACGCGGCACGCCGCCGCGACCGGTGCGTGGGACCTGCTGCAGCGCGGGCTCAGTGGCTAGCCAGCGCGTGATGGTCGCCGTCACCGCCGCCTGACCGCTGCACCCCACCCCCGCACTCCACCCCCGCACCCTTCCCTGAGTGCCTGTGTGCAGGATTCGCGCCGGAAAGCGACAGTCAGACACTCAGGGGACGCCTCCGGGCGGCCGCGCATCGCGCGGGCGGCCGCGCATCGCGCGGGCGCCACCATCAGCGCGCGATCGTCGCCTGTCCTAGCACGCGTGTTCCCTGGTAGATCACGAGGGACTGTCCAGCTGCCACGCCGCGCATCGGCTCGTCGAGCGTCACCGTCACGCGGTCCCCGCTGACAACCGCCGACGCTGCGGTCGTGGAGCCATGGGCCCTCACTTGCACCTCGCAACGGGTGGGCTCGGTGGCAGGCACGTCTGGCGCGAGCCAGACAACTGCGTCGGCCGTGAGCTCGCGGACGCTCAGTAGCGTCTCCGGCCCTACGGTCACGACGTTGCGCACGGTGTCGACCGCGGTCACGTAGCGAGGCGCGCCGTCGGCGGCAGGCCGCGGCAACCGCAGCCCCTTTCGCTGACCCACCGTGAACGCGTACGCACCCGCGTGGGCACCAACCACCTCGCCCGTCTCGTCCTCAATCACACCGGGGTTCTCACCGAGCGCCCGCTCGAGGAATCCCTTGGTGTCGCCGTCCGCAACGAAGCAGATGTCGTACGAATCCGGCTTGTTGGAGACCCCCAACAGCCGCGCCGCGGCCTCGTTGCGCACCGCCTGCTTTGACTCGGATTCGCCAAGCGGGAACATAGCGCGCGCAAGCTTCTCCGGCCCCATCACGGCGAGCACGTACGACTGATCCTTGGCGAGGTCGCGAGCGCGGTGCAGTTCGCGGATGCCGTCGTCGCGGATGACGATGCGCGCGTAGTGGCCGGTCGCCACGGCGTCGAAGCCCAGCGCATCCGCACGCTCAAGGAGGGTGTCGAACTTGATGTGCTCATTGCAGCGCACGCACGGGTTGGGCGTGCGTCCGGCCTGGTATTCGGCCACAAAGTCGGTGACCACGCGGTCGTGGAACTCGTCGCTCAGGTCCCACACGTAGTAAGGAATGCCCAAGCGATCGGCCGCACGGCGAGCATCGTTCGAGTCCTCGATCGAGCAGCACCCCCGGCTGCCGCTGCGGAACTCGTCGCGATTGCGGCTGAGCGCCATGTGCACACCAACGACGTCGTGGCCCGCGTCCTTGGCGCGCGCGGCGGCAACGGCGGAGTCCACTCCACCACTCAATGCCGCCAGAACCTTCACGGGATCAAGGGTACGTGGCAACCGGACTATGCCGGGTCCACGATCTCGTAAACGCCCGGCTCGGCATCAAGCAGCTCGACGGTCCGGATAGCCGCGAGCTCCACGTGTACGCGCGGTTCATGCTTGGTGCCCTCCGGATACCAGGTGCCTGGGCCAAAGAAGTAGCCGTACCTGAGCACAACGCCCGGGTACTCGAGAGTGGAGCGTTCCAGATGCTCCACCGCCTTTCGCACCGGAGCGGGCGCCGAGAACGCCACCGACTGTGCAATGAACCGCGACGCTCCCGCGGTGCGAGCAGCGTGAATCAGCGCATCCATCCCCTCGGTTCGCGCGCGATTGAGCTCGCGGACCTTGAGCGCGATCATCGCCTGATGCTGCGGAAGGTCGGTGATCTGGTTGATGACGAGATCGGGGGCGAACTCCGCCATCTCGACGATGAGTCGGGGGTCGTAGACATCGCACACCACGGGCACAGCCCCGGCCTCCACGAGCGCCGGCGCCTTGTCCGCCGAGCGCGTGAGGCCCGCAACCTCGTGACCGGCCTCAGCCAGCAGAGGCACCAAGAACCGACCAATTGCTCCCGTCGCTCCCGCGACGAAGATCCTCATGCCAACAGCCTCGCCCTCAGTGACCCAAGGGTCTCCGCGTCGCCGCCGTGCGCGAGGTACCACCCCTCGACTCCGTCGTCCCATGCATCCCAGGCGTCGAGCACGCCCTCGATTGCGCTCGCCGGCGCGTCAAGCAACTCCGTAGACCCTCCACGGGGCGCCGCCGCCTCCATCTGCGCGCGCATCTCCACGGGCATCGCGGACAGGAACCGCGCCATCACGCCGCCCATGTTCGCGGCCGTCGCCACGTAGTCGGCCACGATCGCCTCGCGCGGCGCACCCACCAAAGCGAGCACGAGCGCAGCCGTCACCCCCGCGCGATCCTTCCCCGCGCTGCAGTGCACCAGCACGGGAGTCGCATCACTCGCGATCCCTCGCACCACCCCCGTGAGCACCTCTGCCTGGGGCGACGCGATGAGCGTCTGGTACATGTCGGCCAGCGTCGTAGTGCCCGCGTTCTTGATCAGCTCACCGATCGCCGCGTCGGCGAACACCTTGACGTGGTGCACGTGCGCCACGCCATCAAGACCGTGCGGCCCCTCACTCTCGCTCGGGTCGCGAAGGTCGTAGACGTTCGCAGGCGGCCACGGCAGCGCGGGAGGCGGGTCGTCGCCCACCATGGGCGCGTCGGAACGGAGGTATTGGCCAGGCCGCAGCCCCGGAGCGGCGCTCGCGATGTCGCGCGCGTTTGCGAGAGAGCTCATGAACTCGAGCCTATGGCGGCCAGAGCCGCCTTGAGCGCCTCAATATTCTCAGGGACCGTGGTGCGGCCAAGGCTCACACGCAGGCCCGACGCTGCGTCGGCTTCCGTACGGCCCATCGCCACGAGCACGTGGCTGGCATCCACGACGCCCGCGGTGCAGGCGGATCCAGAGGACACCTCGACCCCAGCCATGTCGAGCGCCGAAAGCATCAGTTCCGCGCGCTGACCTGGGCGAACCACATGAAGAATGTGCGGCGCAGCTGGAACCCCGGTACCCGTCACCTGCACCCCCGGAACGCTCGAAGCAAACCAGGCGGCTAGTTCTGCGCGCATCGCACTGAGCCGCGCCGCCTCCACCTCGCGCTCGGCTACGGTCTCCGCGAGCGCCACCGCAAAGGCGGCCGCCCCAGCGGCATCAAGCGTTCCGGAGCGGAACCGCTGCTGCCCTCCCCCGTACGCGAGCGGCGCAAGGCGCGCATCGCGGCGCACCAGTAGCGCGCCAACGCCCACCGGCCCGCCCACCTTGTGGGCGCTCACCGCCATCGTGGTGAGGCCGCTCGCGGAAAAGTCAACGGCCACGTACGCCACGGCCTGCACGGCATCGGAATGGACGCGGTAGCCATCAGCCATAGCGGCCTCAACGGCCGCCTCCACCGGCTGCACCACCCCCGTCTCGTTGTTGACCCATTGCAGGCTTACCAGCCCGGCCCCACCCTCAAGGGCAGGCAAATCCCCCACCTGAACCACGCCGTCGGGCAGGACGGAAAGCCACGAAACGCGCGCCGCACCGGCCGATTCCAGCCACTTCACCGGATCCATCGCGCTGTGGTGCTCAATCGGCGAACTGACGATGATCCGCGCCCCAGAGCCTTGGATCGCGAGGTTGTTCGCCTCCGTCGCGCCCGAGGTGAAGACCACCTCGGTGGGGTGCGCGCCTAGCGACGCTGCAACGGACTCGCGCGCGTCCTCGACGATCGCCCGCGCCCGCCGCCCCGCCGCATGCAGGGACGACGGGTTGCCCACCTTCCCTTGAGCGCTCAGCCAGGCGTCGCGAGCGCTGGCACGCAAGGGCGTGGTCGCGGCGTGGTCGAGGTAGTGCACACGGGAACCCTAGCCCGGCCTAGGCCTCCGCTCCCACTAACTCACCAAGCACTTCTCGCCGTTGAGCCAGAACTCCGTGGGCTCGGCGAGCGTCGATGGATACGTGCCGACAACGCCCACGCTGAGGCTCTTACCAGGCTTGATGGCGCCAAGTAGCGGCAGGCTCTTGACCGTGACGTCCGCACCCTGCTGCTTGAGGATGCCGTTGAGTGCCACCGCGGCCTTCTCTCCGTTGCCGTAGGACCACTGCAGCGTCCACGACGTGAGCTTGGTGTCCGTGAGGTTGGTGATTCTCGCCTCGGCCACGAAGGCACCCGGAGTGGCACCGTGCTTCTTGGTGGCCTTGCTAGGTGCCCACAAGCTGTGGGCGTCGTAGCTCACGGCGCAGGTGGGGACGGGCTCTGGCTCGCCCTGCAGCGCCACGCCCAACAGCACCGGATCGTGGTCAGAGGTGCGGTACATGTCGGGCGCGTAGAGGCTGTCGATCTGCGCCGCCGTCTTGAACTCCGTGTTGTAGTCCAGCGCGGGCACCTCATCGGAGTTGATGTGGAACTCGGTGATGCCCGTGACCTGCTCAAGGAGAGTCGGTGAGACGAGCGCATAGTCCAGATAGCCCCATTGGCCGTCGAAGACGTACGAGTAGCCGCCCGCGCTGAGGTCCGTGAAGCCCGCCGCCGCGAAGACGTCGATCGGGTCCTCCTTGGCGTACGAGTTCATGTCTCCCATGAGCACCACGTCGGGGTCGCCGTTTCCGGCGTGGCCGCCGGCGATCCAGTCCACGATGGCGAGGGCCGCCTCCGTGCGTTCGGCGTTCCAGCATCCCGCGCCGTCACCCTGATCCTCGTTGGCCGCATCGGTGCCGGCAGCGGGGCACGAGCCCTTGGACTTGAGGTGGTTCATCACAAGAGTCAGGTCTTCGCCGGTCGCGAGCTCCGTGAAGCTCTGGGCGAGCGTTGGCCGGTGGTGGTTGTCGTCGAACCGCGGGTCCACGCTCGAGTTGAGAATCGTGAAGGCACCCGCAGGCGTCACCCTGTCGCTGCGGTAGATGGCACCTACCCGGATCACGTCGGTGCCCTGCACGCCCGTGTCCACGGCATGCCACACGTCCGTTCCCTGCAGGGCGTTGAGACCGGCGGCGAGATCCGCAGCCGCGTCCACACCTGGCGTGTTCTCAAGCTCCATGAGCCCCACCACGTCCGCGCCTAACGCATCGAGCGCGCTCAGCAGCTTGGTGCGCTGCCGCTCGAACTCCTGGGCGGTGTTGGCGCCGCGGCACTCCTGCTCGTATCCCACGGGTCCGCACAGCGCACCGTTGGCATTGAGGGTGAGGAAGTAGTTGAGTACGTTGAAGCTCGCCACCTTGAGCGAGCCGCCCACATTTTCAGGGGCCGACGGCCGGGGAGCGCCCGCCTCAAACACCGGCACCGTGCCGCCGGGCACGAGCCCGGCGTCACTCAGATCCTGCACGGGCCGCACGCGGTACGAGTTTGGCGACGCGCTCGCCCCTCCCCACGTGTAGGTCATGACTCCCGTGAGGCCGTCGGTGTAGTCGCCGCCGCGCAAGGGGTTGGCGGCGCTGAGCGGGTTGCCGCCCCGCCCGAACAGGATGGTCGCGGGGTTCTGCGCCTGGGTTGCGTCGTCGATCTTGATGCGGTTGAGGTTGTTGGCCGCTTGCAGGGCGTTCGCCTCCGCTCCGGGTTCCGCCACGGCGGTGGGCTGGTCGAGGCGGTCTCCACCGGAGAGCACCACCTCGCCAAACCGTGCCAGTTGGAAATACTCGGTGACATAGAGGCGCTGCGCAAAGTGCACGAGCATGCCCTCAGTCGCCTCGAACGCGGTGGCCGAGGCCATCGGCAGCACCACCTCCGCGGGTGTCACGGCGTTTCCGGAGGACAGCACCTCCACGGCGCCCGCCGCTGTCAGCTGCGTCTGGCCCTGGAACTCGCTCACCGCTCCACTCACACGCACCTCGTCGCCCAGCGCCACTGAGTCCGCGTTGCCGTTGAACACGAAGAGGCCCTCGCTCGTCGCTAGGTCGGCGTCCGCGTCGGCATCACGCGACTGCACGTAGAACCCGCGCAACGCGGGGCTCGGGCCCTCGAAGTCGCCTACGACGATGCCCTCCACAGTGACCGTCTGGCCCGCGAGCGGCGACACGTCGCCGGCGCCCTGCACCGCGCTGATGGGCGTCGCGGCAGCTGTCCCGGCCACCGTAAAGCTCGAGGAGAAGTTCGCGGCCAGCCCGTCCGGGGGATCGATCGCGTCAACGTCGCTCACGCCGGAGGCGCTCACCGCCACCGTGCATGTGGCGCCAGCGGGCAACGCCGACGCTGGAGTCACCGTAAACACCGAGGGGCCTCCCGCGGTAGTCGCCGCCACGGGTTGGCCCGCGCAGGTCAGGGTGACCGCGCCTTCGGCCAGCGCGACGTCTTCGCTGAAGGTGAGCGTCACCGCGGCGCCGGGGTCCACGTCCCCAGCCCCATCGGCTGGCGACACTCCCCCGACAACTGGCGCAGCGTCGGCCGGGCCGCCGCCGCAACTTGCCGTGTGGGCGCCAAGGCCATCGAAGGTGTTGGTGGCATACCCGGCCCACTCCGTGGCGGGATCAAACGCCGTGGAGCCGTCCGTGCGGCCGCTACACACCGTGGGCAGGCGGCGCAGGGTGTTGTCTGCGGTGGACGTGAGGCCCGTGCCCCACTCGGCGCCAGGATCCACGCCAATCTGCCCGATCACGTCGAGGGTGCCGCTGGGGCCGATGAGAGCGAGTGCATCGTCGCCGTTGAAAAGGCCTGCCCCGCTGGTGAGGTCCGCCTGCGCGAGGATCAGCGGGTCCGAACTCGCGTGCGCGATCACGAACACGTCCCCGGCGGCCAGAGTGCCCGTCAGGTTGAAGGTGAGGCCCGCGGTAGTGGCGCCGTTCGAGTACTGCGCCACGCTGTAGCCCGCGAGGTCTACGTCAGCGCCAGTGCCGTTATAGATCTCGAGGGCCTTGTTGTTGGAGGTGCCTTCGATGTACTCGGAAAAGAAGAGGTCCGACGCTGCGGCGGCTGCCGTAGTTACCGCACCTGCTGCGAGGCTTGCGGCGAGCAACGAGGTGCTTGTTATCAGTGCGACGGCACGGCGGCGCGCGGGCATATTGACTCCTTTGTCCGATTTGTAGTCCTCTATGACCGTACGTGGAAACGCAAAGGATTGCGCGGCGAGCGGGTGAACTTCGCATGAAACTCGCGTTGCCGCGGGGTTACGGCGCACGAGTACCGTGGAGCGTGTGACCCCCATGGACGCACATCACACCTGGTTCATCACCGGCTGCTCAACCGGCATTGGTCGGGCGTTGGCCTTTGCGGTTGCCGCTGCCGGGCACCGAGTGGTCGCCACCGCGCGCCGGCCGGAGACGCTCGACGAGCTGGTAGTGACGTACCCGCAGACGGTGCTGGCACTACCGCTCGATGTCACCGATCCCGGTCAGATTGAGGCCGCGCGCGACGCCGCGCTGGAGTGGCTCGGCGACGAGGGACTGGACGTGCTCGTGAACAATGCGGGGATCGGCTATTTCTCCACGATCGAGGAGTCCGAGCAGGCCGATGTCGAGACCATGATGGACATCAATTTCTGGGGAGCGGCAAACGTCACGCGCGCGTTCCTGCCCCACCTGCGCGAACGGAGGGCGGGGAACATCGTCACCGTCAGCTCCATCGCGGGAGTGCGCGGCTCCGCCGGGCTTGGGTACTACTGCGCCACCAAGTTTGCGGTGAGTGGATTCATGGAGGCGCTCGCGGCCGAGGTGGCCCACCTTGGCCTGCGCGTCACCGTCGTGGAGCCAGGCCCCATCGACACCCTCTGGATTCCCAGCGGCAAGAAGCAGCACCACGTGGCGCCCGACTACGCCGAAGTCATGGAGCCCTACTGGAACAGAATCGACAACCTCCCGGGCAACCAGCCGGGCACTCCGGAAGCCCTCGCGGAGGCGGTGGTGACTCTCGTTGCCTCGCCGGAGCCGCCCCTTCACTTCATCGCGGGCAAGCACGCGCTCGCGGGCACGCGCGAGAAGCTGGAACGGCTGGGTGCGGACGTGGACGCGTGGGAGGAACTCACGGTCTCCGTGGATAGGCGCTAGGCGCCACGCACCTGCCGAATCCGCGCGATGGCATCGGGAAGCACGTCGAAGAGTGAGCCCACCACACCGAAGTCGCTGATCTCGAAGATCGGTGCATCCGGATCGAGGTTCACGGCGACGATGGTTCCCGAGGCCTGCATGCCTCCGCGGTGGTGCACAGCCCCGGAAATACCAGCGGCTACGTAGAGCGCGGGCGTCACGGTGGTGCCAGTCTGGCCCACCATGTGTTCGTGGCTGATCCAGCCCTCATCCGTGGCATCACGGGAGGCGCCAACCGCGCCGCCAAGCAGTTCGGCGAACTCGCGGATCAGCGCGTAGTCGCCGCCCGTTCCGCGGCCGCCAGATACAACCACGGGCGCCTCGGCGAGCGGAACGCCATCCGACGCTTTCACGGGCTCGGCGTGAACGAGAGTCTCGCGCGTCACGGGAGCCTCGAACGGCACCTCAACAACGGCGGGCAGCGCCGCGTCCTCGATCACCACCGCCTGGGTGGTGTTGGGCCGCACGCCCACGATTGCCACGTCGCGGTTCACGCGCGTCCGCACGTTCCACGTGGCGGCGAAGACGGTCTGGGTGGTCTCGACGTGGCCGTCGACAACCTCGGCGCCTGCGGCGTCCACGACCACCCCGGCGCCCGTGAGCATCGCGAGCCTGGTCGCGATCTCCTTGTTGACGAACGTGGAGACCACCACGAACACCTCGGCGTCGTGGCCCGCGGCCGCGAGCGCAGCCGCACCAACGGAGGGGATCCGGACGTCCGCGTCAATGACCCGCACCTGCACGGCACCGTAGTCTCCCAACTGCTGCACGGCCTCAGGCGATGGGGTCCCGCCAAGCCACACCGCAACCGGCGTCCCAAGCGTGTCCGCGAGCGTCAGTGCCTCGAACGTTGGGCTCGCGATATGGTCGCCGTGACGCTCCACCAACACCGCAACGGTGTTCGCATCTACCGAGCTCATGCGAGCCCCCTCTCGATGAGGAAGTCGGCAAGTTGGCGGCCGCCCTCCCCTGTGTCGGTGACGATGACGGGCGTGCGCGGCTCGCGCGGCGACGCGTCGAGGACGGTGACGCGCGCGGCGCCAGCGCCCACGGTGCTTGGCACCACGCCGAGGTCATCGAGCGACCACGTCTCCACCACGGCGGTGCGCGCGGCCATGATCATCTTGAAGTTGGGGTAGCGCGGCTTGTTCGCCTCGTCGGTTACCGACACCACCGCGGGCAGCTGCGCGCTGACGGTCTCGTGCGACTCTGGCAGGTGCCGTTCGATCGTCGCCACGCCATCGGCGACAGTGAGCGAGGACGCGAGCGTGAGTTGCGCCCAGTCGAGTTCCACAGCGAGCGCGGTAGGCAGCATCGAGGTGAGGCCGTCGAGCGCAGCCATGCCCGTGATAACGAGGTCAAGCGGCGTCTCTTCGTGCACCTTGCGCACGGCCGCGGCCAACACCTTCGCCGTGCCAAACACGTCCGATCCAGCGATGGCCGCGTCCGAAACGTGGATAGCCCGCCCCACGCCCAACTGAAGCGCCTTGCGCACGGCGGCCACAGCGTCGGGCCCACCAACGGTGAGGGCGACAACCTCGCCCTCACCGGCCGCCTCAACGAGCTGGAGCGCGGCCTCGACCGCGTTCTCGTCGAGCTCATTCATGGAGCCGTCGTCCGCCGTGCGCGTGACGGTGCCGTCCGTGAACGAGCGGTGCGATTGGAGGTCGGGCGTGAACTTAACGGTGACGAGTACGCGCATGGGCCCAAGCCTATCGGGGGCAGGGTTGCGTACTCGGCGTCTGCCAGCACGCGACACAGCGGCCTGTGCGTCCTAGCGGCAAGAACGGCGTCGGATGGGCCTCTTAAGACCCATTCCTTACCGCCAGCAAGCAACGACGCCGCCTGCCCGACGCTGGGGCCGGGTTACGTACTCGGCGTCTGCCAGCACGCGACAGAGTGGCCAATGCTTCCTGGCGGCAAGAACGGCGTCGGATGGGCCTCTTAAGGCCCATTCCTTACCGCCAGCAAGCAACGACGCCGCCTGCCCGACGCTGGGGCTGGGTTGCGTACTCGGCGTCTGCGAGCACGCGACAGAGTGGCCAATGCTTCCTGGCGGCAAGAACGGCGTCGGATGGGCCTCTTAAGGCCCATTCCTTACCGCCAGCAAGCAAAGGCGTCGCCTGCCCGACGCTGGGACTGGGCTACCGCGCAGGCTCCAGCGGGCGCGTGGCCGGCACCACGAGGAGCGCGAGCACAGACACGGCGCCCACCACGAGGAGCGAGTTGAGCACGCCGAACTCGTTGCCAAGGAATCCGAGCAGCGGCGGGCCGGCGAGGAACGCCGTGTAGCCGATGGTCGAGACAACGGACAGGCGCAGCGGCGCGCGGCGCGGATCGTCGGCGGCCGCCGACATCCCAACCGGGAAGCCGAGGCTCGCGCCGATTCCCCAGATGGCGCAGCCAATGAACGCGATCCACACGTTCCCAAACACCACCAGCACGCAGCCCACAATCGCGGCGATGAAGAGAATTCGCAGCACGGGCACACGGCCGTAGCGGTCCAGCAGTCCAGTGCCGAGGATGCGCCCGGCGGTCATGAAGCTCAGGAACACGGCGAGCGCGACCACACCCAAAGCGTTGTCGAGGTCGTGCCCCTCAACGAACGCGACGGCCATCCAGTCGTTCGCGGTGCCCTCCGCGAAGGCGGCCGCAAGCACCACTAGGCCAATGAGAAGGGTGCGCGGCTCGAGCCACGCGGACCGCTGCTTGGCGGGCACGGGAGACCCAGCCCCGGCGTCGGCCTCATGCCCTGCCTCGTCATACGCAGGCAAGAAGTCGCGCGTTGCCCACCACACGGCAACGGCGCCAACCACCGCCACAGCAACGAGGTGCGGCACCAGCCCAACACCGCCCCACACCAGAGCCGCGCCAATGAGCGCGCCCAGCACGGTGCCGCCGGAGAACATCGCGTGGAACCACGGCATGATCGCGCGGCCAAGGCCCTGCTCGATGATCGTGCCCTCAAGGTTCTGGGAGACGTCCCAAACACCAAACCCCAGGCCTACCAGGAACAACCCCGGCATCACCAGGAAGATCGAGTCGCCGTACTGCACCGCGAAGGCAGCAAGAATGAGGCCGGGAAGCGAGAGCACCGCGCCCAGGCGCACGGCGTTCGCCGCGCCATACTTGTGCGCCAGCCGGCCCGCAACGGGTAGGCCAACGAGTGAGCCCACGGAGATCGCGAGCAGCATTACGCCCAGCGCGCCGGGCGTGAGGTCCAGCATCTGCTTCGCGTCTGGGACGCGCGACATCCAGGTGGCGAAGGCGAAGCCGTTGACGCCAAAGATGATGAAGTCCGCGTTGCGCGCGCGGGTGATGTGGGCGGTCACGCGTCCACCTTTCCGTAGATCGCCATGAGCTCGTCGAGCCGCTCTCGCGCCCAGTCGTACTGCTTGTCGTCCTCGTGCCCGCGGTACCGAGTCTCGATCACCATGATGAGCACCAGATACAAGGTGTAGAGGCGGCGCCGGCGGCGCGCATCGACATCGAGCTCGCCGAGCCCGTAGCCCTCCCGGAATGCCGTCGAGTCTCCATAGGCGGGCAGGTCGAGTGGCGTGAAGTACGCCTCCATGAGGGGGTCGCCCCAGAACGCGCGCTCGTGATCGATGATCGCGACGATGCGCCCGTCGCGGATCATCACGTTCGAGTCCCACAGGTCCCACTCGGTGAGGCGCGGCTCGGCCACGGCGTCGAGAGCGTCGGCGTCGCGCGCGATGAGCTCGCGGACCAGGTCGTATGAGTGCCCCAGGTCCACGCTCAGCGCCTCGCCG
This sequence comes from Demequina sp., assembly GCF_049841215.1. Taxonomy (GTDB): domain Bacteria; phylum Actinomycetota; class Actinomycetes; order Actinomycetales; family Demequinaceae; genus Demequina. The sequence continues at coordinate 320,781 of NZ_JASGEO010000013.1, forward strand.
TCGCGCACCACGCCCTCGATCATCGTCAGGAACGCCTCGCGCCAGGTTGCGAAGCCGGGCCCAGCCAACGGCCCAAACCACGGCCCGACGGCCTGGTTGAGTTCGCGGTTGAGCACACCCAGTTGCCGGGCATAGTCGGCACGCTCGGTGTCGGTGAGTGCGCGCTCGTGCGTCTCGATGCCGAGATTCGCGCCCTCGACGAAGGGCATGAAGAACCAGTCGGCATCGATGAGCTCGCCGCTCGTGTCCGCAAACTCGACCGCCGGCACAGGAACGGTTGTGTGAGCCTGGATGAGCTCGAGCGCGGCGAGTTCGTTACGCATCATGTCGAGCTCATAGGTCATCACCTGCACACCGGCCGGCGGCGCGATCTTGAGCACGACCCTGCGACCGTCGCGCAGCGTGATCGCGTACGCGACGTTGAACCAGCCGTGGCCCAACTCCTCGGCGAAGTCGTCACCCTCGGGCACCTCGGCGACGCCGTATGCGCGCGCGATCATCGCCCGCAGGGTCGCGACCGACTGCCAGTTCTTGGTGATGCTCTCCATCGAGATCCTTCGCGCGTTGCTTACCGAGTGGTAACTACGAACAGCCTAGCGGACGCGTCGTCGCGCCGTGCATCCCCCGCCGCTCGCGGTGCAGTGGTGAAGGGCGTCGGCGCAACCGCCACTAGACGGCTTACGCACTCTTGAAGGGCGCCTCGCTACACTCAGGCCAACGCACTGTCGCGCTGACGAGGGGGATTGACCTAGGACATGGCATCGAACGCGCACTCCTGTGGGCTCGCAACGTGCGCAGAGCCGATCGCCCGATCCTTCGCAAAGCAAGAGCGTCGCGAAAATCCTGCCGCTGTCGACTAAATCGAATCGCTCCACTTGGCACCTTTGCGTGGCGCCGCTAGGGTGGCAGTGCGGGGGTCGCACATCCCCCGCTGACAAAGAACTCAACTTAAGCGGTGCAAGTAATGGCTCTGCGCAATTCCAAGCGCGGCAAGTTTGCCGCCATCGCCGGCGCCGTCCTGGCACCCACGATCGCTACGGCGGTTCCTGCCTCTGCAGGGTCAGGTGGGGCGTCCGGACCTGGATGCAACGTCACGTTTGGCAACAGCACATCCACAGACAACGCCTGGAGCGTCCTCAACTCCGGCAACTGCGGCACGCTCAGCGTCCGCCACCAGTGCTACGCCAGTGGCGGTCCCTACTGGACCAACTGGCGCACAGGGAACACGCTGACGCAGCCTCAGCTGACTTCGTCGCAACACAAGGCAACGATCTCAGGCGTCACCTACACGTACAACGTCAGTGCATAACAACACTACCAACTGGCGAGACGCGTCTGGGAGATCCCGGACGCGTCTCGTCCTTGCCATGCCGGTCCTAGGCCTCGTCGGATGCTTGATGGGATGCAGCGGGCCGAACAAAGAGGAGTCGGCTTCACCCGCTCCGATGGACACAACCTCGGTGTTCTACCAGCAGTACAAGGCCGCCGAGTACTACGAAGCATCCGACGAGCAAATTGCCGTACTAAAGAAGGCGGCCGAGACCAACACGCTGGAGTTCAGTGCGGTGGGCGAACTAGTAGAGCAGGCCCTCGCATGCATTGAAGACAAGGGGATTGCCGTGATTCGGCAGGCACCCGAGGAGTTGGGCGAAAACTACTTGATACCGAGATACTCGATTGCAGTATCCGCACCGGGAATGACCGACGCACAGGCCGACTTGTTGTCAAATGAGTGCATTGACCAGTATTCGTATTACGCCGAGGCCGCGCTGCAGATGAGTCCGCAAGCCACCGATGCGCGGGATGCTCGGTTGGTCGCGGAGCTTCCGACTATCATCGACTGCCTGGCTCAGAATGGCGTTGCGGCGACGGAGGATGAGACTCCGGACGAGATTCGGATCAAGGTCCGCGACTTGCTTGTCGAGACGAACGAAGCGGGCGCGGCGGTGATGTGTTACGACGACTTCACGCCGGATCAGTAACTCGGAAAGGGCCCTGTGCGTGTACTCGAAGCGGCCCGTCGATACACTCGCTCTCGACGCACTGTCGCGCTGACGAGGGGGATTGACGTAGGACATGGCATCGAAGGCTCGTTCTAGTGGGCTCGCGATCGCGGTTGCGCTCGCCCTCATCGCCCCGCTCGCGGCGGGCATCACTCTCGTTATCGCCCGGTCGGGCCAGTCCCCCCTCGAGTCAGCCTCCGAGGTTGAGCCGCTCGTCGGCGCGGTCGAGCGCGCAGAGCGCTACCAGGAAGCCACCGTCGCCATCACCGTGCAGTACGCGACGGCCCTGTCCCCCGCAACCAACGCGTCGGGCACGCTGACGGCCCTCGCCCTCGCTCCAGGCACGGTGGTCAAGACCGGCACCGTCGCAGGCTCCGTGAACAACGCCAAGCTCGTCGCATATAGCTCGAAGTCGCCACTCTTCCAGGACATTTACCGTGGCCTCAAGGGCGCTGACGTGAAGACCGCGCAACAGCTGCTCAAGGACCTTGGCTTCTACTCGGGCGCCATCGATGGCGATGCCGGCCCCGCAACGGAGAAGTCCATCAAAGCCTTCAACGCCCACTACGGCTGGGGCAAGGACAACGGCACACTTGCCCTCGCGAGCCTCGTGTGGGTAGGCCAGGCGCCGGTCACGGTCGCGGAGCTGTCGGTGACGCTCGGGCAGTCCGTTAGCCCCGGCACCGAGCTGTTCACGACCACCGCGGGGCTCGCGGCGATCGCGGTTACCGAGACCCCCAACCTCCCCGCGAGCGGTGACACCACGCTCACCGCCAACGGCGTGAAAGTCCCCTACACGGTGGGTTCGGGTGCGGTCACGGAGCCCGACGCTGTGGCTGAGATCGCGGCCACCATGGGTACCACGACGGAAGGGGTAGCCACGGTCGCCCTTGTTGAGCCCCAAGTGGTGGGCACCGTCCCCAGTTCCGCAGTGTTCTCCGACGAGACAGGCGCAACGTGCATCTTCCCGTCCGTTGACGGCGCGCCCATTGCGGTCACGCCCACGGGCGGCACGCTCGGCACCGTGGACCTCGACGAGTCGCTCGTGGGCCAGGCGGTGCTGATCAACCCCCGCGACGTGCGGCAGGACCTCGCGTGCGGCTAGTCGCCACCGGCGTCACCTACACCTACCCGCGCGGGGACCACCAGGTGCTCGCCGGGGTGGACTTCGACATCCCGCCGGGCACGTCCGCCGCGATCATCGGCCCGTCCGGCTCGGGCAAGACCACCCTGCTGTCCCTCATGGGGCACCTGCTGCCGATGCAGGCAGGCTCTATCCACGCCCTGGACGACTCCGGCAATGAGCTGCGCCTCCGAGACACCGCCTCGTGGGTGCTCCAAACCGTCTCCCTGCTCCCCGACCGCACCGCCCTCGACAACGTCATGGTGGGCGCGTACTCGGCTGGGGCTTCCCGGCCCGACGCTGTGGCGAGATCGCGGGAGGCTCTCGCGAGCGTCGGGCTGGCAGGGCGAGACGACGAGCCCGCGCGAATCCTCTCCGGGGGCGAGGCGCAGCGCGTGGCGATCGCGCGCGCACTGGCCAGCCAGCGGCCCATCATCCTCGCCGACGAACCCACGGGTCAGCTCGACGCGAAAACGTCCGCGACGGTGCTCGAGGCGATGATCGGTGCCCACGGCGAGCGCACGGTGGTGGTGGTTACGCACGATCCCGAGGTCGCCGAGCGCTGCGACGTGGTGCTGGAACTCAGAGACGGCGTGATTCACGAGCGGGCGCGAGCATGAGCCGCGAATCTCAACACCGGCGCGTGTGGCCGCTCGGGCTGTCCGCTCGCGAGGGCGTGGCCACGGCCCGCAACGGCCGGTGGACGTCGCTGCTGCTCATCGTCGCCGTGGCCTGGTCCGTCGCGGCCGGTGCCGCGGACGCGGTGTCGGTGACGCGCCTGGTGGAGGGCGAGCGGGACTGGATCGACGCCGGAGGTTACGTGTTCGTCGTCACCGGCGCCCGCACCGACGGGGCCCAGAACCCCATTCCTGCGGACGTGTGTGACCGGCTTGCGAGCATCGATGGCATCGACGCGTCGTTTGCGCTGACTCGCGGAGACGCGAACGGATCGTTGAGCTACATCCCCGGCGGGCGCGCGTCGATCTACGCGGTCTCTACTGGGGTGTCGACGTTTCTTGGGGTGGCGCCGGCCACAACGGGAATCGTGATCGGCACCCTGGGGTTCGCCGAACGCACGGGCGCGCACGACGGCGACGTGGTGCGCGTGACCCAGCGAGCGTCGTTCTCCGCCCCTGCCGGCGAGTCCGACCCACTCACCCTGCGGGTCGCGGACTCCGCGGTGATGGGCGAGGAGTTCGACGGCGCCATGCTCATGCCGTCGCAGCTGACCGGCACGGCGGACACCTGTTATGTGCGGACAGACGCCGCCCACCACACCGCGGTCGAGGCGGCCCTGCCCTCGTATCTTGCCTACAACGGCCTCCCAGCGATCCCCAACCCCCGGCTCTTTGAATCCGACTTCACCGTGGACTACACCCATGCCTACGAGGACCGCCAGTTGCGGTTCCTGTGGGTCGCGACCGCCGCGATACTTGGCCTGCTGTGGGCGATGCTGCAGTGGTTCCGCCGCTCCCACGTGGCCATCTACGCCACGTTCGGCATGCGCGCACCCTCACGGCTCATGGCGCAGGCGTCGGAGTGGGGCGTCATCGCTGCGGTGGGTCTGCTCGTTGGCTGGTCCATCGGAGTGGTGGGCGCGGTCGCGATGGGGGCGCGAGTGGAACAGGCGCTGACGCAGGTCACCGCGCACGCGCTGCTCACCGTGCTCGGGGCATCAATCGTGGTGGTGCTCCTTGGACTCAGGCCTACCGGCACGCTACTCAACGCACTCAAGGACCGCTAGCGAGTTAACGTCCGGCAACACGTCCCTAATGTTTACGTCCGTGGACATTCCCTCAATGTTCACGTACCGTAACAGTCATGCAAGAACTGCTGGCAGCTCGCTCGATCACCCGCATCGGTCAGTCCATTCGGCTGCTGCGAACGCGCCGCGGCCTCACTCAAGAAGAGCTCGCGAAGGAAGCCGGGGTCTCCAGGACCTGGCTGAACCAGGTAGAGAACGGGTCCAAGAGCAACGCCGAACTCGCCTCGATCTTTGCAGTGTTGAACGTGCTCGACGCCTCGCTACTCATTCGCGATGACGTGGACAGCCAATGACCGGGCCAAAGGGACTTGCCATCCTCCTCGAGAGCGAAGTGGTCGCCACCCTCGAGCGCACGGCGTCCACCTTGCGCATCACATATCGCGATGACGCCCCCGGCTCAACTCCGCTCTCGCTGTCACTTCCCCGCGGCGTACGCCACAGTGGCACTGCTGTCACGCGCTTCCTCAATGGCTTGGTGCCCGAGGACGCCAACGCTCGCGCCGCGATCGCACGTCAGTATCGGATAGACCCGTCCGATCTCATGGGTTTGCTGCACGCGATTGGCAAGGACTGTGCAGGAGCGGTCCAGTTCTGCCTCGATTCGGAAGTCGAGGAACTTCAGTCCCGCGCCGGGGAGCTTGAGCCGTGCTCGAACTCAGACATCGAGGCCCGTCTGGCAGCGCTGGACATGAACGAAGCCGCATCGTGGACGATGCCTGAGGAGCACTGGTCACTCGGCGGCACCCAACAGAAGTTCGCACTGCGCCGCCAAGGCGACCTATGGTTCACGGCACACGGAGCAGCGGCGACAAGCCACATCATCAAACCGGGCATCCGACGCATGGCGCTTCAGGCGTTGAGCGAACACGCGACGATGGCGGGCGCCGCTCGCATCGGTATTCCCACCGCGACGACCTCGTACCAGGAGTTTCGGTCGCAGTCCGCGATCGTCGTCGAACGCTTCGATCGCCGGCCGACACCAGGTGGCGACCTCGTTCGCGTCCACCAGGAAGACCTGTGCCAGGCCACGGGGAACCCAGAGAAGTACGAGGACCAAGGCGGCCCTAGCGCGGGCGACATCGCCCGCGCGCTGCGGGAGTTTGCCGCGACAGCGGCGGAAGCCGAGCGAGCAGTACGGCTATTCACGGACATGGTCATCTTCAATACTGTCGTCGGCGCGCCAGATGCCCACGCCCGCAACTACGCGGTGCTGCTCGCAGGCGACTCCCTCGCCCTGGCCCCTATGTATGACGCCGCGACCGCCGCCGCATACGGGAGAAGCGATGGCAGCTCTGCACACGTCGCGATGGCCACTGGATCCACGCGTGCTCTCGACCATCTGACCGCCAAGGACTGGAGCACATTCGCTCGCGCGCTTCGCCTCGACGCCGACTACGTCACTGCACGCGTCACCCACTTCGCCGAGCAAGCGCCGCAGGCAATCATCGACGTGCTCGAGGAGATAGGAACACCCGAGGCCGACGAACTTCGGTCACGAGCGAGCGAGCCGCTGATGCGGACCGCGCAGCGAATCGTGACCGCGCTCCGCTAGCGCGAGCCCGGAACTCGAGACTCAGTCACCCCCGCAACCAACCGGACACATCGCTCCGGCAGAATAGAGCCATGGGCAAGAGTGAACTTGCGGAGTCCCCCACTCCCCACAAGCTGGGTGTACATCTGGTCGACGGCGGCGTCACGGTAGGCGTCTGGGCGGCGCACGCCACCGGCGTCTTCCTGTGCCTCTTCGACAAGGCGGGGAAGGAAACCCGGCACCTGCTGAACGGGCCAACCAATGGCGTGTGGCATGCCTACGTTCCCGAGATCAAGGAGGGGCAGCGCTATGGCTTCCGAGCGTCGGGCCCCTGGAACCCCAAGCAGGGCCTTCGCTACAACGTCAACAAACTGCTCCTTGACCCTTACGGGCGCGGGCTCGAAGGCAACCTCGCGAAGATGACTGACACCGGGGCGTCGGCCCTGCTGTGCACGCGAGACGCGACTGACTCCGCTCCCCTGATGCCGCGCTCCGTGGTCACCACAGAGCCCAGGGAGCCTCTGCCCGCGCCCAAGCCGCACACGCCGTGGACGGATTCGATCGTCTACGAGATCCACGTCAAGGGCTTCACCCAGCAGATGGGCGACGTCCCCGAGAACCTGCGCGGCACCTATGCGGGCCTCGCGCACCCGGCCTCCGTCAACTACCTCAAGAGCCTCGGCATCACGGCCGTGGAGCTGCTGCCCATCCACGCCTTCGCTTCCGAGCCTCACCTTGAGCACCTTGGCCTCACCAATTACTGGGGCTATTCGACGCTGAGTTTCTTCTCCCCGCACCCCGCGTTCGCTACGGCCGACGCTAGGGCTAAGGGAGCGCAGGCCGTCCAGGATGAGTTCAGGGGCATGGTTGACCTGCTGCATGCGGCGGGCCTCGAAGTCATCCTTGACGTGGTCTACAACCACACCGCGGAGGGCTCGGCTACGGACAGGGTGCTGAGCTGGAAGGGCCTCGACAACCGCACGTACTACCGCTCCAACCCCAACAATCCGCAGCACTACGACGACACCACGGGAACGGGAAACACGCTCGACTTTGCGCACCCGTCCGTAGTGAAGATGGCGCTGGACTCGTTGCGGTACTGGGTGGAGGTCATGGGCGTTGACGGCTTCCGGTTTGACCTTGCGGCCACGCTCGGCCGCACGGGCACTGGCTTTTCTACGAATCACCCGTTCCTCACGGCGCTCACCACGGACCCTGTGCTTGGCGCCGTGAAGCTCATCGCGGAGCCGTGGGACGTGGGGCTTGGCGGCTGGCAGGTGGGCAACTTCCCGCAGCCGTTCGGCGAGTGGAATGACCGCTTCCGTGACTATGTGCGCTCGTACTGGCTCGAGTGGGGCTCTGGAAAGGTGGGCGACCGCCACCACCCCACTGCTCCGGAACTCGCAACCCGCATCGCCGGATCCAGCGACCTCTTTGGGCACTCCGATCCGTACGGCATGCGCGGGCCGTTCGCGTCCGTCAACTTCATCACGGCACACGACGGCTTCACCGCTCGCGACCTTGTGACGTACACGAACAAGCACAACGACGCGAATGGCGAGAACAACCGCGACGGCACGGACAACAACCGCTCGTTCAACCACGGTGTGGAAGGGCCAACGGATGACGAGAAGGTCATGCGCGCGCGCCGCCGGTCACTGCGCAACCTCCTGGGCACGCTGCTGTTGAGTGCGGGAACGCCGATGCTGCTGGGCGGCGACGAGTTGGGCCGCACGCAACGCGGCAACAACAACGCGTACTGCCAAGACAACGATATTGCCTGGTACGACTGGAATCTACAGCCGTGGCAGCACGATCTGCGCGCGTCGGTGGCGCGGCTCATCGAGTTGCGCAAGGCACACAGGGTGCTGCGCCCTCACCGGTTCTACGACGGAGTGGACGACGACCCTCGCGACGAGCTTTTCCGCGCAGACTCCGCCTGGTTCCGCGCCGACGGCGAGCACGAAGACGAGGACTGGTGGGAGGACCCAAAGACGCGTGTGGTGCAGTTCATGCGGTCGCTGTCCGAGGCCGACGAGGCCGACGCGTTGGTGGTCATCAACGGCTCACGTGCCGTGGCCGAGGTGACGATCCCCGCCGACGAAGGAGCGCCCTGGACGCTCGTGTGGGACTCGGCGCTCGAGACCCCGCCACCACCGCCGTCGGGCGCCGTCAACCCTGGTGACACACAGGAACTTCGCCCAATGTCGATCCGGCTGTATATCAGTGAGCCTGTGACATCCTGAGCGGAGTAGCACCGCGCTGACGCACAGCGAACTCCGCGTGCATCGGCTAGATTGGCACCGCGAGGCACTAGGTCGTGTCGCGACCAACTAGGGGGTTCAAAGTGAACAAAGTGGCGATTGTCCGCACCGCTATTGCCGGTGCATTGGCGCTGGTACTAGCAGTGGGCGTAGGTACCGCAGGTTGGGCCTCGTACCGGGTTCAACTGAATCCTGCAGAGGGCGGGACTTCGTCCTCGATCGTGACAGCGTGCGCGGTTGATGCGCGCTTCAAAGCATTCTCTTCGGAGGTTCCTGGACTCAACTACGCGTACACCAAAGACTACGACGCCTACTGCGACTACCTCGGCGTCCGCGTTCACTACGTCGCGTCGAATGGATCCTGGGCAGGGTGGACGTCGTGGGACACCGCTAGCGGTTCGGACAACGTCGCTACCATAACCGTGACCGGCGACCTGCAGTATTCGCTACACGAGGGTGACTAGCCACCGCGTAGCGCTTCGCCGGGTGAGGGCAGGCGTCGCGTCAACTTTCGGTCTCGTATGCCTCGCCGCGTGCACAGCGCCCACGAGCGAGCCATCCACCACAGACAACGGGTTCGGCTCCCTTGCAACCGCGATTATCGCGCGGGCCAACGCTGCCGGGGCCAGCGAGGCGCAACTCGACGCGCTGAGGGATGCAGAGCTCATCGGAGTCCTTGAGTTCGAGCCCTACAAGCAGGCCGTTGACGCTACGTTTGCGTGCTTCGCGGACGCAGGTATTCGCTACGAATCGTCGGGGCCTACAGCCAGTTCGGGCCTCCCGATGATCCGTTACGGGTTCGAGGCGCCAGAGAACGGCCCAGACCCGGGCTCTCAGTGTGTCAATGTGAACTCGCGGTTTGTGGAAGAGCTCTACCAGAATCAGCCGGCCGCGGCAGAAGCGGTGGAACAGGCGTTTATTGATGCCATGCCTCAGCTGATTCCGTGCCTCCGTGAAGATGGGTGGCTCCCGTCCAGCGGCGAGCCGAGCCCTGACAACGTCAAGCACGCAATTGAGGATGGCATGACCGCCGCCGAAGACGGCGACGCTCCAATGGAATCCAACCCAATGAAATGTGTGATCGCCGCTGGCCTCACGGACGGTTTCACTCCCAGCGGATAGCCAGCGGCCCGGGTGCTTGCGCAACCCGGGCCGCCGCACGTGACGGGAATGGGACTATTTCACCGTCACGCTCTTGGAGGTCGACGAGGTCGGCAGGTAGCCGGACTTGATCGCCGTGACCTTCACCGACACCTTCTTGCCCTTGTCCGCAGACGTGAGCTTGTAGGTGACGGAGGTGGCGCCTGGAATCGCCACACCATTGCGCAGCCACTGGAACTTGTAGGAGCTCGGTGACGGGCTCCAGATGCCGCGGTGTGCGTTGAGCGTGTTGCCCACCTTGGCGTAGCCGGAGAATGCGGCGTACCCAGTGCTGGCGAACCGCTTCAGGATCTTCACGGAGGCGGACGTCTTTGCCGCCGACGTGTAGCCCGTCTTGCCCACTGTCACCTTGACCGTGATCTTGTGGCCCGTGTCCGAGGTCTTGACCGTATAGGTCTTGGCCTTGGCCCCGCTGATTGCCTTGCCATCGCGGTACCACTGGTACGTCACGGACGACGGAGTGGGCGCCCACGTACCGATGTACGCCGTGAGCTTCTTGCCCGCCACGGGCGTGCCGCCGATCGATGGCGCCTTTGTCGAAGTGAACGTGCCCTTGGCCACGGTCACCGCGGCCGAGGTGGTGGTCGCGGTGATGCGGTCAGCCGCGGACGCCGTCACCGACACCGTGATCTTCTTGCCGATGTCACCAAGCGAGGGCTTGTAGGTGGTCCCCGTTGCCCCGGCGATGGCGGCGCCGTTCACCTTCCACTGGTACGTGATGCCCGACGGCGTTGGCACCCAGGTGCCCGCGCTCGCCGTGAGCGTGCTGCCGTACTTGGCAGTTCCACTGATCGTGGGGTTGGGTGCCGTGGTGAACGGAACGTCGATGAGGTCGAGCTGTGCCAGCGCGTCCTCGAACAACTGCGTCACCGCGTCCACCGTTGCCTGCGACGGCGAATCGGCGTCCATAAGTACCGAGTACGCCGCCCCTGCAGCGATGATGGCCGCGAGCGACTCCGGCGTGTAGAGCTCCGGGTCGATCTGCTCCACCTGCTCGAGGACTGCGTCGAGTCCGGTGAAGTCGGCAACCGGTGCCTTCTTGACGAGGCTGAAGTCGTCGAAGAACGCCCAGTTACCGGCGCCGACGGTTCCCGCGAGCGCCACCGTGGCGTCGCCCGCAACCTCGTTGCTGAAGTTCACCGTGAACGTGGCCCAGTTGCCCCATCCCGTGACCGTGACCGGGGTGCTGACGGTACTTTCGTCCGTCACCACCGAAAGGTTCACGGCCAGGTCAGAGGTGGCTCCTGAGTCCACTCCGCCGTGCGCACCGAGAGTGAGCACGTAGTCGCCTGCAGGCAGGTCACTCACGTCCTGAGCAATCGACACGCTCGCCGGGCTCGAGGCGTAGAGGTTCATCGCGGTGGTGCCGTGAACACTGCCCGAGTCTTGGCTGGTCCACCAGGTTGCCGGCCACGGGTCCGCCGTGACATTCCAGCCTGCCGGGTCGCCCGTCTCGAAGTCGCCATTCACCAAGTACTGGCGCTGCGCAACGGTGACGTTGGCGGTGGCACCGTAGCCACCCTCCGTGGTGCCGTTGATCGAGTATTCACCGGGGCCATCGATGTACGCCTCGGCGCCCGACCACGTCACCGATTGGGTGAGCTTGCGACCGTCGAACTGCGTGAGCTGCACCGTGGTGGGGAGGGTGATCGTGTCACCATCCACCACGTTGATGGCGATGGGATCCACGGTGGGATCCGGCACCTCGCCTACGACGACGAGAGCGTCGAAGGCCTCGCTGACGAGGGTGATCGCGCCGGCCACCTGCTGCTCCGTTGGACTCGATGCCGCGAGCACGAGGTTCGCCACCTCAAGAGCGGAGTCGAGGCCCTCGAGCGACTCGGCGGAGTACACCGAGCGGGTGAGGCCATTCATCTGGTCAACGAGGTCCTCGAGGTCCGACGTGTCGGCACCAGCGGGGGCCACCTTGGTGAGCTCGAAGTTGTCGAGCCAACCCCACGCCCCTGCAGCGCCGGTGCCGTCGACGCGAACCGTAGCCGCGCCGTCGGCCGGAACCGTGAACGTCACCGAGGGTGTCTTCCAGGAGAGGTATCCCGTGAGGGCGACGGAGGTGCCAGCAGTGGGGCCATCTGTCGTGGTCGCGGACGGCGCGAGAGAGATGTCCACGCCCTGCGCCTTGCCGGTGAACGTGTACTGACCAGCCTCGAGACCGGTGACGGTCTGCGCCATCGCGAACGTGTACGCGGAACCGTTGTACACGTTGATGGCCCAATCACCGTACGCGTTGGCGCCAGGCGTCTTTGCCCAGAAGGTGCTCGGCCAGGTGGGTGCGGAGAAGGACCACGGAGCAACCGAGGAATCGCCGTTCTCGAACCCGCCGTTGAGGAGGTAATTGACCGCCTTGACCGTGATGGTGGCAGTGGTGGCGTCACCGTTGGCCGTCACGCCGTTCACCTTGTACACACCAGGCGACGTGATCCATACGAGGACGTCGTCCCACGTGACAGCCACATCATCGGTGGACGAGTCGTTGTACGTGACCGTCACCGTGGACGGCAACGTGATCGTGTCGCCCTGCGTGAAGGTCAGCGAAGGCTTCTCCACGGACTCCACTGCCAGGGGCGCCTGAGCGCCCGTGCGCGCGTACGCGAACACGTTGAGCGACTCGAGCGGCGTGCCGTCGAAGGCGAAGAGCGCCTGGTTGTCCCACGACGAGCCGCCGTAGTACGTCCCCGCGTCCGCCGAGTACTCACCCGCGTACGAGGATGCCCAGCCGGAGCCGTCGCGCTCCCACAGCACCTTGTTGGCCTCAAGCTCATCGGCCGGGCCAACGGGCAGCCACGCGGGCTCCCAGTAGAACACGCCTATTCCGGCCTCACCCACGTTGGACACGGCCTCCATGACATCGCGAACCGCCGTGGCCTGACCCTGAACGGAGGTGGGGTACGGGCCGTCGTCATTCTGGCCCGCGCGCACCGTGTTCTCGTGGCCGTCGCCGTCCTCGAGCGTGTACGCGTACGAGGTCTCCGCGACCATGACCTTCTTGCCGAAGTCCTGGGCAACCCAGTACAGCTTGTTGGTCAGGTTGGCGAGCGTGCCGTGCCAGTACGGGTAGTACGACGACGCGAAGACGTCGTAATCCATCCCGTTGTCCTGGAGGGTGTCCGCGATAGTCCAGTAGTCCTTGGACTCGGGGTTCGTGAAGTGTACGGCCACCAGAGCGTCCGGGTAGACCTCGCGAACGGCCGCCGAACCGCCGTTCGCGATCTGAACGAAGTTGGCCCATCCGGTTGAACCCGCGATGAGGCCGTCGTTGGTCTCGTTGCCCACCTGCACCATGGTCACGTCAACGTCCTCTTCCGCCATCGCGGCGAGGGTGTCGTGCGTGAAGTCGTAGGTGGCGTCGGCTTTTTCTTCCACGGTCATCGCCGCCCACGCCTTGGGCGCGGGCTGCTGACCGGGGTGCGCCCAGAAGTCCGCGTAGTGGAAGTCCACGGTCACGTGCAGGCCCGCCGCCGTGGCGCGCTCACCGATCTCGAGCGCGCGCTCGGCGTCGACCGTGCCGCCGCCGTAGCCGTTGCCCTCGGCGTCGAAGGGGTCGTTCCACACGCGCACGCGCACATCGGTGATGCCGTGGTCCGCAAGAATCTCAAAGAGATCGCCCGGCGTGCCGTCGTCGTTGCGGAACACCACACCTGAGTCCTCAAGCGACAGCACCGAGGACACATCAACGCCGTTGATGAAGTCTTCCGATAGTCCGTCAATCTTGTGGACGGTGATGCCAGCCTCCACCGGCCCGTCATCGTCAGCGTAGGCCGCGCCTGCGCTCACAAACACGGTTGCCACCATCGCCGCCGCCGCGGCGGAGGCGGTGACCGCTCCCAGTCTTGAATGAAGCCTCATTGCTTCGTTCCTTTCCCTCTACCTAGTTCACCGGCTCCACGATGAAGCCGTCGATAAATCCCCAGTCCTCCGCGCCCAAGGTGCCGTCAACGCTCACGGTGAGCGTGCCGTCGGCCCCTACGACCGCACCTTCAATGACCCCCTGGTACCACTGCTGCCAGCCGTTCAACTGCAGCGGCGCCGTCCACTCCCCCTGGGACCCCTTGGCGTTGAGCGCGAGCGCGACGCCCGCCGGGTCCTTGTCCTCCCCATGTACGGAGACCTTGACGTTGTACGTTCCCGGCTCGAGCCCGGTGACGGTCTGGGCAACGGACAGCGAGTAGTCCGCGTCGCTCCAGAAGTTGAGCACGCGCGCGTCCATGGCCGCGGGCACGTTGTCGTCCACCACGGCAAACGTCGCGGCATCCGAGTCCAGGGTCCACATCGACAGGTCGTCGTCCTCGAAACCAGGGTTTACCAGCACATTGATAGGCCCGACGGTGATGGTCGCCGTCACGCTGTCGCCGCTGGCTAGGGTGCCGCTCACCTCGTGCACGCCCTCGCGGGAGGTGTCGACAGCGATCTCTTGCCACGCCACTTCGTCCTCTGAACTGGTGCCGTCGTTGAAGTGGACGGTGACGGTAGCCGGCAGTTCGACGACGCCGCCCACCTGGACCTTCACCTGCGGGCTATCGATCTGCGAGACGGCGAGCGGGGCCGTTGCGCCACGGCGAACGTACTCGAAGATTCGCAGCGACTCGAGCGGCGTGCCGTCTGGGGCGAAGAGTGATTGGTTGTCCCACGCACTGCCGCCCACCTGGCCGGCGGCATCGTTGGGGTCGTAGGAGCCCGCGAAGCTCGTGGCCCAGCCAGAGCCGAACTGCTCCCATAGCTTGGCGTTGGCCTCTGCTTGGTCTGGGGGACCTACCGGGAGCCACGCCGGCTCCCAGTAGAAGACGCCAACACCGGCATCCCCTACGTCGGCGACGGCCTGCACCACAGCCCGCACAGCGTCGGCCTGGCCCTGCTCCGAAATGGCGTACTGCGTGGCATCGGCGGCCGCGCCGATGACGTTGGGGTAGCCGTCCGCATCGTCGAGCGTGCGCAACCAGCTGGTCTCGGCAACCATGACCTTCTTGCCGTAGGTGTCGGCGATGCTCTTGAGCACGGCCGTGAGGTTCTCCGGGGTGCCGTGCCAGAACGGGTAGTACGAGCTGGCGAAGACGTCGTAATCCACGTCGAAGTTGTCGAGGATCTTGGCGATGCGCTCGTAGGAACCCTCTTGCTCGGGGTTGGTGAAGTGGACGGCCACGAGCGCGTCAGGGAACACCTCGCGCGTGGCGGCGGCGCCCGCGTTGAAGATTGCGGCCATGCCGTTCCACGCGGTGACTCCCGCAACCCCGTTATTGGTCTCGTTGCCGGTCTGCACCATGGCCACGTCCACGCCCGCGTCCTTCATCTGCACGAGCATCTGCTGGGTGAAGTCACCCGCGGCGATGGCCTTGTCCCCGTCGGACATGTCCGCCCAGGACTTGGGCGCCTGCTGCTTGGCCGGATCCGCCCAGAAGTCCGAGTAATGGAAGTCAACGAGCACCTTGAGGCCGGCGTCTGTGGCGCGCTTGCCAATCTCGATCGCGCGTTCCGGGGACACGTTGCCGCCGCCGTAGCCGTTACCCTGCGCATCGAACGGGTCGTTCCACACCCGCACGCGCACGTGGGTGACGCCGTTGTGCTTGAGGACGTCGAAAAGGTCTGCCTCTTTGCCGTTGTTGTCCTTGAACGTGACGCCCGATTCCTCAAGGGAGAGCACCGTGGACACATCCACCCCCGCCACGAAGTCCTGCGGCAGGTTCTCCACCTTATTCACCACGATTCCGCCCTCAATGGGACCGGAATCGTCCGAACACCCCGAAATACCAGCGGTGACTGTGACCGCTCCCAGGGTGGCGGCGACGGTGCGCCAAAAGGACTTCATGGATCGAGTTAGCCCTTCACCGAGCCGGACGTGAGGCCGCCAACGATGTAGCGCTGCAGGGCAAGGAAGAGCACCAGAATCGGGATGGACGCGATCACCGCGCCCGCGGCAAAGATGCCCCAGCGGGCGGTCAACTGGTCAGAGACCCAGCCATACATGCCCACCGCCAGCGTCCAGTTGTCTTCCTTGGTCAGCACGATCTTGGACAGGATGAAGTCGCCAAACGCGGTGATGAATCCCAGTAGCGCAACCACCGCAAGGATGGGGGTCACGAGCGGCATGATGAGGCGCCAGAACGTCTGCGCGTGGGTGGCGCCGTCCATCTTGGCCGCCTCGTCGAGTTCTTGCGGGATCGAGTTGAAAAAGCCGTACATGAGGAAGGTGTTGGCGCCAAGAGCGCCGCCAAGGTAGACGCAGATCAGCGCAATCTTGGAGTTGAGGCCAAGCGCGGGGATCACGTTGCCGAGCGAAATGAGCAGCAGGAACACCGCGATGAACGCCACGGTCTGCGGGAACATCTGGATGATCAGCAGGCTCGTGAGCGAGGTGCGGCGGCCCTTGAAGCGGAAGCGGCTGAAGGCGTACGCGGCCGCGGCGCCCATGAGCGTGGCGCCAATCGCTGTGGAGAAGCCAATGATCAGGGTGTTCACCACCCACGTCCAATACTTGGTCTCGCTCAGCGCCTGGTAGTTGGTGAGGCTGAAGCTCTCAAAGAGACGAGCGGATCCGGACAGCGACGCGGACGTCGACAGCGACGCGGACAGGATGTAGACCAGCGGGAACGCGGCAACAAACACCACCACCACCGCGACGATGTACTTCCAGCCCACCTCCAACGCCCACCGGGAACGCTTCGTGGGAACGCGACGCGGCTTGGCGGTCTCTTGCACAGGTGCTGACGTAGCCATGGCTAGAACTCCTCAAGCTTCTTGGTCTGGCGGAAGGCGATGGCAGAAACCACACCCACGACGATGAACACGAGGATCGAGAGCGCGGATGCGAGTCCGTAATCCGCCTTGCCACCCTGAACACCGGAGATCTTGTAGATCGCGGAGATGAGCAGGTCCGTATAGCCAAGGCCGGTGTTGCTGTCCGCCATGGGCGGACCACCTCCGGTGAGCATCCAGATAATCGTGAAGTTGTTGAAGTTGAACGCGAAGGAGGCGATCGCAAGCGGCGCCGTCGAGATGAGAAGCAGCGGCAGCGTGATCGAGCGGAACTGCCTGGTGGCGCCTGCTCCGTCGATGCGACTCGCCTCCATGGTCTCCTTGGACAGCGATTGCAAGGCGCCCGTGCACACGAGGAACCAATAGGGGTAGCTCAGCCACAGGTTCACCATGAGCACGGAAACTCTCGCCATCGTGGGGTCCGAGAGCCACGGCACATCGAGCCCAAAGAGGAACCAGTCGTTGATGACGCCATACGTGCGGTTGAGCATGCCCTTCCACAACAGCGCAGACATGAACGCGGGGAAGGCGTACGGGAGGATGAACAGCGTTCGCCAGATCTTGCGCCCGCGGATGCGGTCGTCGTTGAAGATGATGGCGAGGATGAGGCCAACAAAGAAGCTCGAGAGCACCGTGAGGATCGCGAACGCGAACGTCCATGCGGTGACTTTGAGCAGCGCCTCCGAGTAGTTCTTGTCCGTAAACGCCTTGACGAAGTTGTCGAAGCCAACGACAACGTGCCAGCCAACGGGAAGCGTGGAGCCGTCCTCAGCAACAAAGGAACCGACGCTGGAGTCAGCCACGTACACCACGCCGGTATCGACGTTCGTAAAGGTCTGGGCTCCCTCGTCCCACACCATCGTGGATCGGTAGATCGCGCCCGTGGTCGCGTCCTGAGTACGGATGGAGCCTTCGTCGGCGTCATCCGAGACGGGCACGCGCAAGACAACGACGTCCTTCTGCAGCTGCTGGTTCGTGTAGATATCCGAGGTGGGGATCACCTCGAAGCCCGGCACCGAGGTTGCGCGGCCGCCCTCGATCGTGGCGTCCGGGACCTCTTGCAGTGGCTGCTCGGCGGTACCCGCCTTGACGACGTCGCCGTCCACGATCGCGAAGCCAAGGGTGCCGCGGTCCTGAATGATCGTCAGCGGGTAGCTGGGAGAGCCATCCACCTTCTTCTCGTTCTGGATCAGCACCGCGTCAACGGCCTGCTCTTGAGAAAGGTTGTGGCCCGTTCCATAGTTGGTGAACGCCACGTAGCCCGTGTAGGCCATCGTGAAGAGCTGGAATACCAGCAAGAACACGAGGCCGGGGAAGATGTATTTGAGGGGGACGGCGCGCTTGGAGAAGTAGATCCAGTCAGCTGCCACGAGCAACACGATGGCGGCCGTCATGATGCCCCAGGCCTCTGCGTTGACCGCAGAGAGGATGGCCGCCAAGCCAAAGGCGTTGACGAGCATCATCAACGCAAGCTTGGCGATGAAGCCCCAGCCAATACCGGTCCAACGGCGCGCGTGAGAAGTGCGAGGGGGTGTTGGCGCGGGTGCGTCGACGGTGGTGGATGGCATCGTTGCTCTCCTGCGGGGGTTCAGAAACTTAGTGTCCCAAGGTCATTGTGCCGCGTAAGCGGCGGTGTCGTGGGGCGGGGCGCAAGAAGCGCCCCGCCCCACCTACCAGCTAATTAGCCAGCGAGAGCCGCGTTCAGGTCCTCAATCATCTTGTTCCAGGTGGGGACGGGGTCCGCACCGGTGATGATCTTGATCTGAGCAGCGTTCCAGAGGTCCCACACGGAACCCATCTCGGGGATGGAAGGCATGGGCACGCCGCCGCTTGCGGACGCCGCGAAACCACCCGTGTAGGGGAAGTTGGCGGTGTCAGCGGACACCTGCTCCATAACCGAGGTCATCGCCGGGATACGGGGGTCAGCCTCGAAGAGCGCCATCTGCGCCTCGGGGGTGGCCATGTACTGCGTGAGGAACGCGTTCGCGATGAGCGCGTTCTCGGACTGAG
Source organism: Demequina sp. (assembly GCF_049841215.1). GTDB lineage: Bacteria > Actinomycetota > Actinomycetes > Actinomycetales > Demequinaceae > Demequina. Next base: position 339,403 of record NZ_JASGEO010000013.1, read on the forward strand.
CGCTCAGGTAGAAGCCCTGAACACCAACGAACGGAGACGCGGTCGAGTCACCGGCAGACGGAACGGCCGACACAGCGATCGGAACGCCCTTGGCGGTGAGGTCAGCGATCGCCCACGGGCCGGCAACGGTGTACGCAGCCTTGCCGTCAGCGAACAGCGAGTTGTTCGTTGCGTAGTCGATGTCACCGGAGATGTAACCGGTGCCCTTGTCGCCGTTCTCGCCGAGCCAGGTCGCGAAGGCCTCGCCAGCGGCGCCGCCCATGCCAACCTCGTTCGTGTACGAGCCGGACGCGTCCTGAACGAACACGGGAGCACCGAACGACGTCTGGAACGGGTACATGGTGTAGCCGTCACCCGTGGGGGCATTGACGTTGATGACGAACGGACGCTCGGCGCCGGAGTCCTTGCCCTTCTGGATCATGTCGTCCCACGAGGTGGGGGCGTCAGCACCAACAAGGTCGGTGTTGTAGATGAGGGCAACAGCCTCGGTGGCGTACGGCAGGCCGTAGGTCTGGCCGTCGTACGAGAAGGCGTCAACGGCGACCTTCTCGAACTCGCCAGCCTTGTCACCAAGGTCAACCGGAGCAACCACACCGGCCGTCACGAGGCCACCAAGCCAGTCGTGAGCACCGATCGTGATGTCGGGGCCCTCGCCGGTGGGAACCTGGGCGATGAAGTCGGCGCGAATGTCCTCGAAGTTCTTGACGACGAGCTCGACGGTGGCGCCGGTCTCCTCTTCGAACGTCTTGGCGGCGGCGTCGACGGCGGGCTGACGGTTCTCGTCAACCCAGATGGTCAGGGTGACGCCGGTGCCGTCGATGGCGGGCGTCGTGTCCGACGGCGACGGCGCTGCCGACGTCGTGGGGTCTTCGCTGGAGCTGCACGCAGCCAGCAGACCGGCGACCGCCACAACGGCGGCGCCAATGCCGATCTTCTTGATCATGGAATGTTCCTTCCAGGGGTTGTGCCACACTGCGCGTCCTCGGTGGTACGCGTCATTGCGACGAGGTGTGCGGGAGGGCTTCCCGCCTCAGTTGTGGTTTCCTGCCGAGCGGTAATGCTCATTGCGGTGGCGACGATCAGCGACCACCCCCTTCGGAGGCGACGGCGGTGCGGATCACCGCAACATCCCCCGCCCCGAGCTCCCACTCCCCGGATACGGAATCTCCGGAGAGCAAGTCTTCTCCCGTGACGCCGAGCGCCACGGCGTCGTCGCGGTGGTTGATCGCGATGACGAAGTCTTCGTTTACGCCGTGGCGCGTGACAACCTCCACGCCCTCCGGCAGGGCCGACGCTGAGATCCCAGCGTCCTCATACACCCGGTTTAGCACGGGTGCGAGGTCAGCGACACTCAGGACAGTGCCCACGTACCAGCCAGTTCCCTCGCCGAAGGCGTTGCGCGTGACCGCGGGCTCGCCGGCTCCTGGGCCGTCGGTGTGCGTCGCTACGACGTCCGCGCCCTCGAGGCGGATGTCCTCTTGCCATACGGTGGGGGCCAGCGCGGTGCCGTCGGCCATCATGGCGCCAACGGTGACGTTCTCGCGCAGCGGCAAGAACTCCTCCACCGTCAAACCAAGCGCCTCGCGAAGGGGAGCCACGAAGCCGCCCTCGTGCACAGCGTCGTGCTCGTCCACGATGGCAGAGAAGCACGACACAAGCAGCGTGCCGCCGTTCTGGACGTACGTGGTCAGGTTGGCAGCGTCGGCCGTACTGAGTAGGTACGACGCTGGGGCCACCACGAGCTTGTAGGAAGACAGGTCAGCACTTGGGTGGGCAAGGTCAACGGTGATCCCGTCGCGCCACAGCCGCTCGTAGTACGCGCGAATGCGATCGCGGGGGTCGAGGTCCTCGCTGGGGCGCCACTCGAGCTCTTGTGCCCAGATTGACTCGAGGTCGTACAGCACGGCGACATCTGCCGTGACCTCGGAACCCTTGACGTCTTCGAGCTTGCCGAGCTTGGCGCCGAGGTCAACGACCTCACGCCACACGCGCGAATCCGTTCCCGCGTGGGGAAGCATCGCCGAGTGAAACTTCTCCGCGCCCGAGCGCGAAGCGCGCCACTGGAAGAACAGGATGGCATCCGCGCCACGGCCGAAGTGGCTGAGCGAGTTGCGCGCCATCTCTCCTGGACGCTTGGCGACGTTGCGCGGCTGCCAGTTGACGGCGGACGTCGAGTGTTCCATGAGGATCCACGGCTTGCCACCGGCGAGAGAGCGCGTGTAGTCGGCGGCGAGCGCGAGTCCGATTTCGCCTTCCGGGTCTGCGGCGGTCAGGTAGTGGTCGTTCGCGACGATATCGACGATCTCTGCCCATTTCCACAGCTCCGTCGTGAAGGACTGGTGCGCCATGAAGTTGGTGGTGATGGGCTGGCTCGCGTAGGCGCGGATTGCGTCGCGCTCGATGATGTAGCACTCGCGCAGCTGGGCGTCGGTGAAGCGCATGAAGTCAAGCATCTGGGCGGGGTTGATAGCCGAGGGCACCGCGGCAGGGGCGCCGATCTGCAGCCACTCCTCGTAGTGCTGGCCCCAGAATGCGGTGCCCCACGCGGCGTTGAGCGCGTCGAGAGTGCCGTAGCGAGTGCGAAGCCATTGGCGGAAGGCGCCAACCCCGGCCTCCGAGTAGTCCTCGCCAACGGGAACGCCGTACTCGTTGTGGACGTGCCACATCACGATCGCGGGGTGCTGGCCGTAGCGTCGGGCAAGTTCACCCGCGAGGTTGGCGGCGGCCTTGGTGTACTCCCCCGCGCTGTGCGAGGCCATGCCGCGAGAGCCAAAGCCCATCGCAACGCCGTTCTTGTTCACCGCGGCGGCGTGGGGGTACTTCTTGAAGAACCACGCGGGCGGGGAGGCGGTGGGAGTGCCGAGGTCTACGGCGATGCCGTTCTCGTGCAAGAGGTCGAGGAGTTCGTCGAGCCAACTGAAGTCGAAGACGCCTTCAGAGGTCTCGATGAGGCCCCACGAGAAGATGCCTACGCTGACGAGATTGACGCCTGCCTCACGCATGAGACGGACGTCCTCATGCCACGTCTCGCGCGGCCACTGCTCAGGGTTGTAGTCGCCTCCGTAGGCGATACCCGAGACGGCCGGCCAGGCTGCTGGCAAGGTCATGACACTCCGTTGGATCAGTGGGCGGTCAGGCGACTACCCGGAACTTCATTGTCACATCAGAACACTGTGACCGGTCCCAGTGTAAACGGTTACATCGTTTTGTTGCCAAATTGATACACATCTTGTTACCGATCTGTGACCGTTCACAGTCCAAATCCCCTACCGCATCGATTCGAGCGCTACTCTTGGCAGTTGTGGCGTCACCAACGAAGCAACGCAAGCCCACCATTCGCGACGTAGCGGCAGCGGCCGGGGTCTCTCGCGGAACCGTTTCGCGCGTCATCAATGGCGGGCACTGGGTATCCCCCGACGCCCGCCGCGCGGTGGAGCAGGCCATCGAGTCAACCGGCTATCACGCCAACCACCACGCGCGCTCGCTCGCAACCGGCAGGGCCAATTCGCTGGCCTTCTTGCTCACCGAACCTCAGCACCTGCTCTTCGCTGACCCCACGTTCTCCATCCTCTTGCGCGGCGCAGCTGAGTCACTCGCGCGCCGCCACATGACGCTCGTCCTCCTGGTCGCTGGCACCGCTGCTGAACGGGAAAACGTGGCCCAGTTCGTGTCTGGGGGTCACGTGGACGGCGTCATGCTGGTGTCCTCTCACGAGTCCGAGCCGCTCCTTGATCTGCTTGTAGCGGCAGGCGTTCCCACCGTCGTCTGCGGTGGCGTCCTTGGCCGCGCGGACAACGTTCCCAGCGTCCAGGTAGACGAGATTGGCTCCGCGCGCATCATGACCCGCCACCTCCTCGACCGCGGCTACACGCGCATCGCCACCATCACCGGGCCGGAGGACACTCCCGGCGGTCGGTACCGTCTCGTTGGCTTCCAAGAGGAACTCGGAGACCTCTTTGATCCGGCCCTCGTCGAGGCAGGCGATTACACCACCGAGTCCGGCGCAGAGGCGATGCAGCGCCTCCTCGACCGCGCCCCAGACATCGACGCCGTCTTCGCCGCGTCGGACCTCATGGCCGCCGGCGCGATGGCAACTTTGCGCCGAAACGGTAAGCGTGTACCTGACGACATCGCGGTGACCGGCTTCGACGACTCTGGCCTCGCGGCCACCCTGGAGCCACCTCTCACGACGATGCGTCAGCCCTTTGACCAGGTCTCAGACAACATGGTGGACGTGCTCCTCCACGTCATCGAGGGCAAAGAGCCGCCGTCGGTGGTGCTCCCCACCACCCTGGTAGTCCGCGAAAGCAGCTAACCCTCCCGCCGCACGCGATCACCCCTCCACACACACCGATCACCCCTCCACACAATTTCAGCTTCTCGCTACCTAGGGCCGAGCAAGCCAAGCACGAAACCGTGACGGCAAGCGATGTCTTGTGTGGAGAGGCATTCGCCGTGTGTGGAGGGGCGCGCGGGGTCGAGGTACCAACCCTGAGCAATCCCTAGTAGTTTCGGTATATGCCAGCGCCCCAGGTACTGTCCGTTGGCCGCATCCCCATTGTGGGAGTGGGCCCGGTGCTCGAGGAGGGACGCTGGCCAGCGCGCGCCGTTATCGGCGAAGCCGTCCCCATCACCGCAACAATCTTCCGCGAGGGTCACGACGCTGTGGGCGCGAACGTCGTCATCACGCGCCCCTCTGGGCGCACTCAGGTGATCCCCATGCCAGTCAAGGAGTGGGGAAACAGCCTCTACGAGGCCACCTACCTGCCAAGCGCAGAGGGCGGTCACACGTTCCGCGTAGAAGCGTGGTCGGATCCCGTCGAGACCTGGGCGCACGCGGCTCGCGTCAAGATCCACGCCGGCGTCGACGTTCAGCTCATGCTCGATGAGGGCGTCGCGGTCCTCACCCGCGCCGTCACGGAAGTTCGCAGGCCCGACGCTAAGCAACAGCTCTTGCGCGACGCGATAGCCGCGCTTCAGGACGGTAGGCAAGACCCCGAATCGCGGCTCGCTCCGGCACTCTCGACGGCAGTCCGGGACGTCCTCACCGCCGCACCGTTGCGCGAATGGGTGACCACCTCGCCCGACTACCCACTGGTGGTGCAACGAGAACGTGCCCTAGCGTCGGCCTGGTACGAGATTTTCCCCCGTTCAGAAGGCGCCAAGCTCAATAAGCGCACCGGCGAGTGGGCCTCCGGGACGTTCACTACCGCGGCCAGGCGCCTTCCCGCGATCGCGGCGATGGGGTTCGACGTGGTGTACCTGACGCCCATCCACCCCATCGGCCTCACCCACCGCAAGGGGCGCAACAACTCGCTCAAGGCGGAGGCGGGAGACCCCGGCAGCCCGTACGCGATTGGCGCTGCGGAGGGCGGCCACGACGCCATTCACCCGCAACTGGGCACGCTGCGGCAGTTCAAGAACTTCACGGCTCGCGCGCGCGAACTTGGGCTCGAGGTGGCGCTGGACCTCGCGCTCCAGTGCTCGCCCGACCACCCGTGGGTAACCGCGCACCCGGAGTGGTTCACCACGCGGCTCGACGGCACCATCGCGTACGCGGAGAACCCGCCAAAGAAGTACCAAGACATTTACCCGCTCAACTTCGACAACGACCCGCAAGGCATTTACGAGGCCATTCGGGACGTGCTCGAGCACTGGGTGGCCGCGGGTGTGACGCTGTTCCGCGTTGACAACCCGCACACCAAGCCGCTGACGTTCTGGGAGCAGTTGCTCGCGCACTTCGCGCAGCACCATCCGGACGTCATCTTCCTCGCGGAGGCCTTTACGCGGCCGGCGATGATGCACACGCTCGCGAAGATCGGCTTCCACCAGTCGTACACGTACTTCACGTGGCGTCAAGACGCCGCGGAGATGGCGGAGTACCTCACCGAGGTGAGCGGGCCGTCGTCCTTCTATATGCGACCCAACTTCTGGCCCACAACGCACGACATCCTCACCCCAGACATGCAGCACGGCGGGCCCGCGCTGTACCGCATGCGCGCGGTGCTTGCGGCGACCGGCTCCCCCAGTTACGGCATCTACACGGGCTATGAGTTCGTGGAGAACGTGCCCCGGCCCGGCGTCGAGGAGCAGATCGACAACGAGAAGTACGAGTTCAAGGCGCGCGATTGGGCGCAGGCCGATCGCTACGGCATCGAGACGCTGCTCACTACGCTCAACCGGCTCCGCGCTCGCCACGTGAGCCTGCGGCGGCTGCGAGGGCTCACCGTGCACCCAAGTTCCAACCCCAACGTGCTGTGTTATTCACGCCACTTGAGCGCGGAAGAGTCACCCACGGGCCGCGCGGACACGGTCATCACCGTGGTGAGCTTCGATCCCCACCACACCCAAGAGGGAGTGGTGTGGCTAGACCTCGGCGCACTTGGGTTAAGGGACGACGCTGTGCTCACCGTAGACGACGCCGTCACCGGTGCCTCGTTCCAGTGGGGGCGTGAGTTCTTCGTGAGGTTCGATCCCCACGTGACCTTGGCGCACGCGGCCGCCGTCCGCCCGGGGGTGTCGTCGTGAAAGAACTCTTGCGATCACTTCCCAAGCGCGAGCGCGATCTCACAAAGGACCCCCTGTGGTACCGCACCGCGGTGTTCTACGAGGTGCTGGTGAGGGGCTTTAGGGACAGCGACGGCGACGGCCTTGGAGACCTTCGCGGTCTCATCAAGCGCCTCGACTATCTGGCGTGGCTTGGCGTGGATGCGCTGTGGCTGCCGCCGTTCTACCCGTCGCCACTGCGCGACGGCGGCTACGATGTTGCGGACTACCGCTCGGTGGATCCGCGGTACGGCACCATGGCAGACTTCGAGGAGCTCATCGACGAGGTCCACAAGCGCGGCATGCGCATCACGATCGACCTCGTGATGAACCACACGAGCGACCAACACCCCTGGTTCCAGGCCTCTCGCCACGATCGCAACGGCCCGTACGGGGACTACTACGTGTGGTCGGACACGAACGACAAGTGGACGGATGCGCGCGTTATCTTCACCGACGTGGAGACCACTAACTGGGCGTGGGATCCGGTGCGCGAGCAGTACTTCTGGCACCGCTTCTACTCTCACCAGCCCGACCTCAACTTCGAGAACCCCGCGGTGCGCCAAGAGATGCTCGACATCGCGAGTTTCTGGCTAGCAAAGGGCATCGACGGCTTCCGCCTCGACGCCGTCCCATACCTGTTCGAGGACGAGGGCAACGCCGGGGAAAACGACCCCCGCACACACGCGTTCCTGCGCGAACTGCGCGCCCTCGTGGACCGCGAGGCGCCCGGCGCGGTGCTGCTCGCCGAGGCAAACCAGCCCCCTCATGAGGCCGCCGAGTACTTCGGCACCGACGAGGAGCCGGAATGCCACATGTGCTTCCACTTCCCCGTCATGCCCCGCATCTTCTACTCGATCAAGGCGGAGGACGCGACGCACTTACGCGCGGTGCTCCACGACACCCCGGTACCGCCAGCCAACGGGCAGTGGTCCACATTCCTGCGCAATCATGACGAGCTCACGCTTGAGATGGTGAGCGAGGACGAGCGCGCCCAGATGCTCGCGTGGTACGCGCCGCACCCCCAGATGAAGGCCCACACCGGCATCCGCCGGCGCCTCGCTCCCCTGCTCGACAACTCGCGGCACGCGCTGGAACTCGCCCATGCGCTCATCCTCAGCCTGCCCGGCACCCCGTGCCTGTACTACGGCGACGAGATCGCGATGGGCGACAACGTGTGGCTCCCGGATCGCGACTCCGTCCGCACCCCCATGCAGTGGACCCCTGACCGCAACGCGGGCTTCAGCGCTGCAGATCCCGGTGCGCTCTACCTGCCTATCGTGCAATCCCTGGTGCACCACTACAACGGGGTCAACGTGGAGTCGTCGCTCGCTCAGGACACCTCGCTGCTGTACTGGTTGCGGCGGTTTCTCGCGGCGCGCGCCCAACACCCCGCGTTCAGCGACGGCGGCTATGAAGATGTGCCGTGCGACAACCCGTCAGTATTCTCGTTTCTCAGGACCCATCCGGAGGAGTCAGTGCTGGTGGCGATGAACTTCTCATCGCGGCAAGCATCTGGCCTGCTATCCCTCCCGGAACACGCGGGCAGGAAGGTGAGTACGATCGTCCATAAGACGCCGTTCCAGGACGTGTCGGAGGACGGTACGTTGCGCCTCACCTTTGCTCCGCATTCCTTCTATTGGTTGGTGGTTCGCCGTGGCTAAGGTTGACGACTCCGTACTCGCCGACGTTGCGGCCGGCACCTACTATCAGCCGCACTCGGTTTTGGGTCCCCATGTGGCCGACGGCGTGGTCACCATTCGCGTCTTGCGTCCGCTTGCGTCGTCTGTGGTCATTGAGACGCTTGACGGCGATGTCGACGCAAAGCACGAACACCACGGCGTGTGGCGTGCCGAGGTGCCCGGCAAGGAGGCACCCGACTATCGCGTGCGGGTGACCTACGATGCCGAGCCCGTCACCACTGATGACCCGTACCGCTTCCTTCCGACGCTTGGCGAACTTGATCTGCACCTCATTCGCGAGGGCCGTCACGAACGGCTGTGGGAGGTGCTTGGCGCCAACGTCAAGCGCTACCCGTCGGTGCTCGGCGACGTGACGGGAACGGCGTTCGCCGTGTGGGCTCCAAATGCTCGCGCAGTGCGCATCGTTGGCGACTTCAACATGTGGCAAGGCGCTAGCCACGCCATGCGCTCGCTTGGTGCCTCCGGCGTGTGGGAGCTCTTTGTGCCGGGCGTAGGCGCCGGCACCACCTATAAGTTTGAGATTCTTGGCAAGGACGGGCGGTGGCGCCAGAAAGCCGACCCCATGGCCAAGTCCGCTGAGCGCCCGCCGCAAACTGCGTCGGTCGTTGCCGAGTCTTCCTACACGTGGAGCGATGGCGCGTGGATGGAGGACCGCCCGCGTCACCAACCGCACCAGTCCCCCATGAGCGTCTATGAGGTGCACTTGGGCTCATGGCGTCAAGGGCTCTCGTATCGCGACCTGGCGCGCGAGCTCGTCGCGTACGTGAAGGAGCTGAACTTCACCCATGTGGAGTTCATGCCCGTCATGGAGCACCCGTTTGGGGGCTCGTGGGGCTACCAGGTGTCGTCGTACTTCGCGCCCACGTCCCGCTTTGGCTCTCCGGACGACTTCCGGTTCCTCGTGGATTCGCTGCATCAGGCGGGAATCGGCGTGATCCTCGACTGGGTGCCAGGGCACTTCCCCAAAGACGAGTGGGCACTTGGGCGATTTGACGGCACCCCCCTCTACGAGCACCCGGATCCGCTGCGCGGAGAGCAGCCGGACTGGGGCACGTTCATCTTCGACTTTGGGCGCCCAGAGGTGCACAACTTCCTCGTCGCGAACGCCTCCTACTGGCTGCACGAGTTCCACGCCGACGGCCTGCGCGTGGACGCCGTCGCGTCCATGCTGTATCTCGACTACTCGCGTGAGGCCGGTCAGTGGCGCCCCAACGTCCATGGAGGCCGCGAGAACCTCGACGCGATCGCGTTCTTGCAGGAGGCGAACGCGGTGGCCTATCGCGCCAACGCGGGGATCGTGATGATCGCGGAGGAGTCCACCGCGTGGCCCGGCGTCACGGCGCCGACGAACGCGGGCGGGCTTGGCTTTGGCCTCAAGTGGAACATGGGCTGGATGAACGACACCTTGCGGTACATGCAAGAGTCGCCAATCAACCGCTCGTACCACCACCACGGGATCACGTTCTCACTCATGTACGCGTTCTCAGAGCAGTTCATGCTGCCCATCAGCCACGACGAGGTGGTGCACGGCAAGGGATCGCTCATGGACCGCATGCCGGGCGACCAGTGGCAGAAGGTGGCCGGAGTGCGCGCGCTGCTCGCGTACCAGTGGACCCACCCGGGCAAGCAGTTGCTGTTCATGGGTTGCGAGTTTGGCCAAGAGGCGGAGTGGTCAGAAGGCCGTTCGCTCGACTGGTGGCACCTGGAGGATGGCCTGCACGCGGGCCTGAAGGACCTCACGCGGGACCTCAACGCCCTCTACCGCTCCACGCCGTCGCTGTGGGAGAAGGACTCCGACCCCACGGGCTTCCAGTGGATCGATGCAGACGACAGCGAGCACAACGTCTTGGCATATGCCAGGTACGACGCCGCCGGCAACGTGGTGGTGGTAGCCGTGAACTTCGCGGGCGTGCCGCACGAGGGTTACCGCCTTGGCCTCCCCTTCGCCGGTGGCTGGGACGAGGTGCTCAACACGGACTCCTCCATCTACGGAGGTTCCGGCGTGGGCAACATGGGCCACATCGAGGCGCAGGCCAAGGGCTGGAAGGGTCAGCCAGCGGTCGCGACGCTCCGCCTGCCCCCGCTAGGCGCGGTCATCCTGCGCCCCTCGAACTGATCACCCCTCCACACAACCCAAACAACTCTCCACACAAAATGTGGTCGTGAAGGAGTCTGCGACTTCACTCCCCGCACACACGCTGCGTCACACGCAGGCCGCTGTGTGGAGAGGCATTCGCTGTGTGTGGAGAGGTGATTCTCAGTAGAGGGCTGCCGCCAGGGCTCGCCTTGCCGCCGCCACGCGCGGATCCTCCGCACCAACGATGTCGAAAAGCTCCACAAGACGCTCGCGCACCGCATCGCGCTCGTCGCCCGCGGTGGCGCGCACTACGTCAATGAGCCGCGCAAACGCGTCCTCCACGGCTCCCCCAAGCACGTCCAGATCGGCAACCGCCAGTTGCGCGGCAACGTCGCTGTCCGACGCTGCGGCGGCTGAGCGCACGGCCTGCGGATCGGCGTCACGAGTTCGGTGCATGAGCCGCACCTGCGCAAGGCCGGCTTTGGCTTCGGCATCGCGCGGGTTCTCCTTGATGGCCTTCTCGTACGCGGCGATTGCGGCGGGTAGGTCGTCCCGCTCGATCGCGTCGTACGCCTCTTGGTGCAAGGGCGGCAAGGGGGCCTCGACGGGCTCCTGGGGGGCGTCGCCGTCGGCCGCGCCAAGTCCTGCCTCGCGGGCCACCTGGACGATCTGCTGCACCACGGAGCGCAGCTGCTGGTCGTCCGCGGACCCCTGGAACACGGGGGCCGGCCGGCCACCAAGCAGCGCCACCACGGAGGGCACCGCGTTGATCTGCAGCGCCTGCGCGATGGCGGGCTGAGCGTCAACGTCGCACACGCCGATCACCACGTCGCCTCCCTCCTCCGCGCTTAGGGTGGCGAGGCGCTGTGCGAGGTCGTTCGATGCCGGGGACGCAGAGGACACGAACACCATCAGCACGGGCGTGGTCAGCGAGCGCTGTGCGAGGTCGTTCAGCGACTGTTCGGTGATTTCCACGGCACCCTGGGGCGTGCCCTGTTCTGAGCGGCGAGCCTGGGCCGCGAGCGCGGCGAGGTCTACCGCGCCGCGCACGGGCGGAACTGTCACTTGGGGCTCACCTTCACGAGGTTGTGGTCCGCGGCAACGACTCCGGGATTGGAGTCCGTGGCCGGGCCGGGGATGTAGAGCACGAGCTGGTCGCGGTACGTGTGCACCACCTGGGTGGTGAGCTTCCCGCCGCTAAGCAGCGCCTTGTCAGCGGCGGGCACCGAGACCTTCGCGCCCTTGACCTTGAAGGTTGACTTGATCGTCACTGGAGCGAAGATCAGCGCTCCCCCATCCGCGGTCTGCAACACGTACGCCGACTCTTCGTCGTAGGCCACTGTGTCCTTGTACGAGCCCTTGGCCTTCTTCGCGGCCGCGGTCAATACCTTGCGCGCGGTGAAGAGCTGTTCCCGGTACGTGTCCGGAGCAAAGTCGTCGTTCAGCTCGCTGCTCTTTCCTTCGGTAAGCAGTTTGACGTAGTTCTCGAGCACCGTGCCCGGCGTGGGGTCCATGTCGGGGTCGTTGAGCGCAAGCTGCGCGGCGCCCGTTGCGGGGCTCGCCATCGCGGGCAGGGTCGCTCCAGGGATCATGTGCGCCCAACTGCGCAATTGGTAATCGGTGTCCACGGAATCCTGCACCCACAGCATCACCACGGGTGTGATGTCCTCTGCAGGCTGCTCCGTGACGCCAACGAGCACGCGCGGCCACGTGTCGGCGCCGCTCACGTAAACGGCCTGCATGTCGTCGGGCAGCACGTCTGGCGTGAGTTTCTTGTCCGCCTTCGCCTGCTTGTATTGCGCGGCACGCACCGTCTTGGCGTCGCCGCCTATCCGGTTGGTGAGCAGGCTCGAGTCTTGCGCCTCGTCCGCGGCGGCTAGCTCGGTGAACGTCTCAGGGATGATGCGCTCCGCTTGCGACTCCACTACTGCCGCCGCCTCGGAGGGCGAGGGAGCGGGAGACACCACGGGCACGGGCGGTGTGCATGCGGACAGCGTCAGCACACCCGCGGCGGCGACGATGAGGATGGCCGTGCGCTTCATGAGCGGTCCTCCTCAGTCTCGGTTGCGGGTGGTTGGAACGCCTCCAAGGCAGGCTCTGCCGCCGCGGGAGGCGGTGCTGGCTGCCCGCGCTCGGCGATCGCGATCATTGGCACGTCCCCGGTGGACGGCTGCTCCTCCACGAGGATCGGAATGGACCCGGTGGTGGTGGGCTCCGCGGGAAGCAAGGCGACGGGCATTGCCGCGCCACGTTCGCGTCGCTCGCGGCGGCTACCGGGCTTAGGCGCCTGCTTTCCGGAACCGATCGCGGAACGCTGAGCAATCCACTCCTCGCCCTTCTTCTGCGCGGGCCGCACGTCGACAAACAGCGCGATAAGCGCGATCAGTCCAATGATCGTGAGGCCAACGCCCCACCAGATCACTTGCATGATCCAGTCGTCGTCGACGGTACGCGGCAACGTCAGGGACGCGTCGGTGAGCTTCGCATCGCCAAGCGCCTCCACCACAAGCGCAAGGCCAGCCGGCACATCCACCGTGGCGATCGTGTACTCGTTTTCGCTTTGCGCGGTGTTGCGCCAAATGTCTTGCGAACCCAAAGGCGTAGGCCCGACGCTGGGGCTGGGGCTCGCTGTTGGGCTCGGCGAGGCGCTCGTCGAGGGGGAGGCAGTGGGCGAGGAGCTCGGCGAAGTGCTTGGTGACGCACTCGGGGAGGGACTCGCCGACGTCGTTGGAGAGACAACAACGGGGTCTGCCGTATCAAAGGTGAGGGTGTCCCAATCGGCAACCCCAGTCAGCGTCACCGCACCGCGCGAGGCCGTCCAGGCGTCGGCATCCTGCACCCGGGCCGTGTGCGTCGCATAGGCGCCGCTTGCCTCGATGGTGAGCACGCCGTCGGGCGAAAGGGCAAGGAGGTCAGGGGTGACCACCACAACGGTGGTGTCAAAGGCTGCGCTTGGCGAGCCCTCGGAGGCCGGTTTGACCGCATTGGCGATGAGTCCCACCGCCAGCAGGATCACACCAAGCACACCTGCAATGAGGCCTGCTGTTCGCAACGTCACTGGAAAAACTCCTTACATTCGTCAAGACACTCTAGAAGTAACGCACGAGAGGGGCCAACCGTCGCTTTGTTCCTCATCCTGGCGCGCACTACCCTGTTACCGGCGCACTTTTGCGGCGCTACTAAGGAGCACACATGTCCGACGAGAACCTCCCCTTCCCCGTAACGATGCGGGGCTATGACCGTGATGCGGTCTCGGCCCACATCGCCCGCCTCGAAGCGGAAGTTGCGAGCGCGAAGAAGGCGGCGGCGGACAACGCGGAGAAGGCTGAGGCCGCCGCGAAGTCGCTCGACGAGGCCAACAAGGCGCTTGGCGAGGCGGAAAAGCCCACGTACAAGGGCCTTGGCGCGCGCGTGGAGAACCTCTTGCGGTCCGCAGAGGAGCAGTCCTCAGACGTGCTGGCTCGTGCCACAACGCACGCTCAAGACACCGTTGCCCGTGCCACTGTCGCGGCGCAACAATTGCGCGCGCGAGCGGACAATGAGGTTGCCGAGATCCTCGCGCAGAGCAGGCGCGAGGCGGATGAGATCAAGACGCAAGCGGAGAACGCTGCCGCGGCGCTCAAAGAAGCCTCCGACCGTCAGGCTCAAGAGATCCTCGACCGGGCCAAGCGCGAGGCAGAGCGCAACGCCCAGAACGCCGACGCTGAGATTGCCGACAAGAAGGCGTCCACCGATCGCGAGCTTCACACGCTGCGCGCCACGACGGAGCGCGAGACCACAGAGGCGCTCGTCACGAGCCAGCGCGAGGCCCAAGAGCGCGTCGACGCCGCCCAGGCCGAGGCGGAACGGCTCACGGCGGAGGCCAACGAGGCGGCGAACGCCCAGCGCGCCGAGGCGGAGGCAATCCTCGCCGCCGCCCGCAACGAGGCGGAAGCCCTGTCCACGGCCACCCAAGAGGAGGCGACGCGCCTCACGAGCGAGGCCGAGCGTCGGCTTGCTGACGCTCGCGAGCACGCGGACGAGCTGCTAGCCAACGCCGATGCGGACATCGTCAAGGCGCGCACCCTCGCGGAGGCCGAGGCGGCCGATCTCCGCTCCACTGCGGATGCGGAGGTCACGCGCCTGCGGGCAGAGTCCGCAGAGGCATTCGCCGCAGCGGAAGAGGAGGTCGCAGAGATGCGCGCCTCCGCGGCCGCCCAGGTTGACCAGGAACGCGCGGCTCACGACGCGATTCTCAAGCAAGAGCGCTCGCGCCACGAGGGCGAGATCGCCAAGGGCAAGGCCCAGTTCAACGCAACGATCGCCGAGGAGCGTCAGGCTCACGACGCGCGGATTGCGCAAGAGCGCTCCGAGCATGAGGCGGCCATCGCCGCGGAGCGCGCGGCCCACGAGGCCGCTATCGCGGACGAGCTCGCCGCACACCGCTCGCGCATCGCCGCCGAGCGCGCGGCCCACGAAGCCACGATCAAGGACGAGCGTGCGGCGCACGACGAGCAGATCGCGTCCCAGCGTGCGGAAGTTGCTGCGGCGCTGAGCCAGGCGAACACCGACATCGCCAAGGGACGCGCGGAGCACGAGGCCACCCTCGCCGCCGCGCGAGAGGCGCACGAGGCGCAGATCGCGAAGGAACGGTCAACGCACGACGCCCTTATCGCCTCACAGCGCGCGGAGGCCGCATCCACTCTCAAGCAGGCCAAGCGAGACGCACAGGAACTGCGCGCCGAGGTTGACGCCGAGGTGGCGGAGCTCCGCGAGACCGCCGCTCGCGAGACCGCGGAGCTTCGTGCCAGCGCAGACGCCGACACCGCGGCGCTGCGTGCAGAAACCGACGAGCACGTCGCGGGGTTGAAGTCCAAGGCAACGGCCGCGTTCGAGGCCGCCGCTGCCACGGCAGCGCGACTACGTGCGGACGCGGAGCGGGACGGCGCGGCGGCCCTCGAGGCGGCTCGCGAAGAGGCCACTGCGCACCTCGTGGAGGCCCGCGAGGCGGCCGCGAGCGAGCGGTCGGCAGCGAATGCCGAGGCGGAGGCCGTGCGTGAAGAGTCGCGCCGCGCCCGCGAAGACCTGCAGATGGAGATCGCAAAGAAGCGCGAGGATGCGGAGCGCGAACTCACGCGCCGCAACCAAGAAGTGCAGGCGGAGATGCAGTCGCTCGTCGCCGATGCTCAGGCACGCGCGGAAGAGGCAGAGGAGCGCCTCGCCGCGACCCTAGAGCGCGCAGAGGTGGTGCGCCGCGAATCCGAGGTGCACTCGCAGACCCTGCTGTCCAACGCCCGCAACAACGCGGACGAGATCGTCTCCGAGTCCCGCGAGCACGCGGAAGGCATCATCTCCGAGGCCGTCGCGGACGCCGAGCGCGAGCGCACCAACGCCCAGAAAGAGGTTGAGGAACTCAACCGCCAGCGCGAGTCCATCACGGGCTACCTCGACGACCTGCGCTCGCTGCTGTCCAACGACCCCATCGGCAACCTCGCCGCCGCCGCCAAACTCAAGGCGCCAGAGGTGGCGGAGGAGCCCTCCGAGTCGTGAGCGACAACCCGCACGTTCGCAAGGCGCAGGCGATGGCCCGCGCCCGCGAGGCGGAGGCCGCCACGGCGCGAGTGCTCGTGGAGCAGTTCGCTCGTGACGCCATCGCGGCTGGAGTTCGCCCAGAGCGGCTCACGGCTCGCGCCTACAACGGATCTACCAGGTACAAGACTCAGGTCACGGGCTGGTACCTGAAGCGCGATCGTTCGCTCGGCATCTCCACGGACGGCGTCTTCTACGTGCTGTCCACCGCCGGCGGCGTCGCCGCCCGGTTCACGGGCGTGACGCTCGAGCCGGGAGAGCCGCTGCTTGAGATTGGCCGTGGAGCCCGCGATGGCGAGTCCATGCCCCTCACCGACGCGCTCGCGGGGCGCCTCGCGGCAGGCAACGACTGGAAGCCTGCCTAGGTAACCGTCTGAAACTCGGCCTTCCCAGCGTCGGCAGTGACCAGCCGCACCCGCTGGCGCTCCCCCACCTTTACCTCGCCCGCGCACGTGGCGACGACGGCCGGGTTCTCCAGTTGGATGGTGCGGTCGTCCAGCCCGACGGCGGTGAAAGTCTCCCCAACGTGCGGCTTGAGCACGGCGGCCTCCACGGCATCGACGCACTCGCGGTCAATGGCCGAGCCGACGCGCACACCGGCCATCATCGTTTCGCCGAGTCGCGGAAGTGCCGCGAGTACCCACTCCGGAACAGCGCGGCCCGAGGTGTGCGCAAGGCACACCTCGGTGCCGTAGCGATCCACGAGGCGCCGCAGCGGCGCCGTGACGTGCGCGTAGGGGCGGGCCAGGGCCCCGTGCGTGGTGTGTTCGGGCACCGGCAACGCTTGGCCATCGAAGGGTTCCCACGCGGCGCCGCGGAACAGCCTCGTTGCCTGCGTGAGGAACGCCGCGGCCTTGGGCGTTGCGGGGTCCAGCGCGTCGAGAACCTCACCGTATGAGGCGCCGTGCGGCCACTCCACGCCGATCGCGAGCGCTTGCCTCCGCAGCCGCTCAATGTCCTCTGGCTGCGCGGGAGGCATGGTGCGCAGCACGCCAACGCCGGCCTCAAGCATCATGCGCGCGGCGGCCTCCCCAGTCAGGAGCGAGATTTGAGCATTGTCATCCTCAATACCCGTAGCCGCGCGGAACTCGAGGGTGAGCTGGCCGTTGTCCACGTCCACCTCTTGGCTGGGCTTGGGGAGCGTCACGCCGCCTCCGGCGCGGACATACTCGCGGCGCGCGTCGCCGAGCGTTCGCATGACATCTACCAGGGATTTTGCCTCATCGGGAGGCGCCAAGCGTAGCTCGTCATACGAGTACTGGCGCCTGGACGTGACCCACGCGCGCTCCACACGCGCCGCGCCGAGCGCCCCGTCGCTCGCCACCTCGAGGGACCACAACACGGCCTTGGTGCGCTGTCCGGGGAGGAGCGAGGCGAAGCCTTCCGAGAGCTGCGGCGGGTGGAGTCCCACGCGCTTGTCGGGGCAATAGACCGTCTCCACGCGCGACCACGTGTCGCGGTCCAGCGCCCCTCCGGGAGTGACGTGCGCGCCAACATCGGCGATCGCGTAGTGGACCAGCCACCCGGCGTCAGTAGCCTCGACCGCGAGCGCCTGGTCAAGATCCCGCGAGCCCTCGGGGTCAATGGTGACGAGTTCGAGATCCGTGCGGTCCGCGCGCTCCCCGTCAACATGAGCCAGCTCCCCGCCATGGGCATTCGCCGCACGCGCGGCGTCAACGTCCGCGAGCGCATCCCGCGGGTACACCTCCGCCACCTCGTGGCGCCTGCGGATCTCGGCAAAGGTGGGCGCGAGCTCATCCAAGGGCACGCGCGCGACAAGCCTGCGGACCGCCACCGGTAGCCCTTACTCGAACAGCGGCGCGAGAGCTCGCGCCACCGCATCGGGGGCCTCAAACGCGGCGAGGTGACCAATCCCGGTCAGCACCACCGGTTCCACCCCTAACGCCGCAGCCATTGCCTCCGCGTCCGCGCGGGGCACCAGGCCGTCGTTCTCCCCGATGACCACCACGGCGGGAGCGTCCACGGTGCGCAACACCTCGGTGCGGTCGGGGCGCGCCGCCATGGCGCGCTGACCCCAGGCAATCCCGGCGCCGGAGTGGGTGGCGACGTTCGCCTCAATCGCGCTCACGAGAGCCGGCCGGCGCTCCCCCTGTGTGCCGATGAGATCCTCCGCCACCTGGCGCGGGTTGGGGTGCCGCTCCGCATCCTCCACGGTGCGCGCAATCTCCAAACGCTTTGCAGCACCCGCCGCGTCGTCCGCCGTTGCCCTGGTGCCAATGAGACCTAGGCCAGCCACCGCCGTCGGCTCGCGTTCAGCAACCGCCATGGCGATGTAGCCGCCCATCGAGCAACCAACCCACACCGCAGCGTCATGGCCCGTTGCCTCGCGCATAGCCACCACCGCGGCGTCCGCGATGAGTTCCAGCGAGGGCTCCTCCTCGGTCATCGGCATCTCGCCAATACCAGGGATGTCGAACGCGATGATGTCGCCGTGCACAATGTCCGCGAGTTCCGCGATGAGGCCCTCCCACTGGCTGCGATCCACGGGGAACGCATTGAGAAGGACCAAGGGCGTGCCGTCCGGAGGGGTGCTCACTCCCCTATTCGACCACGGACGCGTCCACCTCGGTGGGCAGCGGGGCCTTGTGGGGCGCAACCACGGAGACGATCTCGTCGAGCACGCGCCGCACGTACGGCTCGCCCACCCAGAGGTGCTTGGCGCCCTCGACGGCAATCAGCTCCGCTTGGGTAAGCGGTTCAAATGCCTGGGTGGCGGCCTCCGGGCGCAAGTAGTCGTCGTGCTCAGGCACCAGCACGGTCACCGGTTTGCCCGACGCCGTCCAGGCTTGGAGGTCCGCCTCGCCTGCGCGGTGCAAGGGTGGGGAAAGCAGGATGGCGCCTTCCACGTCGAGCTCGGCTCCGTGCATGAGCGCGAGCTCGGTGCCGAAGCTCCAGCCGACGAGCCACCGGTTGGGAAGGTCATGCGTGACGGCGTAATCGACGGCGGCGTGGACGTCCGCCTCTTCCGGTCCGCCTCCTCCAAACTCTCCCTGGCTGGTGCCGCGCGGCGAGTGGGTGCCGCGCGTGTTGAACCGCAGCACGGCCACGTTCGCGAGGTGCGGGAGCCGCCACGACGCCTTGCGGTAGATGTGCGAGTCCATGAAGCCGCCATGTGTGGGCAGCGGGTGAAGTGTGATGAGTGTGGCCTCGATGGGGCCGCTCGCGGGGGTCGCGAGTTCGCCGACGAGGGTCAGCCCGTCCGAGGTGCGCAACTCGATGTCCTCGCGGTGCGCGGGGAGCACGGTCATGGACTTGAGTTCTTGGATGCCCACGTCAACTACCGCCAAACCGGCGCCAACAGGCTAGGTGCCAGTGCCGTCGGGCATCTTTCGCGGCCGCCTCGCCAAACATGTGCTCAACCGGCCAGGCGGCGATGTGCTGCATATCCCCTGGTATTTCCTGCTGGCAGCCGGGGCAGATGTAGGTCTTGTCCGTGGGGCGAGGGGTGGCGACATAGAACCTCTCCCCGCCGGGGCCAGGCTCGATGCGAGGGCCGCCGCCCATGGCGCGCTCGGGATCGAACTCCTCGTGAGGCTTGCCGTACGGGCGCTTGTTGGAGCGACGACCGGTGGGCATGAGATAAGTCTAGGTTGGCCCCGGAACGTGACGGACTGGCTGGCCGTGGGTCCGTTGGATTCCGCGATTCCACGGAACCCAACGGACCACAGCGCTGTTGGTCCGTCAGTACGCCCTCGGCGGAGTCGCGACCAGACCCTCGATCGCCTCCAGCGGCGTCACCTCGCGATTGCGGATGGTCTCTGCGTACCAATACGCCGAGTCCTTCCACGTGCGCACCTGGGTGTCGTAGTCCACGCGAAGCATGCCGAAGCGCTTGGAGTAGCCCCAGCCCCACTCAAAGTTGTCCATGAGGCTCCACGCCATGTATCCGCGGATGTCGGCGCCCTCCGCGCGGGCGAGCAGCAAGGCGCTCAGGTGGTCGTGGTAGTACGTGTAGCGGTCGATGTCGCGGATGCGGCCGTCCTCGTCCACCTCGTCGGGCCACGACGCGCCGTTCTCGGTGACGATGATCGGCACGTCGAACGCGCGCGAGATGCGCATGAGGTGCGCGTGGAAGCCGCTTGGGTCCACGTTCCAGCCCATCGTGGTGCGGCGGCCGATGAGCGGCATGAACTCCACGTCATCCGCGCCGGGCCAGCAGCTGAAGCGCGTGGTCTTGTGGCCGTCCTCGCCCGTGTCGTGGCGCGGCCCGTCGTGGTGGCGCACCGAGTGGCTCGAGTAGTAGTTGACGCCGATGAGGTCCAGCGAGCCCTTGATGGCGTCGAGGTCACCGTCCTGGACAAACGCCCAGTCGGTGATGTCCTTCGTGGACTCAAGCGTGATCTCCGGGTAGCGACCAAGCGTGAGTGGCTCGATAAACACTCCGTTGGCGAGCGCGTCGATCTTCTGCGCGGCGTGAAGGTCACGCGGGTCCGCGACGTTCCACGGGCGCGGAAGGTGAGAGTTCAGGACGATGCTCACGGTTGCCTCGGGGGCAACCTCCTTGATGGCGCGGTACGCGAGTCCGTGGGCGAGGTTGAGGTGGTGCGTCGCGGCAAGTGAGTCCGCATGGTCGCTGCGCCCGGGAGCGTGGGCGCCGGAGCCGTACCCAAGGAACGACGTGCACCACGGCTCGTTGAACGTGGTCCAGTACCGGATGCGGCTACCAAACTCCGTGGCCATGATCCGCGCGTACTCGACGAACGCCTCCGCCGTGGAGCGCACGGGCCAGCCACCTTGCGTCTCGAGAGCCTGAGGCAGGTCCCAGTGGTAGAGCGTGGCGATGGGCTCGATGCCCCTGGACTCCAGCTCGTCGAGGAGGCGGTGGTAGAACGCGATGCCCTCGTGGTTCACCTCGCCGCGGCCCGTGGGCAGAATGCGCGGCCACGAGAAGGAGAAGCGGTAGGCGGTGAGGCCGATCTCTGCCATCGCCGCGACGTCGTCCGCGTAGCGGTTGTAGTGGTCGCACGCGACGTCGCCGGTGTCGCCGTTGAGGGTCTTGCCTTCGGTGTGAGAGAAGGTGTCCCAGATCGAGGCGCCGCCACCGCCGTTGGTGGCCGAGCCCTCGATTTGATACGCGGCCGTTGCCGCACCGAAGAGGAAGTCTGTGGGGAACTGAGAGGGGGACTGCGTTGTCATGCGGGCCAGCCTACCGGGCGGTAGGCGCGCTCGCGAAACGTTTCGCCATACAGGACGTTGCATCACGCCAACCCGCGTGCGATGCTGGACCCAACACCGGTCTGCAGTGAGACGCTGAGCGACTTCTGGGCGCAGGAGGATAACCTTGACGGCACCAAAGATCCCCCAACGAACCGGGACGGCACTAGCCCTGGCTCTATCCCTGTCCCTCGTTACGGCCGCGCGAGCCTCCGCGTACTGGATATCGCCGTATATCACAGACGACTCGGGAAACTACTACTTCCCCGATCCAGGGTGTACGACCTCGGGATTCGCATTCTCGACAAACGCCACCGTGCACGAACTGTCAGGCACCTGTTCCCATGACATCGGTGGACGAGCGTGGAACACGAGTGGCTCGTATTCAATCGTCTTCTGGTACTCGAGTTACGGGCCCGCGGTGGTTCCCTCCGGAACCCTGGCCAAATACAAGATCTACCACGAGGACGCGAGCGGCAACTAGGGCCCCACTCCGCCGTGAGAAAGTCGACGCCTAACGGTTGGGCATCAATTGCCGCCTCAGCGTCGCTTTCGGTCTGCTTGATGCTCGCTGGCTGCGGCGGAGGCGCCGCATCTCCCAGCGCGACGGAGGATGGCGGCGAAGGGTTCGATGAAGTGATCGGGCAGGCGCTCGAAAGTGCTCGCGAGGGCGAAGCGAGTACGGCCCAGATTGCGTTGCTTGAGGACGCGGAGCGTGTGGGCGAGGTCACCCTGGAACACGCCCACGAGGCAGCACTCAATGCCGTCCAGTGCATGACCGAGGCAGGAGTTAGCGCATCATACGTGCTGTACACGGTTCAGGGTTTGGACATCCCGGGATACGAAGCACACGTGGGGCTCGAAGACAACAGCAAGCTCGAAGCGCTCGCAGACCGGTGCGACACGAAGGAGTTTCAGTGGATCTCTCAGGTGTACCAGACACAACCGGCAGCGACCGAGGCCCACGCCCAGCATTTCGTTGAGAGCGTCCCTCTCATCAGAGCGTGCCTAGAGTCACATGGGGTGCGCGTAGACGCAGATGCAACCGCGGACGAAATCGAGCAGGCGATGACCCAGGCGCTCACGGACTCTGCAGGAGATGTCAACTGCTTCACGGTTCTCGACGGTGGAGATCCCGCCAAAGGCTAGCCATTCACATCCGCTGGAACTCGTCGCGGTCGTGCTTGCCCTCGACGTACGTGAACACGTCAGGAAGCGGCGGGCGCTCGCGGATGATCGTCCATCGAATGCCCGCGGCGAGCGTGCGCCTGCCCACGATGGAACTCACGGCCCCCAAGAGCGGCGACGCCCACATGAACCCCGCGAACGCCGAGGCGTTCCAGAAGTCAAGACTTCCCTCAGTGTTGTACGCCTGCACCAGGATGAGAGAGACGATCGCGAGCAGCCACAGGCCTATCGCCCCTGCTATTGCGTACACCGTGTAGTGCACCCAGGTGCGGAAGTCGAACCGCAGCCGATGGAGCAGCCCGTAACTCATCAGTGCCCACAGAGTCGCAAAGATCGCCAACACCGCGGGTCCAATGATGAAGCCGCCCATCGTCAACGTCTGCACCGCGGCGCCAAAAGGCTGCGTCGTGAAGTAGATGATCATGAATGGGATGAGGCTCGCGGCCCCCGCGCGCCAGTGCACCCCAAACTGGGCGTACAGAAAGGCGCCGGGCTCCTGCTCCTTCACGGAGGTGCGCAGCGGCTTGGGTGCGGTGGCCATGGATCAAGGGTACGCGGCTTTGAGCTTGGCTATCCATGGGCCAGATTGCGGTTAGGGCACGTTTGCCCGCCTGCCCGACGCTGGGGCGAGTACGCGGGGACCTCACCTCTGCCTGCGTGGACCAGGAGAGGCTAGAAGAGCCGCTTCTCGGCGTCGTCTTCGCCCTTCATCTCCTCGTAGTTGAGGATGACGCAGCGGATGCCTCTGTCCTCGGCGAGCACGCGCGCCTGAGGCTTGATCTCTTGGGCGGCGAAGACGCCGGCCACGGGTGCTAGCAGCGGATCGCGGTTGAGCAGCTCCAAGTAGCGGGTCAGCTGCTCCACGCCGTCAATGTCGCCGCGTCGCTTGATCTCCACGGCAACGGATGCTCCACCTGAGTCGCGCGCCATGATGTCCACCGGACCAATCGCGGTGGGAAACTCGCGGCGCACCAGGGTGTGGCCCGCGCCGAGCAGAGTGATCTGCTCGGCGAGCAGCACCTGCAGGTGAGCCTCAACGCCGTCCTTGATGAGGCCGGGGTCCACGCCCAGTGCGTGTTCGGAATCGGAGAAGACCTCGTAGAGCTCTATCTCGAGGCGATCGTCCGTCTTGTCGTGCTGAACCACCCACACGGCCGTGACGCCACGAGAACTTGCCTCAGCGTCGGGCAACGCGGAGCGCAGAGTGCATGGTGGGCTCATCCAGTTGAGCGGCTTGTATGAGCCGCCGTCGGAGTGCAAGAGGACGGAGCCGTCTGCCTTGACCATGATCGCGCGCGTTGCCAGGGGCAACGACGCGTTGAGACGGCCCGTGTAGCGGGCCGCGCACTGCGCAATCACAACACGCATGCGATGAGGACCCGCACGCTCGTCTACGCGTTGTCGAGCTCTACGGGCTCCGCGACGATCGTGATCACATTGTGGTCAAAGGAGACGAAGCCGCCAGAGATCTCCACGGCCGTGTCGCCAGCCTCGCCGTGCACGCGCACCGTGCCGGGACGCAGCACGGAGAGCACGGGCTCGTGGTTGGCGAGGAAGCCGAGGTCACCCTCAACCGAGGGCGCGACGACGCGATCCGCGGTGCCGGACCACAGCACGCGGTCCGGCCCCACGATGTCGACGGTGAGAGCGTCGGCCATGGCTTAGCCGATCTCCTTCTGGATGCGATCCCAGTTCTTCTCGAGGTCTTCGATGCCACCGATGTTGAAGAACGCCTGCTCCGCAACGTGGTCGTACTTACCGTTGACGATGCCGCTGAAGGCCTCGATGGTCTCGGACAGCGGAACCGTGGAGCCGGGCACCGAGGTGAACTGGGTGGCCATGTAGGTGTTCTGCGAGAGGAACTGCTGGATCTTGCGGGCGCGAGCCACGATGATCTTGTCCTCTTCGGAGAGCTCGTCCACACCGAGGATCGCGATGATGTCCTGAAGCTCCTTGTTGCGCTGCAGGATCGACTTGACGTCGTTCGCGGTGGTGTAGTGGTCCTGGCCCACGTAGCGGGGGTCGAGGATGCGGGACGTCGAGGTGAGCGGGTCCACGGCGGGGTACAGACCGCGCGAGGCGATCTCACGGGAGAGCTCCGTCGTGGCGTCAAGGTGCGCGAACGTCGTTGCCGGGGCGGGGTCCGTGTAGTCGTCAGCGGGAACGTAGATGGCCTGCAGCGACGTGATGGAGTGGCCGCGCGTCGAGGTGATGCGCTCCTGGAGCAGACCCATCTCGTCGGCAAGGTTGGGCTGGTAGCCCACGGCCGACGGCATGCGGCCCAGCAGGGTCGACACCTCGGAACCCGCCTGCGTGAAGCGGAAGATGTTGTCGATGAAGAGCAGCACGTCCTGGGCCTGCACGTCGCGGAAGTACTCCGCCATCGTCAGGGCCGAGAGCGCCACGCGAAGACGCGTGCCCGGCGGCTCGTCCATCTGGCCAAACACAAGAGCGGTCTGCTTGATAACGCCAGACTCGGTCATTTCCTGGATGAGGTCGTTGCCCTCACGGGTGCGCTCACCCACACCGGCGAACACCGACACACCGTTGTGGTTGTTGGCGACGCGGTAGATCATCTCCTGGATGAGGACGGTCTTACCCACACCGGCACCACCGAAGAGGCCGATCTTTCCACCCTGCACGTACGGCGTGAGGAGGTCGATGACCTTGATGCCGGTCTCGAACATCTGGGTCTTGGACTCGAGCTGGTCAAAGGCCGGGGGCTTGCGGTGGATGGGCCAGCGCTCGGTGATCTCGAGCTTCTCGCCCTCCTCGGCGTTAAGCACGTCGCCGGTCACGTTGAACACGTGACCCTTGGTGACGTCGCCAACGGGGACGGAGATCGCCGCGCCGGTGTCCTGCACCAGGGCGCCGCGCACGAGGCCGTCGGTGGGCTTCAGGGCGATGGCGCGCACCATGTTGTCGCCGAGGTGCTGCGCAACCTCAAGCGTCATGTGCAGAACGCCCTCATCCTCACCCTGGCTCGACAGGTCGATGTCGACCGTGAGCGCGTTGTAGATGTCGGGAATCGCGTCCGCAGGGAACTCGATGTCAACGACGGGGCCGATGACGCGGGCGACGCGGCCCACGACGACGTCGGGGTTGGCGTCCTTCTTCGCGGCCGGAGCCTTCTTGGCGGGAGCCTTGGCTGCGGGAGCCTTCGTGGTCTTCGCGGTGGGGGTCATGGTCTCTCGTTTCCGATCACGAAGCCGAAGCGAGCGCATCCGCGCCCGAGACGATCTCGCTGATTTCCTGGGTGATCTCAGACTGGCGCGCCGAGTTGGCGAGCCTGGTGTACTTACGGACGATCTCTTCGGCGTTCGACACCGCGGTATTCATGGCCCGCTGACGGTTAGCGAGCTCAGACGCGGCGGCCTGGAGAAGAACTGAGTAGAGGCGTGCCTCGATGTAGCGCGGCAGCAACGCGTCGAGCACGTCTTCGGCGCTTGGCTCGAAGTCATACAGCGGAGCAACGCCCTCTCCGGGCTCGCTGACGCCTTCCACGATCTCGAGCGGAAGCAGGCGAATCACGCGGGTCTCTTGCGACACCATCGACGTGAAGTGGGTGTAGACCACGTGCAGCTCGGCAACCCCGCCGTCCTCGGGCGCGGCCGTGAACGCGTCGAACAGCTTCGCCGCGATCTCCTTGGCGCGTGCGTGCGTTGGGGCGTCAGAGCCGCCGGACCACTGCCCCGCGAGCTCACGGCGACGGAAGCCGTAGTAGCTCACCGCGCGCCTGCCAGAGGCAAACTGCACTACCTCGTGACCATCGCGAGTGAGGCGCTCGCGCAAGCGCTCCGCCTCACGCAGCACGTTTGCCGTGTACGCGCCCGCCATACCGCGGTCGGCGGCAACGGTGAGCACGGCAACCCGGTTGGTGTCCGTACGCATCGTGGTGAGCGGGTGGTCCACAGACGAGTGAGTGGCGACGGCGCTGATGGCACGCGTCAGGGCGCGCGAGTACGGCGTGGCCGCGGCCACGTGCGCTCGCGCCTTTCCGATGCGTGAAGCCGCAATGAGCTCCATCGCACGGAAGATCTTCTTCAGCGACTGTGTCGACCGGATCCGTTGCCGGTAGACGCGCTGCTGTCCACCCATTCGCTACTTCTTCTTTGCCGTGACGATCTGCTCCTGCTCGACCTCAACCTCGCCGCCACCTTCGATGGTGGACTCGGTGGTGAGTTCGACGCCCTCGCCCGCAAGGAACGTCGAGACGTAGTCGTCGACGTTCTTCTCGAGCTCGGCCTCTGTCTCCTTCGCGAGCACGCCAGAAGAGGCGATGTCGGTGAGGATCGAGGTGTTACGACGCAGGTGGTCAAGCAACTCGCGCTCGAAGCGGAGAACGTCCGCAACGGCGATCTTGTCGAGCTTGCCCTTGGTGCCGGCCCAGATCGAGACGACCTGCTCCTCGACGGGGTACGGCGAGTACTGGGGCTGCTTGAGCAGCTCCATGAGGCGCGCGCCACGGGTCAACTGAGCACGCGATGCGGCGTCAAGGTCGGACGCAAACATCGCGAACGCCTCGAGCGAGCGGTACTGCGCGAGGTCGATCTTGAGCGTTCCGGACACGGACTTCATGGCCTTCACCTGAGCCGAACCACCAACGCGAGACACCGAGATACCCACGTCAATGGCGGGGCGCTGGTTGGCGTTGAAGAGGTCGGACTGGAGGAAGATCTGGCCGTCCGTAATGGAGATGACGTTCGTGGGGATGTACGCCGAGACGTCGTTTGCCTTGGTCTCGATGACGGGAAGACCGGTCATCGAGCCCGCGCCCATGTCGTCGGACAGCTTGGCGCAACGCTCAAGCAGACGGCTGTGCAAGTAGAAGACGTC
This sequence comes from Demequina sp., assembly GCF_049841215.1. GTDB lineage: Bacteria > Actinomycetota > Actinomycetes > Actinomycetales > Demequinaceae > Demequina. The sequence continues at coordinate 366,496 of NZ_JASGEO010000013.1, forward strand.
TCCGGGGTACGCCTCGCGGCCCGGGGGACGGCGCAGCAGCAGGGACACGGCGCGGTAGGCCTCTGCCTGCTTCGACAGGTCATCGAAGATGATCAGGACGTGCTTGCCGTCGTACATCCAGTGCTGGCCGATGGCAGAGCCTGTGTAGGGCGCGAGGTACTTGAAGCCCGCGGGGTCCGACGCAGGAGCAGCGACGATCGTCGTGTACTCCAGGGCGCCTGCCTCCTCGAGCGCTCCACGCACGGACGCAATCGTGGAGCCCTTCTGGCCGATGGCGACGTAGATGCAGCGCACCTGCTTGGTGGGGTCACCGGAGTCCCAGTTGGCCTTCTGGTTGATGATCGTGTCGATCGCGATGGCGGTCTTGCCCGTCTGGCGGTCGCCGATGATCAGCTGGCGCTGGCCGCGGCCGATCGGGATCATCGCGTCGATGGCCTTGAGGCCCGTCTGGAGCGGCTCGTGCACGGACTTACGGGCCATCACGCCCGGGGCCTGCAGTTCGAGGGCGCGGCGACCGGAGGTCTCGATCTCGCCGAGGCCGTCGATGGGGTTGCCGAGCGGGTCAACAACGCGACCGAGGTAGCCGTCACCAATCGCAACGGAGAGCACCTCTCCGGTGCGGCGAACTTCCTGGCCCTCTTCGATGCCGGTGAACTCGCCGAGCACAACGACACCCACCTCGCGAACGTCAAGGTTGAGCGCGAGGCCGAGCGTGCCGTCCTCGAAGCGCAGCAGCTCGTTCGCCATGCAGCCCGGCAGGCCCTCAACCTGCGCGATGCCGTCGGCAGCGAGCACCACGCGACCCACCTCGTCGCGAACGGCGCCCTTGGGCTCGTACGACTTCACGTAGGTGTCGAGTGCGGCCCTGATCTCGTCGGGGCTGATCGTCACGTCAGTCATGGTTACTTCTCCTGTCAAAGGTGCGTCGGCTTAGCCGACCAGGCGTCGTCGTGCGTCGTCGAGGCGGGCCAGGACGGTACCGTCCACAACCTCCGCCCCAACCTGAACTCGAATGCCACCGAGGACCTCGGGGTCCACGTTGGCGTTGATCTGGATTTCGCGGCCGTACGCCTCGCCAAGAATGGTGGCAAGCCGCGAGCGCTGGGCCGCGCTCAGCTCCACCGCGGCGGTGACGTTCGCAATGATGCGGTTGCGTCGGCGCGCTGCGGCCTCCAGAAGGAGGTTGATGGTGGGAACAAGCCGACGGCCACGGGGCACTCCCACGGTGCGCGCCAGCATGGCGGTGGTCACCTCGGAAAGCTTGCTGTCGAAGACGTCGTTGAAGACGCTGAGGCGCGCCTCTTTGGTGGCCGAGCGGTTGCTCACGGCGGTGAGGAGGTCACGGTTCGCGGTGAGCACTCGCTCCACGCGGAACAGCTCTTCCTCCACCTCGCCCAACGTGCCCGCCTGCTCGGCGTACGCGAAGAGCGCGTGCGCTCCGGCGTACTCGACGGACTCGGGAAGGTCGCGGTCGTCAGACCAGCGCGCGTGCGCGAAGTCCTTGAGGACCGCGACCGTGCGGGGGTCGAGCGAACCGAACAGTGAGTCCACAAGCTCGGCCTTGTCGTGGCCTGGGCGAGCGGGGTCCGTGAGCGCGCGGCGAAGCGAGCCGGAAGAGTCAAGGACGTCGACGACGGAGTACAACTGCTCCGCAATCGTGAGCGCGTCCTTGCCCGCGGCGGTGGCCACGGGGTCGAACGTCTCCAGCACGTCGTCACGCGACGCCTGACTCGTTCCGCGCATGCTTACGCCTCCGCCTTGCTGTTGGTGACGGTGTTCTCGAGGTCGTCGAGGAACGTGTCGATGACACGCTGCTGACGGGCGTCGTCGGCCAGGGACTCACCGACGATGCGCGAGGCGAGCTCGGTCGCGAGCGCGCCAACCTCGGAACGCAGAGCAACGATCGTCTGCTGACGCTCCGCCTCAAGGGCCTTCTGTGCGCCAGCGGCGATGCGCTCGGCTTCCTTCGTGGCCTTCTCGCGGGTCTCCGCGAGAATCTGCGAAGCCTCCGCACGCGCATCCTCGCGAATGCGTGCAGCCTCAGCCCTAGCGTCGGTCAGCTGTGCCGTGTACTCCTCAAGGGCAGCAGCAGCCTCTGCCTGAGCCTTCTCAGCCTTGGTGATGCCACCCTCGATGAGCTCAGCGCGCTTGTCGAGGTTGCCAAGCAGCGACGGCAGCACCCACTTGAAGAACGCGCCGAAGATGATCGCCAGGGCAACGAACGACCAGAAGATCTCGAAAGGCTCCGGGAGCAGAGGATTGTGCTGTGCACCTTCCTCCGCTGCCAAAACCACGCTTGCAAGCGTCGTCATGGCTTATTTCGGGAGGAAGAAGGGGGTGGCGATACCGATGAGCGCGAGCACCTCGATAAGACCAATACCGATCCACATGATGCCCTGGAGCTTGCCGGCCATCTCAGGCTGGCGGGCCGTGCCCTCGACGACCTTACCCATCAGAATGCCAAGGCCGATGGCCGGGCCGATTGCGGCGAGGCCGTAACCGATGGTGTTCAGGTTGCCGTTGACGGCGACCTCAGCAAGCGTCGTGACGTCTGCCATGGTGTTTCCTTTCGTGTCCGGTTGCGGCCCGGACGGTTAGTGGTCCTCGCTGATGGCCATGTTGATGTACACGGCCGAGAGGATGGCGAAGATAAACGCCTGGAGGGTTGCCACGAAGATCTCGAGGCACGTGATGAAGAGGATGCCAACGAACGTGATGGCACCGTAGGCAAGGTTGAAGTTGGACGGCGCCTGCACCCAGAAGTAGTTGGTTGCGGAGTACGTCAGCACGATCAGCAGGTGGCCGACGATCATGTTGATCGTGAGTCGCAGCGCGAGCGTTGCAGGGCGAATGATCAGCACCTGCAGGAAGTCGATGAACGCGATGAGCGGCTTGAGCGCGACGGGTACGCCCGGCGGGAACAGTGAGTGCTTCACGTAGCCGCCCGCGCCGTGCTTGCGCACACCGTTGACGACGTACACGATCCACGTGGTGGCGGCGAGCACGAGGCACACGCCGATGAGGCCCGTGGAGGCGATGTTGAGGCCGGGAATAATGCCCGTGATGTTGAAGGCGAAGATGCCGAAGAACATCGTCAGCAGCATCTTTTCGTACTTCTTGCCCTCGACCTTGCCGAGCGTCGAGTACACGACGTTCTCGCGCAAGTAGTCGATGATGATCTCCACCACCGACTGGCCGCGCGTGGGCACAACCGTTGCGCGGCGAGCAACAAACATCATGATGCCCACGAGCAGCACGGCGGCGATGAGGCGAACCATCATCACGCGGTTGAACTCGTAGAACGTTCCGTCGCCGAACAGGGCGTCGGGATAGAAATCGTTGATCGTGGGCGCGTGGAAACCGTCGCCACTTTCAGCGGCGATGAGGCGGGTCAGCGCGACGTTCAGAGCACACTCTCCGGATTTGGGGCCGCGCAGGGAGGCAGGCCAAGAAATGGTCTGGATCGGGGACTAGCGTACCCCATCGTCGGGACCTTTGGCTCCCTCAGAAGCGGCAGGCTGGACGTATGGGATGCGCCCACGCTGGTAGACGATGATGTCGATGATAATCGCGGCAATTGAGCCGGCGAGCAGGGTGGCGCCAAACGCGGGGCGCACCAGGGCGTCCACGTTCTGAGCCACCATCGCGGCCACGATAAGCAGCAGGATTTTCGCCATCGACGAGACGGCAGTTGCGCCAACGAAGATGAGCGGATCCTTGCGCACTGTGAGCAGCGCAACCACCTGCGTACCGAGCCCAAACACCGCAGAGAGCCCCGCTCCCGCGAGCGCGCTCCACAGCCCCGGCAGCCCTGCGGCAAGGTACGCAATGGCGGAGCCCACCACGGCAACGATCGCGATCGCGATCGACGACCACACCAGTCCCTTGCGGAACACCTTCTCTTGAGGGCTGATCTCGACGCTCACGCGTCCTCCTTTACAACGTGACGGCCCGACGCTCCGCGCACCCCTCGTAGCACCACTCCCCAGAGCGAGGTGATGGCCATGCGGCACCGCTCGGAAAAGGTCACGAGGCAGGCAACAAGTATCCCGGCCCCAATCAGGATCGCGGACTCCCACCATGGCAAGAACACCACGGACACCGTGCCAAACGAGAGCACGAACGTCCACAAATACATCACGCCTACCGCCCACCGGTGCGAGTGCCCGTGGCGCAGCAGCACATGGTGCAAGTGATGCGCGTCCGCGGCGAACGGAGATTGCCCTTTGAGCGTGCGGCGGATGACAGCGAGCGACATGTCGATGAGCGGCACCGCCACCACCATGAGCGGCAGCAGGATGGGGATGAAGGCGGGAATCCGCTCGCGCTCGGAGACCACCTCGGGGTCAATCTGCCCGGTCACGATGATCGCCGCTCCCGCGATCGTGAGCCCAAGCACCATCGAGCCCGAGTCGCCCATGAAGATCCGCGCGGGATGCACGTTGTGCGGCAAGAAGCCGATACACGCGCCCACCAGCACCGCCAGAATCAGCGTGGCGAGGGACGAGTAGTCGCCTGGCGATGCGCTGCGGGCGAGCACGTAGGTGTACGTGAAGAACGCGAGCCCGCCAATGGCCACCATGCCCGCGGCAAGTCCGTCGAGCCCGTCCACAAAGTTCACGGCATTGATGGCCACGAGCACCACCACCACCGTGACGATGAGCGAGACGTACGGCGAACCGATTGTGAGCCCAAAGATGGGGAATGTCACCAGCTGCACGCCACCCCACGCCATGATGAGCGCCGCGAGCACCTGGCCCGCGAGCTTCGCCATCCAGTCGAGGTCGTAGATATCGTCCGCGATGCCAAGCGCACACACGAGCGCTGCCCCGCCAAGCACTCCCCACGCGCCGCTGCGCGAGGAGAACACAGGATCGAGGAACGGGATGGCGCTGGCAAAAACAACGCCCGACGCTATGCCCACAAAGATTGCCACCCCACCTAGGCGCGGGGTGGGCACCTTGTGCACATCCCTGTCGCGCACGGCCGTCACCGCGCCAACGCGGAACGCGAGGTGCCGCATGGCGGGCGTTGCGACGTACGCGAGCAACGCCGCGATCGCCATCAGGATGAGGTAGACCTTCACGCAGGTGATCCCTGGGTGTCTGCAGGCTCGAGCGCATCGCTGCCGATGACGTCGACAATCTCGTCGCGCGACACCCCACCCTCGCGCACAATCCGCAACCGCTCCCCCGTCGCATCCACCATCGTCGACGCGAGCCCAAGCGGGCTCTCCCCCGCGTCAAGGTAGATCGCCACAGAGTCCTTGAGCTGGTCGCGGGCATGCTCCGCGCGCGTTGCCGCAGGGGCGCCCGCCTTGTTGGCGCTCGTCACTGCCAGCGGACCGGTGCGCTCCAAGAGGGCCAGCGCAGCGGCGTGCGCCGGAACGCGCAGCGCGACCGTGCCATGAGTCTCCCCCAGGTCCCACGCGAGGCTCGGCTGGGCCCAGACGATCACGGTGAGCGCTCCCGGCCAGAACTTCTCCATGAGCGCCCGCGCGCTATCCGGGACGTCCCTCGCCAAGCCGTCCACCGTGCGAACCGAAGGGATAAGCACAGGGGGCGGCATCTGCCGTCCCCGCCCCTTGGCTGCGAGCACAGCTGCCACAGCGTCGGGCTGGAAGGCGTCAGCGCCAACGCCGTACACCGTGTCCGTGGGAAGCACGATGACCTGGCCGCGTTCAACGGCGGCGACGGCGGCGTCGAGGGACGGGCCCCACGTTGCGGGGTCAAAGCAGGGCAGGATCACGGGGACCAGTGTCCCAGAATCAGGCGCCGATGCGGCGCGCCACCAGCATGCGGTCCCTGCCCGTGAGGTCCTTGAGGGTGCTCACGCCTTCCCAATACACGGAGGACTCGGCGAAGGCGCGCATGGCCTCGCCCTGGCGGTCGCCGTGCTCGAGGATCAGCACGCCGCCGATGCGAAGGAGACGCACCGCCTCGTCGGCGATGTCCCGCGGCACCTGCAGGCCGTCGTCGCCCAGACCGTAGAGCGCCTGCGGGGGGTCGTAGTGCTCCACCTCGGGATCAATGGGCACCATGTCGCTCGGGATGTACGGCGGGTTCGTGACGACGACGTCGGCACACGCGTCCATGTGGCGCAAACAATTCCGCGCGTCGGCGAGCACCGTGCGGACGCGCTCGCGCACCTCCACCGGTTGGGCGCGCACGTTGCGGCGCAAGTACACCCACGCGTCTTCGCTTGCCTCGACCATGGTCACGAGCGCGTTGGGCACCTCGTTGGCGATGGCGAGCCCGATGGCTCCGGAACCCGCGCAGAGGTCGGTGACGCGCACCGGGTTTCCGCTTTCTGCGGCCGCGCGAGCGGCGTCGATCGCGGCCTGCGCCACCATCTCCGTCTCCGGGCGGGGCACGAACACGCCGGGCCCCACCTCGAGCGTGAGGTTGCGGAAGTGCGCCTTGCCCGTGATGTGCTGGAGCGGTTCGCGATCAACGCGCCTGGTAACGCGGGCCTCAAGCAAGTCAAGGTCGGCGCCATCCGGCCAGTGATCGTCCCGTGCGGCGGCCAGGCGAACGTCCTTGACGTCCCAGCCAAGCGTGTGGGCGATGAGTTCAATGGTGTCCACCTCGGGAGAGGCGACCCCAGCGTCGGCCAGTCTTTGGGCGGTGGCGCGAACGCGCTGCCCGATGGTGGGCACTTACTCGCCGCCAGCCGCGAGGCGAGCGGCCTCATCGGCGTCGATTGCCGACTGAATGACGGGCGCAAGCTCGCCCGCGAGCACCTGGTCAAGGTTGTAGGCCTTGTAGCCCGTGCGGTGGTCCGCGATGCGGTTCTCGGGGAAGTTGTAGGTGCGGATGCGCTCCGAGCGGTCCACGGTGCGCACCTGCGACTTGCGCAGGTCGCTGGCCTCGGCCTCAGCGGCCTCCTTCTGCGCGGCAAGCAGGCGCGCGCGGAGGATGCGGAAGGCGGACTCCTTGTTCTGGAGCTGGCTCTTCTCGTTTTGGCAGCTCACGACGATGCCCGTGGGGATGTGGGTGAGGCGCACGGCGGAATCCGTGGTGTTGACGGACTGCCCGCCGGGGCCGGAGGAGCGGAAGACGTCGACACGCACCTCGTTGGGATCAATCTCAATATCACCCTGCTCCTCCGCCTCGGGGAACACGAGCACGCCCGCCGCCGAGGTGTGGATGCGACCCTGCGATTCCGTGGCGGGGACCCGCTGGACGCGGTGCACGCCGCCCTCGTACTTGAGGTGAGCCCACACGCCGTCCTCTGGCTGCACGTTGCCGGGTGCCTTGACGGCAACCGAGACGTCCTTGTAGCCGCCCATGTCGGTGTGGTTGGCCTCGAGGACCTCGGCCTTCCAGCCCTTGGACTCGGCGTACTTGAGGTACATCTTCAGCAAATCGCCTGCAAAGAGGGCGGATTCCTCGCCGCCCTCGCCGGACTTGATCTCAAGGATCGCGTCGCGAGCGTCGTCAGGATCGCGAGGGATGAGGATGCGGCGCAGTGTCTCCGTGGCCTCGTCGAGGTTCGCCTCAAGGTTGGGGATCTCCTCGGCGAAGTCCGGATCCAGCTCCGCCATCTCGAGGCCTGCCGCAAGATCATCGGAGGCCGCGGCCCACGCAGTGTGGGCCGCGACCACCCGCCCAAGCTCCGCAAAGCGGCGCCCAAGCGTGCGAGCCCGCCCAGCGTCGGCGTGGACGCTGGGGTCGGCTAACTGCCGTTCGATGTCTGCGTACTCATCCAGCAAAGGCTGGACGGCCGCGAAGGCCTCGGCCAAGTGGGGGCGGCGTTACTTCTTGGCGCCGTAGCGCTTCTCGAAGCGCGCAACGCGACCACCGGTGTCCATGATCTTCTGCTTGCCCGTGTAGAACGGGTGGCAGGCGGAGCACACCTCGACGCTGATCGCGCCGGACGTGACCGTGGACTTGGTCTCAAAGGTGTTACCGCAGGTGCACGTGACAGTGGTGGCCACGTACTCGGGGTGGATGTCCTTCTTCATGATCTCCCTTAAAGGTGGCGCCGGGTCCTTGCTCGTACTTCGGGGTCGGTGAACCGGCTGGCCAGCGTTCCATTGTGCCAGGTTTGCGGCTGAACCGCTAACCCTCAGCAGGTATAACGAACGGGCATTCCCGGCGGGCGCCGTGCTCCCTGAGTGCCTGGGTGCCGGATTCCGCGCAAAGCCAGCACTGAGGCACTCAAGACGTGGCCCGACGCTGTGGCAAGTTCGGCTGCCCGCGTCACCGCAGCGTCGGAACGTTCCCTGAGTGCCTGAGTGCCGGATTCCGCGCAAAGCCAACACTGAGGCACCCAAGGAGCGCTCGGCAAGTTGCGTCCCCCATCCGCGACGAAATCCGCTTCATCCACAGATCGCCCCTGCGGCCGGGCCACCTACGTGGGTGGGATGGTTCGCTTCCCGCATGCGCCTGCCCATCAATCCCCCGGCCCCACGCGAGACGCTATCCGCGTATCTCGAGCGAACCGCCGCTAGTCTCACCCGGGCGGACGTGCTCAGACACTGGACCCGCGCAGTGCTTGATCGAGCCCTCCACGACGGCAGCGTGATGCGCATCCTGCCAAACGTCTACTGCGCAGCATCGCACAGCAACACCCCCACGACGCTAGGGCAGGCGCTCAATCTGTGGATCCCCAGGGGCCTCGTCACCGGCCCGCTCGCGCTCGCGCTGATTGCTCCCAAATTGCCTGCCCCCGGCCGAGCGCACGTCATCGTTCCCTACGGTCATCATCTCGAATCGCCGTCGTGGGTGCGCCTGCTGCAACGGCCAGCGTTGCGCACCGCGACGGTCGCTCAGTCCGTTCGTTGCGTCTCTGGCGAACGAGCACTCCTCGACGCGTGGGCCCACGCCCCCGCCGGGGCTCGTGTTGACCTGTTGTACCGGGCGCTCTGGGAACGCGCATGCACGTGGAAGCAACTCAAACGGGAACTCGATCGCACGCCGAGAGTTAGTGGGCGCCGGGAGCTCGATGAGCTGCTGGGATGGTTCGAACGCGGCGCTACAAGCCCGCTCGAGGTCAGAGCCCATCGCGATGTCTTCACCGGCCCGCGTTTCGCGGACCTTGAGTGGCAAGCAGACCTCGCCGTGCCGCTAAGGAAACCGGTCGCGGACATCCTGCATCGCAAGGCGAAAGTGGTCGTCGAACTGGATAGTCGAGAGTTCCACGGCGATCGCGAGGGCTACGACCGCGAGCGCGACATCGACCTCGCCGCGGCCGGCTATGTGACTATCCGCCTCACGTGGGACGACATCGTGACACAACCGGAATGGTGCCGAGAGCGGGTACTCGCGGTGATCGCGGCTCGGCTCGCCGCCCTGTGAGTGCCTGAGTGCTGGACTTGTCGCAAAGCCAGCACTCAGGCACTCAGGGAAGCGGCCCGACGCTGGGGCGGCTTGGGAACGCAAGGTCACCACAGCGTCGGGCGGTTCCCGGGTGAACTACGACACGGAGACCGTCGTGTAGTTCTTGTGCTCCGACTCCACCCGGATCTTGACGCCAACCGCGGGCAGCTTCACGCCGTGGTTGGGAAGTTCCGGGTACCAGTACTTCTTGGTGTCGTCGAAGACGGGCGCCGCCTTGGCTCCCGTGATGCGGCTCTTGACCCCGTCAACGTGGAGCGTCAGCGACTCGGGCCCACGCAGGCTGAAGGGAGCGTCGTATACCTGCACGCGCGCCCGCCAGTAGTTGCCGTTGACGTCCTTGACCGGCTTGGGGTGAGCGTCGATGTAGAGGTTCCTACCGCTTCCCGGGTGGTCGAAGGTGTCGTTGTCCTCGTATGACAGATCCCAGTACGAGATCAAGAGGCCTTCCTGATACGAGAAGTGATCCACGAAGTCGGGCTTGGTGCTGGCGTAGCCAAAGAAGTACGGCCCGGTCTTGAGGTACTTGTCGAACGACGTGTACGAACGCGTCGCGGCGATGTAGTAGTTGGGGTACTCCTCTGTGCTGGTGTCGCCAACGGCCGCGAAGCCGTCCGCCGTCCACCCGTTGTCGCCGTCCTCTGCCCCGTCCTGGAGCACGCCATCGATAGCGATGTCGTCGAGGAAGATGCCGTCCACAACCGCGGGGTCGTTGCCCGCAACGGCGCCGTCGGTGGTGTACCGGAAGCGCAACTGCACCGTCTGGCCGGCGAAGGCACTGAGGTCGTAGCTCGCCGCTGTCCAGTCGGCTTGGGTGCCGTCGGTGCCAACCACATCGGGCGCGGACGTGATGCTCCCAACAACCGGAACAAACCCGCTTCCGCTGTCCACCTCGACGAAGAAGTAGTCATACCCTTCCTCGATGTCGTAGCGAGTCTGGAACGTCAACTCCGGATTGCCTGCCGGCAACACCACCTCGCGCGTGAGCGTGCTGTTGAGGTCGTTGCCCGTGCCGCTGTACCACTGGGCATCACCGGTGGCTGGCGACCCAAGGTCAACCGTCACCGACTTGAGCGGCAACCCAACGATGAGCGCCTGCGGCCTGCTGGTGTTGTACTCCGACGGGCCGAGGGTGATCTTGGCCTTGGTGCCCGCATCGACGTACTTGTAGTTGAGCCACCCCAGTTGGAGTTTGTTCCACGCGCCAAGATCACCGCCGCGCTCACCGAGCCCGCCGTCATTCTTCGCGGACAACCTGCTCTGCGCCATGAGGGTCCAGTACTCGTTGTTGTTGTCCCCGCCGTTGGTGACGTTGTAGTCGTCTGGCAGCCCTAGATCGTGTCCGTACTCGTGGTAGAACACGCTGCGCCCACCGTTCTCCGGCTGCATGGTGTAGTCGCCAACCCAGACCCCAGAGGTGCCGATCTGCGTACCACCGAGCGGATTGTTCGCGGGGCCAGCCGCGCCCACCTGGTTCACGTAGGCGTACCAGCGGTGAGACCAGATGGCGTCGTCGCCGTAGATGGGATCGCCGTCAGCTTGGTCGCCACCCGCGTGCACGATCTGGAAGTGATCGATGTACCCGTCCGGCTCGTTGAAGTCGCCGTCGCCGTCGAAGTCATAGCGGTCCCAGACGTCGAACGACTGGAGGTCCGCATTGACCTCCGCCTCGGAGCGTCCCTGATCCAGTTGGTCCTGGTACCAGACGTTCGCCGCATCGCGCACGAGCGCCCACACACTCGTGCAGACGTTGTCGCCGCAAAGGTCGGTTCCGTAACGGCCCTGGGTGTAGTCAACCTTCACCCAGTCGGTCACCTCTCCCTCGACGCTGTACCGGCCAGACGACTCCGTCTCGTAGTACGCGCGCAGCGACTCCGCGTTGTCGTCGAAGTAGAGGTTCTGGAAGTAGCCCTGCGAGTAGTCAGCGCGCCACACGGTGCTGTTGTCCACCTTGCGCTTTGGCTTGGGAATCTCGTTGTGCAGTGGGCCCTCCGTGCGCTGCGCGTTCGCAGCCGGGGCGTACGGAGACGGGGTGTCGCCGAACTCGGCGAGGATCACGAAGATGCGGTCTGTGGTCTCGCGAGACAGCTCCACGTACTGACTGCGGTGCTTGGACTTCGAACTGCCGCGAGCCGCGGCGCCGGCGCTTGACGCGACGGTTTCCGAGCCCACGTTGACCACGGTGCTATCGCCGTTCTGCTCCACCTCGAGGTCGCCACTCAGCACGCCGGTGATGGCGGTCTGGCGTAGCGCGGTGCGCTTGTCCTCGAGCGGGTTTGGCAGGTTGTCAGGAGGTGTCACCTCCGACGATGCGGGAGCCACCGGTGGTGCTCCACTGGCCGTTGGGGCAACGACCAATGCCGCCCCAAACATCGCTACTGCTGTCACTGCAACTGCGGTTCTGCGCACGTTCTACCTCCTTGTAGGTGGAGCGCCGCGGGCGCTACTTGCCCCCGCAACGCGCATGAGGAGAGGGCGCGTCGGCGCCCTCTCCTCAGTCATGTGCTGGTGCCGCTCCCCCGATCAGGGCGAGCGACTCGTCCATACTGCCCAGTTTTTCCGGATTGCGCATTTCGAGAGCGGAATCCCACTTACAGTGGCGGTCCTGCCCGACGCTGAGGCCACGTGGGTGCGGGAGGTTGCCACAGCGTCGGGCAGGAAAAGCAGAAGGGCCGGGCCGCCTTTCGGCGAGCCCGGCCCTGGAGCGAGAGACGTTACTTCTCGTCGAGGTTCGTGTCAGGGGTGGTCTTGGCCACCTGCATGAGGAACTCGGCGTTGGTCTTGTTCTCCTTGAGGCGACCAAGCAGGAGCTCCGCCGCCGCCTGGGTCTCGAGGCCGGTAAGCACGCGGCGCAGCTTCCACGACACCTTGAGCTCCTCGGGGCTGACCAGAATCTCCTCGCGGCGTGTGCCGGACGCGTTGACGTCCACGGCCGGGAAGATGCGGCGATCAGCAAGCTGACGCGAGAGCTTGAGCTCCATATTGCCCGTGCCCTTGAACTCCTCGAAGATGACCTCGTCCATCTTGGAGCCCGTCTCTACCAGGGCAGTTGCGAGGATCGTGAGCGATCCACCGTGCTCGATGTTGCGTGCGGCACCGAAGAACTTCTTGGGCGGGTACAGCGCAGAGCTGTCCACACCACCGGAAAGGATTCGGCCCGACGCTGGAGCGGCAAGGTTGTACGCGCGGCCAAGGCGCGTGATGCCGTCGAGCAGGATAACGACGTCCTGGCCCATCTCCACGAGACGCTTGGCGCGCTCGATCGCGAGCTCGGCAACCATCGTGTGGTCCGCGGCAGGGCGGTCGAAGGTGGAGGCGATGACCTCACCCTTGACGGAGCGCTGGAAGTCGGTGACCTCCTCGGGACGCTCGTCCACCAGCACGATCATGAGGTGAACCTCAGGGTTGTTGGTGGTGATGGCGTTCGCGATGGACTGCATCACAAGCGTCTTACCGGCCTTCGGCGGCGACACGATGAGACCGCGCTGACCCTTACCGATGGGAGCGACGAGGTCGATCACCCGGTTGGTGAGGTTGCGCGAGTCCGTCTCGAGGTGCAGGCGCTGCTGCGGGTAAAGCGGCGTGAGGTCGCCGAACTCAGGGCGAGCCTTGGCTGCCTCCGGGTCCATGCCGTTGACGGTGCTGATGGTGCCAAGCGCAGAGAACTTCTGGCGCTGGCCGCGCTCGCCCGGGCGGGGTGCGCGAGCAGTACCGGTCACGGCGTCGCCGCGGCGCAGGCCGTAGCGCTTGACCTGGTTCATCGAGATGTAGACATCCGACTTTCCGGGCAGGTAACCCGTGGTGCGGATGAACGCGTAGTTGTCGAGCACGTCGACGATGCCGCCAACCGGGGTCAGCTCCTCGTCCTCGCGCACCTCGTCCTCGTCTGGCGAGTCGATCTGCTGGCCACCCTGGGGGCGGTCGTTGTTGCGACCGCGGCCACGGCCGCGTCCGCGACGGCGACGACCGGAGCGGTCGTCGTCATCACCCTGGTTGTCGCCGTTGTTGCGATTGTCGTTGCTGCGGTTGTCGTTATTCTGCCCGCGGTTGGACTGCTCGCCGCGCTGGCGCTGCTGACGCTGGCCATCGCCGGACTGAGTGTCACCGCCAGAGCCGCCCTGGCCGTCGGCCTTGGGAGCCTCAACGCGCACGCCGTCGTTCTGCGCGGCCTCCGTCACCGCGAGCGCGGCGCGGCGAGCGCGGTCGGCCGCGTCCTCCGCCTGAGGCTGCTGGGGAGCTGCGTCCTGCTGAGGAGCGGCGTCCTGCTGCGCGGGCGCGACAGGCTTCTCGACGGGCGCGCCGCCGTTCTGAATTGCTGCCACGAGGTCACTCTTTCGCATCTTGGCAGTGCCAGATACGCCCAGCTCGGAGGCGAGAGCCTGCAACTGGGGAAGCTTCATGGCACTGAGGGCCGCGCTGTTATCCGCGGCGGTAGTGGTGGTGTCTGTCACCTTGGTAATCCCTCCCTCGCACGAGCCCGGGTGGCTCCAGAAGTGCGAGATTGTCCACGTAAATGCGCTTGGCAGAACTCCATCGCCCGCAGGCGCGTGAAACGTGGATTGCTGTCCGACGGGGCGATATGCGCCTTCCGGGGGAAGCGTGTTTAGCGTAGCACCGTGCGCCGTTCGCGAACAAACCGCCGCGCCGTGCGCCAGCCGTTGCTCGGCGCGTGGCGGGGGCCTACGCTCGCAAGTAGAACGGGCATTGGGCCCGTCCTATTCCATTGAGGAGGTGCACCCGTGGGTGCAGGACCTGTAGAGATCGTCACGATCGGGTTCGAGAAGGGGAAGTTCGACGGTTCGATCATCGCCGAACTGTCGAAGGTTGTTGCCGACGGCACAATCACCCTGATCGATGGCGTCTTTGTTCACAAGACCGGAGAGCACTCATTCGAGATCGCCGAACTCTCAGAGGACCCAGACCTCAACGAGCTCGTGGGCATCGCGGCGCGCGTTGACGGCCTGCTCTCAGAGGACGACGTCGACACCGTCGCCGATACCCTCCCCGTGGGTAGTGCCGCCGCCGTGCTCGTGTTCGAGCACACCTGGATCATTCCCGTGCGGGACGCGATTGTCGCCGCTGGTGGCGAGCTACTGGACACCGTGCGGATCCCCGGACCCGCAGTAGACGCACTGCTCGACGAACTCGCCGAGCTTGAGGAAGAGGAGTAGGACATGCCTATTGGACGGATCGGACGCCCGGGGCTCGTAGGCACGATGGCCCGCACCGCGGTGATCGCGGGTACTGCGCAGGCGGTTGGCGGCGCCACGGCACACCGCCAGCAGCAGAAGTGGGCCAATCAGCAGGCCCAGCAGGATCAGGCCGCTTACGAGGCTCAACAGGCCGACTACAACGCTCAGCAGGTGGCGCAGATGCAGCAGCAGATGGCGCAAATGCAGGCCGCTCAGCAACAGCAGCAAGTTGCTGCCGCCCCTGCCGGAGACGACCTCATGACCAAGTTGCAGCAACTTGCGGACCTCAAGGCCCAGGGAATCCTTTCTGACGAGGAGTTTGCAGCCGCGAAGGCGAAGCTGCTCGCGCAATGACCGACGCGTCAGCGCCGCGCACCACCAAGTGGGGCGCGGCGCTGAACAGCGTTGACTACATGCGCGAGGCCGTCTTCTTTGACGGCCCAAGCAAGCGCGCGCAGTACACGCGCTTCTGGTTGCTCCTCACGCTCGCCTCGGCAATCGCTGCCGCTGGAGTTGTCGCGAACTCCACCGCCACGGTCATCGGAGCCATGATCGTGGCGCCCCTCATGCGCCCCATTCAGGGCACCATGCTCGCCGCGGTGCTCGGCGACCGAGCCAACTTGCGCCGCTCCATTCTCACGATGATCGCGGGTGCGTGCGGCTCTATCGCGGTTGGTGTGATCGTGGGCCTGCTCGTGGTTCAGTCGATCACCGCGCAGACAAACGACCAAGTGGCCAGCCGCGTCTCCCCCGGGCTCATTGACCTCTTCGCCGCCCTCGCCACGGGCGTCGTCGGCTCGATCGCCTTGCTGCGCTCCGACATCTCCGACACGCTTCCCGGCGTCGCTATCGCCATCTCGTTGGTGCCGCCGCTGTGCGTGGTTGGCCTCACGCTCGAGTCGGGCGAACCGGGCCAGGCGTTCGGTGCGCTGCTGCTGTTCCTCACCAACGTCGCGGCAATCCTCGGCTCCGGCGCGGTGGTCATGGCGATCTACGGCTTCTCGCGCGTGCGCATCGAAGAGGCCGAAGACAAGGAAGCCGCGCGCAAGCAGCGCGCCACCGCGTACGTCACGATGGCCGCGCTCGTGGCGATCATCGCCGTACCGCTTGCGTACTCCACCGTGCACGCCATCCAGACTCGCTCCGCGCTTGGGCGCATCACGACGTACGTCGAGGAGGCCACGGCCGGCACGGCGTGGGACCTCGTGTCCATCTCGCAACAGGAGAACGACACGTTCCACGTCATCGTCAAGGGCGAGCCGCCCATCCCTGACATCGGCGTGGTCTACGACCGACTCAGTGAGTCAGGGCTTGACCCCAGCAAGGTCACGGTGGAGTTCGTGCCCGCGTACAGCTTTGACTCGACCCACACGGCGGTTCCCGACGCCGTAGCCCACTAGCCGAGCGACCGCCCTCTACTTATGACGGCCAACATACGAAAGTTGTCCGTTTAGGCTGTCGGCGGCGAAGATTGGGAGCCCGCGCGCGATAGGATTTTGAGCATGCTCGACGCACGCGGACAAGAGACCCTCACGGGTTCCGCGCAGTCGGAGATCTTCCAGATTTTGCGTGACGGACAGCCGCGCACCCGTTCGGAACTCGCCGCGCTGACCGGCCTCGCGAGGTCGACCGTCGCGGCGCGCGTCGACGCCCTCTTGCGCGCAAAACTCATCTCACCGATCGCCGATGCTGCCTCCACAGGCGGGCGGCCGTCTCGTCAGTTCACTTTCGACGGGACGCGGCATAGCGTGCTCGGCGTCGACATTGGCGCGACGCACGTGCACATCGCCCTCACCGATCTTCACGGCACGATGCTCGCCGACATCCAGGAGTCCATCCCCGTCGCGGACGGCCCCGAGCGCGTGCTGGGATGGGTCATCGACGAGGCCCGCCGCTTGCTCACCGAACACGGCACCGGCCTTGCGCTCCGCGCAATCGGCGTCGGACTTCCGGGACCCGTAGAACACTCCACAGGGCGCCCAGTCGATCCCCCGATCATGCCGGGATGGGATCGCTTCGACGTGCCGGGCATGCTCTCGCAAGCGCTTGGCGTGGCCACCCTGGTCGACAACGACGTCAACGTGATGGCGCTCGGCGAGCACCACGACTTCTGGCCCGATGTTGAGGACCTCCTCTTCCTCAAGGTCGCCACGGGCATCGGCGCAGGCGTGATCACCGGCGGTCGAGTTCACCGTGGCGCCCAGGGCATCGCGGGGGACATCGGTCACGTCTGGGTACCGGAGGCAGAGGGCGTGCTGTGCCGCTGCGGCTCCATCGGGTGCCTTGAGGCGATCGCGGCCGGTCCAGCGATCGCCGCACGCCTCAACGCGGGTGGAATGGATGTCGCTGGCACGCAGGATGTTGTCGCCGCGGTTCTGCGGGGAGACATCGAAGCCATTCGCGAGGTCCGCGAGGCCGGCAGGGTCATCGGGAGGGTGCTCACCACCTGCGTGAGCCTGATGAACCCCTCGGTGATTGTGCTCGGGGGACCGATTTCGAACGCTGGCGACCACCTGCTCGCCGGCGCCCGCGAGATCATCTATACGCGCTCGGCACCGCTCGCGACCTCAAACCTCCAGATAGTTCGCTCGCGCGGCGGCGACAAGGCCGCGGTCTCCGGCGCCTCGTCGATGGCCATTCAGCACGTGCTGTCCATCGATTCGGTGGAGGCGCTCGTACGCGACGCCGCCTAACCGCTCACCGAGCTGCCCACGCAAGGCCCCTCTCGATCAGCGCGCGCACCGGCGGGTTCTCGAGTGAGTCAACGGTGTGTCCAATTGAGGTCGCAAAAATGCGGCCCTTCCCCCACGTTCGGGTCCACGCGACCGGCATGGTGACAGGCTCCGCCCATTCGTCTCCGTTCCCGGGAACAAGCACACAATCGGCCAGAACCTCGAGCAGCGGGTCGGTGAGCACCCAGTACTGCTCGGTGAGGACGTCAAAGTCACTCATTCCCTCGGTGATTGGGTGAGCCTTTCCCGCTGGCGTGAAGCGCACGGTGTACTCGCGATACGCCTCAACGTCGATCCGGCCGCGGTCTGCCGGGGCGTGTGGGTGCGCAGCGAATTGCGCTCCAACAAGCTGCAGGTAGTCCGTCGACGCGCGGAACGAGTCGATGATCCCGCCGTGCCATCCGGCAAAGCCGGCACCGTTCGCCACCGCCCTGCGAAGACCTGAGATTTCGTCGACCGTTGCGCTGCCCATCGTGAGGCATTGCACGATGAGGTCATAGCGCGCGAGCGTCGCTTCGTCCGAATAAACCTCAGGACTGTCTTCAACGTCCACGAAGAAGCCCGCGTCTTCGAGCGCCGGGATGAAAACCTCCGTGGCGCGCACAGGATCGTGTCCGTCCCAACCGCCACGAACCACCAAGCACAGCTTGCTCATGCACAACCCCTTCGTCATCACGAGTGTGCCCTGATTTTAGTGGGGTTTGCTCGCCTTACGACAGTCCGCCGTGCTGTTCCGCTAGCTCGCGGGAACCGCTCCCTCAACCTCGTCGATCGGCGCGGAGAACTGCGCCTCGTAGAGCCTGGCGTACGCACCCTTGGCCGCAAGCAACTGCGTGTGGTTTCCTTGCTCGACGATCGCACCGTGCTCCATCACCAAGATGACGTCCGCATCTCGGATGGTCGACAGTCGGTGCGCGATCACGAACGCGGTGCGATCCTTGCGCAGGTCTGCCATCGCGCGCTGCACGAGCAACTCGGTGCGGGTGTCCACAGAGCTGGTCGCCTCGTCGAGGATGAGCACGCTTGGCCGGGCAACGAATGCCCTGGCGATCGTGATGAGCTGGCGTTCTCCCGCGGAGATGTTGCTCGCATCGTCGTCGATGACCGTGTCATAGCCCTCGGGAAGCGAGTGCACAAAGCGATCCACGTAGGCAGCCTTCGCGGCGTCGAGAATCTCCTCTTCCGTGGCGTCGATGCGGCCGTAGGCGATGTTCTCGCGGATGGTTCCGCCGAACAGCCACGCGTCCTGGAGCACCATGCCCGTGCGCTCGCGCAGGTCTGCGCGTTCCATGTGCGCGATGTCCACGCCATCGAGAGTGATGCGCCCACCATCGAGCTCGTAGAACCGCATGATGAGGTTCACGAGCGTGGTCTTGCCAGCACCCGTGGGCCCAACGATCGCGACCGTCCTGCCAGGCTCCACGGTGAGCGAGAGGCCCTCGATGAGCGGCTTGTCCTCCGAATAGGAGAACTCAACGTTCTCGAAGACCAACCTGCCGTGACCGTCCTGAGGTGAGGGAGCGTCGGGCAGATCCGGCGACTCATCGGGAGAGTCGAGGAGGTCAAAGACGCGCTCCGCGCTCGCCACACCCGACTGCAGCAGGTTCGCCATGGACCCCAACTGGGACAGCGGCTGCTGGAACTGGCGCGAGTACTGAATGAACGCCTGCACGTCACCGAGGGGAAGTGAGCCATTGGCCACCATGATGCCGCCCACCACGGCCACGCCAACGTAGACGAGGTTTCCCACGAACATCGTCGCGGGCATGATGATGCCGCTCACGAACTGCGCCCCAAAACTGGCCTTGTAGAGCCTCTCGTTGGTGTCATCGAACTCGGCCTGCGAGCGCTGCTGGCGACCAAAGACCTTGACGAGAGCGTGACCCGTGAAGTCCTCTTCGATCTGGCCGTTGAGCTCACCTGTCCTCCCCCATTGCTCCACGAACATCACCTGGGAGCGCTTGGCCACCACGGTGACGATCACGAGCGTAAGCGGGATGGACACCACGGCGATGAGCGCAAGCCATGGCGAGATGACGATCATCATCACGAGCACGCCGATGACCATAAGGATTGACGTGAACAACTGGCTGAGCGTCTGCTGGAGCGTCTGAGAGACATTGTCGATGTCGTTGGTGACGCGTGAGAGGAGCTCGCCGCGCGGGTGCTTGTCAAAGTAGCTGAGCGGCAAACGGTGAATCTTGTCCTCCACTTGCGCGCGCAAACGCAGCACGGTGCGCTGCGTGACGCCGTTGAGGATCCAGCCTTGCGCAAGCGACAACAGCGACGACGCCACGTAGATGACGATCACCCACCCCAAGATTCGGTGCAGGTGCCCAAAGTCGATGCCCGTGCCAGACATCAGGCCCTCGAAGATGATCGTGGTGGCATTGCCGAGCACCTTGGGGCCGATCACCGCGAGTGCCACGGATGCCGCGCCAAGCGCGATCACGCCGTAGACCAGCCACTTCTCTGGCTTGAGCAACCCCGCGAGGCGCTTTGACGAGCCCTTGAAGTTCATCGCCTTCTCTGCGGGAAGGCTCGCGCCTCCGAATGGCCCCATGCCGCCTGGGCGCGCGCGACGCTTGGTCTCTGCGTCTACCCGACGCTCGGTTGGCTCTGCCTGTGGAGAGGATGCCGCGCTCATGCCGCCTCCTCCGCTCGTAGCTGGGTACTGACGATCTCCTTGTAGGTGTCGCTGGACTCGAGCAGCTCGGCGTGAGTTCCGCGGGCGACGACAACGCCGTCCTCGAGCACGAGGATTTGGTCGGCATTCATGATGGACGAGACCCGCTGCGCAACCACCACCACGGTGGCGTCGGCGGCGGCCTTCGCGAGCGCCGCGCGCAGGCGCGCGTCCGTTGCCGTGTCGAGCGCGGAGAACGAGTCGTCGAACACCAAGACGGGGGGTTTGCGCACCAGGGCGCGGGCGATGGACAGCCGCTGGCGCTGGCCGCCGGAGACCGTGGTTCCGCCTTGCGCAACGGCCGTCTCCAGCTGCTCGGGCATGGCCTCCACGAAGTCCCGGCCTTGGGCCACCTCAAGCGCCGCCCACAGGTCTTCGTCGGTGGCGTCTGGGGCTCCGTAGCGAAGGGTGGAGGCGACGGTGCCGCTGAAGAGGTACGGGCGCTGCGGTACGAGGCCTATCTGCGACCACACGGTTTCGAGGTCCAGCTCGCGAACATCCACGCCGCCAAGCAGCACTTGCCCCCCGGTCGCGTCATAGAGGCGCGGGATGAGGTTCACGAGCGTCGTCTTGCCGGCGCCAGTGGAGCCGATGATCGCCGTCGTGGTACCGGGGGTGGCCGTGAAGCTCACGTTGGACAGCACCGGGTGCTCGGCGCCAGGGTACGAGAAGGTGACGTCGCGGAACTCAAGCGAGCCAGCGTCGGGCATATCAGTGAGCGCAGACGCGGGGTTCCTGACCGCGGTGTCCGTGCCAAGCACCTCGCCGATGCGATCCGCGGCCACCGCGGCGCGCGGGATCATCACGAACAGGAAGGTGGCCATCATCACGGACATCAGGATCTGGATGAGGTACGTGAGGAATGCGGTCAGCGCGCCCACCTGCATCTCGCCCGACTCCACGCGGGGGGCGCCAAACCACAGCACCGCGACCGAGCCGAGGTTCATTATCAGCATCACGACGGGGAACATCGCGGCCATGTACATGCCGGCCTTGTAGGCGGACTCGGTGACGTCCTCATTGGCTTTGGCGAAGCGCGCGGTCTCTTGCGGCTCGCGCACGAAGGCGCGCACCACGCGGATTCCCGTGAGCTGTTCGCGCAGCACGCGGTTGATGACGTCGATGCGCACCTGCATGCGGCGGAAGTGGGGAACCATGCGGTTCACGATGAATGCCACAAAGATCAGCAGCAGCGGGATCGCCACCACCATGATCCACGACAGTGCAACATCTTGCTGGAGCGCCATGATGATGCCGCCGATCGCCATGAAAGGGGCAGATACCAGCAGCGTTGCAGTCATGAGCACCAACATCTGCACCTGCTGGACGTCATTGGTGGAACGCGTGATGAGGCTCGGGGCGCCGAATCGCTGCACGTCAGACTCAGCGAAGGTCATCACGCGGCTCATTAGCTTGCCGCGCAGGTCACGACCTACTCGCATCGCGAGCTTCGCGCCGAAGTAGACAGCGACGATTGCACAGATTACTTGCCCGAAGCTCAGGGCAAGCATGACTCCGCCTGTCTTCCAGATGTAGGCGATGTCTCCGGTGGCGACGCCGTTGTCGATGATGTCGGCGTTGAGCGTGGGTAGGAAGAGGTTCGCGATGGATTGGGCCAACTGGAAGACGATGACACCTGCCAACAGCCTCCAATAGGGGCGCACGGACTCGACGAGCAGACTCCAGAGCATGACTTAGGCCTTTCCAATGCCGTTGACAATGAGGTGCGCGAGCACTTCGGTGGTGACCGTTGGGGCTCCCGCGAAGGGCACGACCGTGGAGCCGAACACGGCCGCACGAATGAGGCTTATCGCCTCCTCAGGCGAGACTCCCAGTTGCGACTCGTGGCGTCGCAACACAGAGACGGCGACCGAGTTGGCGAGATCGCCGTCGGAGCGCGGAGGGTGGGCCGGGTGCTTGCGCATCCCGACCGCCTGCATGATCCCCATGACGCCCGCGATGCGCTCGCGGAGAATGTCGATCATCGCCACCACGGTGGCCTCGAGGTCGAGGCTGTGGTCGATCTCCGCAAGGCGGTGGAGGGTGGGAGTGGGATCCATGAAGCGCGCGACTGCGGCGTCCACGATCGCGTCTTTGTCCTCGAAGACCCTGAAGATCGTTCCCTCTGCGATGCCGGCAGCATCCGCGATCTGCCGAGTCGTGACGTCGGCGCCACTCGTCATGAAGAGCGGCACGGCGGCGTCGAGGATCGACTCTCGCCGCTCTTGCGCAGAGAGCGGCTTCGCGCGAACGGTCCGAGTGGCCACCATCGAACCTTAAGTGAGTGAGTGCTCACTCCGCAACCGGAGAACCTCCACTTCCACTCACATCCTGTCCGCATACACGTGCCTCTACGCTGGGCACCTGGCAGGCGACATCCTCGAGATTCCCCTCGCGATCGACGTGGTCGCGGTGTTCGTCGGTGCGCTCGGCGGCGCCGTGCGAGCAGGCGAGGACGAGCACGTCGACGTCGTAGGTGTCCTGACACTTGCGACCGTGACGGGCTTCGGCGGCGGCATGATCCGCGACGTCCTGCTGGGCGACCTTCCTCCGGCCGTGCTGCGAAATTCCTGGTATATCGCCGCTGCGGTGATCGCTGCGGCATTCGGCGCGTTCTTCCTCTACTACGTGCGCAAGCTCCGGAGGGTGCTGTGGGTCTTGGACGCGCTGTCCATCGGACTATTCGCGTGCGTAGGCGCCAACGCGGCACTCCTCTCTGGGCTCCCGAGCCGTTCCGCCGTCCTCATCGGCACTGTCGCGTCCGTAGGCGGGCCGATTCTTACGGACCTGTTTCAGGGGGGCCGTCCTCGATCATGTACGTCGGCCCGCCGAACGCGGCCGCCGGATTGTGCGGCGCGCTCGCCTACGCGCTCATCTACGACGGCTCGCATGCGCTCGTGACGGCCGGCGTTGCGATCGCAATAACCTTCGCGGTCAGGCTCGCCGGGCCTGTACTGCACCTGCAGGTTCCGCAACCGCGCAGGCGCGCGCACTAACTCGAGCAGAAAGCCAGAACGTGCGCCACCAAGCGAAGGCCAAACTAGGCCCGCACCTACTCGCTTGAGCTGAACGCGGAGTCAAACGCAGCGTCGGGCGCATCAAAGGCGAGCCGCCGCACAAAGTCAAGAGCCTCCGGGGCGCCGAGCAGGCGATCCATTCCAGCGTCCTCCCACTCCACAGAGATTGGCCCCGTGTACCCAATGTGGTTGAGCATGCGGAACGCGTCCTCCCACGCCACGTCGCCGTGTCCCGTAGAGATGAAATCCCACCCACGGCGCGGATCCGCCCAAGCGAGGTGCGAACCGAGCCTGCCATTGCGACCGTTGACCATGCGCTTGCGGGTGTCCTTGCAGTCGACGTGATAAACGCGATCGCGGAAGTCCCACAGGAAGCCAACGGGATCGAGGTCCTGCCACACCATGTGACTCGGGTCCCAGTTGAGGCCGAACGCCTCTCGGTGACCGATCGCCTCGAGGGTGCGGACGGTGGTCCAGTAGTCATAAGCGATCTCGCTCGGGTGCACCTCGTGCGCGAATCGAACCCCCACCTCGTCATACACGTCGAGGATCGGGTTCCAGCGATCGGCGAAGTCCTGGTAGCCGGCGTCGATCGCCTCTTGGCTCACCGGCGGGAACATCGCGACGTACTTCCAGATGCTCGAACCCGTGAATCCAATCACCGTGTCCACACCAAGTTTCCGCGCAAGCCGCGCGGTGTGCTTCATCTCCTCTGCGGCGCGTTCGCGCACCCCCTCCGCGTCGCCATCGCCCCACACCCGCGAGCCGACGATGTCCTGATGGCGGTGGTCAATGGGGTCGTCACAGACCGCCTGGCCCTTGAGGTGGTTAGAGATTGCAAAGACCTTGAGGTTGTACTTGTCGAGCAGTTCAAGCTTGCTCTCGACGTACCCGTCCTCGTCGTGCCGCCACGGATCCAGGTGGTCGCCCCAGCAGGCGAGCTCAAGCCCGTCATAGCCCCAGCCCGACGCTAGGCGAGCCACTTCCTCAAGCGGCAAGTCCGCCCATTGGCCAGTAAAGAGGGTGATTGGTCGCGCCATTGCGATAGTCCTTTCGTTCGCCTGTCAGTCGGTGCTTGTCCAAGCGCTGCCGGCACCGGCACTGCGCTCAACGGCGTCGAGTACGCGCTGCACCTGGTAGCCGTCCTCGAACGATGGCGTTGGGTCGGTACTGCTTGCTACCGCCTCAACAAAATCCTTCACCTGGTGAGAGAACGCGTGCTCGTACCCAAGCATGTGCCCAGCGGGCCACCAGGCCTTGACGTACGGGTGGTCCGCCTCGGTCACGAAGATGCGCTTGAAGCCCTGTTCTGTGCCAGGCGCGGTGGCGTCGTAGTACTGCAACGCGTTCATGTCTTCTAGGTCGAAGAGAATCGCGCCCTTGTCGCCCGCGATTTCAATGCGCAGTGCGTTCTTACGGCCGGTGGCAAAGCGGCTGGCCTCGAAGAGGCCCGCCTGACCGCCCTCAAACTGGGCGTTAAATGCCGCGTAGTCGTCAACGGTCACCGGGCCGCGCTCTGTGCCCGCCGAACCGGACAGACCGTGGCCCTCCCCCAGCACGGGGCGTTCGGTGACGAAGGTGCGCATCACGCCGGAGACATCGGTGATGCGCTGTCCCGTGATGAATTGGGCGAGGTCGATAGCGTGAGCTCCGATGTCGCCGAGCGCACCGGAACCCGCCTTGGACTTGTCGAGCCGCCACGTGAGCGGCGCCTCAGGATCCGCGAGCCAATCCTGCAGGTATTGGCCGCGCACCTGGCGAATCGTGCCAACGGCGCCGCGCTCAACGAGCTGCTTCGCAAAGGTGGCGGCAGGGACTCTGCGATAGGTGAATCCCACCATTGAGCGGATCCCACCGGCCGACGCTGTGGTTGCGGCCTGCGCCATCCTCCGGGCCTCTTCGGCCGTGTTGGCAAGAGGCTTCTCGCAAATGACGTGTTTGCCTGCCTCGAGGGCCGCGATGGCCATCTCGCAGTGAGTGTCGCCCGGCGTCACGATGTCGACGATGTCGATGTCGTCGCGGGCTATCGTGGCCGCGAAGTCCTCGCTGGCCTCTTCCCAGCCCCAAGCGTCGGCCAGATGCTTGTTCTTGGCCGCATCGCGGCCAACCAGAACGGCCATGGTGGGGTTTGCTGGAAGGCCAAAGAACCGCGGGGCCACCCTCCAGCCCTGCGAGTGGGCGGCGCCCATGAATCCATTGCCGATCATCGCAACTTTGAGTGGCGCAGGCATGGTGCTGTCTCCTTACATCGGTGCTGAGAGGGGTGAGTTGGGGCGGCCCCGCCCACCGGAGGGCGCGGCCGCCGCAGTCCCCTCCTAGGACTCGAAGCCGATCGGCAGGTACTCGTCGACGTTGTCCTTGGTCACCACAGGCGCGTCAAGCACGATGCGGTGGGGCACACCCGGAGAAGCCAGGTCAGCCATGCTCTTGTTCTGCACCAAGAGCCTTGCCAGAGCGATGCCGTCCGCGGCCTGCGTGGACGGGTAGATGACGGTGGCCTCAAGAACGGTGTCTCCCGCCTTGATGGCGTTCATCGCGTTGAGCGAGCCTGCGCCGCCCACCATGAAGAACTCGTCGCGGCCAGCCTCGTCGATGGCGGCGAGTACGCCGACACCCTGGTCGTCATCGTGGTTCCAGATCGCGTCGATCTTGGGGTTCGCGGAGAGCAGCTGCTCCGTGACCTGCTGACCACCGGCGATGGTGAAGTCCGCGGCAACGCGGGCGTCCACGTTGAGGCCGCACTCGGCGAGAGCGTCGCTGAAGCCCTTGCTGCGATCCTGCGTGAGGGGCAGGGAGTCAATGCCCGCGATCTCCGCGACCACAGCATCGGGGTTGTCGCCGAGCTTGCCGCAGATGTACTTGCCTGCACTCTTGCCCATGCCGTAGTTGTCACCAAGGATGGTCACGCGAGCGGCATCGTCTGACGAGAACTCGCGGTCAACGTTGATGACGGGGATGCCCGCGTTCATGGCGTTGATTGCCGCCTCGGTGAGAGCGGCACCGTCGGTGGGCAGCAGCACGATGGCGTCGACGCCGTCGTTGACGAACTGCTCAACCTGGCTGATCTGCAGCGCGGCGTCGTTGGTGCCCTCCGCGATCTTCAGGTCCACGTCAGGGAAGCTGTCGCCCATTTCCTTGGCCGCAGAGTTGATGGCACCCAGCCAGCCGTGGTCTGCGGCAGGGCCGGAGAAGCCGATGACGACCGTGTCGCCTGCTGCGTTGTTGTCTCCGGGGGCGGCCGAGTTGTTGCCCGTGCCCGGCTCGTCACTGTCATTGCTGCACCCTGCGAGCAGGGAGACCGCGGCGATCGCGGTGACTGCGGCAACGCCAAACTTCTTGCGCCTCGAGAGGTTCGAGTACATGAGTTCCTCCTCAATAAATCACTGTCGTCTTTGCCAGCAATCCGAGGCCACCTAGGGAAGAGCCGCTTGGGGGATCTTGGGCCCATGATGTCCGCACTGACACGGCCAACGTAGCAGAACTCGTCGGGGTCTGCGCAACTTATGTATGCTGCTCGTCATAACGATTTCGCAACGAACGAAGCGCTCAGTCAACGTGGATTGGCGCCGAATCGCGGTGATTTGCAGGCGATATGCGGGATCGTGGCGATTCTGGCCGTCAAAAGGTCAGTGTGTTATGTTGTGCCTGTGATCGAAGACGACCACCCCGCGTCATTACTTGAGGTGCGGGGCCTCACCAAGTCCTTCGGCCCCGCGCGTGCGCTGATTGGGGTCGACCTCGACGTTGTCGCTGGCGAAGTGCATTGCGTACTTGGCCAGAACGGCGCCGGCAAGTCCACCCTCATCAAGACGCTCTCTGGCGCCCACCAACCCGACGGCGGTGAGATCCGTTGGAACGGCGAGGCCGTCACCATCGCGAACCCCGTTGCGGCCCTCGAGCTTGGCATCGCGACCATGTATCAGGAACTCGATGTGGTGGATGGCCTGACAATCGCCGAGAACATCTACCTGGGCCACGAGATAGCGCGCGGCGGCGTTCTCAACCGCCGCGGCACCCACAAGGCAACTCGGGACCTCATGGCCCGCCTTGGCCACCCAGACCTCAGCCCCAATCGCGAGGTGGGTAGCCTCTCCCCCGCCAACAAGCAGATCGTGTCGATGGCGCGCGCGCTGAGCCACGACATCAAGCTCATGATCATGGACGAGCCAAGCGCGGTGCTCGATTCCGAAGAAGTCAACAACCTCTTCCGCATCGTCAACGAGCTCACGGATCAGGGCATCGCGGTCATCTACATCTCCCACCGGCTGGAAGAGATTGAGCGCATCGGCGATCGCATCACCGTACTGAAGGACGGCGGGAGCCCGGCCTCCAACCTCTTGGTCTCGCAGACTCCAACGCGAGAGCTCATCGCCCTGATGACGGGCCGCACCATCGAGCAGGTGTTCCCCGCTCGCGTTGGTGTTGCTGCGGACGCTCCCGCGTTGCTGGAGGTCTCAGGGCTGTCGCTCAAGGGCAGCTTCGAAGACGTGAACCTCTCCGTGCGCGCGGGCGAAATCGTGGGACTCGCGGGACTTGTCGGGTCCGGCCGTTCCGAGATCCTCGAGACCATTGCCGGGCACCGCAAGGCGAGCGCGGGAACGGTGCGCGTCGAGGGCAAAGAGATGAGCCCCGGATCCGTAGAGGACGCCGTTGCCGCAGGAATGGGGCTGTCGCCAGAGGAGCGCAAGAGCCAAGGGCTGCTTCTCGAGGAGCCGATCTTCAAGAACGCGACCCTGTCAACGTTCGCACGCTTTGCACGAGGTGGGCTGCTCAACGAGGCAGCGGAGCGCAAGGCAACGGCACAACAAATGGCCGCACTCCACTTGCGCCCCGCTGAGCCGGACCGCGTCACCCGCACGCTGTCCGGCGGCAATCAGCAGAAGGTGATGCTGGCCCGCTGGCTGATTCACGGAACGCGCGTGCTGCTGCTCGACGAACCCACCCGCGGCGTGGACGTTGGCGCGCGCGTAGAGATCTACGGACTCATCCGCGAACTCGCCGCCCAGGGCACCGCGATCCTCGTGGTGTCGAGCGAAATTGATGAAGTGATTGGCCTTGCCGACCGTGTGGTGGTGGTGGCCGACGGCCGGGTGCTCGACGAGCGCCCCGCCGAGCAGATCGACGAGCACGGCGTGCTCGACCTTGTGATGAAAGGAAGTGCCGCGTGAGCGAGCAGAGCACCACTCCCGGCGCGGAGTCCACCGCCGTTGTTGAAACCCCTGCAGAAAAGAAGGCGTCGCGACGGCCTTCAGTTGGCCGCAACATCGGCCTCGTGATCGCGCTTCTCGTGCTCGTCGTCGTGGGGTGGGTGACGGCCGAAGAGAACTTCATGAGCATCGACAACTTCCTGGTGATCCTGCGCCTGGCGTCGGTGATCGGTGTGGTAGCTATCGGCATGACGTTCGTCATCACGGCAGGCGGCATCGACCTGTCCGTGGGATCCGTGCTCGGCCTGTCCTCCGTGGTGGCGACGATCGGCGCGATCCAAACCGCAGCGTCGGGCTTCTGGCCGTTGATGGTGTTCGTAGCGATCGCCACCGGTGTGGTGGCGGGCCTCACGAATGGCCTCATCATCGCGTACGGAAAAGTGGTGGCCTTCATGGCGACGCTTGCGATGCTCGTGGCCGCTCGTGGTGCCGCGGAGCTCATCTCTCAGCGGCAGACGCAGGTGGTCAACAACCAGGGCTTCCTCAAGTTCTTCCGAGGCGAGCTGCTGGGCATCTCGTGGGTCATTTGGATCTTCGCGATCGTTGCGATTGCCGGCTGGTTCTTGCTCAACCGCACCACGTTTGGGCGGCGCACGGTGGCGATCGGCGGCAACGCGACGGCCGCGCGGCTCGCGGGCGTGAACGTCAAGCGCCACACCATGTACCTCTACATGCTGTCCGGGGGCGCGGCGGGAATCGCGGCGACGATGCTGCTGTCGCGCACCACGGCCGGCACGTCGACGCACGGTCAGCTGTACGAACTCGACGCGATCGCGGCCGTCGTTGTTGGTGGCACGCTGCTCATTGGCGGACGCGGGACCATCGGCGGCACCGTCCTTGGTGTGCTGCTGTTCGCGACCCTGACGAACGTGTTCACTCAGAACAACCTGTCCACGTCGGTGCAGTTGGTGGCCAAGGGCATCATCATCGTCGTGGCGGTGATGCTGCAGCAGCGGTTCGCGAACCGCGAGGGCACGTCGAGTCCATAGGTGCCGGCCGGGGGCTCCCGGCGGCGGCCCTGACGCCGGGCGCTCCGCCCCACCGCCCCTGACGCCGGGCGCCCCACGCGGCGGCCCTCCGAATGGGTCGTGAGTCCGGCTATGGGCACGAATAGCCGG
>NZ_JASGEO010000014.1:0-227340 GCF_049841215.1 Demequina sp.
TCGCCGAACACACCATCAACACCGACAAGGACTACCAACCCAAAAACACCAAAGGCCCTTCCTGACGGAAGGGCCCCAGTGAACGATGTCTCGAGACACCGCGGAACGATGTCTTGAGACATCACATGCGCGGAGAGTGTGGGATTCGAACCCACGGTGGTTGTAGCCACAACGGTTTTCAAGACCGTCACCTTCGGCCGCTCGGTCAACTCTCCTCGTCGGCTAACCGACTGGCCCATTGTGCCAGCCTGCGGGCAGGCCGGGACTCACCACCTTGAGGTCATAGAGTGCGGCGACGCGGGCAAGTTCGGGGTCGTAGGTGACGATCGTGTCGATCGACGGGTGTGCAACCGCAGCCCCAAGATGCAGCGCAGCGAAGGGACGCAACACGCTCGCCGCGTGGGTGGACACCTGCACGTTGTCGTCGCTGAAACGCACCACCGGAATGCGGGCGCGGACCTGCTCCACCACCTCGTAGGCGTTGTCCTTCTCCTCGCGGGGATACAGTGCCGCGGCCTGGCGAAGCTCGGTGAGCCCAAGCTGGCTCGTGGCGAGGTTTTCCAGTTGCGGGATCGCCCACGCGGTGAACTCCCCGTAGAAGCGGACGCCCGGCAAGAAGCGACACAGGGCCGAGCCATCCAGGTACATCACGGCGACCAGGGTATCCCGCCAAACGCAACAGCGGCGCGGACCCCGCCCCCGCCAGGGAAGGATCCGCGCCGCTGCGAGGAGACTTAGCGCTCCTTGATGCGCTGCATTGCAAGCTGGACAACCGCGATGAGGGCCTGCTTCGTCGCAGCCTTCTCGCGAGCATCCGTGTACATCAGAGGCACGTCAGGGCCAAGGCCCAGCGCCTCCCTGACGTCCTCAAGCTGGTGCTTGGCGACGCCATCAAAGCAGTTCACACCAACCACGAACGGGATGCCACGGCCCTCGAAGTAGTCGACGGCGGGGAAGCACTGGTCAAGGCGCTCCGTGTCGACGAGGACCACGGCACCGATCGCACCGCGAACCAGGTCGTCCCACATGAACAGGAAGCGATCCTGGCCAGGCGTGCCAAACAGGTACAGCCACAGCGACCCAGGAAGCGCAATGCGTCCAAAGTCCATGGCCACGGTGGTGGTGGTCTTGCGGTCGGTAACACCGCCTGCGTCATCGACGCCGACGGAGTGCTCCGTCATGGCGGCTTCGGTGTTGAGCGGATCGATATCGGAGATCGACCCGATGAAGGTGGTCTTGCCCACGGCGAAACCACCCGCGATCACGATCTTGACGACCGTGGGGGCAACGTGGGACGGCGCCGTCGCCGTGGCGACGGGCGCGTCAGAGGGCTGCGATGCCATCGAGGACACTCTCCAAGAGACTTAGTGAAAGACCGCCGGACTCATCATGCGTACTCGCATCCTGAGCGGTTCCGCCGGTGTGGATTCTCAAGTAATTTTCTTCAGCAAGATCCGTCACCAACACCCGGACCACACCAAGCGGAAGCCTGGTGTGAGCAGAGAGCTCAGCGACGGATTGATATTGACCTGTAGCAAGCTGCAGGATCTTTTTCTTTTCGGGGGTGAGTCCCCTCAAAGCCTCTGGGGTGGAGGAAGCCTCAACGAGCGCCTCCATCGGCAGGTCCGCACTCGCTGCACGCACTCGCCCACCCGTGACGGCGTAGGGGCGCACCGCGTAGGTGTCCTCCGGCTCGTCCTCAGACTGCGTGGCGTAGAGATCGGGCATCGTGCGTCCTTACGACCGGGTCTGGCCGTCGGTCGGGAGGTTCTGCCGCATCTCGCTGATGAGCTGAGGCGTGAGCGCGTTCTCCGTGCGCGACACCAACAGCGTCATCTCGTAGCCAACAAGGCCGACGTCGCACGTCGAGTCCGCTGCTACGGCGAGAACCGAACCGTTGCTCACGCTCATGAGGAAGAGGAACAGCTCGTCCATCTCGATGATCGACTGCCGCACCTCACCCGCGTTGAGCTGGCGAGCGGCGCCGCGCGTAAGCGACGCCATGCCTGAGACGACGGCCGCGAGCGTGTCGCCGCCCGTGCGGTCCAGGTTCTTCGACATTGCCATGAGCAAGCCGTCGGCGCTGACGACGAGCGTGTGCCGCGTGCCGGGAACGGTCTGAACAAAGTTGTCCAGTAGCCATCCAAAGTTGGTGGCCTCAGTGCTGAGGGTGGTCACCGGTCCTCCTTGTGGGTGTTTGGTTGTGCCATTGTCCTATTCCTTGCCTGCTGTGCTCTGCGAGCGCTGCTCGAACTCCGCCACGTCGTGGCGCGCCCGCTGCGTTCCGGAATAGAAGCTTGAGAAGCGCGAGCGGACCTCGTCAGCGTCGCGCTCCTTGTGCGACAACTGAACCTCGGCCTCGATCGGCTTGACTTCGACGGCTGGAGCATCTGCCGCGCGGCGACGCTGGAGTCCGGCCCGGGTGGTCTCGACCTTGGGGCGCTCGGCGGCAAGAGAGCTCAACTCGGAGAAGACCGCGCTGGTCATCTCCGCCTGGCCAGAGACTTCGGAGTCGAGTTCCGGCTGGATGTCGACTACCGGCTGGTACTCGACCGTGGCCTCGGGCTCCGCGGCCGCGAGCGCCGTGGCGCCAGCAGCTTCCCAGCCAAACGGGTTCGCCAACTCGTCAACCGAGAAGGCCTGGCCGGCCGTCGGGACCTCGAACGTCGCGGGTGCTGGAGCCTCCACCACCGCGGCCTCGGGCGCCGCCGGCGCCGCGGGGGCCTCCTGCGCGGGCTGCGAGGTCCACAGCGCGAACGCTCCGCCAGGTGCCGCCGGTGCGGCCTGCTCTACAGGAGCAGCCTCGGCAACCGGCGCGGCCACGGGTGGGGCCTCCACCACTGCGGGGGCGTCGTACACGGGGGCCGCCTCGTAAGCGGGGGCCGCCTCGTAAGCGGGGGCCGAGTCGTATACCGGCGCCGCCGATGGAACGGGAGCCTCGCCATAGCCCGAGGACGCCTCGTAGGCAGGGGCGCCTGCGAACGCAGGCTCCGGCACTACACGCGGTCCGCCGCCGAACCCGCCGTCGGTGGGCTCGTTGCCAAACCCCAGCCCGCCGGAAGGCGGGCTGTCGTCAGCGGCGTTCGCCACCACGGCTGCGGTGGCCGCGGCTGCGACAACCTTCTTGTCCTTCTTGGAGCGTCCAAACAATCGCGAGAAGAATCCGCTCTTGACCGCCTCTTCGTCCGTGGATCCGGCGATCAGCTCATCGAGCGTCGGCTCTGAGCTTGCGGATGCGTCGGTGACAGGGGCGGGCTCTGCCGCCCAGGCCTGCTGCGGCTCAGGTGCCGGCGAGGGGCTCGGGAGCGAGCCGTAGACGTCGGCGTAGGAGAACGGGGCCGCAGCGGCGGCCGCCGCCACGACGGGCGCGGCGGGAGGCACAACGGGCTGTGGCTCGGGCTGTGGCTCCGGCTGCGCCGCGAAACCAACGAACTCAGGCTCCGGCTCTGCGGCAGGCTCTGCGACCTCTGCTGGCTCAGCGAGCTGCTGCGCAGGGGCATCGTCCTCAACCTGGACCTCTGCGACAGCGTCGTCGAGTTGCGCGACCGGCTCTGCAGCCTGCTGCGCAACGGGGAACTCGTCGTCGTCCTCGAGCATGGGCACCACCATTGGCGCGTCTGCCACATCCTCGTCGCCGTCCGCCGCGAGGGCAGGGACGTCGAGGGCGCTGACTGCAGCGACACCGGCAACGGCGGCCGCCGCCTCGTGGTCGTGCTCGTCTTCCTCGAGCGACGGGATGACCATCTGCTCCACGGGCTCCTCGACCTGCGCTGCGGCAACGAGATCCTCGGGAGCAAGGCCACCGCGGCGGGCGGCGTGACCAAGCGACTCGGCCTCGGGATCGACCTCTGG
The DNA here is from genome assembly GCF_049841215.1 of Demequina sp. Lineage (GTDB taxonomy): Bacteria > Actinomycetota > Actinomycetes > Actinomycetales > Demequinaceae > Demequina. Next base: position 3,853 of record NZ_JASGEO010000014.1, read on the forward strand.
CGCGTTCTCGGTGAGCTCCCTGCGAGAGCGGAAGCCGCGGAACATCTGGGCGCGCTCTTCCGGAGTCTGCGGGGACAGCTCGCTCGCGGGAATTGCGGGCTTGAACGCCTCGTCCGGCGTTGCGGCCTCGAGAGCGCTGAGCTGTGCGGCGGTGGCGCGAGCGGGAAGGCCGATGATCTTCTTCTCTTCGTCCTCGGAGACCTCGACGGGCGCGTTGCGGCGGCGGCGCGTGGGCAGGCCCATGCCGGTGACGCCGTCAGTCAGGTCTGCGGAGTCAACGGCCACACCTGCGGGGGCGGCCTCCGCATCGGCGGCGATCAGGTCGTCGACGCTCACCTCTGCGGGAGCCTCGCGGCTCACAAGCGGTGCGGACTCAACGACGGCCGGCTGGTACGCGGCCACTGCGGCCGCTGCCGCGGCCGCGGGGGCCTCGGACGGCGCCGCCGGCGCCTCGAACTGCTCGTCCTCCGCGCTGTTCGCAACGAGCGCCGCGGGGGCGTGCATGGCCTCGTCAACAGTGGACTCCGTGTGGTGCACCACGTCGGGAGCAACCGTCGAGTCGAACAACGAGCGCGTCATGACGACACGCGCGGTGGTGCCCTGGCCCTCGGCGGACTCAATGGACACGCGCGCACCGATGCGGCGGGCAATACGACCAACCACGAACAGGCCCAAACGCTGGGCACCGAGGATTTCGGACGCCGCCGTGGACGCGACGCGGCTGTTGGCCTCGGCGAGCTCGGTTTCCGTCATACCGATTCCGGAGTCCTGCACCTCTACGACGTACAGGCCGTCCTGCTCGCTCGTGCGAACGATGACTGGGGTACCGGGGTCGGAGAACACGGTGGCGTTTTCCAGCAGCTCAGCAAAGAGGTGCGCGGCGGTAAGGGCGGAGTGACCGAGCATGGCGGGGTCAGCGTCGAGCTCAAGTTGAACCCGCTCATACAGTTCGATCTCAGACGACGCGGTACGGATCACGTCGGACAGCGGCATCGAGCGACGCAAGCGGCGACCGGTGTCGATACCTGCGAGCACGAGCAGAGACTCACTGTTACGACGCATTCGGGTTGCGAGGTGGTCAAGAGCGAACAGTTTGGTGAGCGTTTCGGGATCGTCCTGCGTGCGCTCCATGTCGTCGATAGACGCAAGCTGGCGGTTCAGCAGCACCTGGTCGCGACGGGCCACGTTTACGAACATTTCCGAGATAGAGCCACGAAGGGCGGCCTGCTCGGCGGCGATCGAGAGCGTTGCAGCGTTAACGCCGTTGAACGCCTCCGCGAGACGTCCCACCTCGTCTCGCGACTCCACGGGGATCTGCACTTCAGCGACGTCAACCGTCTCACCTGGCATCGCGACTCGCTCCACAAGACGCGGCAACTCTGCACGCACGGCGGTAGCCGTGGTGGTCAGGCGGCGCAGCGGCACCACGATGCGGCGGGCGATCAGGAGGGCCACGATGAGCGACAGCGCGATGGCGACAATAGCGCCGACGGCCGTGATCGCCGCCTGCACGAGGGCCGCCTGACGCAGGGTGTCGGCTTGGCTCGTGGCCATTGCGATCGACTGGTCGAATGCGGGCTCCTGGGCGGCCTCTTCCGCGTCAACCATTCCCACCCAGTCCTGGGTAGCGATCGTTGCGAGGGCCGCCGCGTCACCGTTGGCCACGGTGTTACGGATGGACGCGAAGTCGTAGTTGTTACCGGCAACGCGAGATGCGCCCCAGTCAGGGACCAGCAGTTCGCTGCTTACGGCGGCGGCCGCGATCTGGGCCTGCTCGAGGGCGAAGTCGGTGGCGGCAACCTGGTTTCGAGCAGCGGTAGCGTCACCCTGCTTGTAGTCACCCTGGCGGAGGATGCGCTGAGTCTGCGTGGACTCCAACGAGAGTTCCTGCATCAGGTTGAACATGGCGCCGTAGGCGCTCAGCTGGAGGCTCAGGTCGGGGTCGTCAACGGCGATCGACGAGCGGTCGATCATGTCGTTCACGGAGTCGAGCACGCCGCCGTACCACTGGGACAGGTTGTTCGCGGAGTTGCCAACTGTTGCCACCGTTGCGCGCGTCTCCTCGAGGTCACGCATCTGGTCCTTGACGGTGGTGATCATGGCGACCACGGCGTCGTTGGTAGCGTTCGAGGGAACCGAGTTCATGTCGCTGAGCAACGCTGCCCAGGTCTGGTCGGAGTCCGCCACTGCGGCCTCGTATGCAGCCTCATAGGGCTGGGGCACTGTGAAGAGGTTCTGCGCGGCGGTCGCCTCAGTGTTGAGGTCGAACGCGATGTCACCCAGGAGATCCGCGGCGTCGCCCTTTGCCTTGTCCGCGAGTGCGTCTACCTGGTCGCTCATCGCGAAAAGCGTTGCGACAGCGTCGTCGGAGCTCTGCTTTGCGGGCCAGGTCACCTCGGTGCCGTTCTTGGGCACCGACGGTGCAACGAGGCGCGCAGCGGTAAGGCTCATGGTGGCGTCACCGTTGCCGCCAGCGAAGATGTCGTTGACCTTGTCCCATGCGGAGGGCGAGGCGAGCAAGAGCGCATCCATCGCGGTGTCGATCGGCACCTCTTGCGCCTGGCGCTCAGAGTTGTAACTCGTGTACGTGTCCACAAAGTTGGCCGCGGCGTCGCGTTCCGCGTTAAAGGCCGTCTGGAAGGGCTTGGCGGACTTGTCGGTCTCCACCAGTTGTTGCGCGTTCGTGGCGTCGTTCAACGCGTTCACGGCAGCGAGCGTGATGTATCCGGCCGCGAGCAGCAGAACGAGAATCGGCACTGCCACAACCGCGAGGATCTTTCCTCGAATACCAAGCCTTTGGAGCATGAAGCCTCTCCCTTGTGAACCTGCGGATCCCGCAGCCTCGTCGTGGGTCACACGAGCCATTCCAGTCCCACCGGTTATCGGCCACGTCGCCGAAAACCTGAGGTACCCAAGTACAACCCGTACATTGAGAGTCACGTGCCACATCTCTATGACGGAAGTTCTGAGGGATTTTTGGTGAAGGTAGCCACTTTGCCCGGTTTCACCGATTCCGGAGACCTGGTCATTGAGGACGCCCCCGTGCCGCGGCCCGGCCCGCATGAGGTGCTCATCAGGGTCGCCGCCGCGGGCGTGAATAGGGCAGATGTCCTGCAAAAGCGCGGTTTGTACCCCTCACCGCCCGGTTCGCCCGCCTGGCCCGGTCTTGAGGTCGCGGGGGTCATCGAGGAGGTTGGCGAGGGCGTCACCGAATGGTCAGCCGGCCACCGCGTATGTGCGCTTCTTCCGGGTGGCGGATACGGCGAATATGCCGTGTGCAATTCATCACTTGTGCTGCCAACACCCTCAGGAATCTCGGATGTTGAGGCCGCTGCGCTGCCGGAAGCGGCCTGCACGGTGTGGTCCAACCTCCGCGCCGGCGGGTTCCCCGGCATCGACTCTGTGCTCGTCCATGGCGGTTCTGGAGGCATCGGCACTACCGCCATACAGTTGGGCAAGGCGCTTGGCCTCACCGTGTTCGTCACCGCCGGGGGCGAAGAACGTGCCCGACGCTGTGGCCAGTTGGGCGCCGACCTCGCCGTGGACTACCGCTCGCAGGATTTCGTGGCCGCCGTCCGCGAGCGCGGAGGGGTGGACATGGTGCTCGACTGCGTCGGCCGCGACTACCTCGCGAACAACCTCGAGGTGCTTCGCGACGACGGCACGCTCGTCATCATCGGGCTGCAATCGGGAGCGAAAGCCGAGATCAACTTGGGAACGGTCTTGTCCAAGCGACTCACCGTCGCGGGCACGACGCTCCGCTCCCGTCCGCTGGCGCAGCGAGCCGCAATCGTCGCGAGCGTGCACGAGCACGTGTGGCCGCTCGTACCCACGGCCGTGCGCCCCGTGATTCACGACGTCTTCTCGCTCAAGGACGTCAACGCCGCCCACCGGGCCCTCGAATCCGGCGAGGTATTCGGCAAAGTGGTGCTCAGCGTCGGGTAGGTGCCCGACGCTGTGGCTAGGCGAGCTTGCCGGCCGCCAATGCCGCGGCAAGGGCCGGGGCAGCGGGAAGCCGTGGAATGAGCGTGGCCTGTATCGCGTGGTAGACGTCGGCCTTGCCCTCCCACACGGTGCGCGAGACCGCGTTGTCCGTGCCGAGCTCGTGCCACCACGAGCCGCCACTGGGGTCCAGGTGATAGGTGGCGACGTAGTCCCACCACAGCGCGTACTGGTCCGCGTAGTGCTGCACATGCGTACGCGTCCACAGCACCGCAGCGGCGCCGATGGCTTCCGCGCTCACCCAGTGCATGCGCTCGCGCACCACGGGCCGCCCCTCCCAATCAATCGTGTAGACGAAGCCGGGCGCGCCGTCCACGTCCCAGCCTTCGGCGACGGCCGTGTCATACAGGGCCCTAGCGTCGGGCACGATCCATTCGGGAGCCGCGATGCCGGCGAGCTCAAGCGCCGCCCCCAGCTGCAACGCGAGCCGTGCCCATTCAAAGGCGTGGCCGATCGTGGCGCCGTACGGGCGGAAGGGGTGAGCCGGGGCATCGATGTTGTAGTCGAGCACGGGCTCCCAGTCCGCCGTGAAGTGTTCGGGGATGCGCCACTCGTTTCCCGCGGCGAACTGGTGGATGGCGCGCTCGGTGATGCGGAGCGCGCGCTGCAGCCACAGCCGGTCTCCGGTGACGTCAGCGGCAGCGAGGTACGCCTCGACGGTGTGCATGTTCGCGTTGATGCCGCGGTAGTCCTCTTCGCCGGACCAATCGGCTGCGTAACTTTCGCGGCTCATGCCTGCGTCGTCGTCCCAGAAGTGCTCGCTATGGATAGCGAGGGCCTCGTCAAGAAGCTCACTGCCCCCGGGGCGCCCTGCCGCAGTTGCGGAGGACGCCGCGAGGATCACGAAGGCGTGCCCGTACGCCTCTTTGGCGGTGTTCGTGGGGCCGTCGGCTCCAACGGCGGCGAACCAGCCGCCGTTCTCGTCATCCCTCAAGAGCCCCGCGAGCGCCGCGAGGCCGTGATCCGCGAGAGCGGCGGCGCCAGGGCGGCCCATCATCGTGGCGAGCGAGAAGCTGTGGGTCATGCGGCACGTGATCCACAGTTCAACGTCGTGCGACGTGTCGCGGGCGCCATCCTCGCCGAGCCAGCCGAAGCCGCCCCTGGGGTCTTTGCTCGCCGCCCCAAACTCCAGGAGGCGATCGGTCTCCGCTTCGAGCCAACGGTGATGGGCGGGCGTCGTGAGCCAGTTCATGTGGCCAGCCTAGTGACGCGGCCGCCACCAGTTGGCGCTACAGAACCGCGAGCCGCGAGGGGTCCACGAGCTCGTCGAGGAACGGCACCAACGCGTCGTCCGCGACCACGCCGAGCACCTCGTCCGCTACCTGCTTGACGCGATCGGGCGCGTTGCCCATCGCCGCGGACCGCGCGGCCCACTGGAGCATCTCCACGTCATTGGTGCCGTCGCCAACCGCGATGGTGTGGGCGGCATCAACGTCGAGGTGCACGCGCAGCTCTTCGAGAGCGCTCGCCTTGCTGACGCCGGGGCCGGTGAGGTCAAGCCACGCGGTGTAGCCAATGGAGTAGGTGACGTCTTGCAGGCCCATCGCCTGCACCACGGCATCGAAGTGGGTCACGTCCACGCCTGGCGCGCGAACCACCACACGGGTGGCGGGTTCGTGGCCGAGCGCGTCGTAGTCCACGACGAGCTGGCGCCCAACGAGCTCTCCCATGGGAAATTCCTTGGCCACGCGGAAACCGACGCCTAGGTCCTCAACGGCGACAAAAGCGTCGGGCAATTCCTGGCGTACCAGCTCAAGGGCGGCTCGCGGGTCAAAGGTGCGCACCGCCGCAATGTCATAGCCACCGGGGGTGCCGGGGTTGAGGCGCACGGTCACCGCGCCGTTGGAGCACACGGCCCAACCGCGGCGAATGCCGAGCGCGTGGGCCACCGGAAGGGTGGCGACAATGTTGCGACCCGTGGCGAGCACCACGTGCGTGCGGCACATCCGCACCTGCTCCACCGTCTGGATCACCGCTGGCGAGATCTCCCCGCCGTAGTTCATGAGGGTTCCGTCAATATCGAGCCCCACGAGCCGCCAATCCGTGGCGGCCAGCCCGTTCTCTTCTTCTCTTGTCATGCCATGACCATACGACGGGGGTGTGACGTGGCAACGCAACGACGGGTGACGGTTGGGTGAACGTCGGCCGACGCTCTGCGCTGGTCGGCGGCCATCGCTCAAGCACTCACCCCGATGCGCCACCCCGACGCGCCCTGGCGGCAACGGAGAGGTCGCAAACGCCGCTTGCGACGCGACGGAGGCCGCCAGCACGCATCTGCCCGACGCTTGGGCCGGCTACGCGACCAACCTTCCGCTCGGGCGGATGTCCGGGGTGGTCTGGGGTCGTCCCCGACGCGCCCTGGCGGCAACGGAGAGGTCGCAAACGCCGCTTGCGACGCGACGGAGGCCGCCAGCACGCATCTGCCCGACGCTGGGGCTCGCCCGGCGCTTGGGCTGGCTACGCGACTAGCCCACTGGCGTCAGGTACTCCACGCCGCCGAGGTACGGCCGCAGCACGGGCGGCACATAGACAGAGCCATCCGCCTGCTGGTGGTTCTCGAGCAGCGCGACGATCCACCGCGTGGTGCCGATGGTGCCGTTGACCGTGGCCACGGCCTCGGTCCCGTTCTCCCCGCGCTCGCGGATGTTGAGCCGACGCGCCTGGTACGTGGTGCAGTTTGAGGTGGACGTGACCTCCATCCATCGCTCTTGCGATGGCAGCCAGGCCTCGCAGTCGAACTTGCGGGCCGCGCTCATGCCAAGGTCGCCCGCCGCGGTGTCGATCACGCGATACGGCAGCTCGAGCGCCTGGAGCATGGCCTCCTCGATCTCGAGGAAGCGCGCGTGCTCAGCCGCAGCGTCGGCCGCCCGCACGTACGCGAACATCTCCACCTTGTGGAACTGGTGGACACGAATGATGCCCCTCGTATCACGCCCCGCAGAGCCCGCCTCGCGCCGGTAGCACGCGCTCCACCCCGCGTACCGCAGCGGGCCATCGGACAGGTCCACGATCTCGTCGAGGTGGTAGCCCGCGAGCGCGACCTCGCTCGTTCCCGTGAGGTACAGCTCGTCTTTCTCGAGGTAGTAGATCTCGTCGGCGTGCTTGCCGAGGAAGCCGGTGCCCGCCATGACGTCCGGCCGCACAAGCGTGGGCGTGATCATGGGGCTGAAGCCCGCCTCCTGTGCGGCGGCCATCGCCGCATTGAGGATCGCGAGCTCGAGCCGCGCGCCAATGCCGGTCAGGAAATAGAACCGCGCGCCCGACACTTTGGCACCGCGCTCCATATCGATCGCCTTGAGACCCTCCGCAATGGCGAGGTGGTCCCGCACCGTGACGCCCTCGGCCGCAAAGTCGCGCACCGCCCCCTCGTGCCGCAGCACGGCGAAGTCGTCCTCGCCGCCGCTTGGCACCCCGGGCTCCGGGATGTTTCCCAGCGCCCTGGCAAGGTCCGACGCTTGGGTTGCGGCAGAATCGGCCGTCGCCTGCAGTTCTTTCACCTGGGCGGCGAGGTCCTTGGTGCGCGCGAGGAGCGCGGCCTTCTCGTCGCCTTGGGCGCGCGCCACCTGGGCGCCGAGCGCCTTCTGCTCAGCGCGAGCGGTCTCAAAGGCGTTGAGGGCGGCACGATTCGCAGCATCTGCCTCAAGCACCTGGTCAACGAGCGCGGGGTCATCGCCACGGGAGATCTGGCTCGCCCTGACCGCGTTGGGGTCGGTACGGATGAGCTTGAGATCGATCATGCCTGGCAGTCTATCGGCGCGCCGTTTACGCTCATCCCATGACGGCAGACGTCCTTGGGATGGTGGGGTTGGGCGTTGCCCTCCTGGCGCTCGTCATTGTCATCTCGGTGACGCGACAGATAGGCCACCGCGATCCGTTAAACGTGCCGCGACTGTGGCGAAGGCTGCTCTTCATTCGCATTGCCGCGACCGTCGTGACCGACGAAGTCCCGCCAATGTTCACGCGCAACCAGCGCATCGCCTTCGTGGCCAATCCCACTAAGGCGGGCGTTGGAGAGTTGCGCGAGCAAGCCATGCGCGCGTGCGCCATCCGCTACTTGCCAGAGCCGATGTGGTTCACCACCACCGAGGCCGACCCCGGAGTGGGGCAGGCAAAGCGCGCCGTAGAGCTTGGGGCCGACGTTGTGGTTGCGTGCGGCGGTGACGGCACCGTTCGCGCCGTGGCAACGGGAGTGGCGCACACAGCGGCGAGCATGGGGATTGTGCCCATGGGCACGGGAAACATCTTCGCGAGGAACTTCGACATCCCGCTGAACGATCCTCAAGCGGCATTGCGGCTTGCGATCGACGGAGAGGAGCAGACGGTGGACGTCGGCTGGCTCGACGTGCGGGGCACGCCGGCGCAGGACGACACAGAGCCGGCCTCGCATCTGTTCCTGGTGATTGCGGGCGGCGGGCTGGACGCAGAGATGGTCGCCGGGGCCGACGAACGTCTCAAGGCACGGGTTGGCTGGCTCGCGTACTTCTTCGCGGCCGTGGCCCACCTGGGCACCAAGCGCATCGCCGCTCGCATCACCGTGGACGGCGGGGAGCCGACGGAGACCCACATGCGCACCGTGATGATGGGCAATGTTGGGCGGCTGCCCGGCGGGCTGCAGCTTATCCCCGACGCCTCTGCCGTTGACGGCATGCTCGACGTCGCCACGCTCGACGCGCGCGGCGGGCTCGTCGGCTGGACCGAACTGTTGGGCCAAGTGGTGGCGCAGAACGCGGGAATCAAAGACCCGTGGTGGTCGCGAGTGCTGAAGGCGTCTCGCGTTGACCACGTGAGCTGCAAAGAGGTGGAGGTGCGCTTTCACTCGCCCCAGAAGGTGCAGGTGGACGGCGAACTGCTCGGCCGCGCCACCGCGATCACCGCGCGAGTGGACGCGGGAGCGCTTGCCGTGCGGGTGCCAGCGGGCACGGCCGAGGCGCAGCCCGACGCGCCCGGCGAAGACCCCTCTATCTAGCGCTAGTACGCTCCCCACGCGCCAATGAGCAGCAGCGTCACGATGAAGCCCGCCCCGTAGTTGAGCGCGATGAAGCGCCTCCACGACACATTCGTCGCGGCCGCGGCCTCATCGGTCACGTTCCACCACGGCACACAGTTCACGATGTAGGGGATCACCACGATGGCCGCGAGCGGTCCCGGCCACGGGACCGCGAGCATGATCAGCCCGGACGCGGCCCACATGGCGATGGCGAGCCGCACGGTTGCGCGCGCGCCGATCACGGTGGCGATGGAACCGATTCCCGCCTCGCGATCCGGCCCCACGTCCTGCACCGCTCCAAACGCGTGGGCCGCCATGGCCCACAAGAAGAAGGCAGCGAGGATGAGCCAGATGGTGCGAGTGAAGTCCGCGTCCGCGAGCGTGAAGCCAACGACGGCCGGGCTCACGAAGTGCGTGGCGGACGTCGCAGAGTCGAGGAACGGCCGCTCCTTGAATCTCAACCCGGGCGCCGAATACGCGATCACCGCGAACACGCTCACCGCGAGCGCAATGGCAGAGACCGTGTCGCCCGCGAGGAGCAACGCCACCACGAAAGGCGCGTTGACCACCGCGACGAACCACAGCAGCGGCCGATGCATCGCAGGGGGAAGCAGTGCGCCCTCGATGCTGCCCTTGCGCGGATTGCGGAGGTCGGACTCGTAGTCGAAAACGTCGTTGATTCCGTACATCGCAAGGTTGTACGGAACGAGGAAGAACAGCGTCCCCACCACGAACACCCAATCCACCTCGCGGGTGGTGAGCACGTACGCCGCCGCGAAGGGGTACGCGGTGTTGATCCAGCTCACGGGGCGCGAGGCGGCGATCGCCCCGCGCAAGAACTCCCGCCCCCTCACTGTCTCAGTCGGCATCGCGACGCCTCCTCACCAGCACCCACACCGAAGGCAGTGCCAGCCCACACAACACCGCGTACGCGAGGTCTTCGATCGGCGCGCGCCACACCGTGACTCCACTGATCTTGTCGGCCGCAAACGTGAACAGTCCCGCCGCAATCATGAGCGAATCGAACACTGCGGTGAGCCCAGCCAGCGCCACGCACGTGGTGACAATCGCGAGAAGGTGAGCGGAGCGTCGGGCCTGTGGCAAGGCGGCGAGGGCCACTGCCGCGACAACCAGCGTCACCACCGCGAGCACCCCGATCAGCTGCGGATAGGTCATGCGCGCCTCCGCGACTCGATGACCCGCAACGAACCCGTGTAGAGAACCATCGTGCACAGCACCATGAAGATCAGAAAGAACGGCTCCTCGAGCGGGAAGTGTGGAGCGAGCATCACGCCCGTGGCCGCGTCGCCGTCACCCTTGCGGAAAATGCCGAATGCGATGCCCGCGACGTCCACCAGCAGCAGCGCTCCTACCCCGATCGCGGTGACGATCGCCGCCGCGCGCCAGTCCCGCCAATAGAACAGCCGGAAGCGCCAGTCGAGAAGCAGCATGCACGCGCTGCTGGCGAGGAGCGCAGCGAGGTAGGCGAACCCGATCACGCGGTGGCCCGTACTGGTGCGCGGACCGGGAGCGGCCCCGCCGAGTGGTCGCCGCGGATGCGCTTGAGAACCAGTTCCGCGCTGATGAGGCACATCGGCACGCCGATCCCCGGCGAGGTCGTGGCGCCCGCGTAGAAGAGCCCTCGCACCTTCTTGGACGCGTTGCCGGGGCGGAACATCGCGCTCTGCTTGAGCACATGCGCGGGCCCCAGCATGCCGCCGTGCCAGGAGTGATACTGCTGGGCGAAGTCCTGGGGGCCAACGGCATGGCGCGTGACGATGCGCTCGCGCAGGTGCGGAACGCCTGCCCACGAGGCCACCTGGTCGATGGCCGCGTCCGCGGTCGCGAGGACGGCCTCCGCGCTCATCCGCGCGTCCGCGGGAACGGGCACGAGCACGAACAGCGCCTCGTGGCCGGGCGGGGCCACGGCCGGATCCGTGGCGCTTGGGCGGCACACATACGTTGAGGCGGGGCTGGGAACGCGGGGGGCGTCGCCGAAGATCGCGTCGAAGTTGGCCTCCCAGTCCTGCGCGAAGAACATCGAGTGGTGCGGCAGTTGCGGCAGCTCGCCGCGCACTCCGAGCATCACGAGCACCGCTCCCGGGCCGCTCACCTTCTTCTCCCACCACTCCTCTGGGTAGCTGCGCGCGGCTGGCTCGAGCAGGGCGGTCTCCGTGTGGTGCAGGTCCGCGGCGGACACGACGACGTCAGCGGGCACGGTCTCCCCATTCACCACAACTCCCGTGGCCCGCCTCGCCTTGCCCGTGCCATCTGTGGTGATCGCCGTGACGTCCGCACCGGTGACGATGCGCGCGCCCTCGCGCTCCGCAAGCGCGCGCAGCCGTTGAACGATCTCCCAGAACCCACCCATCGGGTAGCGCACCCCGTCGTCGAGGTCGTAGGCGCTCATGAGGTGGTACATCGCGGGCGCGTCCATGGGGCTCGTGCCCAGGAACACCGCGGGGAAGCCGAGGATCTGTCGCAGCAGCGGATCCGCGAAGCTCCTGCTAATCATGCTGTCGAGGGAGGTCCCAAGCAATCGCGCAAGGCGCGGCGCGGCCCGCAGCACGCCCCCGCTCACCATGGATGACGGCCGCGTGAACGGGTTGTACAGGAACTCGCGCTCGGCGAGATCGGCCGCGCGGTTAGCGGAATCCAGGTAGGCGTCTATGCGCGCCCCAGCCCCTGCTTCCCTTCCCTCAAACAGTCGGCGAACGCCCTCCCTGCCCGACGGCACGGTGACCTTTTCGCCCTCACTCGCCCCAGCGTCGGGCTGGGAAAAGACGGCGTAGCCGGGGTCCACAAGGCGCAGGTCGAGCTGCTCATGGGCAGTGGTGTCGAGGAGGTTGAAGAAGTGTTCGAAGACGCGCGGCATGAGGTACCACGAGGGGCCCGTGTCGAAGCGAAAACCGTCCGCGCTCATCGAGCCCGCTCGGCCGCCGACGCGGTCGAGGCGCTCGAAGACGGTGACCTCGTGGCCCTCGCGCGCGAGCAACGCCGCGGTCGCGAGACCGCCAACGCCGGCGCCGATCACGATGGTCCGGGTCATCGCCGCTCCAGCGCGGTCGCGGCCAGCGCCCGCACCCCTAAGTAGGCCTTGACGGGATCCGCGACGCGCACGCGACGCGCGTAGAGCTCGCTCGCGGGCGTTGCGGCCACTCGGTCCGTGAGGCGAGCGAAGAGCGCCTGCGCCGTCCGTACGGCCGCGCGAGCGTCGCGAGGCAGCAGCGGGATCGCAAGCGAGGCGTCCGCGAGCTGCCCCCGGATGCGCGCCACCCAAGCGTCCTTGTCCGCGTCGGTGAGCCGCTCGCCGAGGTAGTGCCGCCCCAGGTCCAGGTCGTCGGCGAGGTCCCGCAAGAAGTTGATGTCTTGGAACGCGGCGCCAAGTTGCCGCGCGCCGTGCTCCATCACTCTCAGCTGCTCCACCGAAGGGCTTTCGTCGCGCAAGAACACCCGCAGGCACATGAGGCCCACCACCTCGGCGGACCCCCACACATACGCGTCATGCGGCGCGTCGCCCGGCTCGAGGTCCATGGCCATCGAGTCGAAGAACGGGTCCGTGAGATCGGGCCCAATGCCGCTCGCGCGAGCGGTGCACGCGAACGCGTGAATCACCACATCGGCGGAGTACCCGCGCGCCACAGCCTCGTCGGTGTCGGCCCGGAAGCGCGCAAGCACCTCGCGCTGCTCAGCGACCGACAGCCCGGCCTGCGCTGCCACCCCATCGACGATCTCGTCGGCCACGCGCACCAAGGCGTAGATGTTGCGCACGTGCTGGCGATGCCGCGCACCGAGCAGCCGCGTGGCCATGCCAAAGGACGTCGAGTACGAGTCGATGACCGTGTTCGCGGCCCCCTGCGCCGTGCGCGTGAACGCGTCGAGCGCGTGCCCGGTGCCCTTGACGTGGTCCGTGGTCACGCCGATCTTCCCCGCAGGCTCGCGGCGAGCGCGCTGAGATCCTCACGCGCGCGCTCCGGCACGGCGGCGTCCCCAACGGCCACGGCGAACCCCTCCATCGCCTCGTCGATGTGACGCTCGATCTCCGCCTTCGCACCGCACTCCTCAAGGAGCGTGCGCACGCGACGCACCTCCATGCGCGTGAGGTCCCGCCGGCCCAAATAGGGGTGGATGTCTCGCCATTGGCGCGTGTCGCGGGCGTGCGCGATGAGCGCGGTCATCTTCCCTTCACGGAGGTCGGAGACCTCATCCTTGCCGTGGCGAGAGGGTTCCCCAAACACCGACAGCAGGTCGTCCTGAAGCTGAAACGACAGCCCAAGGTGACGCCCCGCCCTGGTGAGCGCACGCACGGTAGCGGCGTCAGCGTCGGCCAGGATGGCGCCAAAGGCGAGCGGCAGGCAGAACGTGTACGTCGCCGTCTTGTTGGCTTCCATCGCGAGGATGGTGCCGAGGTCTGGGGCGATCGCGCCATGCGCGAGGCCAACGTCCGCGTGCTCGCCGGCGACTGTCTCGTCGATAGCCTCGCCGAGTACGCGCGTGAGCCGCGAGCGCACGGACGCGGGCGCGTCGAGCTCGGCGATGAGCTGATAGACGCCGCTCAGCATGAGGTCGCCCATGAGGATGCCCGACGTTGTGGCCCAGTGGAGCGCGGCCGTGCGGTCAGCGGTGGTTGCGAGCCCGGCTGCGACTTCCCCGATGAGGTTGAGCTGGCCGCGGCGCATGAGGTCGCCGTCGATGACGTCGTCGTGGAGAAGGAACGAGTAGTGGAGTAGCTCTACCGCGGCGGCGGCGTTCACGACGGGCGACGGCGCCGGGCCGTCGTCGTCGGTGAGCGCGGAGTGCACGGCCATCACCAGTCGTGGGCGCACGAGCTTGCCGCCGAGGACAGTGGCCGTGGCGATGCGCCACAACTCGGTGAACTCGGGGCCGTAGCGAGACGCGGAGTGGGTGCGCTCCGCAAAGTACGCACGGATCGCGTAGTGCACCTGGTCAAGGCGCACGTCGGTTGAGGGGCGGTGGACGGCGATGCTCATGTGTGGACCGCCATCGCTTCGCTGAGCCGCTGGAGCTGGAGAACGGACCACGGGCTGAGCAGTTGGGGCGTTGCGCGCGCGACTTCGGCGAGTTCGCTCATCCCAACCCACGCCCATTCGGCGACCTCGAGCGGATTGGCGACCACAGCGTCGGACGTCGTCGCCACAAACACGGGGCAGACCTCGTTCTCCACGACGCCGCTCGCGTCGGTGGCGCGGTAGCGGAAGGTGGGGAGCACGGAAGTGAGGGTGTCGAGGGTGACACCGAGCTCATCCACGGCGTGCCGGCGGACCGCGGCCTCCATCGGCTCTTCGGGTTGGGGGTGGCCACAAAAACTGTTGGTCCACACGCCGGGCCAGGTGAGCTTGGTGAGCGCGCGGCGAGTGATGAGTACGCGTCCGTCTGGACCAAGCAGATAGCACGAGAAGGCGAGGTGGAGAGGGGTATCGGTTCCGTGGACGGCGTCCCTCGGCATCGTGCCCATGGGGCGGCCAGCGTCATCAAGCAGGACGACAAGGCGATCCTCCGTCATGCTCACCACCCTTCACACATGGACATCTTAGTTAGCCACGGCAATATTTTGCTTAGCATAACAAGTCATCGGTGTAATGTTCACCTGTGACCACGGGAGCGGCGAACGAAGAGCGGGGATCGCTCTATCACGTCGCCTCCAACAACGAGCGGTCAGAACTCATCGACGTAAGCGGCGTGGACGAGGTGACGATGGCAGAAATCAACGCGATCATGGGCGCGCTTGGGCGGCTGCGCGAGGTGGAACGCAAGCTCTCCGACGAGTCTCAGCGCTTCATGAAGCTCGGCGAGACTGACATGCGTGCGTTGCACTTCTTGATGGTGTCCGAGAACCGCGGCGTCATCGTGACCCCCGGCGCGCTGGCCATGCAGATCGGCATCTCGGCGGCGTCAACGACCAAGCTGCTCGATCGCCTGGAGCGCGGCGGCCACGTGGTGCGCCACCCCCACCCGAGTGACCGGCGCGCCCTGACGGTGACGGTGACGCAAGAGACCCGGCGTGCCGCCACGGGAAGTGTTGGCCGCCAGCAGGCGCGCCGCTTCTATGCTGCAGCGCGCCTTACGTCAGCGGAGCGGGAGGCCGTGGCGAGGTTCCTCGACGACATGGCCAACGAGTTGCTAGAGGGTAGCAAGGCGTGGCATGAGAGCCAGACTGAGGTCAGTCACTGACGGCTCAGTCGCTCAGGCACCGCCGCTGACGAGCCGCGCAACCCACTGCTCGGCGTCCACAAACGCCGCATCCGCTGTCCCTGGCGCCACCGGCGTGGGCGTCGGATCCGCCGCGGGGTAGGACCCCAAGAACACCACGAGCGGGCACGTGCGCTTGAGCCCAATCAGAGCCTCGGCAACGCGCCGCTCCGCGATGTGCCCCGCCGCGTCGATCGAAAATGAGTACTCGCCGGGCCGGTCGGAGCGCGGCCTCGACTCGATCCGCGACAAGTTGACGCCACGGACGGAGAACTGCTCGAGCATCTCGAGCAGCGCGCCCGCGCGGTCCGTTGGCAGGTGCACGGACAGGGTGGTCTTGTCGTGGCCTGTTGGCGCGGGCAAGGCCTCAGGGCGGCCAACGCGCACAAACCGCGTGGCCGCGTGCTCGATGTCCGCGATGTGGTCAGCGAGCACGTTCAGGCCAAGTCGCGCAGCGAGCCCAGGCGGGGCCAAAGCGGCGTCCACCGGGATGCCCCCAAGGTCCTTCCACGCCGCGACCGCCTCGGCCGCGGCGGCGTTGGACGTGCCGGGCACGAAGAGCACACCGGGCAAGTTCTGATTCGCCCAGCGTCGCACCTGGTTCCAGGCGTGAGGGTGGGCGCCCACGTTGTGGATGTCCGCAATCTCCAGCCCTTCGCGGGCCACCAACTCGAACTCGACGGGCAGCACCACCTCACCGAGGATTACCAGGGGCGATCCTTCAGCGAGCGTGTCGAGCGTGGCGGTGACACCACCCTCGACCGTGTTCTCAATCGCAACCACCGCATAATCCGCGTCTCCCGAGCGAACGGCGCCCAATGCCGTCGGCACGTCCACGACCGGAACGAACTCGGCCTCCGCAGGCGACACCATGAGGCGCAGTGCCATCTCAGTGAAGGTGCCTTCCGGGCCGAGGTAGGCGTAGCGAGGCAGGCCGCTCACTCGGCGACCTCCGAGGACTCCTCAACCACAGCGTCGGGCCCCTTGCTACGGCGATGCGTGACCTTCTGCATCTGGTCGCCAACGGCGCTCCGCGTGGAGGACGCGGCACCCTTCACGCGGCGAGCGGAGACGGCAAGCATGACGTCACGGTACTGGCTGGTGCGCTTGCCGAGCGAACGGCGCTCGTGCGCGTGGCTCTTGTGCCGGATGTCGCACTCGACCTCCGTGACCAGAAAACCTGCAGTGAGCGCATCGAGGGTCAGCGCCACCTCAAGCCCGCACCCGCGGGCCAAGGGCATGGCGGCCTCGAGCGCGTCGCGGCTGACGCAACGGATGCGCGACAACGGCTGCTGCGGCTTCCAGTTGCTCGCGAGCTCGATGGCCTTGCGCGCCGCCTTTGCGGTGGGACCGGTTGACACGGGGGTCATGTCGGTGAGCGCGATCGCCATATCGCACACGCCTTCGGTGACGGCAGGAACCAGCGGCGCCGCGCCGATCGCGAACGAGCCAAGCGCGCCGTCGAGGAACAACAGAGCTCTGGGCACCGCGCCCGGCTCGTCCCGCATCCCAATGACGGCGGCACCAAGTTCAAGCGAGGCCGTGCGGCCGCGCGCGTGAGAGTTGCGAACCACCACCGCGCCGGCCTTTCGCGCCAGCTCTTGAGTGTTGTCGGTGGAGGCATCGTCCACCACCAAGACCAGGTCGATACCAGGGATAGCAGTGGCTGCGCGCACCGTAGCCGCGATGTAGCGCGCCTGGTTATGGGCCACGATCAAGGCGGCAGCGGACGAGCCGCCGTCATTGGCGGCCGCCTGCTTGTCCTCAGCCTTGCGAGCCACCCTCCAAGCCTAGCCAGCCACAGCGTCGGGCAGGGAGAGGGTTTTAGCAATGTCACACCAAACCGTTACCAGGGGTGGTGACAGTCCTAGGCGGGGCGTGGAACAGTGGGCGTATGCATGATCGCGCAGGCACCCGTGCCCTTCCGGAAGACCTCACCGACATCGACGCCCTCTTGGGCGCCTACTACGACGTAGTGCCCGACGCTGCGGTCGCCTCCCAGCGTGTGGCTTTCGGAACCTCCGGTCACCGCGGCAGTTCGTTTGACTCCGCGTTCAACGAGGCACACATCGTCTCGATTACGGCGGCGATCGTCGAGTACCGGCGCTCGCAGGGAACGGACGGGCCCGTGTTCGTGGGCAAGGACACGCACGCGCTGTCTGGCCCGGCGCAAGAGACCGCGGTGGAGGTGCTCGCCGCCGCGGAGGTTGAGGTGCGCATCGACGCGCGCGATGGCTTCACGCCAACGCCCGCGGTTAGTTTGGCGATTCTGGTGGCCAACGGTGCACCCGGCGCGCTGCGGACGTCTGGGTCCGGGCTCGCCGACGGCATCGTCATCACGCCCTCTCACAACCCTCCGCGCGACGGCGGCTTCAAATACAACCCGCCGCACGGCGGCCCAGCGGACACAGATGCGACCGGGTGGATCGCCGCACGGGCGAACGAGTTGCTCGCGGGCGGATGGCGCCAGGTGCCGCGCATCCCTTATGCCCGCGCGCTCACGCGTGAGAACGTCAAGACCTTCGATTACCTGGACCTTTACCTGCAGGAACTGCCGTCCGTTGTGGACCTGGAGGCGATTCGCACCGCTGGGGTGCGCATCGGCGCGGACCCGCTTGGCGGCGCGGCCGTCGACTACTGGGGCGCGATCGGCGAGGAGTTCCGCCTCAACCTCACCGTGGTCAACCCCAAGGTGGACCCCGCGTGGTCCTTCATGACCCTTGACTGGGACGGCAAGATCCGCATGGACTGCTCGTCCCCGTACGCGATGGCTTCGCTCCGCGAACTCATGGCGGGCGGCAGCGCCCCATACGACATCGCTCACGGCAACGACGCGGACAGCGACCGCCACGGCATCGTCACCCCAGACGGCGGCCTCATGAACCCCAACCACTACTTGGCGGCGGCGATCTCGTACCTGTACTCCGGTGGGCGGCCGGGATGGCGGTCCGACGCTGCAATCGGCAAGACGCTCGTATCCAGTTCGCTGATTGACCGAGTTGGCGGGGAGCTTGGTCGCCGAGTCATCGAGGTGCCGGTGGGCTTCAAGTGGTTCGTTCCGGGCCTGTTGAGTGGCGAGGTTGGCTTTGGCGGCGAGGAGTCCGCGGGAGCGTCGTTCCTGCGCAAGGACGGGACCGTGTGGACCACCGACAAGGACGGGCCCATCATGTGCCTGCTCGGCTCGGAGATCATTGCGAAGACCGGCCGCACGCCGTCCCAACTGCACGCCTCGCTGGTGGAGCGGCTCGGTGAGTCCTGGTACGCGCGCGTGGACGCCGCGGCAACGAAGGACGAGAAGGCGGCGCTCGGCAAGCTCTCCCCCGAGCAAGTCCCCGCGACCACCCTCGCGGGCGGCGCGATCACCGCGAAGCTCACCGCGGCACCCGGCAATGGGGCAGCGATCGGCGGCCTCAAGGTGGTCACCGAGGACGCATGGTTCGCCGCACGTCCCTCCGGCACCGAGGACGTCTACAAGATCTACGCGGAGTCCTTCGTGTCCCCAGCCCACCTCGCCGAGGTGCAGGCCGAGGCCAAGGACGTGGTGAGCGAGGCCCTAGGCGCCTAACCCCCGGTGCGCCTCTCCGTGCTGCTACCCCCCGCAAGCTCTCCAACAACGACACGCGCAACACGCTGGTTGAGGAGTGCATTTCGCCCCGACACGCCGGACGACACGCCGACGCCCTGTTGGAGAACTTGCAGGGGGGCGCGTGGAACCCTGAGGGCGTGAGGCGTCGCGCAACAGGGTTGGGGCTTGCGCTCCTTGCCGCGCTCGCACTGTCCGGTTGCATGCGTTTCACCGCGGACCTCACGGTTTCCGAGAACGACACCGTGGACGGCTCCTACGTGGTCGCGATCGAGAAGGGCTCCGGCGCCGCGATGGGCGGCAGCGACAAGGAGATCGCCCAAGGCCTCTACGACGACTCGGGCCTGCAAACCTCGTTCACGCGCAGCTGGACGCACCCGTACTCAAAGGACGGCTTCAGCGGCATCGAGGTGGAGTTCCGAGACGAGCCCCTCGCCACGTTCGCCCCCACGTCCGATCGCTTTGGCATTACGCGAGACGGTGACGAGTTCGTGGTGAGCGGCAAGGCCTCGTCCACGGAAGCGGAGCAGGCTCAGGATGCGGCCGGCACGCCGGACATGACCATCACCATCGCCTTCCCCGGCGCGGTCACCAGCTCCAATGGCACCATCGATGGCAACACGGTGACGTGGAACCTCGTGGGCGGCCCCCCGGAACTCGAGGCCCGCGCAAGCGCCGTTTCCAACCAGTCTCCGTGGCCAGCAATTCTCGTAACCGCGCTGGTATTGGCGGCATTGGGCGTCACCTTCTGGCCCCGCGAACCCAAGCAGGCCCGACGGCCCGGTGGGCAAAGCGCCCAACGCACCACAGCGTCGGGCAGGCCGGCGGCCGTTCGCCGCGTGTGACGTCCCCCATAGGTCCTAGCCGCGTGGGCCCTGCTGTGGCAAGGTATGGCGCATGAAGAACGCCGCGAAGGTAGCCGCACTGTCACTGCTCGTTGTCCTCACCCTTGCCGGGTGCTTCAAGGGGAAGGTCGATCTGACGCTCAACAGCGACAACACGATTGACGGCTCCATGGTCATGGCGATCCAGAAGGGCCTTGGCGACACGCTTGGCATGTCCGATGAGGACATCCTCGCGGAAATGACCGGGGACCTCGGCGATGACTTCGATGGCGCGAAGGTCGAGGACTACGTCGAGGAGGGCACCGACGGCGAGGCGGGCTTCATCGGCAAGAAGGTGACGTTCGAGAACCAGCCGCTCGACAAGTTCCAGAGCGACGAGGACGGCTCTGACATCTCGATCACTCGCGAGGGCGACCTGTTCATCGTTGACGGCACGTGGGACACCGAGGACGCCACGGGCGACACCGAGGGCATGGACCCCGGCACGCTCGGCGCGTCGTTCACCTTCTCCGTGACGTTCCCCGGCGAGGTGACGGACTCCAACGGCACCGTCGAGGGCAACACCGTGACGTGGGACCTGCTGGACCCGCCCGCCACCATGCACGCTGAGGGCAAGGCCACCGCTGGCGGCAACTTCCCGTGGGGCCTGCTGGTGATCGCGCTCGGCGTGCTCATCATCGCTGCCGTGGTGGTGATGATCGTGGTTCGCAGCCGCGGCAAGAAGCAGCCCGACCCCGAACTCGAGCCTGCTGCCGCCGTTCCCGCCGTGGCGTATGACCCTGCCTCTGCGGCACCAGTTGTCGAGCCGGAGCCCGTTGTGGAGGCCCCTGCTGAGGGCGAGTCCGCTCCGGAGGACCCCGCCGCACGCTAATCGAGCGTGTGCCAAGGTAGTCACATGACTCCTCTTGTGCGCGCAGCGCGCCTTGCGGCGCTCGGCGTGGTCGCGGTCGTGGCGTTGGCTGGGTGTGTGCGCATTACGTCGGACACGCAGGTGCACGCGGATGACACGTTCAGCCAGACGGCGATCATCGCCACCACCGAGCGGGCTCGGCAACAGCTGGGCACCATGGCCAATTTCGATCTTGGTGACCTGATGGGCTCCATCAAGTCGTCGGAGCAGTACCTGGCGATCGCCGCCGAGTACCCGGGCCAGATCGAGGTGGAGGACTTCGCGGACGGCGACCTCTCTGGGGTTCAGATCACCGCAACGGACCTGCCGCTCGAGGCGTTTGAGGGCACCTTTGCGCAATTCACGGCGCAGCTGCCGTTCACGGCGAAAGCCACGCTCGTCCACACAGAGGACACCTACGTGGTGTCGATTCCCTCCGGCGCGCTCGGCGATCTGCTCAGCGAGCAGGGGGTCAACGCCGGCCAGCTCGAGTTGCTCGGTAGTTCCGTGGACATCCGCCTCATGTTCTCGTTCCCCGGGCTCGTGACGTCCGCAACCGCGGGCGAGATTGACGGCAAGAGCGTCACCCTCAACCTCGCGGACCTCGCCACGGGCGAGGACATCACGATTGTCGCCGGCGCGGCCGAGGAGATGAACTGGAAGCCGTGGCTCATGTGGGGCGGGATTGGCCTTGCGGCGCTCGTCATCATTGGCGGCGCCACTGCACTTGTGGTTCAGGACGTGCGGCGCCATCGCCACAACACTCTGCCACAGCCCGACGCTGGGGCCGGCCAAGGCGCGAGCGGTCCAGGGGTGCTCATCATCCCTGAGGAGGCACCGCCAACCCAGCCCACTACCGAGGCGACGGACGACGAGAAGCCCCTGTAGCGTCGGGCGTTCCGACCGCTTGGTAAGCGCCGGTCAGCGGGCCATGGGAAAATGCTCGGATGCTCGACACGTACCGCGTGATTCTCCGCAAGCCTGGGGCGTTCTCCTTTGCCTGGTCGGGGCTGCTGGCGCGCCTGCCGATGTCGATGTTCAACATCTCCGTCATTTTGATGGTGCAGATCCAGTACGACAGCTACTCGATGGCCGGCCGCGTGGCCGCGATCGGCACGCTCGTGTGGGCCGCGCAGACCGTGCCCACCGCGAGGCTCGTCGACCGCGTGGGGCAGCGGGTCGCGATGATCCCGCTCACCGTGATGTTCGTGATTGGCGCCGTCATCGTGGTGTGGACCGCCATGACGCGAGGGCCAGAGTGGCTGCTGTGGGTTGGCGTGGCCGTCTCGTCCGTCAGCGGGCCGGTGGGATCGCTCACGCGCGCGCGGTGGTCGCACATCCTCAAGCAAGACGAGATTCACACCGCGTTCGCGCTTGAGGGCGCGCTTGACGAGGTGCTGTTCATCGGTGGCCCCGCGCTGGCGACGATTCTCGCAACGGTGGTGTGGCCGCCGCTGGGCCTTGTGGTGTGCACCATCTCGGCGATCGTGGGCATGACGTTCCTGCTTCGCCAGACCTCCACGCAGCCGCCAAAGCGCTCTGAGACGGGCGGATCGAGCCTTGGCTTCCGGCTCCCGGTGGCCGTCATCGCGGTGGCGGTGATCGCTACGGCACTTGGCCTGATGTTTGGCGCGTTCGACATCTCGGCCGTGGCGTTCGCGGACGAGCACGGGCTCAAGTCACTGTCTGGCGTGATCCTCGCGGTGCTGTCCGTTGGGTCGCTGCTTGGCGGCCTCTACTACGGCTCGCGCCACTGGTCCATGGCGCTGTGGAAGCGAACCGTGGTCTTTGCCGGCGTGCTCGCGGTGGGTTTCGTGGCGCTCGGATTCGCGCCCAACCTGCTGATCTTCTCCGTGATTGGCTTCTTCGCAGGCGCCACGATCGCGCCCACGATGACGAACATCGACTCCGTAGTGCAGCGCGTGGTCAAGAGCGACCAGATCACCGAGGGCATGGCATGGGTGCGCATCGGCATCGGCATTGGCGTGGCCTTTGGCGCTTGGGCGGCAGGGTGGCTCATCCAGAATGAGGGCGCGCGCTACGGGCTCGTGGTGGCCGCGGCTGCCGCGGTGCTCGTCTTTGTGCTCGCGCTCGCGACCATCCCGCTGCTCAAGCGCGGTACGGGCAACGATGGCGAGGGGGAGCGCCCTAGCGACCCAGCGTCGGACACCCTGGTGGAGCACCCCCCGGTGCCGCCGCTCGCCTGATCACCAATCGTGAGCGGTGCCGTCCAAGAGGCGGTTCACGGGGAGGTAGGCAGGCTCGTACGAGTGCTTGCGGGCCTCGTCGGCATCGATCGTCACTCCTAGGCCGATCTGCTCGCCCGGGTGCAGCAGCCCATCCTCAAACGTGAGCGAGGTGCGGAACACCTCGAGCGTCTCGTCGGAGTGGCGCATGTACTCCTGGATCCCAAAGTTGTGCAGCGCGAGGTCGAGGTGCAGGTGCGCGGCCTGGCCAACTGGGGAAACGTCGGTGGGCCCGTGGAAGCCCGTCTTGATGCCGTAAATGGACGCGAAGTCAGCAATCTTCTTGAGGTGTGTAATGCCGCCCGCGTGGGTCACCGCCGCGCGCACGTAGTCGATGAGACGCTCGGTGATGAGGGTCTGGAAGTCGTAGACGGTGTTGAAGACCTCGCCAATTGCCAGGGGCGTCGTGGTCTGCGAGCGCACGTAGCGCAGCGCGTCTTGGTCCTCGCCAGGCGTGCAGTCCTCGAGCCAGAACAGGTCGTAGGGCTCAAGCGACTTGCCCAGATGGGCGGCCTCTCGCGGCGTCATGCGGTGGTGGCCGTCGTGGAGCAAGGGCAGCTCGGCGCCAAACTCGTTGCGCACCGCCTCAAAGACGGTGGGCACGTGGCGCAGGTAGGCGCGCGTGTCCCACGCCTCCTCTACCGGCAAGGCACGGCCCGACGCTGACCTCCTTGCGGGCTCATAGTCGTACCTCTCCCCGTCCCCGGCTTTGGAGGCGGCCACCCCGTAGACGGAATCGAGGCCGGGAATGCCGGTCTGCACGCGGATGGCCTTGTACCCAAGGTCGAGGTGCTCGCGGATGGAATCGAAGAGCTGCTCGGTGTCGGCTCCGGAGGCGTGACCGTAGGCGAGGGCGCCCTTGCGTGACTGGCCGCCGAGCAGTTGGTACAGCGGAAGTTCGGCGTAGCGCGCCTTGATGTCCCACAGGGCCATGTCGACGGCGGCGATCGCGGCCATCGTGACCGGTCCGCGACGCCAGTAGGCACCCCTATAGAGGTACTGCCAGGTGTCTTCAGTGTTCATCGCATCCCGCCCAATGAGCAGCGGAATCACGTGATCTGCCAGGTACACCGCAACGGCGAGTTCCCGCCCATTGAGCGTTGCGTCACCCAAGCCAACCACGCCGTCGGCCGTTGTTACTTTGAGAGTGACGAAGTTACGGCCGGGGGAGGTGACGATGACTTCTGCGGCGGCAATGGCGGTCATGCGGCAAGGCTAGTCGCGCGTCCGCTTTGTCCCGTCCACGGACGGCCCAAGTGTGGGCAACGCCACGCAGAGGGTCACTGGCCAGGCGGATGTTGAAAGCCGAAGATGATGCCGTAGGACTTTGGCTGCTCCGAGAAGCCATCGGCAAGATCCGCGACCTGAACCCCGTTCTCGTAGACCTGAGGGGGCTCGATGGGGAGCGCCGGAGCAATGCCAATCCCCAAGCCAACCCACGCGCGCACCTGGTCGACTGCGCGCGGTTCGTCGAGCGACGCGGGAAGCGGGTCCTCACTCCCGTCCTCCGCACGCTCCCACAGCACCGTGGACGTTCCCGCCTCCGGGTCTACCTGCTGGTACTGGGTGATCTCGCCGGTCGAGAACCCGCACATCGCCACAAAGGTGCCGTCGGTGTGCCACGCGAAGAACGCGCAGTCTTCGGGGGCGGGAATCTCGGCGGGAGGCTCAGCGTCGGCGTCGAGGAACGTGAAGGCGTCATCGGTGGTCACCACGAGACGGTCTCCCCACACGGGACTCACGTCGAACTCGCCGGACGTCACCGGGATCGCCGTGTTGTTGAAGGTACGGAAGACGTGCACCTCGTAGCTGTTGTTCGAGCCCACGGTCCCGACGGCGAACAGGCTGTCCCCGTTGGAGAGCTTGCCGAGCGCCGCGGAGCCGCTCACGGGCTCCTCAAGGCCGAGCGGCATGTCAGTGATGTCTCCGGTGAGCAGGTTCAACGCGCTGACCCCTCCCGTTGGCGACAGCCCGCCAACTATCGCCGACCGCGTCTCAGCGTCGAAACCGAGCAGGCTGGGGGCCTCGGTGAAGCTCGTGGAGTTGGAGTACGCGAGGATGCGCGAGCCGCCAGGCGGGGTTAGGTAGATCGCCAGTACAGAACCGTACACATCCTTGCCGCCGCCGATGAACGAAGCCATCTCCGCGTCCCACGTCAGCGAGAGGTTGTTCCAGTCTTCACCTGTCATCGCGCGTGCGGGGGCCAAGCGTGGGTCCAGTTCGGTGGCCACGTCCGGGGGCGCTGACGCAATGGCCGACGGCGTTGGCTGGGGAGGCGTTGGCGTTGCGTTTGCAGGGGGTGCGTCGGCACGGTTGAGGAACAGCCCTGCCGCGAGTACCAGCACGGCCGCGAGTGCTAGCGCGCCTCCCACCTGTGCCGCGGCACGAACGCGGCGGCGACGGCGGGCACCGTGCACCGTGACCTCGGCCACCGCGCCGCGGCGTTCCTGCGTGGTCGGCATCGCCGCGCGATCGAGAGCCTCTCCAAACAACCGGTCAAGCGAGTTCACTTGGCACCTCCCTTGTGGGATTGCACGCGCACGTCGTCCTCGAGTGCTTCATTGGTTCCGAGCCGCGCATTCAACGTGGCGAGCCCGTCAGCGACATAGCGCTTCACGCTGCCCTCAGCGATGCCGAGCGCGTGAGCGGTTTGGGTGGTCGAGAGCCCGTCAAGGTGCCTCAGCACAACACACGCGCGCTCCCGGGGCGTGAGGTGCGCGAGCGCGGCGGTGAGATCGAGCGAAAGGTCCACCGCGTCGGCATGCCCAGGTATTCCGATCTCGGGCAACGACGAGCGCTTGGTGCGGGAGGAGCGTCGGGCCGTATCGAGGAAGCGGGAGACGATGGCGCGCCGAACGTAGGACTCCGCCTCGGGGATGGAGGCAAAGGTGCGGCGGCGGCCAAAGGTGGAGATGAGGGCCTCCTGGACCAGGTCCTCTGCGTCCGCGGCGGCGCCGGCCACTAGCCGCGCGTAGCCCACGAGAACGCCGTAGCGCGCGTCGACGAGTTCCCTCGCGACTGCTTCCCACTCGGCCATTGGCCCCTCCTTACCGATTCGGCGTATAGAACGAGGGTTCGCGCGAATCGGTTGGGGCGAATCTAGTCGCGGGTGCCTGGGAGGAAGGCGTAGGACTCCGGAATGAACGTGAAGCCCTCACTGAGATCCAGCAGCGTGCCGCGCTCGGCATCGAGCAGGTAAGGGAGATCGGACGACGCGATGAGGAGCCAACGCGAGTCCGCGGCGCGCGTCACGATCACGGGGGCGTAAGCGCGGTCCATCGTGCCTGCCGGGTGAAGGCCTTGCTCCGTGCGCACCGAGACGAGGATGTGCTCGCCTTCGAGTTGCACCACCACAGGCGTGCCTGTCCAGTTCGTCGGGACGTCAGACCACTCGACGGAACCAGTGATGGCGGTCCCGAGGTCGCTGACTTTGCCTTGTTGGATACTCGCAGACACGGCGTTTGGACGGTCGTCTTGCGACTGAGGCGTGCAGAGTGCCGAGAAATCCGTGTCCGTTGCCCAGGACTGGAAGTAGCAGTCGGCAAGCCCGGGAAGCGGCCCCGACTTCTGGCGCGTCACCACGTTGTACGTGACCAGCTCGCGGTCATCGTGGCCTATGGCCACGTCGCCGGCCAAGCGGTTGGCAAAGCCGATCGGTGGTTCGTCAAGAGACCCCCAACTACGGCCGTCCCACGCAACGATCGCAATGGAACCCCCACTCTGTTCCCCCATCATGAACCGGAGGTAGGTGCGGCCGTCCGACGCCCGGCCAAGCGGATACACGTTCTCCACGGGTCCATCAATGGGCGACGCAAGTTCGGTGTACGTGCCCGTCTGCATGTTCGCCACCCGGAACGAGCTATCCCCCGTGGCCACCAACGCTGTCCTGGCTTCCGGATCCCAGGCGATGACGTCTAGTGGGCCGTCCGGCAACCCGTCACTTGCGAAGGCCAAATGTCGCTCGCCGCCCGGAGCGCTCACGTACACGGCAAGCGCGGTCTTGCTCTGCGGGGCAACTGCGCTACTCGCAGACGCCGCGAGCAGATCCCAGGACGCGTCAACTTGGCCCCACAGCGCGGAGGTCATGCGGGGGGCGTCGGGGAAGCCCCGTATGAGGCCGGGGCTCCCTTGAACGGCGCTGGCCGACGGCGAGGGGCTTGGCGCAGACGCGTGGTCGCTCGTGGTCCACCCGACAGAACCCACCGCGAACGCCAACACTGCGGGCAAGCCAAGTAGCCACCCCCACGCCAGGTAGCGGCGATGGGGCACCTCGGCGATCGATGCCCTTAGTACCACGAGTTCTCTCCCAACACGAGGGGAGCTCGCTCTCCCGCTGTTCTGTCGGGTAGCACTGCGATGGACAGGATGCCAGGTGAAGTGCGGGAGTCCGCCATGAGATCACCGACCACCACGTACGACTCTCCTGAGGCTCGGTCGAACACGAGCAGCCTGCGTGCCGCGTCAATCGCGAACTGATCCCCACCGATGGGGGCCACGGCCGGATCCCACATGAGTTCAGGGGCGCGCATGATGTCGATCTCTGTGTCCGTGGCCGTGTCCACCATAGGCATGACGCCTACGTCGATGCCCTGGAGGTCTCGTCCGCTGGCGAGTTCCTCCGTGAGCAGCTCGCCAGTCTCAAGGCTGAACGTGACGTCGCTTGGCGTGTCACCGACGAAGCAGTGCGCGGCAACGGTATGGGCATCAAGGACCCCATAGGCCGTGCATCCTTCATTGACGCCAAGAGATGGGATGACGACCGTCGCGGTTGCGGTGTCGAGGTCGATCACCGCCAGTTCGTCGTCGGCGCTGGAGAAGATCACGGCGTACCGGCCGTCTGCCCCGGCGGACGTGACCGCAGGCAACGACGTGAACTGGGGAATGCCTGGCACGGTGGTTGACGAGCCGTCCGGGCTCACGATTCGCACCCTGACGTCGCGCACGCCCTCGAGGCCCAGATCTTGCACGCTGTACCCGCGATCTCGTTCAAACTCCACCTGAAGTGAGCGGCCCTCGGAGAAACCGCCCGCGAGAACCGTGTCGTCTGAACCTTGGTTGGGCCCCGTGTCGGCGTGTGCACGGAGCACGCGCCCGGTGCGCAGGTCCACCAACAAGCGCACTTGATTCTCCGTGTTGGACTCGTACCCTTGGAGCGTGGCGCGTGCGGGGTGCGCGCTCCAACTCTGCACGTACCAGTGCTCACCGCCTTCGAAATCGTCCAACTGGCGCACTTTGAAGAATGTGCCAGATGGGCTCACGAGGTAAAGCATCACGGGGTCGGTATCCGCGGGTCCCCGCCACGTCTGCATCGACCAGCCGCCGCGGACGTCGTCCCAGACGCGATCCGCGATCTCGTATGCAGCGGGATAACTTGGCCCGGGCCGCTCGGCGAGAGTCAACGACGACAGATCCACCGTCTCCGCGAACGCCTGGGGAAGGGGTTGGTTCACGGGATACAGGCCGTCATCCCACACCGGATTGAGAGTTGGCTCTGGCAGCGCACCCACGATGTCCTCGGAGGGTGTGGGCGTGGATTCTGAAGGCGTGACCACCGTGTGCGTACTTGCCCACGCCACCGACGCGACCACCGCCGAAGCCACGACGGTGGCGGCCACGTTCACCGCGACCCGCGTGCGTTGCTTGCTCCGCGCCTTACCCAGCACCGTGCTTTCCAGGGCCACGAAATCCGGCTCAGCCACAGCGTCGGACTGGCGAGCCAAGCCCGCCGCAAAGAGGTCATCGAGTGACGTCATCGCGATCCTCCCTTCACTACCTGCACGTAGTCCGTCTCATCGACGACAGCGTCCGTGCCCAGCAGGCGATTGAGTTTGGCGATGCCGTCGGCGACATAGCGCTTCACCGAGCCCTCCGCGAGCCCAAGCGTGCGAGCGGTGTCCGCCACCGACAGGCCCTCGAGGTAGCGGAGGGCCACGCACACGCGCTCGCGGGCAGTGAGGGCAGAAAGGGCCGCCTCCAGGGTGGTGGCGTTCGTGACGGCGTCCGCGTGGCTGTCGGTCGCGAGCGCGTGGAGCGCGTCCGCGTTCGCTCGAGGCGCGCGCTTGGTCTTGCGCGCCGAGTCAAGGAAGCCGGTGACGATGGCGCGGCGCACGTACGCTTCCGCGACCGTGACGTTCGCGAGCCCGCGCGGGCGCGAGAAGGTCTTGACGAGGGCGTCCTGGACTAGGTCCTCCGCACTATCCGGTCCCGCGACCATGCGCGCGTATCCCACGAGAGCGCGATACCGCTGCTCCATAAGGGAGCACGCCACGGCTTCCCACTCGCTCACGCACACCCCCTGTGCTGCGGACTTGTCATGCCTATCAAGACGTCACGTGGTCGTGATCGGTTGGGATGAATGTACGGCCGTTGCGCGCAATCGCCATGTCAGACCCTTCTGATTGTCTTGAGCCATGTCCATTTGTGCTGGTTTGGGGTCAATGTCAGACCCTCGTGGTGTGCTTGAGTCATGACCTCTTCCACGCGTTCCGTACGCGAGCATCTTGCTGCTGTGGCGGCCTGGGATGGCGCGGATGTGGCGCGCATGGGCGCGGATGACGCGCTCGCCGCGGCGGAGGCTGGGGCGGCCGCGATCCATGCTTTGCAGGCGGTGGTGGCCCGGTTCGCGGCGCGTGTGGATGACGTGTGTGAGCAGTCGCCGGGAACGGAAGGGTATGCCCGACGGCATGGCGCGGCTTCCGGCCCGCCCTCCTTTCGCGTGTGGCTGGGTTGAGCTTGGGTGAGGCGAACCGGCTAGTGACGATGGGGCGCGGGCTACTTGCGGCCGATGCCGCGGCGGAGCGGGCCGAGCGGGAGGCTCGGGAGGCGGCTGAGCGGGCGGCGGCTGAGCGGGCGGCGGCTGAGCGGGAGGCGGCTGAGCGGGCGGCGGCCGGGGTAGCGGCGTCGGAGTCCTCCGCAGGCGCGCCACCAACCATTGCGTGGGACGACGTCCCCTACGAACCGCTCACCCCCGCACCTCCACGGTTGGTGCCGCGGCCGCGCGAGGTCGCTTCAGGAGAGTTGCTCGCTCGGGCGTTGGATTCGGGGCAGATTGGTCCGGACAAGGGCGACGTCATCCGTGCCACGCTTGCGGACTTCACCATCGACTCGCGTGACGCAGAACGCGAGTTCGTTGAACTCGCACCACACGTGGGGAATCGCAAACTTATGAAGCATTGCTTCTGGCGACTTGGCGAATTGGATCCGGCTGGCCTCGCCGCTCGTGAGGCGCGACACCGTCAAGAACGGTTCGTGTCTATCACCGACCAAGCGGACGGCAAGGTGCGCATCTACGGGCTGCTCGACGTCGCCACCGCCGCACCCATCAAGGCGCTCCTGGATGGCATGAGCTCGGCGGCCATGCGACGCCAAAGGAAACTGCCCAAGGGAGAGCGCGTGTCAGCGGGGGCGCTTTGCGCCGATGCCCTCGCGGATGTCGCATTGCACGCGTTGGGATGCACCCACGTCCCCCGCAAGCCCAAGACCACAGTGGTAGTGCGCATCGACCATGACGTCCTCGTCGACGACCTGCGTGAACTAGGGCTCATCGACCAGAACAACGCGCCACTCACCGCGCAGGCTCGGTTTTGCTCCGTTGACGGCATCCTGCAACCCATCTCCCCCGGTGCGGCACGCCTCATGGCCGTTGACGCCCAGATCCTCCCTGAGATGATGGGAGGCGCGTCCCTGCCCCTAGACCTTGGCGACACCAAACGCCTGTTCACCAAATGGCAAAAAGTCGCCATTACCGAACGCGACCAAGGCTGCGTGCGCTGCACCGCACCCCCCGCGTTCTGTCACGGCCACCACATACGCTTCTGGGCCGACGACGGACCCACCAACATCCTCAACGCCGTCAGCTTGTGCACCGGCTGCCACCACCGCCTCCACGAACAACACTGGGACCTGCGCATCTACCAAGATCGCGTCGAAATCCGCGAGCCCGGCCGCTCCTGGGAGAAAGCAACCGCGCCCCCGCGACAACGCCACCCTCGACAACAACCCCGCCCCGCACGCCCCCCACTCGCAGTAGGGGCGTAGCGAAAGCCTGCCCACGGGTCGTCGTCCAGTGGTGCACCACGCGGAACCGCCGTGGACGGCCCCACCGACACCCTCGAGGCGAAAGCTCACGACCCCGGAAATCACGGGACCAAGGTCCCTCAGCCGCGACCCGAACAGCCCGTAGCGTCATGCGTGGACACAAGGTCGGCAAAGGCGCCGACCTCCACAGAACGTGGCTCAGGTGGTCATCCGGGGACTTGATCACCTGAGCCGCCCCCTGTTCGGCGCTGGCGCTCCTATCCCTCCCCCAGGGGCGCCGGCGCCGATACTTCTTTGTGCGGGGGCAGACTACTCACTTCGCCCGCTACCCTGACCCGCATGGCCGCGAACCCCTTCACGAAACTTCGCTCGGCGCTGCGTGGGCGCAGCAGTGAGGCAGCTCCCGCGAGCAACGGCGTCGCGCTCGACGGCGGGAATATGGGAGGCGCCACCCGCTTTGGCGACGTGGTCCACAAGCAGTCGCAACCGCAGAGTCGCACCGTGCAGCGCCTCGTGAAGCACGTGCGAGACCAAGGCGTGCTGTGGCCAGCAGAACCGCTCGGGGTGACCAAGTCCGGCACGGATCTGTGGAAGTTCATCCCCGGCGGCGTCTCGCACGAGGACCCACACGACGGCTATCCCGGGGTTGTGGTCGAGGAGGTCGCGCGGAAGCTCCGCGAGTGGCACGACGCCACCGTCACGTTCCCCCGCAACACCAAGGATGTGTGGTTCTGGCCGGGCAAACTCCCCGACGAGGTGATCTGTCACGTCGACTTCGCGCCCTACAACCACGTCTTCGACAACGGCCGCTTTATGGGTGCCATCGACTTTGACCTCTGCTACCCGGGGCCGCGCCTGTGGGACATGGCCTACACGGCGTACCGGTACGTGCCGCTGACGCCCGACGCTGACCGGACACTCCTCAAACGTCGCCTTGACCGCCTCGACCGGTTCCTAACGGCGTACGGCTACGGCGACGAGAAGTTCACGTATGGACGCGCGGACGCGCTCGGTTACGCGGTGGAGCGCCTCATCGCGATGGTCGAGTGGTGCGAGCAACAGGACAACGCCGACCGCCAGCGAGATGCCGTGATGTACCGCGCCCACGCGGAGTTCATTGCGTCGGGGGGCTATGGCGAGGTGGCCTCGGTCACGGTGCCGAACCTCGAGGCGTGACGGCCCGCCAACAACCAACTCCCGGCGAGGTCCGGAGAGCAGATGACGCCGCCTTGTCCGGGCGAACCCACTCGGGGGGGTGATGAGCTCGCGTCTGCGGCCAAGGCGGCGTCTAGGAACAACCTAACGCGCCCATCCTGGCAATTCGCTGAGAATCCGCCAAGAATCCGCGGCGATGTGTCCAACTGGCGCGGATAGTCTGTGAGCCATGCCCGCCCGTATTGCCCTTGTCTCCACGCGCCACCTCGACACCCCGGACGTCGACGAA
This sequence comes from Demequina sp., assembly GCF_049841215.1. GTDB lineage: Bacteria > Actinomycetota > Actinomycetes > Actinomycetales > Demequinaceae > Demequina. The sequence continues at coordinate 36,096 of NZ_JASGEO010000014.1, forward strand.
GAGCTGCTGCTCCCTCTGCTCCCTGAGGCTCAGATCGCCTACTGGGATGATCCAGACACCGATTGGGCGGCCTACGAACTGGTGATTCTGCGTTCTACCTGGAACTACACCGAGCACTTGAGCGAGTTTCTCGCCTGGGCTACCCGCGTCTCGCAGGTGACGCGCCTGGTCAATCCCGTGGAGATCGTGGAGTGGAACACGGACAAGCGCTACCTCGCGGACCTCGCTGAGCGCGGCATCCCCATCGTGTCTACAACTTTCGTAGCACCCGGTGAGGAAATAACGCCCGACGCTGTGGCCGGCCACGTTGTCGTCAAGCCTTCGGTGGGGGCTGGCTCCAAGGGCGCCAAGCTCTTCGATGGGCAGCCGGAGGAGGCGCGAGCCCACGCCGCTGCGCTCCACAACGATGGGGCAACCGTCATGATTCAGCCGTACCAGAAGGCGGTGGACGAGCAGGGCGAGACCGCACTCATCTTCCTCGGCGGGCGCTTCTCGCACGCCGCGCGCAAGGCCGCGATCCTCTCTCGCGACATGTCATGGAGCACGGGCCTCTACGCGGACGAGAAGGTCGTGCCCACCGAGGCCACACCAGAGGAGCTCGAACTCGCCGAACGCATCGTCGCTGAACTGCCCGATCTCGCCTACACGCGCGTGGACCTCCTGCCAAGCGATAACGGCCCCGTGGTGCTCGAACTGGAACTCACCGAGCCCAGCCTCTTCCTCGCTCTCCACCCGCAGGCCCCAGCCACAGCGGCGGCCGCCTTCCGAGCGCTACTGGTGTAAGCGTCGGGCCGTCAATGCGGTGTAGCGAGCAAAACGGCACCATGTAGCATTGCCGCCGAGGGGAGTACTTCCCAAGTTCCGCTCCGGTCATCACGAGGCACGCGCCTCCCGGACGGGCGCCGCCTCACGAGGCGGTGAAGGAGACCTCAGATTCGATATCTGAGGAGACCCCGCGTGAACGAACTCACCACCATCGGCACCCCCACCTTGTGGGCCATCACGCTCGCGGGCGTGCTGGTTCTGCTCGCGTTCGACTTCATCGTCACGCGCAAGCCACATGAGGTGTCGATGAAGGAGGCCGTTGGCTGGTCTATCTTCTACATCGCGCTGCCGCTGATCTTTGGCGTGTGGGTGTGGAGCGAGCACGGCTCGGACACCGGGGTGAAGTACTACACGGGCTATCTCGTCGAGAAGAGCCTGTCCGTAGATAACCTCTTTGTATTCATCGTGATCCTCGCGTCCTTCGCGGTGCCGCGAGCGCTACAGCAGCGGGTACTGCTCGTCGGCGTCGCTGGCGCGCTCGTGCTGCGCGGACTGTTCATCTGGCTTGGCGCGGCGCTCATCGCCCAGTTTGCCGCGACATTCCTAGTATTCGGCATCATTCTGCTCTTCACGGCGGTCAAGGTGTACCGAGACGCGCGCAAGGAGGAGGACGCCCACGTCGACGTCAACAGCCTCATGGTGGTGCGCCTCATTCGCCGTTTCTGGCCCGTGACGGGCGAGTACCACGGCACCAAGATCACGTGGAAAGAAGCCGGTAGGCGCGCGCTCACGCCGCTTGGCCTGGTGATGGCCACCATCATCGGCACGGACATCGTCTTCGCGATCGACTCCGTGCCCGCCGTTTACGGCATCACCGCGGACCCGTACCTCGTGTTCGTCACCAACGCCTTTGCCCTGCTGGGACTGCGCGCGCTCTACTTTGTCCTCGAAAGCGCGCTGTCCAAGCTCGTGTACTTGGGCTTTGGGCTCTCGGTGATTCTGGGCTTCATCGGCGTCAAGCTGGTGCTGCACTGGGCGCACGGCGTGTGGCCCTCTGTTCCCACCATCCCGACGCTGTTCTCCCTTGGCTTCATCCTCGTGACCTTGGCCGTGACAACAGTGGTGAGCCTGCGCTCCACTCGGCGCGTTCCTTGACCTTTGGCCCACACCAGACCAGGCTTGCCATGACATCGAGAGTCCGAGCCGCAGGGGAGAGCGCGTGATCAAGATCTCGTTCGAGGCCACGCACGATCCCGCGTGCCTGACGGTCACAGAACTCATGCCGTATCCGCTCGCGCGCGTGTGGCTCGCCCAGACGGAGGGTCTCTACGTTCAACAGTGGTGGGCGCCAACCGACTACGAGAACGTCGAGGTGGACATCACCACGGCTGAGGGTGGCGCCTGGCGCATCCTCCAGCGAGACCCCCAAGGCAACCAGTTCTCGTTCTACGGCAAGGTCGAGACGGTGGAGCCGGAGCGTCAGCTCGTCATCTCGATCGTGAGCGAGCTGTTCCCCGAGTCCACCATTCGGCTCACGCAAGACTTCGCCGCGCGCGACGCGGGAACCGTCGTGGTGAGCACCTATGAGTTCGAGTCCGACGAGGCCCTTGGCACCTACATGGCGCTCGGCGGCACCGAACGCTTGAGGGAGGCCTCGTCTCGCCTCGACGCCCTCTTGGCACAGATGGGACAGTGACCCAGGTCACACGCTCTCGCCGCGCCGGAACGCGGCCGCTCGGCTAAAATCGTGTGTATCCCACTCCATCGAGTGGCTGCCGCACGCCCCGCCAAAAGCAGGGCCGCGCACCCCAACACCGAGCGCCGCTACCCGCGCCGCCCGAAAGGACGCTTGATCATGGCCATGCCGCGCGCTCACGAGGTTGATGGCGACTACCCGTCGCGAAACTCCCACCAAGTGGTGACTCCGGAGCGCTTTGCTACGTGGCATGACTACGCGTTCTCCGATGCCCGCGAACTCACGCGTGACGACCTCGGCGACGAGACGCCTGCCAGGGGCATCCCCACCGTCTAGGCTCTTCCCATGACCGAGCGCCCCAATCCCTTCGAGGCGCTCACGCTGGAACAGTTGCGCGCCCGCCGCAGCGCCAAGTGGCGTCACTACCCCCAGGATGTGCTGCCGCTGTGGGTGGCTGAGATGGACGTCGAGCTCGCCGCTCCCATCGCCGAGGCGCTGAACCGCCTGGTAGAGACCGGCGACGCCGGCTACCCGGGCGACACCCCGTATCGCGAGGCCTTTGCTTCCTTCGCCACGGACACGTGGGGATGGGATCCTTCAGTTGCGCGCACCCGCGAGGTGGCCTCCGTCATCGCCGGCTATACCGATGCGCTCGTGGAGGCCGTTGGCCCAGGCGGCACCGTGGTGGTCACCTCCCCCGTGTATCCGCCCTTCTATTCGTACCTGGGCCAGGCTGGCCTCACCGTGGTGGAGGTGCCCCTCACGGAGGACTTGCGCCTCGACCTCGACGGCCTCGAGGCCGCCTTCGCCGGCGCGCAGGGCTTCTTGCTGTGCAACCCCCACAACCCCGGAGGCACCGTGCATACCCGCGCGGAGCTCGAGGCCGTCGCCTCGCTCGCCTCGCAGCATGGCGTGCAGGTGGTCTCCGACGAGATCCACGCGCCTCTGGTCTACGCCGAGTCCACGTTCGTCCCCTACCTCGCCGTTGACCCGCGCGGCATCGCCGTGCACGCCGCCTCCAAGGGGTGGTCGCTCGCCGCGATTCCCGCGGCGCTGCTGACCTTTGGGCCCGACGCTGGGGCGGCTTTGGCGCGCTACGACGCCGGCAAGCACCACGGCCCCACGTATTGGGGCACCGTGGCGCAGACGGTCGCCTACTCGCAGGGCAGGGATTGGCTGGCCGACGCTCTGGCCGGCTTGGATGCCAACCGTCGCCTGCTCGGGGCGCTCCTCGCCGAACGGCTGCCAGAGGTTCGCTATCACGTCCCCGCCGCCACCTACCTGACATGGGTGGACTGCCGCGGGCTTGAGCTGGGAGACGATCCGGCTCGCGTGTTCTTGGAGCGAGGCCGTGTGGCCTTCAACCCCGGTCACACGTTTGGCACGGGAGGCGCGGGGCACGTGCGCATCAACATCGCGACGTCGCCCGCGATCCTCGGCGAGGCCGTGGCGCGCATGGCGGCTTCGCTATAGAGGTTCTGTCATGCTGCGCGCAGTCGCAGCATCAGACTGTCGGTTTCACCCACGTGAGCGTGTATCGCCACTTCACACGCCGCTTGAATGAACTACCAGGCAGGATGCTCGCTGCGGCGTCCTTAACCTGCGAGTACGTGACCGGCGGGGGCCACACGGTTGGGCTCGGCTGCTCCCACTGCTTGTGGGTGAGGCGCCCCGCCTGATGGGCCACCACGGCAGCGAGCTCCCGGAACCCGTCCTTCGGTAGCTCCGACGCCGCGAGCCCCACCACGAGCAACACGCCGCCGGGAGCAAGCAGCGACTTCGCCCGTGCGAGCGCCTCCTCCACCGGCAAGTGATGCAACACCGCGAGCATCGTGATGACGTCGTAGCCGCCGGGGAGGTCCGCGGTCATGAAGTCGGCTTCGACGTAGGTGATGCCCGCAGTGTCCTGCTCACGGGCGAGCGCAAGACTTGGGGCATCCAGGTCTATGGCCGTGACCTCGACCCCGCGTGCCGCGAGCGCCCTCGCTGCGAAACCCTCGCCACAGCCAATGTCGAGCGCGGTGCTTGCGCCAGCCGGAATCAGCGGCAGCAGGCCCCTGAAGTAGTCGATCGTGTGGTTGCGGCGTTGGTCGTCGGGCGTGTGGTCGGTCACGAAATCCCCCTTATGTATCTGGTCTCGGTCAGCGGAGCTCCCCCAAACTCCTCCATGTGGCTAGCCCCGTCCGGTTCCCAGCCCTCCCGCTCATAGAAGCGCCGCGCCCGCGGGTTGAGCTCCGCGACCCACAGGTACGCGCTCTCGTGCCCCGCATCCCGCAACGCAGCGATCACCTCTTGGTGCAACGCCACCGCGAGCCCTGACCCGAACGCGATCGGGTGCAGGTTGAACGCATACAGCTGGCGGGACGCAGCGGGACCCTCATCGCGAGCGGCACCGAACGTCGCGAATCCCTGGACAGCGTCGTCAACCGCCCCCACGAGCACCGTCGAGACCGCCTCCTCGAGCGCACGAACCCAGCCCCGCTCAAAGCGAGCCTCGTCGAGCTCGGCCAGGTAAGCGTCGGGCATGACGCCCACATACGCCGATCTCCAGGCGGCCACGTGGACGCGAGCCAGGCCAGCGGCGTCGGCGAAGGTCGCGGGACGGACGAACATCCCGCCACCATAATGGGCGCATGGCCACGCCGCGCGTACTGATCCTGCACGGATTCCAGCACCACCGCTCGCGCGATCACTGGCTGTGGTGGCTAGCGGAGGAGCTGCGGCAGCGGCAGGTTCCGGTGCAATACCCGCAGTTGCCCGCGCCGGATCACCCCGTGCTCGCCGACTGGATCTCGGTGGCCACCGACGAGCTGGCGATGCTCGGCGATGGGGACAGGATGGTGGTGACGCACTCGCTCGGCGGGGTGTTGTGGTCGCACCTTGTGCATCGCGGGCTCACGAGCGGTGAGCGGGTGCTGATGGTGGCGCCGCCGTCCCGGGATCGGTTGGACGGGGTCATCGCGCCCTTCGCTGGCGCGCTGGGCCCGGACTTTCTCGAAACGACCGGCGTCACGCTCGTTGCCCGCGAGCGCGATCGCTACCGCAACACGCCTCTCAACTGGCTGGATGGCGGCCGTGCGCGCGAAGTGCACGTGCTGCCCGGTGAGGGCCACATCAACGCGGACGACGGCCACGGCCCCTTCCCGCCTGCCTTGGAGTGGGTGCTCACGGGTGAGTGGCCGGCGTGACCGGCACCATCGGCACGGGTGCGCCCCCTGCAGAGGCCGACATCTCGGCGGAGCTCGTCGCCGCGCTCATAGAAGCCCAGTTCCCTGAACTTGCAGGGCCGCTCACCTTCCTCAACGAGGGCTGGGACAACGTCGTCTACCGGCTTGGCGGGCACCACTCCGTTCGCGTGCCTCGGCATCAGATGGCCGCCAACATCTCCACCTCGGAACTGGACTGGCTGCCCCGAGTGGGCCGCAACTGGAGCTTCGCGGCGCCTCTCCCTGTGGCGATCGGCGAGCCCGGTCTTGGCTATCCGTGGCGGTGGAGCATCGTGCCGTGGATCGAGGGCACGGTCGCGCTTGAGGCACCCCTTGGGCCCGACGGCGCGGCCGGCTTGGGTGCGGCCCTCGCCCAGGTGCACATTCCGGCGCCTGACGGTGCTCCCAACAACGAGTGGCGGGGGTACCCGCTCGCCAATAGGGCCGCGCGTTTCGACACCCGAGTCGCAATGCTTGATGGGCGCGGCGAGTTCTCTGTGGATCGGGAGGCTGCTCTTGACGCGGTTGCCAACGCGGACCCTCGCCCCTTCTTGACGTGGTGCCACCTGGACCTGCACGGCAACAACGTGCTCAGTAGGGACGGCCAGCTCGCGGGAATCCTCGATTGGGGGACTCCGGCGCGGGCGATCCCGCGACTGACCTGGGTCAGGCCTGGTATCTGCTCGGTTCTGAGTTGTTTGACGTGTGCGTCTCTGCGTATCGGGAGGCTGGTGGCCCCGCCGACCCCACCGCTCCGCGCGTGCGCGCCGAGGCGCTCGTCTATGCCGTGATGATGGCGACGCTCGAGGAAGGGCCGTACCGAGCGTCGGGCTGGAAGGCCCTCGTGGACCTAGGGGTGGCCGGCGCGGCCTAGCCGCTGCTGGGGTTAGTGGCCCACGGACTGCAGGAACGGCTCGAGCTCGAGCCAGTTCTCCTCGTCGGTGCGATCCTCTCGCCAGATCGCCATGTACTGGGCCTTGAGGTCGTCGCTGAGCGCGTCCCAGGCCTCTTGCACCTGCTCCGCATTCGCGTGCCAATAACCCACGATGCGCTGACGGGTGATGGGGAGCTTGACCTCGTGGCGCAGCTGCGTGCGAACCTTGCGCGTCACCTTGGACTCGCCCGCGATCCACAGGTACTCGTCACCCGCGGGATCCACGGTGCCGTTGTCGCTGAGCTCACGAACGATGTCGGGCAGCAGCGACGGGCCGATGCCGTTGCCGCCTACGCGCCAGTCGACAGTTGCGGTGGCGGCGGTGGGGAGGTCGCGAGTCTCGCTCAGCGACGGCAACTCCACCACCACGTGGAAGCGCTCATCCGCGCTCGCCTCCGCGAGGATGCGTGCCACGGCGGGCAGAGCGGTGAGGTCACCTACAAGAACACGCAACCCAGCGTCGGCCGGGACCTTGTAGTAGCCGAAGGGGTCGGAAATCTTCACGGCGTCGCCGATGGCGGCCTCACGGCCCCACGTGGCGCCAGGCCCGTGGCCGTGCAGGAACACCTCCACCTCAATGCCGCCTTCGACGAGGCCGCTCACGGTGTAGTGGCGCTCGGAGTGGCCGTCGGCGTCGAGCGTCTCAGCGTTGACGTCGATATGGATGAACTCGTCCCCAAGGCCCGTGGTGGTCCACTCGGTACCTTCGTCGAACTTCAGGGTGAGCCGCACCATTTGCGGGGTGACCTGTTGACGGGCGGTCACCGTGGTGCCGTAGATGCTCTCCAAGACAAGCCTTTCGTTCTGGGGACGGCGTCCATCGTACCCGGTTTTTGCAAACCGAGACTTGCGTAATTAGCCCACGCGGTGGCGGCCAATGGGGATGACGAGGGGGGTCTTTGAGACCGGGTCGAGAATCACGCTGCTGTCGAGGCCGAAGACCGCGAGCACCAGCTCCTCGGTGACGACCTCGGTTGGCGGACCCTGCGCGTAGACCTTGCCCTCGTGAACCGCGACAAGCTCGTCCGCGTACCGTGCGGCGAGGTTGAGATCGTGGAGGACCATCGCCACGGTAGTTCCGCGGCGAATGTTGAGGTCATGCAAGAGGTCGAGAACCTCCACCTGGTGGGTGACGTCGAGGAAGGTGGTGGGCTCGTCGAGCAGCAGGATGTCCGGATCCTGCGCCAGGGCCATTGCCACCCACACGCGCTGGCGCTGACCTCCAGAGAGCTCGTCGACGGGGCGCTCCGCGAGGTCCGCGATGCCGGTGGCCTCGAGCGCATCCGCGACGGCCTTGTAGTCTTCCTTGTTCCAACTCGCGAGGAGCTTCTGGTGCGGGTTGCGGCCGCGCCCAACGAGGTCGGCAACGAGGATGCCCTCGGGAGCGATGGGACTCTGTGGGAGCAGACCGAGCACTCGCGCGACTGCTTTGGGGGCCATCGTGTTGAGCGCCTTGCCGTCGAGCAGCACGCGGCCCTCTCGTGGTGGCAAGAGGCGCGCCAATGAGCGCAAGAGGGTGGACTTCCCGCAGCCATTGGCCCCCACAATTGCGGTGATGCGCCCAGGCGCGAGCGTGAGGTCAAGGTGTTCCACGACGGTGCGGTCGCCGTAGGCGAGCGTGATGCCCTCCGCGACAAGGGCCCTGGACTCGGTCATATCGAGCCTCCCGAACGGTTGTTTCTGATGAGCAGGTACAGCAAGAAGGGGGCGCCGAGCACGCCGGTGACGATGCCCACCGGGTACCGGTGGTCAAACAGATGCTGGCCAATCATGTCCGCGGCCACCACCAGCATCGCTCCAACGAGGGCCGCGGGCAGGATGAGTGAGCCGCCAGGGCCCACGATTCGCGAGGCGATGGGGCCTGCCATAAAGGCGACGAACGCGATGGGGCCGCAGGCCGCCGTGGCGAACGCAAGCAGGGCCACCGCGCCAACGATGAGCACGATTCGTGTGAGGTTGACGCGCACGCCTAGCGCGGCGGCCGCGTCGTCACCCATGCGAAGCAGGCCCAGGTCGCGCGACAAGAGCAGCAGCACCGGGAGGATGACGAGCATCGCGAGCGCCACGGGGCGCACCTCGTCCCAGCTCACGTTATTGAGGCTGCCCGTGAGCCACCGCATTGCGGCCTGCAGATCCCATTGCGCCGCCCTGCTGAGGAGATACGACGTAATGGAGTCGAGGAACGCGGCGATGCCGATACCGATGAGGATGAGCCGTGTGCCCCGGAATCCGGACTTGATGGACAGCGCGTAGATCGTGGCGGCGGTCACGAGAGCGGCCACGAGAGCCACGATCGACACCTCGGTGCCCGACATCCGGAACACCACGATTGCAGCCACCGCGGCCGTTGCCGCACCGGCATCGATGCCGATGATGTCTGGTGAGGCGAGGGGGTTGCGGAGCATCGTCTGGAACGTCACTCCCGCCACGCCAAACGCGGCGCCAGCTAGTACGCCGAGCGCGGCCCTCGGCAGTCGCAGCTTGCCAACGATGAACTGGGCACCGCCTACGTCTTGGCCCGTGATGACCCCCCACACGGTGCCGAGCCCATAGAACTTGTCACCCACCATCACCGCGGCGAAGAACAAGACGACGACGATGGTCGCGAGGGCGACGAGCACCCACGCCCGCCGCAGCGCGCGGGAGCGGCGAGAGTGTGCGATTGCTTCTGCGGTCATAGGTCACGCACCTTGGTGCGCCGCACGATCCACACAAAGAATGGGGCACCGATGAGAGCGGTGATGATGCCCACCTCGACCTCTTGCGGGCGAGTAATGATGCGGCCAACAACGTCCGCACCCACGATGAGGGAGGCGCCAAGCACCACGCTGAACAGCAGGATCCACCGGTAGTCCGCGCCCACGAGGAGCCGGCATAGGTGGGGGATGACAAGGCCGACGAAGGCGATGGGGCCCGCAACCGCGGTAGCGGCGCCGCAAAGGATCACGGCGCCGATGCCACACAGCAGCCGCGTACGCCCCACGCGCTCGCCGAGGCCAGCAGCGAGATCGTCACCAAGCGCGAGCATGTTCATGCCGCGAGCCATCGCAAAGCACAGGGCACCGCCAGCGATCAGCACGGGAGTCACTACGGCAATCTGGTCCCAACCAACGCCGCCGACGCCGCCCACTTGCCACAGCCGGAAGTTGTTGAGTTGGTCTACGCGCGGAAGCATGATCGCCGAGGTCAGCGACAGGAAAGCGGCCGTGGCGGCCGCTCCAGAAAGCGCCAGTTTGAGGGGAGTTGCACCGCCGCGCCCAAGCGAACCGACAAAGTACACAAAGACTGCGGCAACTGCGGCGCCGACCGTGGCGAACGCGATGTACGCCCACGGGTTGTACAGGCCCACGTAGGCGATGCCAATCACGACGGCAAGAGAAGCGCCAGGGGAAATGCCCAAGATGCCGGGATCGGCAAGGGGGTTGCGCGTGATGCCCTGCATCGTGGCGCCCGCAACGGCAAGCGCGGCGCCAACCAAGATCGCGAGCACCGTACGCGGCACGCGCTGCTGCACGGCGAGAGCGGAAAGAGACTCCGCCTGACCTGTGATACCAGCGATGATGTCGTCAAACGTGACCTCGCGGGCGCCAAAGGCTACCGAGGCGAGGATGAGCACCACCAGCAGGGCTAGCGAGGCAAATAGCCAAGCCCAACGCACCGCGGCCGGACGCCGCGAATGTGCGGCGTCCGGCGCGGGTGCTATGGGTGAGGCGAGTGTCACTACTTGAGCGGTGCTGCGAGCAACGCGAAGTAGTCGTCGATGCCCCACTCAATCGACAGCGGAGATGGGTTCGCTGATGCAGCGAGCGGAGTCGAGTCCGCGAGAACCGCAACGTGACCATCCTTGATCGCCGGAATGGTGCCGAGGATCGGGTCTGCCTGCAGGCCCGCAAGCGTCGAGTCGTCGCCGTACGTGATGATGAGGCCCGCGTCTGCCACCTGGTCCGCGTCCTCCGCGCTGATCTGCGAGTAGAACTGGGTGGGGTCAGCGGCGGTGGTGTCCACGACCACCTGCGGGGCGGGGATGCCAACAGAGTCGAGGAAGCCAGGGCGGGTGTCGGTGAGGGTGTAGAACCCGATGGTGCTGGGGTCCGCGGGGGTTACCCACGAGAACAGCGTCTTGGTGCCAACGAGCTCCTGGTGCGTGGCCAGCGAGTCAGCGATGACGCCGTTGAGCTCGTCAACGAGAGCCTCTCCCTCGCTCGCGAGGCCAAGTGCCTTCGAGGAGATGAGGATCTGGTCCTGCCACGTGGTGCCCCACGCGAACTCGGGGTACGCGACGGTGGGGGCGATCTGCGAGAGAGTGTCGTACTCCTCCTGCGTGAGGCCGGAGTAGGTGGCGAGGATGAGGTCGGGCTCGGTTGCGGCGACTGCCTCGAAGTCGATGCCGTCGGTCTCGTCAAAGAGCGTAGGGGCCTCGGCACCCAGTTCGGTGAGCTGCTCCTCTACCCACGGCATGATGCCGTTGCCGTTGTCGTCACCCCAATCCTGAGCGGCCATTCCTACGGGAACGACGCCGAGTGCGAGCGGCACCTCGCCGTTGGACCACGCAACGGTGGCAACGCGCTCTGGCTTCGTCTCGATGACCGTCTCGCCGTAAGCGTGCTCGATCGTGATGGGGAACTCGGCCGCGGGCGCGTCAGATGTGGGCGACGTGCCTCCAGCGGTCTCGCTGGGCTCGGCGTCGCTCGAGCATGCGGCGAGAGTCATCGCTGCCACGGCGACAATCGCAAGTCCTGCCAGGCGTGAGGTCTTCACGTTATTTCCTTCCTTGGGGGGTGCACGTGAATCCTAATAGGAAAGACCCCCCTTGCGTAAATACCCAAAAGTCCCGCCCGAGTAGCGTGACCTCATGCCCTTCGGCCCTCGCGATACGGCGCGGCTCACGCTGCGAGCACTCACCCTCGACGACGCCGCGGACCTCGCCGAGCGCCGTTCCGACCCCAGCACGGCTCAATATCAGGCGTGGACGGTCCCCTATTCGCTTGGCAAGGCGGTGGCGCTCATCGAGGACGTCACCAAACATCTGTGGGCGACACCTGGCGAGTGGCACCAGCTCGCGATAGTCGAGACCGCCACCGGCAAGGTGGCAGGCGACCTAGCGTTCTACCTGGCAGATCACGGCCACACCGCCGAAGTGGGCTACACGTTGCACCCGTGGGCACGCGGCCACGGCTATGCCACGGAGGCAACGGCGGCCTTCATCGATCACCTCGTCGACGACCTTCACCTGCACCGCATCGAGGCGTCGACTCACCCCGACAACATCGCCTCGAACCGCGTGCTCGAACGCCTCGGCTTCACGCGCGAGGGCACCAAGCGCGAGTCGTATTGGGTGGGTGACACCGTGACCGATGACGCACTCTGGGGCCTCCTCGCGCGCGATTGGCCGGCCAAGCGTCCGTGACCTGACCGTAGCCAAACCGTGACCCGCACGCCATTGCCAGCCACAGCGTCGGGCCGGAAGACTTTGACGTACTGAGGGAAGTAACCCACTGAGGGTGCCGCAGCAGCCTGGCAGGGTAGCGGCGCGAAGTGACGGGCCCCGCTGGATCAAGGGAGATCCGGCGGGGCCGTTTCGCTTCCTCGGGGCCCGCTAGACGTCCTCGAAGAGGCCCACCTTGTTGCCCTCAGAGTCGATCAGGTAGCCGTAGAAGCCGTAGTCGTTGCCGATCTCCGTGCGCTCGAGCACCACCTCGCCGCCCGCGCCCGGCACCCGTGCCAGCACCGCGGAGATGTCCTCCACACTCAAGTACACAAGCGAGCCCTCTTGGCTCGGCTTGCGACCGTCGAGCGAGAGAGCGCCGCCAACGCCGTCGTCGTCGGACGGCAGGGTCGCCACCTCGGTACCGACCGTCATGCGCGTGAGCGAAGCCTCGAGGATCGCCTCGTAGAACGCGACCGCGCGGTCCATATCGGTGACGGGAATCTCAAACCAGGTTGCTGCGTGCTTGGGCATGGGGCCTCCTAGGTTCCGGCGTCTCCGACGCTACCCGCGCATCGCGTCCACGGCATCCTTAGCCTCCTTGAGGCCCACGCCGTGCAGTTCGCGATACAGCTTGATCGCGTCGATGAGTTCGCCCTTCGCCACGAGCGCGCGCACCTCGTCCTCGCTGCCCGACGCTGGGGCAAGGGGCTCTGGTTGGTTCGCCGGGCTCTCGCCACGGGCCATGGCATCGATGGCCTCCTTGGCATCGGCAAGGCTCGTGCCGTAGTGCTCGCGATAGAGCTTGATGGCCTCGATCTTCTCGCCCTCTGCGACGAGGCGGGGGATCTGGGCCGTGGGATCGCTGGATGGGCGCGCGGATTCCGCCTGCGCGATCAGGTCCTCAGTGGATTCGGCGCGCTTGCCGAAGAGATCCCTCCATCCCATGCGGGTCACCCTACCGACTCCGCCGCGCGCGCGGGAGTGCGAACTACACTTCCCCGGTGGGCCACCTGCAACTGACCGATCTCACGTTCACCCTCGCGGACGGGCACGTGTTGCTTCGCGACGTCACGCTCAAGGTGGGAGCCGGGGACGTGGTGGCGCTCGTGGGGCCTAATGGCGCGGGAAAGACCACGCTGACGCGGATCATCACGGGGGATGTCGCCGCCGATGAGGGCACATGTGCGGTCACCGGGCGGCTTGGCGTGATGCGGCAGTTCATTGGGTCCGTTCGCGACGCCTCCACCGTGGGCGACCTGCTGCTGTCGTTGGCGGCTCCCAAGCATCAGGCGCTCGCCGCCCGGGTGGCTGCCGCTGAGGCGCGCATGTACGATACCGGCACCGAGAAGGACCAGATGGCATACGCCGACGCCGTGATCGCGTGGGGCGACGAGGGTGGCTACGAGCTCGAGACGCTCTGGGACGTGTGCACGGTTGCGGCTCTTGCGATTCCCTTTGACCGGGCGCGCGACCGCTTGGTCACCACGCTGTCTGGGGGAGAACAGAAGCGCCTTGCTCTTGAGGCGCTGCTGCTTGGCGACGACGAGGTGCTCATCCTCGACGAGCCGGACAACTACCTCGACGTGCCTGGTAAACGATGGCTTGAGGAGCAGCTCATTGCGTCGCGAAAGGCGATCCTGCTGGTGAGCCATGACCGCGAACTACTCAACCGCGCGGCCACCCGCATCGCCACGCTCGAGCGTCACGCGACGGGCTCCACGCTGTGGGTGCACGCGGGACCGTGGCGCACGTATCGCGAGGCGCGCGAGGCCCGGAACGAGCGCCTCGCCGAGGACCTTCGCCGCTGGGACGAGGAGCACGAGCGCATCAAGGAAGTCGTGCGCACCATGCAGGAGCGCGCCAAGATCAGTCCCGACCTCGCCTCTCGGTATGCCGCCGCCCAGACCAAGCTGCGTAAGTTCGAGGAGGCGGGAAAACCGGAGCCCGTGCCGCTGCCGCAGTCCGTCAACATGCGCCTCGCCGGCGGACGGACGGCGAAGCGGGCGGTGGTCATCGAGGACCTCGAGCTCACGGGACTCATGAAGCCGTTCTCCACGGAGATTTGGTTTGGGGATCGCGTAGCACTGTTGGGCTCCAACGGATCAGGGAAGTCTCACTTCTTACGGCTCTTGGCCGCGGGAGGCTCCGATCCTGACGACGAACACCTTCCGGCCGGGGACGTGGTGCCGGAGCCCGTGGCACACACCGGTTCGGTGCGGCTTGGCGCCCGCGTGCGGCCCGGCTGGTTCGCGCAGACCCACGCGCATCCGGAGTGGACCGGCCGTGCGCTCGTGGAGATCCTGCACCGCGGCGATGACCACCGGCCGGGTTTGGCGCGCTCGGCAGCGGAGTCAGTGCTGGATCGCTACGGTCTTGGCGCTTCGTCCGCGCAGCCCTTCGATCGACTTTCCGGCGGCCAGCAGGCGCGCTTCCAGGTGCTGCTCCTTGAGCTAGGCGGCGCCACGATGCTGCTGCTCGACGAGCCAACGGACAACCTCGACCTCGAATCCGCCGAATCGCTCGAGTCCGCGCTCTCCGCCTTCGAGGGCGCCGTCATCGCAGTCACCCACGACCGCTGGTTCGCCGCCGGCTTCGATCGCTTCCTCGTCTTCGGCGAAGACGGCCGCATCACCGAGAGCGCCGAGCCCGTCTGGGACGCCGCACGAGTGAACCGCGAGCGCTAGCGCCGTCATGCTGCACGAAGCCGCAGCATCCGTGCGTCGCAGTACCCGCCTGCAAGCCCTCCAACAAGGCTTCGGCGTGTCGCCCGGCGTGTCGCAGCCCCGGAGGTCCTCCAACCGGCGCGTCGCGCGTGTCGTTGTTGGAGAGCTTGCAGGTGGAGGGCCGACGGCGGGGCTGGGTTGGGCGCACGCGGCACCTGCTGCGCTAGGTTCTGACCATGGGGAACCGGTACGGCGGGGTGGCCGGCATGGTCGCGCTGGGAGCAGCGCTGGTGCTTGCACTTGGAGTGGCTCTCACGCGCGCCGGGGAGCTCGACTATGTGACCGGCACGTACACGTTCGTGGACCCGGCGACGGAGTACTCCGACGCGTCGACCGTGCTGGTCCAGAACGGCGTCGTAACCGACGTCTGGATCAGCGCGGACGAGGCCGCGCAGGAATTCTTCGGCTACACACCCGGAACCCCCGCGGACCTGCTCTACGAGGGCAACAACACCACGATCGAGGCTGGCGAGAACGGCGAGGTGACGCTGTGCGACCACTTCAGCGAGGGCGGTGAGAACTGCGACACCTTCGAGAACATCGACCAACGAAGCGCGAGCGCGGCTGCGCGGCTCTCCGCATGGGACGGGCTGGCGGACGGCACCTACCGCGTCGACACCCGCTCCGTCACGTGGGAAGTCGGCAGTAGCCACGAACTGGACGTCAAAGACAGGCAGATCCCTGCCGTACCGTCCGTGATGCCCGCCATCGACACCAACGAGTGGGGCAACGGCGAGAGCAATTGGGTCACGTACTGGGTTGATGGCGCAGACGAACCTTTCGCGGCGTGCTTCGACGACCCCATCAGCTACGACGAGGAGTGGTGCGTGGCCTGGACGCCGGTGGCGTAGAGGTCCTGCGACGTCGCCCAGGATGACGGCTAGGCCCGCTTGAGCACCTCCACCCCAAACGGCGCCAACGTCACCTGTCCGACGCTGTCGCCGTCTAGCGTGACAAGGCTGGCTCCCGCTGGGGTCGCCGTGGTTTCCTCGTCGGTCATGTTGATGAGCCACACATAGCGCGCCCCATCGGCGTGCTCCATCTCGCCGAGCACCACGTCGGTGGAGTCCACGCGCAGGTCCGGGAGCACGTCGGCCTCGGCCGCGAGCGCCGCGTAGAGCACCGCCGTCGAGTCAGGGTTCACCGCTGCGGACACCGCTGCCATGTGCTCGATGGGGTAGGTGCACAGGATGGTCTGGCCCTCGCCGAGGTGGTGGCGCAGCAGGGCCGGCCGCCCGTGCGCGTCCACCGCTACGACCTCGGCACCATCGAGCTCCACGGGCAAATACGCGCGCGAGTTCTCGGTGCCTGCGGCACGCCACGACAGCGTCGTACCGGCGGCGATGCCACCGAAGTCCTGCGTGAAGGTGAACTCGACAGTGTCATCCTCGATCACGTCCACGAGGCCGTACCGGGTCAGCTTTTTGACCCCAAACAGCTCATGCATCGTGGGCCACCACGGGCCACGCTGGTTGGAGTGCGTCCCGAGGAAGTACGAGGCGTAGATGGTCTTGCCGGCCGCTGCCAGCTCACCAAGCCGCACCCACGTCGGTGACGTCAGGTGCTTGGTGGACGGGATGAGGTACAGCGTCGCGTCATCGGGCAGCCCGGCGCCAACGTCCATCGGCTCGTCGGCACTCGCGTACCGGTGCTGCACTCCGGCGTCGAGGTCGCGGACCGTGCCCGGCTTCCACGAGACCCCGTCGGCCTCCCGGATAAACCCAACCGGCAACCCAGCGTGCCGAGCGGAAACGTACGCCTGCATCAAAGTGGCCGCAGCCGTCGGGCCGTCAGAAACGTCAGTGAAGGGGTACTGGTTGTCGAGGTACGCCGTGACCACAAACGCGATCTGGGAGTCCGGGCGCGTGAGCTGAGCGCCGTCGATGCGATCCAGCAGCGCCCGGAAGTCGCGCATCTCGAGCGCCTGCGGTTTGGGCTGCAGGTGGCGGTCGATGAGGCCAAAGTGCTGCTCGAACGGCCGGTGCGTGTAGGGCGCCTGCGCGTAGAGGTCGTCGTAGTCGGCGTTGTTCCACGCGAGCCAGCCCGTTGAGCCCGCGAGCAGAGTGTGGTGCAGCAGTTGGCGGTAGTAATGCGCGGCGTTTTCGTCCGAGGTGTAGTCGGAGGTGAGCCCAAACTCCTCCATCACCACGGGCTTGCCGGAGCGGTGCAGCATTTCGCAGATGAAAGCGGCACCAAGGAACTGCCGCGATTGATCCGTCTCCATGCGGTACACATGCGGGCCGAGGAAATCGACCAAAGCCGCGATGTCGCGCACGCGGAAGCCGTTGTCGCGGCCCGTGATCTCCACGCCCCACGCACCCTCGCCAACGGACACCGGCTGCGTGCCACCGCCCGCGCGCACCGCGTCGATCAACAGCTGAGACCACGAAATGATCACATCAGGATCGAGGTCGCTGTTGCCGCGAGAGCGCCACGCGCCATAGATGGGCACCTCGTTCGTGAGCAGCCAGCCAGCGATCGCCGGGTGGTCCTTGAAGCGAGCCGTGATCTCGCGCACGTACCAGGCCTGTCGCGCCACGAACCACACGTCGTCGAACAGGTCGCGGCCGTCCCGCCACACCGGGTCCCAGTTCTGGCCAGACATGTGGCCCACGAGGAAGGTGGGGATGGTCTGCATGCCGAGTGCCTGGTGGCGGTCTAGGAAGTCGCGGTACCGCCTCAGCATCTCCTCGTCGAGGCGATCCGGCTCCGGGTGGAAGTCCGGCCAGTACAGGAACGAGCGCGTCACGGTCATGCCATGCTCGCGCATCTGGTCCAGTTCTTGGCTCACGATCTCGCCGTCGTAGTGCCGCCACATGAGCGGCCCGCCGGCGCGCGACCAGAAGTTGACGCCCATCCACGTCTGCGGCTGTCCCGCCGCCTCGACCTTGAGATTCGGTCGCTTCATTGCGATCCCACCTTTGCTCGTGAGTGATGCCCGACGCTGGGGCTGGGTTTCAGTCTAGGGCCGGACTCGAATCGTTTCGTACCACTCGGTAAGGAACTTTTGCCGCATACGGCATCACTCCGACTACTGTGATGCCATGGGAGGAAACGACGGCCGACTCGCGCCCAGTGACGACCAAGTGGCGGCGATGGTCTTTGGCCAGATGCCGGCCCTTGCAGGCCGCGATATCGGCAGGCGCTACACGATGCATGACCACGTCACCGTGCGCATCGGCGATGACTACGGCGTGCTCATGCCCACCGTCCCAGGCAAGGACTACCTCTATGAGCGCGTGAGCGACCTCCTCGAGCCGCTGCTGCCCACCTGGACGTTCCCCTACTCGGCTCCCATCGCCACCGGAGAGCCGGACAACGGCTTCCCGTATCACTGGACCCTCGTGCGGTGGCTCTCTGGATCCACGGCGGCGTTCGTGCCCTTGCACGACGAGTCCGCTGTCACTCTGGGCGACGCGCTGAGGCAGATCCACGGCGCCCCCATCGGCACCGACGCTCCCGACAGCCCCATCACGGCGCCCACCCTGCGCTCCCTCGAGCCCGAGTGGACCCGACTGCTCGAGGCGACCACAGCGTCGGGCGCTCCCGAGAACCGCGTGCTCGATGCCGCGAAAGCCAACGCCATGTGGCAAGCGGCCGCCGACACCCCCGTGGACGCCCGCACCTGGACCCACGGCAACCTCGAACCCCGAGCGGTGCTGAGCGATCGCGGGGCGTTCGTTGGCATCCTCATCTGGCACAACTTCGGCGGCGGCGACCCCGCCGCGGACGTGGGCTACGCCACCAATCTGTTCTCGAGCACCCAGCTAAGCGGGTTCCTCGACGCGTACGGCGAGCAGTCCGCCCAGACAGCGCAGCGCGTGCGCGGCTGGCAATTGCTTGGCGCGCTGCGGCTCATAGAGCTTGGCGATCCGTTCCTGGTGCGCATCGCTTGGGAGCGACTCATCGAACTCGATCTCGTTTCTGAGGCGTAACCGGCGTGACCTGCGTGACCGGCGTGGCACAGTAAGCGCATGGAGATCTTCGAGACTCCGCTGCCCGGCGTTGGCGTGCGCTACGAATTCACGGCGGAGGGTGGCGACCACGTTGGCGTCATCGTGCGGCGAGACGGCAAGCGCGACATCGCGCTGTATGACCGCGACGACCCCGATTCGTGTAAGGGAACCCTGGAGCTGAGCGAATCTGACGCGGGCAAAGTCGCCGAACTGCTCGGTGGCACCCAGATCACCGCTCGCCTCGACGAGCTCAAGCACACGGTTGAAGGGCTCGCAATCGAGTGGGTCACGATGCCCGTCTCCGGCGGCCTCACGGGCAAGCGCATCGCCGACGGCCAGATCCGCACCCACACCTCCGCGTCGGTAGTGGCGATCATCCGTGATGACCGCGCCATCCCGGGGCCGGAGCCGGATTTCACGTTCGCCGCCGGCGACACGGTGCTCGTCATGGGCTCCGACGACGCCGTTGACCGCGCCCGCGCCATCCTGACGGGTTAGTCCATGGTTGGCTGGGGCGCGCCGCTACCTGGCACTCCCCTGCCCCTTTCGCTGCCCGACGCTGTGGCTGAGTCCGACCATGGCGGTGCGGCTTTGGTGCTCATTGAGTTGGGCCTGGTGTTCCTGGTGCTCGCCGTGGTGGGCCGCGTGGCGGCGCGCGTGGGAATCCCTTCCGTGCCGCTGTACCTCTTGGCTGGCGTGCTCATGGGCGAGGGTGGGTTCATCCCGGTCAACGCCGGCGAGGAGTTCCTCGAGGTGGGCGCCCAGATTGGCGTGGTGCTGCTGCTGTTGTTGCTCGGCCTCGAGTACACGCCTGACGATCTCAAGGTGGGACTGCGCACCACGTGGAAGGCGGGAATCGTTGATGCGGTAGTCAACGGCACCCCCGGCTTTGCGATGGGCCTCATTCTTGGCTGGTCGGTTACCGCGTCGCTGCTGCTTGGCGGCGTCACCTATGTGTCGTCCTCCGGGATCGTGGCGCGGCTGCTCGATGACTTTGATCGGCTCGCGAACCGCGAGACCCCCACCGTGCTCAGCCTGCTTGTCATGGAAGACATCGTGATGGCGCTGTACTTGCCCATCATGGCGGTCTTACTCGTTGGCGCGAGCCTTGCGCAGGGCGCCACCGCGGCCGCGATCGCGATCGCCGCCGTGGCTGCCGCGCTGTTCATCTCTTTCCGGTTCTCGCGGCACGTGTCGCGCCTGGTGCAGTCACATTCGCGAGAGCTCTTGCTGTTGGGCGTCCTGGGGCTGGCGTTCCTCGTTGCGGGGCTCGCGGAGGCCGTGCAGGTGTCCGCCGCGGTGGGTGCGTTCCTGTTGGGACTCACGCTTTCTGGCCAGGTCGCGGATCAGGTACGCGCGCTGCTGCCGCCCTTGCGGGACGTCTTTGGTGGCATCTTCTTTGTGTTCTTCGGCATCACGATCGACCCAAGGGATCTCATTCCCGTGGCCGGTCCCGTGCTGATCTTGGCCGTGGTCACGGCCGTGACGAAGGTGGGCACGGGCGCGTGGGCCGCTCGCCGCTCAGGCATTGGCCCCAAGGGCCAGTGGCGAGCCGGGTTGTCCCTGGTGCCGCACGGCGAGTTCTCGATCGTCATCGCCGGACTAGGCACCGCCGCGGGCGCACACTCACAACTTGGCCCGGTGGCCGCCGGGTACGTGCTTGTGCTCGCGATAGGCGGGTCACTGCTGATGCGCTACGCAGACAGGCTGCCCGTTCCGGGCGTGCTCAAACGCCCTCCCACACAAGGCGTGACGCGAGCGGTGACGCGCTAGATCAGTCCCGTTCCATTGAGCTGCGCTTGTGAGGTGATCTCGACAGGGGCCTGGGTTGGGCCCATGTTCGTCTTCTCTTCTTTGCCGCACCCGCTCATCACCAATGCGAGCAATGCGATCCCCACCGCAACCTTCACCTTCACGGCCCCTCCCGTTCCGAGGGGACCTCAGCTGGTCGTCCCCTCTGGCGCGAAGGTACCGTCGGGAGCTCGCTTGGGCAAGCGTCGGACGTATGCAAGCGCAAGCAGCGCGAACAGAGCAATTCCCGCGAGCGCTCCCTTGAGCGCCGCCAGTTGAGCTTCCGAATAGGCATCTACCAGGGCGCTTGTCTCCTCAGCAGATAGGCCGGCGCCTTCCGCGGCAGCGGTTACCTGATCCACAGTAATGAAGTTGGCGCTCGCGGTGAGCGCGGCACTCGCCTCTTGCTGCAAATCGGCAGACAGGTTGGGCTGATCCATGACCGTGGTGGCGAAGTTCGTGGACAGTACCGAGATCAGCACCGCGCCGATCAGGGCGGTGCCAAGCGACGCCCCCAGGTTCTGCGCCGTTCCCTGGAGGCCGCCCGCCTCTCCGGATTTGGACTTGGGTGCAGACGACATGATGACGTTGCCCAACTGGCTCGCGAGCAGCCCAAGCCCGGCGCCAACGAGCGCGAGCCCCATGCCAAAGCCCCACTCCTTGAGTTCGTGATCGATCATGGCGAGCATCATGACCTCGCCGATCAGCATCGCCCCGATGCCTATCTGGACGATTCGCCTGGTGGGCATGCGCGCGGACAGGGCCGCGCCGCCGAGCGCAAAGACGAGCAGCGAGATCGACAGCGGCAGTATCGCCACACCGGTCTTGAAGGCGTCGAACCCAAGCACGCTTTGCAGGTACAGCGGAAGCACAAAGAACGTTGCCATGATGATGAACTGCTGGGCCGCCATCATGATCAACCCGGCGCGCATGGTGGGAATCTTGAGGAGCGAGAGGTCCACGAGCGGCTCTCCGCCGCGCTCCACAAGGCGCTGCTCGTGACGCACAAACGCGCTGAGCAGGATCGATGACGCAATCAGCAGCCAGATCACGGGCGACAATCCAAGCGGTGTCAGCTCGGTGCCGTTCACCACGGGCACCTTGGGGCCAGGGAGAATCCATCCCCACTGACTAGATCGCAGGATTGCGAGAACGCCAAGGCCGAGCCCGGCGATGGACAACGCCGCGCCGCCTATGTCTAGCTTGCCGGGCTTACCTATGGTCTTGGGGATGAGGAACAGGAACAGCATCAGCACGGCCACGACCACGGTTTCGCCGGCGAACACGTAGCGCCAGGTCCACTGGGTGCCCACCCACCCGCCAATGAGCGGACCAGCGGCGGCGGACGCGCCCGCGACGCCGCCGAGCACTCCGTAGGCGAGCACGCGCTGCTTGCCCTCGTAGGTGGAGGCGACGAGCGCCGCGATGGAGGGAATCACCAAGGCGGCGCCGAGGCCCTCGATGAGGGACCAGCCAATGAGTAAGGTCTTGAGGTCCGGCGACACCGCGGTGGTGAGCGAGCCGATTCCGTAGATGACGAGGCCGATCGCGAACGCCCGTTTGGCACCCCAGCGGTCCCCCAGTTTGCCCCCGAGCAACATGAACGCAGCCATGACGAGCGTGTAGATGGTGATGGCGGATTGCAGGCCAACCACGGTGGTGTCGAGATCCTCGACTACCTGAGAGATCGACACGTTCATCACGGTGGTGTCGAGCACCATGATGAACTGCGCCGCCGCCAGCATGATGATCACCGACCAACTGGACGGCTTGGCAACTGTGCTCACGATCGCAAGGCTAGCGCCACAATGGTGTCCATGCTCCGTGACGCCGCACCAATCGCTGACGCCGAGCGAGTTCGTCAGATCTACAACCATTACGTCGAGACCAACACCGCGACGTTTGAGGTGGAGCCGATTGGCGAGGCCGTCATGGCCAATCGGATCGCCGCGGTGCAGGCCGCTGACCTTCCCTTCCTGATCTTCGAGGACGCCGACGGCGTGCAGGGCTTCGCGTATGCGGCACCTTTCCATGAGCGCGCCGCATACGTGCACACCGTGACGTGCTCGGTCTACGTGGACCCCGGCGCCGTAGGGCGAGGGGTTGGCAAGGTCCTGTACGCGGATCTGATCCGCGCAGTGCGAGAACTCGACGCCGGCCCGCACGCGCCCGTGCGCTCGATCGTGGCCCTCATCGCGCTCCCCAACGATGCGTCCGTGGCGCTGCACGAGGCCGTGGGGTTCCGTCACACCGGCACCATTGTGGACGTGGGCCGCAAGTTTGGCCGCTGGCTTGACGTTGGGTATTGGCAGTTGCCGCTCGCTCACTAGCCCCAGAGCGGCCCGAATGCGAAATCGTGAACGGCAAGTGTGAGATATTACCGCTCCCCATTGCGCTGAATCAGCGGCCGGATCCACAATGAGCGCGTCACGGCGCTGGCCACAAGCCCTTTTGCCGTGACCCGGCGACGCCGGAAAATTGAACAGAAGGTAAGCCCAATGAATACCCCCACCTCACGGCGGGGATCCGATGAAGGCTTCACGCTCGTTGAGCTGTTGGTCGTCATCATCATTATTGGAATCCTCGCCGCTATTTCCGTTCCTGTCTTCATGAATCAGAGGGCAAGCGCGTATGACGCGGCGGCAGAGTCCGACCTAAAGAATCTCGTTACATTCGTCATGGGTGCCATCTCCTCAACCGATGAAATTCCCACGGTTGCGGTTGTCGATGGCAACTATTTGGTGAATGGCAAAGAGGTGGTTTCCGCCTCTGACGGCGTGGTTCTTGGGGGCATCTCGGGGACGTCGCCACTGGATTGGTGCATCGACGTCACTCACCCTGGTGGACGCAAGTCCGCCGATCCAGGGTTGATGTACTCCGCAACGGGGGGCTTTGCCGACGGGCAGTGTCCGTAACATCGCACGAGACCAGCGGGTCCGGCCGAGAGGCCGGGCCCGCTTTTTCGTCCCGCGCGGCCCCCTTCCCACTACCGTGGGGCTCGGGAGGCACCGTGATCATCTTTTTGAAATTCCCGCGTTGGACCTGAAGAGGGCCACCGCCTTCTACGAGGCCGTGCTCGGCGTCACCACTACCCCTGAAGACATCGGCGACGGTCAGCCAAAGTCCCTGCTTTCGGGGCCCGACGGTGTGGTTGGCTCTATCGCCCATGGCCCGGATTGGAGCCCCTCACCCGATGGGATCGTCATCTACATCAGTGGCGGAGATGACCTCCAGGTCATGCTTGATCGCGTTGTCCCCGCTGGCGGCGAGATCGTAGAACCCAAGCAACCGGTGGCGGCCACTCAGGGCTACTGGGGGCGCTTCCGCGACACGGAAGGCAACATCATTGGGGTGTTGTCTCCCCACTAGCGGGAGCGGTCTGCCACGCTAGCGCGCATGCATCGTCGCCTCGCCCTTGTCACGGCCTCCCTGCTCGCTGTTGCCGGGTGCTCGGCGCCCACCGCCCTGCCGAGCGTTGAGGCCACGGCGACCATGCCGTCGGGCGTTGTCTTTGCCCCGGGGATAACCACCATCGACTGCGGCGCCGACGCGCACGACCCCACCGCCGTGGTGGTGCTCTCCGACGACCTGTACCGCGTGGGCGGATGGAACCACATCAACGGCGTCGGCTCGTTTGAGACCGTGGCGCTTGAGCCAAGCCAGTACGCGATCACGGCGAAGAACTACCTGCCCGACGCTACGTGCGGCAACGCGAAGACCTTGCCTGTGGTGCTCGCCAAGAAGACCTACGACTGGGATCAGCAGCACGCGAACGGCATCGAGTCGCAGTTCGCGAGCGATGGGCTGACCTTTGGCGCGGTGGACGCGATCGTGCTCGAGATGCGTCTGGACGCCGCAACCTCCTCGATTCCCCAGCCCGCGGACTACGAGGCCGCCTACGGCGACCTGCTCACCGCGGATCAGCTGAGCGAACTGGACGGTGGCAAGGTCAACCTTGAGCTCACGCTGTTCGGTTCCGGGGCGGCGGCGGGAGACCCCTCGATGAACGCGGGAACGATCATCGAGGTGGACCCGGCCGCGTACGGCGACGAGTGGATTCGCGTGGTGGTGCCCCGCGAGGACCTCACGTTCTACACGGAGCAGAACTACGAGCGCACGGCCGTTGCCGACGGCGTGAACGCCGATCTCGTGGTCAGCGGGTTGCGCATCAACCCGGAAACCTCGAGCGGAAACGAGGTGCGCGTGTACGTTGGCGACGCATTCGATCCCCTGGCCAAGCCCGAACTCTTCAAAGAGATGGGCATGACCTTCGCCGTGATCGAGGTGCTGCGCGCCGGCTCTTAGCGCACTGCGCGGGTTGCCTCAATGAGGTTCTCGAGCGTCGCCTTCGTCTCCGGGTAGGCGCGCGTCTTGAGGCCGCAGTCGGGGTTGACCCACAGCTGCTTGCCGGGGATGGACTCCTTGGCGAGCTCGAGCAGCTCGGTGATCTCTTGCGTCGAGGGCACGCGCGGCGAGTGGATGTCCCACACGCCCGGCCCAATCTGGCGCTCGTAGCCGTGGTTGCGGATCGCCGGCAGCACCTCCATGCGCGAGCGCGCGGCCTCGATTGAGGTCACGTCGGCACCAAGGCCGTCGATCGCGTCGATGATCTCGCCGAACTCCGAGTAGCACAGGTGCGTGTGCACCTGGGTGTCGTCGGCCGCTCCGGAGGTCGCGAGCAGGAACGAGTCCACGGACCACTTGAGGTAGGCAGCCTGGTCCTTCTTCTTGAGCGGGAGCAGCTCGCGCAGGGCCGGCTCGTCCACCTGGATGATTCCAATACCAGCGGCTTCGAGGTCGGCGATTTCTTCGCGCAGCGCCAGGGCAACCTGGTTTGCCGTCGCGCCAAGCGGCTGGTCATCGCGAACGAAGGACCACGCCAGGATCGTCACCGGCCCGGTGAGCATGCCCTTGACGGGCTTGTCCGAGAGCGACTGCGCGTACTGCGCCCACCGCACCGTCATGGGCTCCGGGCGCGTCACGTCGCCCCACAGGATCGACGGGCGCGTGCAACGCGAGCCGTACGACTGCACCCAGCCGTTGACCGTCACGTCGAAGCCGTCGAGCAGCTCCGCGAAGTACTGCACCATGTCGTTGCGCTCCGCCTCGCCGTGCACCAGCACGTCAAGACCAAGCTGCTCCTGGAGCTCGATCACGGAGGCGATCTCGGCCTTCATCGCGTCCTCGTAGCCCGCGTCGTCGAGCTCGCCCTTGGCCCACGCGGCGCGAGCCTTGCGGATCTCGGGGGTCTGCGGGAACGAGCCGATCGTGGTGGTCGCAAGCTCGGGAAGGTGGAAGCGAGCGTCCTGCGCGGCCACGCGCTGCGCGTACGGAGAGCGCTTGAGGTCCGCGTCCGTCACGGCGTCGAGCGCCGCACGCACCTCGGCCTTGTTGGTGCCCGCGTGCGCCTTGCGGCTGGCAAGGGCCTCGCGTGCCTCGCTGAGGGCCTCGCTCACGTCTCCCGTGCCCGACGCTGCGGCAAGTACCGCAACCTCCGTCACCTTTTGGTCGGCGAAGGCAAGCCACGACAGCAGCTCCTCGCCGAGGTGCTCCTCACCCTTGAGGGTATGGGGGACGTGGAAGAGCGACGTCGAGGTGCCAACGGACACGATGGCGCCGAGGGCCTCGACCGCGGCCACCTTGGTGAGCGCGGCGTCGAGGTCTGTGCGCCAGATGTTGTGGCCGTCGACAACGCCGGCAACGATCTGCGTTCCCTGCGCAACCGCGGCAGGAACCGCTCCACGCACGAGGTCGATCGCGATGGCGTCAACGCCCGCGTCCACGAGCACCGGAAGGGCGTCGTCGAGCGAGTTGTACGGAGCCGCAACGAGCAGCTTGGGACGGTTCGCGAGCGCCACAAAGCCCTCGTACACGGCCTTGGCGTTGGCGAGTACCTCGGCGCGGTCGGCGTCGATGTCCGCAACCAGCACGGGCTCGTCGATCTGCACCCACTCAGCCCCAGCGTCGGCCAGTTTGCCGAGCAGCTCGGCGTAGACGGCGACGAGGTCGGCGAGGCGCTCGATGGGCAGGAAGCCCGTGGGAGCGTCGTCGGAAGGCTTCGCGAGGTACAGGAACGTGAGCGGGCCCGTGATGACAGGGCGCGTCAGGAAGCCCGCCGCCTTGGCCTCAAGGAACTCGTCAACCCAGCGCGTGCTGGACAGCGAGAACTCGGTCTCGGGGCCGATCTCCGGAACGAGGTAGTGGTAGTTGGAGTCAAACCACTTGGTCATTTCGAGCGGAGCCTTTGCCCCCTCGCCACGCGCGATGGTGCTGTAGCCACCCAAGGTGACCGAGCCGTCGTCCTGGCGAAGGTTCGCGAAGCGCGTGGGGACCGCGCCGAACGTCACGGCCGCGTCAAGAACGTGGTCGTAGAAGGAGAAGTTGCTTGGGATCGAGGAGTCGTCCTTGCCAAGGCCAAGCTCGGCGAGGCGCGCACGGTTCTCCGCCCGCAGCGCAGCGGCGGCAGACTCGAGTTCCGCCTCGCTGATGGCGCCCTTCCAGAACGACTCAAGCGCCTTCTTGAGCTCACGCATTCGGCCGATGCGCGGGTAACCGAGGATGGTGCCGCCGGGGAAGGCGGGCGCAGGGGCAGGGGCGTTGTTGAGCTCAGTCATGGTTCCTCATGAGGGTGTGTGCGCGGCGGGCTCGCCATTGCGCTTGATCGACGCCGTCAGTGGCGCCGCATTCGTGGTCGCGATTCTAGCGGTTGAGCGTGAACGGGGAAAGTGGCGGCTTTGAGCGCGTGCGACGATGGAGGCATGGAAGAGGTTGCTCAGAAGTCGATTACGCTCACCCGCGAGGCGGAGGGCGTCTACGTGGCGCGCAATTCAGCGGGCGCCGAACTGCGGTTTGGCTACAACACGGAGGACACCTTCACCGCGGTAGAGCTGCTGCTCGTGGCGATCGCCGGGTGCTCGGCTACGGATGTGGACATGATGACGTCCCGACGCTCGGAGCCGTCTCGCTTTGACGTCACCGCTTCTGCGGACAAGGTGGGCGGGGACACCCCTGCGATCCTTCGCAACATCGTGGCGGAGTTTGACCTGGAGTTCCCCGAGGGGGCCGATGGGGACAAGGCGCGAGCGCGCGTCGGTGCGGCGCTGAAGGCCGCTCACGATCGCACGTGCACGGTGTCACGGACCGTTGAGGCCGGAGTGCCCGTGGAGTTGCGGCAGAAGTAGCCCGGTCATGCTGCGCGCAGCATAAGCGTCACGGGCGCAGCGCGCGCACCAACTCCAACGCCGCCTCGTGGCGGTTGAAGGTAATGATGTGGATGCCGGGGGCGCCGGCCGCGAGCAGGTCCCGCGACAGCGCGGCCGCGTGCTCCACTCCCGCCGCGCGCGCGTGATCGTCACTCTCCGCGATCTCGAGCGCGGTCATGAGTTCCGCGGGCGTGGGCACGCCCGTCAGTTCTTGAGCGCGCGTTGCGCGGCGGGCGGAAACGAGCGGCATGACCTCGGGGACAACAGGGATGTCGATTCCCTGCGCGCGGGCGTCGTCGACGAGCGCCGAGTACTGATCTACCTCGTAGAACACCTGGGTGATGGCGAAGTCGGCACCCGCATCCTGCTTGGCTTTGAGCACATCAAGGCCCTGCTGGCGCCACCGCTCGATCGCGTGCTGCGCAGGGAACGCGGTGACACCAATGCACACGTCCACGCCGTGCGCCGCGGCAACCTCGCGGAGCAGCGCCACCAGCTCCGAGGCGTAAAGCAGGCCGTCCGGGTGCGGCTGCCAGTCCGCCTGGCCGCGCGGAGGATCGCCGCGCAAAGCGAGAAAGTCGCGCACCCCGTCGGCCAGATACGTCTCGATGACGGCCACGAGATCCGCTCGCGATTGCCCCACGCACGTGAGGTGCGCAAGCGGTGGGATCGTATGCGCAAGCGCAAGTTCGTGCACCACGGCGCGCGAGGTGGTCTGCGTGCTGCCGGACGCGCCATACGTGATCGACATGAAGTCCGGGTTGGTCGCCGCGAGCAGGCCCATCGTGAGCAGCAGGGTGTCCTCGGCAGCGGGGCTGCGAGGAGGGAAGAGCTCATAGGACAGCGTCGGCCGCGCCTGCCCGGCGAGGGCGGCGTCGAGCAGCGAGCGGATGGTCATGGCGTGGGAAACAATACGCGTCCCCAGGCCCGACGCTGCAATGAGTTATCCCCAGACCTCGCCTGTTCGTGGGCGCCCTGTGGGAGGGGCGCGGCAGACTGGCCGCATGATCACCGAGACCAACGACCTCACCCGCTGCTTTGGCGCGGGGGACCCTCTCTACGAGGAGTATCACGACCACGAATGGGGAGTGCCGGTTCACGGCGACTCCGCCATCTACGAACGCATCGTCCTTGAGGGTGCGCAATCAGGGCTGTCCTGGATCACCATCCTGCGCAAGCGAGAGGGCTACCGGGAGGCCTTCGCAGGCTTTGACCCCGCCGCGGTTGCCGAGTTCACGGGGGCGGACATTGAGCGGTTGCTCGAGAACCCTGGAATCGTCCGCAACCGTCAGAAGATCACGTCCGCCATCACGAACGCCCAAGCGGTGGTGACGATGAACGCCGCGGGCGAGAGCCTCAGCGACCTGTTCTGGAGCTTCCAGCCTCCCGCGCGCAAGAAGCCTCCGCTGTCGTGGCACGACGTGCCCTCGTCAACGGATGAGTCCAAGGCGCTCGCGAAGGCGCTCAAGCAGCGCGGCTTCGTGTTCGTTGGGCCCACCACCATGTACGCGTCGATGCAGGCGTGTGGCCTGGTCAACGATCACATCAAGGGGTGCGTGGCGCTGAAGGCCTGACTAGCCACTCCGGCTGATAGCGTCGCGGCATGGCACACTCTCCCGAGGGAAGCGACACCTGGCGCCTAAACCTGCGACAAGCCGAGGCGACAATCGAGGCAGCCCTCGCTCAACGAGATGCAGACCGCGCGAATACTGCGTTCATCCCGAGCGATTGGGCCCACATCGCGCAGGAGGTCTTCGCGTGGAAAGGCGCCAAGACCTACCTGGCAGCGGTCCTCTGCGGCCTCGTTGCCCGTGCAACGGATCTGCACGCTAACCCCCTGAGTCTGCAGGTCGGTGCGCTCGATGGCGGATACGCGGCGACCTCCCTATGGCAAACAATCCAGACTCACGCCCAAGGGAGAATCGACCTTCGTCAACTCAAGAACCAGCCATTCAACAACAGCCCCTTCACAGGCAAGCGCTTCATAAGCCCAGAATGGGAGAACGTGTCTGGGGCCAATCGCCCGGTGCTCGAACGAACCTATGAACTTATGGCCACCGTGGGTGAGATGACTGTCGCGGAAGCGCGCGATGCGCTGCGGTCATTCCTATATGCGACGCCGGACGATGCTCAACGTGGCGAGATCATCGCAACCGTGGCCGAAGGTGCTCTCAACCTAGAGCGCTTCTTCGCGAGCCTTGGGGAGTTTCTCCTAGACGACGGGGAGAACGGCCGTCGCGCGCAAGCCATGGTCGCGGCGGCTCTGGCGCTTGTGCATGGCGACAGTGTCGATACGCCCCGCAGCGTCAACGACCCGAGTCGCGGCCAACCGGGCGATGTGCGAGTGTCGGTGGTCGGCGCGGATGGAGTGCAGCGAGCATTGTTCGCCGAGGCCAAGCAGAAGGTGACGGAACCCGAGTGGATTGATCAGTTCGCCGCGGATGTCCGCGAGTATGAAAGCGGGGGCGTTGTCGCCTATGGGGCACTCGTGAATGACCGCGCCGCTGCAAAGAGCAAGCGTCAAGCGCCGCTTCCTAGCTGGCACGAAGTGCTCGAGTCGCGTGGCGTCATCTCGCTCACGTGGACCAACCCTGCCGACATGGTCCGAGATGCTGTCGTGTGGTCGGGCCTTAACGCCAACGTAGCGATTGCGCGCTTCGTCGAACTCTATGCACGGTATCTGGGCCACGTAGAAGCAGAGCCGTCAACGATCAGCAACTGGCTCCACGTCGCAAACGGGTTTGGCGTGGAGACCTCCAAACTCGAAGACCGCCACTAAGAGACAACGCTTCAGGCGCGTTGCGTCACTCCGGAACCAAGCAACGCTAAGACGCGGTCGGGACTGCTCGCCGACGCGACGACCGAGTCGGCGAGAGCGGGTGCGACGGCACGCACATCCTCGATGTCCCTGAGTATGTGCTCGCGCAGGATGAAATACGCAGCGCCAACATTGACGCCATTACCCATCTGCTTGTAGGAAGCAGCGTCGGGCTGGTCCCCGAAGTCAAACCACTCAGGAAGGCCCTGCAATCTGGCCGCCTCGCGAGGAGTGAGCCTACGACCGAGTTTTCCGACGATGCTCGTCTGCGTGATCGCAACAAGAGCCGGAACATAAGTGGGCTTCTTTGCGCGGATGCCAGAGGGACGGAAGTGCATCACGGTGTCCCAAAGGGTCGGCGCATCCTGGGCTTGCCACTCCAACTTCCGCCGAGAAGCTGGCAAGTCGCGCAAGTAGTCGTGCCGCTGCAACCAAGCGTCGATCACACGACGGTGGTCGAGGTAGAGATCGCTGTTCTTGCGGAGGAAGTCTGCCTTCCATTCGGGTGTATCAGCCTCCATCTCCGGCTCTGCGACGAATGCATCTGCCCAGATCGGGAAACCGGGCAAGCGGTTGCCGGGGATGCGAGGACGTACCGCCTGAATGAACTCGTCCCAGATGTTGATCCACTCGGTCTCAACACTGGTGAGGCCATACTCGGCTCTGGCTGCCGGATCCGTCTGAAGTGGCAGGTCTCGCTCGAGATCCCACGCGAGTGGACTCCAACCCTTGACAGGCTGGTTTGGGATGAGTGGTTCGTCGACCGATTCCGCCCAAGCACGAGCCCGTCCAACATAGGTGCCGGTGATGAAGACGCGGTCGCGCGTCTGGGGTCGGCCACCTAATTCAGGCGAAAGGTTGTGCGGGGAGAAGACGGTTGGAACCCCCGACACCTTGTAGCCGAGGTCGCGTAGCGTCGTGACAATCGTCTCCCATGTGTCCCGATGCCGCGGACCTGCGAGGTTGCGGACATTCTCGAGGAGGATGACCGCGGGCTTGCGCTCCTCTAGCACCCGGCAGATGTTCCAGAACAGAGTTCCGCGAGTCTCCTCCATGCCGCGCTGGAAGCCGCTCTTCGAGAAGGGCTGACACGGAAAACCCGCCGCCAAGACGTCATGCCCGGGCACGGCCATCTGGCCCTCTGTAAGCGGGATGATGTCCCCCGCAACTTCCATCCCCCAGTTCCGCTCGTATACGCGCTTGGCCGCCTCATCGATCTCGGAGGCGAAAACGCACTCTCCGCCGAGAGCACTAAGCGCCGCGTGGAAGCCGCCGACGCCGGCAAACAGGTCTACATAGCTGAACATGTGTTCGAGCTTAACAGCTGCCGCTGACAATGCAAGCAAGCTCGCCGAGACACGCCCGAAGTCATCAGCAGTACGCCCTGCGGTGGCGCTCCACGGCGTCCTCGATGAGCGCCTCGACGATGCGCTTGTCGGCCGGCAGCCAGGCCACGTCTCGCCATGCGCCGGGCTCGAGCCAGCGCACCTGGTCGTGGTCCTCTAGGGGCCTCGGTTCGGGCGTGACGCCGTCCATACCAGGGGCAACGGTAGCCCACCAGATGCGCATCACGAGCCTCACGCCCTCGACGTCTCCGGGCCGGAGCATCCACACGGGGCCGTCGCAGCCGTAGTCGTCACCGCCGTCGGGGCCCAGGATCTCGTCGCCGAGAGCCACCTCCACACCGAGTTCCTCGCGCAGCTCGCGACGAAGCGCGCGCTCAGGGGTTTCTCCACGCTCCACCTTGCCGCCGGGAAACTCCCACAGGCCAGCAAGCGCCTGCGGCTCGGTGCGGCGCGCTGCGAGCAGCACGCGCGGCGCCTCAAGGGAATCGGTGATGGCCGCTGCCACCACCAGTCGCGTGCCGCCGTCGGCGCCCATGGCCTACGCCGTGAGGTCCCCGTACGCGGCGGCGTCGAGCAACTCTGTTGGGTCCTCGGTCACCGCCACCTTGAAAATCCAGCCCGTGCCGAACGGGTCGCTGTTGATGCTTTCCGGGGCGGAGGCGAGCTCGTCATTGATCGCGATGACGGTTCCGGTGACCGGCGAGTAGAGCTCGCTCACGGCCTTCGTGGACTCGAGTTCGCCGCAGACCTCGCCCGCGGTGACCGTGGTGCCCACAGCGGGTGCCTCCACGTAGACGATGTCGCCAAGAGCGTCGGCCGCGTGCTCGGTGATGCCAATGGTGACCTCGCCACCCGGCTCCGCGTCGCCGTCAACCCACTCGTGCTCCGCCGAGTACTGCAGATCCTCGGGAACGTTCGCCATCGCCAACCCTGCCTTTTCTCTCGTCACGCCCGCTTGTACAAAGGTAACGCGGCCACCGTCATGGGTTCACCCCTGCCGCGAACATCGATGAGCACCTCGGTGCCCACTTCGCTCGCTGCCGCGTCCACGTAGGCCATCCCTATGGGCCGCCCAAGCGTGGGGCTCGGCGCCCCAGAGGTGACCTCACCGATCACGGCACCCTCAGCGTCGGTCACCTTGTAGCCCGTGCGCGGGGAACGGCGGCCGTCGCCAACCAGCCCAACAAGCACACGCGCGGGCGGCGCGCCCTTGGCGGCCTCCAAGGCGCCCCTGCCAACGAAGTCGCCGCGCGGGTTCGCCTCGGTGCCGAGGGCGACGACGCGGCCAAGGCCAGCGTCAAAAGGGGTGGTGTCCCTGGTGAGTTCTTGCCCGTAGAGAGGCATTCCAGCCTCAAGGCGCAGGGTGTCGCGTGACGACAGCCCGCACGGGGTGATCGCGTCGCCCCCAACCGCGAGCGCCAATCGCCACACGTCCACGGCATCGGCCGCGGCCACGAACAGCTCGAAGCCGTCCTCGCCCGTGTACCCAGTGCGCGCCACGAACGCGTGAATGTCCCCGGTGAGCACCACGTTGGTGGCCGCGTAGTACGGCAGCGGGCCAATGTTGTCGGCGTCGCGCGCCGTCATCGCGGTGACGATCGCCTCCGAGCGCGGGCCCTGAACCGCGATGAGCGCCACCTGGGCCGATTCGTCCTCGACGTCCACAGCGAAGCCAACGGAGCGCCCCTCAAGTTCGCCAAGCACCACGTCCTTGTTCGAGGCGTTCGCCACGATCACAAAGTGGTCCCAGTCCCTGCGGTAGACCACAAGGTCGTCGATGACACCGCCATCGGGAGCGCACATCATCGTGTACTTGGCGCGCCCAAGACCCACCGCCCCCAAGCGCCCAATGAGCGCGTACTCGAGGAACGCGACGGCGTCATCTCCGCGCACCGCAATCTCTCCCATGTGGGACAAGTCGAAGAGGCCGGCAGACGTGCGCACCGCGGTGTGCTCCGCGATGTCGCCGGTGTAGCGCACGGGCATCTCCCAGCCGGCGAAGTCCACGAGGGTGGCGCCGAGCGCAACGTGTTCATCGTGCAGGGGCGAGCGGAGCGCGGTCACGTGACAACGCTACTTCACGGCGTGGGGCACGTCAGCGCGGTCACTGCTGGCCGCGCACGAGCGCGATGATCCCGATCACCGCGGCGGTCATGATGGCTGCCGTGACCGCAACCACCACCACAGCCGTGATGAGCCTGCGGTGGCGCGCCGCTTCGCGCTTCGACCGCACGCGGTCGAGGTCCGGAACCTCGGGCACCGGATCCGTGGTGGGGCCGATGACGGGCGGCGCGGTGGCGGGCTCGAACGGCAGGTCGCGGGGGTCGTACTCCAGGGCCGGTTGCCCAAACGCGCCACGCTCCGCGACCACGTGTGTGGCGGCGCCGGGGGGTGCCTCGCTTCGCACTTTTCTGCCCGACGGCGTGCTCGGCTTTGGCGTGGCGGTGGCACTTCGGCGGGACATGCGGGTGACGTCTGCGGTCTCCTCTTGCCCCGTGATGGCACGGGCAGACATGCGGGTGGCGTCATCGTCCTCGACGTCCGGCGCGGCTGAGGGCGCCGTTGCCCGCGACGACATCACCGTGTCATCCTCCGCCTCCTTGTTGCGGGCGGAGAGTTCGGTGAGGTCGTCCTCTGGCTGGGTCACGCCCAGACCTTGACCCTCGTGGTTTGCGTGGTGTCGTCGTCGCGGGCCTCTTTGGTCCACTCGCGCCACGGGTAGGGGTTGGCGCCCTCGCGCGTGACCGCTCCCTCGGATTCGGCGACGATCGCGGTGACGTTGTCGGTGGTGTTGGCCGCGAGCGCGGCACCAACGAGGCGCATGGCGGCATCGTCGCCAGCGAGGTTGATGATCTCCGCGATTCTGGCGTCGCTCAGCACCTTGGTGAGGCCGTCGGACGCCACGATGAGGCGCTCACCAGGACGCACGGGGAGGAGCCATGCGTCAAACGAGAAGTCACCGTCACCGATAGCGCGAGTGACCACGTTGCGGTCAGGGTGAACCTCGGCCTCCGCGGCGGTGATCTCGCCCGCGTCGATGAGTTCCTGAACGTGAGAGTGATCCACAGTCAGCTGGTCAACCACGCCATCGACCAACCGATACACGCGCGAATCGCCAACATTGATGACCATCCACCATGGCTCACCGGCATGCTCAACGCCGATGACGCCCGTGAGCGTGCTTCCCGAGTGGCCGCCCACTGCACGCGAGACCTCAACCACCGCGAGCTGCGCTTGCTGCACCGCCGCCGTGACGTCGTCTGGCGTGATGACAGGCAGGTGCGCCAGTTGGGCGAACGTGCGGGCAACGGCAGAACTGGCGTCCGCTCCCGCCGCGTGACCTCCCATACCGTCGGCCACCACGTACACGGGCGGCGCGGCACAGAACGAGTCCTCGTTGCGAGCGCGCGGGCCGGCGTCGGTGGCGCCGTACCCGTAGCTCCACGCTCGCGGTGTCACTGTGCGTCCTCGCGCTGATCCACGATCACGAGCTCGAGGTCTCCCAGCAGCAGCGTGCCCTCGACCTTGGCCTCTGATTGCGCCTTGACCTCCACTTCGGTGCCCGCGCTGTCCCGCACAAACGTGCCGTTCGTGGAGCCGAGGTCGGTGATGAACCAGTTGTCTGACTCCCTGCGCAGGCGGGCGTGAAGCTTGGAGACGGTGCGAGTGTCGTCCATGATCGGCAGCACGCCGGGAATGGGACGGATGCCCTCACGGCCAATCGTGGTGACGTCCTCGAGGTCGTACTCCTCGCCGCCAACGACGCGTAGTACCCACCGCGCCCGTCGGCGTTTGGCAAAGAAGGTCGCGTCATCGTCGTCATACGCCCACGGGGGAATGTGACCCCCGGTGTCCGCTGCGGGTTCTTCTGCCGGACGGCTCGCGTCGTATGGCGAGTAGGCACGAGCAAACTTGCCCGTGATGTCGTGCTCGTCGGTAGTCATCTGATCCTCCACTACTTCTTGCGTCGCGGGTTCTTGGGGAACCGGCTCCGCCTCAGGCACGGGTTGAGCTACCCGTTGGATGGCGCGAGTGGCGTCATCGTCGTCCACTGGTGGGGCGGGAGCCGCACCAACAACTGGACCTACTACTGCGGGCCGTGCAGACCCATACCCCACGAGCGTTGCCCACAACGGTGGCAACAACGCCGCAACCCATGTCAGTCGAGACTGCACCACGAGGCGCAGTTCGATCCGGTTCGCGCTGACAATCCATACCGCCCACGCCACCAGCGATGCCAAGACGGCAACGGCGAACATCGTCGAGGCCAAGGGCGCGAGCCCCTTGGACGGACTGATCGTGTTCGCCGCTCTCAAGACCACGATGGAGACGAAGACAGTCCAGCAGACAAGGGCGGCTGATCTTGCGATCCACACCGGCAACGTTGGCAAGCGCCCAGCCCGCGCGGACTGAACGTACCGATAGATGGGGACCCACGCGTCGGCCCTCTTAAGCTCAAGCTTTGCGAAGACCGCCTGCAGCGTGGCGCCCATCCACACATATCCGGCCGCGAGCGCGAGCGCGGCGAGCGTGAGCACCGTCCACACCACGTCACTCACCGCCCTTAGCGGCGGAGTGCGCAACCTCAACGCGAGTTGTCGATTCCGGGATCACGGCCGGAGCCTGCAGGGCCACGGCGTTGAGCATGGACCGCACGGACAAGCGCATGCGCATGCGTCGCCAGAATCCGCGGCCCGCGAGCCATGAGGCCCTATCCGCTGCGACGAGGTCCCAGAACGCTTGCGCGTCCGCGTCGGAGGCGTGACCGGCGCCAAAGGTGGCGGCATCCGTGAGGCGAGCAAGGCGCTCCCCGTTGGCGCTGCCGTACACGTGCGCGGTCTCGAGGCGCGTGGACAGCGGCAGGGGCGTGTGGCCCGCGTCGATCGCGGTGTCCACGTACTCGTCCCATCCGTGGTGGATGGCGTCAGTGGGCTCGCCACGGCGCCTGCGGCGCCTGCGCAGCGCCTTCCACACGGCGATCGCGATGAGCGGGCCAATGAGGATGAGGATGCCCAACAGGCTGATTCCCGCCACGGTCAGCATGGGGCCGAGCCACCCCCACACGCCCGTCTGCTCGGGCGCTGGGGGATCGGCCTCAGCGGCACTGCCGCGCTGCGTCGAGGGCGGAACGATGGGGCTCGCCCTTTCCGGGTCAAGGGCCGACACGAACTTGGGATCCTGTTGCTGCTGCACATCGGGAGAGGGGGGCGTGGAGTGCTGGGGGGTGACGTCGATCGGCACCCACGTGCCCGCCGCGGACTGCACCTCTGTCCAGATCGCCATGTTGCGTCCCGTGCACGTGCCCTCGGCACACACCGGCACCGTCCAGCCCTTCGCGTCGGTCTGCGCGAGGCGCGCGCCAAGCACCACTCGCGACGGGAAGCCGAGATCGGCAGCCATGAGCGCCACGGCCGTCGCGAACTGCTCGTCGTCACCCACCGCGGCAACGAAGTTTCCGTCCCCGCTCGCACCGGCCTCCGCCTCGCGTGCGGTGAGCTCAAGGAACATCCGGTCAACGCGGTCATACGAGTGGCCCGCTGCCGAGGATGCGAACGAGTACGCGCCAAGCGCGGTCTCCCACTGCGCGGGGGTCGCGGGCTGCGTGAGCCCGTGGCTGAGGTAGCCGCGCTCTCGCAAGCGGTCAACGAGGATGGCAAGTCCAGCGCCGTCGTGCGTGACGCCTTGGCGAAGCACCCAGTCGCTCAGCGACGGCGGGATCAGCGACGAGTCGATGACCTCACCGCCGGGCGCGGCGCCAAGCTCCGCGAGCGTCGGCATCGAGTCCGGCTCGTACGCCACCACGGTGTAGCTGTCGCCAAGGGCCACTCCCGCGGGTGCGGTGATAAGGCCCGACGCTGTGTCCGGTTGGTAGTAGAACGAATCGGTGAGCACGCCGGCACGATCCCCGCTGAAGGAGATCGCGCCAAGGCTACCCACGAGCGGTAGCCACATGCCGGACAGCGCACGCACGGAGATCTCCGCCTCGACGCGTGACGTGGCGTCGGCGGGCGCGATCGACGAGGGCAAACGCTCGTAGCGCGATGCGGCAGAGTCGGAGGGCGCGGCGGCCGTGAATTCGTCTCCGGTGAAGTAGCGCAAGGTGGCGACCCTAATGCGATCCGCCTCTCCCTCGGTGACCTTCACCGTGAACAGCGGCTCGCTGAACGCCACGTTGCTGAAGTAGTTGCGGTACGACGCGAGCGGGGCAACCGAGGAGTCCACCACCACGCGCGGGTCGATCACGGATCGCGCCACATCGCGCGGGGTTTCCGCGGCGACCGGCCCCGCCACGATCGCACCCACCCCAACGGCGACGGCCACCATCACCGCTCCCGTCACGACCGTGGACAGCGCGCGCACGCGCGGCGATGACGCCAACCGCGCTCCGCCTGCCGTGCGCGCGACGGCGCGCCTGCGCGCATAGGTGGCGCGCCACCCAAGCCACACGAGCAGCAACGCAAACGTCGCGAGGCCAATGAGGAACTCGCGGTTGATGTACATCCCATACGGCGCCCACGTGAGCGGCATCGCTCGCGTGGCGGGACCAACCACGATCGCCGTGGCCACCATCATCACAACCACCGCGGCGGCAAAGCCCCACCAGCGTCGGGCACGTAGCGCAAGCCAGCCAGCGAGCACGGTGCCGCCAAGTACCAGGAACAACGCGGGCACAATGGTGGCGCCGTACTCCCCAAGGGGAAGCGGGAGCGTGACGATGTCCTTCCACCCTGTGACGGGGCCGCGCACCAGTTCTCGCACGGCCTCGGCCAGCGGTGTGGAGCCGCGCGCGAAGCCGGGGACCGCGAGCGTGAGCCCAATCGCAAGGAAGCCAACTGCCGTGAGCCCCGCAACGGCGAACCCGCTCCATCCAAGGCGATCGGCAACAAGCACCACGAGGGCGCCAAATCCGATTCCTGCGGCAACGGCGCTGACATAGCGCGACGAATCGTAGGCGGGGTACAGGGACCACGCGGCGATCGCGGCCCCGCCCGCCATGCACAGCACGTTGATGAGCGCAAAGGTCAGGGTGGTCGTTGGCGGTGTGCGGCTCATACGCGCGCCCTCTTCGCCAGCAGTTGCCGCAGGTCCCCAAGCAGGCCGATGGTCAGCACTCGCGTGTGGCCAATGGGGTGGATGGACGGCTCTGACTGCGGATCGCACACCACCGCGGCCACCGCTACGTCTGCGGGGAACGCGAGCGCCGCGCTCTGCAACCGGGCAAGCGACGCCTCGGATCCCGTCACCAGGAACGCGAGCGAGGTATCCGCACTAACCTCGCTCAGCATGCGCGTAATGGCTGGTAGATCGGCCACATCGCTGCCCGACGCTACGCCGGCTAGGTCGTTGAGGAGGGCTCGCGGGGTGGTCACCTTGAGCTGCCGCAACGCGCGCACGCTTGAGCGCGCGAACTCTGGCACCTCGCCGCTCACCACGGCACGCACGTCGCGGCCGTCGCGAAGCGCCCTCACGCCGAGCGAGCCGACGGCGCTCACCGCCATCTCAAACTCGTCCTCGTTCGCGTACGAGCCCTCGTCGAGGTCGAGCACAAGGCTGATGGTGGAGCGGCGCGTCTCCTCGAACTGGCGAACCATGAGGCTTCCCACCTTGGCGGTGGACTTCCAGTGGATGTGGCGCTGCGCGTCTCCGGGCGCGTACTCACGCACGGCGTGGAATGAGATGTCTTCGCTCGTCACGGTGCGCGTGGTGGAGCCCTCGAGGTCGCGAATGAATCCGATAGACGTGGACGGCACGGCGATCGTCACCGGGTGAATGTAGAGGGTGCGGATCTCCGCCCAGCGGAACTCGCGCTGGAGCAGGTGCAGGGGGTCCGTCCGCGTCGTGGTCGCCGGCCCAACGTCGATGATCCCGCGCTTGCGAGCGGGAATGACGAGCTGCTCGCGGTGCTCGTTGCCGCGCCGCAACAGCGGCACGTGGAAGTCGATGAGGCCATCGCCAACGGGGATGTCGATGCGGCCAGGGAGCGCGAGGCGGGAGCGGCCGCTGCGGACGGCGATGGCGCCGTGCGCGTCCTGACCCGCCACCACGGCGTCATGTTGAAGTGTGAAGTCAACCTCGTAGGCCTCGCGGCCAACGAGAAATGGCGTGGCGAGCAGCAGCAAAATGAACGCCACCGCGGAGCCGATGAGGAACTCTCCCCATCCAAAGACCAGCCCAATGACGAGGCCCGCGATCGCCCACAGCACCACGAGCCAGCCCGCAGGAGTGACGACCGCGCGCACCGTCGCCCACGCGCGCCCGATGCGCTCGCGAGCGGACCGCCCAAAGCGCACCACGCGAACGCCAAGCGGCACCCAGCCACCGGGGCCTTCGACGTACTCGGTGCGCCCTTGCGCGGGCGCGCCAGCACGCCCCGGGGCTACGGCCGGGGCTTGCGACACCTGTTCAGCTGTCACTCAATGTCCTTGTGACTCGGCGGCGGGGTGTCGAGAAGGATCTGGCCGATGACGGCGGTGGCCGTGACGCCATCGAACTCCGCTTCCGGATCCAGGATGAGGCGGTGCGCGAGCACGGCATCGGCGAGGGACTTGACGTCGTCAGGAGTCACGAACGAGCGGTCGTGAGCAACGGCCCACACGCGCGACGCCCTCGCGAGCGCCATCGCACCGCGCATCGACGCGCCGAGGCGCACCTGGGTGGCGTTGCGGGTGGCGTCCACGATGCGTGCGATGTAGTCGAGCACGAGCGGGCTCGTGTGGACCTCGCGTGCCAATTCGGTCATCGTGACGATGGTCTTGAGCTCGACGAGCGGCTCCACCACCACGCGCTGCGGGCGCCCTGCCTCGATGATGCGCAGGGTCGAGGCGTGGTCGGGGTAGCCGAGCGACGTGCGCATCAGGAAGCGGTCGAGCTGGGCCTCGGGAAGCGAGTAGGTGCCCGCCTGTTCCACGGGGTTCTGGGTGGCGAGCACCATAAAGGGCGTACCGGCCGCGCGGGTGACGCCATCGACGGTCACCTGGCCCTCGTCCATGACCTCGAGCAGCGCCGACTGGGTCTTGGGGCTCGCGCGGTTGATCTCGTCCGCGAGCACCACGTTCGCGAACACCGGACCCGCGTGGAACTCGAACTTGCCCTTCTTCTGGTCGAACACCGTGATGCCGGTGACGTCTCCGGGCAGGAGGTCGGGCGTGAACTGGATGCGCGTGCTCGTGCCGCGCACCGTCTGCGCGATGGCCCGCGCGAGCGACGTCTTGCCGGTTCCCGGCACGTCCTCAAGCAGCAGGTGCCCCTCGGCGATGAGCGCGGTGAATGCCAGTTCCACGACGTGCTGCTTGCCGAGCACGGCGAGCTCCACGTTGTCGCACAGCGAGCGGAAGGTCTCCGCGAACCACTGCGTCTGTTCGTCATTGATGGTCATGTGATCTCCTCGTTACACTCATCGGCCGTTTTCACGGTGTGGGTGAGACGCTCGGCGATGGCTCTGGACTTGGTTCGGGGACACCCGTGCACGTGCTGGTCGCGGATGTCCATGGATCAATACCGATGAGGGCTCCGGTGAAGTTCACCGTGACGCTTGCCGTGCGCATCGCGTCGTAGTGCGTGGTGAGTTCCCCGTCTGCGTCACGCAAGGTCCACTCGACCGCGTAGTCGTCGCCCGAGGCGCCCACGGTGACCGAGGGCGGCACGCCAACCTCACACGTACGCACGGTGACCTGAGTGCGATAGGCGGCATAGCCGTCGTCCGGTGCCACGGTGCCAACCGTTGGCGAGCACTGCGCCGTGGTGCTGTTAAAGACCACGCACAGGCGAGCGTTCACGGTGACCGGCACACCTACCGGCATGTTGGAGAACTTGGTGGTCCACGAGCCGCCGTTGAAGCGGTAGCCCACCACCACCGTGGCTGGCAGTGCGCCAAGGTTGACGATGGGCTCCGTCACTCCCGTCTGGCATGACATCCCGTCACCCGTGCACTCCGGAGCCACCCGGTAGCCACGGGTGATGAGCGGGGCGCCGGGGTCTACCCAGGGGTAGACGGCCACGTCGAGCGACGGGGCCGAGCCGTAGGTGGTGGAGCCGACGCGGCTCTCACCGCACAGCTTGAGACGGTTGGTGGTGTTAGGAATCACGGTCACCGTGAGGCTTGCCGATCCGCCGGACGCCGCCACCATCGACTCACACGTGCCGCCATTAAGGACGCCAACGAACGTGTCCGAGCCCACGCCGCCAGACGTCACCTGAACTGCGAGGGTGGCCGTGGTTCCGCTGCCATCCACGGTGGGCACCGCTTGCACGATCGTGGGCGCGCCAACGCCGTTCGCGGCAAAGGTCACCGCAGAGCCCTGCTCTTGCGCGCCCGCAACAGGGGGCAGGTCAAGGCTCGTCACGGGGGTGATTGTCACCTGCTCCGTGGTGTTGGAGCCCACGTAGTACGCGGATACCGACTTGTGGCCCTTGCCGGAAACGGGAACCACCATCGTCTCGCCGCTCCCACTCGTGATGCGCAGTTCCTTGGTGGTGGCGTCCGTGACATCGAGCTCGATATCAATGCGCTTGCCGTCGCCACCGGTGTTGCGCGTTGGCGTCCACGTGACGTTCACAGGCGCTGCCGGAGGCGCGTACGACCACGCGCTCACGCTCACAGAGCCTCGGGATTCGCCGACGCTGTTGAGCGCCTTGGCTACATACGTGTGCTTGGCGCCGTTCGTGAGTCCCGTAATGGCGGGGCAGGAGCCGTCGGCCGCGCACGTGGCCACCTTGGTGGCGCCCTCGTAGATGACGTACGACGTCACGCCTGGGTACGAGGCGCCGCTTGGGCTCGGGCTCACCGCGAGCGTGAGGGTGCCGTCGCCGAAGGCGGTCTGGCGCACCTCCGCGGGGGAGGCCGGATAGCCGAGCAGGTCGAGGTGGAGCACACCAACGCGGTCACCCGCACTCACGCGGCCCTGCGCGTCCATCACGGTGAAGGTGGCGGTGCAGGTGGCACCAGGTGCGTCCGCGGTCCACCACGCCGTGATCGTCGAGTTGCCGGAAACGGTGAAAGTCACATTTGGGCACGAGACATCTGGGGTCACGGAGGCCAACTCGAGCGGCGTCCCCGGCAGCGGGTT
Source organism: Demequina sp. (assembly GCF_049841215.1). Taxonomy (GTDB): domain Bacteria; phylum Actinomycetota; class Actinomycetes; order Actinomycetales; family Demequinaceae; genus Demequina. The sequence goes on from NZ_JASGEO010000014.1 coordinate 79,027, forward strand.
GACCTCTCCCGGGCCGCCGATGACGCTGATCGCGCACGACGAACCGGACGCTTGCGAGCATTGACGCGTGATATTTGCGCCCTTTGGCAGGCTCGAGGGAGCCGGGCCAACAACGAAGGTGAGGGACACGGCGGGGACCTCTGGATCCGAGGTGAGCGACACCGTGGCGCCGTCGACGTTGCCCGGCACGGCCCTGTCCTGAGCCGTGATGGTCAGCACGTCGCCGGAGCGCCGCACGTCGAACTGCTGACCGGCATAGTTGAGCGCAATCTCAACGTCCCTGGCGGCAGCCCCTGTCGGCCAGCTGACCATGCCCGCGAGGTCGAACGTTGTTGTTGCCCCGGGCGACAGCTCGATAGAGCCGCTGCGCAGCACCGGCGACGGGTCCTTGGGGATGATCGTGATGGGAATCGGCACGAGCGTGAAGCGATCCTGATCGGCAACGCGCGCTGAGACCCTGCACATATCGGAATACGGCTGACCCTCGGATGCCGTGTACCTGAGGGTGGTGCCAGAGACCAGTTCGCACGTGGAGCCTTTGCGCACGCCCGACGCTTGAACATCGTCTCCGTCGACCACCAGTTGGGTGTCGGCGGGCACCGCGACGAGCGGCTTGATGTCGAAGGTCACGGATTCGCCCTCGACTACTTGAGGTTCGGTGAAGGAGTCCTTGAGTGCGAGCCGCGTCTCGTCGAGTCCGGGCACCTTGAGGAAGCCGTAGCTCGTGACCTCCTCGCCCGCGAAGTTGGTGCCCGTCACCTGGAACGGGATGATCCGGCCCGCGGTGGTGGACGGGGCAGAGATGGTCCAACCATCCACGGTCACGCCCGGCTGGCTGCCCCACAGCGACAGCACCAGGCCCGCGGGGTCTCCCGATGCCCACGACACCTTGCCCGTCAGCACGTCAACTCCGGTGGGCAGCGACTCGCGCGTGTCGAGAGCGAGCACCGTGTCCGTCACCACGGGTACGTCGGCCACCGGCTCGCGCACGGCTTTGAGGATGATGCGGCCCACCGCGGTAGAGCCCGCGGAGTTGCGCACCGTGTAGAGGTAGCTGTAGGTACCAGGCGTTTCGCCCGCACGCAGCATGACGGTGTCGTCCGCGACAGAGACGACGCGGTCCGCAAGTTCGCGGTACTCGTCCGTCTCGAGCGGGGCGTCGGGGGACAGGTCGACGAGCTCGAGCTCTCCGCCTGCAAGGTCGATGTCGTTTGCCGTCGGCACCACAACCACGCTTCTGCCGTCGCCAACTTGCGCCTGCACGTAGTCCGCGTAGGTGACGGGCTTGGCCTCGAACTCCACCGCGATGACACCGATGTGGACGCTCGCGGTGGCCGTCTGGCCGCGAGCGTCCACCACGGAGTACGTGAAGGAGACCTGCCCAGAGAAGCCAGGATCCGATGTATAGACGATTGCCTGGCCGTCGGCGGAGACGGCGGCGATGCCCGAGGACGGCTGCGTCTCCACTCGAGACAGCGTCACCCTGTCGCCATCCGGGTCAAGGCGCGTGCCATCGAACGCGAGCCGCACGCTCTGACCGGACGCCACGCGGCCCGTGAGGTCTCGCGGCGTTGGCGGCGAGTTAGTGGGGTTGTCCAGCACCGTCACCACGAGTTGCGCGGTGTCGCGCTGAGTGGGATATCCCAGCACGTATGTGGCGTACGAAATGACGTAGGTGCCAGGAGTATCGGGAGCGAGGTAGCGCAACCGCGAGCCTCCCGCGAAGGCGAGGCCGGCTCCCTCGGGCGCAACGATCGAATCGGGGTCGAGCGCGATCACCGTTCCCGTGGGGCCAATGTCATTGCGCAGCACCGAGGTGTCGAACTGCGTTCCCGCGCGCACCGTCGCGGTGTCGTCAATCGCGATGGGGTTGGGCGGAGTCTCGGTAGGCAGCAAGACCACCGTCACCTCACCGGTAGCCGTCATGCCAGGGCGACCGGAGCCGTCGGACACCGTGTACGTGACCACGCCGAGAGTGCCCGGCTGGCCGTCGGGCGTGTCTCCGCTGAGGCGCAACGCCGAGAATCCAACGACGTCCGCCGACAACTGCGCCCCTGGCGCGGGGTCGATGGAGACGTCGGAGATCAGCAGCACGCGGCCGCCAGGGTTGGACACGGTGCGCAAGACGTCAACCGTGGCGTCCTCCTTGGCACGCACGAAGGCGGTGGACGGCACCGTGGAGATCTTCTCCGCGCTGGGATCCAGCACGGTGATGCGCGCAACGCCGCGCGCCACTTCCACGCCGTCCGTGACCTTGAAATCCACGAGATGCGAGCCGGGATCGTCCGCAACGAACGTGAAGCCCACCACGCCCTGCGCCACCGCAACGGTCGCCTTGTCTCCAGGGGCGAGCGAGGCCTCCTCGAGTTCGAGAGCGCCCACGCCGCCCGTGACCCTGTCGGCAACGTCGATCGTGGTAGTCACGCCGGCGACCACGGTCACCGACACGTCCTCGACCGTGAGCTCCGGCTCGTCGAGCACGCTCACGTTGAGCACCTTGGTGGTGGTTGCGCCAAACGAGTCGGATACGGCCACGGTGACCGCGGCGGTGGCGGAGCCGGACGCGCTCGCGTTCACGTGCTGGAACACCACGCGTCCCTCTGGTGATGCCGCTACCACGCCGGAGGCGTAGGAGGTAGTTGCCGACGCCAGGTACATGGGGTCGCCATCCGGATCCACCCAGCCCGTCAGTACGTCGGCCGCGGCAGTGCCTCCCGGGTGCACTTCAAGGGAGGGCCACGTCGTGAGGCAGCCGTCCACGCCGCACCACTGGGGCGCGGCGTTCTCGGACGCCGAGTGCACCCTCAGGGTCACCGTCGCCGGCTCGGAGAGCAGCCCGTCGCTCGTGGTGCCATCCGTAACCTGGTAGTCGAACGTCGCTGTGCCGGTCGCGTTCGGATTGACCGTGATGATGACCGACTGATCGTCATCCGCGATGGACAGCGTGCCGAACGCGGGATCGATCGCGGTCAGCGACTGCGACGCAATCGTCAGCACGTCCTTGTTGGCATCGTGGTCGTTGAGAAGCGCGGGCAACACCACTTGGCGGCCGGCGCGCACACCGAAGGAGTCATCCACGGCGACGGGCGCGCGAGGATCCGTGACCTCCGGCGCCACGTCATCCTCGTCGTCCGTGGTTGGCGCGTCCTGATCCTGGTCCCACTGCTGCGAGGAGGCGATGAGCTGACCAGAGGGCACGCTCCACACCCATCCGGAACGCGTCTCATTGAGGATCAGCCGTGAGCCGTTGGAGCGCAACTGCGGCGTGCGCTGGTCGCCGAGCGTAAGCCCACCGTAATCGAGAGCCACGGCAGGAGCGTCGGACCGCCACATGGTTCCGGCACCAAGGCCCGCAGGCAACCACGCGGCAACCATCGTCGCTTCGCCGGGCACCTGCATGGCCGCCGCCGGCTCGCCAAGCCCAACGCCGTCGGCCCCAAAGATGCGCTGCGCGGAGCCCTCGCCCTTGGGAACGGAGATCACGCCGAACTCGTCGGTCACGAGGAAGGCGTCGAGGTCTTCCGTTGGCTGCGCAAGCACGGCGCCGGAGCCGGCGCCCGTGTCGATGGGCTCGGCGACGCCTTGGCGCCACAGCGTGCCGCTTGAGGCATCGAGAAGCGCCCACGCGTTGCCTGCCCACGTGAGCTGAAGGTTGCCGTCTGTGGGGCCGTCGGTGATGGGGTCGAGCCCCGCGATCTCGCCCGTTGCGGCGCTAGCGCGGAGCACCGCGCCCTGCTCCGCGGAGTACGCGGCAATGTCCCCGTTTGGTGACACGGTGGCCGCGAGCGCGCGGAACTCAGGGCGCTCCGCGCCCTCCTCGACCACTGCGTCGGCGAAAGGATCGAACTGCGCCGGGGCCACGCCGGTGCCGTCGGAAATGCGCCCGGCAAGCACCATGCCCGTGTCAGTGAGATAGACCACGAAGTCGCCCGCGTACGTCACGGATTCGGTGCCCGACGGCGTCGCCACCGAGGTCTCCGAGCTGCTGTCGTCGAGGTCTGTTGGGCGCGAGGCGTCCACGGGCGTGACAGTTCCCAGGTTGTCCGAGTAGACGAGTAGAGAATCGCCGGACTGCGCCAAATCCGTTGGGGCGCTGACGTTCTTGACCGTGTCGACCTCGCCCACCACGGTGTTGATGCGCGCAAAGCGCTGACCCTCCACGGATTGCAGCGCCCAGACGGACGGGTCGTCGGGAACAACCTCCCGCTCGTCGAATCCCGGCGCGACGATGGCGCCCGCAATCACGGCACCTACCAGCACCACCACACCGGATCGCCACACAAGCCTGCGGCGCCTCGCCTTGAGGAGCGGATCCTCAGGGCGCGGTACCTCCGGCATCACGGTGGTCATTTAGTCACCAAGAACCAAAGCGAGCGTCACGAGCACGCCCACGATTGCGGCGCCAAGGATGATGGCGCCCACAGCGATGCGGCGGCGCACCGTAGCCCGCCGCGCCACCTGACTCGCGGTACTCGTGCGCGTGTGGTGACTGCTGCCCGCAGCGTCGTGGCGCTGCCTCGCGGACTCCACCGGCACCGTGGAGCGCGTGGGGCCACCGAGGGAATCCGCCGCGTAGTCCGCAGGGGACCAGTCGTCGCCAGCAAGTTCCAGCTCCGTGACGGGGAGCCCCATTTCTCGCTGCACCTCTTGGAGCGCCTTGCCAAACTCGAGCGCGGAGGGGTACCTGTCCGCGGGGAGCCGCTTGAGGCCGCCGGCAAGCGCGTCATCGAGCGCGGCAGGAGCGTCGTCCCTGCCAACCGGCACGTACTTGGCGCGCAGAATCCGCGCCTTGAGCTGCTCATCGGAGCGCCTTCCGCCTGGCACGTCGAACGGCGCGTGCCCCGCGGCAAGGGTGTAGATGGTGGCCGCAAGCGCCCACACCTCGCTCGCCACGGTGCCGGACGACCGCCGCTCCACCACCTCCGGGGCGCTCCACGGCGGCGACATCGCGATCATGTCTTCCTCGCCCGTCGCGCTCGCCGTCGCCACACCAAAGTCGCTAAGCACGGAATGTCCGTAGGTGGTCACGAGGATGTTGGAGGGCTTGATATCGCGATGCAGCATGCCCACGCGGTGTGCAGACTCGACGGCGCTCGCGATCCGCACGCCCGTGGATAGCACCTCGGCGATGGGAATCTGCTCGCTGCGATAGCGCACCGCCATCGACGCAGGGCAGTACTCCATGACGAGGTAGGGGCGGCCGTCTGGAGCCACCGACGCCTCAAACACCGTAAGGATCGCGGGATGCGAACTGAGGCCCGCCATGACGTCCGCCTCTGCCGCCATTGCCATCGCGGTCTCCGGGTCAGTGATTGGCTTTAGCAGGACCTTTACCGCCACCACGCGCCTCGGAAGGTTCTGCTGGTATAGGAACACGTCGGCAAACCCACCGGACCCCAGGGGCCGCACGTAGGCGTAGCCCGGAAGGGTCGGTGGGTTAAGGCTCTGACGACGTGCGGCCACGGTCCTCCCTCGGGCCCAAGCGACGGCTACCTGGGCGACGGCAGCGCTAGAGAGAAAGACTAACTGAGGGCGGTTTGGACGTAACTATGCGTGTGGCAACCTTCACACGCGGATAAACACGGCAATTGCCCGACGCTCGCGCGGGTTTCGCGCGCTCCGTCACCCCTCGTATTCCTCCATGGGCGGGCATGCGCACACGAGGTTGCGATCGCCGTAGGCGTTGTCGATGCGGCGAACCGGCGCAAAGTACTTGTCTTGCCTCAGTTCCGGCACTGGGAAGGCGGCCTGCTCGCGGGAGTACGGGGCGTCCCAATCGTTTGCGCCGATCGCCTCGACGGTGTGTGGCGCCGCCCTCAGTACGGAGGCCTCTGCCGTGACCTCGCCGCGCTCCACCGCGGCGATTTCCTCGCGGATCGCGAGCATCGCGGTAATGAACCGGTCCACCTCTCCAAGGTCTTCGCTCTCGGTGGGCTCCACCATGAGGGTGCCCGCCACGGGGAAGCTCATGGTGGGTGCGTGGATGCCGAAGTCGATGAGTCGCTTCGCCACGTCCTCTACCGTCACGCCGGTGGCCTTCGTGAGCGGGCGGAGGTCGAGGATGCACTCGTGCGCCACGAGGCCAGCCGGCCCGCGATAGAGCACGGGGTAGGCGTCTGCCAGGCGCGATGCCACGTAGTTGGCGGAGAGAACCGCGGTCGACGTGGCGCGCGTAAGGCCCTCGTGCCCCATGAGCGCGATGTACGCCCACGAGATCGCGAGGATGCCTGCGGAGCCGTAGGGCGCCGCGCTCACCGGCGCGCCTTGGCGGATGAGCTCCTCGGGCGTCTGGATAGGGCTCGACAGCCGCGGCAGGAACGGCACCAGGTGCTCAGCAACCGCCACCGGGCCTACGCCGGGGCCGCCACCGCCGTGGGGGATGCAGAACGTCTTGTGGAGGTTGAGGTGGCTCACGTCGCCGCCAAAGTGGCCGGGCTTGGCAAGGCCAACGAGCGCGTTGAGGTTGGCGCCGTCGATGTACACCTGGCCGCCCGCGTCGTGCACGGCGGCGCACACCTCGCCAACGTGGCTCTCGTACACGCCGTGCGTCGAGGGGTAGGTGAGCATGATGCAGCTGATCCGACCCGCGTGCGCCTCGAGTTTCTTGCGCAGATCACCCATGTCGATCTCGCCGTCGTCGCCCGTAGCGACCACCACTACGCGCAGGCCGGCAAGCACCGCACTCGCGGCATTGGTTCCGTGGGCCGACGCTGGGATGAGGCACACGTCGCGCTCGGTTTCGCCCTGGGAACGGTGGTAAGCGTGGATGGCGAGCAGTCCTGCATACTCACCGCGGGCTCCCGAGTTGGGCTGCACGGCCACCGCGGCGTATCCCGTGATGTCCGCGAGCCACGCCTCGAGCTGCCCGATCATCGCGCGGTATCCCGCGGTCTGGTCGCTTGGCGCGAAGGGGTGGATTGCGGCGAAGCCAGGCCAGCTCACGGGGGCCATCTCCACGGCCGAGTTGAGCTTCATGGTGCACGAGCCAAGCGGGATCATGGTGCGGTCAAGGGCAAGGTCCCTGTCCGCGAGCTTGCGCATGTAACGCATGAGCGAGGTCTCGGACCGGTACTTAGTCCAAATGGGATGTGTCAGGTACTCCGACGTGCGGCGCAGGTCCCTAGGGATCGTCACCGATGGGCCGCCGTATACGGGGCGTTCGTGGGGGTGGCCGAGCACGGCGGAGACGAGTTTCGTGAGCACCTCGAGGGTGGTGAGCTCGTCGCAGGAGATTGCCACCGCGTCGTCATTCAGCTTGCGGATGTTGATGCCCTGCTCCGCGGCCCTGCGCACCACGGACTCGGCGCCGCGCGGAACGTCAAGCACGATCGTGTCGAAGAACGCCTCGTGGCGCACCGTGGCGCCGCGCGCCGTGAGGGCGTCCGCGAGGGTCGCGGCCATGCGATGCACGCGGAGCGCGATCTCGCGAAGCCCGTCAGGACCGTGGTACATCGCGTAGAAGCCGGCGATGATCGCGAGCAGGGCCTGCGCGGTGCAGATGTTGCTCGTGGCCTTGTCGCGGCGAATGTGCTGCTCACGCGTCTGCAAGGCGAGCCGCAGGGCGGGCTTCCCAGATGCGTCCACGGACACACCAACCAGGCGGCCGGGGAGTTGACGCTCAAGGCCTTCGCGCACGGAAATGTACGCCGCGTGCGGTCCGCCAAAGAACAGCGGCACGCCAAAGCGCTGAGTGGAGCCAACCGCGATGTCCGCGCCAAGCTCACCAGGGGCCTTGATGACACACAGCGACAGGATGTCTGCGGCCACCGTCACGAGGGCTCCCACGCCATGCGCGGCCTCCACGAGCCCGCCGATCTCGCGCACCAGCCCCGAGTTGCCCGGCTGCTGAATGACCAAGCCAACGAGGTCAGCTGGCGCAACCCAGCCGTCGGACAGGTCTTCAACGCGAAGCGGGAGGCCAATGGCCTCCGCTTGCGCGGTCACCACCTCGATGGTCTGCGGCCAGCACTCGGAGTCAAGGACGATCACGCCGCCGTCCTTGCCGTTGACGGCACGGCGCATGAGCAGCACTGCCTCGCCAACGGCGGTCGCCTCGTCCAGCAGTGAAGCCCCCGCGACGGGAAGCGCCGTGAGGTCGGCGACCATCGTCTGGAAGTTGAGCATCGCCTCAAGGCGGCCCTGCGAAATCTCCGCTTGGTACGGCGTGTAGGCCGTGTACCAGGCAGGATTCTCCAGCACGTTGCGGCGGATCACCATAGGGGTGACGGTGTCGTAGTAGCCCTGGCCAATCATCGAGACCTGTACGCGATTGCGCTGCGCAAAGCCTTGCAGGGCGCTCAGCGTCTGTTGCTCGTCGCGGGCAGGGGGCAGCACCAGCACGTCGTCTTGGCGGATGGACGCGGGCACGGCCGCTTCCACGAGGGCGGCGAGCGACGGATAGCCAACCTCCGCGAGCATCGCCTCGATGCCGGCGTCGTCGGGTCCGATGTGGCGGTCAGCGAACGCAGTCACTGGCCCATTGTGGCGCAAAGCGCCGCTTCAGGAGGAGCGGCGCGTCAGGCGTTGTCGACGATTGCTGCGTCAGCGGCACTCTTCTGGATTGACGCGATGGCATCCTTCGCCGATTGCTTCTGGTTGTAGCCCTGGCTCGACGCGAGGATGTTGCCGTTCGCCGCGATGATGCGGAACCGGAACTCGCCAGCTGCGTCCTTGTAGATCTCGAACTTCATTGTTCCTCCTGGTTGCGCCCCTCATCGACGATGCTATTGCGGCGGCGTGCGGTGCGCGCGGCGAGCACGTCTACGCTTGGCCCATGGCTCAGTGGGATCCGGAAACCGGAAAAGTTCGCCCCGTGTGGACCATCCGCTTCAGCGCGTGGTGGATCTTCGTTGGGTGCGCCATCGCGGCGGTGGTCACCACCATCGTGTTGCTGCTCACGCTCGTCACTGGTTCCGCAGACGACCAACTGAACGACTCCGGCTCCGTATTCCAAGGCGCGATCTTCCTGCTCGGCATCGTGTTCGCGGTGTTCGTGCTCGTGGGGCCTGCGCTCGCGTGGGGCCTCGGCTTCATGCTGCGCAACAACGAGAACCAGGGGATGCACGTGCTCGCGTTCGCCCTTCTTGGCGCGGTGGTCGGGTTCCTGATCGGCAACTTCGTTGGCCTCGGCACCGTCGTCGCCCCAGCGGCAGGCATCGGCGCGGCGGTTGGCCGCTGGGCCATCTCGAGCCAAGCCAAGATCTAGGGCGCCCACCCAACTTTCCTCCCACAGCAACAACGGGTGCCCGACGCTATGGCCGGGCACCCGTTGTGCGTCACCTCTGCGGTTACTTGGTTACGCAGACCTGACCGTTGAGCGTGAACTGGGCAACGTCACTCGCTGCGCCCTTGGACGTGAACCCGAAGGTCGCGGAGTGTCCAGAACGCAGGTCGTCGTGCCAGCGGTAGCCCGTGGCCGTTACCGTGGCGCCAGACTGCTTGAGTTTGGCGCCCCACGCGTGCTTGACCTTGTCCGCACCGGCGAAGGTCCACTCGACCTTCCAGTCCTTAACGGTGGTCTTGCTCGTGTTCTTCACGGACACGCGCGCGAAGTACTCACCGTGGCGCTTGTCGTACGTCTTGTACGAGACCACGCACGGCGGCACCGGGGCCGCCTTCACGGTGACAGGGATCTTCACCACGGTGCCCGTTGCCTTGCCCTTGACGGTCAACACGTAGTCGCCCGGCTTGACCTTAGGAACGGTGAACGCGAGCGTGGCAGTGCCGTGCTCGTCGTACACGTCCGTTGGCGGCACGTTGGTGACCGCGAACGAGCCAAGGCTCACCTTGCCCAGTTTCGCGGTGACGTTGGCGTCGATGACGTCGCCCGCGCCCGTCATCATGAGCGAGGTCAGGCCAAGGGTCACGTCCTTGCCCACGGTGAAGTCGGCTGCCGCGAGGCCCGTGACGCCCACGGCGTGCTGCTCCGTCGGCACGTTCAGCGTGCCGTTCGCGGCGAGGTAGTCCACCTGTGCCTGGAGGTCAACGCGGCCGGAGTCGGCCTTGTTGGCGCCCTCCTTGAACACCGTGAAGTTGTCACCGCCGGAGGCGAGGAACGAGTTCACCGTGACCTTGAGCACCGCGGTGTCCGCGATCGACTTGCCGTTGAGCCGGACGTCAAGCACCTTCTTGGTGGTGGGGTCATACGTGTAGGTGAACCCCTCCGAGGTGCCAAGGCGCAAGAACGGCCGCGACGCGCCCGCGGGCTGCCACTGCTGTTCCAGCACCGCCTTGATCTGCGCACCCGTCATGTCCATCGTCACGAGCGTGTTGGCAAAGGGTTGCACGAGCGCCGCCTGCTTGTAGGTGATGTCTGACGGATAGGTACCGGTGCCCCCTGCCAGTCCCAACATGTCGTCACGCAGCCCGCCAGGGTTCATGAACGCCACCTTGGCGCCAAGCTCCGCCGTGGCCCAGCGCTGGATCTCTGCCACCGCGTTGCCAAGAGTGGACTCGCCGCCGCGGCTGGACCCCGAGGTGCCCGTCGCCGTCTTGGCGCGATACAGCGGACCGCTGATGGCGCCAAGCACCTCGGCGCCAAGAACATCAGATTCGATCACGGCCTTCTGAATGAGGGCCGCCGTGGTGGGGTCCGCGGGGTACACGGGCACCCCGCCCACCTCGAGATCGATGATCGACGTGGTGAGCCCGGTGACGTCACCCGCCGCGTTCACCGTGAACAACAACTGGTTGAGGTTGGCCCCGTACTGACCGGCGGAGACCACCGGACGCTCCGTGACCGCCCTATCCGCCCAGCCGGGAACCGGCACCAGGTGGTTGTACGCCAAGTGCGTGTGGCCGGAGATGACGGCGTCAACGTCGTCGGAGAGGCTCGTCACGAACTGGCCAAAGTCGTTCGCGGGATTCACCGCGTCCGCATACGCCGTGGTTGGCGCGCCCTCGTGGATGAGCGCGATCACCAGGTCAGCGCCCGCGGCCTTCAGGTCGGCGGCAGAGCGGTTCGTGGCCGTGAACTCCTTTTCGAAGGTCAAGCCAGCCACGCCGTCGGGCGATACCAAGCTGGGCGTCTCATCGGTGACCACGCCGATGAAGCCAACCGTGACGTCGCCAAAGGTCTCCGTCCACGTCTCGGGAAGGGCCGGGGCGTTGGTGCCGCTCACGCGAACATTGGCGCCAAGGTACTGCCAGGAGGCGCCGCCGTACGGGTTGGTGACGGCGTCGTAGGGCGCCATGACGCGGTCGACGAGGTCGTTGTACCCCTGATCAAACTCGTGATTGCCCACTGCAGACACTTCGAGGCCCGCCTCATTGAGGACGTCGATCGTGGGCTTGTCGTGGGCGATGAAGCTCTCGAAGGTGGAGGCACCGATGAGGTCCCCCGCCGCGGCAAAGACGGTGTTGGGGTGCTCTGCTCTGAGCGTGTCCACCGCCGTGACGAGCGACGCTCCGCCAGCGCCGCCGTTTGTGGGATCGGGCAGGATGCGCCCGTGGAAATCGTTGATGCCAAGGATCTGGATGGTGGTGTCTCCATCATCCGCCTGGGCCGGAGTGGCGATTGCGGCGACCAGTGCGGCCATGCTGGCCGTCACTACCGCGAACGCTCGCCAAGACGAGGTTTTCGTCATGATTCTCCCTTTCCTATGTGTTTGGGTCTTTTCGACGCTACCCGCGGCGCGCGGTTCTCGCATCCCGAATGACTCGCGGCGCATTACCCTGGGCACGTGAAACTGGTGGTTCAGATCCCATGCCTCAACGAGGAGGCCACGCTTGGCCTGGTACTGAGCACCATCCCCACACAGATCGACGGCATCGACGAGATCGACATTGTGATCATCGACGACGGCTCCACCGATCGCACCGTTGAGGTGGCGCGCGCCCACGGCGTCACGCACATCGTCAAGCACACGCGCACCATGGGGCTCGCGCGGTCCTTCGCGGATGGCGTGGAGTACGCGCTCGCCAACGGCGCGGACATCGTGGTCAACACCGACGGCGATAACCAGTACCCGCAAGAACGCATCGGCGACCTCGTAGCGCCCATCCTTGCCGGGCGCGCTGACATCGTCATCGGCGATCGCCAAACCCAGTCGATCGCGCACTTCTCGCCGTTCAAGAAGGCGATGCAGCGCTTTGGTTCGTGGGTAGTGAATCGCGCCGCCGGCACCAAACTGCCCGACGCTGCGAGCGGTTTTCGCGCGTACAGCCGGTATTCGCTGTACCGCCTGAATATCGTCACGCAGTTCTCGTACTGCATGGAGACGATCATTCAGGCGGGCAACAAGCGCCTCGCGATCGAGTCCGTGCCTGTGGTCACGAACCCCAAGACGCGAGAGTCACGCCTGTTCTCCAACGTCTTTGAGCACATGATCAAGTCCGCCCAGGCGATCATGCGCTCGTACATCATGTTCAAGCCGTGGTCGATATTCCGGCTCCTCGCGCTCACGTTTGGCGTGCTTGGGCTGATCCCGTTCATTCGCTTCGCGATCGTGCGCATCATGGGCGACGACGGCAATCACATTCAGTCCCTGATCCTTGGTGGCGCGCTCATCTCCGGTGCGCTGCTGTCCATCGCCCTTGGGGTGCTTTCGGACCTGCTCAAGACGAACCGGGTGCTCGCGGAGGATCAGCTGGAGCGCCTCAAGACGCAGCAGTACGGTCCGGCTCACTCGCCGGTCGACCGCGTCCAATAGCCACCCCGGCAGCGAAGCCGATCGCATCGGCCGCGGTCATCACGAATCGGCTCACGAGCGCGAGCGACAACGCCTGCGCCTGGGTAGCCACCGACGCAAGCAAGACCACCAGCGCGGCCTCGCGAACGCCAGCCCCCGCGGGGGCAATCACCACGAGGAAGCCAACCAGCCACGCGAGCGCAAACGCGCCCGTCGCGAGGATGTACGTGGACTTCTCGCCCGGCGCTATCTCGCGGAGCAGCAGCCACGCCTGCAGACCAAGCAATAGCCACATAAGCACCGACCACCCCGCGCTCGCCGCGAGCGCCCGGCCGCTAATGTGCACCGGGTCCTCCGTGCGCTTCGTGACACGGAAGGCGAGCGCCACCACGCGGCTGAGAACCGGCGGCGTCAGCAGCGCAACCAGACCCAAGGCCACCGGAAGCACCCACCAATAGGTGGCCACAGCGTCGGGCACTGTGAGCGCCGCGCCGGTGAGCCCAACCAATGCCGCCGTCACCACGCCAACGATCATCGCGACGATTGAGCCGGTCATGGCGCGGGCTCGCGAGACGCCGTGGTCGCGGGCGAACTCCGCCTGCGCGAGCACCGGCCACACGGATCCGGGCACGTATTTGCCCACTTGGCTAAGCAAAAACACGCGCAAGGCCGACGGCACGCTCGCCGTTAGCCCCACGCTCACCATCACCTCGCGCCAAGACAGCGCGTTGACGCCGAGCGCGATCGTGGCCGCGAGCCCTGCGGCAAGGATGGTTCCCCAGCTCAGGGCCGCGAGGGCGGCCGTGACGTCGTCCCACTCCTTGGCGACCGCCCACGCGAGCAGGGCGGCCGCGAGCGCGAGGAAGCCCCAGCGGAGCCACTTCTTCATGGCCGCACCGCGTCCCACGTGCGGGCAAGGCCGTCCTCGAGAGACGTGGTGGCGCGCCAGCCAAGGTGCTGAGCAGCGCGGTCCACGCCGAGCCACGCGGCCACGGGATCAACGCCGCGAGCGGGCTCGCTGCGCACCTCTACGGGGTGGGGCGCGACCGTCTTCTGTACGACCCCAAGCAGTTGGGCGAGGCTGGTTCCCACCCCCGAGCCCACGTTGATGAGGCCCTCGTGGCGCCGCTCGGTGGCGGTGGCGATCGCGTCCGCCACATCGTCGACGTACACGTAATCGCGCACGGCAGAGCCGTCGCCGAAGAGCGTGATCGGCTGGCCCGTGCGGATCGCCGCAAGCCAATGCCCCACCACGCCCTGGCCGCCTACCGCGCGGCCCGCGGAACTGACCTGCGCGGGGCCGTACGGGTTGGAAATCCTGAGCACCGTGTGGGGCACGCCCTGGTCCGCGAGCAGGCGCTCCTCCGCAAGTTTCACCCGGCCGTAGTCATTCGCGGGGCTTGGCTCGTCGGTCTCGCGGAACGGCGCAATCGCGGGCGGGCCGTACACGGCGCCCCCAGACGACAGGAGGACGACGTGCGGGACGCGACCCGAGCGTCGGGCGGCGTTGAGGGCGGAGGCGAGGTCGCCGATGGCCTGATCCGCGCGCGTGGTGTCCGCAGGGGTGACGTGGCCGGCTGCCCACACCACCGTGGCCGCTCCGCCCGTAAACGGGTGGTCCTTGGTGAAGCGGCCAACGTGGGCGCCCCGGCGCTCAAGCTCCGTGGCCACGGCGGAGCCGAGGAAGCCCCGCGAGCCCACGACGGCCACGTCATACACTGTGCTCACTCGCCCCGCTCCTCGACATTGGATTGCAGTCTATGGCCCTCCCGCGCGCGCTCGTCGTGGCCACGACGTACCCCGCCCGGCCGGGCGACGGCACCCCCGCGTTCGTGCGCGACCTGTGTCTTGAGCTGTCCTCCTCGTTTGAGGTGACCGTGCTGGTACCTGCGGTTCGCGGGGCGCCTTCCCGCGAGCAGGACGGCCCGCTCGCCGTGGTGCGCCACCGCTACTTCCCGCGGCGTTGGGAGACCGTGGCGGACGGCGCAATCCTCGAAAACGTCCGGGCGTCGCGGGGTGCGGTGATTCAGGTGCCGTTCTTGTGGGCGTCCCAGTGGTTCGCGGTGCGCCGCGAGTTCCGGCGCGTGCGGCCCTCGGTTGTGCATGCGCATTGGCTGATCCCTGCGGGCGTGTCCGCGCGCGCGCTGTCCCGGCGGGTGCCGCTCGTTGTCACGACGCTTGGCGGCGACCTCTACGCGCTCAACTTTGCGGTGGCGCGGTGGCTTAAGCGGCGTGTGGCCGCAGCTGCGTCGGTGGTGACGGTTATGAACTCCGACATGGCCGCGCGGGCTGCTTCGCTTGGCGCCCGCGATGTTCGCGTCATGCCGATGGGCGCGCGGTTCTCCGTGGTGACGCCCGCGCCGGCCTCCGGGCCGGTGCGGTTGCTCGCCGTTGGCCGGCTCGTGGAGAAGAAGGGGTTTGACGTGCTGTTGCGCGCCCTCGAGGCGGTGCCCCACGCCGTGCTCACCATCGTGGGCGACGGGCCTTCTCGCGGCGAGCTTGAGGCGGCAGCGCACTCGCTTGGTGCCCGGGTCACCTTCGCGGGTCAGCTGGGCCGCGAAGAGCTCGACGAGGTCTATCGACATGCGGACATCGCGGTGTTCCCGTCGCGGCCCGCAGCATCCGGGGATCAGGACGGGCTGCCCGTGGCGATGCTGGAGGCGATGGGGTCCGGGCTCGCGGTGATCGCCTCGGACCTCGCCGGGCTCAACGAGGCCGTGGTCTCCGGGGAGTCCGGGCTGCTCGTGCCGCCGGGCGACGCTGGCGTGCTGGCCGCCGCGATCAGCGAGCTGGCCGCGGACCCTTCCCAGCGTCGGGCGCTGGGAGAGGCGGCGGCGATCCGCGCGCGCGGCTACTCGGTGGAGGCCGTGGGCGCGGGGTATCGCGCGCTGCTGCACGAGGTCATCGAAGCGGCGAAACCCTCACCCCCCTCGGTTTAGGCAACTCACGTATACCTTTCAGCGGACAATCCCTCCGTCTGGGCAGGTCACTGGTACAGCGCACCAGCGTCAACCCGCAGCCTCGGGAGACTCCATGACCAGCGGCGCCTACCCCTGAGCTGCCTAAACGGGGCCAGTTCGCGGCAAACGGTAGGTGTGAGGTGCCTAAACCCGTGTTAGCGGCCGCGCAAGCGATCGATCTGCCGCCGCTCTCGCTTGGTGGGCCGCCCAGCGCCGCGGTCTCGCGTCGCAAAGGCAGGCGTCCCGACGTCCCGCGGCAGCTCCTTTGGCGTGCGATCAATGTATGCGGCAGCCGCGGGCTCGGGGCCAACGCGCTTCGAGAGCAGGTGCACCACCTCAAAGACGCGGTCGCGGCCGCCAACGCGCACCACCACGGTTGACCCCTCGACCACCGTGGTGGACGCCTTGGCCTTCTCGCCATTGATGCGCACATGCCCGGCGCGGCACGCGGCGGTGGCCTGCGTGCGGCTCTTGTAGATGCGCACCGCCCACAGCCACGCATCGATCCGCGTGCTCATTGCGCCGCCTCAGCGGCCAAGGCGCTCGTACTTGAGCTCCGTCGCGAGCTTCGCCGGCCGCCACCAGGCCTCGTTCTCGCGATACCAGTCGATGGTCGCGGCTAGGCCGGAGCGGAAGTCGCCGTACTGCGGCTCCCACCCAAGCTCAGAACGCAATCGAGACGCATCAATGGCGTAACGGAGATCGTGCCCCGGCCGGTCGTTGACGTGGTCAAACGCGTCCGGCTCCTGGCCCATGAGCTCCAGCAGCGTGCGCACCACGGTGAGGTTGTTGACCTCGCCATCGGCGCCAATCAGGTACGTCTCGCCGATCCGCCCGCGATCGATGATGGCCCACACCCCAGAGTTGTGGTCGTCCACGTGAATCCAGTCGCGCACATTGAGACCCGCCCCATACAGCTTGGGCCGCACTCCATCGAGCACGTTGGTGATCTGCCGCGGGATGAACTTCTCCACGTGCTGGTACGGCCCGTAGTTGTTGGAGCAGTTCGAGATCGTCGCCGCCACCCCAAACGACCGCACCCACGCGCGCACCATGAGATCGCTGCCCGCCTTCGTCGACGAGTACGGCGACGACGGGTTGTACGGCGTCTCCGGCGTGAACTTGGCGTCTCCTTCAAGCGGAAGATCCCCGTACACCTCGTCCGTCGAGATGTGGTGGTACCTGGTCTTGTGCCGCCGCGCCGCCTCAAGCAGCGTGAACGTGCCAATCAGGTTGGTGTGGACAAACGGTGAGGGGTCGTCCAAAGAGTTGTCGTTGTGGCTCTCGGCGGCAAAGTGCACAACCAGGTCCGACGCTCCCACCAGGGCGTCCACCACGTCACCGTCGGCGACGTCCCCCTTCACAAACGCCACCTCTGGTGGCAACGAAGCCTGGTTTCCCGCATAGGTGAGGTTGTCGAGAACGGTGATCTCAGCGTCGGGCCGCGTTGCCAGCGTTAGCCGCACAAAGTTGGCGCCAATGAACCCGGCCCCGCCGGTTACCAGCACCTTCACTTGCGTTCCCTCTCCAACAAGCCCAACAGGTAGTCGCCGTAACCGGACTTTGCGAGGCCGCCCGCGATCGAGGCGAGTTCGGCATCGCTGAGCCAACCGCGCCTCCACGCGATCTCCTCCGGAGACCCAATCTTGAGGCCCTGGCGCTTCTCCACGGTCTGCACAAACTGGCTCGCCTCGAGCAGCGAATCAAACGTGCCAGTGTCGAGCCAGGCGGTGCCGCGCGGCAGCACCTCCACCTGCAGCTTGCGCTCATCGAGGTAGGTGCGGTTGACGTCGGTGATCTCGTACTCGCCGCGCGCCGAGGGGGCAAGGTCGCGGGCGCGCGCCACCACCGAGTTGTCGTAGAAGTACAGGCCGGGAACGGCGAACTCCGAGCGGGGCGAAGCGGGCTTCTCCTCGAGCGAGAGCGCGCGGCCGTCGGCGCCAAACTCCACCACGCCATACGCGGTGGGATCGGCGACGCGGTAGGCGAAGACCACCGCGCCGTCCACGTTGCTGAAGCGCTCAAGATTGAGGCCGAGGCCAGGGCCGTAGAAGAGGTTGTCGCCAAGGACGAGCGCGGCCGGCTGTTCTCCAATGTGCTCGGCTCCAATGACGAAGGCCTGCGCCAGCCCGTTCGGCTCGGGCTGCACCGCGTAGGTGAGCGAGATTCCAAACTGCGAGCCGTCGCCAAGCAGCCGCTCAAACTGCGGCAGGTCATGCGGCGTGGAGATGACGAGGATGTCGCGGATGCCCGCGAGCATGAGCGTAGACAGCGGGTAGTACACGAGCGGCTTGTCGTACACGGGGGTCAGCTGCTTCGAGATCCCCTGCGTGATCGGGTGCAGCCGCGTCCCCGAACCGCCCGCAAGAATGATGCCGCGCATGCGGGCAAGTCTAGGGGCGCGGCTACCAAGCCGGGCCGACGCTGTGGTGACCCGAGCGCGCACCTCGCCGCAGCGTCGGGCGGGCTTGGCAATTGTTAAATCTAGGCAACATCGTCGCGGGTCCCAGGTGAAAACGGTTACATTGACCGGGTGAGCATGCTTCCCGTCGCCGCGCGCGAGTACACCGTCGACAGTTTCACCCGCGAGTTCTTGCGGGAGGTGAACTTTGGGCAGGGCGTGGACCTCGACAGGGCGTCCACGAACGACAAGTACCTCGCGCTTGCGCGCACGGTGCGCGCGTATCTCATGACGCGCTGGCTCGAGACGAGCCGCAACCAGGCGCAGCGCCAGTCAAAGACGGTCGCGTACATGTCGGCGGAGTTCTTGCTTGGCCGTCAGCTCGACAACAACCTGCTGGCCGCGGACCTCGAGGACATCGCTCGCGATTCGCTCGCGGGCCTCGGCATCAACCTCGATGACCTGCGCGACGCGGAAATCGAGCCGGGCCTTGGCAACGGTGGCCTTGGCCGCCTCGCCGCGTGCTTCATCGACTCGTTGGCCACCATGGACATTCAGTCCATCGGCTATGGCATCCGCTACGAGTACGGCATCTTCAAGCAGCGCTTCGAGGATGGCCGCCAGGTGGAAGACCCCGACGACTGGCTACGCCTTGGTTCCCCGTGGGAGCTTCCGCACCCGGAGAACGCCGTAAAGGTGCACTTCGGCGGCCACGTGGAGGACGTGCCCGGTGCCAAGAACGGCGCACGCAAGTGGGTGCCGGAGTGGGACGTCAACGGCGTTCCGTACAACTACATGGTTCCCGGCTACCGCAACGGCCGCGTCAACACGCTGCGCCTGTGGAGCGCCCGCGCCACCCAGGAGTTCGACCTCAAGATCTTCAACTCGGGCGACTATGCCGACGCCGTTGCCGCGCAGACCCAAGCGGAGAACATCTCGAAGGTGCTCTACCCCGAGGACTCCACCCCGCAGGGCAAGGAGCTTCGCCTGCAGCAGCAGTACTTCTTCGTGGCGTGCTCGCTGAGCGACTTCATCAACAAGGTGCTCCCAGAGGGCTACGACCTCCACAAGCTCCCCGAGCGCATCACGTTCCAGCTCAACGACACGCACCCCGTGATCGCGGTGCCGGAACTCATGCGCATCCTCGTGGACGAGCGCGGCTGGGCGTGGGATGAGGCCTGGGCCGTGACGCAACAGGTATTCGCCTACACGTGCCACACGCTGCTGCCAGAGGCGCTAGAGGTGTGGCCCGTTGACCTGCTTGGGCGTCTGCTCCCGCGGCACCTCGAGATCATCTACCGCATCAACGACGAGTTCCTCGACGACGTCCGCGACCGCTTCCCCGGCGACGTGTTGCGCGAGCGGCACATGTCGATCATCGCGGAGGAGCCCGTGCGCTCCGTGCGCATGGCGTTCCTCGCGACGGTGGCGGGCTTCAAGGTCAACGGCGTTGCCGAGCTCCACAGCGAACTGCTGCGCGACAAGGTGCTCAAGGACTTCGCTCAGATGTATCCGGAGAAGTTCACCAACGTCACCAACGGCGTGACACCGCGGCGCTTTGTTCGCATGGCCAACCCCGGCCTCTCGCAGCTCATCACCGAGGCGATCGGCGACGGCTGGCTCACCAACCTTGAGCGCCTCCAGGGCCTCGAGGCCTTCGCCGACAACGAGGAGTTCCGCGAGCGCTTCGCCGCGATCAAGTCCGCAAACCGCGAGCGCTTCGCCACGGTGTTGAGGGCGCGCGACGGCCTGGAACTTGCCCAGGACGGCATGGTGGACGCGATGGTCAAGCGCCTCCACGAGTACAAGCGCCAGTCCCTCAAGCTGCTGCACATCATCTCGCTGTACGAGAAGATCACCACCGGCAAGGTGGCGCTCGAGGACGTCACCCCGCGCACGTTCGTGTTTGGCGCCAAGGCCGCTCCCGGCTACGTGCGTGCGAAGGAGACCATCTACCTGATCAACGCCGTGGGCGCCACGATCAACGCGGATGCCGCGCTCAAGGGCCGCCTCAAGGTGGCCTTCCCTGCCAACTACAACGTCACTCTCGCGGAAACGCTCATCCCCGCCGCCGACCTCAGCGAGCAGATCTCGCTCGCGGGCAAGGAGGCCTCGGGCACGGGCAACATGAAGTTTGCGCTCAACGGCGCGCTCACCATCGGCACCGATGACGGCGCCAACGTCGAGATCCGCAAGCTCGTCGGCGACGACAACTTCTTCCTGTTCGGCATGGCGGAGCCCGACGTCGAGGCGCTGCAGTCCAAGGGCTACAAGCCCGGCGACTTCTACGAGCAAGACGAGGACCTCCGCAACGCGCTCAACTTGCTGCACTCCGGGGCATTCACGGGTGGGGCGCGTGATGGCGCCGTATCCTCCGTGTTCGCGAGCCTCGTGGAGCGCGACCGCTTCATGGCGCTCGCAGACTTCCGCGCCTACGTGGACGCGCAGGCGCGCGTCGACGAGGCGTGGAAGGACCAGGACGGATGGACGCGCTCAGCGATCCTCAACGTGGCGCGTTCCGGCTTCTTCAGCTCCGACCGTTCCATCCGCGACTACCTGGACCGCATCTGGCGCGCATGACCTTTAGGGGACGCAAGACTCCCAAACATGCTTCACAATTGACGCCGTGACTGAAACCGCCCTGCTGGCGCTTGTCGTGGTGACGGCCCTCGTCTTCGACTTCACGAACGGCTTCCACGACACCGGCAACGCGATGGCACCCTCCATCGCCACGCGCGCCCTCAAACCCAAGCAGGCCGTGCTGCTGTGCGCGATCCTCAACCTCGTGGGCGCGTTCTTGTCGCTCACGGTCGCGGCGACTATCGCCAAGGGCATCGTCGATTCCACGGTGGTCACGCTTGGCGTTGTGCTTGCCGGCCTCGCGGGCGGCATCATCTGGAATCTCATCACGTGGCTCGTACGGCTGCCATCCAGTTCTTCGCACGCGCTCGTTGGCGGCGTGGTTGGCGCGGTGCTCGCCGCCGCGGGCACGCAGGGCGTCATCTGGTCCGGCCTTGTGGCAAAGGTGCTGCTCCCGGCCCTGCTCGCCCCGGTGATCGCGATCCTCGTTGGCAGCATCGGCACGTGGCTCGTGACGCGCGTGACTCGCCGCGTCTCGCAAAAGCACAACGATCAGTCGTTCCGCTGGGGCCAAATCGGCTCCGCCTCGCTCATGGCCCTCGCGCACGGCACCAACGACGCGCAGAAGACCATGGGCATCATCCTCCTTGCGCTCATTGCGGCCGGGGTAGTAGCGCCCGACGCTGGGGTTCCGCCCTGGGTCATCGTCTCGTGTGCGCTCGCGATGGCTTTGGGCACGTACATGGGCGGCTGGCGCGTGATTCGCACCTTGGGCAAGGGCCTGGTGCGCCTCGACTCGCGCCAGGGAATGTCGGCTGACATGTCGTCGGCTTCGGTGATTCTGCTCTCGAGCCACTTTGGCTACTCGCTGTCCACCACTCACGTGGCCACGGGATCCATCCTCGGCACGGGCGTTGGCCGCCGCGCCAAGGTGCAGTGGTCCGTGGCTCGCAAGATGTTTGTGGCGTGGCTCGTCACGGTTCCCGCCGCGGCCGCCGTTGGTGGTCTGTGCTACGGAATCGGCGAGCTCTTTGGGCACACCGTTGGCCCGTTCGTGGTGTTCGGCATCCTCGCCGCGACGTCGACCTTCATCTACATCCTGTCCCGCAAGCAACCGGTGAGCGCCCACAACGTCAACGACGACTGGGACCCCAAGGAGGACCAAGAGGCGATCCTCGCGGAGTCGCTCACCATGCACAACCCGCGCCTCATGCGCGTGCCCAAGCCGCCGCGCAAGCGCAAGCACAAGCCCGCGCCTGTGCCCAAGAAGCTTAAGAAGAAGTCCAAGACGCAGCAGGCGAAGAAGCAGGCCAAGAAGGGCTCGGTCAAGAAGGCGGCCACCGCCAAGAAGAAGGCCAAGGCGAAGGCCGCGACTAAGAAGTCGCGGCCCAAGACAAAGAAGCCGGCGAAGAAGAAGTAGGAGGTCACCATGAGCGGATATGTGGAGTGGGGAGCCCTTGCGAACATCGTCGCGTTCGGCATCCTCATCGGTGCGGGAATGCCTGCGCTCTACGCGATTGGTGTGCGCGCCCTCGACTCGTCGTCGCGTCAGGCTGGGCGTGCAGCCACCATGTACAAGGCAGGCGCCTACGCGTGCTTTGGTGTGGTGGCCGCCACAATCCTCGGTGCGCTGGTCTTCATCGCGGCGGGCGGCCACTAGCCTGGCGGCATGTCGCCGCTGACGTACCAGGACCCCGCGCGCCTCGAGCTGGTGCGCGCGGTGTCGCTTGGCGGCACCGTGGCCACCGGGTGTGGGCTCGCACTCGTCATCGGTCAGATCGTGGCGTGGGAGCGCCCTGGCCTCGCGCTGTTGTGGCCCGTGTTCTTCCTCGCGGGCCTAGGCACGCTGCTGTGGTCTCGCGCCCAACTCAATGAACTCTTTGCCCGTAACAAGCCGTACCTGCTAAGCGAGCATGGCGCCGAGGTGCTGCGCGCCCGCAGGGAACACGAGGCGAGGTCGCTGTGGGTGGGCCGCGCGGTGCTCGCGGTATTCCTGGTCTGCGGCATCGTGTTCATCGCGCTGTTGAGCGCCATCAACTGCGGGGATCGCGTCGATGGGTACTGCGGCGACGTTGGTCGCCCCCCGGAGCCGCTCGTCATCCTCGCCCAGTTCGTCGCCCTTGGGCTTGGCGGGCTGTGGGCCGCGATCATCTCCTCGCGCAGGCGCCACGAAAGCGAGACAGAGCGCATCGACGCCGTGGTCGCTGAGGGGCACCGCCGCCGCCGTAATGACGACCCCATGGCGGGCACCAACCGCTTCGCGTGGGAGTAGCCCGGGCGCTGCGCCTGCCCCGCGCCTAATGTGGGGCGCATGACAGAACAACTGTGGTTCGTTGCCTTCGGATGGCTCGGCTCCATCCTCGTCGTGTGGTCGCTCATGGTGGCCAGAGTGCTGCGATTCCGGTGGATGAACTTCGCGGGCTCGGTCATCGCCACGATCTACAACCTCGCCATCGAGCTGTGGCCGTTCTTCGCGATGAACCTCGCGATCGCGATCATCGACGCGGTGTGGATCTGGAAGCTCACTCGCGAGCGCCACGATGACGCGGTCTACAAAGTCATCCCCGTGGCGCCCGGCGACGCCTTCCTTCAACATGTCCTTGCCACTCACAGTCAGGACATCGCCAAGGTTCAGCCGGACTTCGTGGCGGACCCCGCTTCTGCGCGTGCGCGATCGGCGTTCCTCGTGGTGCGCGGGGACGAGAACGTGGGCGTGGTCGCCTTGCGCCAAGAGGGAGCGGGCGTTGGCGTGGTGGAACTGGACTGGGTCAAGCCCACCTTCCGCGACTTCACGCCGGGTGAGTTCGTCTATCGCGAGTCCCACGCGCTCGCGGACGCCGGCTTCCGCACCCTCGAGGTCGAGGAGACGGACGCCACCGACGAGGTGTACTTGCGCCGCATGGGGTTCGCGCCGCAGGGCACGCGCTGGGTGAGAGAGCTCGCGGCCTAGTTCGCGGAATCCTTCTTGATCTGCAACACCACCACGAGGGCAAGCAGCGGAAAGAAGAGGATGAACGCAGCGTGCGCGACCTTGTCCACCGCTGGCGTGGGCGCCACAAGCGACCACAGCTGCAGCACCGTCATGATCGCGAATACGACTGCGATCCCCAAGAGGACCGCGCGTCGCTTGCCGGTCACCTTGCGCGCCACAGCGCCCGCCTCGTGGTCCCCATGGGGCCATCCTTCCACTGTCACGGCGCCCTGAGTGCGAGGCGCCGTAAGTGCGCGGCGCCGGGGACACCGCTTGCACCCCTGCGGTAAGGACCGCGTCGCATACGGCCTTTCGGACGCGATGCTTACCGCCAGGACGCATCTCGCCCGACGCTGGGGCCACCCAAGCGCGCAACCTCGCCACAGCGTCGGGCACGGAGGCCGCCGGTACGAAGGCCGCGGGCAGCAAGGCGCCCGGGGCACCGCTTGCACCCCTGCGGTAAGGACCGCGTCGCATACGGCCTTTAGGACGCGATGCTTACCGCCAGGACGCACCCTGCCCGACGCTGGGGCCGCCCAAGCGCGCAACCTCGCCACTGCGTCGGGCAGGAAGGCCACGGGCACAAGGCCGCCGGCACGAAGTTCACGGGTAGCAACGGCGACAGGCAGGAACGCCCCGGGCATGAAAAAGGCCCCCAGTTCCCTGGGGGCCTTCCCTAGTGCGCGAGGGGGGATTTGAACCCCCACGCCCTTTCGGACACTGGCACCTGAAGCCAGCGCGTCTGCCGTTCCGCCACTCGCGCGCGAGGGATAACGATAGCACGCTGGAACCCCCCTATACGATGGAGGGATGGGCGTGCTGGACCGGTTCGAAAAGGGCGTGGAGAACGCGATGCAGAACGCGTTTGCCAAGACCTTCAAGTCCGGGGTCAAGCCCGTGGAGCTCGCGGCGGCGGTGAAGCGCGAATGCGACGCCCGCGCCGCGGCCGTTGACCGCAACCGCACGGTGGCCCCCAATGAATACATCGTGTCCCTGTCGCCCACGGACTACGAGACCGTGACGAGCTGGGGGGACGAGGCGCTCGCGCACGAGCTCCAAGACTCTCTCGAGGATCATGCACGCAGCCTGCGATACGCCTTCGTTGGCGCCGTGGACGTGGAGTTCCAAGAGGATGAGTCGCTCGCCACGGGGCGCTACGCCGTCACGAGCCGCACCACACGCGGCCCCGTAGCGCCCGCCACGAGCCCAGACCCCCTCTCCCGCTTCCCCCTCCTCGAGATCGACGGCCAGCGCTACAACCTCACGGGCGCCAGCACGGTGATTGGCCGCGGCACAGAGGCGGACATCGTCGTGGACGACAACGGCGTGAGCCGCCGCCACATCCGCTTTGAGGTCACGCCAGACGGCACCATCCTCACGGACCTCGGCTCCACCAACGGCACGTTCGTCGAAGAGCAACGCATCACCGAGGTCACACTTGTAGATGGCAACGCGATTCGCATCGGCCGCACGCCCATCATGTATTGGGACGCCGTGCTGGCGGACGAGGACTAGAGCGTGAGCCAACTCTCCGTCACCCTGCTGCGGCTCGGATTCCTGGTACTGCTGTGGCTCTTGGTGCTGAGCTCGATTGGCGTGTTGCGCGCGGACCTGTACGGCACGCGCGTCACCGCTCGCGGTCGCGGCCGCAAAGCCAAGGCACAGCCCGACGCTGTGGCTGAGAAAACCGCCGCGCCCACCAGGGGCGGCACGGGGGTAAGGCCGCAAGACGAGGCCACGCCCGCTCGCCTTCACGTCTCCTCGGGCCCGCTTAAGGGCACCACGCTGCCGCTTGGTTCGGCGCCCGTGCTTATCGGCCGCGCGCCCACGTGCACGCTCGTGATCGACGACGACTACGCGTCCGCCCGCCACTGCCGCATCTTCTTTGAGGCCGGCGGGTGGAAGGTCGAGGACCTCGGCTCCACCAACGGCACTTTCCTTGGCAACCAGCGCGTCACCGACCCCGTGCCGCTGCGGCGCGGCGACCAAGTCCGCATTGGAGCGACCACGGTGGAGCTTGCCCAGTGACGTTCCTCGCCTTCCACTACGCGGCCCGCACTGATGTTGGGCTTACTCGCGCCAACAACCAAGACTCCGGCTACGCGGGCCCGCACCTGCTTCTTGTGGCCGACGGCATGGGCGGGGCCGCGGGCGGCGACATCGCCTCGTCGATCGCCGTGGGCCGCCTCGCGGCGCTCGACGAGGAGGCTCTAGGCCCAGACGAGGCCCTCGACGAGCTCAAGACCGCCATCTCGGAGGCCCATGCCCAGATCGTTGGCCGCGCCCGCAACGACCCGGAACTGAGCGGCCTCGGCACCACGGTCACCGCCTTGCTGCGCTCTGGATCAACGCTTGCGATGGCGCACATTGGCGACTCCCGCGCGTACTTGCTGCGCCAGGGAACGCTGGATCAGGTGACGAGCGATCACACGTTCGTGCAGCACCTCGTGGACACCGGCCGGCTCTCGGTGGCGGACGCGGAGAATCACCCGAAGCGCAACTTGATCCTGCGTGTGCTCGGCGACATCGACGCCAACGTGCCCGTGGACATTTCCGTGCGTGAGACCAAGCCGGGCGACCGCTGGATGGTCTGCTCGGATGGCCTCAGCGGCGTCGTGAGCCGCGACACCATTCACACGACGATGCTCGAGGTGGAGGATCCTGGCGACTGTGCGGACGCCCTCGTCGCCCTCGCACTCGCCGCGGGCGCCCCCGACAACGTCACGTGCATCATCGGCGACATCGTGGACATCGACGAGGCCCCCGATGGTGTCGGCCCGTCCACCGCCGCCCAAGTGGTGGGGGCCGCCGCGCTCGACCGACACCGGCCGTCGGGCGCCGCCGACACCCCTGCCGCACGGGCAGCAAAGCTCACCGAAGCGAGCGCTGAGGACGAGGAAGAAGACGTCTCCCGTTGGGGGAGCTTCTGGGAACGCTGGCGTGGTTGGGGCCTCACGATCGCGGTCATCATCGCCCTCGCGGCCGCCGCGTGGGGTGCGTACGCGTGGACCCAGAACCAGTACTTCATCGGCGAGCACGACGGCGTGGTCGCGATCTACCGCGGCGTTCCCGGCGAAGTGGGGCCGGTTGAGCTGTCCACCGTTCTTGAGGATACGGACATCGCGCTCGACAGCCTCCAGCCCTACGCGCGGGATCGCATCGAGGCCACCATCAGAGTGAGCGGAGTGGAAGAGGCTCGCGCCGTCATCGCGGGCCTGCAGGCGGGGGTCTAGTGGCCACCGTCTCCACCGTCAGGTATCACCGCGGGCGTGGCTCCGAGGCCATGCTGCTGGCACTCGCCGCGCTCATCGCGGTGGCCGCCCGCGGCCTCGTTGACTATCACGCGGACGTGCTCGTCATCTCCCAGATGCTCTGGTACACGGCCATTGTGGTGGGGGTGCTGCTGGCCATTCACGTCGCCTTGCGCAGGTGGGCGCCCGACGCTGACCCAGTGATCGTGCCCGCTGCGGCCGCGCTCACGGGGGTTGGGCTCGCGATGATTCGCCGCATCGACTTCGCGTGGGCGGCTCGCGGAAAGCCCACGCACTTTGGTGAGACGCAGTCCATGTGGGTACTCATCGGCGCGGCCGTGTGCATCGTCACCGTTCTGGTGTTGCGGGACTATCGCGTGCTGCGGAGGTTCACCTACACGGCGGGAGTGTTGGGCCTTGTTGGCCTGATCCTTCCGCTCATTCCGGGGCTCGGGCGCGAGATCAACGGCGCGCGCATCTGGATCGGCCTGTTTGGCCGTTCGTTGCAGCCAGGAGAGTTCGCCAAGATCGCGTTCGTCATCTTCTTCGCGGGGTATTTGCAGACCAATCGCGACACCCTCGCGGTGGCTGGCCCCAAGATCCTCGGCATCCGGTTTCCGCGCGCGCGAGACATGGGTCCGTTGCTTGTGGTGTGGGCGGCGGCCATCGCGGTGCAGGTATTTGAGCGCGACCTCGGCACCTCGCTGCTGCTCTTCGGCATCTTCGTCGGCATGCTCTACGTGGCCACTCGCCGCACCAGTTGGGTGGTGCTCGGTGTTGGCCTGTTCCTGCTTGGTGCCGCCTTCGCCGGCACCGTCTTTGGGCACGTGCGCAGCCGCTACACCGCGTGGTTGCACGCCCTTGACCCGGACGTGTACTCCTCTGGCCAATCGGAGCAGTTGGTGCGCGGACTGTTCGGCATGGCCTCCGGGGGGCTGTTCGGCACGGGCCTTGGTGAGGGCAGGCCGGACCTGGTCCCGTACGCGTACTCCGACTTCATCATCCCGTCGCTCGGCGAGGAGTTGGGGCTCACGGGCCTGCTCGCGATCCTCATGCTCTACGTGATCATCGTGCAGCGCGCGATGCGCACCGCGATCGGCGTGCGCGATGGCTTTGGCAAACTCATGGCGGCCGGCCTCGGCTTCACGATCGCGCTGCAGACGTTCATCGTGGTTGGCGGCGTGATGCGGGTGATCCCGCTCACGGGCCTCGCCACCCCGTTCCTTGCCTATGGCGGTTCGGCGATGATCGCGAACTGGCTCATCGTGGCCCTGTTGCTGCGCATCTCGGATCAGGCGCGAAGACCTCAGGAGGTGACCGCATGAATGAGCCCGTGCGCCGCCTCAGCGTTGTCATCCTCGTCATGTTCCTCGCGCTCATGATCGCCGCGAGCTGGATTCAGGTCCTTACGGCTTCCTCGCTCAACGCGGACTCGCGCAATGTGCGCACCCTGTACCGGGAGTTTGGCAACTTCCGCGGCCCGTTCGTGGTGGACGGCGAATCCGTGGTGTTCTCCAAGCCCGTCGACGATCCCTTCAACTTCCAGCGCACGTACACAAACGGCGAGCTCTACGCCTCCGCAACGGGCTACTACTCGATCGTGTTCGGCAAGACGGCCCTTGAGCAGACGGAGAACTCGCTGCTCGCTGGAACGTCGGACGCGCTGTTCTGGAACCGACTCCAGGATCTCTTCTCTGGCCGCGAGCAGCAGGGCGCCTCGATCGAGCTGACCCTGCGCGCCGCATTGCAGCAGACCGCCGCGGAGGCGCTCGGCGATCAGAAGGGCGCCGTCGTTGCGCTGGACCCCAAGACGGGCAAGATCCTCGCGATGGTCACGAGCCCCACGTTTGACCCGGCGCTGCTTGCCAGCCATGACACGCAAGAGGTCAACGACGCGTACGCAGAGCTCAACGAGGATCCAGACGGCCCGCTCGTGAACCGCGCGATCGCGGGAGACACCTACCCGCCGGGATCCACGTTCAAGCTGATCGTGGCGGCTGCCGCTCTCGACGCCGGCTACTCGCCGGACTCGACCGTCTACGCGCCAGACGAGCTCCCGTTGCCCGGCTCCACCAAGTCCATCCAGAACTACGGCGGCGAGAGCTGTGGCAAGAGCGAGCAGATCACCCTTGAGGCCGCCCTCACGGTGAGCTGCAACACGGCGTTCGCGGACCTCGGCATGACGCTTGGGTGGGATGCGGTGCGCGACAAGGCCATCGAGTTTGGCTGGACGGACACGTTCCGCGTGCCGCTCGTGGTGACGCCGTCTCGCTTGCCGCTTGACCCGGATGACGCCCAAGTGGCGATGAGCTCCATCGGCCAGTTCGACGTGCGCGCCACCCCCATGCAGATGGCGATGGTGACGGCCGCGATCGCCAACAACGGGCGCCTCATGACGCCGTACCTCGTCGACACCGCGCGGGCGAGCGACCTCAGCGTCATCGATCGCACCTCGCCAGAGCTGTACGGAAACCCGCTCACGGTCAACGAGTCCAGCCAGCTCACGCAGATGATGATCTCGGTGGTGGAGAACGGCACGGGTAAGGCCGCCCAGATTCCCGGAGTCACGGTTGCGGGAAAGACCGGCACGGCGGAGACCGGAACGGGCGCCGCCCCGCACGCGTGGTTCGTAGGTTTCGCTCCCGCGGAGAACCCAGTGGTTGCGGTGGCGGTCATCGTCGAGAACGGTGGCTCCATGGGCTCCGAGGCCACGGGTGGCAAGATCGCCGCCCCCATCGCCAAGAAGGTCATGCAGAAGGCCATTGAGCTGGACAAGGAAGACCAGTGATGGGGGTGGCGAGATGACAATGCGCGCGGGAACCACCCTTGCGGGCCGCTACACGCTCGCGTCGCTCATCGCGGTTGGCGGCATGGGCGAGGTGTGGCGCGCCCAGGACGCCGATCTCAATCGGCTCGTCGCGGTCAAGGTCCTCAAAGAAAACGCGACGGGCAACGAGACGTTCTTGCGCCGCTTCCGCAATGAGGCCAAGAACGCTGCGGGCCTCGCGCACCCCAATATCGCCCAAGTCTTCGACTACGGCGATCACGAGGGGGTCGCGTTCCTCGTCATGGAGTTCGTTGACGGCGAGCCGCTGAGCTCCATCCTCGAGCGCGAACGCACCATCTCGGAGTCTCGCGTGGTGCGCATCCTCGACCAGACGGCGAACGGCCTTGCCGCGGCCCACGCCGCCCACGTCATGCACCGCGACATCAAGCCAGGAAACCTGCTGGTGTTCGGCGACGACAACGTCAAGATCACGGACTTCGGGGTCTCCCGCGGCATGGACCAGACCACCTTGACCGCCACCGGCATGGTCATGGGAACTGCCCAGTACCTGGCGCCAGAGCTAGCGCTCGGGAAGCCCGCAACCCCAGCGTCGGACATCTACGCGCTCGGAATCATCGCGTACGAATCCGTGGTGGGGCGCCGCCCTTTCACCGCCGCGAGCGCGGTGGACATCGCGATCGCCCAGGTCAACGAGCCGGTGCCGCCGCTGCCCTCGAGCGTCTCCGCGGGCATGCAAGAACTCATTCAGCTGCTGCTGGAGAAGAACCCCCGCAAGCGCCCGCGCACCGCGCAAGAGTTGCAGCGGGTCTTGAGCGCCATGCAGGTGCCCGACGCTGTGCCGGCTCCCGTAGGCCCCGCACCTACTCCTCGGGACGCCAAACGGCTCATGCCGCCGTCTATCGCACCCCGCGAGTACCGGCCACGGCCCGATGTGAAGCGACCATGACCGTGCGGAATGCCACAATAGTTTGCAGTACGAGGCCCGCTGGGCCGCGGAGGGATGGCTGATGAGCGACGAAGCGAAGATTCTCGCGGGCAGGTATGAGGTTGGCGACCTCATTGGGCGTGGCGGTATGGCCGAGGTACACATCGGCTATGACACCCGCCTTGGGCGCACTGTCGCCGTGAAGATTCTGCGCGCCGATCTAGCGCGCGACCCCAGCTTCCAGACGCGCTTCCGCCGCGAGGCGCAGTCAGCCGCGGGCCTCAACCACCCGTCGATCGTCGCCGTCTACGACACGGGCGAGGACACCATCGTCGGCTCCACTGGGGCGCCCCAGGCCGTCCCGTTCATCGTGATGGAGTACGTCGAGGGCCACACGGTGCGCGACATCCTCAAGGGAGACGTCGCCGCCCCCATCGACGAGGCCGTCGAGATCGTGTCCGGCGTGCTCTCCGCTCTTGAGTACTCGCACCACGCGGGCCTCGTGCACCGCGACATCAAGCCGGGAAACGTCATGCTCACCCCAACGGGTGCGGTCAAGGTCATGGACTTCGGCATCGCTCGCGCGCTTGCCGACGCTGGGCAGACCATGACGCAGACGCAGGCCGTTGTTGGCACGGCCCAGTACTTGTCTCCCGAGCAGGCGCGCGGCGAGAACGTCGATGCGCGCTCGGACCTGTACTCAACGGGTTGCCTGCTTTTTGAACTCCTGACCGGCCGGCCGCCGTTCATCGGCGACTCTCCGGTGTCTGTTGCATACCAGCACGTTCGTGAGGCGGCACCTCGTCCCTCCCAGTACGCGTCTGACGTTCCGCAAGAGCTTGACCAGATCGTGCTGCGCGCGCTCGCCAAGGACCGCAACGAGCGCTACTCGAGCGCCGGTGAGTTCCTCGCGGACCTGCGCGCGTTCAGCTCTGGAGATCCCGTTGACCCGTCAACCGGCGCCATCGGCGTTGCGGGGGCCGCTGGCCTCGGGGCCGCTGCGGGAGCCGCTGCCGGGCTAGGCGCGGCCGCGCTCATGGACGACGACCGCACCGCGATCGCCGATCGGGCCACCCAGGCGATGCCGGCCGTCCCCACCACGGGAGCCACCGAGGTGCTTCCCGCGCAATCGCCGTGGGCAACGGTCACCGCGCCCGCCCCTGCGGAGATTGTCGCGGACCCACTAGACCCCACGCTCTACGACGACGAGGACGAGGAGCGCAAGCGCAAGCGTCGCCAGTACCTGTTGCTTGGCGCCGCGGCCCTCGCCGCGCTGCTCATCGTGCTCGCGATCTTCCTGTTCACTCGCGGAAGCGGCGAGCCGAACGTGTCCGCGAGCGCAGGGCCCATCCCCTCACTGGTGAACGCCACTCAGGAGGAGGCCCGCGCCCAACTCGAGGAACTTGGGCTCAAGCCCGTCTTCGAGGGCGAGCCAAGCAATGACGTTGAGGTTGACCTCGTGACGCGCACCGCGCCTCCCGAGGGCGAGATGGTGCCCTCTGGCTCCACCATCACGGTCTACTTCTCCACGGGACCCGCCGAGCTCGAGGTTCCCGACGTCGCGGAGCTGCCGCAAACAGAGGCAATCACTCTTCTCACGGAGAACGGCCTCACCGTCTCCGAGGTGCTCCCAGACAACGAGCACCCGGAGATCGCCAAAGGCCTTGCCACGGTCACGGACCCTGCAGCGGGCACGCCGGTTGCCTCCGGCTCGCCGGTGATCCTGTACATCGCGTCTGGCCAGGTGGACCTGCCGGACGTCACCGGAATGACAGAGGACGAGGCACGCAGCACGCTCGGCGACCTTGGCCTCAAGATCACCACCAAGCGCGTGGAGACCGGTGGCGAGCCTGCGGGCACCGTGTACAAGCAGAGCCCCAAGCCTGGCCTCGTCGAGGTGGGCAGCACCGTCACCATCACGGTCGCGGAAGAGCCCACCACCGCCGAGGTTCCTGGCGTGGTCGGCAAGTCGCAGTCAGACGCCGAGAGCACGCTCACGAGCGCAGGCTTCAAGGTGACGGTCAAGACGGGAACGTCGGAGGACCAGCCGGCAGGCAACGTCTACGCCCAGAGCCCCGACGCCGGGATCTCGCTCAAGCTTGGGCAACCGGTGACGATCTTCGTGTCGACAGGTCCGCCGGAGCCAGACCCAACCGCGACGCCGTAACTAGCGACGTACGAGGGGCGAGAGGCCAGCGGACCTGGCCTCAGCGTCGGGCATGCCGCACACCTCAAGCCAATTGGCGAGGAGGCGGTGCCCACCCTCGGTGAGCACGGATTCCGGGTGGAATTGCACACCCGTGAGCGGAAGCTCGCGGTGCTGCAGGCCCATGATGAGGCCCGACGCTGTGGTTGCGGTGACCTCGAGCTCGTCAGGGACGGTGGGGGTTTCGACGGCGAGCGAGTGGTACCGCGTGGCCGTGAACGGTGACGGCAGTCCCGTCAGGACGCTGTCGCCGTGGTGCTCCACTTGGGACGTCTTGCCGTGCATGAGTTCGGGGGCGTGAGACACCACGCCGCCGTAGACCTCCGCGAGGGCCTGGTGCCCAAGGCACACGCCGAGCATCGGCACGCCGGCCTCCGCGCACTCGCGGATCACGGACATCGAGGAGCCGGCCTCCGCGGGGGTGCCGGGGCCAGGGGAGACGAGCACACCGTCGTACTCGCTCACAGGGGGATGAGGGACGTCGTTGCGGACCACCTCGGTCTCGGCGCCCATCTGCCGCAGGTACCCCACGATCGTGTACACGAATGAGTCGTAGTTGTCGATCACGAGGATTCGCGTCATTAGGTGTCTCCCACGTTCTGGTCCTGGATGCCAAAGGTAACCGAAACCCAAGGGAAAACGTACTGAAAGAGCAGCCACACGATCGCGGCGAGGAGAGCGATGAGGATCAGGGCCCTGACGAAGCGGGGTCCGGGGAGCAGGCTCCAGATGGCGGGGAAGATCACTTTCCTGGCACCTCCAGCAGCTCTTCTGGGACGCCGTTGCCCACGGGGCTCCAGTATTCGAGCACACCGTGCACCACGTAGCGCTCGGCGGCGGAGAACATCGGGTGGCAGCTCGTGAGCGTGATGTAGTGGTCATCCGGGGCGGCGCCTGGGTCATTCGGAACGGGCGCGATGACCTTGACCGCGGTGGGGCGCACGATCTCGTGGCTCGTCACCTTGTAGACGTACCAGGCAGTCTCGGTCTGCACGATGAGGTAGTCGTTCTTCTTGAGTTCCGCGATGCGGTTGAACGGCTTGCCGTACGTGGTGCGGTGGGCGCTGATGGCGAAGTTGCCCAGCTCTCCCGGCATTCCCGTTCCCGGGTAGTGGCCAATGCCAAGGCGGTCGAGGATCTTGTGCCGGTCAACGCCCTCGGAGATGGGCTTGACGTAGTCCTCGCCCCAGCGCGGAACGTAGAAGGTGGCGAAGGTGGTCCCGAAGGCGGGCTCGTCCATGACCTCTGCGGTGTCGGGGGAGAGCTTGAGCTCGTTCGGGATGGTCTCTGGGCCGGTGCTCGTTGGCTCGCCCGCCGTGATGGGCGCGGTGTAGGCCCAGTCGAGCTCCTTGACCGCCTCTTCCTGGATCGAGTTCGCCTCGATGTCCGTGTAAAACAGCTGCCACACCACGTACAGGCCAATGACCGCTCCGGCGATGATCATGAGCTCGCCAACGAGGGCGATGAGGCGCGATCCGACGCCCGGCTTCTTCCGCGGCTGAGGAGCCGGGGCAGAGTCGGGGGAGGCGGTGGTCTCCGCGAGCGTTTCCATGGCCCTACAAGGGTACGCGACGCCGCGACGGCGGCCCAGTGACTGTGACCCACGCAACCCAGCCACAGCGTCGGGCCGTTCGCAGGTCCCACGGCGGCCCAGGTACGCTTGTCCCCAGCATTCAGCAGCAAGAGGAGTCAGCCGTGCCCGTGTCGAAGAAGCGCGACCACCACAAGCAAGCGGTCAAGGTGCCCCGCAGCGCCGCCAAAGTACACGCGGAGAACCCCAAGTGGCTGCTGCCCACCGCCGTGACCCTGCTGGTGCTCGGGCCGGCGTGGATCATCGTCTACTACATCTCCAAGGGCCAGTTCCCGCTGGACATCGGCCACTGGAACATCGGCATCGGCTTCGCGTTCCTCATGGCCTCGATGATCCTGTTCACGCGCTGGAAGTAGCCCCAGCCTGTTAGTTACACCCATGTAGTTATCCCCTTTTGGGGACAAACCTGGGGAAAACTACAGCGGTGTGATTCCCTGATTGCGGCGCTGTTGGCGCCGCTCCACGCCCCGCAGCATCGCGAGCATCACGAGCGCGCCCGCCACGGCGCCGCCAAGGTGGCCCTGCCATGAGATGCCGCCGATGAAGAAGCCAGCTGCCAACCAAATACCGGCCGACGCTATGAGGCTCTGGGCGGGAAGCTTCAGTTTGAGCAGGATGACGGCGAAGCCCGCGATGAGTCCGAAGATGGCGCCAGAGGCGCCACCGTGCACGCTGCCGTTGCCGAGCAGCATGATCGCCGCCGAGCTGCCGAGCATTGAGACTGCGTAGAGCGCGATGAAGCGCGCCCGCCCAAGGATGGGCTCAAGTTGGGTGCCGAACTGCCAGAGCACGAACATGTTGAGCGCGATGTGCAGGATCCCAAAGTGCAAGAACGCGCTCGTGACCCAGCGGTACCAGTCCTGACCAAAGTCGGGGTAGCCGTCAGCCCCGTCCGGCCATAGGCCCCACTGCACAATCCACGTGTTGGTGCCAAGGACGAACGAGCCGTAAAGGTACGCCGCGATGTTGGCCGCGATCAGTGCATACGTCACCACGGGAGTGCCCTGCGCGCTCACGAAGCCCAGCCGGTTGACCACCGGCCCGCGCCGGTCAGCCGCCTCGCGCACGCAGTCCACGCACTGGATCCCCACGGGGGCGGGCCGCTGGCACTCCGGGCACACAGGGCGCCCGCACCGCTGGCAGGTCACATAGGAGATGCGCTCAGGGTGGCGAGGGCAGACCGGCGGCGCGGAGGCGCCGAAGCCAGCCCCAGCGTCGGGCGTGCTGTTCACGAGCCGCTAGTCGTCGGTGATGGTGACGCCCGTGATGAGGACGTCGTCGAGCGGGCGATCGCGGCCGTCAACGGGGGTGGTCGCGATCTTG
Source organism: Demequina sp. (assembly GCF_049841215.1). Taxonomy (GTDB): domain Bacteria; phylum Actinomycetota; class Actinomycetes; order Actinomycetales; family Demequinaceae; genus Demequina. Next base: position 114,652 of record NZ_JASGEO010000014.1, read on the forward strand.
TCCACGACCGCACGCGAGGCGTCGTCCGCAACCTTGCCGAAGATGGTGTGCGCGCCGTTGAGGTGAGGCGTGGCGCCAACAGTGATGAAGAACTGCGAGCCGTTGGTGCCGCCCACCTGGCCGGTGATGGGGTTCAGGCGCTTGCCCGCGTTCGCCATGGCGAGCAGGTAGGGCTCGCTGAAGCGCAGCTCGGGGTGGATCTCGTCGTCAAACGTGAAGCCAGGGCCGCCAGTGCCGTTGCCCAAGGGGTCGCCGCCCTGGATCATGAATCCATCGATGACGCGGTGGAACACCACGCCGTTGTAGAGAGGTTCGTGGCTTGGCTGGCCCGTCTCGGGGTCCTTCCACTCCTTCTCGCCCGTGGCCAGACCCACAAAGTTCGCGACCGTCACGGGCGCATGGTTGGGGTACAGCTCAACAGTGATGTCACCTTCAGTGGTCTCAATCGTTGCCTTCATAAGTGCCATTGTTCCACGGCCTCGCCAACAGGCGGTTTGCGTGGCACGATGGAAAGAGAGCATGTGAGTTTGGGAAAGGAATCGCCATGAACAGCTCGAAGGCCCACAAGGCCGCGCAGGAGTACCAGAAGCAGGCCGCGGAGGCCGCTGCCGCAGCCAAGCAGGCCGCGACGGAAGCCGCCGCTGCAGCTGCCGAGGCCGCCGCGAAGGCCAAGGACTGGGCGGGCCCGCAAGTAGAGCACGCGAAGGAGTGGCTGGGGCCGCGCGCCAAGCACCTGTACGCGTCCGGCGCTCGCCGCGCCAAGCCATACGTGAACCGCGCAGGCGACCGCGCATCTGACATGACGGACGCGATTCACGCCGCCGTCGTTGGCGCCGCGATCCCCGCGGTGCTTGCCGCGGTGGACTCGGCGACGCGAGCAGACGAGGAGCCCAAGAACGGCTCCGCGTGGCCCAAGGTGATCATCCCCGCGATGCTCGTTGGCGCGGCCGCAGCCGCGCTCGTGGTGTGGGCACGCCGCGATCCCGGCCGCGACACGTGGGCCGGCGACGATGACGAGTGGGAGTTCGCGGACGACGCCGACTTCAAGGACCAGTTGCGTGACGGCGTGAACCGCGCCGCGGACGCCGCCGCCGACGCTGCGAAGCGAGCGGCCGCGGCCGCCACGGCCGCTGCCAGCGCAGCTGCGGAGGTCATCTCGGAGAAGGCGGGACCCGCCGCGGTGCGGGTCAAGGACACCGCCGTTGCCGAGGCCAAGAAGGTGGCGGAGGCCGCCGGGCCCGCCGTGACCAAGGTCAAGGACACCGCGGTTGCGGAGGCCAAGAAGGTCAAGGACGCTGCCGTGGACGCCAGGGAGAAGGCGGCCGACGCCCTCGCGGACACCTTTGACGACGCCGAGGACGTGTGGGAGGACGAGGGCGGCACCAACGATGACGGCCTCACCCCCGTTGAGAAGGTAGCCCCGAAGGCGCCGGCGGCCCGCAAGCCCCGGACCCCTAAGGCGTAACCGACCTACTTACGGTAGGCGAGCACTCGCTCGCGCGCCTCGCGCAACAGGCGGAACCACGTGGCCCTGCTCACGTGGAGTTCGTCGAGGCACTCCTGCTCACTGCGGCGTGGGCCCAAGTGCGCGAGTTCGATCGTCCTGCGCAAGCGACGCTCGTCTACCGACGAGCCAAAGGTGTCGTCAAGCACGCGCGTGAGCCTATCTCGCCGCACGGGATCGTCGTCTGCGGCGAGGAGCTCGGCGAGCGACGCGTCCGGCGGCGGCGTCCCCAGGTCGGCATACACGGCCCGCTCCACGAACCCAACGGCCCCGCCGGGCCGGAAGTCGCTGCGGTAGATCTCGAACTCCCAAGGCCCGTCAAAGGGTTGGGCGAGTTGGGCGATCACTTGCTCCGGCCGTCGGGCGGGTTCTGGGTAGTGCAGGAGGATCGCCTCCATCGTGGCCGCGCGGTACCGCCGCGTGAACGCGCCGATGGCGATGCGCGTGGCCTCGGCCCTGTCGTATTCGGGGACGTCCGCGAAGAGCACCACCCCGCCAAACGCGAGGGTGGGCTCGGCGCCCGTGGCACGGGCGGAGGCGGCGAGGTCCCGACCAAGCGGGGTATCAGGGAGGTCGGTCGCCTGGCGCAGCACGCTGAGAAACACCGCGCTGCCGTCGTTGCGGCGCATCACCAGGTCCACGCCGCCCGGTAGGGCGAGGAACTCCGCGATCTGCGACCACTGCGGGGACGTGGTGAAGCCGTTGGCGCGCGCGAACTCCGCCACTTCGCCTTGGCGGGGGCGGTCGGCGTAGTGAGACGGGCTCGCGTCCATGCCGATCGCGTCGCGCAGCTGCGGCGACTCAATGAACAGCGTCATTTCCAGCAGCGCCTCGATGTCGCCGAGCCGCGCTCGCGTGCCCAAGTGGTGCACGATGCGGCCCGCCAAGGCCCGGTAGTAGTCGGGTGACTGCGTCTTGAGCCGCTGCTTGATCGCCGCCGCGAGCACGGGGTGGAGGCTCACCCCTACACCAAGCCGCTGGGTAACGCGCAGCTCGCCAAGGCGCTGCAGGGACTCGCGGGTTGACCGTCCGGGCAGGGCGGCGGTGAGCACGCGCGCGTCCACGGACCGCACCAGGGCAGCGACCGCGAGCACGTCGGCGTCGATGTCGAGAGTTGGGGCGCCTTCGAGCCACTGCGTGAGCTGTTGCTCGAGCTCTTGATCGGGATCGAGCGCGCCAGCAGAGGGGAGCATGGAGGCGCCAACCGTGAGCGCGAGCGGCGAGCCTCCCGCCCACTCTGCGAGTTGCGCCCTGCGCGCGGGATCGTCCACGCCTCGTGTCTCGAGCAAGGCCTCCGCTTCCTCGGCGCGCAAGGGGGCAAGGGCGACATCTCGGAACACCGTGTGAAGGGCGCCATGGCGCCAGCTGGGATCCGGCGCCGCGCGCCCGGCGAGCACGATGCGCGCGGAGCCCGGCAGTTCATCGAGCAGCGCATCGCGCAGTGGGGCCAGTGCGGAGCCGAGTTCGTCCGCCTCGTCGATCACCACGAGCGTGGCGCCCGCGGCGGCGTCCAGCACGCGGGCCGTGAGCTGGTCAAGCAGGATGGACAGGCTGCGCGCGTCCAGCAACGTGCTGGTGACCCCAGCCGCGGCTGCCCGCCGGATTGCCGCCCTCAACAGCGCGGACTTGCCGATGCCGCCGGGGCCGTGCACGTACAGCACGCGGCTAGGGGTGGACGGATCCAGCAGCTCATCGAGAGCGGCCAATTCTGCGGCGCGGCCAACAAACGCTTGCGCATCCGCCGCGTCGGCGACATCGCGGAGGCTCGGCTCATCCGCCATCGCTCACCCCTCCAATCGCGCTTCGAGGCCCGCGCGCGCCTCGGGCCACTCCGTGTCCAGAATGGAGAACACCACCGTGTCGCGGAAGCCGTCGCCCCAGATCTGGTGCTTGCGCAGAATGCCGTCCTGCGTGGCCCCCAGCTTGGCGATCGCCGCCCGGGACTGTGCGTTCGCGGCGTGCGTGCGGAACTCCACGGCGATGCAGTTCAAGTCATCAAACGCCCGGGCAAGCAGCAGCAGCTTGGCGGCGGGGTTGACGCGCGTGCCTTGCGCCGCGTAGCCCATCCACGTGGAGCCGATCTCCACTCGCCGGTTCGCCTCATCGATGTTCATGTAGGTCGTCATCCCCACGGCGCGCCCGCTCGCCAGGTCAAAAATCGCCCACGGCGCCATCCGCCCCTCAGCCTGCAAACCAAGGCGACGGTCAATCTCTGCCGCCACAGCGTCGGGCCGTGGGACCGAGGTATACCAGGCCTTTTCCCACAAATCGCCTGCCCCGGCCGCCGCGGCGAGGTCTGGCTCGTGGGCGCGCGTCAACTGCTCAAGACGAACGTGTGCGTTCTCCAGTACAGGCGCCTCAGCAAAGCCCATGGGGCCATCGTAGTAACTACCAGGCCCGACGGCGTGGTTGGGTCAGGCGACCGGCTGGCGCAGGATGGTGCGCAGCTTCTGGGGGGCGGTCTTGCGGGGGTCGCCCAGGTAGATCTCGTGGTGCCTGCCGGTCATCGTGAGGCCATTCGCGGGGATGAACTCGTGGTGAAGGCGCTCCAGCACGGGGCCTTCGGCGTCGTAGGGGCCAAGGTGAAGGGTCTGGACGGCGCGGCCCTCTTCGAGGGTCTCGACGCGCACACCTGCGGGCACGATCTCGCCGATCATCTCCGAGGGAATCCACTCCGGCACCATGTTCATCGCCGTCCAGTCCCACGCGGACTTGTCGCCCGTGACGAAGCTGGACATGTCATCGGCCCACCACAGCGCCTCGAGCGGAGGCACCACGTAGTCCTCGCCCAGCTGGCGCTTGGACGCGAACTTGAGTTTGTACGCGACCGGATAGAGAGTCTCTATCGCGCGCGCGTACTCGGGGGACGTGTTGGGATCGCCATGGCCGTCGACCATGAGGTAGCGCATGGGCGGGACGTCGAGGATACGGAACTCGCCGGCCTTCGCCTTGTACGAATCGAGGGACTTCTTGAAGTCGGTTGGCATCGTCGCCTCCCTGGAGTTGGGGGGACCTAAGTGGAGCCTAGGGGAATCGTTATCTGGGGGTAGACATGCGAAGGTCACGACGAGGACGACCAATGTCAGACCCCCTCGGTATGGTCGTCGTCCAACAGATAACTTGGGCTGGCGCACGACGAGAGGTGCTGCTTTGGAACGGCAACGGGGACATCGAGCGGGCAAGGTCACCCTGCGCGGAACGGCCACATGGACCGTAATCGACGCGGCTGGCATACCTGTCATGTGCGTCGAGGACTACCTTCACTGGCTGCGGGCGATAGACCGGTCTCCGAGCACGGTGCGGTCATACGCATTTCACCTCGCGGACCTGTTCGAGTGGCTAGCAGTGAACGATGTGCCTTGGGATCAGGTGGATTTCCGGTGCCTGAGCGACTTCATGCTCACGATGCGCATGGGCCAATGGCCACTCGAGAAGCGTGGAGGCGGAGGCAGATCCGACAGCACGATGATCGCGGTGGCCGCCGCGGTAAAGGAGTTCTACGAGTTCCAGCGAGTGGACCGGGGAGCAGGGCCGTCCGATCTCGTTCTGACCGTGTCAAGGCTCCGACACTCGCATTCGTCCTTTGCATTCCTTGCACACGTGGAGCACCTTCGACCCCGTTCTGTGAACCGCCTCGCACCGCGTCGCTCGGGGGCGCCGAGTGCCGAGCCAAAAATCATCAACTTCGAGGGCGACTTTGAACTCATGCTGTCTGCGGCGGTCACCGCTCGAGACCGGCTTGCCCTCACCGCGATGTACGACATGGGCCTTCGCATCGGGCAAGTCCTGGGACTCCGCCACGGCGACCTCGACGTCATGAGGAAACGCGTGACGATCGTCAGGCGCAAAGACAACGCAAACGGTGCCCTTTCGAAGCAGAAGGAAACCTTTCACGTGAAAGCGTCGGCGCGCTTCTTGGATCTTTACCGCGACTACCTACTACGCGAACTGGTGCCTGCCGAGATCGAGAGTGACTACGTGTTCGTGAACATCAAGGGCGCGACGATTGGGGAACCGATGAGTCCGAAGAATCTTTACGACCAGTGTGTAGCGATTGGTCTTCGAGCCGGGGTTGGACACGTCCACCCACACATGCTTCGCCATACTCACGCGACTTCACTTGCGGCGCTGGGGTGGACGTCCGCCGAGATCGCGAAGCGCCTTGGCCACAATCACGCCAACTCGTGCGATGTCTACATCCACCTCTCCGACGAGCACATCGACAAGCGCCTCGCGGAGACCGAGCACTTGATTCGACCCCTGACCTCCTGGGAGGACGACTAGCAATGACACTCGTCGGCAAGCAACACACTCTGCCTTCACGATTGGTGGGAGCGGCTGACGTCGAGTATGGCCGCCTGGAGCCTCCCGACGGGCCGTGGATGGCGCCGGTTTGGGACTTGGTCGGACGCAAAGGCACCGTCCGGCGCAATGCAACCCACCCTTGCGCAGTCGCGAACTGCGAGTTGGAACTCTACGTACTTGAGTCCGGACTCTGCAACGCGCACTATCAGCAGTGGTACCGCGCTGGCATGCCCAAGCCGGTGACCGGGTGGCTACCGCTCGCATCGGAGCCAGCCGTGCGAGCCACCAACCGCGCTGTTGTGGACTTTCGACGGGTACCCCCGGCGGTCGCGCAGGAGATCCGCTTCGTAGTCGGAACGAAGATTCTCGCAGGCGACTGGTCGCCAAACAACTCTTTGCGAGCCGTGCTGTTGGCGCTTATCGGCGCGGTCGAATCAACGCGCGCCGAGTCGCTCTTCGAGCGCCGTCCCGAGGACTGGATACTGATTGCGTGCCAGCCGGGCAGGAACGTTGGGAACATTCGGGCGTACTTTCGAACGTTCTTTGCGACGCTGCATAGGACCGCTTGCTCTGACCCTTGGGACGAAGATATTTGGCTGTGGACCCATGGCTTTCAACCACTCTTCGGTAAGCCCGGCGGACTCAGCAAGCCCAACATCCACTGGGAGCGAATCGAGCAACTGTGGTTGCGCAATGCGCTCAAGGCACTTGCCCGGGAGCGTCTGACCGCGGGCACGCGCACCTGGCAGACCGTCTTTGAGTGGCAAAGACACGCCGCGTACTTCTCAGAGTACCTCGCGAAAGAAGGCATCGAGGGCCCGGAAGACGTGGACCGCGAACTCTTTCTCGACTACCTACAGGAGACTCGCGAGGCTGGCGCCCACAAACGTCGCCTGATGGGAGTGAGCACGGTTTCAGCGCTGCTGACAGACCTGCGTCTCGGCGGCGTCGTACCAAACCTCGGATCTGAGGTCTATCTGCGTCGGGGAGAAAACGGGGTGAAGAAGTCGGCGGAGCCGCGCCCATTCCCGCCCGACATCGTCGACCAGATCGATGCCATGCTCGAGTCTGACGAAATAATGGATCCCACAATCCGAACGATGCTTCGCTTCAACCGGTGGGGCGGCCTCCGAATCAGCGAACTCCTGCCACTGCCCCTTGACTGTCTCCGCACGAACAAGAAGGGAAAGTTGTGGGCCGAGTTCTTCATGGACAAGACCCAGGATTGGCGCAAGATTCCACTTCCTGACGACATCGCGGCCCTACTCCGAAAGCAGCAGGACCAAGTGCGGCGCGTTTACGGCCACGACGTCGCACTCATGTTCCCCTCTCCTGCACGCTCGTCCAGGTTTGTTGGAGTCGTGCACCCGTGGTCGGCGGCGGGATTTCGGGGTCACGTTGCCGAGGCGTTCGTAAGAAATGGTATTCACATGTCTGCGGTCACCGGTGAGGTGGTGCGCGGGTCACAGATTCACCGTTACCGGCACACAATCGGAACGCAGTTGCTAAACAACGGGTGGACGCAGCGGGAGGTGCAGCAGTTCTTCAAACACGCGTCTCCAACGATGACCGCTGTGTACGCCCAGATCACGGACGACACCCTGGAGCGCAAGTCGGACGAGTTCTATGAGTCCCAGGCGCTTGAGAGGTCCCGTCGCACCGGCGAGCCCTACGACGACCCGGCGGTGGAGCAATTGCGAAGTCGAATTGCGACAGTCTTGCCCAACGGGCTGTGCACGATGCCGCAAAGCACAGGCAAGGGCTGCGACTTCGCAAAGAACCCCTGCCTGTCATGTTCCTTCTTCGATGCCGACCCTCAGCGCTTCGGGGAGGTTCACGCGAACCATCGGCGGTTGCTGCAATTGTCTGTGATCTCACAGGCAGAGGCGAATCCTAGGCAGGCTGACTTCAATCGCGGAATCCTAGAAAGGCTTGATGAGTTGTTGCCCGTGAACGAGGTGAGCGCATGACGACCACGGAGAGCGGTTTGAGGCAGGCTCGCACCGACCAGGTTCGCGCGGCAGCAGCACGGCGCGCCGCCGAGAAGAGGGCGGATTTCGAACGCGCTCTAGTGAAGTTGCGTGCGTGCGGCGGACCGTTCGATCTCGTGGCTGTCGCGGAAGAGGCCGGATGCTCGACGAGTTTCATTCGGAAGCATCCCGAACTCCTGGCACAAGTGCGAGCACTCGCCGGTAGCGAGGCAAGGCGAGCCGTGAGCGAAGGAACTCCAAATCAACCAAGTGCCGCATCGATTCGGACAAAACTAGGAGTCATGACCGAACGCGTACGAGCGCTCGAGCGTGAGGTCACCACCTTGCGCAAGGAGAACGCGGCACTTCGAGGTGAGGTCATCCAACTCAACTTGAGTCGGAGGAGCCGATGAGGCCCTCCGTGCCGTCATCTCGATGCACCGTGCCGAGTCGGTCGAACGATTCCGTCCAGAGCGTGAAGTGCGCGTTCGGATTGAGACGTTCACCCAATCGCGACACTGCCGCCCGTTTCGTAGTCATTCTGAAAGTAGGTAGAGGCACATGACTCAAGGACCCGCACGCGCTATCCACGTTGACATTCGCGGGGAGCACGCCGTTGGCCCGTACCGGGCTGCCTGCGACCTCATGTTTGACGCGTCGCTACTCCATCGCGTCGCGTGGTCTCGAGATGACGCTGGCGCCCCCGAGGCCACCGCCGAGGTCTTGCTCGCCGCGAGCGGCCCCTGGTCGGCTGGCGAGCGGGCGGTCGCAGAGATCGCTGCGGCGCTTCTCGGGGCGAACGACGTGCAACTTGACGCTGCGCTGCTGCATCTCCCGCAGGAGCACATCGAAGCGGTAATCCGCGCCATTCGAGTCGCGGCTGGGTGAAATCGCGCAGGGTTGCGCCTGCGACAGCAACGGAGACGACTCGTGGTGTAGGTGTCGGCTGAGCATCTCGCGAGCCGCCCGCCCGTTCGCCCGCAACGTGCGGGTTGCTCGCACGGGATAGCGCTGCAGGCCATGTGGCGGTGCGGGCGGGTCGATCCGGCAGCGCAAGTTTGTCAGGGTTCGTCGCCGAGAGCGGACACGAGCACCGCGAAGAGCGGCTGCGCACGAATGTCTGCAATATCCAACGTGCGTTCACTCACCAAACGCCGCGCACGGGCCTCCGCGTCACCGACCCTGCCAAGCAGCACAAGGCGCGCGAGGCCGAACAGTGGCCCAACTGCGTCTCCATCCCACCTCTCAACTTCCTGGAGCACGCGGGCTCCCTTGCCGACGCGTTGCATCAGGAACCACTTGTTGACATGTGCCCGCGCGCGCAACTCCGAGTCGACGATCGATTGCGTCACCACCCATTCGACGACACGGAGCGCCAAGCGGTCTTGGCCGACGGACATTAGCCGAACCGCAAAACTCAGAGCGCCCGCCACAACCGGGTCGGCCGGGTCTACCTTGTAGAGGCTCAGAGCCCCTAGGTGAGCATCCGTCAAGACCGCCTGCATCGTCACGATTGCGTCGTCCAGATATGCCTGCGAGACAGGCAGCAGAGATCCCTCCGGCCACTGCTCAGTCGACACACCGGAACGCTTTGCATACATGTCGTCCGAGCGACCGTCCGCATGGGTCAGGGCATTTCGGCGGCCAATCAACTCGAGGATCGCGCTCGTGTCCGCGGGCCGGATCCCATGACTCACGTCAAGGCCCTCAAGCCGCAAATCTGCCGGCTTGCGCGAGAGCGCGGCGTAGGCCGCGCGCGCCTCTCCATCGAGCGCTTCCGACGAGGCAACGCCAACCGCTCCGGGAGGCACGGCGGCCAACACCACCGACAACTCACCAACGGCAAACTCAAACGCCGCAACGCACATCACAAACGTCGCGATTCGCGCGCGTTCCGCGACTGAACGCCGCGTCGCGACGCGGAGCATCACCTGGACGTACCGCCCTGTGATTGGATCGCGCGCCAGATCGGACAGCGTCGGAAGCAACCCCTCAAGGGCTTCGGCCGTGCCCTGAGCCGATGCTGTCTGGACTTCTCGGAGCAGTCGGCGGAAGGGCTCCTTGATTAGGGCCCTTGCGGCCACTTCGTCGAGGCCAGGGCTAACCCGTTGCACGCTCGCAACCGCGCGTGTCTCGTAGTCGTCGAAAGGTGCCGCAACTTGTGCTGCGGAACGTAGGTACGCGACGTCCGCACTGGTGGTCTCGACAAAGTTCTCAAGCATGCTGATGAGCGATAGGGATGTCATGACGAGTTCACCCCGACGCAATACCGATTGCGACGGTGACACTGAATCACTCATCGTGCTGGAGCAGTGCCGCTGTCCTGCGCGTCGCCGAGCGGCCGCGCGTAAGCGTCTAGGTCAAGAGCAACGACTGTGCCCATCGCCGACAATCGTCTCAGAAGGCGGAGAGCGAACCAGATCAACTGAGTCTCTGGGGGCGCGTACTCGAGTGCGTTTCCGACGCGTTCAGTGGCGCCCGAGTCAACGGCAATCGCGAAGTCCAACTGGCACCCGCCAGCGTCGCTAAGTAGTCCTGCACGTGCGGCGGTTCCGTCCATTGGCTTCCACTCGGACCGCGTGCTCAGGAGTCCCCCGAGGATCGGCTTCGACGTAGGGTCTTGCGCGGGGTACACACCCCCGGCGTGCGCGATCGGCACAGAGGTTCGCTTCAACGAGGTCACGCTCGCGATCTTCGCCTGCGCGTACTTGACCTTGTCAAGGTCGAGTACTGGCTTGACCTCAAAGATCGCGTAGATGCTCTCGACCGGCACGACATCGAAGTCACCTTCGGTGAAGAACAACGGCGAGTACTGGCGGTCGAAAATCGCCAGATCAATCTGATCGCTGCGCTTACCGTCGGAATCTATGACGAAGACTGTGCCCACGCCGTACCGAGCAGGCAAGAATCCCGCGAGCGTGCGAATCCACTGACCTTCGGTCGCGGTCCCCTTGGCAGATGGATGTGTCACGAAGTTCGCAGGCAGTCCGAGCGATGAAAGAAGATTCCGTTGCTTTGCAGCAAAGGCTGCTCGAATGTCAAACTTCTCGGTCATCGCTGGGTTCTCCGATCGTGAGTTCGTGTGACGTGACTCGTACGAGGTCGTGCATCCGGGTCAGGAGCCACAAGCGTGGCTCAAGAGACACGTGGTGCGCCGAGGGCGTGAGGACTATTGAGACGAAGGTATCGAGGCTCAGTGACCGGTCCGTCAGATGCCCGACGTACGTTGCCAGGTCTCGCTCACTCAACGTCCCCGACCCTTCCGGATGCGTGTGCCACTCGCCCACCCACTGTGCCCCCGTGTCAGCGTGCAGCCGTGACGCAAACGCTTGCGTGTACGCGAGATCGCGCAAGAAGAAATCTGAGAGGTGCGTGGCGCCCGGACCAGCATCGGATGCCGCGACAACGACCGCTCGGCCACCGGTGGCCTCGCCGAAGAGCGCGCCGCCGGTCTCGAGGCTCGGATCACTCGCAGCCGCGAAGTCCATGATGTTAGCCCAAGCGGAACCGTACACAATGACGGCCGTCACGCTCGAACTCCACAAGCGGGGCAATCCGAAGATGGCTTTGCCGCGGGATACCAACTCGCCCCAAGCACGCGCGACGAGTCAAATGGACGCGCCATCCCTGGCTGAGGGCGCAGGGAGACCACAACGTTGTCGGAGACAAGGAACTGGTCAACGTGGTTGGGACCGGCTAGAAGATCAGCGATTGCGACCTTGGCAGCAAGCGCACCAACAAAGTGGAGGTCTGGCCCAACCGCGGTCATCGGGTTGTGGCGCGTGCCCTCACCGTAGCCATGGTCAAGGCCAGGCTCGGGGTTCATGGCGCCGCCCTCCTCCAAAGCCTGGCGCTGGCAGTCCAGGCACCCCACGCCAGATAGCGGTCGGACTCTCAAGACTTCGCCATATCGCCCGTCCTCGAGGACACAAGCGAACACCACTGTCGTGGACGCACGCTGCCCCAAGTAGTTGACAACGCGCCGCGGCTCAACTCCATCGACAGTGCACACCACGATGTCTGCCGCGTCAATCAGGGGCCGTGCGAGATCAGCATCCTCAATGACACTCGCGACCCATGGTTGAACCGTCGTCTCGGGCCACGTTCGCGAAATCAGGCGTGCGAGCGCGTTGACCTTGTGCATACCGACTTGATTGCGCGTGCACACATGCCGCGGCACATTGTGGTCACGCAACCTGTCCGGATCCAACAAGTCAATGTGACCTATCCCGTACCCCGCGAGAGCCTGTGCGGTCGCCCCACCGATGCTGCCCGCACCCACGACGAGAACGCGTCTAGAGGCAAGTTCTCCGGTAGGCCAGTGCGGTTCCAGCGCCGTGATCGACGCGCCGCCTTGCTCCACATCGCACGCCATGACCTCGACGCCGTGGCGGGCGACTGTCCAGGCAAAGAACTTCGGAAGTCGTCGGCCCGGCGCAAACTCGGGAGGGTGCGCCACGTAGGTCAGCGCAACATATGGCTTATTGCCCGGATCGCGGACACCTGGCAGGAGGCGCCTGAACTCCTCCAACGGGACGGCGCGGTGTTGTCGGACAGCAAAGTACGCAAGCACGTGAACGCTCTCGTCGGCGGCGAACCACATGCCGTTGCGTCGAACGTCCGCTGAGCCCAAGAAGTGATCGCGATCGCTAGCGACTTGCACCATTGGACCGTCGTCGACCGAGACAGATATGACTCTGGCCGCCCGATCCGGCTGCGACACTCGACACGCAATCTGCCCCTGGCTGCCCCCGCTCCCAATCACTTCAGCGACGTGTCCGGGCAGAACCACGAGCCAATCATTGGGTGACGCCATTGCGCGCCTCCTCGACAGCCTCCCGGATAAGCGCGTCGTACTTCGGGTTGGTCACGATGCCCCGCTTGCTGAACCTCCTGATCTTGCCGACCTGGAAGAGTGCGTACTCGAGGCGCCAACCGATGGCTTTGAGCACAAGATCTGTGGTTAGGCCGCGCGTCGACCAGTCGGTCGCGTCCCGCAGAAGGCATAGGGATCCATCGCCGAGCACGTGGTAGTCCGTAAAACTGCGCAACTCCGGTGCGGCCGCAGGATTTGTCGGGTAAACCATTGGCGGCGACGCCGGGAACGCGTGGCTGTAGACGACTGCGATCTCAAAAGGGATCTCACCGAGCAGTAGTTCGAGGTCCGTCGGCGCGGGGCGCTCGAACGCCCATAGGGGCACGGTCCCCTCCCACCTGCCAGCGCCCTCAGCAGTCCATTCCAACGTCGGGAACAATTCTTGCATCTTTGACTGTTCGTCCGCGAGACGTTCGGGCTCGGCCTGCCACCACGTTCGACGTGCTGGCTCCATCAGGCTCGCCCTTGAGGGGAGTCCTTCACCGGGCGTGGGCCAGGCGTCTCACCAGTCGGCGGGAGGACGATCGGAAACGCCGAGCCGAATATGTGCGCCCACAGCCGCGTGGCTTCGGGTTGGTTGTTGTCTGCCACCGCGCGTTGCGCTGCCGCCGCCCAGATGCTCGCTTCTTCAAGCGCGTCGCGGAACCCTGCGACGTCGAGATTGGGCTGGATAGGTCCAGACAGTCCTGCCGGGTCTGTGACGTCCAGGCTGTGTTGGGCGGCCCTGGCAAAGAACGAGGCAACCGCCGCCGGCCGGTTGGCGGCTTCGACGAGGCAATCTAGGGCAAGTACCTCCATGACAAGCGACTTGATCTCGACAGACTGCTGCTTCGACCAGAACTTGAGGACGCGCACAAGGGGACGGAACTTGTCCCAAGCCGCTTGGCGGTCACTCACCGCATGCGCCAGATACTCGGGGTCTGCGAGCGTCCATCGCTCCTCTGACTTGAGGGGGATGAGAATGCCGCCTTCCACCCGAATCGCTGGCATGACGTCAACGGTGAACGCCAGTTCGTCCTCCGGGGGATCGACAAAGCACTTTGCGGCACGATTCCGGTTGGCGGTCCGAACCAGGCGGACTAGCCGTTCATGCGTTCCAGAGTCGATACCCAAGCGTTCGGTCACGAGATCACGGCACCGCTCAAGGGCTTCCGACGCCGATGCTCCCGCGTTGCCCCAGTCTGGGTGAGCCGTCCGGTCGAACTCAACGACAAGGTCAACGTCGTGAATGGGCTGCAACTGAGTACTTCGCCGCAAGGAGCCAGAACCCCAGACACTTTCGACATCGTCGGAACTCCGCAGTGCGTCCTTGAAGATGTCTCGGCGCTCACGGGCAAGTTGTGCCAACGCAACGTCACCATCGACGTGCTCCTGAAGCGCAATGAAGGACTCGTTGACTGTCATGGTCACACCGCTTTCTGTTTCACCCACACGATATCTACGAGCACTGACAACGAGCCCATGATTCTGCGCGCAGACTCAGCCCATGCGGTGGTCCGCCGTTTCCGGAGCGTCCGGAGTATCAAGTGACGAGCCGGCTGACTGCCTCCTGGACGACGCGCTTAACAGCCCACTGGCCCTTGATTGTCCGCTCGGCCTCTCGTATGGGCGTATGGACTGCCATAGGCCGGCCGTCGTGCTCGTCGAACGGGGCCGCGCCGATTTGTGCCCTCCACGGGAGCCGCGGCATCCGAAACTACGTCAGGTGGTCGCCGCATCACTGAGCGCTGTCGACGAGAGTGCCCGGCGTAGCCTCTCTCGTGGGTTGTCTGGTGCTTCGGTCACAGCCTCGTAGATCGCACGGCCACGCCCAGTGGCGAGCAGCAGGTCCTTGTCACGCTCGCAGTGAGCCTTGAGGACGTTCCATACGACGCCGGTGTTCACGCCGTTGCCCATCTGCTTGTACGTCAGCGCGTCACGTTGCTCGCCGAAGTCGTATGTGTCCGGCAGTCCCTGAAGTCGTGCAGCCTCGCGGGGCGAGAGTTTGCGCTTGAGCGGGCCGAGCACCGGTGTCTGGGTGATTGCGACGAGCGCTGGTAGATGAGTCGGCCGCTTCGCGCGCAGGCCACTCGGCCGGAAAGAGATGACGCAGTCCCAGAGGCTCGCCGTGTCTTGTGCCTGCCATTCGAGTTTGCGTCGGCTCTCAGGGAACCGCCGCATGGTGCGCAGCCATCCGCGCATCCACACTGAGTCCAGGCCGTTGAGCGCGTCGTAGAGGTCGAAGTTCTTGCGGAGGAAGTCTGCCTTCCAAGCGGGCGCATCCTTCAGCAACGCTGCGCGCTTACTCTGGGCTACCCACGCGTCGGTCCACATTGGGAACCCCGGCAACCGCCGCAGGCTCTCCCCCGTCGCCTTCGACTGCGCTGCACGCCACTGTCGCATCACCTGCACCATGAGTTCCCAGTGGTTGATCCACGCTCGCTCGTCGTCACTGATCTCAGTGCCCGGCACGTCGGTTTCATCGTCGATCGGCAGGTTCTCGAACAGATCCCACTCGTGATGCATCAGGACGCGATCCGGCAGCGCGACCGGCTCTGGTTCTGGGTCGGCCACCATGCCCTCAGGGACAAGCGTTGCGGTGATGAAGACGCGCTCGCGCACCTGCGGTGCGCCGCCGAAGTCTGGCGCGATCTTGTGGGGAGAGAAGATCGCCGGTGTGCTCGACACCTGGTATCCCGCGTCACGCAGGTGGTGGATGATCACGTCCCACTCGTGGGTGTGGCGTGGGCCAGCGAGGTTGCGGACGTTCTCGAGCAACACCATGGTCGGCTTGTGCGCGCGGATGGCCTTCTCGATGTGGAAGAACAGAGTGCCGCGAACCTCGTCCATGCCGCGCTGGGCACCGGACTTCGAGAACGGCTGGCAGGGGAAGCCACCCGCGATGATGTCGTGCGCAGGCACGTTCATCGTCGTGTCGTTGGCGTCCTTGGTGATGTCGCCGAGCGGATCGTGACCCCAGTTGTCGGCGTAGATGGCGGCCGCAGCATTGTCGATTTCGACGGCGTATGCGTGCTCTCCGCCCATGGCGCGGAGGACCGCTGCGAAGCCGCCGACGCCTGCGAAGAGGTCCGCGTAGGAGAAGGCGGGTGCATCGGACATGGCGTAACGGTACCCCGCAATTCGCGCTCTGGCTTGGCGATCGCTAGCGCGTCGGCAGGCAGACTTGTGGTAGTTCTGACACGCTAACGCGCATGGCTGACTTTGTGCCGGCGCTGTCCGTTCCTGAGGCAGAAGCGCGGATCTTCGCGATCGCTGGGACGACACTGGATCGCAGTACGCGGGGGCCCAAACGGGCACTCCGAGCGCTCGCCAACGCTGTGGGCCTTGATGCTCCCCTGCAACTGACCAACGAGGAACTGAGCCTTGTGCTTGCGGAGCACCTTGGCGTACGTGTGGTGGTAGATCTGCGCGCCCGCCACGGCGGATATTTGCAACTCGAAGTCTTCAATGACCTTCTCCTCGGTGCGTGGGTGTACTTCAATTCGCACCCGCTACCTAGGCCCGCTTCGCTGCCGCCGCAGTTCGACGGACCTGAGTGGGACTGGTTCAAGCCCGCTCGCTCGAAACTCGAGGCCGTCAACCTCATCTCGGCGCTCACCCAGTCGGGCCCGGAAGATCTCGGGCCGGGCGGCAAGGAGCGCAAGCGCGTGTTCGTGAACTTGGCAAACCGTATGGGACTGAGCGTCAACACGGATCTGTCGAAGATCGAACTGGGCGAAGCGATCGCACAGAGTCTTGGCGTCATATGGACGGACACTTGCGCCTCCACTGGGTACACCATCACTCTCGAGGGTCTCAACGTCGTACTCGCGGGCGCGGCGCGAGAGATGCGGCGTCGGGGCACCGCCGTGATGTCGCCTGCGATCGAGGCCGCGCAGATTCTCGGTGTGCTCAAGAACGAGTTCGATGGCGGAGCCGTCTGGGATGGTCGGACCAGCATCGTCCACATGCGCGATGCTGGCTACAACCATTGGCGTCAACCTGAATGGCCCGGCTGGTACTTCGAGTTCAGGGGCCTCGCGGCGCTGGCTGCAGCACTCGGCACCAAGCCGGCGAGCGGTCCGGAGCAGCGGTACGGCAACACCTACTTCGACTACGCGCACAACTACGTCTGGGATCTCAAGTCCCACGTTGTTGGCAAACTCTGGTTGCCCGAGCGCATGCGTGAGCGCGGTGACGACAAGACAATCCTCAACGACAAGGTCGCGATGGAACATTGCGTGGCGAGGGATGGCCTTGGCCTGATCGTCATGGAGGGCATCGCGACGTTCGACCGGACGGGCGAGTTTTACGCTTGGGTCAAGGACGCCACCGCAACCAAGGCGAGCGCGCGGCGGACCTCGAACACTGGCCATAGCCGGCCGAGAAAGAGCGCGTTCGAACCAACCGAGTTGCTCGCGTACCGGTGGGACAACCCCGCCGAGTTCGCTGCCGCGGTTGCGTCGGGGGCAGTGTCCGTGTGGAAGCAGCCGCGCCAGCCACGCAACCTCGGCGAGTTGCAGGGTGCCGCGAGGAGAGACAAGTACCAAATGTCGAGCAAGCGGTCGCAACCTTGGGTTGTCGCCGCGACCACTTTCTAGGCATCTCGCGACACGCCGTAGGCAGCGGCGAGACCACCACATCTCCACCCGCACTGCTTCGCGGTCGACTCCGGCGCGGGGCTACCACAGCCCTGTATTGAGCGTCCCCGGAACTGCCATGTCTTGACGCCACCATGGCTCCATGAATGACCACAGTCAGAGCGGGGCCGGCCTCGAACGCTTCGACATCAACGCCCAGCGCGACCCGTTCATCTTGAGGATCGAGTCGACATCCAGCACGGTCTACTACCTGCGCGCCACCGACGAACGAGGGCTGGAGGTCATGCGAGCGACGGGCCTTGGCAGATCCCTGACGACAGAAGGAGACAACTCCTGGCACCGCGTTACGAAGATCACGTCGTATGGTCTTGATCTCTCGGGCGAGCCCGACCCGATGAAGGCAACCTTCAAAGACGACGACGCTGAGCCGTGGGTGATCAGGGTCGGCGCTGTCCATGTCTACGAATACCGGGTGCCAGGTGGGTTCGCGGATACAACCGACTACTGGTGGCGCCAGCGCCCTGTCACACGGCTAGTGCTGCTCGGCGAGATGCCGCCGGAGGTTGAGCGGGCGAAGACGGAAGGCTACGTTGAGCGGCCTGAGGGCGTGTAGTGGTCGAAGCATCCACCACCCGCACTCGCGTCTTCGTCGACATCGACGGCGTCCTCAATGTCGACCGACCGGACCTATCCGACTGGTCGGAGAAGTCCTGGCGGCGCAGGCAGGTCTACATCCGGTCACACGGGATCAGGGTGTGGGTCACGTACAGCACCTCCGTTGTCGATGCTCTGCGTGAGATCGCCGCCTTGCCAGGCGTTGAGATGATGTGGTGCACCACATGGGAGGCTGCAGCCCCTGAAGCCTTTGGCCGCGAGGTGGGTATCGGCACAGGCTGGCCACACGTGGCCAGCGCGGCACAGCCTGCGGACGCGGACTGGTGGAAGGCCGCAGCGGTCAAGGGCTCCCACAAGGCCGGCTACCGCGTGGTGTGGCTGGACGACGAGATCGACTCGTGGATATGCCGACCGGGCCGTCCCGATAGCGAAGTGCTAGGTGCGGCGTGGGTCGACAACGCTGAGGTGCTCACCGTGTCCTGCGACCCGCGCATCGGGCTCACCGATGCAGAGGTAGTCGACATCCAGGAGTTCATCGCCATCGGGAGGAGGCCACGCCGTGATGACGAGTAGCAACCCCCACATCGCCGTCGAAACTGTGAACGTGCAAAACGCCAACGGCACCCACGTGCACGGGCTCGACCCCGATGCAGGCCTAGGCACCCCGCAGTGCTAAGGCTTGAGGACCTTGAGATTGCGCCCCCACGTGGACACTAGGTCGGGCGATCTTGACGCTCCGCAAGTCTCGGAGACGCAGCCCCAAGTCTCGATCCGGTCCGACTTCGAGGTCGTAGTGACCTGGGACTTTTCGCATGACGCGAGCCTTGAGTTCCACGTGTTCCTAAGTGGAGCGGTCACCATAGAGAGGGAACACGAAGGCAACTTCGGCTCGCCTCTCGGTCCCGCATACGTCGCACTGAGTGCGGATGGCGAAGTGACCGAATGCCTGTGGTTAAGGCACGGTTCCCCCGTAGGCCGGGCCGTCGTGGAGGCACATCGGGCAGGGGCCATCGACTGGATGGATGACGATCTGTGGACAGCGTTGCGGGCAAGCGGTGTCGACCACCTTGGGAGGTTGCCTCGCAGCATCGTAGGCACCGCGTCTTCGGAAGCGGGCACGCCTGTGTCCGGTCCGGGCGTGCCCGACCTACACGAGTAGTGCTCTCGTGGACATGAGCATCAGCATTGGCACTCGCTGACCGAGCGCGGCGTGTCGCAAAAGCGGTGTGTCGCGACAGCGCAGTCCTCCGGGTGGTTGGAACCATTAGTCCATGCTGCTTGCGTACGTGGACGAATCTGGCAACACCGGCGCGCCCGCCGCGGGCGGCTCACTGACTTACGCGCTGGGCTGCGTCCTAGTTGACGCAGATCGTTGGCCAGGGGCGTTCGATGAGTTGCTGGCCTTCAGGCGGCGACTTCGCGACGACTTCGGATTGCCGATGCGGTCCGAGATCAAAGCGCAATATCTGACCCGCGGGTCTGGCGACCTACGAGCGCTGGGCCTCGCTCCGGCGCAACGCGGGCTGATCTACAGGGCACATCTCGACATGCTGTCGACGTTGCCGGCTCGAGCATTCGCAGTGGTCGTCGACAAGCGCGATCGTGACCTCACGCCTTCTGGGTGTTTTGACCTCGCTTGGGAAGGATTAATGCAACGGCTGGAGCGCACAAGCCACTACGAGAATGCAACATTCATGTTGATCCACGACGATGGCGACAACGATGCCGTTCGGCGATGGACCCGCCGCGCGCGCCGTCACTTGACGGCGGGGCTCATGAACGGTGGCGGTAGCGTCCGCAACCCTGCGCGACTTCTCGTAGACGATCCCGTTGCGCGCCACTCACACCAGTCATACCTAATCCAGATCGCTGACCTGGTTGCGTATGCAGGGTTTCGCTCGGTAGTTCCACCAGGTGGGAGCGTCGCCCAAGTGTGTCCGTCAACGACGTGGGAGGCGCTGGGGCCCGCAACCCACACCGCCGTCAACAAGCACGCGCAGCGTGCCGCGCCCGGAATCGTGCTGCGGTGAAAGAAAGGGGCCCCCGACCCGAAGGCCGGGGGCGGGAAGCGCCTAACCGAGCCATGGGGCTCGGGTCAGCGCTTGCTACCATTCTACGCGGGACTTAAAAAAAGTAAAACATCTGACTACAATTCCTCTGTGGCGAGCCTTCATGGGCCAGTGCGGCTGAGCAGCAACCTCCAGTTCCGCCTGCCTGCCCAGGTGGCGCGGCAACTGCACTTCGCCGGTGGCGATGACTTCTACCTACGGGTTTCGGATGACAACCCGAACGTTGTCGAGATCGTGCCTTCCGAAGTCGTCGAGCGCCGCTACAGCGCGGGGGAACGCGCAGAGAAGTCCGCTCTCTCTCCGGCTCAAGAGATCGCAACCTAACGGCGCGGGCGGTGCGCCGTGCGCCCGGCTGAGCGCTCAGGCGGGCGAAGATCTGTCGACCAATAGTCGGGCACGCCAGACACAACGACCCTCGCTTCGAGAGTCGAGGGCTACCTTCGGAAGCATGGGTCGCCCCCCGAGATGGCAGGCCACGCTGGATGCGGCTGTCGATGAAGCGTGCCTTGCCGTCAGGCTCTTCAATGATCCCGCCGAGGTGCGGTCGTTTGAGGGGTTCGCCATCCACATGCACTTAGCGTGGCTGTATCTTCTGCACGCAGAGTTGATTCGAGACGGCGAAGACTTTCGATACTGGGATCCACAGCACAAGCGACGTCTGCTCCGCGTAGACGGCGAACCCAAGCGTTGGGAACTCGACCGCTGTATGAGCGCACGGTGGCCAGACGTTAACGACCCCGTGCGAGCAAACCTTTCGCTCTTCATACGCCTTCGGAACCGACTGGAACATCGCCATGCACGTTCGGATGCTCCGCTGACGCTCTCGCTTGCAGGCCACGCGCACGCGCTGCTCCTGAACTTCGAGGAAGAACTCACCCACGAGTTTGGCCACGATCGGACCTTGGCGCACCGACTGCGAATGCCCGTTTTCATAGGCGCGTTCAGCGTGCGCGGCGAAGAGGCACTGCGGGAGGTCAAAGCGACTCTGCCCCCAGATATCGCCGGCTTCGTCACGGAATACGAGTCGGGACTCGAGAAGAAAGTTCGCAGTGATCCGCGCTATGAGTTTCGTCTGCGAGCCACTCTAGACACTGCGGAGAAGGGCCCCAACACCGTCGCCTTCCAGTTCACACGCTTCGAAGATCTCACCGAGGACGAGCGTCTCGTCATCGAAGGCCTGGGCCGCACGGGCCGCGTGGTTGTGCGGACACGAAAGCAGCCCGTCTCCGGCGCGGGCCGCCTCATGCCGGCCGCCGCGCTGCCGCTGAAGTGCAGGCGGGCATTGAGTTCGAGTTCAGGCAACACCACTTCACGGACGCGTGGAAGCGTCTCAAGGTGCGACCCGAGTCCGGCTCCACGAACCCGCACGTCACAAATCCAGACTGGTGCGAGTACGACGAGCCCACCGGAACCTACCGCTATACCCGAGGCTATGTGAAGTACCTCATCAAGCGTTGCAGCACAGAAGATGGGTTCGAAAAGACAACGGGAAGGAAGCCCGTGAAGAGGGCTCCCGCTCCGGACCGGACGTAGTTGCGTCGACGCGCGGCGGTTTCGTTCCTCGCCGACGTGATCAGCAATGCGTCCCACGCTCGTAGATCTCTCGCGATCTGCCGCCAAGGTCGTCGCAGGCGTTCGGAGTACCGCTTGTGAGTGGAGCGACAGGGAATCGAACCCTGATTAGAGCCTTGCAAAGGCCCCGTTCTACCGTTGAACTACCGCCCCGTGCGCACATTTCGGGCGCCACGCGCACCGCATGAGTATAGCCGTGGACCGCGAATCTCTTTGCCGTCCTCCTCCCCCCGCGACGCCGCGTCGACCTTCGATGTCCACGGGCGGGCACATAACTGCCTACCAGCACCTCTCGCGGGTGCGGTCTGGAGGCCGGCGCGGCCGTGCCCGGCTGACGAAACGTAACCGGCAGTCAGGTGTCGCGTAGTGCGGCGAATGCGTTCGATCGCGACACAAGCACCGCTATGAGCGTTGCCAAGGGAACGAACAGCCCTCCGAGCGCTGCGACGTAGGCCGCCGCGACGAGCACTGCCGACGCATCGAGGTTCGGCCCGGCTGCAACCGCGCACAATGCAACGCCCCATGAGTATCCAACCGGGAGCACGAAGACAAGCGGTGCAATGTACTCGAGCCCAAAGATCAGCGCGACGCTGCGACGCTTGGTGCCGCTGATTCGGTAGACACCCACCTCGCGACGTCGAAAGACTGCCGTCGCGGCCGTCACCGCTCCAACTGCCGCCGCACCGAGCAACCACGGTCGAAACGAGACGAAACGAAGCCAGTACTCCGTTGCGGTCAGACTTCCTGCGTTAGTGCGCACGTAAGGACCGACTGCGCTCGGACTGGCGGCAAATGTGGCCGACGCTGCTGACACAACCGCGTCTTGCGCTCCCGGCTCATGCGCAATCCAGCACTCGGAGAGGGGCTCATCCAAGATCAACGGGATCACTATCGCCGACTGCAATGATGAGACCGGCACGGTGCTCGGCAGCACGCTGCCGACGGCCAGCACGTCGCTGCCGACGCGAATCCCGACGCTCGCTCCGGATTCCATACCGAGAGTCGACGCGAGGTCGTAACCGACCACCGGGTCACCGTGACTTTGGCCATCCCAGACCGCGAGCGCACCGGGTGATACAGCGACCACTGCAATCGGCACGCCGCTGACAACCGTGATAGCCGAGACACCACTGTCAAGGTATGGTCCGCCGACAGCCGTTACAAAGGGGAGCCTCGCCATCCTCTCGCACTCACGCATGTTGAGTCCCTCGCTGCTGGTCGCACTCACCACGACCACGGAGCCACCCGCCGCCAACTCGGCTTCCGCCAGCGTAGACGCCGTGTAGGCCGTCGCTGCTGTGGTGAACGCGACCGCGGTTGCGACGCCACACATGGTCAGCGAAATCACCGGCGGTTGGCGGCGAAGGTTCGCCACGGCCTCGGTCCATGCCGCTCGCATTCTCATGTCGCCGCCTCAACAATGACGCCGTTCTCAAGCCGCACCAAGCGATCAGCCATGCGTGCAATGCGAACATCGTGAGTGGCGATCAAGATCGCAGAGCCGGCCATCGTCTCCAGCAATGCAGCACAGACGCTCCGTCCAGTTTCGAAGTCGAGACTCGCGGTGGGTTCATCGGCCAAAACAACGGCGGGCGACGTCACCAATGCACGGGCGATTGCCACTCGTTGCGCCTGTCCACCCGACAACTGCCGCACTGGTCGATCGACATCCATTTCAAGACCAACCCGGGTCAGCGCTTCGCGCGCGGGGCCACGCGCATCCGTGTGTGAGGCGCCTCTCGCGACCAGCGGGAGGGTGACGTTGTCTAGTGCTGTGCGCCGCACGAGCACAGATGGTCCCTGGAAGATCCACGTTACCTGGTCGCGGGCATTGCTCCCCGGGCCGTGCGACACGCGACCGCGTTCGGGAACCAACAGAGCGCCCGCGATCGAAAGGAGCGTCGACTTGCCTTCGCCCGACGGCGCCATAATGGCACATGACTCACCGGACTTGACCGTGAGACTTGCACCCTTGAGCACGTACTGCGAACCCGCTCGGTATCGAAACCAAACGGCATCCACTTCTAGTGACACGACGTCTCACCCTTGAGGCCACCAATACCAAGCACGACATCGCGGCCCTCAAGTTCAGGTCTCGGGCTTGCTGCCACGTTCTCCCCGAAGCCAACTGGCAGAGGCTCAACGGTCACGAAGTCGATAGTCGCTCCGCCGTCCTGGGTTATCGCCACACAAAGTGAGCCGTCTCGAGCGACCACAATCGCAGACGCCGGAAAAACCTGGGCTGACACTGGCGAAGCGAGCATAATATTGCCAGTGATTGCCGCACCGGCTTCGTCAACTATGCCTGCAAAGGCTTGCGGCTCGTCGACGAGAATTTCACCGGCCATGACCGTCGCACCATAGTCAGTACCGTTCACCGCGAGCGAGTATCGTCCGTCTGGCAAGGAAACGGTCCGAGTCGGCTCAACATTCACACTCTCAACCTCTGGCACCCACACGGCCCACTCAGCGGCCGTCGATGCGACCGTTCCTGGCCTGACAAGCACGGCGTCGACCGTAGCGCCTTGGCTGGGAATGGGGACGGCGACCGTCGGGTCAAAGCATCGTGAAGGGTCTTTCGACCCGAGTGCGCGATTTAGGTTCACGACTGCGCGCTCTGTCCGTGGGCCAAACTTGCCATCAACTTCAACGCCCGAGAGGCCACGCTCTCTGAGGAGAGTCTGGAGTACCGAGACATCCGGACCCTGATCGCCATTGCACAGGATCCGGTATAGGACGGCACCGCTCGAAGGAATGTACGCGAACCGCACAACTCCATCGATCGCGAAGACCTTGTCGCCGCTAAGTACGGCGTCACCTGGCTTCACAAGTACTGCTGTGACCACACCCCCGGTGAGAAGGGGCGCAGGGGCAATCTGCTCTGTCGAAGCCACCGTCACGCTCACCGGGCTCGATATCTCTACCTGCTGCGTCTCAACACCCATTGTGAGCGTGCGATCATCTACTTGTCCGGTCAAGATCTCGCTCGAAGCATAGTTCGCCACGAGCACTGCGACGACCGCGGGGGCAACGATGCCTATCGCGACAAGGACGCCGACTGCCGCCCGTCGAAACCGATGTGCGGGCATTGCTAGTCCGCGTTACCCGCAGCGTCTGGCCACAAAACAAAGTAGTACTTGTCAACGCAATCGGCCCACGAGATCTGCCACTCCGGATATGGGCCGTTGAGTGACTCTAGTTGCGCGATGGTCTGGGGCTGCTCCATACCAAGAACAACGCCTTCTGTTTCTGCGCCGTTGGAGCGCATGCACTCCTGCCATGCGGCGAACTCGGCCTCGCGCTCGGCCCCTTGTGGCAAGTTTGACGCTTGGAACACTTGGTCTAGGGGGCCAACCCACTGGTCCTGGCACGTGTCGACCTTCGCCATCACTCGTTCTGCGTCTTCCTTTGGCGCGGATGCAGCGAGAGTGAATCCGCCGTCACTTGAGTCCTGCACGGTAACTTGCCACCCCTCGGCGCGCGCACACTCGGCGGCATGTTCGAAGGCTGCGGCTAATTCCGCGGAAGACACGCGACCATCTGCAGCGAGTTCCTGCTGGTACGCGTTGAGTTCCACACCAGACCATGACGTAATGGCGTCAGCCTGTCCCGCGTCACCTGCACAACCGACAACTATCGCGCAAAATGCGAGCGTGGCAAACGATCCGACCGCCACGCGCCCCAACACCGACACCGTTGCCTCCTTTGGCACTGCCGACTACGCCCGAAGGTTTCACACCAGGCTGCTCTGGTACCGCGCAACATGGCTCCAAAGCAGCCTGGTGCATCAGCCTATCGCTAGCAGGATGTGCCCACGCTACCTGAGGTGCTGTACGTCCAGCGGTCCCAGTTGTCGTAGCCCTGGCCTTTGGTGCGCCAATTGTCTACGCCATGACCCTCGCAGTCATACTCCTGGGTGACGGTGTTAGTGTTCAGATTGCTGGGCTGGCCTTCCCAACTCCCCCGCCAGAGCCAGGTTACGAACTGCTCCTGTTGGCGAGACTCCTGGTATGCGGCCACGAGGCTGTAGCCCGTGGGGCAGGTCTGCTTCGACTTGCCATACGTGATCGTGGTCATCCCTGATCGAATCGGCTTGTAGGCAGAATTTATGCACCCGACGGGTGGTGCTGCCGACGCAGGTGGCGACATCGCGAAGGCGATGCCGAGGACCAGCAGCGCTACGGCTGATCGAGAGGTTCTGTTCACGCGCTCACTCCTTTGTAAGTTGTGCGAACGCCTTGCCCGCACAACCAAGTAATAGCGGCCCCCGCCAGGCGCTGCCACTCGAAACGTAGTCAGTCGCCTCGTGGCTTCGACCTGTCGAAGCGCAAGTCCGCTCGGTTCCGGTTAACAGTCGAGACGGCAGACATCTTCGCAGCCCGGCGAACCTCAGGTCATTGACGAGCAAGAAGTTGCGCCCCACCCGATCCCCTCACAACCCTCCCTTCTGCCCGCTCGATCACCGCTAACCACGAGCCCCGCGGCTGGGTTCGCCGACAGCGCGCAACGAATCGGATCGGTAGGTTCTTGGATCGCTCACCTTGGTTAGCGAAGACCTCGCGGGTGAGGTAGTCATGCTTTGAGACCGTCCCCGGGTCGGCTCGTCGGTGCGTCGGTGCGTCACAGGTCCAGGCCCCGCGCCACTCGACGTAAGGCATCACTCTCAACGTCATGCATGCGCCCGAAGCATCCCTCGAGATCTGCGAGGGTGCATGTCACAGTCGGACGCTAGGGCGGCGTGGGGCGTGCGGCGCTAGGGTGCTCGCATTTGCGTCGCGATTGACGGGGGCAGCCATGATCAAATCGTTGACCATAGCCGGAAGGGTGCAACTTTGCGATCCGCTGGTCTCCGGACCGGTGCGCGAACTGAACTTCGTGTTCAGGCCGAATGGATCCGGCAAGACGTCAATTGGCCGAGCGCTCGCTGACCACTCATATGGAACCGGCGTGGAGATCGAAGGGTCCAGGGCCGCAAGCACGGAACTGATTCGCGTCTACAACCGGGACTACATCGCCGACACCTTCGATCGGCATAAGTCTCCGAGCGCTTCGGACCATGTGCGCAACCTTCTGCGCGTGGACATCTACGAGCAAGGCGCCGTGGCGGGGTGACATCGCGCAGATGGCGCCTACGTCGCCCACTCGGCGGTGTCGACCCTCGCTCAACCGCGCACACTGGACTGCTAGCCGCCCCAGGGTTCACACACACAGCGATCACGCATCTGTCGCTAGCCCCAGCCCATCAACTCTCGGGCTACGGCGGCCGTCTCTTCCGGTCCGAGAACTCCCGTGTTCACAACCGCATCAGCGAATTCCGCGAGCGCGACCACGCCTCGCTCGATCGGATGAGAGAATACCGCGTGGGTGTCAGGAGTGTGTCGCAGGCCCCCTTGTCCAGCGGACTGCTCGTAGCGCGCGCGGCGAAGTGCTTCCGGTGCGTCAACGAACAACAGGCGACTGGAGGCGAATTGCTCGAGGAACGGACGTGCTTGCCGTTCCGTCCGCGCCGCATCGATCACGTAACGGCCCGGGCCGTCCATGAGGCTCGATGCGTGATCAAACAACCACATGCCTTCAGTTCGGGTGTCGACTTCGACACCAAGCCTTTGGAGATCGCCCCGCGAAACTTCGCTCTCAGGCACACCCGCGAGGAGACACTCGCGGGCGGAAATTCGGCGGGCCAGCACGGGTTCCATCGTGAGGGCATTGGCAAGCGTCGTCTTGCCCGCCGAGATCCGCCCTACTAGGACCAACACTTCGGAGTCGCTACTGAGGTCGGCCACCGGCCGTTCCCTCCTCAGAGTCGTCCTCTGTCTCTGTCGGCCGCGCGGGCTCAACTTGCGCGCGAGGGCGCACGAAACTGGTTTGAGTGTGGAGCCACGCAACCGCGTTCTGGAGCGCGTCGTCGTGATTGTCGGACAGGGCCGTCGTGGTCCACTCGCCAGCGGCCGTGGAACCTACTTCCTTAAGAATGCTGAGCGCCTCATCGACCGTGGCCGCCTTCGCGAGTGCGTCCTTGTTCTCGTAGCCAACGAACGGAAGCCAGGCCCAGCGCGCATCAACGCTCGCGACCTTCAGGTCCTCGAGGAGGTGACGAATTTGGTCCGCGTCTGGCACCTGCGACACCACATCTGGTGACAGCCATGCCCGCTTGGACTCTAGGTCCGGTGTCCCGACGAACAACAGCGCATCGAAACGCTGACGCCTACGTATGGCCGGATCCACGGTGTCGATGCCATTGGTATTTGCGAAGAACACCACTCGCCGAGAATTCCACAATCGCGACAAGCGCGGAAGCATCGTCGTAGTGAACCAACGGCTGATTGCTTCGCCCTCCACCGACGTCGATCCGTTACCCGGTTGCCCGTTGCCGTTCGCACGGGTGTGTATCAACTCATCAAGTTCGTCAAGCAGAACGACGCATTCATCGAGTTCCATGAGCGCGTCGAAGACCTCGTCGGCTCTAGCCGACACGCGGTCGATGCCTTCTTTCACGAAGTCCGCGGGCGTGATCTCGACAAAGTCCCAACCCAACGCATGGGCCACGGCTTCAGCGAGCGAAGTTTTGCCAGTGCCAGGCGGTCCAAAGAGCATCGCGGAACGCCACGAGTCCCTAGCCGGGATCGAGGGGAGATCCGGGTCGTGTCGATTTCGGGTCATCGCCGAGATCGGATCAACGAGGTTGGTCTGCAATGTCTCGCCGAGCGAGGGGGTGTAAGGACCCCACGTCCGCCATCGGGCGTCGGTCATGCTGGCATCCGCGCGCGGAGTGCGCGCATGCAGCCCCGACTTTGACTGGCGTACGGTTTCGGCCGAGACGATCTGCCGCAGGTGTTGACGGAAGCGGAACGCCGTGGCCGTGGCCCAACTCTCGGGTGCCGTTCGGTGGGGGTGATGGCCCGAAGACCATCCAACCGCGCCTTCCCCCAGTTGCCTCGCCGTCCGCTCAAGGTACGCGTCTGCCGCCAACAGATGACCCAAGTACGGGCGAAGGAGAGATCGCATCTCATCGGCATACTTCGCGTCCGGGTCCAGAGCAAGGCCAAGCAGTTCTGCGAGAGTCTCATATATGTAGCAGTAGGCGTTTCCGGCTTTGGGGTAGTGGAACAGGGGCCGGCCCGTTGACCATGTGCCGTCACTTCGCTGCATCGAGAAGAACCTGTCGAGCCCTGTCTCCACCCGGCGGAGCGCACGGAGATCGGAACGGTCCGAGAGGGGCTTCACGTCGCTAGCGACGAGACCGCTGACGGCCCAAGCGAGTTGCTGGGGGTCAGTATCGGGTGCCGACTCCGCCGCCTGGGAAGTCTCAAACGACAACGCGCTTGAGAGCCACAAACGCGTGCGCGAGACACGCTCGGCGTAGGAGTCCGGGAACTTGTCACCATGAAGGCGAAAGAGTGATGCCAGCGCGTAGTAGGTGAGGAACGCGTTGGCGGGGTATCTCCGATCGAGATCGTTACCCCAGCGGTCTTCCGACTTGGTGCTCTTGCTCGGCGGCGAAACCTCATAGATCGCATCACCGCTACCTGGCTTTGCGCTATCGCCGCTCACGTACGACCAGACAGTCTCGATCGCGTCGCGTAGAGGCGTCTCGGCGCTGGCAGGACGAAGCCGCAAGATCGGCGCTGCCGCGCGCACGATGCAGTAGCGACGCGCGGCGCCTTCGCTCTTCCACTTCGGTGCGTCGGGGAGAACCCAGTCGCAGAACGCCGACAGTCGATCAGTGTCTTCCTGAGTTGGGAGGTCGAGGGCTCCGGCGGTTTCCTTGTCGAACACAGAAGCAAGTGATTCGAAGCAGGTTGCACCCGTCGTCACACCCTTGACGGGTCCGTCCCGCGGAGGCAGGACTGGGGGGAGGCCGTTCGGATGCCTGGGTGACTCCTCGGATGGGCGCCCAAAACCTTGCGCCGTCGCGAACGCGTTGACCGATTCCCGATGCGGGCGGACTGACTCCTGGAGGCGCCTGCGCTCATCGGCCAACTCCCGCAGGCTCAGACCCGATTCGGTTCCCCCAGGTGCCACAGCGCTACTTCACCTCAGGGAAGCGCTTCGCGTTGATACGTTCCTTGGCGCTCACGGCATCCGCGAGATCGAGACCTAACGCGTTGGCGAGGTGCACCAAGTACAACTGCACGTCCGCGAGTTCAAAGCCGATCTCACGCCGCGCCGTCGCAGACGGTGTTGAGCCGCCCTTGCGCATCGCGCGAGACAGTTCCCCGACTTCCTCCAACATCAGAAGGAGCGTCTGGTCCGGCCCTTCGGAGTCCCAGCCACGGCGGTGCGCCGTCTCCGCGTAGTACCGCTGCAATCGGCCGACCCCGCGGCCGGACGCGCCCTTGTCGCGCAGCGCGGCGCGATCGATTGAACCGGGAGCCGCAACGATGTGGACGCAGCCACGAAGAACCTCGTCTGTGATAACCGCGTCGGTGAAGACCGGTACTCCCACGGCATTTGCATGTCCAACCTCAAGCGCAGCACTGCGGCCCACGTAGCCGTCTGGTGCAAAAAGCCAAACGAAGTCGGCTTGCTCAATTGCATCGAGGTGTGCGCGCTCGATCTCCCACGCAGGCGCGAGTTCCTCGCCGGGAAGGCGAACGAATTCTGCTCCGGGGTTGATGAAGTCGGTGCCACGTGGAGATAGGACGTCGAAGTGCTCTTCCAGACCCGCGACAGCAGCGCTAAGGCCAGCCGGGTCTCTGCGAAAACTGCCGCACACGACAACCCGACGCCGACGAACTTCGACGGGTGGGCTCGCCTCGAGCGAGGTCTCGATCGCGGTGGCCATGGCACCTCCAAAATCCGTATTAGGTCCTACTCCTATTCTAGAGTTTATGGATCGCCATTTCCACGGACGCGGTAAGAAATCTCCGCGCTCGCGCATGCTGGCAAGTGGAGGCGGGCCCGAGTTCTTTCCCGGCGAGGCTGCCGAGATTCTGGGTTTGGCGCACGTCGACCATGCGCGGCTACGACGTCTTGTCGTCCTGCGGCGCGAGTGCGCGGGCGACTCCGGGCCGACTGCGGGACGGTGGCTACGTCTCGGTCTTGACGACCTGATGGCGGTGCGAGTACTTGTCGACATCGGTGGCGGTCTAGAGCGCCTTGTCGCTGGACGCCGCCTAAAGACCTCCGGCATTGCCGAGGTGTGCTCGGCGCTGCGTGCGATGGGAATTGCCGACCCGCTTATTCAAGTTCCGATCGCCCGGCAGGGCGATCATGTCGTGGCGTACCTTGCGGCTTCATGGGTAGACCCGTCGACTGGACAGTTGCTCTTCAACGAGGTCTTCACTCGAACCGATGCCTACCTCGCTGGAACACAGTCCCCGATCGAAGAACTTGAGGCCCTGCGCGCTGAGATCACTCGTCACGCCGCGTCTGCGTGGCGGGGGCAACGCGGCGATCCAGGCGCCGCCGACTGAGCCGAGTGATGCGTTCCACGCTTGGGAAGGAAACGGCCACCTCGTCCCAGCGCTCGCAGGTGGAGCGAACCCAGTCGGGGTGGGTGCGGCTCATGTCATTCATCCAGTTGCCGACGGAGTCCTGGACGTAGCGAGCGCCGTCGGTGTACAGAATCTCGGGCAGGCGGGAGAACCGCGACAGGCGCGGGTCAAACGGCATGTGGCGACACCACACCCCGACCGGTCGCGTGATCTCAACCGCGAACCGCCGGATCCTCGGCGAAGGCGCTTGAGCAATCACTTCGAGGTCGCTGACCAGGCTCTCGAGTCGGAGCCCCAGGTTGTCCCGGAGGCCGATCCACGCCCACTCCCGCACACCAAAATGATGATCGTCCGCGAAAGGCGCCATCAACGCCAGCCGTCGACGTGGACTCACCCGCGTATCGCATCCGACGGCGATCGCTGCCGAGGATCGGACGACATCATTGCCCCCCACCGTGGCCTCCCACATCTCATCGGCCGCAAATGTCCGCCTTAGGACCTGGGCTACCTCGTATAGACGCGCCTTGAGGGGCATCGCATCGATACTCGGATCCGCTTGAACTCCGGGAAGGTGGCCCCCAAGCGAAACCGTCGCGCTCACCGCAGACTGCTCTGCAAAAGTGGCTGACTCCCAAACCCCGGACTCGATCATCTGGCGAGTCCGTTCTGGCACGTCTTGTGGGCGTAGTAGTCCCCTCGGCCGGTCGGCTTGGGGTGCACGCATCGCTGGGGGTTGTCCGCCACGTACACGCACTTCTGGCTCCCGATGCTTCCGCGTCGACGCCTCGGGGCACAAAGGAGATGTCAACTACTGGGATCCTCGCATGTCGAAGCCGAGGTCGCGCCTTCGGTCACGAACCGCCAGCAGGGCTATGCCCATGCTTTACGCGTTGAACCGGCGTGTACGCGCCGACGCGAAAGGGAGGCGCGGTTGCGCAAACTGACCCAGATGAAGACGGTGCGTCCTCGTGGTCTCAAAGTGGACGACAATAAACGAGGCATCTAGCAGGCATCATGTTGCGCGACCCCAAGATAAGACTCGAACCCCTGACCTCCTGCTTGCAAAGCAGGCGCTCTACCAATTGAGCTAAGGCCCCGTGCGTTCGGCTAGATGTCGTCGAGGACAGTGTCCCAGAGATCGCGGTCTTGGGGAGAGGACAGCACAGCCACAATCACCACCACCGCGGCAACGCCTGCGGCGATCAGCAACGCCTTCTTCATGCGAATCACCTCACCGCATCTTTACCGAAGCGCAGTGGGCCCAGGAGGACTTGAACCTCCGACCTCTTCGTTATCAGCGAAGCGCTCTAACCGCCTGAGCTATGGGCCCTTCGCGGCGTCAGCCGCGGCGACCAACTGTACCCTAAGCGCCGTGCGCCGCCCAAACTGAGGTGGCCACAGCGTCGGGCAGAAATCAGTCGTCAGTAAGGGTGACGTACACGCCACCCACCACGGAAGACACCGTGTTGTACAAGAACGCGCCAATCGTCGACAGCGCGGTGAGCAGCACCACGTTCATCACGGACACGAGGATGGTGGCGGACATCACCTTGTTGAGCTCGAAGATCTTGGTGATGTCGATGGGCTGCTCGCCCTCGAAGAGCTTGGCGACCCACTCGTCCACGAGCGCGAACAGCCCAAACTCGTTGAGCGCGTTCCAAAGCACGAACACGGCGACGACCATCATGATGCCGATCGCGATCGACAGCAGGAAGCCGATCTTCAGCACCGACCACGGGTCGATGCGGCTCACGAGCACGCGGGCCTTGCGGGGGCCGCCGCGCTTCGCGGACGCGGAGAGGTCATCGCCCTCCGTGAGCGAGTTCTTGGCGCGCAATGCAAAGCCCTTGACCTTGTCCACGCCAACGGAGAACGCGCCGCCGTTATCGCCGTCCGACGCTGGGGCCGGGTTCACGGGGCGCGTCACCGGAGCAACGGGAGTGGGGGTGGTGGTTGGGGCCGTGGTTGCGGGCGCAGTGGTTGCGGGGGCCGACGATACGGGAGCGGCCGGTGCCGACGGCTGGGCGGTCCACTGGAAGGGTGTCGTGGAGGCGGGCGCGGTTGCCGGGGCGGCGGGTGCGGCCGTGGGAGCTGCGGTGGAGTTGATGGGCCGGAATGCCGAACGGCGCGGCGTCTCTGCGGTGACCGGGGCCGGCTCAGTGCCGGTTGACGGGGTGTAGAGGTTTCCGCTGTCGTTCGCGGCCATAAACGTCTCCTTGCGTGCGCCCCTCCTGAGGCGTTCAGTCTCCCAGGGTACCTGGGGGATGCGCGATGCCCAACATGTGGGTTGCGCTATCGCCTAGTCCATCCACCGCCCGCGCTTGATCAAGACCTCCTTGAGAAGGTCCGCGCGGTCGCTGACGAGGCCGTCCACGCCGAGGTCGAGGAGGGTCTCCATGTCGTTGGGGTCGTTGATGGTCCACACGTATACGTCGGTGCCGGCGGCGTGGGCCTTCTCGATGTGGCGGCGGCCGAGCACCGTCATCCGGCCCGCCTTCCACGGCACCTGCAGCGCGTCCACGTGCCGGATGGGACGATGGCCACGCAGCCCCACGCCGGCTCCCGCCCAGAACCGCGCGAACTCCGTGGTGCCTGCTGACGTCGCAACTGGGCGAGACAGCCGCTTGACTGTGGCGAGCCGTCGGGCTGCCGAAAAGGACGCGACACAGACGCGATCGTGGGCGTTGGTGCGCTCGATGGCGCTCGCGATGGGCTCGATTCCGCTTACGGCCTTGACGTCCACGTTGACCCTGAGTGTTGGCCAGGTGCCGAGCAGATCCTCGAAGAGCGGCACCGGTTCCACGCCGCCGATCTTCGCCCCCTTGACCTCGCTCCATGGGAGGTCCGCGACGTTGCCCTTGGCGTCCGTGGTGCGGTCAAGGCTCGCATCGTGAAGAGCAACCGCCACGCCGTCGCTGGTGCCGTGGGCGTCAGTTTCGACGTAGTGGTAGCCAAGGTCAACCGCCGCCTGGAAGGCGCGCATCGAGTTCTCGAGACCGTCGAGGTCGAAGCCACGGTGGGCGAGCGCGGCGATCGCGCCGCCGGTGTCGAAGTACGGGTGGCTCACGTCCTCACGCTACTGCGAGCGCGGTGCCGCGGTTTCCCTGAGTACCTCAGTGCCGGATTTGCGCGGAACCTGACACTCAGGGACTCAGGGAAGTGGGCGCGGCACGCTAGCGAGTGAGCTGCGGGAGCGCGGTGCTCAACCCAGCACCTCATCGATGAAGGCGGCCACCCCGTCGAGGTAGACCTTGCGCGGGCCGGGGGCCGACTGGCTGAGGTCGTGGATGCCTCCGGGCACCACCAGTTCCCGCGCGAGCGGGCCCAGCTTGGGGATCCCGCGCACGATCGCTTCCGTGTCGATCACCACGTCTTGCTCGAGGATGCGGGGATTGTCGTCGCGCTCCGGTCCGGACGAGTCGCTGTGCGCAACGAGCGTGGGCACCTGCACCTCGGCGCCGGCGGCGATGCGCGCCCATCCGCGATTGACCGCGTTCATCCATCGCGCCGTGGCGGGCACGCCGCGCGGGGTCTTCCATGCGAAGTCGAACTCAGCGGGCCCGCCGCCACTGGTGTGCAGGAACTTGGCGTAGATGGCGGGCCGGTCGCCCACGATCATCCCCGGGCGGATCCGCACCAGGGCGGGGAGCGCGCGCATGGCCGCGCGGTCGCGGCGCGTCATTGCGAGGCCAAAGAGCGGGGAGTTGAGGATCACGCCACCCGTGTTCGGCGTGGGCCGGTCCGCCGCCCAGATCGCGGCCGCGAGTGCCCCCGTCGAGTGCGCGTGCACGAAGAGCGGCAGGTCAGGGTAGAGCTCCGCAACCGCGAGAGCCGCGGTGGTGATGTCATCACCCTGTTCGGCGAGGTCCGCCATGTCATGTGCGTGCTCGCCGGGCTTGAGCGAACGCCCAGACCGCCGCATATCCACCGCAAAAAACGCGACACCCTGCTCGCGGAACCACTCTGCCAGCTCGGCTTGATAGAAGTAGTCGTTGTAGCCGTGCACGTGCAAGACCGCGGCTCGGGGAGAGGCGGGTGCGCCGTCGTCCCGTACCAGGGTGACGCCATCGGTGGCGGCGGCGCTGAAGCCAGCCAGAACGTCGGGCAGGAAATCCACGGTACGAATCTAGCCGTGCCGTCACCCACCGTTCATGCGAGTGCGCCACACTAACGCCATGAGCGAACCGTCAACGATGACGCCACTGGACGCCGAACCCACCCGCATTCCGCGCAAGCAAGTGTTCTCGTGGGCGCTGTGGGACTGGGCAACGCAGCCATTCAACACGGTGATCCTCACCTTTGTGTTCACCGCGTTGTACCTGGTATCCGGTGACTTCATCAAGCCGGGCGAGGATCACGACACCGCGCTGGCCGGGCTGTCCGGAACCGTGGCGTGGGCGATGGCACTCGCGGGAATCGGCGTGGCGCTCGTGGCGCCGGTGCTCGGCCAGCTCGCGGACCGCACGGGACGGCGGAAGGCGTGGCTCGGCTGGACCACGGTGCTGCTGGTGATCTCGATGCTTGCGCTCTACTTTGTGCAGGCGTCTCCTTCCTACTTCCTGCTTGGCGTGTGCATCCTTGCGGTGGGCTCGGTGATTGGCGAGATCGCCTCCGTGAACTACAACGCCATGCTGGTGCAGGTGTCGACGCCGCGCACGGCCGGGCGAGTGTCCGGACTTGGGTGGGGCCTTGGGTACATCGGGGGCATCATCGCGCTGGTGCTGGTGGTGGTCGCGGATTCGTTTGACTGGTTCGGCATCGACACGTCCAACGGCATGGCCTACCGGCTCATCGCGGTGGGGTGCGCCATCTGGACCGTGATCTTCGCCTGGCCGCTCTTCCGCTTTGTGCCCGAGGCGCCCGCCGTTCCGCGCGGTGACGGCGGCGGCATTCTCTACGCGTACGTGCTGCTGTGGCACTCGGTGCGCGGGCTGTGGCGAGAGGCGCGCTCCACGCTGTGGTTCCTCGCGGCGTCCGCGGTGTACCGCGATGGGCTTGCTGGCGTGTTCGTGTTCGGCGCCGTGATCGCCGCCAACGCCTACGACTTCAGCGACCAAGAGGTCATCATGTTCGGCATTGCGGCCAACCTGGTGGCGGGGCTGGTGACGCTCATCTCCGGGCGCTTCGACGACTGGATCGGCCCCCGCACCGTGATCATCGCCGCGCTGTGCGGCATCGTGATTGGTGGGCTCGCGGTGGCGTTCCTCCACTCGCTCGGGAACATCACGTTCTGGATCTTTGGCCTGCTACTTGCGGGAATGGTGGGGCCGGCCCAGGCCGCGTCGCGATCTCTGCTGGCGCGCGTTTCTCCGGTTGGCCGCGAGACCGAGATGTTCGGTCTGTACGCCACCACCGGCCGCGCGGCCTCGTTCATGTCGCCGATCGCGTGGGCGATCGCGGTGGGGATCACGGGCGCCACACTGTGGGGGACGCTCGGAATCATCACCGTGGTGGCGATTGGCCTGGTGCTGCTGCTCTTTGTGCGGACGCCCGCCGACCACGGCGCGGCCGCGCACACGGTGCTCGAAGACTAGGGCTGCCGGCCCGACGCTGTGGCGAGTTGGCAACGCAAGCCGGGTTGGCCGTCGGGCGGCTTCCAGGGGTAAACCTGAGCCACCAATAGGAGTCCTGGCGGCGCCTACTCGGCCGCGGGCACCTCGGTGGCTGGCTCCTCAGCGCCCTCCGCCAAGTCTTCCTCACCAAGGTTCCGCTCCACGTTGCGAGCCACCGCGATGATGCGGTCGCCCTCGGCGGGCTTGGCGAAGATGACGCCCATGGTGTCGCGGCCCTTGGCGGGCACGCCCTCCACGGGGGAGCGCATGACCTTGCCGGACTCCATGATGACGAGCACCTCGTCGGCCTCCTCAACGAGCAGCGCGCCAACGAGGTCGCCGCGCTGCTCTTGCAGCTTGGCCACCTTGATGCCGTAACCGTTGCGGCCCTGGACGCGGTACTCGTCCATGTCGGTGCGCTTGGCGTAGCCGCCTTCGGTGACTACCAGGGAGAACATGCCCGGAGTGACGACGTCTGCGGCGAGCAGCTCGTCCGCATCGCGGAACTTCATGCCCGTCACGCCAGAGGTGGCGCGGCCCATGGGGCGCAGCTGTGTGTCGTCGGCGGTGAAGCGGATGGACTGGCCCTTGCGGGACACGAGAAGCAGGTCGTCCTCGGGCCCGACGAGGCGCGCGGCCACCAGCTCATCGGGCTGCAGCGAACCATCCTCACCCTCCACGTCGCGGAGGTTGATCGCGATGAGGCCACCACTCCTGTTGGAGTCGTACGCGGTGAGGTCCGTCTTCTTCACCAGGCCGCGCTTGGTCGCGAGCACCAGGTACGGCTTGTCGTCGTACGACTTGAGCGCCAAGACCTGCGCGATCTCCTCGCCCGGCTGGAACGCGAGCATGTTCGCCACATGCTGGCCCTTGGAGTCGCGGCCGCCCTCTGGCAGCTCGTACGCCTTGGCGCGATACACGCGACCAAGGTTGGTGAAGAACAGCAACCAGTGGTGGGTGGTGGTCACGAAGAAGTGGTTCACCACGTCGTCGCTGCGCAGGGTCGCCCCACGCACGCCGCGGCCGCCGCGACGCTGCGCCCGGTACTGGTCCGAGCGCGTGCGCTTCGCGTACCCGCCGGAGGTGATCGTGACCACGACCTCCTCCTCGGCGATGAGGTCCTCAAAGTCCACGGAGCCGTCGAACGGCGAGATCTCCGTGCGGCGCTCGTCGCCGAACTTGCGCACAATCTCAGCGAGCTCCTCGGAGATGATCGTCCGCTGGCGGCTCTCGGAGGCGAGGATCGTCATGAGGTCCTCGATCTCCGTCATGAGCTTGGCGTAGTCGTCCTCGATCTTCTGCCGCTCCAGGGCCGCGAGGCGGCGCAGCTGCAGGTTGAGGATCGCGGTGGCCTGAATTTCGTCCACGTCGAGCAGCTTCATCAGCCCCTCGCGGGCCTCGTCCACGTTGGGGGAGCGGCGGATGAGCGCGATGACCTCGTCCAGCTGGTCGAGCGCCTTGACGTAGCCGCGCAGGATGTGGGCTTCGCGCTCGGCCTCCCGCAAGCGGTATTCGGTCCGACGCTGGATCACCTCGATCTGGTGCGTCACCCAATGGCGCACAAAGGCATCGATGCTGAGCGTGCGCGGCACCTCGTCGACCAGCGCGACCATGTTGGCGCCGAAGGTCTCTTGCAGTTGGGTGTGCTTGTAGAGGTTGTTGAGCACCACCTTGGCCACGGCGTCGCGCTTAAGCACGATCACGAGGCGCTGACCCGTGCGTCCAGAGGTCTCATCGCGGATGTCCGCGATGCCGGTGATCTTGCCTTCCTTCACCAACTCCGCGATCTTGAGCGCGAGGTTGTCTGGGTTCACCTGGTACGGCAGCTCGGTGACCACGAGGCACTGGCGACCCTGCAGTTCCTCCACCGTGACCACGGAACGCATCGTGATGGAGCCGCGGCCCGTGCGGTACGCGTCCTCGATGCCGCGGCGGCCCAGAATCATCGCCCCGGTGGGGAAGTCCGGTCCCTGGATGCGCTCGATGAGCGCGTCCTGCAGTTCTTCGCGCGACGCCTGGGGGTTCTCGAGGAACCACTGCACTCCCGCGGCGACCTCGCGCAGGTTGTGCGGAGGGATGTTCGTTGCCATACCCACGGCGATACCGGCGGAGCCATTGACGAGCAGGTTGGGGAACCTCGCAGGCAGAACGATCGGCTCTTGCGTGCGGCCGTCGTAATTGTCCTTGAAGTCCACCGTCTCTTTGTCGATGTCCCGCACCATCTCCATGGCGATGGGGGACATGCGCGACTCGGTGTAGCGGTGTGCAGCAGCGGGGTCGTTACCTGGCGAACCGAAGTTGCCCTGGCCGTCGGCCAGCGGGTAGCGCAGGGACCAGTCCTGCACCATGCGCACCAAGGTGTCGTAGACGGCGCCGTCTCCGTGCGGGTGGTAGTTACCCATCACCTCGCCGATGATGCGAGTGCACTTGGAGAACGCCCGGTCGGGCCGGTAGCCGCCGTCGTACATCGCGTAGATGACCCT
This sequence comes from Demequina sp., assembly GCF_049841215.1. Lineage (GTDB taxonomy): Bacteria > Actinomycetota > Actinomycetes > Actinomycetales > Demequinaceae > Demequina. The sequence goes on from NZ_JASGEO010000014.1 coordinate 153,615, forward strand.
GCGGTGGACGGGCTTGAGCCCATCCCTTACGTCCGGAAGGGCGCGCCCCACGATGACGGACATGGCGTAGTCCAGGTAGGACTGCTGCATCTCCACATTGAGATCGACCTGCTCGATCTGGCCGTGGTTGTGCGGTTCGGTGATTTCAGATGTCAAGGAACCTCACGTCCTTCGCGTTGCGCTGGATGAAGCTGCGGCGAGACTCGACGTCGTCGCCCATGAGGATGGAGAAGGTCTCGTCCGCGAGCGCGGCATCGTCCATCGTGATCTGGGACAGCGTGCGGGTCTCGGGATTCATCGTGGTGTCCCACAGCTCCGAGTAGTCCATCTCGCCAAGACCCTTGTAGCGCTGGATGCCGTTCTCCTTGGGGAGCTTGCGGCCCGCGGCCTTGCCGGCCTCGATCATGCCGTCGCGTTCGCGGTCGCTGAACGCGTAGTCGTGATCCGCGTTGGACCACTTGATGCGATACAGCGGCGGGTTGGCGAGGTACACGTAACCGGCCTCGATGAGCGGCCGCATGTAGCGGAACAGCACCGTGAGCAACAGCGTGCGGATGTGCTGGCCGTCAACATCGGCATCGGCCATCAGCACGATCTTGTGATATCTGGCCTTCTCGATGTCGAACTCGTCGCCGATGCCGGAGCCGAACGCGGTGAACAGCGCCTGGATCTCGGTGTTCGCGAGCGCCCTGTCCAGGCGGGCCCGCTCCACGTTGAGCACCTTGCCGCGCAGCGGCAGGATCGCCTGCGTCTCAGGGTTGCGCCCGCGCACGGCGGAGCCGCCTGCCGAGTCGCCCTCCACCAGGAAGATCTCGGAGATCGACGGGTCTTTGGACGAGCAGTCGCGCAGCTTTCCGGGCATTCCGCCCGACTCCAGCAGGCCCTTTCGCCGCGTGGCCTCGCGCGCCTTGCGCGCCGCGAGCCGCGCCTGCGACGCCTGAATCGCCTTGCGGATCACGTCGCGGCCCTCGTTGGGGTGCGAATCGAACCAGTCGGTGAGCCGCTCGTTGACCACCTTCTGCACAAACGTCTTCGCGATGGTGTTGCCCAGCTTGGTCTTGGTCTGTCCCTCGAACTGCGGCTCGCCCAACTTCACAGAGATGACGGCGGTGAGGCCCTCGCGGACGTCGTCGCCCGTGAGGTTCTCGTCCTTCTCCTTGAGTAGGCCCTTGTCCCGCGCGTACTTGTTGACGAGAGAGGTCAACGCGGCGCGGAAGCCCTCCTCGTGCGTGCCGCCCTCCGTGGTGGAGATGGTGTTCGCGTAGGTGTAGACGCCTTCGCTGTATCCGTTGGTCCACTGCAGCGCGAGCTCTACCGAAATCTTCGCGTCGGTGTCCTCGGCCTCGAGCGAGATCACCTCAGGGTGCACAACCTCCACCTTCTTGGTGGCGTTGAGGTGAGCCACATAGTCAACCAAGCCACCGTCGTACTTGTAGGTGACCGAGCGAGAAGTGGGCGCTTCGTCGTCAGTGGCATCAGCGTCGGGCGCAATGTGCTCAGGGCGCTCATCGGTGAGCGTGATGCTCAAGCCCTTGTTGAGGAAGGCCATCTGCTGGAAGCGAGCGCGGAGCGTCTCGAAGTCGTAGACCGTGGTCTCGAAGATGGCCGGGTCTGCCCAGAACGTCTGTTGCGTTCCGGTCTCGTCGGTCTTCTCTCCCTTGACGAGGGTGCCTTGCGGCTTGCCGCCCTCGGCGAAGGTCTGGCGCCACACGTGACCCTGGCGCTTGACCTCGGTCTCCACCTTGTAGCTGAGCGCGTTCACCACGGAGATGCCCACGCCGTGGAGGCCGCCGGAGACCGCGTACCCGCCGCCGCCGAACTTTCCGCCCGCGTGGAGGATCGTCATAACGACCTCGACGGTGGGCTTGCCCTCGGTGGGGTGAATGTCGACGGGGATGCCGCGACCGTTGTCTGTGGTGCGCACACCGCCATCTGCCAGGAGCGTCACGGTGATGGTGTCGCAATATCCCGCGAGCGCCTCATCGACGGAGTTGTCGACGACCTCGTAAACTAGGTGGTGCAGGCCGCGCTCACCGGTGGAACCGATGTACATGCCGGGGCGCTTGCGGACGGCCTCGAGGCCTTCCAGAACGGTGATGTTCTCCGCGCCGTAGGCAGGGGTCGTTTCCTTCTTGTCCTTCTGGGCCACGAATTCGCCTTCCAAGCGCCTGACACGCGCCAATACGGCATGCGTGCTATCTCGCTCGATTCTAGCGCGATCTGGCGGCTTTCCTGGGCGTTTCAGGGCTATCTGTGGATAGTTCCGCGCCTAGCAAATTCCAAGCCTGCCCGACGCTGTGGTGGGGTTGGGCGCTCGGGTGACCCCAGCGTCGGGATGGGTTGGGCGCCCGGGTGGCCGCAATGGGAAGCCGCGTGCCCCTCCCCAGCCAGCTGCCCCTCCCCAGCCACATGCACGCTGGCGGCAACGGACGCGTCTTAAGGCGGGTATGCGACCTGCTGGTTGCCGCCAGGGCGCTCCGGGGTGCGCGCTCGAACAGCGAGTCAGCGAGTCAGCGCGACCAGCGGGCGAGGATCGCCTCGCGCTCCGCGGGCCCCGGGTGCTCATCGAGCCTGGCCGCGGCGAGTACGCGATCCCACTCGCGCGAAGCCCCCACCAACCCGGGCACCAGTTCCTCGGTGCGGCGAAGGTACGCGTCGAGCATCTCGGTCAGCGCCTGCTCCTCGTCGGGGGAGTTGAAGCGTTCGTGCCCAACGACCACGCGCGTGCGCGCCACGTCCGCCTCCGGCGGTGCCGCAGACGCGTTCATCCAGTCGATGATCACCGGGCCCCGCGGCCCATACAGAACATTCGCATCGTGCAGATCCATGTGGCACAGCACCCGTTCCGAGCGCGCCGTGAGGCGCGCGAGGTCTCGCAGCGCAGCGGCGGCGAGATTTTCGGGAATCGCAGGGTTGCCCAACTGAAAGCCGAGGAAGTCCTCGATGGGGATCACGGCTGGGGCCGGAACCTGACGCACCTGGTGCTGGAGATCCGCGAGCATCACCCCCACCGCGCCCGGGCCCAACTCCTCGTAGAGACGCGCGAGCATCGCACCCTCCACATATTCGAACGTGAGCGAGGGCGGCTCACCCTCAAAGTCCGCGGCGAGCAGCGCCGCGCACGGCAGCCCCGCGGCCATCGCCGCCTGGGTTCCCGCCGCCTCAAGTTGCATCACGATCGCGGGCAGCTCGCGCGTCAGCGTCTTCACCACGGTGCCCGGCTCGCCGCGCGTGATCACCGCGGTGGCGCCGCGTGCGAGTTCAGAACCTACAACCCAACTCATCCGTACGTGTCCCTTGGTCCACGGCCGGGAACGGTGCGCGGCCCCTTGACCCAGCTCCGCGCGGTGGGCCCAAGCACCACCAGTTCACCAACGATGTCTCGCCCAAACTCCTCGTTGATGCGGTGCCGGATCTGCCCCGCCATGAGCGTCAGCTGCGTGGCCCACGCCGTCGACGACGCCCTCACCGTGAGCTTCCCCTCGTCAAACCCAAGCGGTTCGCAGTGATCGGCGATCTGGTCACCGACCACCTCTCGCCACCTCGCGGTCACCGCCGCCACCTCCACCTGCTCGGTCCACCCCATCCGCTTGAGCAGGGTTTCCACGGCATCGGACATCGGCCGCGGATCGCGCCCGGACGTGAACGGCTCCGTCGATCGGCGTGCGTCGTGCTTCGCAGAGCGGCCGCGGGAAGCTGACGTCTTTCGCGCTCCCCTCTGCCTGGCCGACGCTCTGGCTCGCTCCATCGCTTCCCTCGCCATGGCGTGGGGATCCTTGGGCGCGGAGTCTGGGGGAATCTCGTCAGTCACGTCGAGTCACCGTGCCAGACGAGACCTCGAAAACCGATCCCTCGAGCGCCGGCGGCACATCCTCGGCGACGGCTGCGGTGATGAGAACTTGGCTCGCGGTGGCTATCCGCGCGGCGAGAGCCGCGCGGCGGCCGGAGTCGAGTTCGGCAAAGACATCGTCGAGGATGAGCACGGGCTCACCGTCCGCCTCGGAGTCGGGGCCGCCGTCGGCCGTCAGCAGGTCGTATGAGGCGAGCCTGAGCGCCAAGGCGCACGACCAGCTCTCGCCATGGCTCGCGTAGCCCTTCGCGGGAAGGTCGCCGATCGCGATCTCGACGTCATCGCGATGCGGGCCAACCAGGCACACGCCGCGCTCGATCTCTTGCTGGCGGCGATCACCGATCGTTGCGAGGATCTGGGCCCCAAGCGCGCTGGCCTCCGCGCTCGACGTGTCGAGCGCGGAAGAGTACGTCAGCGAGAATGGCGCACTGCCAGGGGCGACGTCTTGATACGCGGTCTCCGCGTACGGGCGCAGCGCGGCGAGCGAAGCGAGCCGCGCGGCGACGATTTTTCCGCCGAGTTCAGCGAGTTTCTCATCCCAGATGTCGAGCGTGGTGAGATCCACACGTGCGTTGCGCGCGGTCTTGAGCAGCGACGTGCGCTGTCGCAGCACGCGCTCATAGTCCGCGATCACTCCGGAGTGGACGGGAGCGAGCGCCACACACAACTCGTCCATGAACGCCCGGCGAGTAGACGGGTCACCCTTGACCAGCGCAAGGTCCTCGGGAGCAAACACCACCGTGCGGAGTATCCCCACCAGATCGCGCGGCCGCGCGGCCGCCCTGCCAAGTCGAGCCGTCTTCGCCTTTCCCGGCTGAATGGTCACCTCGAGCGTGAGCGATCGGCCACCCTTGACAACCTTGGCGCCCACCACGGCACGTTCCTTGCCCGCCTTGATGAGCGGAGCGTCGGACGCTACGCGATGAGAGGAGAGTGTGGAGAGATACCGCACCGCCTCCACCAGGTTGGTCTTGCCTTGGCCGTTGCGGCCTACAAAGGTGGTGACGCCTGCGTCCAGCGCCAGATCTAGCTCTGGGTAGGAGCGAAAATCCGCGAGTTGGAGGTGGGCAACGTGCACGGCGAGACCGCGAGCATCACGAGGTGATGCGGATGGGCACCAGCAAGTAGCGGAACTCGGCAGCGACAGTGCCGCCCGGCTTGTCGATGCCAACGAACTCCACGGGCTTGGTCTCTTGGAGGAAGCCAAACTGCACGTACTCGGTGGCGAGGGCGCCCAGCCCATCGAGCAAGTACTGGGGGTTGAACGCGACCGTGATCGCGTCGCCCTCGAGCGTGGACTCGAGCGCCTCCGAGGCCTGGGCGTCGTCGGTCTGGCCGGCGTCGAGCACCACCTCGCCCTCCGCGAAGGCGAGACGCACCGAGGAGTTGCGTTCGGCAACGAGGGACACGCGCCGCGTGGCATCGATGAGGTCTTGGGTGCGGACCACGGCGGTGATGGGGTTCTCGTCGCGGAAGAGGCGACGCACCGGGGGGTAGTCGCCGTCCATGAGCTGCGAGGTGGTGACGAGCCCTCCGGCAGAGAAGCCGATGAGGTCAACGCCGGTTCCCTCGCCAAGCGCCACGTCAACGTCGCCGTGGCCAAGCGCCTTCGCGGTATCTGCCAGGGTCTTTGCGCGCACAAGGGCCACCGTGGAGACATCCGACTTCGCCGGCTTCCAGGTGAGCTCGCGCAGCGCAAGCCGGTAGCGGTCCGTGGCGAGCAGAGAGATAGTGGAGCCTTCGATCTCCATGCGCACGGCGGTCAGGATGGGGAGAGTCTCGTCGCGGGATGCTGCCGACGTGACCTGCGAAACGGCCTGCTGAAGGGCCGCGCCGTCAACGACACCGCTGCGCTCGGGAAGCTCCGGCAGGTTGGGGTACTGGTCAACGGGCATGGTCGCCAAGGTGAAGCGTGAGGCTCCACATGTGACGGAGACCTTGGTGCCGTCGAGCACAAACTGCACGGGCTTATGCGGGAGCGCGTTAGCGATCTCACGCAAGAGGCGCCCGGACACAAGAGCCTCGCCGGCGTCGTCAACATCAGCGCCGAACTCGCTGCGTGCGGCCACCTCGTAGTCGAAGCTTGAGAGTGTCACGGTGCCACCGGAATCGACGACGATCCGGACGCCGGCAAGAACCGGAACTGGGGGACGAGCAGGGACGGCACGGGAAACCCATGCCACGGCGTCGGCCAGTACATCGCGCTCGACAGAGAACTTCATTGCTTGACTCCTGAAGGTAACTGCGCCACAGACTACGCCAACGTTGTGACGCGCAAGCAAGTGGAAGGCGACCAGGGCCGGCGCGCAGCGTCATGAAGGTCCGGTGGATGAATAACTAGAGATCTCAAGAAGTAGTCATAGGGAGGTCTCAATCTGTGGAAACTCATCGACGCTCCTGGTAAACCCATGACAGGAGTTGTGAGGTCCCTGCGGACAAACCAACGGAACCACACGAATTCTTGTGAATCCGAATCCAGCAATCCCCAGCGTCGGGCATTTGTTCACAACTGTTCCCCTGTGGACAAACCGTGCTTCCACGGACCTCCACAAAGTTATCCACAGGTGTGAACGGCGTGTCGGTGCGGCGTGTCGTGAGAATTTGGAGGAAAGCGCGAAGAGATCAGCCGCGAGAGCGCTGCTTGATGCGAGCGTGAATCTCGTTGACCTGGTTGTACGTCTGGCGGCGCTGGCCCATTTGCTCTTCGATCTTCTTCACCGCGTACATGACCGTTGTGTGGTCCTTGCCGCCAAAGTGCTCGCCGATCTTGGGCAGTGAGAGGTCCGTGAGCTGACGGCACAAGTACATGGCGATCTGCCGTGCGGTGACGTAGACGCGGCTGCGGCTGGTGCCCGTGAGCTCGTCCATGGTGATGCCGTAGTACTCGGCGGTGGTGCCGATGATCATCGATGCGGTGATTTCGGAATCGTCGTCGCTGATGAGGTCCTTAAGCACCACCTGGGCAAGGCCAAGATCCACCGGCTGCTTATTGAGCGCGGCGAAGGCCGTGACGCGGATGAGTGCGCCCTCGAGCTCGCGGATATTGCTCGTGATGTTGGACGCGATGTACTCCAAGACATCCGACGGCGCCTGAACCGCATCCGCGGCCGCCTTCTTGCGCAGGATCGCGATGCGCGTCTCGAGGTCCGGCGGCTGCACGTCCGTCATAAGGCCCCATTCGAAGCGAGTGCGCATGCGCTCCTCGATGCCGTCGAGATTGCGTGGGCTCACGTCAGAGGTGATGACCACATGCTTGCCCGCGTTGTGCAGAGCGTTGAACGTGTGGAAGAACTCCTCGAGCGTCTGTTCCTTGCCCTGCAAGAACTGGATGTCGTCGATGAGCAGCACGTCCACCTCGCGGTAATGACGCTTGAAGCTTAAGGACCGGTCATCGCGGATGGAATTGATGAAGTCATTGGTGAACTCCTCAGAGTTCACGTAGCGCACCTTGGCTTGCGGCTTGAAGCGCAGCGTGTAGTGGCCGATCGCGTGCAGCAGGTGCGTCTTGCCAAGCCCAGAATCGCCGTAAATGAACAGAGGGTTGTACGTCTTGCCAGGGCTCTCGGCAACGGCGAGCGCCGCGGCGTGAGCAAAACGGTTGGACGGCCCAATGACGAAGGTGTCAAAGGTGTAGCGCGGGTTGAGATGGGGATCATCGCTCGGCGCTGCCGCCGCTTGCCTGCCCGACGGTTTGGCTGGCACCTCGTCCGGCGTCACCTCTGGAGAGGGTGGCGGGGTGATCGACGCGTCAACCGTGACGGCGATGCGAACCTCGCGGCCGATGACGTTCGACAGCGCCTCGGTAACGGGACCACGAATGGTGGATTCCACGTAGTTCTTGGTGAAGTCTTCCGCCACGGCCAGAAAGACGTTGTCCTCAACGATCGCGAGGGGCTTGACGAGACGCAGAAAGGAACGGTGCTGCGGGGAGAGTTGCTCATCGCGAATCAGCTGCTGAACAGCGCGCGACCACACCTCGTCGACGGGCAAGTCGCTGGCCGTCTCCGTCATGCTTTCCCCTCAGGGTTGAGTGTCTTCCACAGTGTTGTTCACAGCCGGTTGAGGCAGTGTCACCCGTTCGTAACCTGGCCCCACGGCGTGTCGTGCACAATGTAGAGGCCGTGATGGTGGAGCCTAGCCTGTTCACGGCGCACTACCAACGCGAGCGACAGAATTTGACCAGGGGGTCATCTTCGCGTAACGTTAATGCGCTGTTTGACCACCCCCAAATCGTCGTTTCAGGAGCCATGCCGTGAGCAAGCGGACCTTCCAGCCGAACAACCGCAAGCGTGCCAAGACGCACGGCTTCCGTCTGCGTATGCGCACCCGCGCAGGACGCTCGATCCTCGCGGCCCGTCGCCGCAAGGGACGCTCCGAAATCTCGGCGTAGGGGTGCTGCCGGCTGACTCGCGACTGACGTCATCCACCGACTTTCAGAAGGTGATGCGTCATGGAGCGCGAGCGGGCCGGAACACCGTGGTAGTGCATGTGGCGCTTACCGGCGATGCGAAAAGCATGGCCGGTTTCGCTGTTTCTAGGGCCGTAGGAGGTGCCGTGGTGAGGAACCGCGTCAAGCGCCGCCTCCGCGCCATCATGTCCGAGGCTCTCCCCACTCTCCCCGCTGGTACAGCAGTGGTGGTGCGCGCCCTCCCCCCGGCTGCCGTCGCGAGCTTTGGTTCGCTAGACGCGGACGTGCGCGGGGCCGTCGGGCAGGCACTGACTAAGGTGAGCGCATGACCACCGTTTCCCAGGCTGTTGCGCGCGCCCCTCGCGTCGCTGTGATGGGACTCATTCGTGGCTACCAACTGGTCTTGTCGCCCATGACGCCTGCGAGCTGCAAGTACTACCCGTCGTGCTCCCACTACGGCATGGAGGCCGTGCGAGTTCATGGCGCTTTCGTTGGCAGCGGGCTCGCGATGTGGCGGATTGCGCGCTGCAACCCGTGGAGTGTTGGTGGGGTGGACGACGTCCCCGCGCCCGGCGAGCAGTTGTTCCGATTGCACCGTAACAACGCTGCCTCTTCCGTTTCCGCGGCTAGCGCCGCACCTGGCCGCGAGCAGCAACTCGCCTAGCATCAAGGATCCCCGTGAGTTTCATCAACACGATCATGTATCCACTCGAGTGGGTCGTCGCCGCCATCATGGTGGTTTGGCACAACATCTTCACGTTCTTTGGGCTCAACCCCGCGGGCGGTGCGGCCTGGGGTTTCGCGATCGTGGGCCTCGTTGTGACGATCCGCGTGATCCTGATCCCGCTGTTTGTGAAGCAGATCAAGGCGTCACGCGCGATGCAGATGATCGCGCCAGAACTCAAAGCCGTGCAGGCCAAGTACAAGGGCAAGAAGGACCAGGCGTCCCGCGAGGCGATGAGCCGCGAGACCATGGAGTTGTACGCCAAGCACCGCACCAACCCGTTCTCCTCGTGCATGCCGATGCTGCTCCAGGCGCCGATCTTCTTCGCGCTGTTCCAGGTGCTTAACAACAAACTCAAGAGCGGCGGCATCGGCCTTCTGACGCCGGAACTTGCCGCGCAAGCGGAGCAGGCAACGATCTTCGGCGCCAAGCTGTCCGAGTCCTTCACCACCTCTGAAGGCTCGGCCGCGAAGATCGTGTCCGCGGTGCTCATCATTGCGATGGTGGCGACGACGTTCACGACGCAGCGTCAGCTCACGCGCAAGAACATGCCACAGTCCGCGCTCGATGGCCCGATGGCCCGTCAGCAGCAGATGATCATGTACGCGTTGCCGTTCATCTTCATCATCACCGGCCCCAACTTCCCCGTTGGTGTGCTCATCTACTGGACCACCACGAACCTGTGGACCATGGGTCAGCAGTACTACGTGATCAAGCGCAACCCCACGCCCGGCTCCGAGGCCGAGCGCGTCTTCCTGGAGAAGAAGGCGGCGAAGGACCAGGCGCGCGCCATTAAGCGCGGAGAGACCACCCTCGAGGAGATCGAGGCGGAGAAGCAGGCGGCCATCGAGGCCGCTCGTGGTCAGCGCCAGCAGCCGAAGAAGGCCGGATCGCGCGCCAAGCGCTCCGGAGCAACGGCTGCCAAGCCTGCCGAGTCCAAAGCCGTGGTCCCAGAGCCGCAAGGCGAGCTCGAGGCGACCGAAGAAGAGACCACCCCGGCAGAGTCTGCGCCCGCTGCACCCGCACCTAAGGCGAAGTCAGGGCAGCGCACCCAGCCGAAGAAGAAGAAGTAGGAGCCACCATGACTGACGAGACTTCCCGCGCCAAGCTCGATGCCGAAGGCGATGCCGCCGCGGACTTCCTCGAGGAACTGCTTGACATCCTCGACATGGATGGCGACATCGACATCTCCGTCGAGGCCGGCCGCGCCAAAGTGGCGATCGTGTCTGAGGGACCCAATCAGAACCTGAAGCGTCTCGTGGGCGCCGATGGCGAGGTGTTGGACGCGCTGCAGGATCTGGCTCGCTTGGCGGTGCAGTCGGAGACTGGTGAGATGAGCCGGCTCATGCTAGACATCGCCGACTTCCGCGCGGGCCGCCGTGAGCGTCTCGCTGAGCAGGCTCGCGAGGCCATCGCTGAGGTCAATGGCGGCGCAGAGCGAGTGGCGATGAAGCCCATGAACGCCTACGAGCGCAAGGTTGTCCACGACGTGGTGTTGGAGGCCGGACTGGCGTCCGAGTCCGAGGGCGAAGAGCCACACCGCTACGTTGTGGTGCTCCCCAAGGCCTGATGTTTCACGTGAAACATGAGCGGTGACGAGGCGGAGTTTGCCGGGGTTCGCGACCTATCGCGCGACCCCCTGGACGGCGATCCTGCCGTAGTCGCCTATCTGGGTGATCGATACGACGCCGTCAGGGAATTCGGCGCGCTGCTCGCCGACCAAGGTGAACTTCGGGGCCTGATCGGTCCGCGTGAACTCGGCCGCATGTGGGAACGCCACCTCCTCAACTCGGCCGCAGTGGTTCCCTTTCTCGGCGAAGGCGTGGTGGTGGACATCGGTTCCGGCGCGGGCCTGCCCGGGTTGGTCATTGCTGCGATGGAGCCGTCGAGGCGAGTAGTTCTTGTGGAGCCGATGGAGCGCCGATGCGCATGGTTGCGAGAGGCCGCCGAGACTCTTGGACTCGACGGGGTGACAGTGGTGAGGGGCCGCGCCGAGGAAGTCCGGGAGGTCGTCGAGGCCGACGTCGTGACCGCCCGCGCCGTCGCGTCGATTGACAAGCTGGTGAAGTGGGCGGCTCCCCTTCTTGCCGACGACGGGCGGATGGCGCTCCTCAAGGGGCGCAGCGCCACAGACGAGCTCGAGAAGGCCAAGTACGTCTTGCGCAAGGCGCGTCTTGTGGGCTCCGTACACAGCGCTCCAACCGTGCCGGGGCTCGAGGCGACGACGGTGGTGACCCTCACGCGTTCTTGACACTCGAGGGCGGTCTCCCCAGCGCTATCCACAGACTTTTTGTGCGCAGATCGGGGTTATCCCCCGAGGTCTCCACAAGCAGCCTTGGGCCGGTAGAGTCGGTTGTCTACGTCGCCGCGGGGCCAGTTTGGGCCACCAGTTGCGGGGCGTGTGTTTCACGTGAAACATTGACTCGGAGCCAGGGAGGGTGAGTAGGTGTCGGATCGCGAGATGGCGCACGGCCGTGCCGAAATGCCCACCTACTCCGCCGTGCTTTCCAGTGCGGGTGCCGTGTCTGACGCCGCGTGGCTCGACGGTTCGGCGGTGCTTCCCACGAGTGACTCGCCGGCCGCGGGTGATGCGCGCTTCAGCGATCATCGGGCTGACGCCTCGCGTGGCGCCCACGGGCAGGAGGGCGCTGTGGACGCGGTGGATAGCGAAGAGACCACCGCCGCCCGCGTAGTTCGGGACTCTCGCGACAGTGCGGACTCGAACGACAGTGCGGACTCGAACGATGCCGTGGACTCCAACGGCACCGTGGCCCCTCAGGACGTCCACGACGCCTCGCAGTCTCGAGAGCACCAAAGCTCGCGAGACCCGCAGGGTGCCCCCGGCGCAGCGGCCGCTGACGGCGGTCTCCCCGCGGACTCGGGTCCGCGCGAGCCCCTTCCCGCAGCCGATGTTTCACGTGAAACAGACGACGTCTTCGCGGCTCTTGAGGTGGGCGGAGACAGCCCCCTCGCGGCCGAGATGATCGCCACAGAGCGCCTCCGCCGGGACCTCGAGTCGCGGGACTTCCCGCGCCCTAGCAAGACCCGCGTGTTCGCGGTCTCGAACCAGAAGGGCGGGGTGGGCAAGACCACCACCTCGGTGAACCTCGCCGCCGCACTCGCGCAGCGGGGTGCGAACGTCCTCGTGATCGACGCCGATCCTCAAGGCAATGCCTCGACGGCCCTCGGTGTGGCTCACCACAGCGGCACCCCTTCTATCTACGACGTGCTCTTGGACGAGGTTCCGCTCTCCCGCGTTGCCCAGCGCTCTCCGCACGTGAAGACGCTGTGGTGCGTGCCTGCGACCATTGACCTCGCCGGCGCGGACATCGAGTTGGTGTCTGTGGTGCGCCGCGAGTTCCGGCTCCACGACGCGCTCAAGGAGCTCATGGCTGGCGCTGGCAAGGAACTCGACTACGTTTTCATCGATTGCCCGCCAAGCCTGGGGCTGCTCACGCTCAACGCGATGGTGACCGCGGGAGAGGTGCTCATCCCCATCCAGTGCGAGTACTACGCACTAGAGGGCCTGACCCAGCTGATCAAGACGGTCGACATGGTCAAGAAGCACCTCAACCCGTCGCTTCACGTCTCCACGATCGTGCTGACGATGTACGACGCCCGCACCAATCTGGCACGAGACGTGGCAGACGAGGTGCGCAGCCACTTCCCCGAGCAGACCGTGGAGACCACCGTGCCGAGATCAGTGCGCGTCTCCGAGGCACCGAGCTTTGGCCAGACGGTCATGACCCACGACCCCCACTCGCCGGGTGCGGTGGCCTACCTGGCGATTGCGCAAGACATCGCCACTCGAGACCCAGGAGAACGCCTGTGAGCACCAAGCGTGGCCTAGGGCGCGGTCTGGGCGCCCTCATCCCCACAGAGGCCCCGGCCGACACCACCGAGCTGTCCTCGGTAACCACGCGCGCGGACCGTCCCCGCGACGTCTTCTTCGGTGGCGACTCGCCTCGCACCAGCGAAGTTGACCTGGTTCCCGTTCCTGGAGCCCGCTTCGCGCAGATCGACGTCTCGCTCATCGTCCCGAATCCTCGCCAGCCACGCGAAGTGTTCGACGAGGACGCGCTGACCGAGCTCATTGGCTCGATCAAGGAAATCGGTGTGCTTCAGCCCGTGGTGGTGCGCCAGGCGGGCGACGGCTACGAGCTCATCATGGGCGAGCGCCGCCTGCGCGCGAGCAAGGCGGCTGGCCTGCAAACGATCCCAGCGATCATTCGCGAAACCGACGACACCGACCTGCTTCGCGACGCCCTCGTAGAGAACCTGCACCGGTCGCAACTCAACCCGCTCGAGGAAGCTGCGGCCTACCAGCAACTACTTGACGACTTCGAGTTGACCCACGAGCAGCTCGCGGATCGCATCAGCCGCTCCCGCCCTCAAATCTCCAACACCTTGCGACTGCTGAAGCTGCCTCCCAAGGTGCAGACGCGCGTCGCGGCCGGGGTGCTCAGCGCGGGCCACGCTCGCGCACTTCTCGGCCTCGAGGACGCCGAGGCCATGGACCACCTGGCCCAACGCATCGTGAATGAGGGCCTCTCCGTGCGCGCCACGGAAGAGGCCGTAGCGCTTGGGGTCGAGGCTCCACGCCCCAAGAAGGGTTCTGTGCGCGCAGGAGGCCACACAGCGGCCCTTGACGACCTTGCAGCGCGCCTAGGGGACCACCTCGACACGCGCGTCAAGGTCACGCTGGGGCGCGCTAAGGGGGCGGTGTCGATCGAGTTCGCGACCGTGGAGGATCTCAACCGCATTGTGGCGCTCATTGACCCCACTGACCCGGGCGTCTTCTCCTAGATCCTGCGATCCGCTACGCGGCCGCAGGATGACCACGCCGGCCGCAGGATAACCACGCCGGCCGCAGGATGACCCGTCAGCCGCGCGCGGCTGCTCCCGAGACGATTTCGCGGTAGAGCTGGCCAAGATCAAGCCCGGCCGCGGCAACCGCCTGCGGGAACAGCGACACCTCGGTGAGTCCGGGCGCCACATTGATGTCGATGACGTTCGGCGTACCGTCGGCGTCCACGATGATGTCGATGCGGGAGAGGTCTCGCAGTCCCATCTCACGGTGGGTGGCGACGGCCGCGCGCTCCACAGCTTGCGCCGTTGCCTCATCGAGTCGCGCGGGAGCGAAGTACTCGACTCGGCCGGGGTTGTAGCGGGCGTCGTAGTCATAGGCGCCATCGCACACAATCTCCACCGCGGGAAGTGCCCTCGCGGTGTCGCCGGTGCCAATTACGGACACCGCAACCTCGGTGCCGGTCACCGCGCGCTCGATGAGCGCCATGTCGCCGTACGCGAAGCAATGCACGAGCGCCTGCGGCAGCTGACCGCGGGCGGTCACAAGCGTGACACCGAGCGCAGATCCTCCGCGAGCCGGCTTGACCACCACGGGCAGCCCAAAGTTGGTGGCGAGCACGTCCATGACCTGCTCGGCGCCTACCTCGAGGAAGAGCGATTGGGGGAGCGTGACGAAGTCGGGAGTGGCAATGCCGACGCGGCCGAGCACCGCCTTGGCCACGGACTTCACCCACGCCACGCGTGCTTCTTTCGCCGACGTGCCCACAAATGGGATGCCAAGCAGCTCAAGGAGGCCCTGGAGCGAGCCGTCTTCGCCCGACGCGCCGTGAACCATGGGCCACACCACATCGGGGCCCGCTGAGCGCAAAGAAGCAATCAGGTCAGGGTCAACATCGTGTAAAGTCACGGACTCGCCAAGCGCGCGAAGTGACTCTTGCACGCGGCGGCCGGAACGCAGCGACACGTCGCGTTCGTGGGACAGGCCCCCTGCGAGGATCGTCACGTCCATGCCAGCCTCCTTGAGTGTTTCCTAAGCCAAATCGGGTGACGGGAAGTCAACGATCTCGGATCGCGTACCTCCCGCCGTGCCAAAGATCCGCACCGTCTCGAGTTCTGCCTCGACCACGCCCGCGAGCCGGCGCACGCCCTCGCGAATCCGCTCCGGCGTGGGGTAGCAGTAGCTGAGGCGCATGTAGTCGGCGCCGGAGCCGTCGGTGAAGAACGCAGTTCCTGCCACGTAGGCCACGCGCGCGGTCACAGCACGCGGAAGCATCGCCTTCGCGTCGAGCCCCTCGGGAAGCTTCACCCACACGTAGAAGCCGCCATCCGGCACATTCCACGTGGCCTCGGGGATGAACTCCTGCAGCGAGGAGATCATCGCGTCCCTGCGCTCGCGATACTGCTCGCGGAACGCCTTGATCTGGCCCTGCCAATCGAAGTGGTCCAAGTACGTCGAGATGGCCATCTGGGAGATGTTGGACGGGGAGAGGATCGCCGCCTCAGAGGCCAAGACCAGCTTCTCGCGCACGGCGTGAGGCGCCACGGCCCAGCCAACGCGATACCCGGGGGCGAAGGTCTTGGAGAAAGACCCCAGGTAAACCACGCCTTCGGGCGACAACGACCGCAACGCGGGCAGCGGCTCACGATCGAAGCCAAGCAGACCGTACGGGTTGTCCTCGAGAATCAGCACGCCAAAGCGCGCGCAAATCTCCACCACCTGCGGCCGCCGCTCGAGCGACAGCGTGACGCCAGCCGGGTTGTGATAGTTGGGCACGGTGTACAGGAACTTGACCCGCCGCCCGGCATCCCGCAACGACGTGAGAGTCTCCTCGAGCGCGGAAGGAATGAGGCCGTCGGTGTCCATGGGCACGTGGACAACCTCGGCCTCGCGCGCGCGGAACACCCCAAGCGCGCCAACGTACGAGGGCGCCTCCGCAACGATCACGTCGCCCGGATCAATGAAGATATTAGTGACCAGATCCAGAGCCTGCTGAGAGCCCGTGGTGACCACAACGTCGTCCGGATGCGCCGAGATCCCCTCAAGCGCCATGACGTGCGTGATGTGCTCGCGCAGCGCGGGATCGCCCTGGCCGGAGCCGTACTGCAGTGCGACCTCGCCGCGCTCGCTCACGATGCGGCTCATCATCTCGCCGAGGTCGCCAAGGGGAAGCCCGCCGATGTACGGCATGCCGCCCGCAAGCGACACCACTTCCGGGCGGCTTGCGACGGCGAAGAGAGCCCGTATTTCCGAGGCCCGCATCTGGTGCGCGCGGGCTGCGTAGGAATCGAACCAAGGGTCGAGGCGCGTGCCCTCGGTGGCCCGGGGCACGCCAGGCGTGCTCTCATTCATGGGGGACAGTGTTTCATGCCCGACGCTGGCCACCGCGCGCGCCACTGGCACCTTCCGGACGGGGCCAGTGAGAACGACCTAGGCGATGACCTCGTCGAACAGCGCGCTGAGCGCGGGCTTTGGCCGAGCGCCTACGACGGACTTCACAAGTTCACCCGACTTGTAGAAGTTCATCGTGGGGATGGACGTGATTCCGTACGCCATCGCGAGGTTGGGGTTCTCGTCGGTGTCGACCTTCACGATCTTGAGCTTGCCCTGGTACTCGGCGGCGAGCTCGTCGAGGATCGGCGCCACCGCGCGGCACGGACCGCACCAGGTGGCCCAGAAGTCCACCACCACGGGGACGTCCGAGTGGATGACCTCCGCCTGGAACGTGTCCTCGGTGGCCGCGACGGGAGCCGAGGGGGCCTCGGCGACAGGCGCGGCGTCTTCCGTCGCAACCACCGCGGAGGCGGCGTCCGCAACCGAAGCCGTCTCAGCGTCGGTCAGTTCGTCGAGGAAGTGCTGGGCGTCGAGGGCCGCCGCGCAACCGGAACCGGCCGCGGTGATGGCCTGGCGGTAGCGGCTGTCAACGAGGTCGCCACACGCGAACACGCCGCGCACGTTCGTGGCGGTGGTGCGGCCGTCGACGAGCACGTAGCCCGCGGCATCCATGTCGATCACTCCGCGCACCAGTTCGTTGCGCGGCTCGTGGCCGATGGCAACAAAAAGGCCCGTAGCAGGCAGAACGCTCTCTTCGCCGGTGACCCGGTTGCGCACGTGGACGCCCGCGAGCTTGGTGTCGCCGTCCAGGCCAACCACCTCGGAGTTCCACACGAAATCGATCTTGGGGTCAGCGGCAGCGCGGTCGGCCATGATCTTGGAGGCGCGCAGCTCATCGCGGCGGTGCACCAGGTACACCTTGGACGCGAAGCGCGTGAGGAAGGTGGCCTCCTCCACGGCGGAGTCGCCGCCGCCAACCACAACCACCTCTTGGTCGCGGAAGAAGAAGCCGTCGCACGTCGCACACCACGAGACGCCCTTGCCGCTGAGGCGCTTCTCGTCCTCGAGCCCAAGCTCGCGGTATGCGGAGCCCATCGCGAGGATCACGGACTTCGCGGAGAACTCCTTGCCGATGCCCGTCTTGACGGTCTTGATGTCACCCTCAAGAGACACCTCGACGACGTCATCCATGAGCACGTCGGCGCCAAAACGCTCGGCCTGCGCCTTGAGCGTCTCCATGAGCTCCGGCCCTTGGATGCCCTCGACGAAACCGGGGAAGTTCTCCACCTCGGTGGTGTTCATGAGCGCACCGCCGGCCGTGATGGAGCCAGCGATGACGAGCGGCTCAAGGCCGGCGCGCGCGGCATAGATGGCCGCGGTGTAGCCGGCGGGGCCGGAGCCGATGATGATGACGTTGCGGGTGTCGCTCACGGGTGCTTCCTTGGGGTTGGTGTGGCTTGGTAACAGATCGTAGGGGCCCAATGTTCCCGCTCGCGACCACTCGCAGGCCTACTCACGGCCCGTACGAGTACGTGGGGTAGATATTGCCGCCGCCACCGGGATCATCTTGGCCGAATCCTTGGCTCAGCAGCGAGACCGCGACGATGGCCAAGACGACAAGGCCAATCACCAGCAGCACCATCAAGATGGGGGTGGCATTGATGGGACCGCCGTTGACCGCGCGGTAGTGCGCGCGCTCCAGGCGCTTGGTGATTCCACGTGATTGCGGCCAGCGCGCGTGCAGCCGCTCGTAGAACAGTTCAGCGGTGGTGGGCTTTGATCGCGCCACCTGCTCGTCCACCATCTCCTCGAACGTGAGTAGGTCGTGCAGGTCCTCGAGCGGCTCCTCCTCAACAACAGGAGTGACCGGCGAGCCCGCAACAACCAGCGGAATCGACCCGCTCACCGCCTCCGCCTCCACCTCGGCCTTGACGAGCGTCTCCCTGGCGATCGTCACACCGCCCGTGACGCGCGGCCCCGTGAAGGCGCGCCTGGCCGCGTCGAGCTTGTCCCGCTTGCGCTTCTTCTCCGCCTCCGCTTGCTTGGTGAGGGACAGCGGCAGTGAGTCGACCCCAGACGGCAGATTGCGCAGCACGCGCGTGTCGAACGGTCCGAGCGCATCGAGAAGCCCGGTCAGGGTGTCGAAGCTCTTCCCCGCAAGCACTCGCTCGCACAGCGCTCGCGCCTCTGCGCTCGTGGACTGCGGGATATCCGCCTCTGTCGCCTCATCCGCGTCCTTACCCGTCACACAGGCGAGGAAAACGCGAGACAGGGCCGTAGCGTCGGCCCCTTCGCCCTTGCCGCGCCGCACGCCGGCCTGCAGCGCGAGCTCCGAATCGACCCCCGTACCAGCGATGCTGACGCGCCCACGGCTGTCGACGGCGATGCACGACGGGCGCACCCAGCCGTGGTGCACGCGCGCGGCGCTCGCGACCAGAAGGGCGCGTGCGGCCTCGCCAACCACAGCGCTCGCCTTCGCTTCATCAAGCCGACGGCGGGCCAAGATCGTGCTGAGCCTCACCCCTTGCAGTGGTTCGGAAACGATGACGGTTGGGCTTCCCGCGGAGCCTCCGGTGACCGCGACCACGCGGCTGAGGCGAGGGTCGCGCACCGACATGAACCGCAGTGCCGCCCTGCGCACCGCGGTGGGGGCAACGGACGTGACCTCATCCACCAAGACCGTGGTGTTGAGGCGAGTGTCTACCCCCTCGTACCGGGTGATTCCGGGCAGGTCGTACTCAACGGTGTGGAGCGCCTCAAAGCGCCCATCGAGGACCTCGCCGGTCAGCACGAAAATCCCCCATTCGTGATCTTTAGATGCTGACCTATCGTACGTTGCGACGCAGTCGCGAGGTGACCCGGCGGATCAAGGTATCCGCTTCCTCCACGTGCGCGAGCTTTAGAACAGCGCCGTAAACGAGCGCCATCGCGAGCCCCACCACGAGGCACGTGAAGCCACCGATGAGCACGGGATTGCTGGACGCAGTCTCGACGGACGGCATCACCCAGATGCGCAACGCGAAGCCCACCGCGCCAGCGAGCACGGCGGCAAGGGCCGCGAGCCAGTGCACGCGTGCGATGCCCCTTCCCCGTAGGCTGCCGAGGCGAGAGCGCAAGCCCCCGCCGCGCAGGGCAAGGCCAACCAGGTTGGACACCGAAAGGCCGAGCGCCGCGGCTACCGTCCACCACTTCGCGTCGAGCGTCCACTTGCCCAGGTATGCCACTGCCACGAGTGCCAGGGTCATGGGGATGTGGATGAGAAAGATGCCGCGCGCGTCTTCCAAGACAAAGTAGACGCGCTTTACGAGCACCATCGCGCCAAGCGGCACCATGCCAAGTGCGAGCGCCACGATGACGGGAGCCACCGATTCCACTTGCACCACGCTGAGTTTGGGCAGCAGCGTGCGCGCGAGCATGGGGGCAAGGACGATGAGCGCCGAGGTGGCGAAGAAGGTGAACGCCGCAGTGAGGCGAAGGCCGCGAGCGACGTCGCCCCTTGTGGCCTCGCGGTCGTCGTCCGCCCAGTGCTTCGCGATGGTGGTGCCAAGGGCCGTAAGCATCGACACGGTCACGAGCGAGTGAGGGACCAGGTAGATCATGAGCGCGTTGAAGTAGGCGGCGTTTCCCGCGATGGACGGGTCCGCGCCCGTGGGATCCGCCGCTGAGGCCACGCGTATCGACAGCGCCACCCCAATCTGCTCCACGATCACGGCGGCAAGCGCCCAGCTGGCCACCACGCGCACCGTGGCGAGTTCGCCCTTGGGGCCGCGCCACACAAACTTGGGGCGGTAGCCGCCGCGCAAGAGCGGCCAGATGAGGATGAGCGCTTGCGACGCCATGGCGATCGTGGCGGGAAGCGCGAGCCACAGGATCCGCCCCGTTGACCAGTCGCTCGCGGCGTCGTTCGCGGGATCGTACGCACCGTAAAGGGCCAGGTATGCGAGCAGGCCGCCAATCGCCACGATGTTGTTGAGCACGGGCGCCCACATGTAAGGCCCAAACTGCTCACGCGCGTTGAGCACCTGGCCAAGAATCGTGTACGCGGCATAGAAGAACAGCTGCGGGATCACCAAGAATGCGAAGGCGGTGGCGAGGTCGCGTTGCGCATCTGACCACTCCGCGGACGAGTACAACCGCACAATGAACGGCGCGGCGATGGTGCACACCACGGTGACGATCAGCGAGATCGCGAGGCCAATGGTGACGATGCGGTCAACGGTGCGTTTGCCGTCTGGCCTGCGGAAGGCGCGCACTATCTGCGGCACGAGCACGGAGTTCACCACTCCCGCCGCAAGCACGGCGTAGAGCGCATTGGGGATGCGGTTGGCCACGTCGTAGGCGTTCGCACCGAAGGCGTTGACCGCCACGGCGGAGACCAGCAGGGCGTTGCGCACAAAGCCAAGCACTCGCGACACGAGCGTGCCAGACGCCATGATCGCCGTGGCGCCGCTCAGCGAGGGTCCGCGCTCAGCCATCCTTGCCTCCGGCATCGGTGTTCCCCTCCGGAACCGGCGGCTCCATGGGTGCCATGCGGCTAGACCTGCGTCCGCGCCGCACCGTGCGCACCACCCCTGCCACGAGCAGCAACGCAAGACCAACAACGAACACCACAGTGATCGCGTTGCCCCAGTCCGCGCGCACGCGCACCTTGAGCGCTTGCGGCGCGGCCACCACGTCGCCATCTGCATTGCGCAGCGCCACCGTGGTGGTGACGTTGGCGCTCTTCACGCCGGTCACCGGAATGTGGACGGTGAGGTCCGAGCCCGCCGGGATCGTCACCACCGGCTGATCCTGCACCACCAGGTTGGGGGACGTGGAGCGCATCACCACGGTCACCGTGGCGTCCACGCCCAGATCGTTGCGCAGGGTCACAGGCACATTGCCCGACGCTGCAATCAGGTTGACGTCCGATCCCACCGCCACATGGAGAGAGCTGAGCAGCTCGTTGGCCGCATCGCGAGACGCCTGGTAGGTGGTGCTTCTTGCATCGGGATCCGCGCGCAAGTTCGACGCCAGGGGCTGTAGCAGGGTGCGACCACCTGGAACGTAGATGTCCGCGGGGTTCTCCGCCGTCACGGAGAGCTGCTTGACCTCCTCGAGTTGCAGGGCGAGCGCGTTGATGAGATCCGGGCCGAGGTCATCCTTAGCCCCGCGCAGTTCTGGGGCCTCGAAGCTGCCCCTGTCCGCGCCGTCGATCACGGACTGCAGGGTCACGGGAGTGACGAAGGGCGCGTTGAGGAGGTCGGCGAGTGCCGCGGACTCTCCCATCGTCGGCACTTGCCAGGACGCCCCAGGTGCCACCACCACGGGAGTCTCCCCATCCGAGTGAGCGGCGATCAAGGCGGCCTCAGCTACCAACCGAGCCGAAGCGTCGGGCATGCCTGGGTGATACGTCGCGAGGAGGGTGGACAGCGCGCCGTTGGGCACGAGGACGGGGAGGGTGGTGTCGCCCGCGCGGACGTCGACCACCGGGGCGCTCGCGCCGAGCGTGGCGCCGCCGGCGACGTTGAGCAGACCCGCGACCGCGCCGCGCGAGGCCGCGAGCTCGACAGTTGCCTGGTCCACCACCGAGAGCGTCGCGAGCCACGGAAGCGACTGCAGCGCGGGCAGCGAGTTGGTGTTCGCATCCGCGATGGCGAAGTCGAGGAGGGTGCGGTCCTCGCCGTGGGCAATGGAGGTGAGATCGGGGTTCCACGTGGGCACGCCGAACAGCTCGCGCTGGGTGGCGAGGGCGTCCGCCTGCGTGGAGTCGGTGATGGTCGCCGGATCCAGCTGCACGGTGGCGCGGCTGTCGCTCGCCGCGGCGAGCACCTGGGCCACGCGCTCCTGCGATCCCGAGGCGGTGACAACAACGGACACTGGAAGCGCGGTGATCTCGGCGTCATACCAGGTAAGTGCGGCTGTTTGGTAGGCGAGCACGCCGTCGGCGCTTTGCAGGGCGATCACCACTCCATAGACGCCCGCGGTGTCAGCGGGGAGGCCCAAAGCGGTGGCGCCCGCGCTCAGCGACACCTTCGACACGCCACCGGCGGGCAGCAGATTCACCGGCCCGCCAGGGGTGGAGAACAGTACGGGGGTGCTTGCCGCTTCCGTAGTCTCCACGGCCACGGGATTGGCGAGGAACTGGGACAGGGCGGAGGACGTGGTGAGCGGCTTCGTGGTGATCGAGATGGTGGCGTTGACCGTGGTGATGGTCTCAGTGGTGGGGTTGGCCACGGTGGCCCCTACGGTGAGTGTGTCCGTGGCCGTGAGAACTGCGGGCCCGTACTCGGTGAGGGTGATGCTGGGCTCGCCCTCGGCGGTGGATGCGCTCGTAGCGCCCGCAAGCCCAAGGACGGCAAGCGCGGCGACGACGAGCAGCCGGCGGATCACGTGTCGATCGAGAGCAGCGCGGCCGCCGCCTGCGCCATCTTGCGTTCGTTGGGAAAAGCGAGCTCAGCCGCGAGGTTCCTCACCGCGATCCAGCGTGCCTCTTCGGCCTCCTGATCGGGGTCATGCATCACGGTGATGTCGCCGCCCTTCGCCTCCAGCAGGAAGTGGTGAACCACCTTGTGCACGCGGCGATCATCGCCCGTGAACCAGTAGTCGATCGTCCCCAACTGCTGGATGATCTCCGCCTCAATACCGGTCTCTTCCGCAACCTCGCGCACCGCGGCCTGCTCTGGAGTCTCGCCGCCCTCAAGGTGCCCCTTCGGCAGGCACCACTCAAGGCGGCCGGCGCGATTCCGCCTGCCGATGCACGCGGCGTACGCCACGCCATCCTCCACGCGGATCGCAATTCCCCCGGCAGACACCTCGTTACTGACCGGCAGCTGCGGCTGCCGCTGCGGATCGGATCGCTGCGTGCCAGCGCTCGCCCCCAGCAGCCCAGCGCCGGGCGGGCGAGGGACGGGAGGCGAGGAGGACATGGTGTCAGCCTAACGAGCGGGCTCGCTCACCTGGGTCACCGCCGCCCGTGGGATGCTAGTCGGCATGCCAAGCCAGCCACCTTCCCAGCCGTCGCTCGACGTCTTGCGTCAGCGCAGCGTCGGGCTGTGGCACGGCCTGCCCGACGCTGTGGCAACCCTTGGCGCTTTGTTCGCCGAGGCGGGGCATGAGTTGGCGCTCGTGGGCGGTCCGGTGCGCGATGCGTTCCTTGGGCGATCCACGGCGGATCTGGATTTTGCGACGTCCGCCGCGCCGTCCGAGACCGAGGCCCTGCTTGCGAAATGGTCGCGGGCCACGTGGGACATGGGCCGCGAGTTTGGGACTATCGGCGCGCGGTTAGGCGACGTGATTGTGGAGGTCACGACGTACCGAGCGGACGCCTACGACGGCGAGACGCGCAAACCCGTGGTGGCGTTCGGCACGTCGCTCGAGGAGGACCTCGCGCGCCGCGATTTCACGGTGAACGCGATGGCGGTGCGGCTGCCCTCGTTGGAGTTTGTGGATCCCTTTGGGGGGCTCGAGGACCTCGCGGGCGGGCTACTGCGGACGCCCATTGCGCCCGAGGTGTCCTTTGGGGACGATCCCTTGCGCATGATGCGGGCCGCGCGGTTCGTCTCGCAGTTGGGGTTCGACGTGGAGCCGGCGACGTTCGCCGCGATGTCTTCTATGGCGTCGCGGTTGGCGATTGTTTCTGCGGAGCGGTGCCGGGACGAGCTCACCAAGCTGCTGCTTGGGACGTGGGTGCGCGAGGGGCTCGCCGCGTTGGTGGATTCTGGGCTCGCGGATGTGGTGCTGCCGGAATTGCCAGCTCTGCGGCTTGAGGTGGATGAGCACCACCACCACAAGGACGTCTACGAGCACACGCTGACCGTGGTGGAGCAGGCGATCGACCTGGAGACGGATGCTTCCGGGCCGGTGCCCGGGCCGGATCTTGTTCTTCGCTTGGCGTCGCTGCTGCACGACATCGGCAAGCCGGCGACGCGGCGGCTCGAGCCTGGCGGCGGGGTGTCCTTCCACCATCACGAGGTGGTGGGCGCCAAGCTCGCTTCGCGGCGGCTCAAAGAGTTGCGATTTGACCGCGACACCGTGCGCGACGTGTCCTTGCTGGTGGAGTTGCACCTGCGCTTCCACGGATACGCGGATGCGCGGTGGTCTGACTCTGCGGTGCGGCGGTACGTGACGGATGCCGGGCCGCTCTTGGAGCGACTGCACCGTCTGACTAGGGCTGATGTCACCACGCGCAACCGCCGCAAGGCCGAGCGGTTGTCGTTCGCGTACGACGATCTGGAGGCGCGCATCGCCGAGTTGCGGGAGCAAGAGGAGCTCGACGCGATCCGGCCGGATCTGGACGGCACGCAGATCATGGCGCTGTTGGGCATTGGGCCCGGGCGAGACGTGGGGCTTGCCTACAAGTTCCTGCTGGAGTTGCGGATGGAACACGGCCCGCTGGGCGCCGAGCGAGCCCAGGCGGAACTGAAGAAGTGGTGGGCGGAGCGGGGCTAGCTGGGCACAGCGTCGGCCATCCGCACCAGGCCCGCCCGAGCTGGCCACAGCGTCGGCCAAACCCGGCCGCAGCGTCGGCCATCCGCTCCAGCCCCAGCCCTACCGTCGGTCATCCGCACCCCCTGAGTGCCTGAGTGCTCGATTGTGCTCGGATCCAGCACTCAGGCACTCAGGGAACGCTCGGCGGGCGCCTTGGGGTTCGCCAGTAGATCAGCGCCACCACCACGTACGCCAGCACCAGCCCCGCCATCACCCCGGCGGAGTACCCGGAGTCCGGCAACGCCCAACCCGCCACCACGGCAGCTGAGATGAACGCCACGTTGTACAGCACGTCATAGAGCGTGAAGGCCCGCCCGCGCACCTCGTCGTCGGTGTCTCGCTGAATGATGGTGTCGATCGCGATCTTGGAGCCCTGCACCGCGAACGACACAATCACCGCCGCCGTCAGCAGCGCCCACACCTCGGTGGACATCGCGAGCAACCCCTGCCCCACGGCCCCCACGAACAGACACACCACGATCCACCGATGCCGGTCCACGCGGTCACCAAACAGCGGCGTGATCACGGCCGCCAAGCCAAAGCCAATCGCCGCGAACCCCAACACAATCGTGAAGTTCGCGAGCGCATCAGTACCAGAACCGTCCCCAGAACCAGAACCACCACCAGGCCCAAACACGGACCTAGACATCAGAATCGCCGCCACAAACAGCATCCCGTAGAGGAATCGCTGCGCCGCCATCACTCCAAGCGCGTGCACCGGAGTGCGCCGCGCCGCGAGGTGCCGCACGCCCGCCATCAGCTCGGCGAACAACTCCCGTACCTGCCGCAGAAAGTCCAGCCGCTCCAGCGGATGCACGGGCCCAAGCTCGGTGCGTGCCAGCAACGTCGTGAGCCACGACGACATCCCAAACGCCACCGCCGCGCCAATCAGCGCGGCCAACGCAATCGACGAATCTGTGGATCCCGGCACCACGAACGACGCCACCGCCCCAATCGCCCCACCGAGCGCCGCCGCCAAGGTTCCAAGCGTGGGCAGCACGGAGTTGGCTGCAAGCAGCTCGCTCGCCGGCACCACCCGTGGAATGCCAGCGGTGAGCGCCGCGAGCAAGAAGCGATTCACGGAAAGCGTCAGCAGCGCCAACGCGTACAGCGTCCACTGCGGCGCCCCACCGGCGACGCACACGATGATCGCCCCCACCAGCACCAGCCGCACTAGGTTCCCCACCAGCACAATGCGCTGCCGCTGCCATCGGTCCGTGAGCGGCCCCACAAACGGCCCCACGAGGGTGAACGGCGCTAGCAGCGTGGCGAACCCGATCGCGATGTCGCGCCCCGACGTGGCATGGGTGGGGTCAAAGAAGAACGCCGTGGCGATGCCCACCTGGAACATTCCGTCGCCGCCTTGCGACATGAGCCGCACGTACGCGAGCCTCCGGAATCCCCTCGCTCGCCACAGGATCCGCAGATCAGAGGCGAGCGACATGGCTCCACCCTATGGGTCGCCGAAACCGCCGCGTCGCGTACCATCCCGGCCATGAGCGTTGATGCCATGGTTGCCGCCACGCCCGCCACTCGCGATCGCTACGTGGATGCCTTGCGCGTGCTCGCGCTCGCGGGCGTCATCATGGGCCACTACCTCATGGCCGTGGTGACGTGGGCGCCCGGCGAAAACGTGGGCTTCACCAATATCCTCGCGGTGGAGCCTTGGACCCGTTGGATGACGCTGGTGTTGCAGGTCATGCCCCTTTTCTTTGCGGTTGGCGGCTTCTCGCACGCCATCGCGTGGCGTTCTACTGCCCGACGGCACGGCGGCTACGCAGATTTCGTCGCCGCTCGCGTGGGCCGGCTGATTAGGCCCGCGCTGGTCTACGTGGGGGTGTGGATGGTGCTTGGACTCGTCATTGGACTGCTGTGGCCCGAGCAGAGCGCGCCGATCCTCCAAATTCTTGGCCAACTGCTGTGGTTCATCGGCATCTATCTCATCGCCGCGGCCTTCGCACCCGCGCTGCTCAGGGCGCACGAGCGGTGGGGCTGGCGGGCGCTCGCGACCCTCGTTGCCGCGGCGGCACTCGTGGACGTCCTGCGCCTCACCGAGGTTGCCGACGGCGTGAAGTGGCTCAACTTTGCCTTCGTGTGGCTCGCGATCCATCAGTTGGGCTTCTTTTACGCGGACGGCGTGCACGAGAAGTTGGGCCCCAAACGCCTAGGTGCGGCGATGCTGGCCACGGGCACCATTGCGATCGTTCTCCTCACCACACTCGGCCCATACGGCATCTCGATGGTGAGTTACGAGGGCGAGCAGCTCAGCAACCTTGCCCCTCCCACGGTGGTGCTCTTGGCCTTCGGCGTGGCCCAGGCGGGGGTTGCGCTGCTCGCGAGGGACTGGGCCACCCGCAAGCTCGAGCGGCCGCGCACCTGGAAGGCAGTCATCGTCGGCGGCTCCATGGCGATGACCGCGTTCTTGTGGCACTTCACCGCGCTGGTTGGCGTGAATGGGCTGTGGTGGTGGCTTGGCCCTGACACGTCGCCGGCAGGGGGCACGGCCGCATGGTGGTGGTCCAAGCTCTACCTGCTCGTCCCTTATCTGGGCCTCGTGGCCGCGCTCGTCCTCGTCTTCCGCCGCTTTGAGCGCTTCCCCACCCCGGAGATTGCCGGGCCGCGACTGTGGCGCACGCTCGTCGCCGCCCTGGGTGTGGCGTGCGGGATCGTGGGCATGATCGGGTTCGCGGCGGTGGGCTTCCGCGGCATCGCCGAGCTCTACACGGTCACCGTGGTGGGCGTGCCGCTTAACTCGGTGGCGGCGTGCGCGCTGGTGGTCGCGTCGGCGCTTCTCACGACGCTGGCCGTGCGGCGCGCTAGCGTTGCCCCATGAGCTTTGGACAGTCGATCAAGCACGTCTTCAAGAACCTCACCAACTTCCAGGGGCGCGCCCGTCGCAGCGAGTATTGGTGGTTCTACCTCTTCGCCTTCCTCGTAAGCCTGCCGCTGAGCTTCGCGGTCTTCATCCCGATGTTCGCGACGCTCGTGAACCTCACGAACGACAGCCCCACCGGCGAACTCACCGACGAACAGGCGGCTCAGTTCTTGGGCAGCATGCTCGTCTCCTACGGCCTGCTCTTTGTGGTGAGCCTCGTGACGTTCTTCCTCATGCTTGCGGTGTGGGTGCGACGCCTGCACGACGCCGGGTACAGCGGTCACTGGATGTGGTTCTGCCTCGCCGGCCTCAGCATCGTGCCGTGGATCATGGCGTTCTTCGACTCGCAGCCGTACCCCAACCAGTGGGGACCCAACCCCAAGGGCATCGGTAACCAGCAGTGGCCCGCCGCGCAACCGGGATACGCGCAGCCCGGCTACCCCCAGCCGGCCTACCCGCAGGCGCCCGCGTACGCCCAACCCCCCGCGTACATCCCGCCGGCTCCGGCCCCCGGCTACACCGAGGCACCCGCCGCCCCGCCCACGCCCCCGCCATACTCGGCGGCACCGCTCAACCCAGGCCCCGACGTCGTGGAGCTCCCGCCGGACGCCCCGCCGCCGTACTCCAAGACCCCTGTTGAGGAGCCGCCCGCGACCGAGCAGGCGCCGCCAACCCCAGCGTCGGGCGAACCGACCGATCCCTTCGCGGCACCGCCGCGCAACGACTAGGAGCGCATCATGCCCGGTGGTTACTTTTTCAAGGCCCTTGGCCAGTGGACGGATTACCGCACGCGAGCGCGTCGCACGGAGTTCTGGCTTTTCACGCTCGTGGCGTGGCTGATCGAGGTGTTCGCGCTCGCGATCACGGCGATGGTCGTCAACCCAGCGTTGGACTCGGACACGATGACGCTCGCCATTGACCAGGTCACCCTCGTTGGCTGGATCTGCATCACCGTGACGTTTGCGCTCGCGGTGGTGATCTTCTTCCCGTTCCTCGCCGTGGCCGTGCGGCGCATGCACGACCTCGGCCGCAGCAAGTGGTGGGTGCTGTTCTTCTTCACCCCGCTCGCGCTCGTTGGCTGGATCATGGCGATGTTTGACGGCCAGCCCACGACCAACAAGTACGGCCCGGACCCTAAGGGCCGCGGCTAACCCCAACCGATCGCCGGGCGGCTCCGGTCTTGTTGCATGGAGGGGATGTGACAACGGCTATGCCTATCAAGTGGGATCAGGCGCTCGCGGAGCTCGCGGCTGACCGCTACCCGCGCTTGCTGGGGCGCGCGGTGCTGCTGTGTGGCGACCGTGGTGCGGCAGAGGACTTGGTGCAGGAGGCCCTGGTCTCCGCGCTGCGCACCAAGCGGACGTTTGACTCGATCAACCAAGCAGAGCAGTACGTGCGGCGCGCCATCGCCTCGCGGTACGTGGACTCCGTGAGGTCCGACGCTGCGGCCAGGAGGCGCGAGCGTGACACTTTCGCTGGGGACGTGGTGAGCGACCCCGCCGGTGCGGCGGGAGACGCCCTTGACGTAGCGTCGGCCCTTCGCAGGCTGGCGCCGCGAGAGCGAGCGTGCGTGGCGATGCGGTATTTGGAGGGGCTGAGCACGCGCGAGACCGCCGAGGCGCTGGGGCTGAGTGAGGGTGCGGTCAAGCGCTACCTCTCTGACGGCATCCGCGCGCTGAATGCGTTGCTAGGTACCGACGATTCGCCGGACGATCCGGTGCGCGCCTCGGTGACGCCGTCGGCGACGCCCAAGGGAGGTGTGCGATGAATGGACTTGGGGATCTCTTCGACGAGGCGGACGCCGGTGCGGCGCGCGCGGCAGGGGGAGCGAGGTTGGCTGGCGAGGAGCTTGGCGAGGTGCACACGCGGGTGCGGCGCGCGCATGCGCGGCGGTCTGCGTTGCGTGCGGGACTGGCGGCCGTTGCCGTGGTGATCGTGGGGGCCGGGACGGTGTACGGGCTGGGGAAGTACGGAGGGTCGGCGTCGATGGACGGCGCCGGTGGCGGCCCTGGCGCGAGCGCGGCGGCAACGGTGTCGCCGTCTGCGTCGCCGTCGCCGTCTGTCGCGCCCATGCCGGCTTTCGCTGGCACCGTCACCGTTGACCCCCATCTGCCCGACGCTATGGCCATTACTCCCGAGGTGTGGGCTTCCGCGGGGCCGGGTTGGGCGTTGATTTCGTACCAGGAATCGTGGCTTGTGGGTGACGCCGACGACGCGCCCTTTGCCTACGGCCCGCAAGTGATCTACCTGGTGTCGCCTGCAGGGGAGAGGTATGAGCTGACGACGGTTTCTGGAGACGACACGGTCAGCGTGCTCGCGTGGGAAGGGGGCGCGGTCACGGCACCGGTGACGGTGGAGACGCCCGAGTTCGACCGCTACGGGGGCAGCGTTGACCTGACCACGGGCACCGTGACGCCGAACGATGGGTACGCGCCGTACATCTGGTCCCTCGCGTTCCTTGACGACAACGGGTCACCGGTGTGGCGGGGGGACGACACGGTGTCGGCTTTCGTCACTATCTCGCCGGATGGGGGTCAAGAGGGGTACTCCATCCCAGACGCGGTGGACGGTGTGGCCAAGGTGGGCGCCGAGTTGGGGCAGGACGACTGCGTTGCGGCAGCGCCGGGTACCAACGACTCGCCGCTCGTCACCTGCGGATTTGGCGGAGATGCCTGGCCAACGATCGTTGCGCGGGCGTCTGACGACACGGTTCAGGTGTTCGGAGAGCGCAACGCGGTATTTGTGGGCGTCACGGGTGCGGCGAATCACGTGGTGGCGGGCACTTCTCCAGAACTCACCGAGTGCCCCACCGCCTACTCCTCGATGCAAGTGGGGAGTTCTGAACCCGTGCCGGGTTCCGATGCGGGCTTGGTTGACCGGCCCGTCTCGCACGTGGCGTTTGGCGCGGTGGAGAGCGTGCTGGTGTGGGGCCTCAGCGACAACTGCTACTCGGGGCCTAATCCCATGGTGGTGATTGGCGCTGACCTGGAGGCCGGCACGTATGTGGTCCTGGTGCCGCTGCCGGCAGATCGCCCTGAGGGCGAGGAGCCCACTCAGTCCGTCAACGGGGTGGCCGTGGCGCACTGAGGTGCGCTAGGAGCGGGGGTGGTTTGCGCGCCGGGGCGAGTTACGCTCTGGGGTGCGATCCGAGCGGGGCCAGCCACAGAGTCGGGCACGCGAGGTCTTGAACATGTTCAAAAGCGGTGCTAACGTGGCGAAAGTTGAACACGTTCAAGTCCCTCGGAGACACCCATGGAACTCACGCAAGACACTCGCACCGCGATCCTCGCAGCCGCACGCGAGCTCATGTTTGAGAGCGGCTTTGACCGCACCACCATGCGCGGGATCGCCGAGCGGGCGGGCGTGTCGCTCGGCAACGCCTACTACTACTTCGCGGGCAAAGACGACCTGATCCAGGGGATCTACGACGAGGTCGCCGCAGAGCACCAGGTGAGGACGCGTGCCGCCGTGCGCGGCAAGCGCGGACTGGGGCCACGGATCACCGCGAGCCTGTTGGTGCTCGTGGACATCTGCGACGAGTACGAGCCCGTGGCGGACGCGCTACTCACGCGCGGCATCGCGCCGCGGGGGCCGCTCAACCCCTTCAGCCGCGAGAGCGCCCGGGCGCGCGAACTGTTCATCGAGACGTGCACCGAACTGGTTGAGGGCTCGCGGGGTCGTATTGACGCGGAGCTGCGCGCGGCGCTGCCAGAGTTGCTGTGGCTGGTTCAACTGGCGACCACGCTGGGGTGGGTGCAGGACCTCTCGGAGGGCAAGGTTGCGACGCGGCGTTCGGTTGAGCGGCTTGGAACGACGCTGGGGCGGGTTGTATCACTGTCACGCGTTCCCGCAGTGCGGCCCTTGGTGAGGGTGCTGCTGGAACAGCTCGCGGATCTGCACGTAGCGCGGCCTGGGTGGGCTGAGTTGTGAGCGACGGCCTGGGCGCGCTGGCGATCGCGGCCATTCCGGCGCCATGCGTGACTTACTTGATCTGGGCCGGTGTGCGGCGCAGTCGGGGCCGTAGCGGCACGCCGGAGTATGCGCGAAGAGGGGTGACGTTCCACGGCGTGTGGGGGATGGTGCTCTCCCTGCCGCTCGTGTTCGCTGGGGCGGCCATGTCCTTCGGCGTCGATGCGGACTGGTCGGGACAGCTGCTCCTCGCCGCAACGCTTGGATGCTGGGCTGTCGCCGTGCTCGAGATCCTCGGTCGCCGTGTTCCCGCGCCGTTAACGTGGCTGCCGCTCGTCCTTGTGAGCGTGGTGCTCCTCGCGTTGCCATCTGGATCCGAGTCCTTTGGGCAGTACTTCTTCTGGTTCGCGGTGTACTCGTTGGCAGGGGTCGGACTCGCCGCGTGGGTGCTCGTGTCGGTTAGCTTCGCGCTCTCGGTGCGACGTGTCGCCACCGGTCGTGACCTTGTCGACAAGACGGCTCGCATACAAAGCGTTCCCGGGTTCGTCTGGCCCATGGACTAACTCGCGCCTGCGCGCACGCTGGTGTCGCGGGTCCTACAGTTCAGGCATGGACCAACAGAACTCGAAGACCGTGGCTTTCATTCTGTGCCTGATTGGCTTTGTGGGTGTGGCGGGACTTCACCGCTTCTACACCGGCAAGATCTGGACGGGCCTCCTGTGGGTGCTCACCGGCGGGCTCTTCGTGATCGGCACAATCATTGACGCCATCATGATTGGCACGGGCTCGTACCGGGACAAGCGCGGCAACACGCTCGTCTGAGCTGGCGCTCCCGGCCTCACCGGGCCTCCTGACCCGGCCTCACCGGGCGTCCTGACCCGGCCTCACCGGGCCGCATCGTCTACCCGCCTGACCTTGCGCGAATGCGCGCTGGCGGCCTTGCAGGCGTCGCATCCGGGCTATGCGACGCGCTGGGTGCCGCCAGGACGCACGGCTACCGGCCGCGGCTTAGCTGGGGGTGCCCGACGCTGTGGTCACCTAACCGTCCGACCTTGCGCGAATGCGCGCTGGCGGCCCTGCAGGCGTCGCATCCGGGCTATGCGACGCGCTGGGTGCCGCCAGGACGCACGGCTACCGGTCGCGGCTTAGCTGGGGGTGCCCGACGCTGTGGTCACCTAACCGTCCCGGCCGGAATGGGTTCTGAGTCCGGCTAGTCCGCTGTATAGCCAGACTCACGACCCATTTGGGCGCTTGGCTGGGTGCCACCTCCAAGCAACAGCAAAGGGCCGGGTTCCCCCCTCAGAGGAACCCGGCCCTTGTGTGACTCAACGCCGCCCTCACACGTGCGGCGGTGAGTCAGGCTTTACCGCTCGCGCGAGCCCGCGATGAACTCCTCAAGGTGCTGGCGGCCGAGGGTGTCCTCGGTCTGCACGGGCGGGGACTTCATGAAGTACGTCGCAGCGGACAGGATGGGGCCGCCAACGCCGCGGTCCTTAGCGATCTTCGCCGCACGGATCGCGTCGATGATGATGCCGGCCGAGTTGGGGGAGTCCCACACCTCGAGCTTGTACTCAAGGTTGAGGGGCACCTCGCCGAACGCCGAGCCCTCGAGGCGCACGTACGCCCACTTGCGGTCGTCGAGCCACGCCACGTAGTCGGAAGGGCCGATGTGCACGTTGCGGTCATCCTTCACACCGGACAGCGGGCCGGAGTTGAGGTTGGACGTCACGGCCTGCGTCTTGGAGACCTTCTTGGACTCGAGGCGGTCCCGCTCAAGCATGTTCTTGAAGTCCATGTTGCCGCCCACGTTGAGCTGGTACGTGCGGTCGAGGCGCACGCCACGGTCTTCGAAGAGCTTCGCGAGCACGCGGTGCGTGATCGTGGCGCCCACCTGGGACTTGATGTCGTCGCCGACGATCGGCACACCGGCGGCCTCAAACTTGGAAGCCCACTCGGGGTCAGACGCGATGAACACCGGAAGCGCGTTGACGAACGCAACCTTGGCGTCGATCGCGCACTGCGCGTAGAACTTGGCGGCCTCTTCGGAACCAACGGGGAGGTAGCACACGAGCACGTCGGCCTCGGTCTCGCGCAGAACCGCAACCACATCGACCGGCTTCTCGTCGGACTCGACGATGGTCTGGCGGTAGTACTTGCCAAGGCCGTCGTAGGTGTGGCCACGCTGCACCTGGATGTCCGTCTTGGGGACGTCGCAGATCTTGATCGTGTTGTTCTCGGAAGCCTGCGTGGCCTCAACGAGTTCCTTGCCCACCTTGAGCGAGTCCACGTCGAACGCCGCCACGAACTCGATGTCCGAGATGTGGTAGTCGCCAAACTGGACGTGCATGAGGCCAGGCACGGTGTCACCAGCGGCCGCGTTCTTGTAGAACTCGACGCCCTGGATGAGCGACGTGGCACAGTTGCCCACGCCGACGATGGCAACGCGCAGCTTCGCCATGGTGTTCTCCTTAGTTGTTGTCCGCTTGCTCAGCGGACGGGGTTGGGGTTCCGCTGTTCGCGGATCGTTCGTTTTCGATCAGTTGATCCAGCCAGGCGACCTCGCGCTCCACCTGCTCCAGCCCGTGCCGCTGCAGTTCAGCGGTGTAGGCGTCGTAGCGGTCGCGCTGGCGGCGCGCCGCAGCAGACACCTCGTCGAGCCTCTCGGCCAAACGGGTGCGGCGGCCCTCGAGGATGCGCAGTCGCGTCGCCGAGTCGGTCTTGCCGAACATCGAGAAGCGCACGTCGAACGCATCGTCGTCCCAGGAGTGCGCGCCGGAAGACGCCAGTTCGGCGTCGAGGGCGGCCTTGCCTGCGGGGGTGAGGGCGTAGGCGATCCGGGAGCGGCGCGAGCCGCGACCGTCGCCTTCATCCTCAGCGAGGGTAATCAGCCCCTCTGCCTCCATGCGCTTGAGCGCCGGATACAGCGAGCCGTAGCTCAGGGCACGGAACGGGCCCAGCTCGGCACCAAGAAGCTTGCGAATCTGGTAGCCGTGCAGGGGCTGCTCGGCGAGCATGCCGAGGATGGCAAGGTTCAACACGTCGGTCTTCGCCATGGCCATTCCCTTCTGCTCGCTATAACACCTAGTTGTATCGCGTCGATACATCGAATAGAATAGACACAAGCAAGGGGTCGCGCAAATTGACGGGGAAAGCTCCTCGTCATGCTGCGGCCGCGAAGCGGATCGCAGTACCTAGGTCCTGCAACTCCGCGCAGGATGACCGGGGCACTTTCCAGCCGCCTTGAGCGTTAGGTACGCAGAACGCCGCGCAGTGTCCCGCGCAGCACATCCACCAACTTCTACTGAGGGAAACTCTCGTGACTGACCAGCGCAAGGCTCCGCAGCGTGTCTCGACGCGCTCTGCGTCGACCCCCAAGCAGGCCACCAACCAGCCCGTTCGTCGCTCAACCAAGCCCGCGACTACCCACGCGTCGGCACCCAAGGCGCCAGTGCCGTCGGGCAGCTTTACCAATGGAGGCGGCCCCAAGCCCCCCACCAAGAACGGCAAGAAGCAGCCAGAGGGCCCCAAGTGGAAGCGCGTGGCTAAGCGCCTTGGCCTTGGCGTGCTCATCGCGGGGTGCGCGGCGATGATCCTGGGCTTCCTCGGGCTCGCGATACGGTACACGATGCTGGACGTGCCGGAGCCGTCGGAGTTCGCGATGGCGCAGACCTCCACCATTTACTACGCAGACGGCAAGACCGAGATGGGACGCCTCGGCGTCGCCGACCGCAAGATCATCGACATCTCCACGCTGCCGGACTACGTGCCGCTGGCGTTTGTGGCGTCGGAGGACAAGACGTTCTATACCAACCACGGCATCGACTTCATGGGCACCGGCCGCGCGCTGTTCAAGACCGTGGTGCTGGGCAAGAAGCAGGGTGGTTCCACCATCACCCAGCAGTACGTGGAGCGGTACTACGTGGGCTCCACCACCACGTCCATCAAGGGCAAGATCGATGAGGCGCTGCTCGCGTACAAGATCGACAACGAGCAGGAGAAGGACGAGGTCCTCGGCAACTACATGAACACCATCTACTTCGGTAGGGGTGCGTATGGCATCGAGGCCGCGGCTCGTCAGTACTTTGGCAAGGGCGCCGCGGATCTCACCGTGGACGAGACCGCGCTGCTCGTGGGCATCATCCCCGCGCCGTCCGCGTGGGACCCCCGCATCTCTCCCGAGGACGCCGAGCGTCGCTGGAACTACGTGCTTAACTCCATGGAGGAGGAGGGCTACATCACTGCGGCCCAGCGCAATGCGGCGGTGTTCCCCGAGACCATCGAGTACGCCAGTAAGGACACCTACGGCGGCACCCAGGGGTATCTCTTGAGCTACGCGCTCAAGGAGGTGGAGTCGGTAACCGGCATCACCCAAGAAGAGATCGAGTCCATGGGCTACACGGTCGTCACGACCATCGACAAGAAGGCCCAGAACGCCACGGTCAAGGCCGTCAAGAAGATCCCGGACGACCACGCGGACAACCTGCAGGTGGGCGCCGTCACGCTTGACCCCAAGACCGGCGCGATCTTGTCTATGTATGGCGGCGCGGACTACCTGGAGCGTCAGCGCAACGCGGTGACCCAAGACATCGCGCAGGCCGGCTCCACGTTCAAGCCTTTCGCGCTCATCGCGGCGCTTGAGGATGACATCTCGCTCAAGACCAAGTACTCGGGCAAGAACCTCATGACAGTTCCCGGCTTCGAGAACAAGGTGCGCAACTTCGACAACGACAGCTTTGGCCGCATCGACCTCACCACGGCCACCGCGTACTCGGTGAACACTGTGTACGCGCAGCTTGGCCAGGAGGTAGGGCCCGACGCTGTGCAGGACGTGGCGATAAGGGCCGGTTTGCCTGAGGACACGGCTGGTTTGACGAACAACGCGGCCAACGTACTTGGCACCGCGTCCCCGCACGTGCTGGATATGGCGCGCGCCTACGCGACCATCGCCAACAACGGTGTGCGCACCGAGCCGTACATCGTGGCCAGCGTCGTGGACGCCGAGGGCAACACCGTGTACGAGCACAAGGTGGTTGAGGAGGCGCAGTTCAGCGCCGACGTCATCGCCGACGCTACCTACGCCATGACGCAGGTGGTGGAGAAGGGCTCTGGTTCCTATGTGAAGGAGCTGGGGCGTCCCGTGGCTGGCAAGACAGGTACGTCGAACGACAACAAGTCGGCGTGGTTTGTGGGCTTCACGCCCTCCGTGGTGGGCGCCGTTGCGCTGTACCAGGTGGGTGAGGACGGCTCTGCGGAGAGCATCACCACGTTCGGTGGCTTTGACCAGATCACCGGTGGATCGGTACCCGCCCGCGTGTTCACGTGGATGATGGCGCCCATCCTCAAGGGCACGGACATCGAGAAGTTCCCGCCGCGCGCGAACATTGGCTACGTGCCGGTGACCACGCCGTCGCCGTCGGTGACGCCGTCTTCTACACCGAAGCCGACGGAGACGACGGAGCCGGAGCCCGAGCCGACCGAGACGAGTGAGCCGGAGCCGAGCGTGACGCCGGAGCCGACTGCGACGCCTGCGCCGTAGGGGTTAGGCGTTGCTCCCCCGCGGAAACGGCATCCCCTCGATCGCTTCGCGCTCCGCGGCCTGTACAGACCGCGGATAGAACGTCCGGTACTTCCGGATCTGATTCAGCTGGTGTGCGGCCACATACGCGAGCCGGCGCGGATGACGCTCAGCAGGGTTCCACAAGGGGTTCTTCACAGATCCAGAGCGCCGCAACGCCTTCACCCGCGCGCGGATATCCGCATCGATGACATACCGATCCATGATCCACCGCGGCACCACCGTGAACACCGCCTGCTTCTGCGGCCCGCCGCACTCCTCTTCTGAGGGGGGCAGCCCCAGCAGCCAGTCCCGCACATACGCCACGGCCGGGTTCACCCCGGATGCCGTCACAAAGTAGTTGGAGCGAGACAACCGCGGATTGAGCTCAAAGAACACCAGCTCGCCGGTGCGCGGATCCACTTTCATATCTGGGCTGGCAAACCCGCGCCACCCAATGCCCTCAAGAAGTCGCAGGAACGGCTCGATCGCGGCGGGGGCGGGCTCGGTCAGCACAATCGACGAGTTCCCCACCGTGGACGGCGTGTGCTCCTGCAGCAGCACGTGCCCGTAGACCGTCCACTCCACGGCGCCAGCGCTAGAGCAGTACGTGTTGAAAATCCTCAAACCCGCATCGTCGCCAGGGATGAAGTCCTGCACGATGAACGCGTCCCGATACCCCGCCTCAACCACCCGCCCCAACAGGTCCACCAGCTCGGCGGGCGAGGCCACGTACGCAACCTTCTCCTTGCCTGCGAACTCCACCGCGTGGAATGCGCCAGAGTCGGCCGCCTTGGCCACCACAGGAAACGTCAACTCCGAGAACAACCCGGCCCCAGCGTCGGGCACCCCGGAGCCAAGCGAAACGACCACCGTGCGCGGGTGTGCCAGCCCGTACTCCACGCACAGTTCCGCGAACGCCTCCTTGGACGTGACACGATCCAGCAGCTCCTTGTCCACGTAGGGGACGACGTACTCGGGCAGCTGCTCGCGGTTCTCCACGAGGATCCGCACCAGCCAGTCCGCGCTGCCCATCGCGATGAGCGCGGCCCCGGGATGAGCGGCGGCAATGCGCTTGAGCGCCGCCACGGCGACCTCAGGCGAGTCCATCCCCGGCTCCACGACGTTGATGACGATGGCGCTGTCCCGCACCGTGCCGCCAAGCGCCGTCGACATGATGATCGACTTCACCCCAAACGCCTCGTGGAACGCGCGCGCGAGCGAGTACCCGCCGATATCCCCGCCCAGGATCACGGGCAGCAGGTTCTTGCCCTCAACGAGGTGCGCGAACGGCGCCGCCATCAGAACCCGCTGTCCGTGGCGTTGGGGTAAAACTCCTTGTACTTGCGCGTGAGCCGCCAGTCCAGCGCCCGTACATATGCCCGACGCTTCAGCGAGCCATCGCCCTTGCGGTACCTGAGCGGGTGGAACAGTCCGCTGCGCTGCTTGGCTTTGTCCACACGCTCGCGGAGCGCGGGGTCAAGCAGGTAGTGAGTGAGCAGTTTGTAGGGGACCACGGAGTAGAGGATCTCCGTGGTGACCGTGTGCGCCTTGGCCGGCTCCTGCTCCTGATGTGGGAGCAGATCCTGCACGGCGATCTGAGCCACGTTCACACCCGCGGCCGTCACGTAGTAGTTGTTGCGACCGATTCGGGGGTTCTGCTCAAAGAACACGCGCTCGCCCGTGCCCGAGTGGATCTTGTAGTCAAAGTTGGCGAAGCCAAAGTAGTTGGTGTGGTCCAGGATGCGGCTCGCGTCCGCGAAGGCATCGGCGTCCTCGCCCGTGAGGATCGCGGCGGGTATGCCGATGGTGCCGGGGGTGTGCTCTTCGAGCAGCACCTGGCCGCCGGCGAGCAGCGTGATCTCTCCTTTGGAGTCCCGGTAGGCGGTGAGGGAGCGCATGTGCGTCTCGTCGCCCGGGATGAACTCCTGGAGCAAGAACTCGCTGGGGTACTGGAGTGTGTCCAGGTGCTCCAGGACTGTGGTGAGTTCTGCCAGGGACTCGAAGTGGTGGATCTTGGCCTTGCCGGGGAAGTGCGCCTGGAACCAGTCCGCACTGATCGCGGGCTTGCCAATGACGGGGAACTGGATGCCCAACTCCTCGATGCGGGAGGCGACGTCGCGCGCGGGGGTGCCCACAGCGTCGGGCCGGAAAACCACGTCAATGGTGAGCGGGGTGCGGACGCCCACGGCTTTGGCGGCGGCGGCGAACGCGACCTTGGAACTCACGAGGTCGAAGGTGGCGAGGTCGCACAGGGGCACCACCCAGCGGGGGTCGAGGTCTGCGCGGTGCTGCGCGAGCGCGCGCACGTGCCAATCGAGGTTGGTGAAGAGCATGAGGTCGTGCTCTGTGTGGTCCTTGGCGAGCTGGTTGAGGCGCTCGATGAGGACGGCCGGGGTGTGGATGTTGGGCTCGATGAGCCAATCGCCCAGAGTGGAGTAGCGGCCAAACGTGGTGGTGTTCTGCGACAGGACCGTGGGGCGCCAGCCGTAGCGTTCGTGGGCGGCGCGCAGGAACGCGTAGACGCCGATGTCGCCGCCGAGGCCGACAAGGAGCACAGGCTTCACGCTGTTCCTAACTGTCTGGGTGCGAGTTGAGTCTAGTCGGGGGTCATGTGGGGCCTCCCGCACGATCCCCCAGCCCCGAATGGGTCTTGAGTCAGGCTATTGGCCCCTATAGCCGGAACCAGAACCCATTCGGAGGCCCGGGTGGGCGGCGTACGGGACTTATCCACAGCGTCGGGCATCCTCATTCGCTAATGTCGCCGCCGCCCGGTACCCTTGTTCGGTGGCAATTGCCACATGACGACACCCTCCTGCCACGGAAAGTCCGTGGCCGCATGAGTCCAGAGGAGGTGGGTATCAATGCGTCAGTACGAAATGATGGTCATTCTTGACCCTGAGGTAGAAGAGCGCACGGTTCAGCCGTCGCTTGAGAAGTACCTGACGGTGATCACGGGAGACAGCGGCACGGTCGACAAGCTCGACATCTGGGGCCGTCGTCGTCTCGCGTATCCGATCAAGAAGAAGGCAGACGGCATCTACGCGGTGATCAACTTCACCTCGGAGTCCGCCACGGCCAAGGAGCTCGAGCGTCAGCTGGGCCTCAACGAGTCGATTCTTCGCACCAAGCTGCTGCGTCCGGACGCTCACTAGTCCAGACACAACCCACAACCAAAGGGAACTCACATGGCAGGCGACACTCAAATCACCGTGGTTGGCAACCTCACGGGCGACCCCGAACTGCGATTCATCCAGTCCGGTGCGGCCGTAGTGAACTTCACGGTGGCGTCCACTCCCCGCACGTTTGACCGTCAGTCGAACGAGTGGAAGGACGGCGAGACCCTGTTCATGCGCTGCTCCCTGTGGCGCGAGGCCGCGGAAAACGTGGCCGAGTCGCTGACCAAAGGCATGCGCGTCATCGTGACGGGCCGCCTGGTGTCGAGGTCGTGGGAGGCCAACGGCGAGAAGCGCACCGTTACCGAAATGCAGGTCGACGAAGTTGGTCCCTCGCTGCGTTACGCCACCGCAAAGGTGAACCGTACCCAGCGTTCTGGGGGGCCCGACGGCGGTGGCAGCTTTGGCGGTGGCGGCGGCTATTCGCAGGCCCCAGCTGGTGGATCGGCAAACGACCCGTGGGCATCCGCCCCGGCGTCTG
Source organism: Demequina sp. (assembly GCF_049841215.1). Lineage (GTDB taxonomy): Bacteria > Actinomycetota > Actinomycetes > Actinomycetales > Demequinaceae > Demequina. The sequence continues at coordinate 194,202 of NZ_JASGEO010000014.1, forward strand.
ACGAACCCCCGTTCTAAATCTTCTTTCTATCTTCTTCAGGAGTTTCAACATGGCTAAGAACGACATTCGCAAGCCGCGCAAGAAGGTCAACCCGCTGAAGGCCGCCAAGGTCTCCACAATTGACTACAAGGACACCGCGCTGCTTCGCAAGTTCATCTCTGACCGCGGCAAGATCCGTTCGCGTCGCGTCACCGGTGTCTCCGTCCAGGAGCAGCGTGACATCGCCCGTGCCATCAAGGTGGCGCGCGAGATGGCGCTTCTCCCCTACGCCGGCTCCGGCCGCTGATCGGGGGCGTGCTCTTATGGCAAAGGTAATCCTCACGCACGAGGTCAACGGCCTCGGCGTTGCCGGTGACGTCGTTGACGTCAAGGACGGTTACGCACGCAACTTCCTCGTCCCCCGCAAGCTGGCCACGCCATGGTCCGCGGGTGCCGAGAAGTCCATCGAGGCGATGCGCAAGGCGCGCCGCGCTCGCGAGCTCGCTTCCGTCGAGGACGCTCAGGCTGCACGTTCGGCGCTCCAGGCGTCGCCCGTGGTCGTGTCCGCGAAGGCCGGCGAGTCCGGTCGCCTGTTCGGCGCCGTCACCACCGGTGACATCGCCGAGGCGATCGGTTCGCGTGCCGCCGTAGACAAGCGTCGCATCCAGATCGCCCAGCCCATCAAGGCTGTTGGCGACTACCAGGTGAAGGTCTCGCTCCACGACGGCGTCGTGGCGACCGTGGACGTTCAGGTGGTCGCAGCCAAGTAAGGCTGTTCAGACTGCTGGTGAGGCCCGGCTTCCCTGCGCCGTTCAAAAGGCGCCGGGGAGTCGGGCCTTGCTGCATCTGCCCTGGGCTGCTGCGTCTGCCCGGCGCCCAGGCGCGCTACACCCCTTGAGTGCGTGAGTGTCGGTTCTGGCCGAGATCGAGCACCCAGGCACTCAGGGAGTGTGCGAGCGAGCCGCAGGCCCCGCCCGCTCCCCTCCCGCTCGCCTCCCGTTTCGCCCCCAGCCGAACCCGCCTCCGCCTCCAGCCGCTGCGCTCTGTGAGTGCGTGAGTGTCGGATCTGGCCGAGATCGAGCACTCAGGGACTCAGGGAGCGCGCGGCCCGGCGTCGCGAGGCGCGGCGGCGGCGTCACGAGGTGCGAGGAGGGATCCGGACTGGCGTCGCGACGGCGGCGCTAGGTGCGCCACGACTCGCGTCGCGACGGCGGCGCTAGGTGCGCCACCACCCGCACCACACCACCTCAACCAGGCACGATGGCGGCACGATGAGGGACCAGCACAGGAGGCACATTTCACCTCGCCGCGCAAGCCGCGACACGCCCGACGCGCGACACGCCGAGAACTTCAACCTCAGGTTTATCCCCATAGCGACGTTCGGTAAAACCCCAGGTAAACGCCCTAATACGCCATACTCCCCCGAGTAATTCACACAAGTTTCCACAGCGCCCTCGGTGGCGTCTGCACACGTCATCCACCGGCTGTCCACGAGAAATTCGCAGTAACTCACAGGCCCGTAAGCACTCCGGTCGTGGCCGCCACGCGACCGCGATACTCTCGCGTGTCAGACCCCGGAGCAACACTGTAGGCAGACAGGCGCGAAGGTCCGAGGGTGAGGGAGAAATGATGCGCGAGGCGGTGTCCCATGTCGGTCGATGAGTTGGCAGCGGCGTACGGCTCGCGCCCCGCCACGTATGACCGCGTGCCGCCGCAGAACGTCGACGCGGAGCAGTCCGTGTTGGGCGCGATGATGCTCTCCAAGGACGCGATGGCGGACGTCGTCGAGGTGGTGCGCGGCGATGACTTCTACCGCCCGGCGCACGAGACCATCTTCGACACCGCGGTCAAGCTCTACAACTCCGGTGACCCGGTGGACGCCCTCACCGTGGGCGCCGAGCTCCAGAAGAGCGGCCAGATCTCACGGGTTGGTGGAGCCGAGTACCTCCATACCCTTATTGCCGCCGTACCCTCCGCAGCGTCGGCCGGTTACTACGCGCGCCTGGTGCGCGAGCAGTCCATCCTGCGTCGCCTCGTTGAGGCCGGCACGCGCATCGCCAACATGGGCTACGACGCCGACGGCACCGAGGTTGACGACGTCGTCGACGGCGCGCAGGCGGAGATCTTCGCGGTCACCGAGCGGCGTAACTCCGAGGACTACCTCGCGGTGGGCGACCTCATCGAGCGCACGCTCGAGGAGGTCGAGGCGGCCTCCAAGCACGACGGCTCCCTGCGCGGCGTACCCACCGGCTTCGACGAACTCAACGACCTCACGGGCGGCTTCCAGGGCGGCCAGATGATCGTCATCGCGGCTCGTCCCGCCATCGGTAAGTCCACGCTCGGCCTCGACATCGCGCGCGCCGCGTCGATCGGTGCGGGCAAGGCGTCGGTCATCTTCTCCCTCGAGATGAGCCGCGAGGAAATCACCAAGCGCATGCTGTCCGCGGAGTCGGGCGTGAAGCTCACCAAGCTCACCAAGGGACCCATGGGCCCCAACGACTGGGAGGCGCTCGCCACCCACGCCGCGCGCGTGGCCAAGGCGCCGCTCTACATCGACGACAGCCCCAACATGTCGCTCATGGAGATCCGCGCCAAGTGCCGCCGCCTCAAGCAGCAGCACGACCTCCAACTGGTCGTCATCGACTACTTGCAACTCATGAGCTCTGGCCGCAAGGTCGAGTCCCGCCAGCAAGAGGTCAGCGAGTTCTCCCGCGCCCTCAAGTTGCTCGCCAAGGAGATCAACGTCCCCGTCATCGCGATCTCCCAGCTCAACCGTGGACCCGAGCAGCGCGGCGACAAGAAGCCCATGCTCTCCGACATGCGCGAATCCGGCTCCATCGAGCAAGACGCCGACATCGTCATCCTCCTGCACCGCGAGGACGCCTACGACTACGAGGCCCGCCCCGGCGAGGCCGACTTCATCGTCGCCAAGCACCGCGGCGGCCCCACCGCCACCATCGCCGTGGCCTTCCGCAAGGACGTGGCGCACTTCGCCAACATGCCGTCGGGTATGTAAGGGGGGCGCAGGCATCTGCCCGACGCTACGGCTGGCTGAGCGCTATACCTCGCCCTTACGCTCCAAGTACTTCATCGAGATGTACCCAAGCGGGATGTTCAGGAAGTGCGTGATGAAGCGGTAGATCAGCACTGCGGAGAACGCGACACCATACGGAATGCCAAGGCTCGTGAGCGCTGCGGTGAGCGCGAGTTCGACTGGCCCAACACCGCCGGGAGTTGGCACGACGGCGCCAACGGCGTTTCCGATGAAGAACACGATCGCCAAGTCCACGATCTTGACAGACTGGCCAAACGCCTCGAGGGAGGCGTAGAACGCGCCGATGTAGCCCACGGTCATGAGCAGGTTTCCGCCCAGGCCAAGACCAAGCCGCCACGGCTTGCTAAGCACTTGGGACAGTCGGGGCCACGTCTGGCTCACGACGGGCATGACCTTGCCCAGCGCGAACTTGCGCACGCGGGGAACCAGTAGTGCGAGCGCCAACACCACGATCGTGATGCCCACGCCGATGAGCACGGCGGTCGAGGGCAGATTCGCCAGAGTGTCCGGCGAGCCGGTCAGCAGCGTCAGCGTTACGAGGCCAATCACCGTGACCACCACGGAGCTCACCTGAATGAGCGCCACGGTCGCGAGGCCAAGCGGTGTCGCCACCCCGCGGCGAGACAGCATCCGCATGTTGAGGGCCGCAGGCCCCACCCCGGCAGGGGCGGCAAGGGCCACGTAGGTCGCGGCCACCTGCGCAAGGAACGCACTGATGAACGGCAGACGCACAGGGCTGAATGCCATGAGAGTCAGCGCCGCACCCACATACGTGGCGAAGCTCCACACGAGTGCCGCCAGCAGCCACCACAGGTTCGCGTCTCGCAGGGCGGTGATGAGTTCCGTGGTGTTGAAACCGGCCATCACCACGATCGCGACGATCGCGAGCACCGCGGTGATGATGGTGCGGGCGCCAAAGCGCGTGATGTTCTGCGTGTCCACGTTGGCATCGGGCAGCTTGTTGAGGATGCCTTCGCGCAGCTCTTCGAGCAGCTTGACCGGCCTGGCCGCCTTGAGCTCGGCGCGCGTCACGCCAGGAAGCGCAACTGGCTGGATGAGCGGCGCGAACTGCTCCACCTCTTCGCTGGACAGGCAGCGGAAGGCCGAGGCGAGCGCTCGCTCCACCCCTACTTTGGTCGCGAGCATCGCGAGCACCTGCGCGCGGTCGATGCGAATCGCAAGGTCGGAGGCGGCCACTTCGCCAAGGTCCCAGGCGGTGAGCCACACGGACGGATCGTCCGCCTCCTGCTCCCCGGAGACGAGCACCGTCTCCGATGACAGGTTGCGGTGCGCGATGTTGGCGCTGTGCGCCACCTCCACCTGGTTCCACAGGGCGTCGAGCACGGCGTCGGTCATGTCCTCCGCAGAGGCCTGCGCAACGGTTGTCGCGACCGGGGGCCGCTGGTACACCGTGATGAAGGTGTCGCGAGCGGCCGCCATCCCAAGCACTCGCGAGGTGCGAACCCCCGCTGTGCGCGCGGCGTGACTGACCAACGCGGTGGCCTGGGCGCTCGCCCGCAGCGACACATCCGCTCGCGTGTTGATGCCGCGCAGCCGCAGCGTGCCCCACAGCTTGGTGAGGAAGCCCGCTGCATGCTGATCACCGTCGATCGCCACGCCGATGAGGTGGTGGTTCTCGCGCGTAGTGATGGCGTAGATGCGGGCCGCGCGCGAGCGCGCAATGGCCGCCGTCATGGGGTCGATGCCCTCGGGCGTGTAGTTGTTCGTAGCGTCGGCGCGCACGAGTCGTCGCGGCTCAAACCCTGCCCGCCGAATCCCGTCCACGAGCGCGTCGCCGTAGGCGCGGTCGGCGTTCGAGCCCACCGCATAGCGAGCCGCAAGGCCAGCAACGCGGCCGATGAGGATCGTCAGGATCGCCGCAGGCGCCGTGACGATTCCGGTGACCACGCCGATCGCGGACCCCACCCACAGCAGCGTCCATGACCACGTGGTCGTCCGCCCACCTAGTCGCGTCCCCGACGCCGTCACCATCGCCGACACCGCCGAGATATAGGCGGGCAACTGCAGGCTCGTGGTGCCGTCGGCATTTCGAATGGACAGCGACGAGAGCAGCGGCTCGGAGGCAAAGCTGAGCAACAGCAAGGCGGCAATTCCGGTGAGCATGAAGCCCACCACGGACGCCCCGATGATCTCGAGGATTCGTCGCGGCTCCTTGCGAATCGCGAGCGCGATGATCACGTACCCAGGGATGACGATCGTGATGATGCCGCTGATGATGTTGACCGGCGCCACGAGCAGCCGCTGCACGAACGACGACACCCCCTGGATGTCCTCGGTAATGCCCGCCGACGTTTCTTGCGCATACGCCGAAATCAGCAGGGTCAGCGCAATGCCTAGCGACGTCGCAATTAGCGAGATGAGATCGGTGAAGCGATGCACTCTGGTGAGCGGGGAATCGATCACCTGCACCGCTTGCTGGGGCTTTTCTATGCCCGACGCTGGGGTCACCTGAGCGCGCGCAGTTGCGTCAGCATCGGCGGCCATAGGGGGAGTCTATGCGGACGTGCCCTAAACCAGGCCGAGCGCAACGAGCCACTCGTGCGGCACTACTTCGGGGCCGACGAAGCTCACGAAGTCGAGCAGGAAGTGCGCGACCATCAGCGGCATCAGACGGCGGCGCTTGTAGAAGACCCAGGCGAACACCAGGCCCATCGCCACATTGCCGAGCGCCATGGGCCAGCCTTGGTAGAGGTGGTACGAGCCGCGCAGCAGCGCCGAGGCGATAAGGATCGCCGGCAGCGACCACTTCAACTGCTCCAGTCGCGTCACGAGGTAGCCCACCACGATGGTCTCCTCGAGGATCGCGGCCGCGGCCGCGGCGGTGAGCAACACGGTGGACGCCCACCAGGACTCCGGAAGTCCGGAGGTGTCGATGTGCACGTTCTGGCCAATCGCGCGGCCAAGGTAGTAGACGCCGAGACCGGGGATGCCGATGCACGCGGCCAGGACGGCGCCGAGGCCCACGTCCTTCCACCACGCGCGCGCGGGCCCCACGAGCCCAAGGATGCGGGTGGCGCGGGTTCCGTGTGAGCCGAGCAAGTAGATGGCCAGCGCCACGGGCACGAGCGCGAACGTGATGGATAGCACCTGGTAGATGAGGTCAAAGATGTCGATGCTGGAGCGGGACGGGTTGATCGTCGTGGCCTGATCGCCCACGGGGGTCTCCGCGGCGTACCGCTCGGCGAGTTTCACAATCGCGTAAATGCCGCTCTTGCCAAGCGACAACCCCAGCACGATGAGAATCTCGGCACGCAAGCGGCGACGCGAGGGGAGAGCCGCCCCAGCGTCGGGCCCTTGCGAAGCAACAGCGGTGTCCATGGTCACGGACACAGTAACGACTGGACCGCCCGCAATGTCGCCGCCACAAACGTCTGAACCACTATCTCGGCATTTCGCTGGCACCTCAGCCGAAAAAAGCCTCGTAGTGGTTCCGACGTTTGTCGTGGCGGCGCGCTTCCACCCAACGATTCATGATTCCCGCTGCGTTCTTCAGACAGACTTTGCAATTGGGGAGGACGCATGGCTCGCTGGGAACCGGTGCTCGATGAGGTGATGCGTGAGCGCGCGCCCCGCCTGCTCGCCTACGCGGCACTCCTCACCGGCGACGACGCCGAGGCCCAAGACGTGCTCCAGGACGCGCTGGTTCGCTCTTTCTCCAGGGGCCGCGCGTTCGACAACGCGAACCTCGCGGAGGCCTACGTGCGCCGCACCATCCCCAGCGTTTTCATTGACCGGCTCCGCAAGCGCAAGGCCGCTGAGCGGGCTCATGATCGAGACGTGGCGATCGGGGGGCGCCACGTCTTAACAACGGACCGTGACGTCGTCATGGATGTCCGCGCCGCGCTTGCCGCCCTGCCGCCACAGGAGCGGGCCTGCGTTGTGCTGCGCTTCTATGACGACCTCACGGTGCCGCAGATTTCTGCCCAACTGGGCGTCGCAGAGGGAACTGTGAAGCGGTACTTGAGCGACGCGTCGGGCAAATTGGCGCGGATTCTTGGCGAGGAAGTCGATGCCTCAACCGAGGCGGAGGGGGTTCCGGTGGTCACGCCGGAGATGAAGGGAGCAAAGCCATGACAGCACTGCACGCGCGGCTTGACGCCGCAGTAGATGTGGATTCGATGAGGTTCAACGGCGGCGAGTACGCCGACGCCCGGTTTGGCGCGGTGAAGGGGCGCATTGCCCGACGCCGTGCCGCCAGGTCTGCGGGTATCGGTGGCGCGTCTCTGGTGGGCGTTGGGGCCGTCGCCTTTGGTGCCGGGCAGGTGCCGTGGAGTGGGTTTGTGCTTGGCTCGCCTGCGGGCGGAGGCGAAGAGCTCTGCACTCCGACCCCAGGTGTCGTTGTCGCGAAGCCATTCGTGCTTCCCACGCCGCCAGGGTTCGGCATCATCGACGAGGCGACGAGTTACGTCTACTTCGTGGACTGGGACGCCGACGGCAATCCCAGGGCACGGAACATGGACGGCTCCCTCACAACGTTTGAGACCACCGACGGGCGCACGGAACTTGTGCTCGAGTCGGGAGCTCGACTGCTCTTGCCCGAGGGTGGTGGAGTGCAAGCGCCAGAGGGCGTGACAGCGATGCCCATTAACGATCTTGAGGACGTGGTGACGCCTGGGCCCGCAAGCGCCGACCCCAATGGCAGCCAGATTCCAGGCGCCGGAGGCACAGAGCTTGACTCGTGGCTGCTCCTTCAAGACGGCGAACAACTCGCCAAGGCGGACTTCGACGGCTCCACGCTCACCTTTGCGTTCATGAGCGGTGAGACTGTTGAGTTCGATGTCGCTGAACTTACGGCGGACGAACAGTTGAGCATGGGTCTTGCCAACGGGGGCGAGCTGCAGTTCATGTTTGACGGCGGAACACTCACCATCGTTAACGCCGAGGGCGCGGTGACGTGCGAGAGCCAGGCACCGAGCGCTTCGCCGAGCGCGTCTGTGTCACCCAGCGTGTTGCCCAGCGTGAGTGAATCGGCGGTTCCTACTACGAGCCCCGCGGCGGCAGTGGACTCGCCGTTCTATTGCAAGGCCGAGATCGCAACGGAGGAGCACGGGGACGCGGATCTCCAGGTGACGAGCGTCACCACGGTGCCTTCGGCGGAAGTCAACGCGGAAATTGACGGGATTGTCGAGAACATTGGAGATGACTTCTGGGATCGCGCCACCGCGGACGAGGTGCTCAAGGTGGACCTTGACACCGGTCCCGCGGCGAGCGACCCGCCGCAGTCCGGTGCTGGCTCTACGTGGCCCGGGGACCCGCGCGACCTGTGGGATCTCGGTTACATCATGACCGATGGCGACGGCGCGGCGTTCGCGAGGGGCCTTGGCTTCGTCGCGGTGCGTGACGGCGTCGTGGTCGGCGTACTTCCTGACGACTCAAGCGCAGGGGGCCACGTGTACGAGGACGGCATGGACCCCGACCCCTCTGCCTACCTGCTCACTCCCGACGATGCCTTCGAGGCATGCCCGGGCGTGGACTTGGGCGATGACTGGGACATGTACGCAGTTGCCGGAGAGATGTACGCGGACGAAGACGGAGTCGTGGAGGCGCCAGTCTTCGCGTGGAAGAAGATCGACCTCCAAGGCTGAGCTCAGCCCCCGCCGCTCCTGCCCCCAACCGTTTGGTGCGCAGCTCACGTTGTTGAAGTGAGATGCTCAACCAAACGAAGGGGTAGGGGTGGCGCACTGGGAACCGATCCTCGATCAGGTCATGCGAGAGCGGGCCGCACGCCTGCTCGCGTATGCCGCGATGGTGACCGGCGACGATGCGGAAGCCCACGACGTGCTCCAGGAGGCGCTCGTACGGAGCTTTTCCAAGCGTCGGGCCTTCGCTCACGTCAACGCCGCAGAGGCGTACGTGCGCAGGGCCATTCCCACCGTCTACCTGGACGGATTGCGCAAGCGCAAGAGCCGTGAGCGCAATCACGCCCGCGCGTATGAGCGGGACGCGGCGACAACCCCGGACGTGGAAGCCCAGGTAGACGTGCAACGCGCGCTCGCGACGCTGTCACCGCGCGAACGCGCATGCGTGGCGCTGCGCTACTTCGACGACTGCACCGTGCAGCAAGTGGCGCACCAGTTGGGCATCGCGGAAGGAACCGTCAAGCGGTATCTGTCCGACGCTACGGCCAAGTTGGCCATTCAGCTCGGCACCGCGGAGGGACAGAACCCGGAGGCCGACCATGTGCCGGTGCTCCCAACTGGGAAGGTGGGCCGCTGACATGCCCGATGAACTCAAGGACGCGTTGCTTGGGGGTTTGGACGCGAAGCGGCAGCTCTTTGCGGACGAGGACTTCGCCGGCGAATTTGGGCGCGGGGTGGCTGGACGCGTGAAGCGTCGCCGCGCCCTGTCCGCGACTGCGGCTGGCGGAGTGTCGTTGGCGGGCGTTGGTGCGGTGGCCTTTGGCGCGAGCCAGGTGCCGTGGTCGGGGTGGGTGTTTGCGGGGCCGGCAGCGTCGCCCTACGTGGTGTGCACCACGTCAACGCCCGACGCTGTGGAATCCACGACGGAGACCTCGTGGCCACCCAAGATTTTCACCTTCACGGATTCTTCGGATGGTTCGACGGCGGATGTCGCGTTGTCGGCGGACGAGGACCCGGTGCTGCAGACGGAAGGGGCGGCGCTCGTTGCGCTCGAGGATGGCAAGTACCGCCTCACCCTTCCCAATGGTGCGCAGGCGACCATCGGGTTCGGCATCTTCTTGGTCGGGCTGCCAGAGGGTACGGACCCCAACGACTACCTCACCGTTTCGGTGTTTGACGGGGACGTCGACGTCACGTCGCACCGCGCACAGAGCGCTGTGGACACAGGTTCAGGCGATGCGCTACACGTCTCGCCAATCCCATCGCCCTCCGGGAGCGTGGTCTGGGCCGTGTCCGTGGGTGATGAAGAGGCGCCCCACCTCATAGCGAACATCTCGATCGATCTTGAGACACAGGAGGTCCTCGGCTCGCTGCCTAGCGGCGACTCGACGGTTCTGACTCCCAACAGTGGCGGGGTGTATGCGCTGCAGATCGACGAGGGCAAGCAAGTCACGTTCACCGTCATCAACGACCACCTGGAGCTGACCAGCACCTCACTAGAACCAGCTCAAGCGCCGGCGGTGACGTGTGTGACTATCACGCCCGAGCCGGGTGAGAGTGCGGCGGCAACGACCTCTCCGGCTATCAGTGCGCAAGCTACGGTGACTCCTGACCCGCGGGTGAGCGACTCCTTTGGCAACCCAACCGCAACTGGCATCGACCCGTTCACGTGCGGCACCCAGCTCGGCACGTTCGGGCACGGCTCCGACACGTTTGAAGTGGTGAGCGCGGGTTGGAAGTCCGCCCAAGAGGTCGACGCGGAGTTCTTGGCGCTGTACTCAGATCCCCCATCCGTACCTCAAACGCAAGCCGCTGGCCCGCTGCCGGTGGCCGCCTTTCAGAGTGACTATTGGGAGGACGCAGGAGTGAACACGACTGGCTACGAAGTGCAGACGTTCGGCGACCCGGCCACCCAGATGACCACAAGCGGGTCAGACCCAGACGAGGACAAGCTCGTCGTGGGCACCACCTTCATCGCGGTGCGCGACGGCGAGGTGGTGGGCTTGTACCGCGCGGGCAATGTTAACAGTGGCGCGTACGCCCATGGAGAGTTGTCTCCACCACGACTCTGGGGACTCACGGATCCTGCTGATGCGCTCGTGGCGTGCGCCGACGGCTCGCTTGACGCCCCGTGGGACCTCTACGCAGTTGGGGGCGTCGCGCGGTTCGACGGACTCGAATGGACTGGCCCGGAGTACGCGTGGCAGAAACTCGACCCCGCGGAGTGACTCAGGCCCTGCGACTTCGCGTAGGGTGACGGGCTACTGCGCGCAGGGTGGCACCTACTAGAGGTAGTCGCGAACTAGCCGCTCCGCCAATCCCACGTACGTGCCAGGGGTGAGCTCGGACAACCGCTCAGCCACAGCGTCGGGCAGGCCAAGGGTGCCAACGAACTCACGGATCGCGGCGGCGTCAATCTGCTGGCCGCGCGTGAGTTCCTTGAGGCGCTCGTAGGGCTTGTCCATGCCGGGGACGCCGGCGATGGACGCGGCGCGCATTGCGGATTGGATGGGCTCGGCGAGGACTTCCCAGCTGGCGTCGAGGTCCGCGGCAAGCGCGGCCTCGTTCACGGACAGCGTCTTGAGCCCGCGCGCGACGTTGTCAATCGCGAGCAGCGAGTGGCCAAACGCCACGCCAATGTTGCGCTGCGTGGTGGAGTCGGTGAGGTCACGTTGAAGCCGCGACGTCACCAGGGTGGAGCCCAGCGAGTCAAAGAGCGCTGCCGAGATCTCGAGGTTCGCCTCCGCGTTCTCGAAGCGGATGGGGTTGATCTTGTGCGGCATGGCGCTGGAGCCGATCGAGCCCGGCGCAGCGGCCTGCGCAAAGTAGCCGAGCGAGATGTACGTCCACACGTCCGTGGTGAGGTTGTGCAGGATGCGGCCAAAGCGCGCGACGTCCGCGTACAGCTCTGCCTGCCAGTCGTGGCTCTCGATCTGCGTGGTGAGCGGGTTCCACGTGAGACCAAGGCCCTCCACGAACGTGCGCGAGACGGTGATCCAGTCGGTGCCCGGCACGGCCGCGGTGTGCGCGCCGTAGGTGCCCGTGGCGCCGTTGATCTTGCCCAGATACTCGGCGCCCTCGATGCGGCGCAGCTGGCGGCGCAACCGGTGAGCGAGTACTGCGAGTTCCTTGCCCAGCGTGGTAGGGGTTGCGGTTTGCCCGTGCGTCCGCGAGAGCATCGGCAAACCGGCCGACGCCGTGGCCAGGTCCGCAATCTGTGTCACCAAGTCTTGGGCGGCGGGAAGCCAGACTTCGCTCACCGCCCCCTTCACCATGAGTGCGTAGGAGAGGTTGTTGATGTCCTCGCTCGTGCAGGCAAAGTGAGTTAACTCACTTAGATTCTCGAGGGACGTGCCGACGAGGCGACGCTTGATGTAGTACTCGATCGCCTTGACGTCGTGGATCGTCTCGCGCTCGATCTCCGCGTGCTCGGCGATGCCGTCCGCATCGAACCCGGCAGGGATCGCGCGGAGCAGCGCCACCTCATCGGAGGTGAGCTCGCGCGTGCCCAGCACCGCGTTCGTGGCGCACAAGTGGATGAACCACTCCACCTCCACGTGCAGGCGCTGGCGGTTGAGGGCGGGCTCGCTGAGGTGGTCAACGAGCGGCGCCACGGTGCGGCGATACCGGCCGTCAAGCGGACCAAGGGCGATGGGCGGGGTGATCTCGGCGAGCGGCGTCCAGTCAGTCACGTCCCCATTCTTCCATGGCATAGGAGTTCTCCACAGGTACCCCCGGTGGCCTCCCTGCAGGCCCGACGCTCTGGCTAGGTTTGCCTCCATGGATGACCTGGCAGCCACTCACGCCGCGCTCAGTCGCGCCATCGACGACGTGCAGGTCGCGATTGCCAAGGTGCGGCACGCGCAAGAGGTGGACTGGCGTTCGGTGTTCGCCACTCGCTATCGAGAGGAGCTCTACGCCACCATCCAGGACCTCACGCAGTTCCGCGACCGCCTCTCCGCGGCCAGGGACGGGGTGGCGTGACGGAGCCGATCTGGTCCACGGGCGGCGCGGGCGGGGAGCGCGCCGTCACGGAGGATCTCGAATGGGCGGTCAGCGCATTGCGTGCCGCCGCGGATCATGTCGCCTCCGCCCGGCTGGAGGTGGCGCGAAGGCGCGCGGCTATGGAGCTCAGCCACAGCGTCGGGCATGCGGGAGCGAGTGCGGCGTTGGCGAGCCTTGCGTTCGGGCCCGCGGCGCGAGTTGAGGCAGAGCTCGACGACACCGCGAGCCGGCTGGCCAAGGTGACGCACGCGTACCTCGACGCGGAGCGGCGAGCCAGGCAGAAGGTGACTCGCATTGAAGCCGTTGTTGAGGCTGGGGAAGACCTGCGAGGTCGCGGGATGTGGCTTGGCCAGGTTGCGCTCGCGGGGGTGGCCGCCGTGTCGACGCCCGGCACGGCTCTCATCGCCACAGGCAACGGCGGCGCCATCACGGGGCTGCTTCCTGATGACGCGCCACCAACCACCGGCACGCTGACCCGCGACTCGGTGGAGGGCACGCTGAGCTTCGCTCAGTACGCCGTGGTGGTGGCGCTGCTTGCGCGAGTCGCGGCGGCGCTAGAGGGGTGGCTTGGGGAGCCCGGGTTCTTCGCGGCCCACGGCAGCGTCGTTGACGCGCAACCCGCTGCGAGCGTCGAAGACGTGATGCATCGGCTGCGCGAGACGGAACTCGTGAATGACGGCTCCATTCGCATTGAGCGATGGACGGACCAGAGCGACGTTACCCACAGGATTGTCTATCTGCCTGGCACCGAGGATTGGCTGTTCTGGGACGGCAACCCGGTAGACGTTGAGGCGGACTTGGCGCTCATGGCGCGGCAGATGCCCCAGATGGCGGACCTTGTGGCGGCGGCGCTTGTCGCCGACGGGGCCGATCCCAACGAGCCGGTACTGCTCGCTGGCCATTCCCTTGGCGGGATCCTGGCCACGGCGCTCGCAGCCAACCCGGACTTCACTCGGCGGTTCAACGTCCGCGCGCTCGTCACGGCCGGCTCTCCCGTGGGCCGCATCACGGTGCCTTCCACGGTCAGCGCGCTCCACCTCGAGGGCACCAGAGACATCGTCCCTGGCCTCGACGGCAAGCCCAATCCCGACACCCCCACGCGCGTCACCGTGCATCACGACGCGCGGCGCTCTGAACTGCCGGAACTCGCCGGAGAGGGAACATCGATCGGTTCAGCGCATCACCTCGACACCTACGGGCAGACGGCGCGGCTCGTAGATGAGGGACTCACCGAGTCGACGGACGCGTGGATGCGAGATGCCGCGGAGTTCTTCGATGAGACCAAGGAGGTGACGGTCACCGAGTACACCCCGGTAACGCGGTAGTGCCTAGAAGGTCTGCTCCCTGCGCTGTCCAGCGCCAGGAATGAGCGCCTGCAGAATCGCGGTCACGATCGCGAGCACCAGCGCTGCCCAGAACGTCTGCCAGAAGTCGCCAAGCGTGAGTTCCACTCCCGGGATGATGCCCGTGAACCACGAGGCCAGCCACAGAATCGCCCACGAGATCAGCAGCGAGAACAGCCCAAGCGTCAGGATCAAGCACGGCAACGCGAGGAACGTCAGCAGCGGTCGCACCAGGGCGTTCATGCCCGCGATCACCATGCCGATGACCAGGAACACGAGCGCGCGCTTCCACCAGTCACTCTCGCCGCCTTCCACCACCACGTCGAACCACGAGATGAGCGTCACCACCCACACGGCCACGGCGGTCAGGGCGGAGTTCAACAGGAATCGCATGGCTCGCATTCTTCCACGCGCCTGACACACTGAACCTATGAGCACCCCCGCGCCTCGCCCGGCCATCGCCGCCCTCCCCGCGTACGTCCCCGGCGCACGCGGTGGCGACGGCCCCGCCCCGATCAAGTTGTCCTCGAATGAGAGCCCGTATGGCCCGTTGCCTTCCGTGCTTGAGGCGATCGCCGCTGGTGCCGCCGCGCCTCAGCGCTATCCGGACATGGGCGCCTCTGCATTGCACGCTCGCTTGGCTGAGGCCTGCGGCACAACGCCCGACGGTGTGGTTGCGGGGGCCGGTTCGGTTGCCGTCCTCGCGCACATCCTTCAGGCCTACGCGGGCGCAGGCGATGAGGTGGTCTTCGCGTGGAGGAGCTTTGAGGCGTACCCCATTCTGGTGGCCATTGCGGGTGCCGAAGCGGTGCGCGTGCCGCTCGATGCGGATGCGCGGCACGACCTCGATGCGATGGTTGCCGCGATCACGGACAGCACCAAGGTGGTGCTGGTGTGCTCGCCCAATAACCCCACCGGCCCGGCGGTGCACGCCGACGAGTTCGCGGAGTTCATGGCGCGGGTGCCTTCGTACGTAGCGGTGGTGCTGGACGAGGCGTACGGCGAGTACTCGCGTGACCCGCACGCGGTTCGCGGCGCCGACCTCCTCGCCAGCTACCCCAACCTGTTGGTGCTGCGGACGTTCTCCAAGGCGTACGGACTCGCGGGCATGCGCGTGGGATACGCGCTCGGCTCTCCCGAGTTGCTCGCTCCGATTCGCGCGGTCGTGACGCCGTTCTCGATCACCGAGCCGGCCCAGGCCGCCGCGATTGCGTCGCTCGACGCGGTGGACGAGTTGCTCGAGCGGGTGGACTTGACGGCGGCCGAGCGCTCACGAGTGTTGGCTGGCGTGCGCGAACTTGGCTGGGACGCCCCGGAGACTGACGGCAACTTTGTGTGGCTCCCCGCTGGCGACGGCACGGCCGATGTTGTGGCCGCGCTGGGCGCGCTGCCCACCCCAATTCTGGTGCGGCCCTTCGCGGGAGAGGGAGTGCGCATCACGATCGGCACTCCGGACGAGAACGACGCGCTGCTTGCTGCGTTGCCCGGGCCAGCCGCCTCCTAACTGGCGCCTATCGCGCGAAAGCCGCCACGCCGTCGGGCCGTTGCACTTGCAACCTACGGTTCCGTAGCCTACGCTTGCGTAAGTTACGAAACCTTGGGGGGAACCACCCCAGCCCGGAGGAATCCATGGACGCTGTTGGTCCGCTGTCAGACGACGGCCTTATCCGTCTGCTGAACCACACCGGTGAGCGCGAGGAGCACGAGTTCTTCTCGCCGTACGCCGCCGACCTCACGCCTGAGAAGCTGCGCGAGTTCTACCGCTCCATGGCGCTCACGCGCGCCTTCGACATGGAGGCCACGAGCCTGCAGCGGCAGGGCGAGCTGGGCCTGTGGGTGCAGTCATGGGGCCAAGAAGCGGCGCAAGTGGGCTCGGGCGCGGTGGTGCGCGGCGACGACTACGTCTTCCCCAGCTACCGCGAGCACGCGGTGGCCCTGCAGCGCGGCGTTGACTTGCCGCAGATGCTCAAGATTTTCCGAGGACTCAAGCACGGAGCGTGGAACCCTGCGGACCACAACTTCCACCTCTACACGCTTGTCATAGGCGCCCATACCCTGCATGCAACCGGCTATGCCATGGGTATGGACCGTGACGGCCTCGTCGCAAGTGGCGATCCCACGCGCGACGCGGCCGTCATCACCTACTTTGGCGACGGCGCCACGGCGCAGGGTGACGTCAACGAGGCGCTCGTGTTCGCCTCCGTCTACAACGCCCCCGTGGTGTTCTTCTGCCAGAACAACCAGTTCGCGATCTCGGAGCCGACCACGCGCCAGGCCCGCGTGCCGCTCGCAGAGCGCGGCAAGGGTGTTGGCATGCCGTCCATCCGCGTGGACGGCAACGACGTCATCGCCTCCTACGCGGTCACCAACTGGGCGATGCAGTACGCGCGTTCCGGCGCCGGGCCGGTGTTCATCGAGGCGTTCACGTACCGCATGGGTGCGCACACCACCTCCGACGACCCCACCCGCTACCGCACCAAGGCCGACGAGGCCTACTGGGCCGAGCGCGACCCCATCTCGCGACTGGTCGCCTACTTGCAGTCCATCGGCGAGCTCCCCGACGAGTTCGTCGACGAGGTTGCCGCCGAAGGCAAGGAGCTCGCCCGCCGCACCCGCGAAGAGGTGAGGTCGTGGGAGCCTGGCCCCAACGTCGGGATGTTTGAGAACGTGTACGCCGCGCCCCACGCCACCGTGGAGGCGGAACGTGCCTGGTACGAACGCTTTGAGCGCTCGTTTGTTGAGGCCCACTGATGGCTGACACCCTCACGTTCGCTGGAGCGATCAACGCGGGCCTGCGCGCCGCCATGGAGCGCGACCCCAAGGTGCTACTCATGGGCGAGGACATCGGCGCGCTCGGCGGCGTCTTCCGCGTCACGGACGGCCTGCACAAGGACTTCGGCGGCGACCGCGTCATGGACACGCCGCTCGCGGAATCCGGCATAGTCGGCACCGCGATTGGCCTGGCACTGCGCGGCTACCGGCCCGTGGTGGAGATCCAGTTCGACGGCTTCATCTTCCCCGCCTACGATCAGATCACCACGTCGCTCGCGAAGCTGCACGCGCGCTCTGGTGGCGAGCTCACCGTGCCCGTCGTCATCCGCGTCCCCTACGCGGGCGGCATCGGCGCCATCGAGCACCACAGCGAAAGCCCCGAGGCGCTCTTCGCGCACGTCCCCGGCTTGCGCGTCTGCACGCCCGCCACGCCGCAAGACGGCTTCGACATGATCCAGCAGGCCATCGCCTCGCCGGACCCGGTGCTGTTCTTTGAGCCCAAGGCCCGCTATTGGGATAAGGGTGAGGTGGGCGTTGAGCGGGTTGCGCGCCAGCTCGCCGCGCCCGACGGTGCGCTGGCTGGCACCGCGGAAATGGGCACGGCCCGCGTTGCCCGCGAAGGCGCGGACGTCACCTTGGTTTCCTACGGCCCGACGGTGCGGCTGGCTTTGCAGGCCGCTTCCGTTGCGGAAGAGTCAGGGATTTCGGCGGAGGTGATCGACCTGCGCTCGCTGTCGCCGCTGGACTCCGACGCGGTGGTGCGATCCGCCAAGAAGACGGGCCGCGTGGTGGTCATCCACGAAGCGCCCACCGCGTACGGCGCGGGCGCGGAAATCTCCGCTCGCGTATCCGAACAGGCCTTTTTCCACTTGCACGCGCCCGTGCTCCGCGTGGGAGGCTTCCACGCGCAATACCCTGGAGCCAAGTACGAGCACGAGTACCTGCCGAACATCGACCGTGTACTCGACGCCGTAGACCGCGTCGTCGCTCATTAAGGAGGCTTGGGATGCCCAAGTTCCAGATCTTCAACCTCCCGGACGCAGGCGAAGGCCTCACCGAGGCCGACATCATCACGTGGCTCGTCGCCGCTGGGGACACCGTTGAGGTAAACCAGCCGATCGTCGAGATCGAGACCGCGAAGTCCTTGGTGGAGCTGCCTTCACCGTACGACGGCGTGATTGCCGAACTGCTCGTCGCCGAGGGCGAGACTGTGGATGTTGGCGCGCCGATTGTGCGATTTGAGGTTGAGGGTGAGGATGTCACCCTGCGCGAAGACGCAGGGCCTGATGTCACCCTGCGCGAAGACGCGGGGCCTGAGCCCGCACCGGTTGTGGAAGCGCCGGCTCCCGAGCCAGCCCCCGCCCAAGTTGCCGCTCCCGCCCAAGCCGAGTCAGCGTCGGGCGCCGTGCTTGTTGGCTACGGCGTGAAGGCGGGTAGCGCTAAGCGGCGCGAGCGCGTTGGCGACCTGGAGCCGATTGGCGGCGAGGACGACGACTTCCCCGTGCTGGCCAAGCCTCCGGTGCGCAAGCTCGCGGCTGACCTGGGCATCGACCTCACCACCGTGACGCCGAGTGGCCCCGGTGGAATCGTTACCAGGGAAGATGTGGAGCAGCACGCCAAGGCGACGTCGGCGAAGGTGCTCGCGACGTATGAGGCGGACGACCAGCCGTGGCTGGAGTCGGGAGTCTCGACGCCCGATGGTCGCGCCACCCGCGTGCCTGTGAAGTCGGTGCGCAAGCGCACCGCGGAGGCGATGGTCGCGTCCGCGTTCACGGCGCCGCACGTCACGGTGTTCCAGACCGTGGACGTCACCGCGACGATGGACCTGGTGGCCAAGCTCAAGACGGACCGCGAGTTCGCGGACGTGCGCGTCACCCCGCTACTGATCGTGGCGAAGGCGCTGCTGCTCGCCGCGCGCAGGCACCCGGAGATCAACGCCAGCTGGGATGACGCCGCGCAAGAGATCGTCTACAAGCACTACGTGAATCTGGGCATCGCGGTGTCGACGCCGCGCGGCCTTGTGGTGCCGAACATCAAGGACGCGCACCGGTTGCCCTTGCACGGTCTCGCATCGCGCATTCAGGACCTCACGGCCGAGGGGCGCGCGGGACGCACCACTCCCGCCGCGATGTCCGACGGCACCATCACCATCACCAACGTGGGTGCGCTGGGCATCGACACCGGCACGCCGATCCTCAACCCCGGCGAGGCCGCGATCCTCGCCTTCGGCGCGATCCGCGAGCAGCCGTGGGTGCACAACGGCGAGATCCAGATCCGCTGGGTGACCCAACTGGCGCTCTCCTTCGATCACCGGCTTGTGGATGGCGAACTGGGGGCGCGCGTGCTTGCGGACGTGGCGCGGGTCATGAACGACCCCGCGCACGGGCTCGTCTGGGGCTAAGTTTGGCAAGTGACCGGCGCGAGTCGCCGCACGCCTCCGGACCGAGGCTTCCGTGCTGAGGCGGCGCCTAGCCGGGGAACTGGCCGATCAGCCAAGCACCTAACGTCCCGCTTGGGCCCACTTGGGAACGCAGCGCCTTAACTAGGCGGGGCAGTACGGGCTCTGCGAGCCTCATGTGTGCCACCTCGGGATGCAAGGCAAGCAGGAACTCGGGGAGCGCGCTACCCTCTGGCTGCGATCGAACCGCAACTTGATCGAGAATGACGTCTGCGAGCTCGTTGCTCATGCGCTCGCTTCCCGAGTAGTCAAGTTCGACACTTCTCGCGGAGCGAATGAGTGCCGCCTGCACAACACCATCCGACAAGCGCCGAAACACCCGAGGATCAATTCGACTGCCGTGATAGTCCTGGTGCAAGACCGCTGCAAGCGACACAGGCCCGTCGTGATTGTGGTTGCATCTGGGGCATCGGTGCGGCATTGTTCCCTCGCCGAACCGCGCGCCGCGGCGCATACGCTCTAATGTGTACGACATTGCAAACAGAACGTCTGCTTGGCATGCGACTTGCGCGGGAGCATTCTGGGGCCAGAAGCTGAAGCCATCCTGGAGCGTCAAGGGGATGGCGGACGAGCCGTGCATCGAGACTGATGCCGAGTCCGGGAGGAAGATGTGATCCCGGTGTCCCAGCCGTGAGTCCGATGTGATCATGTTATTGATCATCGCGATGCGGTCGCCGATCCCCTCGAAAGCCCGATTGCTCAGGAACTCAAGCTCTCCTCGCCAAGGATGGTATCGGAGTGGCCAGGTGGCGGCATGTGGGATCACGAAGCCAGGATCAAACCTGTGCGGAGTGCCCGCCCCGTCGACCGCGAGAGTTGCCTTGAGGAAGTCGAGATGCTGATGGTCTCTGGGTTTGGTCACTACCGCCAAGTAGTGGATGGGTGCATCGATAGCTCGGTCGCGAAGCCAGGTCGATACGTTCTCGGCCTCGGTCCCGGACTGAACAACGGGGAGGAGGACCGCGATTGGCCCGCGTAGCTTCTCGCTCATCTGTAGCTGTTCATATGCGATTATTGTGGTCGCAGGCGGCAGACCATATTCGGTGCGGGCCAGTTCCACGATGGCATCGGACGCAGGATCGGGACCAGTGACCACCGTCGCGTAGGCGCCCTCGCCTACCTGTCGCGCAACCTCAGCAATACGCCTCCCGAGGCTTGTCTCGTTTCGGGCTGATGCATCCTCGGCAACGTATGCAGCAATTGCTCCCTCGATATCGAAGTGCACTGCGGTCCGTTCACCTGCCCTCATGAGAGTTTCTCGTGTGGGCCTGGCAGAGATCGACACGCACGAGTACTTAAGCGCGCCGGGGACGAAGGACTGGAAGTCATCTTCCATTGCGTACTTGCGCACGACTGACACATAGTCGGCCCGCGGCACTTCGTAGCTGAATGCCTCGGGCGTGATCCTGACCACCGGGCTCCCTGCAGCACAGCGTGGGCAGTCACGAGCGTCCCATCCGCTCTCTTGGATTTGGAGATTTAGGCGCTCGGGACCGCAGACGACAACTGCCTTCAGCGGCGCGTTCGGGGGATATTCATCGATCTGTCCGGCATCGAGAAGTCTCACGACAGTCGTTGTGCTGGCGGGTTCGACGTGCCGGGACAAGCGCTGTTCGAACGCACCGGACACCGCAACGGACTCGAGCACAAGCGAGGCGTCGTCGAGGAACAGGTCGGCATCCAGTCTCGTCGCGGACAGTACTTCGCACCGGTGATTCCCAGGAGTATTCAGCAGTTGGGCGACGAGCATCCCGACGGGAAGGATTGTCCGGCTGTCCGTGAAAATCCGCCGCGAATGAGTGGCTTCGTCGACCTGCGCTGCCGGTCGCTGGCATGCGATGGCCTCCACGCAGGCGTACGCCGCGAGCCGGGCTGCTGCGCCGCTCATAAGCGCGTTGCCCGTGCGGACGAAGTAGTTCTGGTGGAGTCCGCTCGGCGCCTGAAAGTGATAGGCATGAGTGCGAGCGTCCGAGAGTGCGTCGTAATGCCGTATTGCCAAAGCGACCCCGTCTGCGAGCACTGCGGCGAGTCGTGGGTCCGACACTCCATCGCTGATGCGTTGCGAGTAGTGCGTCGGCAGGATGTCGATTTCGATCTTCCGCCCCAAGAGCCAGTTCGCGAACCATGCCGAGCCGAGCAGCCTCTCGACGTTGGCGATGCCCCGGTCTGATCCGATGAGGCGTACCGCCCTAAATGAGCGCCATGTGTCAACGCGAATGAGTTGGTCAAGTTCGCTTCGTTGTAGGTCGTCGCTGTCGATCCAGATCACGAGCTCTTCGCTGTCTCCAATGCGAGTCGTGAAGGCGATCGCGGCTTCAACCGAGCGGTACGGGATTGCGGTCACGACTGAGTCTGGCTCTCGTTGCGCTCAAGGGGGACGGTGATTCCGATGGAGGTGCCTCGTACCAGCGCGCGTTCCGGCGGCACACCCGTCACGGAGGTGGGTCCGAACAGAGGCAAGTCTCGGGTCCAGCGCGGATTTCCGAGTTCTTCGGGTTCGAGTGGGTCGCTGGCGAAGTTGCGAGTAAGCAGCACGCGCCCGGTCCGGATCTCGATCTGGGCTTCGAGCTGGGAAAGGCCAACCGCGATAAGCGGCATCCCACGGCGGTATGGCGACGGGTTGTCCCGACCGGCGAGGCGAAGGCCGAGGGCGGCACGGAGGTGCTGAAGTTCTTCGTCGAATGACACGAAGCCGGCCCCGACAGTTGCCGGTGTCGCGCGCATCTCGTCGCGCAGTTTGTGCCTCAGAGCGATGCCTTGACCCGTGTCAGCGATTGTGATGCACAGCGCCGCTCTTGGCGGCGCGTCCTCCGCCCCAACCGTTCCAACCCGCGCGCGTACCAGAATGGCCGCCTCGGGCGCGGTGCCCGCTACCAATCCTCGTGCGCCGTGCAAGTGTGCGTTCCCGAGGACCTCTTCGACAACAGTCTTCAGCCACTCTGAGGGCCCCCCGTCCATGAGATGGGTGCTGACTCCGACGCCGGGCGACTCTTTCGTCGCGGTGTCCAGGTCGCTGACTAGCATGGGGTGAAGACGCAATATCGTGGACACGGATGTGCTGACATCCTGAGCACGTAGTTCGGCGGGGTGGACGGCTGCACGCGCGTACATCGTTCGAGGGAGTTGCTTTTGGCTGGCCATCGCGACGGCGAGCCAGGAGCCTTCCTCCTTGTGTTCCTCGGCGCGTGACTCTCCAGAAGCACTTGCCAGTTCGCGGAGTGTCGCACCGGTTAGTTCGGGCTTGTCTATGTCCGATGAATGCACTGCCGTGGCGACGCGAAAACCGAAGGCGTGTACTGGGCTCGATGAGTTCAATCCGAACGTGCGCGCGTCCTTCAATGACGCGAGAATGAGATTGCGCGCATTGTCACGGTTCATTTCGGCCCATGTAGCGACAAGTTGGAACGCACGAGCCGCGCTTGCACTGTCTTCGGCGAAACTTGTCGGAAGGCGAACTGGCCGACCAGGGTCCGAGTGAATATCTTGGATGCGCCGTTCGAACATGTGAGGAGTCACCTCTGCCGGAATGTCGATAGCATTCGCGAACGTCTTGCCCCTGGGTGCCAAGTTACCTCCCGAACGCGACTGCGCGCCAACCTCGGCCACTGAGCCGTATGGCGCCGGGTGCCCGACGCACCATTTCCACGGAGTGTACCGACCCGCCCCAGCGCGACGGTACTCCTTAGCCTCAATCGTGTGTATGAGGCCGAGTCTTGCCGCGCTCGGTTACAGTGGCCCCGCGCACGGGCTCGTCTGGGGCTAAGGAATCGAGCTCTTCGACTCGCAGGAGTAGCCCTTGTCGCTGCCGGTGCTCCCGGAGCATGAGTCCTTGCCAGAATCCCCGTAGAGTTTGTCGTTTCCTGACTCGCCGTACAACTTGTCGTTCCCGCTCGAGCCCTTGATCAGGTCGTTGCCTTTGCCACCCTTGAGGATGTTGACCCCCGTATTGCCGTAGATCGTGTCCGAGGCGCTGCCGCCCGTCGCATTCTCGATCGAAGACAAGGTGTCCGTTCCGGCGCCACCTGTCACCTTCTTGGTGGTCAGGCTGATCTTCACGGCCTTAGTGGTCCCCGCGTACGAGACCGTGTCCACGCCGGAACCACCGTTCAGCACGTTGTTCCCTGAGGTGCCGATGAGAGTGTCACCGCCGCTTCCGCCGATGGCATTCTCGAAGCCGATCAACACATCAGTACCAGAGCCGCCCGTGGCCTTCTTTGCCCCAAGGTTGATCGAAATCGCCTTGGTGATCCCCGAGTACGAGACCGTATCCGTGCCGCCCATGCCGTCGATGCGGTCATTGCCAAGCCCCGGCCGGATCGTGTTGGCGCGCGCGTCTCCGAAGATGTAGTCCGCGTACTTGGAGCCGATGACGTGCTGCGGTGCCACGACCACCCCGCTCCACGCCAGGTTGTCCATTCCGGTCTGCTGTCCGCTGCCGAACGTCGCCCTGGTGGTGGCGCCACCGTCGAGCAGCTCGTACTTCACGCCCTTGTAGGTGGGATCCGCGCTCTGCGAGGTCAGCCACGAGTAGTCAATCGTGTCCGAGCCGCCGTTGCCGTTGATGTTGTTGGTGCCGCCAAGTCCGCGGAACGTGTTGTTGCCCGTGGTGCCCTTGAGCGTGTCTCCCCATTGCGAGCCGATGAGGTTCTCCACGCCGGAGATGGTGTCGCGGCCAGCATTACCCGTGTTCTGCATCGACGTGGTGCTGAGATCCACGATGACGCCCGTACCGTAGCCGTCATCCTGGCCCTGACGGGCATAGCTCACCGTGTCTGTGCCGTCGCCACCGTTGACGATGTCATTGCCGTAGACACTCCCGCCCACCTTCCAACTGGACAGCGGCTCCGAGGCGTCGATCGAGTCGTTGCCGTCGCCGCCAAACATCTGGTCGGCGCCCGCTCCACCGATGATCTTGTCGTTGCCGCCAAGCCCACAGATCACGTCGTCACCGCCAAGGCCATCGATGATGTCATCGCCAGGCGTGCCAAGAATGACGTCCGCCCCGGTGGTCGGCACCTCTCCTGCAGCGAGCGACACCGTGACTCCATGCCCCGCGCATTGCGCGGAGTACAGGCCGGTGAACGATTGCACGGAGCCCCAGATAACGGACGACGCTCCTGTGGGTTTGAAGCCGATCTTCCAGTAGTACTTCACGCCGGGTTTGATGGCCGAGTAGGCGGCCACGTCCCAGTCGGAGGCGAACGTCAGCGCGTCGGAGCCAGTTGGCAGGGCGCCCGTTGACTGCTGATACGAGCCGCTCGTATCAAGACCGGCCGACGTTGTGGCTCGCCTTACGTAGTACGTGCCGCCACTGCCGTTTGTATACAAGTAGGCGAGCGAGAGCAGCCCGTACTTGGCGGTATAGGTCTCGCCGAACCACTCGAACTGGTCTACCGCGCTCGTCGAGGGTTGCGGGTAGCCAACGCGGTAGGCGTTGGGGGAGTTGGCGCCCGTCACCGTCGGAGTGGAGCCATTGCCCACGTTGGAGGCAGTGCCGAACACGTTGATGGGAGCCCACGGCTTCAACAGGTACGTTCCGGAGCCCGATGCCACCTGCACCCAGGCCTCGAACTTCGTCATGTTCTGCGGCGTCGTCGCCTTGAGCGGGATCAGCCACTCCCACTTGTTGCCGCCGACCGCTGCCCACAGCGGCGCGTCGACGGTGTTCGAGGTGATGCAGTACACGCCGGAGGTGCCCGCGCAGTTCTGCTGCACATAACTGCTGGCAAGCACGGTGCCGTTCACCGCAAGGGGAGTGGATGGTGTGATGTTCAGCTGCACGCCTGCGGGAAGCTTGAATCCAGGAACGACGCCCTGGCCGCCGCACGGCGCGGCCGCGGCGCCCACCGAGATGGACGCATAGAACGTGTCGCCCTGCGCGGGCTTGGACGCCGCCATATCTACCTCGATCGCGGCATACGCCATGACCGCGGGGCTGATGTACGGGCTGCCCCAGATCACGCCGGAGCAGTCGATCTCCCTGGTGTTCTGCATCGCGCCCGAGTACCAGGAGCCATTCGGAAGGGTCACCGTGGCAGCGGCGGCAGGTTGCGCCTCAACGGCGGTGATGATTCCCGCCAGCATCAGTGTGGCGGCGATCGCTGCCACCATGCTCCGAATACGCGGTCGCAAGTCAAGAACGGTCATGATTGTGCCTCCCCAGCAGTGCCAAAACGCTACTGCGCGCACGCGCGCCTGTGACCCCCGCCGGCGGAATTTGAGACCAGGTTGAGACTGCCTCGAACGCCCGGCGATGCTAACCCCAAGAAACCCGCGGCTCTCTCCCAAGGAACTTTCCGTACGCCGCGAACTCGCGTTCAAAGGCCTTCTTGTCCGACGCTGTGGCTGGCTCGAGCGTCGTCGTCACCACGTCGACGGTCTTGGGTTTCAGGGTTCGCTTCCAGATTCCCACCACACGCCCGTCTTTGACGAGCGTCGACTGGAAGACGCCGTTATTGCCGGGGACGACGGTCTTGAAGTGCTCGGGCTCCAGCAGCAGTGAGCGGTCCCCGTACCCCAACATGTACTCGTCGAAGCCGGGCAGCACCACGTGCCGCCGCACGGCCGTCGTCGAGTCGAGCACGCTCCGTGAAGCGAGCATCGGCCCCGCGCTCGTCTCCACCCTCACGAGCTCATCGCCCGCGCCCGCGATCCCCTCGCGGCACTCGCGCAGTCCAAGCCCCGTCCAGCGTGAGAAGTCCTTCTCGCTCGCCGGTCCATGAGACTGGAAGTACCGCCGGGCCATGATGGCGAGACCCTCTTCGCGAGACGGGGTGTTGGGGCTCGGCACCCACTCGCTGAGCAGCGTGAAGGTGTGCTCCTTCCCGCGCGGGGGCCCCTGGCACAGCACCCCTAATTGGCACCCGTACCAGAGCAGGTGATAACTCACCTGACCCGCAGTTGGCACGCCGCCGGCCTCGAGCACCGCCACGCATTCGTCGCGAGTCAGCACGCGCCCACCCGCGAGCGCACCCGAGAGCAGGCCCACAGCGCGGTCAACGAGCGCCAGCGTGATCCCCAAGTACTCGCGCCGCGCCGCACCCCCGGCCAGCGGCTTCTTCTCCATGAGCTTGACCATCCACGCCGCATCCTTCGCGGGCACAAAGTGCACCGTGCCGCGCATGGGCCACGTGCGCAGCACCTCGCGATTCTCTTGCGCCGCCTGAACATCCGCCGCGGTCAGGCCGGGCACCCGCACCCCAAACGACCACGCCCCGCTCGCGAGGTCTTGAGCCTGCATCGCGCCAAACCATTCGGCAACCTCAAGCACGAAGCGTTGCTCACCCTTGCCCAGCAGAAGCGAGCGCAACCGTGCCTTCCTGACGTCAGCGTCGGACAGTGCAGTGGAGGTGCCAGTTGCCATGCCCGTGACCCTACGCCGCGGCGCCCACACGCCGTAGCCTCGCCCCATGAGCGACTGGGCGCACTCGAGCGCGGACAGGGCAACGCGCGAGGGCGTCGCTGCGGAGATTCGCGGCTGGATTCCCGCGGCCGCCGATTCCCCCATCTACTCGCGCCTCGCTGCCGAGGTGTGTGAGGACCCCGTGCTGCTGGACGTCGTGGCGCGCATCGACAACGTGCCGCCCATGAATCTGCTCTTTGGCGCGGTGCAGTTCTTGCGCGGCGGCGCGTTGCCTAGCGTTCCGTACGGCGAGTTTCGCGCCTTCGTGCTCGCCCACGAGGAGGAGATCGTGCGGATCGGGTGCACGCGCCGCACCCAAACCAATGAGGCCCGACGCTGTGCCGTGATCCTCCCTTTCGTCGCCAATGCGGTGGCCGGGTTTGGCGACGGCGCGCGGGCGCATGCGATCGACATCGGCACCTCGGCGGGGCTCAATCTGTGCCTCGATCGCTTCGCCTACGACTACGGAGCGGGCGTTGTGGGCGACAGTGCGCTCGTGCTTGGCTGCGAGAACCGTGGCGGCTTTGCGCTGCCTTCTGGTGTGCCGCAGTTCGCGAGCCGTACTGGCCTGGACCTCTCTCCCATTGATGTTGAGGATGCGGACGCGGTGGCGTGGCTCGAGGCTCTCGTGTGGCCCGAGCATGCGGACCGGCTGAAGCGCCTGCGTGCCGCCATCGCGATCCGCCGTCAGACGCCAGTAACGATGATCGCGGGGGACGCGCTTGAGACGCTCGCTGGCGTTGTCGAGGCCCTGCCAGCAGGGGAGCCGGCGCTCATCTTCCACACGATCGCGCTGTATCAATTGCCGGCGGAGGCCCAGGCGACGCTCGACGACATCGTCGCCTCACTTGCTGAGACCCGGCCGCTCGCGCGCGTCTCCTTCGAGCCGCGGCACGGCAGCCTCTTCCCGCTGATCCACGTGGGAGCCCGGCCTTACGACAGCCCCGCCGTCGCGCAAGGCCATCACCATGGTGCGTGGCTGGATATCCCGCCCACCCCCGCACCACTAGCGGTTTAGGCATCTCACACATACTCCGGGAGCAAAATGCGCTCCGTTTAGGCATCTCACAGGTACTTCGCGCGGCGCCCAGTGCGGGTGCGCCTCCGGATGGGGTCCCTGCGCGAAGTACCAGTGAGATGCCTAGAGGAAGGCCGCGGGAGCGATTTGGTATGTGTGAGCTGCCTAAATCCGGTGTGGTGGGGGGCTGCGCGCGCGGTAGGGCCAGCAGCCTGGGCCGCGTACGCTTTTCAGCATGACCGCCGACACGATCGTGGCCGTGTCAGGCGCAGTTCGCGACCTGTCGATGGCAGGCGTCGTCGGAGCCCTCTTGCTCATCGCCACGAGCATCCCCGCTGGTAGCGCCGCAGCCGAGCGGGCCGCGCTCATCGGCCGCATCTCGAGCATCGTGTGGGTGGCCTCCGCGCTCACCTATTCCTTGGCCACCTACGCCTACATTCGCGACTCGGGCGTGGACGTCAACCGCTTCCTCCAGGAGTGGTGGAGCTACTCCAACTCGGTGGAACTGCTCCAAGCGCACCGGCAGGTATTGGTGGGCGCGCTGATCGCCTCTGTGATGATGGCCCTGGTACGCGGGCCGTTACTCGCTGGCTGGTCCCTGCTGCCGGTGGCGTGGGCCGTGGGATGGCTCGCACAGACCGGCCACGCGGCAGGCTCCGCCGACCATCACCTCGCCACGAGCTCCATGGCCCTCCACCTGGCGGGAGCCACCATCTGGGTGGGCGTGATCCTCGTCGTGGCGCTGCTGCGCAAGCCCCTTGGCGACGCCGCGAAGGATGTCATGAGGCGCGCGTCACGCATCGCTATTTGGGGTGCGATCCTCGTGACCGTCTCTGGCGTCGCTAACGCCGCGCTTCGCCTCAACTCGCCCGCCGACCTCTTCACCACCTCATATGGAGGAGTGCTCGCTACCAAGGTCGCGCTCATGGCGGTGGCGATTGCGCTCGCGGCGTGGCACCGCGCGCGCACCCTTCCGCGCCTCAGCGACGCGGAGGTGGCCGCGAAGTTCTGGCGCGTCCTCTCGGTCGATGTCATAGCGCTCGTCGCGATCATGGGAATCGCCGGGGTGCTCGGCACCATGGCGCCGCCACTGACCGCCCTCCCCGTCATCGACCCCAGCCCCGCGTATTACTTGACGGGCTACGAATTGCCGCCCGCGCCGTCGGCCTGGAACTGGGTGGCGCTGTGGCGACTGGAAATCATCGCCGCCTTCGTGTTCGTCACCGCGGGCGTGCAGTACTTGCGGTGGTCCGCTCGCTTACGGCGACGCGGCGACGCATGGCCCGTGTATCGCGACGTGTTGTGGATCATCGGCATCCTGATCCTCATCTGGGTGAGCCAGGGCGCGCCCGCGATCTACGGCATGACGCTGTTCAGCGGTCACATGGTGGAACACATGGTGCTCGTGACGGTGGCGCCCATCTTTCTGGCGCTCGCGGCCCCCATCACGCTGGCGCTGCGCGCCCTCCCTGTTCGCCACGACCACTCGCGCGGTCCGCGCGAGTGGCTGCGCGGCCTCGTCGAGTCGCGCTTCATGAAGTTCGTCTCGCACCCGGTGATCGCCGCCGCGAGCTTCGCGTCCGCGCTCATCCTCTTCTACTACACGCCGCTGTTCGAGTTCACGCTGCGCAATCACGCCGGCCACCTGTGGATGCTGTTCCACTTCGCGATTGTCGGCTACCTCTTCGTGAACGCACTCATCGGCATAGACCCAGGGCCGTCCCGCCCGCGCTTCCCCATGCGCATCGTGCTGCTCTTCGCCACGATGGCAGCGCACGCGTTCTTTGGCGTGGTTCTCACCACCTCGCACGTGTTGCTGGCACCCACCTGGTTTGGACTCATGGGCCGCACTTGGGGGCCCGACGCTATTACCGACCAGCAATACGGCGGCCAGTTGGCATGGGGCATGGGTGAGCTGCCCGTGGTGCTGCTCGCCGTGCTGGTGGTCACGTTCTGGAGGCAATCGGACGCGCGAGAGACCGCTCGCCTCGACCGCAAGGCCGAGCGCGACCACGACGCCGATCTCAACGCCTACAACGAGATGCTCGCCCGAGTGGCCCAAGAGGACGCCGAGCGCCAAGGGTGACGGCCCCGCTGCGGCCAGGCACAGCGTCGGGCTGGCGGCGGCTCCCCAGCGCTACGCGGGTTGCAACGGACGCCCGCAAGGCCTGACCGTCAGATTCCGTGATTGCGCGGAAACTGACGGAACCGCGAAGGCCCGATCCGCCGGAATCCGCGGGGGGCGCGGCCTCGCTGCCCCTGCCGCAGGGACCAAAGTCCCGGCCCCCGGGGACGTGACGCAGCCCACTCCGCCACCCCAGTCATCCACAAATTTCCTCCACAGGCATGTGAACTTCCGGTGAATCACGCGTGAACGCGGTGGAGAACCATGTGAGGAAAAAGTGGAACAAAAAAAGTCTCCATTTCGCCTTGCACCGCCCCTGGGACGCGAGTAGACCTATCCACATCGAGAGGGACATTCACCAATCGATGAGGGACCGGAATAGCCGGAACTGGTGGCCGAGAGGCAGCCGGTGAGGGTCACCGCGACAGGAGCCTCCGGGCTCAGGTAGCGGTCCTCAGCGGATGCGAAATCGGAGCTAGCAGGGAAGGTACCGGAACCGAGGGCCTCCGGGCCGTCGGGGAAGGATTCTGGAGTGCCGGAGGCCCTAGGGCAGCCGGGACTGCATCGCCGGAAGCGGCGCCTTACGGCGAAGCGGAAGGCGGGCTGGCCCCTCGATCGTCACCTAGGAAGACGATCACAAACCCACGCGAGGCTCGCGGGGTCCGGGAAACCGGAGCCGGTGAGTTGTTCCGGGCGGCGGGAGACCGCGGCTCGGAGCGGGCCAGGGTTGGCTGGGCATCCAGCTGATTCGGCCCTCGGGTGGTTCGGCGCGGGATGGCCGGAGAGTGCGGCCCCTTTGGGGGTTGCGGTCGAAGTGCGATCCCTCGGGATGCCGGAAGCCGTGGCCCTTTGGGGTTCGTGCGGATGGCGGACCGGTCGCTGTGAGGCTGCAGGGCTTACGCCCGGCGGCGGATCGGCAGCCGAGCCGAGCGGGATCGACCGGGGCCCCTTTGGGGCCGCGGCCGGATCTCGACCGAGGCGCAGGCTCTCCCCGCAAGGGAACGGTGAATGATCCGATCGGACGCTTCGGACAACGTTGGTCCACTTCAAAGCGGCAGCCCGCAAGGCCGTCGGTGCGAACTGTGGGTGACGGCACAGGGACTCACGGCCCGTAGCGTCGGCCAAGAGGTCACCCTCACGGGGGTGAAGCCGCATCGTCAATCGCGGCCGTCGCTTCTTGCGGGGCTTCCCGCACGTGGGCGAGAACTCTTTGGTCATGGCAAGGCCCCCCGGACTCCTATTCCGGGGGGCCTTCGCCTTGCCCGCAGCTTTGCGTTGAATGAACAACTGCCAGCTGCTGATGGCAACGCTAAGCGTCCCGGATCTGATTTCCGCGGAGGCGCGCCGCGTTGAGTCTCTCCCACGTCCCGAATGGGTTCTGGTGCTGGCTGTTTTGGCTCATAGCCGGACTCAGAACCCATTCTGGGGAGGCAGGGGCCGCCAGCCGGCCCGACGCTGGGGCTGGGTTAAGCGGTGCCGCCCAGTTGGGAGCCGTCGGGCACAAGCTGTGGCGAGCCAGCGTCGGCCAGGCTGACGTCCCCGGTCACCGTGACATCGGCGCCAAACGTCCAGTCGCCTTTGACCGTGAGCGACGTCGCGTCGCGAAGCGACGGGGCGCCGTAGGGGAAGCGCTCGTCGAACTTCTGCATCGTCTTGAAGTGCTTGGGGTCCAGGTCCACGAGCGGGGCGGCCTCCACCGCGAGGCGAAGCGCGCCGTCATCGGCGAGGGCGTAGGCGTCGCTGCGCAGCAACAACAGGTCGTTGGTGGTCTTCACCGGCAGGAAGCGATCGCGGCCAACCACGATGGCGGTTGCGCCCTCGAACACCTCGATCGCCGCGCCCATGGCGGTCTCGATCTGGAACACCTCTGGGCTGCTCGAGTCCGTGGGGTCCACGGTCTTGACGTTGCGGATGAGCGGCAGGCCAAGCACCGCGCCGCGCTCGGTGAGGGCCGCGTAGAGCTTCTCGAGGTCGAACCACAGGTTGTTGGTGTGGAAGAACGGGTGGCGGAACTCGTCGGTGAAGTACTCCATCTCTTCGGGAGCGGTCTGGGCGGTGTCGCGCAAGATGAGCCGGCCGTCGGCCTTGCGGATGGCGAGGTGGCCGCCCTTCTTGTCCGCGAGGGTTCGGGGGCACAGTTCCGCGGCGTACGGGGCGCCCGACGCTGCAAACCAGCCCGCAATACGCGGGCTTGGCACGGCGCCAAGATTGTCGCTGTTGGAGGCGCTCGCGTACGTGAAGCCGGCGTCAAGGAGCTGCTCGAGAACCCCGGAGCCGAGCAGCGCCGTGTAGATGTCGCCGTGGCCCGGGGGGCACCACTCGAGGGTGGGGTCGGCTGGCCAGGTCACGGGGGTGAGATCGTCAACGCGGACCTTGGGCTCCGCGTTCTGGAGGAAGTCCAGGGGGAGTCCTGCCACCGCGATGTCGGGATGCGCGGCAAGCGCCTCCAGAGAATCGTCCCTGGTGCGGAACGAGTTCATGAGGATGAGCGGGACGCGGGCTCCCGTGGTGGCGCGCGCGTGAAGCACCTGGCCAACGATGAGGTCGAGGAAGCTCTTTCCGTCCCGCACGGGCAGTAGAGACTTGGCGCGGTCCATGCCCATGGACGTGCCGAGTCCACCGTTGAGCTTGATGATCGCGGTCTTGGCGAATGCCTCGTTGGCGGCCTCGTCGCTGATCTCGACGCCTGCGAGATGGTCTGGGCGGGTCAGAGGCTCAATCGAGTCCTCAAGGATGAGGCCAGTAGCCCCCGCCTCGAGCTCCCCGTAATAGTGAGTGAAGACGTCTACCGCTGCTGGGCTGATGCCCGCTGCACGCATCTTGTCTTGGGCCTGAGTGAGTCCTGCTGCGCTCATGTTTGAGAGCCTAGCGGCTCAGCGACTGGGACCGCTCACAGCCAGTTTGCGATATTTGCCCCAAATATGGGTGGCACCAAAGGCGTCCGGACGCCATGATGGGTCTTGGTTGCGCCCTGCACCACAACACCGAAGTTGACGATGGCGGCAAAACAGAGATCCAGGGTCCCCTCAGTCTCGAGGATCTCCGCAGGGGCGGCTTGCGGCTCTGCCATCGCCACGACATAAGGAGATCACCATGGACAAGTGGACCATCCTCGCCAACTCGAAGGTCGTGCGCGTCACGGCTTCCGCGACCACCCTCGTTGCCGTCGCTGCCATCGCTGGTGCCGGCTGGAAGTGGTACTAGGCCCTACCCAGCTTTGCCCCCAATTCACTCATCTCAACTTCACTCACGTAAGGAATCTGTCATGGACAAGTGGACCATCCTCGCCAACTCGAAGGTCGTGCGCGTTGCGGCTTCCGCGACCACCCTCGTTGCCGTTGCCACCATCGCTGGTGCCGGCTGGAAGTGGTACTAGGCCGCA
>NZ_JASGEO010000015.1:0-11339 GCF_049841215.1 Demequina sp.
ACGGGGGCGCGGGGCGACGGGGGCGCGGGGCGACGGGGGGTGGGGCGCCGGGGTGGGGCGACAACGCGCACCCCGGCCACAGAGTCGGGCCGCTGGAGGAAAGCGAATGGCCCGGCCCCCGCGAGGGGACCGGGCCGTTGGAGCCGCCTAAGGGAATCGAACCCTTGACCTATTCATTACGAGTGAATCGCTCTGCCGACTGAGCTAAGGCGGCGCGGCCCGCCCGGTGCGTGAACACCGCGAGGGCCAGTCAGAAAGTGTACCGGCTCAGCACACAGTTCCCGAATCCGGCATCGTGCCGTCCACGAGCCAGCCGTCCACAGCGTCGATGATGCACTGGTTGGAGCGGCCGTAGGCGGTGTGGCCCTCGCCCTCATAGGTGAGGAGCGTGGCGTTGCCGAGCTGCGCGGTGAGGGACTGCGCCCAGGCGTACGGCGTGGCGGGGTCGTTCGTGGTGCCGATCACGAGGATGGGCTGCACCGAGGTGGCGTTGTCCAGCGACGTCACGATCTCCTTGGCGTGGAACGGCCAGCCGCTGCAGCCCGTTGAACCCGCGAACCACCAGCCGAACGTGGGCGACGCCGCCTCCATCTGGGCCCGGAACTGGTCCACCTTGGCGAGATCCCACAGTGGCTCCTCGGCCTCGTCGAGGCAGGAGATCGCCGAGAACGCCACCGTGGAGTTGCTCAGGTACTCGCCCGTGGTGGAGTCGCGGTCAAGGTAGAAGTCCGCGAGCTGGCCCATGATGAACGCCGTGTCCTGCTCGATGACCTCGTCGAGGGCCTGCTGGAGGTACACCCAGCTACCCTCGTCGTACAGCGTCACGACGATGCCGTACACCATGAGGTTGCCGTTGACCTCGCCGCCCGTAGTGGTGGGGACAGGGTGCGCGATGGCGTCCACGGCGATGTCGTGAATCTGCTTCTTCGCGGCGTCAACACCGGCGACGAGCGGGCAGTTGCTCTCCTTGTGACACCAGTTCACGAAGTTGGTGAGCGCGCGCTCGAACCCCTCTGCCTGGCCTGCGCTCTGCTCCTCCGTGGGAAGGAGGAAGTCCACGGCGCCGTCGAGCGTCATCTGGCCCACGTGGTCCGGGAACAGCTCCGCGTAGGTGGCGCCCAGCTGGGTGCCGTAGGAAAAGCCCAGGTAATTGAGCTTTTCGTCGCCAACAAGGGCGCGGATGACGTCCATGTCTCGCGCCACGGAGGCCGTGTCGACGTTCTGGATGAGGGCGCCGGTCTTGGCCTCGCAGCCGTTGCCAAAGTCGGTGTTGCGCTGGTTGGCGGCGTCCACGTCGTCTTGGGTCTCGAGCGGCCAGTCGGTGACGATGAACTCGTTCACCGTGTCCGCGTCGCCGCAGTCCACGGGCGTGGACGTGCCCACGCCGCGCGGGTCAAAGCCGATGATGTCGTACGCAGCGAGCAGGTCCTCGCCCGCGCTGCCCACGAAACTCTCCGCGAAGTCGAGGCCAGGGCCACCAGGGCCACCGGGGTTGATGAGCAGCGAGCCCTTCTTGTCCCCCGTCGCCTCGGACTTGTTGATCTTCACGGTAATCGATTCGCCCGACGGGTTGCTCCAGTCGAGCGGCACCAGCACGTCCGCGCACTGCACACTTCCGCACGTCTCCCAGTTCAGTTGCTGCGCGTACGCGTCGAAGCCACCGGTGGTGGGGGCCGCGGTGGTGTCACCCGGCTCTGGGGTCACCTGGGTCTTCTCTGGCGTGCACGCCGTGAGTACCAGCAAGGCAAGGGCCGACGCTGCGGCCAGGGCAACTACCACCCGAGGCTTTGTCATGGGCTCAGGTTAGTTGACCGGCTAGTTCACGGGGCGCAGGCTGAGGGTCATCGCCTCTATGGCGAGCAGGGGGGCCACGTTGCCTGCGAGGCGGGTGCGTGCGGTGCCGAGGGCGTCGAGGCAGCGCACCGTGTCCGCGAGCGTGGTGCGCCCTGCGAGTTGTTCGATGTGCCCGCGGTGGGACTCGTTGACCAAGTGCACGTCGGCGCCAACCTGGACGGCCGCGACGTCCCTGTACAGGCTCATGAGGTCGAGGATGGCACGGTCAAGCACGTCTCGCTTCATACGCGTGGCGCGCCGCTTCTGGTCGTCCTCGAGCTGCTTCACCTGGGCGCGCAGGGCGGGAGGAAGGCGGCCGGACTCGTCCGCGCCAAGGGCCTCCATGAGCTCCGCCTTCTCGGCACCGTCGCGCTCCTCAGAGACCGCCTTCGCGTCTTCGTCCGCCACCGCCACGAGGTCCGCCGCGGCAAGCACGGCGTCACCGACTCCCCTGATCTCCGTGGCGAGGGCCAGCACCTGATCCCTGCGCGCGCGGGCGCCCGCGTCGCGGGCGAGCCGGCGCGCCACCCCGATGTGACTCTGCGCGGCCCGCGCCGCCTCGAGGGCGGCATCCGGCTGGATCCCGTCCCGCTCCACGAGCAGCGCCGCGACGGAATCCGGGGAGGGAGTGACGAGCGACACGATGCGGCAGCGGGACCGGATGGTCACGGCCACGTCTTGAGACGAAGGCGCGCACAGCAGCCACACGGTGCGCTCCGGCGGCTCCTCAATGGACTTCAGCAGCACGTTCGACGTGCGCTCCGTCATGCGGTCCGCGTCTTCGATGATGATGACGCGCCAGCGCCCCTGGCTTGGGGTCTGTTGCGCGGTGGTGATGAGCTCCCGCACCTCGTCGATGGAAATGGTGACCTTCTCTGTGGCCACGCGCTTCACATCTGGATGGGTTCCGCCCATCACCTGGCGGCAGGCCTGGCACGCGCCACAGCCCTTGTCCGGGCATTGAAGCGCTGCGGCGAAGGCTCTTGCGGCGTGGGACCTTCCGGAGCCCGGGGGGCCCGTCACGAGCCACGCATGCGTCATCGCCGTGGGGTCATCCACCGCCTGTTGCAAGGCCGCGAGGGCGCGCTCTTGGCCCACCACGTCATCCCATACGCCGGTCACAGCAGTCTCTCCACGGCGGCACGTACATCCGCCGCAACCACATCCACAGGACGAGCCGCATCAACCACGGCGTAGCGTGCTGGCGCTCGCTCCGCGAGCGCCAGGAACCCCGCCCTGATCTGAGCCGCATGCGCAGCTGTCTCCCGCTCAACGCGATCCAGATCCCGCTCCAAGCGGTCCCCCGTGGGCGCCATGTCCAACACCACCGTCAGATGCGGAAGCAGCCCCTCCGTGGCCCACATCGAGATGCGCTCCACCTCGTCCCCAAGCCCCCTGGCGCCCCCCTGATACACGATCGACGAGTCCAGGTAGCGGTCCTGCACCACCACCGCCCCGCGCTCAAGCGCGGGCCTCACCACCGCATGAATGTGATGCGCCCTGTCCGCGGCATACAGCAACGCCTCCGCCCGCGGAGCCACATGATCGCCATGCATCACCGCGGCCCTCAACTCAACCCCAAGCGGAGTGCCACCGGGCTCCCTGGTGACCACAACGTCGGGCATATGCGAACGCAACCATGCGGCAAGGAGGTCAATCTGCGTGGTCTTGCCCACGCCGTCGCCGCCTTCAAAAACCACCCACGTGCCGCTCATGGGCACAACGCTACCGGGGCCGTCGGACACCTACTCGTGGATGTACACAGGCACGCCAAGCGGCAACTGCCACGTCTGCACCAGCTCCGTGATGTCGGCGTTGTGCATCCGGATGCAGCCGTGGCTGATGTCCTTGCCGATCGAGCTGGGATCATTGGTGCCGTGGATGCCGATGACCGCGTCGCCGTCCTTGTACGTGTCCAGCACCGGGCTGTAGCCGCTGAGGCCATACGCGTACGGCCCGTACGCGCCGTTCGGATCCGGCTGCGCCAGAAGCTCGCGGATGAAGTACACGCCGCCGGGGGTCGGCATCTCATCCTGGCCCGTGGCGATGGGGTACGTGGCCACAACCACGCCCTCTTGCGAGAGCGTCATCGTGTGGTCTGCGTGATAGACATCGAGCTGAAAAGTGGTCTCGTAGAGGTCAACATCCGCCGGGTCAATCCAGCCCGTGGAGCCGTTAGGGCGGATGGGCAGGTACACCTCGATCGCGTCCGCCTGGATGGTCTTTGTGAGGAGTACCAGGGGCGTTTGGTCGGGGACGGTGAGCACGTCCGTGGCCTTGACCGTCATCGTTGTGTCGCCGCCCGGGGTGTCGCTGACCTTGATCTCCTGGCCCTTGACGTACGCCACGGTGGAGACGAATTCGTCAGCGGTTGGCTGCGGGCTCGCCTCAATCGTCGGGGTGTCCGACGCTGTGGCTGAGGGCGTCGGCGACGGCGCCTGGGACGTTGGCTCAGCGCTTTGGGTGCACGCGGTCAGGGCGGCCAGAACCACGAGGGTGCCGACCGCGGCCCTCAGCCCGCGCAGTCGCATGAAGCGACTCTACCTGTCACTCCCCCGGATACACCACGCCGATTTGGCTGCGGATCTCGTCAAGGGTCTCCATGATGGTGAGGGTCTGGTGGAGCGGGAGTTCCGGCGCCTCCGTGAGGCCTTGTGCGACGTTCCGGGCCAGGGCGGCGGCCTCGTACTGGAAGCCGTTGTCCACGCGGCCGTCGAACTCCCAGCTGGTGCCGTCCTTGCGGATGAGGCGCCACGTGGAGGGGGCGTAGAAGGTGTCCGCAATCTCGATGCGGCCCTCCGTACCAGCAATGACGGCCTGGCACGGGGTGCGGGCCCACATCGTGGTGGTGAGGGAAGCTTGGGCCTTGCTGCCTTCGTGGCCGTAGTCGAAGACCATGCTGACCTGGCCGTCAACGCCGGCGTCCGTGAGCTGGCCAACGGCCGTGACCTTGTCCGGTGCGCCGAGGATGTCGAAGGCGAAGCTCACCGGGTAGATGCCGAGGTCAAGGAGGGCGCCTCCCGCGAGGTCGGGGCGCTTCATGCGGTCCACGTGCGCGATGGGTTGGCCGTGATCCGCCTGGACGGTGACGATCTCGCCGATGTCGCCTCGTTGGATGGCTTCGCGGACCGCGGCGATGTGCGGCAGCCAGCGCGTCCACATGGCCTCTTGGACGTACGTGTTGTTGGCTGCTGCCGCGTCGATGACCTGGCGCGCCTGGGCCGCGTTCTGGGTGAAAGCCTTCTCCACGAGGGTGGGGATGCCAGCGTTGATCGCGAGCAGCGCCGGGGTGTGGTGGTCGTTGTGGGTGGTGGCGACGTAGATGGCGTCCACCTCTTGGCTGTTGACCAGGTCCTCGTAGCTGGTGAAGGCGTGCTGGACGCCTTCCGCGTCCGCGAACGCCTGCGCCTTGCCGGGGGTGCGGCTGGCGACGGCGGTGACCTTGCTTGCCGTGTGCTGGTTCACGGCCTGCGCGAGCTTGTGCGCGATCCCCCCCGCGCCGAGGATTCCCCAACGGATGGCAGGAGCGTCGTGAGGCAGCGGTGCGGTCATGGATGTCAGCCTAGTGCGCCCACCAATCCCCCTCACATCCGCCCTCACAGTCGAGCAGCACCCAGATTCAGCACTTTTCTCTGCATCTTCGCGAAAAACTGCCAAATCTGGGTGCTCCTCGACTGCAGGCAGCTCGCGGTTCCCGCTACGTCATCAGATACCGGTTGGCCGCCAGCCAGTGCGCCGGTTGAGATGCCCATTTGGCAGCGCTAACAGCCAATCCATGCGCTTGTCGTACATGGCCGCCACAGGGACGCCGATAATGCGAGACACGTCGCGACCGAACGCGCGGGGATCCGTCATCACTTCGGCGTACGTGTACCTCAGGGGCCACTTCTTCAGCGCGGCCAGCTCTCGGTCGCGACGGCGGTCTTCCGCAAACGCGACCTTGTTGCCGTGCGTGTCCCACCCATCGACCTCGACACAGTGATGTTCTCCCACACCCAAGTCGATGTGACCGACTCCGTCATGCGGCGCCTGCCTGACCGGACCAAACCCGGCCGCGTCAAGCGCCGCGTAGGCCACCGACTCCGGCACAGAGTGCGACATCTTCGATGCCGCACGTCGCAGCCACTCGAGTCGCCGCGAGTCTCCCGTGACGAACGAACCAACCGCGAACGGGTCTAGTTGCCCCATCTTCAACGCGCTATTGACCAAGACCAACTGCTCAATGGGCCGAGTACAGCGCGCCGCGTGATCGAGCGCGAGTTCCACGTTTTCGACGAGGCCCCGCGCCTCGGTGTCTAGCTCCCGGTGAACCCCGAGGATTCCGAGGGAACGCGATCGCTCTCTGGGCACATTGCGGTCTCGAGGAACAACAATGTGTACCTCTCGGGGCGGCGCAACGGACCGGATTCCCCAATACTCGCAAGCGCTCACACATCCCACGTGGCCACGCAGCGCTGCCGCAATTGTTCGCGGCGCGTCCAACTGAGGGAGCGCGTAGGTGCCACGAGAGGGCCTCACCACCAAGCCCGCCTCGACAGCGGTCCTCAACGCAGGCCACGAGACACCCATTCGCATGAGCGCATCGGCGCGCGCTGCTCCGCCAGAATCAGCGAGTGCTCGGAGCGGGTCCACCGCGTCATAGTGCTCTGCTCAACGCATGTTTGGGCGAGAAATCAGGAACTGTGGATAACCCGCGGTCGGGGAGCACCCAAAATCCTGAGTTTTTCTCCGATTTCGGCGGAAAAGTGCCAAATCTGGGTGCTCCTCGACTTGGCCCACGGAAACAGGCTGGTGTGAGGTGGCGGTGTGAGGGGCGGTGCGGGGCGGCGCGTCGCGTGGGCCCAGCGCGCGGCGCGCGGCGCGCCTACTCCCCCGGGAACACCACGCCCAGTTGCGCACGCGCCTCGTCCAGCACCCGCATCACATCCAGCGTCGCGGACAGCGGCATCACCTCGGATTCGAGCGCCCCCGCCCGCACGCATCGGGCCACCTCCGCCACTTGGTACTGCCACCCCAACTCGGTGCGCTGCGAGAACACCAACTCGCGCCGCCCGGAGCGCACCATGGTGAACCCCGCCGGACCGTAGTAGTCGTGGCCAAAGTCGATGCGCCCCTCGGTGCCGGAGATTGTCGCGAGCCTCGCGGTGTCGGCGGCAAACGATGACAAGGCCGTTCCCATGGCCCGACGCTCCGGATAGTTGAGCACGATCGTTTCCCTGAGGTCCACGCCAGTAGGCGCGAGCGCACCCAGAGCGCGCACGGCTCCGGGAGCCCCCAAGAAGTCGTGGATGAAGTTCACGGGGTAAACACCCAAGTCCAAGAGCGCGCCACCGGCCAGCTCGGGCGCGAAGTTTCGCGACGCGGGGTCGTACTCCGGCGAGCCGCCAAAGTCCGCGCTCACGTGCACCAGCTCCCCAAGTAGCCCTTCCGACACCAACCGCCGCGCCTCCACCATGTGTGGCAGGAACCGCGTCCACATGGCCTCCATGAGGAAAACTCCAGCGTCGCGCGCGGCGGCGACCACAGCGTCGGCTTCCCGCAGGTTGCGCGTGAACGCCTTCTCCACAAGCACGGGCTTACCAGCGGCGATGGCCAGTAGAGCATGCTCGAAATGCAACCCATGTGGCGTGGCGATGTAGATCGCGTCCACCTCTGGGTCCTCGCACACTCGCGAGTATGCCCCGTCGCCAA
Source organism: Demequina sp. (assembly GCF_049841215.1). Taxonomy (GTDB): domain Bacteria; phylum Actinomycetota; class Actinomycetes; order Actinomycetales; family Demequinaceae; genus Demequina. The sequence goes on from NZ_JASGEO010000015.1 coordinate 7,525, forward strand.
AGCGCACGGTCGGCACGTCAAACTTGGCGGCGTAGAGGTTGCCGCGGTGCGCGTCCCGCGACGCGATCGCCTGCACCGTTGACCGCGTGTGGCCCAGCACGGAGCGGGCAAAAACGTCCGCGATCCACCCCGCGCCAATCACGCCCCAGCGCAAAGGCGGCGCCTCAATCGGCTCGGCGAGGCGGTGGGGCGCGCGGACGTCGGTTGCTGTCATGAACTCGCCTTCACGATGGTCACCCACGAGTTGTGGGTGGCGATGGGATTGACGTGGCCGTGGCCGTCGTTAACGAACACGTTGGCTTGCATGTAGTGGGATACGCCCGACGCTATGGGCAAGTCCTCGTACGAGCCCACCCCTGGGCATTCGCTGTAGGTAGCCATGGCGCGCGTAGTGAGGGTGGCGGTGTAGGTGCCGGCGGCCTTGTCGCCCGAGTAGGTGATGGTGGGCTCGGACTCGAGCTGGGAGCCGATGTAGCCCACGCGGCCGTCCACCGCGAGCACGTAGGAGTCGAGCGTCATGACGACCTTGTCGGCGATGGCCGGGTCCACGTCAACGCTGAACGCGAAGGCGACGTAGTCAAACTCCGAGTCCAAGTGCACCGTCTGACCCTGGGCGAGCACGTGCGCTCCCTCGGAGTCCATGGACAGTGGTCGCGCAAAGCTCACCAAGTCAAAGGCGCCAGGGAACTGGGGGACCCAGCCGGCGGTGAGGAGCGACGGATCAAGAGCGCACGCATCCACGTGGCTCTGCTGGCGGAACACGGGAGCGTCCTCACCGGCGGGTGGAACGTTGACGGTGTGGCCGCTGCTCGTGAGCACCTGCATGGAGCCGTCGCTGTAGGTGATGAGGCCGTCCGTGGTCTCGATGGGGGTGCGCACCTCGCCCGCGGGGGCGATAGGCGTGGGCTTCATGAGCTGCGGAACCACAATCGCCGCCGCGCCAACCACCACCACAGTCGCCGCCGTCACCGACGCCGCAATGATGCGGCGTCGTCGCAGCCCGCGCCTCACCTCCGACGCAAGCCGCGCATTGGTGACGCTCATCGAGAGCCTGTCCCCAGCGTCGGCCCCAACTTGCTGGGCGAGGTCATCAAGGTGCTTGATCATGTCGCTCATCGTCGGCCTCGCTTGGTGTTGACGATGCGAATGTCCTCATCCAGGTCCGCGGGTTCCACGTGGTCGCCGAGCAGCGGGCGCAAGACCGCTGCGGCATCAAAGAGGTAGCGCTTCACGGTGCCGGGGTTGAGGCGCATCGCGGCGGCGACCTCCGGCACGGTCATGTCGTCCCAGTAGCGCAGGGCCACGGCGATGCGCTGCTGCGGAGTGAGCGAGGACAGGGCCTTCTCCACGGCAACGCGCGTGGAAATGGCCGTGACGTGCTCACCCTGCTCCGCGCCCATGGCGAGTTGGGGCACCCGCTCATGCCAGCGTCGGGCCTTGCGAGACTTGTCGATGACCAGGGTCTTCATCGCCAGGCGCACGTACTGCTCCGCGGCCGCGGGGTCGCTGAGGCGAGGGCGACGCACGAAGGTCTTGACGATCGCCTCCTGCACAAGTTCCTCCGCGTCACTCTGGGAGCCGGTGAGGATGAAGCCGTACGCGGCGAGGCGCGCGCCCGCGGTGCGGGTGACGCCCGCGAGCACCTCATCCAAGTCGGCCATGACTCTCCCTCGACGGCCCTAAAACGCTCTGCTCACGCGAAACGTTGTGCGGCGGTTTCAGGGTAGTGCGCGGGGTTACTCCGCTTGGCCCAGGTACACCCAGGTCTGCATGGCCTCGACGTCGAAGTCGACGCCCGGGTTGGCCTCGTTCACGCCGTCGAGGTCGATCCCGTCGATGATGAGGTAGACGGCGCCGCTCACCGTGGGGCCCGGGAGCGTGAAGACGCAATTGCCGATTTGGGGCTGCATGAGCAAAGCATCGTCTGTGTTAACGAGCCGCAACTGATCCGGGTGAACCTCGCCGCTCACACTTGGGCCGGCAGTCCACGCCAGTGAGCCCAGCGGATTGCCGCCTCCAAAGTTGGTCGCAACGATCGCTGTGGGCAGGTCCGTGTACCAGGCGCGATAATCGGGATCGTCGATGATCGCCACAGGACCGCTCATCCAGGAATCGGCGGTGACGGGCTGAACGCCGGGGATGGTCACCTGGTATTGCATGTGACTGGGAACGAGCGGTTGACCGGCGTCGATCATGTCTTGGTACGGGGTGCAGCTAGTTGGCGTTGGGCGCGGCACCACGAAGGCCTGGTAAACATCGCCTTGCGGCTCGATGAGGCCGCTTGGCGGCTGGGTCTGCGGCGCGCTCGACTCCGTGAGCCCGTTGACCTCCACTACGAGCGGCCCGCCGGGATCCACGAACATCACTACCGGCCGCTCTTGGTTCTGAACCTGCTCTATCCCCACCACCACGTGATACGTGTACTCGCCCGAATCCATCGGCGTGGTCGTGTCGCCGCAGGTGCCGGGCAGGGTGCCAAAGGCCGTCAATGTGGTGCCGTCGAAGACCGAGGCGCCAGGCTCGCTCGCCGCGCCAACGATCACTCCGTCTTTCACCGCCACGACTGTGGCACGAGCCACCGTGTTGCCCGCGAGCGCCGCGGTTCCCCGCCACGAGAGCGCCGTGTGACCGGCCAGGATCTCGCCGGGGCGGACGGTCTCGTCGCCACTATCGGCCGTCGCCACCCAATCCCCGTCCACGCCGCCGTAGAACGCGGGCGCGCCCTCCATGAACTCCGTGGTGCCCTGTTCCAGATCCCATGGTTGGCCGCACGTCAGTTGGTCGGCGGTGACGTAGTCGTTGGCGGCTGGCGTTGTGCCCGCAGGCCCCGGAAGGGCCGACGCTATGGCCACAATTCCCACCACCGCGGCTGCCGCTGTGGCACCGGTGGCAAGGATGCGGTTGCGTCGCTTGACGTGGATGGCGCGGCGCGTTGCGCGCTCGTGGCTCGCGACCGCGGCAGCCACGTGGTCGCCGTGCCCGAGCGCCCACTCGTCGAGGTTTCGCCTGAGGTCGCTCATGACCGCACCTCCGTAACTTCACTGCGTTCGCTGCCATCGTCGTCGCCGAGCAGCGGGGCCAGGGCTTCGCGCCCGTCCCGCAAGTAGCCCTTAACTGTGCCCTCGCTGATACCCATCGCTCCTGCTATGTCTGCGATCGGGAGATCCTCCCAGTAGTACATCGCGACCACGGTCCTCACTCGCGGGGCGAGGGTGGCCATCGCGAGCGCTACCGCGTCCGCTTGGGTGACGTGCTCTGCGGGGCCGGCCACAGCGTCGGGCCATGCCAGGGTGGGCGCCGCGCGGTGCCACCGCGCCTGCCGTCTGAGCCCGTCGATGTGCAGCGTGCGGATGGCGGCGCGCACGTAGGCCTCGGTCTGGGGGAGGTTAGTGAGGCGGCGCGGCCGCGCGCACACCTTGACGATTGCTGCCTGCACCAGTTCCTCCGCTTCCGCGTGACTGCCGGTGAGGAGGTATGCGTAGGCGCCAAGGCGCGGCAACGAGTGCCGGTACAACTCGTCGACGACGCTGGGCTGAGACCCCACGCGTGCCTCCCCTCTTCTTTGCAGGGATAACGCTCAAGTGTGGCGCGCGGTGGGGTAGGGCGCGCGTCCCGACGGTACCGCAGGGTTGTGGGCGGGGAGGCGCAGCGGGGCTAGGGCGGCGCAGCGGGGCTAGGGCGGCGCGGCGGGGCTAGGGCGGCGCAGCGGGAGGTCCCACCCCCGTTTCACTGTTTTAGGAATTCCTAAAATAACAAAACAGGGGTGTGGCCCGGCGGCGGGCCGGGCGCGGCGGGGTTGGGCGCGGCGCGGCGCG
>NZ_JASGEO010000016.1:0-91350 GCF_049841215.1 Demequina sp.
GTTGAGTGCGGTGGCGATGAGGTGGTCGCGGGTGAGGGATGCGTGTTGGTAGAGGTTGGCGGCGCGGGCGGTGGAGTGGCCGATGCGGCGTTGGAGTTCTGCGGGGGTGGCTCCTGCTTGGGCGGCTAGGGTCGCGCCGGTGTGGCGGAGGTGGTGCCAGGTCAGGTCTGGTCTGCCGATCGCTTTGCGGGGTGTTCTGAGGGCGTGGGAGCGGGCTTGTGCGGTCACGGGTTGGCCGGTGGTGGTGGTGAAGATCAGGGCGTCGTGTCCGGTGTCGGTGTGGCGGGCGAGGTGGGCGCGGAGGGCGTCGAGGACGGTCGCGGGCAGGGCGACGGTGCGAAGGCCCGCGGCTGACTTGGGTGGTCCAAAGGTGACCGGTTGGCCGGGCAGCTCGACCAGGGCGCGGCGGACGGTGAGTTGACCGGTGGCGAAGTCAACATCGCCGCGGCGCAGCGCGAATACCTCGCCGGGGCGAAGGCCGGACCACGCGGCGACCAGGACCGCGGCGCGGTATCGGTCGGGCATGGCGGCGGCAAGGGCCGCGACTTCGGCGGGGTTCAGGGGAATGCGTTCGGCGTGGGCGACGTGACCGGCGCCGGGGATGCGGGCCGGGTTGGTGGCCAGGAGCCCATCGTTGACGGCCTCGGCCAAGATCGCGTGCACCAGGCGGTAAGCCTGCGCGGCGGCGGTCGCTCCCGCGCCAGGCCGGGCGGGCGTGGGTGTGGGTGTCGTGACGGTGGGCGAGCCAGCGGCCCGCCAGGCCGCCACAATGGCCGGGGACAAGCGCCCCGTGGCCTTCACATCGAGACCCTGACTAAGGGCCCACGCGCGCACCTGCCCGGCCTCAGTTGACGGGCGCGCCTCGACGTGTTGCCGGGGCGTAGCGCTCGGCGTAAAGGGCGCTCCCGCCCGCTTCCACGCGTCGAGGACGTGCCGGGGAATCTGTCCGCGCGTGCCTATGTCGATTCCGTTGGCGAGTGCCCACGCTCGAGGCGGGGCGATGCGGGCATGGCGCATACGAACCCGTGGCCGTGCCGGGTTTGACGGTGTGGTGCGGTAGCCCGCACTTACTCGGGCCTCGGTGGTGACGGCGGCGAACCATTCGCGCACGAGGGCGGCGGAGATTGCGGGCAGGGGAACGGGTCCGAGCTCGACGGCATGGCGACCGGTCCCGACCGGGGCCAGTAGCCACCGCTCGGCGAGGCGGACGTAGAGGTCGAGGGTGCGAGGTCGCAAGTGGGCGGCGCGGTGGCGTAGCCAGGTCTCGACGTAGTCGGCGAAGATCACACGGGCTCTTTCGGGTGGTGCCCATTGGCCGCGCAGCATGTCCGCACGGACCGTCACCAACCACGCCTCGGCCTCGGCCTTGGTCGCAAACGTCACGGGCGCGGACCGCATCCGCCGATCGGGACCGGTGTACCGGGCACGCCACCTACCGGACGCCAACCGCTCCACCGCACCGAAATCGCGGCGGGCTGGCCCTCGCTTTCGGGCGGTCATGAGGCGCCGCCTGGGGCGCAAAATGCGGCGAGACACGCCGAACGGGTCAAAAAACGTCGAGCACTCATCGCGGGGCCCTACTTCCACGTTATTCCACGGTGGCCCGGTTAAGTGCCCTGGCGGGCGGGGCCGGCTATTGCCGAACCCTGCCGATACCAGGGGTAATGCGTGGAGCGGATGACGGGAATCGAACCCGCGCTATCAGCTTGGGAAGCTGAAGTTCTGCCATTGAACTACATCCGCGATGTGGGTTCCATCCTAACCAAGTCCGGCAAAGGTCCCGTCCCTGCGGCGAGACAATGAAGACGTGACGGCTTCAGCAAACACCCGCGAGTTCGACCTCTTTGGTCCCTGGGTCGACGAGGTCGCATCGCCCGAGGACATCCCCAGGCTCTACCGCGGCCACCCGATCAACCTCGCCACCACCCGGCTCGTCCTCAAGGTCCCGCGCAACATTCCGCGCCGCGAGGCGCATGCAGGCATGGACCTCTACGACCACATGCTGATCGCACACGAGTACGACCTCGAGATCCTGAGCAGGCGCGCTCAGCACTCGGGATTCGACGCCACGCAGATCGCCTACGCAGACATCGCCGCCATCAAGGACGCGGTGAACCTGCTCGACGGCAGCCTCACCATCACCACCCGGCGCGGCTCGCACGTGGCAATCCCCTACAACGGCTCTGGGGGCAAGCAGATCACGGCCCTGGTCAACGTGCTGCGCGATCAGTTCCCGCGCTCCGCCAACGACAGCGAACGCCACACTCGCATGGTCGACGCGCACCTTCCGGGCCGCGACGGCGCGCTCATGGTGGACTTCAAGACCGCCGCTCGCGCCAACCCCAACCTCACGCCATGGGCGTGGCACGAGCGCCAGGCCGTCACCCCGTCCGCAGGAGGCATCGCGGGCGCCGCCTCCCGCCTCCTCCATCGCTTCTCACCCATGACACTGCACGGCGCGGTCATCGCCGGCGACGACGCGGCGATGGAGATCTTCTCCCGCCGCGACTTCCTTATCCGCGGGCGCGTCCCGGAGCTATCGTCGGGAAGGCTTGTGGTGCCGTTCGCCGCGGTTGACCAACTGGCGACCGCGCCCCACCCCGCCTACGCGGGCGTCACCGAACTCACCCTGACCGCAGGCGCCGCCGCGGTGAACATTCACGTCCCGGAGGGCTCCTCGGCGGAGCGCGCCATCGCGTCCGCGTTCTCCACGTCCGCGCGGTGACCTAGCGCCTCAAGCCAGCGCACCAGTTGCCGGTGCACGCTCTCGGCACCCTCCAGCAGGCCCGACGCTCCGCTCAAGTCCGCGTCCACGGTCCAGTCTGCGGGGTGCACCAGCAGCGGCCGGGTCTGCCAGCCGCCGAGGCCGCCGTGGCAGCCGACGAGCTCCTCAAATGCCGCCACCTCGCCAAGCGCGGGATCGAACACCGAGTTCACGTAGATGTCTGGCGCGGACGCGAACTCGCACACCCGCGCAAAGTCCGCCCGCGCGGCAGGGAAGTCCGCGAGCGGGTCCTCTCCGGTCACCGCTCCAGAGTCCAGCTGCACGGCCCCGTGCGCTCCCACGGCCACCGGGCCGGTGGCTCCCTGCACCACCACGAACGCCACGCCCGGATGGGTGGCGAGCGCCTCGATGAGACCTGGATGTACCGACTCAAGTTGGGCGAGCGACAGCCGCGATGAGGAATCCGTGAACCAGATTCCCCCCAGGTTGCCCGAGCCAACCACCGCAATACCAGGGGCGTCAGCGCTCCCTGCCGCAGCGTCGGGCACCGTGGGCGGCACCGCGCGGGCAACGACGCGCGCGGGAAGGGACTCACCAAGCCCCTCGATGAGCGAGCGCACGCGACCGCGCGCCTCGCCCTCCTGCTCGTCAACGGCCACGGCGCCGCCTCCCACGTGGGACGACACGAAGTCCGCCAAGGACACCCCGTAGCGCTGCAGGAACGTGGCGCCTTGCGACTGCCCGTGGTCGCTCACGAGCACGATGCGGTACCGCCGCGGCAGCTCCGCCCGCGCCGCGAGCGCCTCAAGCGAACCCACCACGCGGTCAAGCCCGTAGAGCGAGGCGAGCGACTCCGGCCGGGTGACTCCGGCATGGTGCGCGATCTCGTCGTAGTCCACAAAGTCCGCGTAGATGACCTTGCGCCCGCTCAGCATCGCGTCCGCAACGAGCGCGATGTTGAGGTCGCGCAGCAGCACATTCGTCACGCCGCGCAGCGCCACATACGGTCCGCCGCGGTGGATGCGCGGCTCCACGCCTTGCCGCCGCTGCCGCCGCGCCTGGAACAGTTCCTTGATCATCTCGCCAAGCGTGAGCGTCACCGCGCGCGCGAGCCCGGTTGGGTGCGTAAGGAAGGCGGCATAGCTGCCCGACGGCCCCAAGGCTCTCCCCTTGTTCTCCAGCGAGCTCATGGTGAGTTGGGCATGGGGCGCGTCGCCGTCGAAGAGGTTGGAGATCGAGATTCCGTCGTCGGCCAGGAGGCCGCGGCCGTTGCTCAGCCGCTCCTCGATCACGGCGGCGTCGGCGGGCTTGTTGGCCACGAGCATGCGGCCCAGTTCGCGGTCGTACCAGCGGAAGGCGGGGAGGTTCTCCGTGGTGCCGTGCAGGATTCCCGCCTGGCTTACGGGGGTGGTGGAGGGGACTCGCGCGGTCCACTCTGTCCACGAGTGGGTGCCGTCGCGAAGCCAGCGGGCGATCGTTGGGAGGTTGCCTGCGCGGAGCTCGTACTCGAGCACCGGAGCGGGGACGCCGTCGAGTTGCAGAATCAGCACGCCCTCGGCGTCATCCACCTCCGGCGCCGGTCGCCGCCGTGCCAGCCGCACAGCGTGGTCGATGAGGTAGTCGTCGCTACTCGCGCCCACCACCCAGAACAGCGCGGCCGCCACCGCTCCGTAGATCCACGACGCGAGGATCAGTTGCCACAGTGTCTCCACGTGCATGCCCGGCGTGAACGCCAGCGCCAGCCCAAGGATGACCGCCTCGGCGAAGAGCGCGGTGACGGCCGCGCCCGCCCAGCCAAAGCGTCGGGCAAATGCGGCGAGCAAGGGGCGCAGCGCCCACGAGACAGCGAGCACTAGGGCCGTCGCGGTGACATAGGACCACCAGTGATCGGCGCGCACGCCGGGCGACAGCCACACCGTGATCGCGATGGCGAGCAGCTGCGCGAGCGCCTCCGCGATGCGCCTGCGCATGGTCTAGGCCAGCGGCTTGGCGATGAGCGAGAAGCTCGCGGTGACCGTCTGGCCCGGCTGCACCAGCAGCAGGTTGGCGGAATGGATTCCGCGCTCTGCCAGGTTGAACGCGTCGTTCGCGTTGCTCACCGGCTCCACCGCGAAGAACGACTTGCCTTCGGGGATGTAGACAACGGCGTGGCTCAGCAGGTCGTCGGCCTCGATGTCGAGGTCAAGCACGCCGGGCCACGTGATGGTGGCGAGGGTGGGCGAGGTGCGCGCCGTGTAGCAATCGTCAACGAAGGCCCCGCCGATCTCGCGAGAGGCCCGGAAGTCAGCGTCGGGCCGTATGGCGCCGGCCTCACCGAAGGGGATGCAGCCCTCCGCGTCATAGGCCTGGTCCGTGTTGAGCTGGAGGTGCGCGGTGCGGCTGCCGGCCACCGAGCGCTCAAAGTACGGGTGGTGCCCAAAGCCCGCGGGGAACGTCTCGTGGTCGCTGTTCACGATGCCGTACGTCCAGGTGAAACGATCGCCGTCGAGCCGGTAGGTGAAGCGGGCCGTGAACGTCCACGGGAAGTTCACGCCGTAGACCTCGCGGGAGGCGAACTCGAGCACCGCGTGAGTGGCGTCTGCCTCCACGATGGTCCAGGGGTACTCGCTCGCCGTGCCGTGGATGGCGGTGCCGTCGCTGTGGTTGACGCGCAACTGGTACGTCTTGCCCGCCCACCGTAGTTTGCCGCCCGCGATGCGGTTGGACCACGGCACTAGGGGGTACGAGGCGGTGTCGGGGACGCTCGTGAGCGACTCCAGGGGGGTGGGGCGCAAGACGTCGTGCCACGCTCCGCCAACGTTGACGCGGCCATACGCGACCGAGCCGCCCGTGGTGGGCAACAGCCCAACCTGCCAATGGTCATTCGCGAGTTCGAGAATCTGGGTCATGGGGCCATTGTGGCGCACTCGAGAGCGGTGGCGCGTGACGCGCGACGGGGCCGATGGCTAGGGTTTAGGTAACTCACCTTCCTAGGGGGAAGCGATGTCAGACAACACGCCCAACGAGCCCGTCGAGCCCATCACGAGCGACACCACCATCCAGCCGGTGCCAGAGGTTCCCGCATCGATGGCCTCAGACCTAACGCCCCAGCCGGTTACCGACCAGCCGATGCCCGCCCAGCCGTCTCCCAACTTGCTCGCCGACTACCAGCACCCGGTTGGCTCCGCCTACGACCCCATGCCGCTGCAGGGAGAGATCGACGACTCCCGCAACTGGCTTGGCGTGGTCTCCCTCATCTTCGGCATCATCGGCGGCTCCATCATCGCGATCGTGTTCGGCATCATCGGCCTGAGCGCGGTCAAGAAGGGCAAGGCCACCAACCGCAGCATGAACGTGTGGGGCATCGCGCTCGGCGTGTTCTGGCTGATCGTGAGCATCGTGGCCACGATCGCCTTCGTTGTGTGGGTGGTGAACGAGTCCGACGAGATCTCGGCCGCCAGTGTTGAGGTGGGCGACTGCTACGTGAGCACCATCGAGTCCACCGGCACCCTCGAGGACGTGGACCCCGTGTTCGGCGAGTGCACCACCGCCACCAACGCCGAGGTCTACTTCATCACCACGTACGACGGCACGGCCACTCCTGGCGATGCGGATTTCGCCTCGGATGTGCAGGGCCTGTGCACCTCGGATGCCGCGATCGTCAATGTGGACGTTGACCTCGCCTCCGAGTACTACGTCGAGTACTACCTGCCCACGATCAACGAGTGGGACACGGCGGATCGCACGGTGGTGTGTGCGTTGTCGCTCGAGTCCGGCCCGGTAGATGAAGGCGTCATCGACGAGTAGCCGCGCACTCCTTGCCCTGGGGTGCGTGCTCGCGCTCGCGGGCTGCACCGCCGCCCAGGTGACGGAGAGCGCGGAGCCCACCGTAGCGTCGGGCCGCCTCACGGTGCCCGACGCTGTGGTGACGTTTCCGCGCACGCTTCAGGCCGCGCGGCTTGTGGAGGCGCAAGTGGTCACGTCGCGCGAGGCCGACGCGCTCGTGACGAGCGCGCGCCTGGAGTCGCCGCTGTTCGTTGACTCGCCCGCGCGCGACGGCGAGGTGCGGCTGTTCCCCGAGTGGAAGAACCGCGTGCGGGTGCCGCTCGGTACTGCCGTGTGCCCGGCGCCGCAGGGGGAGTCCGTGGTGGTGCTGCGTCTTGTTGTGGATGGGCGTGCTGTGACTGAGGATCTTGAGTTCGACGACTCGGTGCTGCGCGCGATCAACGCCGAGGAATGCGCGCAGGCGGCCGTGCTTGACGTGGCGACGCCGTCGTTTGGGCCCGTTACCAGGCAGGATGCGGCGTCGCTGGACACGACGATCGTGTTGACGCGGGGTGGCTCTGAGGAGGCCGCGCCGGTGTCGCTCACGTCGATGACGGGGAACATCGTCTACATCGTGACGTTGGATCAGGATGCTGACCGGATTCTTGCTGGCGGCGAGGCCTCGCTGGCGGTGCCCGCCGTGATCTCCGTGGGCCGGTGCGATCCGCATGTGTTTGCGGAGAGCAAGAAGACGTTTGTGTTTCCGGTGCGCCTTTCAGTGAGCGATCGCGATCCCTCATACGTCGAGATCCAGCCGGACGAGGTCACGCGTTCCGCGCTCCAGCAACTCTTCGACGACTGCGGCGAGGCCGAGCGCGGCGACTAGCGCCTTATGTGTGTCTCAGCACCACTTCTGAGCCTCCCTCCGCTCCCAGGTGTGCGTGAGCGCGAGGTGACGCGCTTACAGAACCCAGCCCGAGCGTCGGCCGGCCGAGATCCGTTACCCCGCGAGAGTGGTGCTGACGCGCACACAGGAGCCTTCAGAACCCGGAAAGTGGTTCTGACGCACACATAGGGCCGGAGGTGAACGCGGGGACTAGCTGGAAGCGGCGAGTTCGTCGAGTGCCTTCCCTATGTTCTCCACGAGCCACCCGGTGCCCTCTTCTCGCTTCTCGCCACCTTCCGCACCATCGAGGTGAATTCCGTGCTCGGTGAAGGTCATGAGGGTGCCGCCCTCGACGGGCTCAAAGGTGATGGACGTGGCGGAACCGGAGAGCGGCTCGTCGTTGAGCGTCATCACGTAGGTGTAGACGATGCGCTGGCCGGGCACGATGTCCGCGTAGGTTGCGTCGAACGTGGTGGTGATCCCGTTGCCGTGATCGGACCACGCGCGCTCGCGGCCGCCAACGCGGAAGTCCCACTCGTTGCTACCGGTGGTGAAGTTGTCGTGGTTGCCGAACCACATCGCCTTCTTCTTGGGGTCAGAGAACATCTCGAAGACCGCTTGCGGCGAGTGGGGGTAGGTGCGCGCAATCGTGAAGCTGTGGTGGGCGATGGTCATTGTTCTTCCTCCGGGGTTGGGTTGAGAGCGTCAAGCGCGGCGCCCAAGCGATCAAAGCGGGAGTGCCACGCGGCCTCGTGCGCGGCGATCCACTCGCGCACGTCTCTGAGACCATCGACAGACGGCTCCACAACTCGCGTGCGCCCCTCCTTGCGCGTGGTCACCAGCCCGGTGTCCTCGAGATAGTTCACGTGCTGCAGCACCGCGCTGAGGGTCATGTGGAGCGGCTCTGCGAGTTCGCTCACCGTCGCCGGCCCTGCACTGAGGCGGGTAAGCATCGCCCGTCGTCCAGGATCGGCGAGGGCTTGGAAGGTGCGGTCAAGCTGAGTGAGCATGGAAACCATGGTGCCCACAGCGTCGGGCAATAGTCAAGTGAATACTTAAGTATTCCCCGTTGACCCTCCCCTTGCGGGAGACTGCAATGTGGCTGTTGTGAACGAGGAAGAGCTTCTCAGCATCGGCGAGTTCGCCGCCCTGACCCGCCTGTCGATCAAGGCCCTGCGCCTGTACGACGACAACGGACTGCTCTCCCCCGCCCACGTGGACCCGGCGTCGAGCTACCGCTACTACCGGCGGAACCAGCGCAACCGGGCCATCCTCATCGGAGACTTGCGGCGCGTCGATGTGCCGCTGGCTCTCATCGCCCAGATCCTCGACGGCGACGCAGCCCTTCCCACCTTCCAGAACTGGTGGATCACCGAAGAAGAGCGTCACGTGAACCGTCGCGGCTTGGGCCTCTATATCAAAGCGCGATTGCGCAGAGAGGGGCAGCCGCCCATGGACATCCAGACCCGCACCGTTCCCGAGCGCAAGCTCGCCGTCATCTCCAAGGAGCTGTTCCAGCCCCAGCTCGAGGAGTTCATCATGAGCGCTTTCCACGAGCTGTTCTCGTGGGCAGAGCGCAACCCCGGCCTGCGATCGCTGCAGACCACTCGCGAGGACCCCACGTACGCGATCTTCCATGGCCCCGTGACGGCGGACGCCTCCGCGCTCGTCGAGGTCTGCATCGTGATCGACGGTCCCGCAGAGCCCGAGGGCCGCATCACCCTCAAGCGTGAGCCCGAGCACGAGGAGGCCTTCACCACCCTCACCCGCGAGGGGATCGAGTTCCCCAACATTCTCGCCGCGTATGACGCGGTGGCGATGTGGGTGGTTCAGAACGGCTCTCCCATCGAGGCGCTCCCGTCCCGCGAGGTTTACTTCGCGGACGTCATCAACGAGCCGATGGACGCCGAGGTCTGCGACATCGCCTACCCCTACGTGCCGAACGCCAAGTAGCGGCACCAGCGGTACCCGACCACAGCGTCGGGCCTGGTATTCGGGTGTTATCCCCTTCACTCGGAATACCGCGGCCCGACGCTGTGGTTGCCTTAGCGACCGGCCGTTGCCCCACCCGGGGGGCACGCCCGCGCTTGCCGCAAGGGTGCCGAGTGCCGGTGGGAATGGCTGAAAGGGAACCCTCATGATTCTCGGAGGCGGATTTTTCCTCATTGTTGTTGGTGCGATCCTGGCGTTTGCCGTCAAGGACTCGTGGGATGCAATCGACCTGACGATGGTCGGCTACATCTGCTTGGCCGCCGGTGTGCTCGCGGTCATCATCTCGCTGGTGGTCAACGGGCAGAACCGCAAGACCACGCATGTTGTTGACCAGCACGTGGACGAGCACCGGATCGACCCCAGCGCGTAGGTCGCCTGTAGCGACCGCGCGACCGCGCAACCCTGAAACCACAGGGATAGCATGTCGATCCGTCCCTCTGGAAGGTGAATATTCACCTTCCAGAGGGACGCTTTCGCGATCGGTCCCTCTGGTTCGCGCAACCGTTTGGCCGCCCGGGCGAGGGGCGCGCCCAACCCAGCCACAGCGTCGGGCAGCTAGCCCTGGCCGCGGGCGTTCTCTGCCTGCTGCTCGCTGATCTTGAGCTTGGCCTCTTCTCGCTGAGCGGCGAACGCCTCCGAGGTGGTGCGGCCGTACGCCACCCGCAGGAACGGCCGGTGCATCGCGTACGAGAGCTCAAGGTTCCAGTAGCGCTTTGACCACCACGCGGCGGCGAGCGCAACGATGACGGCGGCGATCGCGCCCACGCCGATGGCCCAGCGCGGGCCTAGCACCTCGCCGATCCAGCCCACGAGCGGCGAGCCCAGGGGAGTGGCGCCCATCAGCACCATCATGTACAGGCTCATGACGCGGCCGCGCATGGTGGGTGCGGTGGTGGTCTGCACCCACGCGTTGCACGTGGTGAGCAGCGTGATGCCGAAGAATCCTGCGGGGATCGTCAGGAGTGCGTACGCGCCGTAGGTGGGAGCGAGGGCCATGAGGCCAGTGCTCACGCCAAACATGCCGGCCGCGCCCACGATGTACCGGAGCCGTGGCCGGCCCCTTCGCGCGGCGAGCAGGGCGCCAACCAAGGAGCCGATGGCCATGATCGAGCCGAGGATGCCGTACTCGCCGGCGCCCTTGTCGAACTCGACGCGCGCCATGAGCGCGCTCGTCATCTGGAAGTTGAGGCCCAGGGCGCTCACCACGGCCACGATGACCATGATCACGATGATGTCCGCGCGTCTTCTGACGTAGCGCACGCCCTCGCGCACCTGGCCCTTGTGGCGGGCAACGCGCTCGTGCGGGATGAGCTCGCGGATGCGCATCACCATGAGCGCAACGATCGTCGCCACGAACGTGAGCCCGTTGATCATGAACACCCAGCCGGTGCCTACGGCCGCGATCAGCACACCCGCGATACCAGGGCCGATGAGCCGTGCCGCGTTGAAGCTCGCCGAGTTGAGGCCCACCGCATTGGGCAGGTTGGGCGCCTCGACCAGTTGCGTGACGAAGGTTTGGCGGGCGGGGTTATCGAAGGCGGAGACCACGCCGAGCAGGAACGCGAACGCGTACACGTGCCACAGCTGCACCGCGTCGGTGAGCACGAGCGTGCCGAGCGCCACACCGAGCGCGCCCGCGATGGCTTGGGTGACGATGAGGAGTTTGCGAGAGTCGAACCGGTCAACGATCACGCCCGCGTAGGGGCTGAACAGCAGGAATGGCAAGAACTGCAGGCCGGTGACGATGCCCACCGCGGTGCCGGACTCGTGGGTGAGGACCGTGAGTACCAGCCAGTCTTGGGCTACGCGCTGCATCCACGTCCCTATGTTCGACACCAGCCCGCCAGCGAGCCACAGGCGGAAGTTGAAGAACTTAAGGGAGGCGAATGTCTGCATCCCTTCCATTCTCTCCCCGTTCGCGCGGACCAGGTGACCACTCGGTCAGGAGGTGGGGTGGTTAGCGGGCCCGCGGTGCGGGCGGCGGGGCTCGGCAGGTGTGGACCCCGCTCCAAGCTGCGGCCCAATGCGTCCCTGCGGCCTTGAGCGCGTCGCATGGCGCGCATGCGACGCGCTGGGTGCCGCCAGGGCGCACCGGCGCGGTGGGGTTGGGGTTCGGCACGACGGCGCTGGGTTCGGCGCGGTGAGGTTGGGGGGTCGGCACAGTGACAGGCCCGACGCTGGGGCTGGGTTCGGAGGTAGGTGCACGGGGTGTGGGTGGTGACGCGCGGCGGGGCTCGGCAGGTGTGGACCCTGCTCCGAGCCGCGGTCCAGTGCGTCCCTGCGGCCTTGAGCGCGTCGCATGGCGCGCATGCGACGCGCTGGGTGCCGCCAGGGCGCACCGGGGTGCCCGGGGGAGGACGCACTGAGGTGCCCTGGGACGAGCGCACCGGGGCAAGTCCTCTAACCCATCGTCACGATGACCTTCCCGCGCGCGTGATGGGTACCCACTCGCGCGAGCGCCTCCGGCGCGTGCTCGAGCGTGAACATCGTGTCGATGAGCGGCGCGATGCGGCCGGCAGCCGCGTGGTCGCCAAGTTCCTCGAGCGCCGCTGGGGTGACGGAGGCGTAGAAGGTCAACACCCGTTGGGGCGCCACGATGCGGTGCCATTGCGCCTTGGCGACGCGCATGAGCGCGCCGCCGTCCGGCCCCTGCGTGCCGGCGTTGGGCAGAATCACGCCACCCTTGGGCACAACCCGCCGCCAGTCCTTGATCCGCACCCCGCCCGCATTGTCGAAGACGATGTCGTAGGGACCAGCAACCAACGGGTCTTCCGTCTCGTAGTCGATGACCCGGTCAGCGCCCAGTTGGCGCACCCGTTCCACATTGCGGCCAGAGCACACCGCAGTCACGTGCGCGCCGTGAACCTTTGCGAGTTGCACTGCGAACTGCCCGACGCCGCCAGCGGCTCCCGCGACAAGCACCCGTTGGCCTTCGCGCACCTTCGCTTTGGCGAGACCTCGCAGAGCCGTCACCGCCGCTACCCCAAGAGTCGACGCATGCTCAAAGCTCACCGAATCCGGAAGCGCCGCGAGCTGGTCCTCGGCGGCGAGCGCCACCTCGGCGAGGGTCGCAATGCCGGTGCCGAATACCGCATCGCCAACGGCCCACCGGCTCACGCCGGGGCCAACGCCGCACACCACCCCCGCCACGTCCATGCCCAGCGCCGATCGCCGAGGACGCACAAGCCCTAGCCCCGGGCGCACCATGCGTGGCACGCCTCGCATGTAGAACACATCCGCAGCGTTGATCGAGGCAGCGCGCACGGAAAGAGCCACCTGGCCCTTGCCGGGAGTTGGCACGGCCCCCTCACCAACCGTGAGTCGATCGGCCTCGCCGTAGTGCGAGTGAATCACCGCCCTCACGAGGTCGCCGCCTTGCCGCTGGCTACGGAATCCGGCCGGATTCCCCAGATCAGCAGGTACGCGATCATCCAAAACTCGCCAATCGAGGCAGGGAAGGAAAGCGCCTCGGTGAGCACAGCGTCGGGCAGGAAGATGGTGCTGAACGCGGAGGCGACGTAGCCAAACCCGCCCACCACCAGCACCCACCCGAGCGCTACGGGCATGCGCGCGGACTTCACCACCGCCCAGCCCATGGGGATGAGCCACAGGCCAAAGAAGATCGCGCCGGCGGCCCACGCGGAGGAGGACAGCTCGTGCAGCAGCGGCGTGAACTGGGGGTCATCGAGCGTGATGGCCGCCCAAAGGAACGACGCGCTCGCGAGAATCGCGGCCGCGTTGACGAGGCCGTACGACAGCACCCCAACGGCGGCGGAGCGGTTGATGGGCGCGAAGAGACGGTAGAACCACAGGGCCGCGACGGCCTGGGTGATGACGATGCCAAGCTCGAGCGCGAGCCCGATGCGCGCGAGGTCCAGATCGGGATCGTCGACGACGACCTTGGGGCGGACGATGAGGAAGCCAAGCATGCCGACGACGGCAAGGGCGAGGTACCACGCGCCGGTGGCGCGAGCGGTGCGGACGGTGTCCATGGAGACTCCTTTTTGGGTGAGTGGATTGAGGGTGTAGTTGGTAGAGGTCCGGTGCCGACGGCACGGGCCTTGGGTGTGGTGTCGTGTGGTGCGGAGGGCGCGCGCTAGGCGCGCGTCAAGTCAGTTCGCATCGTCCCCCTTGTACTGAAATACCTGGTCAAGTGGCAGTTGGAGCTCGTGGGCGATCTGGAACGCCATCTCCAGAGACGGCGAGTAGCGCCCCTGCTCGATGGCGATGATCGTCTGGCGGGTAACGCCGAGCCTCATCGCCAACTCCGCTTGCGTGAGGTCGCGCTCCGTGCGCAGATCACGGATGCGGTTGGAGACCCGCGTGGGCTTGGGACCGGCCATTACCAGCCTCGGCGATACGCGCGGATCTTCGTGACCACCTCGACGAGGGCGCCAACGCTGCACGCGAGGAACAGGAAGTTGCCAATCCAGAAGGTGTCCGCGTCGAGCATCGCGAGGGCAAGCGCCCCCACCACGGCCACGGACATCGCGGCGTAGCTGCGGCGATCACCGAGCCGCTTGATGTCGCGATCTCGCTCGTCGCTCGTGAAGTCCGGCTCTTGGAATCGCCCGCGGAACGCCTGCCACACCGCGCCGCCGATCGCGGCCGCGATGGTGCCAACGATGACGCCAACGATCGATGTGCCAATCGTGATGAGCATGGGGACCACCCACGCGATCTCGCTCGCAGGCCGCTGCGCTAGCTGCACACCCAGGTACGTAAAGTACGCGCCAGACGTGATCACCACGGCGATCCCATACGCCCATGCGAGCTTCTCGTCGCCGGTCATGGGGACGTGGTCGTCATCCTGCACGGTGGGCGGCGTCACATGTTCGCGGCTCATGCCGGCATCCCTTCCCGGTAGGCGGCGAGTGTCACGCCGCCGCTCGCTAGCGAGCCGAGGAACGAGCCAACGAACAGCACGTTCGCGGCCCAGAAGGTGGGCGCGTCGAGCGCGAGCATGATGAGCGTGGCCAACACGGCGAGGCCCGTGATGCCCGCACCAGCTGTCTGCGCATAGCGCTCGATTTCCTGATCGCGCATGTCCGTGTGCGCCTCGCGCCGCACGCGCAGCCACAGCGCGAAGAACACGAGCGCGTACAGCCCGCCGCCAATGATCAGGGACCACAGCATCGGCCCTTGCCAGGCGACATCGACCAGCGGGAGGTCGTCAGTGACCGCCCGGAAGATCACCACCGCCCAGTACGCGATGAACGTGATCACGCCGATGGCAGTGCCAGCGGCGGTGTAGCGCTCGGTGAAAGTCATGGCCTCTCCAATGTCAAGAATTGTTGACATGCCCGACGCTAGTGCGGGTTGGGAGGTCGTGTCAAGAATTCTTTACATGGGTGTGGGCGGCGGGCCAGCCTCGCCTAGACGGTCCCCGGCTCGTTGGACGTGGCAATGCCCGTAAGCAGCGCATCCACACCCCACGCGAACCGCGAGGTCTCACTTCCCAAGAACAGCTCGTCCTGAACCGCAGCAAGGTGCGGGTAACGCTCTGCGTCGCCAACCGCCTCGCGGAAGGCCTTGATGGTGGCGTCGGGAGCGGAGTTGCCGGCCGCGTCGGCCGCGTGCTCCGCCGCACCGGCCATGGTCCACAGCATGAGCATGTCGAGGCCGTGCGCGCGGCGCTTAGCGTCGATGCCGCCCTCGGCGAGCAGTCCCATCAGGTGATCGGCGAAGCGCAGGGTGTTGTCGCCAATCGGCCTGACCTCAAGCGCGGACCGCGCGAGGTCTGGGTACTTGAGGAGTTCCTCGGACAGATCGCGAAGCAACAAGGCGATGCGTTCGCGCCACGTCCCTTCCGAGACCGTGAGATCGATGTCGCCGACGATGCGGTCAAGCATGTGGCCATGGAGTTCCGCCATCGACCCCACGTGTGCGTAGAGAGACGCCGGGCCGGTGTTGAGCTCATGGGCCACCGCGCGCATCGTGACCTTGTCCAGCCCGCGACGCTGCATGATGCGCATCGCCACGTCCACGATCGCGTCTCGCGACAGGTTGCCGCGCGGGCGTCCGGGGCCGCGCCGCGCGCCGCCCCCAAACTCGCGCTCGCGCTCCTCGCGTTGAGCCTGCATCTGCGCTTGCTGCTTGGCCATCTCCTTGACCCATTCTTCGCGCAGTTCCTCGCGAAGGGCCCGGGCCTGCTCGCGGAACTCGCGGCGCAACTGGGCCGCCTCTGGCCCGTTTCGCCAGCTGTCTCTACCGTCCGCCATGCCCCAACCCTACGCGAAAGTGAGCACAAAATCGAACGCGTTCGAAAATAACTTGCACTTAACGAACATGTTCGCTTACGATCATGTTCGTGCCCATGGCGACCACGCCGTCGGGCCGTATCGAAAGGAGCGCCCATGTCGACTGAATGGGCTATCGAGGCGCACGGCCTCGTCAAAGACTTCGGCGAGCAGCGCGCGGTGGACCACGTGGATCTACAGGTGGCGCCCGGCATCGTCTACGGCGTGCTCGGCCCCAACGGCGCCGGCAAGACCACCACCATCCGCATGCTCGCCACCCTGCTGGGCCTCGACGGCGGCAAGGCCACGATCTTTGGCCACGACGTCGTCAAGGACGCCCACCGCGTGCGCCAGCTGATCGGCGTCACCGGCCAGTACGCGTCCGTGGACGAGACCCTCACGGCCATGGAGAACCTCGACATCTTCTGTCGCCTGCAAGGCCTCAAGGGCAAGGCGGTCAAGGCGAAGAGCGACGAGCTGCTCGCGTCCTTTGGCCTCACCGATGCCGCAAACAAGCCGCTGCAGAACTTCTCCGGCGGCATGCGCCGCCGCCTGGACCTGGCCGCGAGCCTCATCGCACGGCCGCCGCTCATCTTCCTCGACGAGCCCACCACGGGCCTGGACCCGCGCACGCGCGCCCAGATGTGGGACACAATTCGCGAGCTCATCAAGGCCGGTTCCACCGTGCTGCTCACCACGCAGTACCTCGACGAGGCGGACCAACTCGCGGACCGCATCGCGGTTATCGACACGGGCCGCGTGGTCGCCGAAGGCACCTCAGATGACCTAAAGGCCCTGGTAGGCAAGGCAGCGCTGCAGCTCACCCTCGGCGAGAGGGCCGACGCTGAGGCGGCTTCCGCGCTCGTGGCCAGGGTGACCGGCACGGCTCCCACGCTCTCGCCAGAGAGCCGCCGCGTCAACGCGCCGCTCACCGACACAGCCGTGGTCACCGACGTTCTCGTCGCCTTGCGCGACGCCGGCATCGAGGTCACCGAGATGTCTCTGCAAAAACCGAGCCTCGACGAGGTCTTCCTCACCATCACGGGCCATGTCGCCGAGCCCACGTCAGACACCGACCTCGAGGAGGCCCGCGCATGACCGCCGTCGTCACCTCCGGCTTTGACCGGACCCTTCCCAAGCACGTTCCGCTCGCGCAGACCTGGCGTGACACCCTGATCATGGCCAAGCGCTCGCTCGTCAAGATGCGCCGCACGCCCGAGCAGCTCATTGACGTCACGCTGCAGCCCATCATCTTCACGGTGATGTTCACCTACATCTTCGGCGGCGCGATCGCCGGCGACGTGAAGAGCTACCTCCCGCTGTTCATCCCCGGCATCCTGGTCCAGACGGTGCTCACGGGCGCCGCGGCCGCGGGCACCACACTGCGTGACGACATGGACAAGGGCATCTTCGATCGCTTCAAGTCCCTGCCGATGGCGCGCATCGCCCCGCTCGCGGGAGCGCTCGTGGGAGATTTGGTGAGGTACCTGATCGCGGCAACGATCACGTTCGTCATGGCGTACATCATGGGCTACCGCCCCGGCGGCGGACTCGTTGGAGTCGCCGCCACCACACTGCTGGTCATGGCGTGCGCATGGGCGCTGTCGTGGATCTTCGCGCTCATTGGCGTCTCCATGAAGTCGTCCCGCGGAGTGCAGGGCATCTCGTTCCTGATCCTGTTCCCGCTGACGTTCCTCTCGAACGCCTTTGTGCCCACCGAGACCATGCCCGGTTGGCTGCAGGCGTTCGTGCACATCAACCCGGTGACCCACATCATCAATGCGGCCCGCGATCTGTGCAACGAGGGCACGTTCGGTGTGGACGGCTGGTACGCGCTGGCCGGGGCGGCAACGGTGATCCTCATCTTCGCGCCGCTCGCGGTGCGCAAGTACCGAACGCACACGTAGCTCCTGCCAGCACCCAGACGGCGGCCGCCCTGTCGAGAGACACGCGGCCGCCGTTGACGTTTCCGCTACCCTTGAACCCGGAGGCGCCGCGAACGACGGCGAATACGTCATGACAGAGCTCTAGGTCGCCAGACCTCGCGTCTGGCAACGGTCCATCCCGTCCAGACCCCTCGGAGCACTCATGCACGCCCTTTCCCTTTCTCACGTTTCCTTTTCGTGGCCCGACGGCCGCCCCCTCTTCAACGACCTCACCTTCGCCCTTTCCCCAGGCCTGTCCGGGATCGTTGGGCGCAATGGCATCGGCAAGTCGTCTTTGTTGCGCCTTGCCGTTGGCTTGCTCCGCCCGACGGCGGGGCACGTCGAGCGCCCTGCTCGCCTCGCGTACGTCCCCCAGTCGGTGACGCTCGCGGTCGGTGACACCGTTGCCTCGGTGCTCGGCGTTGCCGAACGCCTTGCCGCGCTGCGAGCAATCGAGGCGGGCTCTAGTGACGCCGCCCACTACGAGATCCTCGCCGACGACTGGCTTGTGGAGGATCGGGCGCTCACCGTGCTGCGCTCGTTGGGTCTCGGTACATTGACGCTCGATCGCGCCGTTGGGGAGGTGAGCGGCGGCGAGGCGACCCTGCTCGCAATCGGCGCCGCGCTGATCGCCGAGCCCGAGGTGTTGCTCCTCGACGAGCCCACGAACAACCTCGATGCTCACGCTCGCGACCTGCTCGCGGCCGCACTCGCCACGCGCTCCGGGGCAACCGCTGTCGTCACCCACGACCGCGCGCTGCTCGCTGCAGTGGATCGCATCGGCGAGCTGAGAGAGCGCGATGACCGCACCACGGAATTGCGTTGGTTCGGCGGCGCGCTCCACGAGTTCGAGGCCTCCCTCGCGGCGGAGCGTGCGGCCGCCGAGCAGGCGGTCGTGACCGCGAGTGCCGACGTCTCCCGTCAGCACCGCGACCTTCGCGCCCGCGTCGAGGGCGACGGCAAGCGGCGCCAACGGGCGGCGAAGGCCAAGGCCAACGCCGAGGTCACCCGCGGCGGCGTCAAGGCCAAGCAGGACCAGGCCGCCAAGACCGAGGCACGGGTGTCCAAGGTGCACGAGGCCCGGCTCGAACGCGCGCGCGAGGCGCTCGCGACCGCCCGAGCAGCCATCCCACGGGATCGGAGCATCAAACTGGACCTACCAGGCACAACGGTGCCACAGCGTCGGGCAGTAACGGAGATACGTGGACTGGTGACGAGAACTGAAACCCCGCTCACCGCCCTTATCCAGGGGCCCGAGCGGATCCACGTGACCGGGCGGAATGGGAGTGGCAAGACCACGCTCATCGAGACGCTGCTGGGTGCTGTTGCGCCGGTATCGGGGGAGTTCGCGGTGCACGTTCCCGTTGGGTACCTGCCGCAGCGGCTCGATGTGCTGGACGACGCGGCATCGGTGCTGGAGAACGTGCGCCGGCGCGCGCCAGGGGCAACGCCTCAAGAGATCCGCGACCAGCTAGGAAAGTTCCAGTTCAGGGGTGCTGCGGCCGAGGCGCTCGCCGGGACCTTGAGCGGGGGGGAGCGATTCAGAGCGGCACTCGCGAGCGTGCTGCTTGCGCGGCCGGAGCCGCAACTGCTGATCCTCGATGAGCCAACCAACAACCTCGACTTCGAGAGCCAATCGCAACTGGTACAGGCGCTCGAGGGGTACGGCGGCGCGCTGCTGGTGGTGAGTCACGACCAGGCGTTCGTCGACGCGATTTCGCCGACGCGGCGGTGGTCGCTCGAGAACGGGGCGGTGCGCGATGAGCAGCTTTCGTAAGGTGGAGTCATGACCGATTACGACGACGGGCACTTCGACGAGGCGATTGCCGCGGAGTATGACGAAGGCGCCGCGTACATGTTCGCGCCCCAGGTGTTGGGGCCGACGGTGGACCTCCTCGAGCGGCTCGCTGGCGGCGGGCGCGTGCTTGAGTTCGCGATTGGCACCGGGCGCGTGGCGCTGCCTCTCGCCGCACGCGGCGTGGAGGTGCACGGGATCGAGATGTCGCGCCCCATGGTGGCCGCGATGCGAGCCAAGCTGGGGGGCGCGGACCTGCCGGTCGCGATTGGCGACATGACGTACGAGCGCGTCGAGGGGGAGTTCTCGCTCGTTTACCTCGTCTACAACACCATCGGCAACGTCCTCACGCAGGACGGTCAGGTTGCGGTGTTTGAGAACGCGGCGCGGCACCTGGTGCCGGGCGGGAGGTTCCTGATCGAGATTGAGGTGCCGGCGCTGCGGCGCCTCCCCCAGGGCGAGCGCTACGTCGCGTTCAACCTGCTGCCGGGCTATGCGGGCGTGGACGAGTACGACACTGTGAGCCAGTCGTTGCTGTCGCACCACATCTCGGTGCGCGCCGACGGAACGGGCACGGAGAACGTCACTCCGCAGCGCTATGTGTGGCCGTCCGAGCTGGACCTGATGGCGCGCATAGCAGGCATGACGCTTGAGAATCGCTGGGAGGATTTCGAGGGGACACCGTTCACCTCGGAGTCCCAGAAGCACGTGTCCGTGTGGGTCAAGGAGGACTGATGGCAGCAGATCCTGAACTCGTAGAGCGCCTCCACGCGCTCCTCGCCGCGGAGCCCGCGCTCGAGCTCAAGAAGATGTTCGGCGGCGTCGGCTTCATGGTGGACGGGCACCTCACGGTATGTGCCCTCAGCGGTGGGGGCCTGATCGCGCGCGTGGGCCGAGAGGCGGTCTCCGGCTTGCTTGGACCTGCCGTGGAGCAGATGGTCAATGGCGAGCGGCCGATGACCGGCTGGGTGCGCGTCTCGCAGGAGGCGTGCGAAGACGACGATGAACTCTCCGCGTGGGTCCGACGCTGCCTGGAGTTCGTGCGAACCCTCGACTAGGTGAAGCCCTAAGGTGGTAGCGATGGATTCGCGCGACGCGCGCTAGAAGACCGTTGGGGGCATGTGGTGGACGCGGGAACACTCACAGCGGGCATTGTGGGACGACGCTTTCTCCTCGAACTCGCCTCCAGGATGTGTGAGGGAGGCGCCGACCTCTCGAGCACACTGGCCGCAGCTCCCGCGCCTACGCACGTGCGCCAACTGCGCGAGGCCCTCTACGAGTCGTTCCAAACCGCTATCTACTGGGGCCCGCGGGACGATCGAGACGAGCTTTCTGACTCGCCAGGTCTCGCCGACGCGATCAGCGCATACGCGAGGCGCGTGGAACAGACTCAATTGCTGGAAGCGGCCTTCGCCGTCACCGGCGAGCAGGTGCAGGTCACCCTCTCGCGTCCGCAAGAGGTGAGCCTAGGCGAGCAGACTCTCACGGCGCACGAATGGCGACGTCAGCTCATTGAGTCGGTCGATTCATTCGCGGCCGCGCGTAGGGGACGCGTTGGAAGTCGTGTCAGCCGGGTGCCCTTAAGTGGAGCCTGGTGGTCGGCGCCCGTGGGGCTTCCGCAAACGTCAGATGTGTGGCTAGGCGGCGTGCCGGTGCAGTTGTTCGGCGTAGAAGACGACAGGGGACACGAGCTCGCGCGGGTGACGCACATCGCGAACCTGCCAGGCAAGATCCTCGAGATTTCGGGGCCCGAGGTGTGGGTTGGGCTAGTGCGCGAATTCCCCTTGGACGTGACCGAGCTCATGGCGGATACCTGGGGTAAGGCATTCCCGGGCCGCGGCGTGTGGCATTTGCCAGATTGGGACGCTATATCTCGGCGGTGGGACGCTGTGTACCTGCCATTGAGTGGCTCCCTGACGACGGCCGGGATGGCGCTGCCTGTGGGCGACCAGGTTTGGACGGTCTTGGCAGGATTCGATGCTGGTACAACCTTTTGGCTCTCCAACGAGCCACAGAGCACTGGGGACTCTGTGCTGTGGCGCAGACCATCTGATAGCGCCCAGTGGAGCGAGTAGCGCCTAGCGACTACGTTCCGCAGTTGAGGCGTGCGTCCGGGCTTCGAGTGACGAGCGCGTAAGGACAATCGTTCCACAGCAACACGATGTGAGTGTGAAGTGCCACCCAAGTCGTCGCTTTGGTGTTCGTACACTTCACTTCTCTGTTGGTAGGGCGGTACGCCGCCTGCTGGGCGTTTCCGTTGTCCCAATATTCGACAAGGCTGCTGCCCGTGCCGGGAATCATGCGATATTTCCGTAAGGCCGTTTCTATCGACAGCGCCTGCTTCCACGTGCCGCACACTGTCGTGGGCTTGACTCCCACCACCCCATAGTTGCCACTCTTTCGTAGATGAATGTTGCTGGGCTTTGCCTCACAGTCGGTCTTAGGGATGTTCGGCTTCAGAGCAGACTGCGCGCTCGCCTTCGGCGAAAGAGCGGCCAGTGCGCCCGCCTCGGCGGATGACGTGTCTGCGTCACGAATGGGCACGAACACAGTCTGGCCCGGCTCAATAGACCGCGCGAGCACTTCGAACTCGTTGTCCGAGAGTCCTCGCAGGCCGACTTGGGTCATGTGATCTAGGATCTGCGCTGTCTCCAATGAGACGTCACACACCTGGAGTACGGTGCTGGGCGAGTTCGCGGTACCTGGCTCTACTTCCGGCACGTCGGGCGCGCTCGCGGGTGTCGCGGCAGCCGATGCGGCACTGGTGAGGACGATCGCTAGAGCGCTCGCAAGCGCGAAATGAACTGCTTTCATTCTGACCCCCCGATGAACCGCGCGGCGCGGTGGATTCACCATTGCGCATCTTGCGAGCCCACGCAAGGGTTTCGGCCGAGATTACCCGTCTGCCCGCACCGTGCACACTCGGAAGACCTCACTTCCAGCAGATCGCGTCGCGGCCTTCTAGGTGCTGTGGCACCGGAATCACGCGTGATAGCTGCGCTTAGCGCGCTCCGTACGCCGCGAACACGGCGAGCGCGACGACCGCGGCAAAGCCCAGGCTCATCAACCGCCCTGCCCAGGTGGGCAGGTGGTACCACGCGATCGCGGCGAGGGCTGCCACGCCCAACACGGCCTGCGCCCACCAGTACCCGCCAGGTGTGGTCTCGGCATTTGCGGTGAGCCCGAACGCGGCCTCACCCACGGCAACCCCGGGCCACAGCGAGGCCCCGGCGGCCTTGAGCGGCGTGCTGGACGAGAACCTCAACGCCCACACGCCAAGCCCCATCGCCGCGCCAACGATCACGCCCGCTGTTGACCACAGCGCGATGTAGCTCGCGCTTCCCGGAAACCCGCGAAGCTCACTTGTCACGTAGTACCCGGCCATAACTGCCGGCCCTGCGAAGGCGCCGATCAGTGCCGACAACCACCAGCGTCGGGCAGTGAAGGCGACGAACCCCGCTACGGCTACCACCGGTGCTGCCGAGTTGAAGAACGGGGACAAGGCGTGGGGCGTGTAGGTCTGCCCAAAGCTCATGGCGACGCCCGCAGCGAAGGCGAGCGCGAGTGCCAGGGCTCCGCGGAATGCAGGCTTCACGTGGTCAGGCTAGCCGGGCGCCACCCGTCATGGACTCGCTCGCGGCAGAAATCAGGGATGTCCCTGACCAACCAAACCGCGCCTCGAAGTCGGTGGCGCGCACCTCGTAGGGCTCGTCGAACTCGTACATCATCTCGATGCTGGCCTTGAGCAGGGGGTTCACGAGCGCTAGCGCCCGCAGGCCCGCGCCGCGAATCGCCTGCACCTTCGCCGGGCCGTCGTTGCCGGCCGCAGCCCACAGCGCGTCGCACAGCTGTTGCTGCGTGACCGGCTGCATCGCGGGAGTGATCCACGCGCGGCCGTAGGCGTCGTCCGCTAGGGCGATGTCCGCCATCGCTCGCACCGCGTCTGGAAGGTAGGTGAACGAGTGGGGCTGCTCAAGCGACCCGAGCACCTTCATGGGCTTGCCCGCGCGCGCAGGGTCAAGCAGCAGGCGGCGGCTGAGCTCGTAGCCCGCGCCCACATAGTTGGACGGTCGCGTGAGCGCCACCTGCAGGCGGCCCTGCGTGTGGGCCTCGAGGGCCTCGTCCGCCATGGCCTTGCGCACCTCGCCCTTGACCGAGCACGGGCGCTCGGGCGTGGCGTCCGCGATCACGCCGTTGTCGCCGCGGCCGTACATGTAGAGGTTGTCCGCGAGCACGATCCTTGCGCCAGCTCGCTCCGTGGCCGCGAGGATGCTGCGCTGCAACTGGGGGAATTCCTGGGCCCAGCGGGTGTAGACGGGCTGGCTGGTCTGAATCACGATGTCCGCGCCTTGGATGGCCTTTGTGAGGGCCTCGGTATCGCGCGCATCCGCACGCAGATGCCCGACGCTGCTGGGAAGTTGGCCGTGCGCGTCACCCCTGGAAATGACGCGGG
Source organism: Demequina sp. (assembly GCF_049841215.1). GTDB lineage: Bacteria > Actinomycetota > Actinomycetes > Actinomycetales > Demequinaceae > Demequina. The sequence continues at coordinate 23,760 of NZ_JASGEO010000016.1, forward strand.
CTTCGTGGCCGCGGGCTGTGAGCTCGTGGGCGAGGGCGGATCCGAGGCTGCCGGCGCCGATGATGGCGATGGTGGTCATGGTGTTCTCCTTCTTTTTGGTTAACAGTGTTAAGTGATTGATGCTGCGACTTCGCGCAGCATGACGGGACGGGACTAGGTAAGTGAGGCGAGCAGGGCATCGGTGACGGCGCGAGCTCTGGCGACCGCAGCGTCGGGCTCAAGGCCGTTGATTTGGCCCTGGAAGACCAAGGTGGACGAGGCAACCCCGTGCATTCCTGACCACAGCAGGGCGGCGGCTTCGCGGGGGTCGCCCTGCCGCAGTTGCCCCGCGCTCATCGCGGCGCCGACGAGCATCGCGAAGGCGTGGAGCGAGTCGGGATCGCCGGGGGCGGGGAGTGCCCACTCCTTGGGCCGCAGGAACATGACGTCGTAGAGCATGGGGTTGTTGAGCGCGAAGCGGACGTACGCGTCGCCGGATGCGCGGATGCCGTCGAGGGGGCTAGCGGCACTGCGCGCCGCGGCCTCGAGCGTGGCGCCGAACTCCTCGAAGCCTGCGCTGCACACGGCGAGCATGAGCGCGTCCTTGTCCTCGAAGTGCAGGTAGATGGTGGTGGCGCTGTAGCCGATCTCGTTCGCGATCTGGCGCATGCTTAGGCCATCGACGCCGCGCTCCTTGAAGAGCGCCGTTGCCGCCCCGAGGATCGCGGCACGCACGTCGGTGGTGCCGGAGTCGGGGCGGCGGGGCGTCATGCGGCCAGGTTAATTAACACCGTTAAGTATGTCAAGCCGACGCGGCGAGAGTCGAGGCCCACCCTCTTCGCCGCGCCAGCCTGCAAGCTCTCCAACAACGACACGCGCGACGCGCCCGTTGGAGAGCGTCCAGTCCCGCGACACGCCGGGCGACACGCCGAAGCGTTGTTGGAGAGCTTGCAGCCAGGCGGGGCTGGCGGAGAGTGCACCGGTTGGCGCGGGTGGCGGGGCTATGCACCTGCCTTGTTGAGGTCCTCGAGCTGCTCCGGCGTGAACTCCACGTCCAGCGCCTCGATGCACTCGAGGTACTGCGCGAACGTGCGCGGACCAATGAGCGGCAGCACCCGCGGTGAGTCCTGGGCGAGCATCCACGCGAGCACCACTTGGTTTCCCGTAGCGCCCGACGCTGCGGCCACCCGGTCTACCGCGGCCAGCTTCGCGTCGGCATCGGGCCCGTAGTACGGGTCGATGGCCCAGAAGTCTCGGGAGCGCTTCGCGGGGTCCGAGTACAGGCCCTTGAGGATGGGCGAATAGGCGACCAGTTGCAGGCTCGGCGTCTGCTCCAGGTAGTCCAACTGCTCCTCGCTCACGATGGAGTTGTGCCGCAGGCCGGCACGTCGTGCCAGGTAGGAGTGCTGTTGCTGCAGCGCAGTGGGTTGTGGCCAGCCATTCGCCTCGGCCACTGCCGCGATCTGCGCCAGTCGCCACGTGGTCACGTTGGACCAGCCGTAGTGCCCAATCCGCCCATCGGCGACGAAGGACGCGAAGGTGCCAACAGCATCGGGCAGGGGGGTGCGGCGATCGTCAACGTGGTTGTAGTAGAGGTCGATGCGATCCGTCTGGAGGCGCTCCAGCGAGCCCCCGATCGCGGCCTTCAGCACCTCAGGTGCCGCGCCAACGAACTTCTTGGAGGCGACGGACCAGTCCGCGCGGCCGTCGGCCGTCCAGACGCCCTCGAAGTCCGTGAGCATGCCCGTGGCCTTGGTCGCGAGGAAGACCTGCTCGCGCGCGCCGGTGTCGGTGAACCAGCGGCCGAGTAGCGACTCGCTGTGGCCGCCGGTCTCGCCGGGAGCCTCCCACCAGCAGTAGCAGTCGGCGGTGTCGATCATGGCTTTGGCGCCCGCGTAGCGGGGGGCGACCTCGCCGACGTAGTGGTCAAGGATGCGGCGGGCCTCCGGTTCTGGGGTGGAGGTGCCGAAGATCATCGCGCCAAGAGCGATGGGGACGACGCTGGTGTCAGTGGTGCCGAATTGGCGGGCTTCGTGTGTCATGCCTTCCACGCTAAGAGTTGGAGCGCACTCCAAGTCAAGGGGTATGTTGACGGGCATGGAGACGTTCACGATCGACGAGGCCGCGACGCGCATGGGCGTGTCCAAGGACACCCTTCGGTACTACGAGAAGGAGGGCCTGCTGCCTCCGATCGCGAAGGGCTCCAACGGCCACCGGCGCTACACCGAGGACGACCTTGGGTGGGTGAAGTTCCTGCAGCTATTGCGCGGAACTGGCATGCCGATTCGCGAGATGAAGGCGTTTGTTGCCTTGACCTGGGCGGGCGATCACACGATCGCGGAGCGGGTTTCTGTGTTGGAGCGGTACCGGGTGGCGCTGCGCGAGCGCATGGCCGCGGACCGCGAGCATCTGAAGTTCTTGGACTACAAGATCGACGTCTACACGGACCTGCTGGCAACCCAGACCGCGACACCAGAGGACATTACCGGCGTCGCGGCAGGCTGACCTCAGTCGTTGAGTGTGATGGTGATCCCGGGGCCATCGTCGGTGTCGACAAACGTGAGAACCGCCGTGCCGCCGGCGCTGGTGGGAACGGTCACGGTGTCACCCGCGAACACGACCCCAGGGATGGGGTCGTAGAACTCGTGCCACTGTTCGGACGTGATGGCGGTCAACAGGGTGGTGATTCCGTCGAGCGACGACGGCGAGGAACCGGTTGGGAAGGGGAAGTAGACCTGGACGCCGCCGTCGCTCGGTGATAGCCACGCGACTTGGGTGGCGACGGTGAAGCTGCTGTTGTCCGTGTCGAATAGGTCAAAGCGGGCGCCTTCGAGGTAGACGTGCCATACGGAGGCGTAGTCGCCTTCCCAATAGGGGCCCGACGCTGCATCGACTCCCTCTGGATGCTGGCTTTGGAACGCGGCGAGCACTTCGTCTTTGTCTCCCGCGTCACGGAACGTGTAGGTGAACGTGCCCGGCGAGGCGGCGAGGTGGTGGTGGAGGTCTACGGAGAACTCGGGGTCGCCGGTGGGGTCTAGGCCTTGGACCGACACTGTGGGCTCCCAACTGCGCGACTCTTGGTAGGAATGCCACGCGGCAGTGCCGCCAAGGGGAATCGCGACCAGCAGTACCCCACCGACGATCATCCACGCGCCACGGCTCTTCTTCCCCCCGCGGAGAAACGAGATGCCGAACGCAACGAGCGTGACCGCGACGATCACTGCCAGCAGCATCGCTGGCACTTGCCAGGTCGCGTCGTCCATACGATCCCCCTATACATCTGGTTGTCGTGACTCTAGCGGCCTAGCGCGATTGATCGCTGATAGTGACCGTGTAGGTGTCGGCGTCCTCGTCGAACGCGATGGTTGCGGTGCCGCCGCGGTTCGTAGGAACCACGATCGCGTCCGTGCCGACTTGCGCCTCTGACATGCCCTCGTAGAACTCGGTCCAGTCAGAAAACTCCCACGGATTCTCTGCGGGAACACCTGCCCACTCCGTGCCGGTACCCACTGCGTACACAGGGAACGGCACGCGAACTCGGCTCGCCGCTCCGTCGGAGGGATTGACCACCGCAGCCTGTGTCTGCAGCGTGAACCAGTCGCCGTCACTTGCCAGCAGGTCGTACCGGATGTCGTCGAGCGAGACATGCCACACGGAGCCAGTTCCGCCGACCACGCCTTCCTCAGGAGTAGCCACACCCGTGGGGTGCTGCTCCTGGAAGATCGCGAGCACCTCGGTCTCGCTTCCGGCGTTGCCAAAGACGTACTCGTCGCCGGTCTGGATGGTCCGATCGTGCTGGATCTCAACCTCGAACCACGGGTCTGATTGCGGCTCGAGCCCCTCGACGCGCATCGAGTCCGCCTTGTCGAAGTAGAGCGACCACGTGAGCCACCCGATGGGCAGGGCGACCATGACCACCCCGGCGCCAAGGAGCGCGAGGCCGGCGCCCACGCGGCGCTTTGCGAGACGCGCGATTCCAAACCCCGCGAGCACCGCGGCTAGCGCGAACCACACAAGCACAAGCACCATCGCCAACGATCCCATTGCCATGGTTACCCCCCTCGTAGACCGGTGTTTTCACCGTAGTGGTGAGACGGGCTGATTGGTAGACGCGGCCGGCCTCAGTTCGGCAACGGATCGGTGTCGCTTACTCCTGTTCGAGGATTGGCCCGCCAAAGCTGTGCACCGGCCGCAGCTCGATCCGCCCCCAGTGGCTTGCGGGATTGCGGCGTGCCAACTCCACGGCCTCCTCGAACGTGTCGGTCTCGATGAGCGCGAACCCGGCGAGCGTCTCGCGGGTCTCGGCGAACGGCCCGTCCGTGACCATCAAGCGGCCGTCGCGTACGCGCACAGTTCTGGCATCGGAGCGCTCCTGCAACCGCACACCTAGGTCGTACTGACCCCTCTCCTCCGCGTAGGTGAACCATTCGTCGATGTCCGGGGCGTTCGCCTCGTCCTCCGCTGAGTGTTCCGGGTCCAGGACGATCATCATCACGTACTTCACGGCTGCCTCCTTAAGGCTCCTAGTGCTGACTCTACGAAGGGGGTGCGCTGGAATCGACAGAACGCCATGCGCGTTGAGTCAACCGTGACCAAAACCAAGACCTCCCTTGCCGTTGACGTCTGGGCGGACATCGTCTGCCCCTGGTGCTATGTGGGCGAGGCGCGGCTCGAGAAGGCCGCCGCCGCGCTCGCGAGCGAAGCGGAGGTGACGATCACCCCCCACGCCTTCGAGCTGGACCCCAACCACTCGCACCCAGAGAAGATCCTCGATCACCTCGCGAAGAAGTACGGAAGAACGCCCGACGCTGTGGCTGAGATGGACTCTCGTGTCGCCACCCTCGCGGCTGAGGAGGGCTTGCCGTACACCGCCGATCGGTTGACGGCCAACACCTTTGACGCGCATCGCCTGGTCGCCGCGGCCGCGGAGTTTGGTGTAGCCCTCGACGTCTTGCGCGCCCTTCAGAAGGGGCACTTCTCCGGGGAACTGGACCTCAGCGATGGCGAGGCTCTCATCGCAACTGTTGCCAGCGTCGGGCTGGATGAAGCGAGGGCGCGAGAGGTGCTCGCGAGCGACGAGTTCGCGGACGCCGTGCGCGCGGACCAGGCCCAAGCCAGGGAGTTTGGCGTGACTGGCGTGCCGTTCACCGTGGTCAACATGCAGTACGCGATCCCGGGCGCGGGCGCCCAGGAGCACTATGAGAAGGTGCTGCGGACCGCGCTAGAAGGGTAGCCGCTGTCACCCTGCGCATGGTCGCGGAGTCGGTTTCGGTGAGAATTGTCGCGCGCGGCATGGCACGCTTCGTAGAGATCCTGAGTGTGGCGAGTGACCGCGCTCAGATACGGAGCTGATCATGAAGTACCTGATGACCGTGCTGGTTGAGCCGGTGATGGAGCCCGCTGACGGCGAGGCTCGCGACATCGAGGAGTGGGTAGCGGACCATGACGCGTCTGGCGCGCGCTTCTTCGGAGACCGCTTAGCGCCCGCGAGCCAGGCCAAGACCGTGCGCATCCGCAAGGGAGGCACGCTGATCACCGACGGCCCGTTCACCGAGGCGCATGAGGCGATCGCTGGCCTCGACATCCTCGAGTGCGAGAACATCGACGAGGCGGTGGCGGTGGCGCTTGATCACCCCATGGCGCGCGAAGGCACCATCGAGGTGCGGCCCTTCTACGACTGGGAGTCCGATGAGCAATCCTGACGGAATCGAGGCGCCGGTGCTGCCCGCGGGGAAACTCGCGGGCCCGGTCTCGTACTTTCCCTCAATCGAGAAGACGTACGGCCAGCCCATGCAGCATTGGATCGACATTGCCGATGTGGCTTTGGCGTCGGGGGAGGCCCACATGAAGGTCGTCGAGCTACTCAAGTCCGAGCACGGCATGGGGCACGGCCACGCCAACGCCGTGGTGGGCTGGGTCAAGAAACAGCGGGGCTAGCGGCCCGACGCTGCGGCTGGGTTGGTCAGTTTGGCAAGCCGAGCAATGGCACCAGCCCGCGATTGGTGCGGATGTCGCGGTAGTTCCACTGGATGTCCCGGGCGTCCGCGAGCCACGCGGTGAGGGCGGCGACGTCCACCTGATCGGGCGACGTGTACCTCGCCTCCGCGGCCTTGAAGCTGCCTTCAGGGCTCAGGCCAGCGGTCTTGAACGACTGCCCGCTCCAGAACAGCAACCGCACGCTCGCCTTGAGCCGGTCGTAGCCCACCACGGGGTTGCCGTCGAAGAACCACACTGGATGGGCGTGCCAGATCTTGCTCTCGGCATCGGGAAGTTCGCGCTCGATCACCTCGCGTAGTAGATCGCAGACGGGCTTCGACTCGGCGTCGAGGCGATCGTTGTACTCGTGGATGGTGTCGCGGAACTCAACCATGGGGCGAGCCTAGCCGCGACTCGCGAATCTACAGTTGGATCTTGCGTCCACGGTAAGTGGTCCCATTCTTTGCGAGCGTCCATCGGGTCCAGTGTTTGGTGGACAACGTGAACGGGAGGTTCGCCTGGAGCCACGGGATGATGGTGGACAGTTCATCGTCGGTCGCGCGCGGAAAGTTCAGCGACACGGACATGCTCCGCCGGCCTTCGAGTATCAGCGCCGAACGGCTGGAGCCGAGGCGGACGCCTCCTGGAGTCTCAAAGTCGAAAGCCGCGCTGTCCTGGCCGGGCCACACGTTGCCGCTGGGACCCAGAACGCTGAAGTCCGCCGTGTGCCACAGCCACACGGGTGACATCCCCCATTGGTTCTTGGGCTGCGGCTCGATCGAGGTGAGGAGGTCGAGGGCCTCCTCGAACCGGTCGGCCGGAACGGGGTGGCGGTGCCATGCCGCGTCCTCTGGGAAGGCCGAGGCGATGCGCGCACGGACGGCAGGATCCACGGTGAGGCTCGGCGTCTGGGGAAATGTGAAGTGGCTGGAGCGCGAGTGCACCGTCGTGCACGCGCTCAGGAAGTGCTCCCAACGGGACAGTGCCTCGCGGCTCGAGACTCTGCCAAGTCCGTGCGAACTGCCTGATGTCAGGGCCAATCCGTCGTACACCACTACCGACTCGGGTTTCGCCATGGTGAGGAGGCTACCCAAACCCTTGACAGCGTCGGGCATCCCACGTAACGTACAACCAAATGGTTGTAGATAACGAACTCTCCGAAGCCGCCGTGGACCGCATCTTCCACGCTCTGGCCGATGCGACGCGCCGCGACATCGTGCGCCGCACGCTCACGCAGGAGGCGAGCGTCAGCGAACTCGCCGCCGCGTACCTGATGTCCTTCGCTGCCGTGCAGAAGCACGTGGCCGTGCTGGAAGGAGCTGGCCTCGTGACCAAAGACAAGAGGGGCCGCGAGCGGATCGTGCGCGGCAACCCGGAACAGATCCAGCGCGCACAGGCGCTCTTGGACCAATACGAACAACTATGGCGCAGCCGCATCGACCGCCTCGACGCGCTGCTCGCCGACGACCCGCAAGTCCCCAACTGAAAGGCAGCATCATGCCCATCACGTCCGTCACCAAGGATCCGGAAGCGCTCACGATGACCGTGGTCGCCGAGTTCCCCGTCCCCGTGCAACGCCTCTGGGACGCCTACGCGGACCCGCGCCAACTCGAGAAGTTCTGGGGGCCTGTTGAGTGGCCCGCGACCTTCGCCCGCCACGACTTCGCCGAGGGCGGCCGCAGCGACTACTACATGACCGGCCCCGACGGCGAGCATTCCGCCGGGTATTGGAAGTGGCTGGCCATGGATCCAGGCAAGAGCTTCGAGGTTGAGGACGGCTTCGCCACTGAGCCCGGCGTGGAGAACACCGAGATGCCAAGCATGCGCATGGTCTTCACGTTCTCGGAAACCCCCACCGGCTCACAGGTCTCGACCACCACCCACTTCCCGTCCGCCGAGGCCCTGGAGCAGCTGCTCGGCATGGGCATGGAGGAGGGCATGACCTCCGCCATGGGCCAGATGGACCAGGTCATCACGGACCTCGCCTCCTACTCGCAAGGCATCGGCACCAACGCGCAGATCCTCAGCGACACCAAGATCCGCGTCGCGCGCATCATCCGCGGCACCGTGGATCAGGTGTGGGAGGCCCACCACAACGCGGATCTCATGAAGCAATGGCTGCTCGGCCCGGACGGCTGGACCATGCCCGTGTGCGACCTCGCCGTGAACGTGGGCGACCGCTACGTCTACGAGTGGGAGCAGGAGGGCGGCGGCAACCGGTTCGGCTTCGTTGGCGAACTGCTCGAGACCAACCCTAAGTACCGCGAGGTCACCACCGAGATGATGATCGGGATGGAGGGCGAGCCCGCGCGCAACGAGCTCACGCTCACGCCAGTTGACGGCGGCACGCTGCTCTCGCTCGTCATCACCTACCCCAGCGCCGAGGTGCGGGACATTGTGCTCGCCACCGGCATGACCGAAGGCATGGAGACCTCGTACGCGCGGCTCGAGGAGTCTCTGGTCTAGCTCTTCCTCTTCGCTGGCTTGGGTTTGGGCGGCGGCAGCGAGTCTGCCGTCGCCCTAACCATGTCCCGCAGCGCATCCGCATCCTCGAGCAGGTCCGCGCCCACGATCGCGTAGTCCTTGGAACCGGGGTACGCGGGGCCTAGTGCCAACCCGGCCGTAGCGTCGGACGGTTTGAGGAAGATGGTGTCGTCGCAGACAAAGCCCACCACCTTGTCCTCGCAGTACAGCCCGTACTCGCCGAACATGGCGCGGGCGCGCACTGGCAGGGGCTCCAACTGCTCGAGGATGAAGGCCATCGTGTCCTTAGAGGTGCTCATGCCGCCACGCTACGCGCGGGCGGCGACAATTACCGTGGCGCCAAGTGCCTCATCCTGCGCGACGGTGGGGTTGAGTCCCGCTTCCACGGCCCGTTGGGCGGTGCGTTCGGCCTGTGCGTGGCTGGTCTCCACGATCGCCACGCCTCCTGGCGAGAGGCGACGCGCGGCCGCCGCGAAGACCGCCGCCTGCAGATCGGTGCCGTCGGGGCCGCCGTCGAGGGCGGTGCGCGGTTCGTGGTCGCGAGCCTCGCTGGGCATGAACGGAATCTCGCCCGTGGGGACGTACGGCGGGCAGGCCGTGATGACATCGATAGGCACCGAGATGTTTGAGTCCATGTCGGATACCAGGGCCGTTGCGCCATAGGGCGCCAAGTTTCGCTGCGCAACGGCCACCGCGCGGGGGTCGAAGTCCGCGGCGATCACGGTCGCGTCCGGGCGTGCGTGCGCAACCGCTGCCGCGATCGCGCCCACTCCGCAACACAGGTCAACAAGGGTGCCGTCTTGCGGGAGCGCGTCGATCGCGAGCCGCGCCACCAGCTCGGTCCGCCGCCTTGGCACAAACACCCCGGGCGCTACCGCCAGCCGCAACCCACCAAACAGCACCCAACCCAGCACCGTCTCCAAAGGCTCGCCCGCAATTCGGCGGGCGACGAGCGCCTCCCTGGCCACAGCGTCGGGCTCATGGGCTATCAGCAATGCGGCCTCGTCCTCGGCGAAGACGCAGCCGGCGGCGCGCAGGCGAGCTGCTAGTTGCTCCACCCGCCCGACGTTACCCGGACTCAGTCCAGCCGTGCCCGCGCGAAGGCGCGCACTCCGGCCCAGGCGCCGAACGCCGCGAAGGCGATCGCAAGCAAAAGTGACACGGGTGAGATCGCTTCCGCAGCGTCGGGCCCAGCAGCACCCGACCACAGCGCGGGCGCCACATACGGGACCCAGGCGCCCACGCCGAGACTCGCCAGGATCTGGCTTGCCGCGGTGGCCGCGATGGTCGCGCCAACGGCCCCGAGGTAGCCGCGGAAGCGCACGGCCACCCAGCCGAAGGGAGCGGCGAGAGCGCACATGACGAGCCCTGCAACCCACACCTTTACCAGGGATGTCGCTACGTCGCCGGTAAATGTGCCGTTCCCGAATATTGCCGAGCCGGCGCCCACCAGGCCAACGGCGAGCGTCACGCATGCGACCGCCCATGCAAGCGCCACTGTGACCTTCGCCCAGGCCAGCGAGGTTCGCGTCTCCGATAGCGCAAAGAGCGAGCCCAGAGTGTGATCAGCCCACTCGCGGCCAACGAGCCACGAGATCGCGAAGCCTACGGTGATCAGCGACACCACCGGCACAATCTGCCCCGCGAGCGAGGCCGTGGCCTCGCTGAAAGTGCCCTCTCGGTAGGGCGCGAGCTTGGCTCCGGAAGGGCCGCCCGCACTTGAGGAGCGCGCCACGGCGACCATGCCTATCGCGAAGAACGCCGGCAGCATCACGAGCAGGACGGTGCCGAGCCGCGCCGTGAGCGAACGAGCAAACGTGGCGACTTGCAAGGCGAGGGCGGTTCTCATGCTGCGACCCCCGCGTGGCTCGCGTCCCAGTCTCGGACGAGCGCGAAGAATCGTCGCTCGAGGTCTACCTGGCCGGGCTCAAGCGTGCCGACCACGCGCCCCGCATGGATCATCGTGATGCGATGCGCGATGCGTGAGACCTCGTCCAGGTGGTGGCTTGAGACGAGCACGCCGGCGCCACGATCCGCGGCATCCACGATGACGTCCCGCAGCAGCAGCACTCCCGCCGGGTCCAAGGCGTTGGTTGGCTCGTCGAGGATGAGCAGTTCCGGCGCGTGAGCAGCAGCGCACCCTAGGCCCAGGCGCTGCCGGTTTCCCAGCGATAGCCCCCGTGCGCGACGCTGGCTCCAGCGGGTGAGTTCCAGCTGGGTTATCCAGTGGCTGGCTGCTTGGTGCGCGCCTGTTGCGTCCATGCCGTGGAGGCGGGCGGCGAACGCGACGTTGTCGTGGACGGTGAGCTCGGGGTAGCCGAAGGGCTGGTCGATGACGAAGCCCAGCCGGGCGAACTCGGCCGGACCTGGGGAGGTCGAGCCGAGGATCGCGACCTCGCCTGAGTTCAGTTGGGTGTGGCCCACCATTGCCTTCATCGCCGTGGTCTTGCCCGCACCGTTGAGGCCAATGATCGCGTGAATCTCGCCTGGCTCCACTGTGAGGCTCAGGCCGTCGAGCGCGCGCAGCTCGCCGTAGGTGCGCACCGCGCCCGTAAGGGCGAGCGCGCTCATGCCGACACGCCCGCAAGCGAGGGGACCATCGTGATCGCGGCCTCGGTGACGAGGTCGCCGAGAGTTCGCGAGTCGCGGGTGGTCGCCCAGTCCAGCAGTGCGGCGCCCACCGCCGCGAGGCACGCCGCGGCTGCGATGCGCATTTCGCGCTCGCGGCCCGGCAGTGCCGCCGCGCGGACGATTGCGGCTTCGGTGGCCGACATATTGGCGGCCATTTCGCCAGCGAGGGATGGCTCGGCCGCGACGATGGCGATCCCGCGCCTCGCGTCGGCGGTGATCTCCTCGTTCAGCATCGGGACCAGGGACAGCAGGCCACGCGTCACGCGGTCTATCGACGGCAGGTCGTGGGCCTGCCTCGCCACCGACTCGGCGATCACTGGATCGAAGGGATCGTCGAGCAGCACTCGCTCCTTGGTGGGGAAGTGGCGGAAGAACGTCATGTGGCTGACGCCTGCTGCGGCCGCGATGTCCTCCACGGTGACGGCCTTATAGCCGCGAGCCTCAAAGAGGGCGAGCGCCGCGGCCTGAAGGCGGGCTTTGGTCTGTGCCGAACGGGTGGTCATGTACTGAACGTTAGTCACTAACATTTGGTGAGCGCAAGCCCCGCGTTACGGTTGGGCCATGGCGAAGTACGAAGTAACCAACATTGGCGCGCTCGACGAGTGGCGGGACTTCTACGGCGGATTCCGCCCGGAGAGTTCGCGCGATGGGCGCCGCGTGGTGGACCACGAGCTCACCATGCAGTTCATCGGGATGACCGCCAACGCGCTCGAGCCCGGCGAGGAGGCCGGCTACTGGCACATTCACCACGCGATCGAGGAGGTCTACGTCTTCCTCGAGGGCCGCGGCCAGATGGGACTCGACGATTCAGTGGTGGATGTGGGACCAGGCTCGGTGGTGAGGGTTGGCCAGGAGGTGTGGCGCACGTGGCGCGCTGCGCCGGACAGCCCGGGTCAGCTGCGCTGGCTGTGCATCCGCGCCGGCGGCCAAGAACTGCCGCACTTCCCAGACGACGCCGAACGCGGTCCCGACCGGCCCATGCCCTGGTAGATCGTGGCCTTCGAGAACTTCCGTCCGGGTGCGCGAGTGGTGGTGCGCTACCTGCTGCCCACCGGCCAGGCGACCGACGCTCTCGGCGTGCTCGTTTCGGCCGATGCCGAGACGCTCGTCGTGGACGGCAAGCGCGGCATCGAGACGATCGCGGTCGCGGACGTCATCGCGGCGAAGACCGTTCCGCCGCCGCCGGAGCCTCGCTCCGGAGGTCTTTGACGCCGCGACCGCTCACTGCGACGGATCCGCGGTCTCCTTGCCCTGTTCTCTGTAGGTGAGCGACCCGTCCTCGTTGATGATGAGCTCCCAATGCGGGCACGCAGGCTCGGCAATCTTGCCGAGTAACTCTCCCGATGCGGTCCGGATCGAGAGTCCAGTGCCTATGCAGTTGTTCATCCCCTCTATGGTGTAGTCGCCGGGCGGCACCATCGATTCCCTTTCAAGTTCAGTGCCCTCGTACGTGACCACGACAGTTTCGTCGTAGTCGTTGACGAATCGAGCGGCAGGCACCGCAGCGTCGTAGTTGATGATGCAGCCTCCCAGACTCGCGGCGGCCACGAGGCTGAGCACCATGCCGGTGAACGTTCGTCGCGCTCCGGAACGGGCGCATCGCGGGCCTGAGCGCATCAGTCGTTCTCGTCTACGTAGCTCAGCTCCCCTTCCGGGCCTACTCGCACTCGCCAGCCGGGACACGCGGGCCGGTCGATTTCGCCTAGTACTTCGCCATCTAGCGTTTCGACGCGGATCGAGTCTCCCCGGCACTCTCTGAGCGCGTAGGCCACGCTGGAGTTCGCCCACACCTCGGTGTCGATCTGCCCCTCGGGATCTACGATGGCGAAGTTCAGGGACTCAGAGTAGGCATTCGAGAAAATCACCTCACTCCCGAAGTCGTCCACTGCGATCTGGCATCCGGAGATGCCGACGACGACCACGATAATGAGCGCGACGCCGGGCACCGCTCGCCGCGCTCCGGAACGTCTGAGACTTGCTGCCACGACAACCGCTCCCCTCCGCCAGCCCGCTCGCGCTACAACCGATGACGGGCTGCCACCGCCAAGCATCGCAGACGCGAGCGGCCCATGCCCCGATTGCACGGGCCGCTCGCCCACCTAGCCCGACGCTAGGGCCGGCTCTCGTACGCCACTCGCCACAGCGTCGGGCCGGGGGGAGCGACCGGACGGCAGCGCCAACCCAGCAAGGGATGCCGCGACCAGGAACGCGACTCCCGTCCAGATCGCGGGGATGGCCGCGTCCGTGTAGCCCGTGGGGGTGAGCGAGCCGCCCGCGCCGGTGAACACCGCGGTGAGGATCGCGATGCCGAGCGCAACGCCGATCTCCCGCAGCGTCGAATTGGTGCCCGACGCTTTGGCGTGGTCCTCGTCGCGGACGTTCGCCAGAATTGCGGTGGCCGACGGCGCGAAGACCAGGCCCATGCCCACGCCGGCGAGGATGAAGGCAGGGACCATCGTGGCATAGGCGACGTCCGGGGTCATGGTGAGCGCGATCCACGCGAGGCCCGCCGCCTGAAGTGAGGTGCCGGCGACGATCAGGGTGCGCGTGCCGACCCGGGGCGCGATCGCACCCGCGATGGGCGCCACGATGAGCGGCGCCATGGTCCACGGCATCGTCATCACCCCGGCTTCGAGGGGCGAGCGCCCCTGCACCACCTGCATGAACTGGATGAGGATGAAGATCGCTCCGAAGATGCCGATCGAGAACAGCATGCCCGCGGCGTTGGCGGCGGAGAAGCTGCGATCGCGGAAGAGGCGCAGCGGCAGCAGGGGGTCGGCGGTGCGGTTCTCCCAGAGCAGGAACGCGACGAGCAACGCCGTGCCGCCCGCGAGCGCGGTCACGACCTGAGGCGAGTCCCAACCCGCGTCATTGCCGCGGATGATGCCGAATACCAGGCCGAACACCGCGCTTGCGGCAAGTGCCAGGCCGGTCCAGTCAAGGCGCACCTTCCTGCCGAACGCCTCCGCGAGCGAGAAGTAGACGAGAGCGATCGCTACCGCGCCTACGGGAACGTTGAGCCAGAAGATGGCGTGCCAGGTGAGGCCCTCGACCACGGCGCCGCCGATGACGGGGCCGAGCGCGACGCCAAGTCCGGACACCCCTCCCCACACGCCGATCGCGAGCGGACGCATCGCCGTGGGCACGGCTCCGGCGAGCAGAGCGAGCGACAGCGGCATGACTGCGGCGGCCCCTGCTCCCTGGAGGGCCCTGGCAGCGATGAGGAGGCCGGGGTCTGGTGCGACGGCCGCAAGGGCCGACGCTGCGGTGAAGACCGCGATGCCGGCCACGAAGACGCGGCGGCGGCCCAGGCGGTCGCCGAGGGCGACGGCCATGAGGATGAGGCTCGCGAACGCGAGCGAGTAGGCGTTGACGATCCACTGGAGCTGCTCCAGTGACGCGCCAAGATCCTGCGCGATGACGGGCAATGCGTTGGTGACGACGAGGTTGTCGAGCGTCGCCATGAACGTCGGCACCGCCGCGGCAACGATGACGAGCCACAGCGGGCTCTTGCGATTGGTGGCCATGATGGTCCTCCCCTTGGTTGTTGTAATCAACTGATTACCAAACAAGAGCCACCATAGTAATCAACTGATAACATGTCAACATGAACGCCTCACCCGATCGAATGAGCGCCGAAGACAGGCGTGAGCAGATCATCCTCGCGGCCGCGGCAGTGTTCGGCGAGAGGGGGTACGCGGGCGGCACCACGGATGCGATCGCGAAGCAGGCGGGGATCTCCCAGGCCTATGTAGTGCGCATGTTCGGCACCAAGGAGAAGCTGTTCTCCGCCGTGGGACAGATGGCCAACGACCGCATCGTCGGGGCATTCCGCGCGGCAATCGCAACGTTCCCGCCGGGTGCGAGCGACCAGCAGAAGCAGCAGGCGATGGGAGACGCCTACGCGAGCCTCATGCAGGATCGCGGACTGCTCTTGTCCCTGCTCCAACTGTTTTCGCAGGGCCACGATCCGGTGCTTGGCGTGCAGGCGCGGCAGTGCTTCCTCGATGTGTTCCGGGTGGTGCGCGACGAGGCCGGGCTGGGGCCGCAGGTGGCCGTCGAGTTCTTCGCTCGCGGCATGCTCATGATGATCCTCATGGCTATGCGCATGCAGGACGCCACCTCGGATCTTGATGCGGCGCAGTTCCTGTCCGTAGTGCTTGGGCCGCTCGAGGCTCAGGTGGTGCCGCTGCTGGCTCAGCCGCCACTCGGCGACGCGCGGCGCTAACGTGGGTCTATGACCCAATACGTGATCACCTTCCCCGCTCGCACCATGGTCCTCACTGACGAGGAGTTCGCGCAGGCTGGCATCGACGCCAATGCCGTGGTCGAGGAGATGAAGGCCGCGGGTGTCTACGTGGCCGCGGGCGGCATCGATCCCGAGGCGCCCGCCTACCTCGTGTCCGAAGACGGCTCATCGGTCCCCGCCAACTATCCCGACACCGCAGGATTCAACGGCGGCGTCACGATCATCGAGGTTGACTCGCTCGAGGATGCCCAGGCGTGGGCCGCGCGCATCGCGAAGGCCTGCCGCTGCCCGCAAGAGGTGCGCGGCCTGTTCTAGGCCGTAGTTTCACCCGCCGCACGCGCCCTGGCGGCGCTTTCGGGTTGCCAAGCGGCGTTTGACAGCACTTTGTCGCCGCTAGCGAGCATCCGCACTGCCAGCCCGACGCTCCGCTCGCCTTTCGCAAGCTACCCGGGCCCCAGCGTCGGGCCGCGAAACCAACCCCTGCACCGCCACTACTTAGTGCTACTATCTACTAGTACCTAGTAACACCAAGTAGGAGGCAACCGGTGCCAAAGCAAATCACCGAGATGCTCAAGGGCACGCTCGAGGGGATTGTCCTGGCGATCCTCGCGCGGCGCCCCGCATACGGCTACGAGATCACCTCGTGGCTGCGCGACAACGGCTTCGCCGAGATCGCCGAGGGCACCGTCTACGCGCTGCTGATCCGCATCGAGCAGCGCGGGCTCGTGGACATCGAGAAGGTCCCGAGCGAGAAGGGCCCGCCCCGCAAGGTCTACTCGCTCAACGCCGCCGGCCGCGAGTACCTCGACGAGTTCTGGGCCAACTGGGCCTTCCTCGCCACACGACTAGAAGCACTCCACGAAGGGACACCATCATGAGCGACGAACAGAACTGGCTGACCGCAAAGATCATCGGCCCCAAGAAGGAATGGCGCGAGTACAAGAAGCGCGTCAAGGCGCTGCCCTCGCCGTACCAAGAGGCGGTCGCCGGCGTTGAGCGCTACCTCATGCACTTCGGCGCCATCAGCAACCCGGACTCGCTCAACCACCTCTTTGGCGACGTCCTCGACATCTTCGAGCGTGCCGCCGCGGACAACACCCCCATCCGCGACATCGTGGGCGACGACCCTGTGGAGTTCGCCGACGCCCTCATCCGCAACTACCAGCAGACCGGCTACGTGGCCAAGGAGCAGCAGCGGCTGCGCAACTCGATCGCCAAGGCCGAGGCGGAGCAGGCTCAGCCATGACCGCCGCTGCCGTGCGCGTGACCGGTGTGCGCAAGTCGTTTGGGGACCTGCACGTCCTCCGCGGCGTTGACCTGGACGTCGCGCCCGGCAGCATCCACGCCCTCCTCGGCTCCAACGGCGCGGGCAAAACCACCCTCATCCGCATCCTCGCAACCCTCCTCCGGCCCGACGCCGGTTCGGCTTTCGTTGCCGGGCACGACGTTGCCCGGTCCCCGGCTTTGGTGCGTGGGGCCTTGTCGTGGACGGGCCAGTTCGCGGCCGTCGACGGGATCCTCACCGGAAGGGAGAACCTCGAACTGGTGGGGCGACTGCGGCACGTTCGCGAGAGGGCGACCACAGCGTCGGGCCTGCTTGAAAGGTTTGGTCTCGCTGAGGCCGGCGACCGGCGCGCGGGCGAGTACTCCGGTGGCATGGCTAGGCGGCTCGATATCGCGATGAGCCTGGTAGGTGCGCCACAGGTGGTGTTCCTTGATGAGCCCACCACCGGCCTTGACCCCGAGGCGCGCCTCGAGGTGTGGGCCGCGATCCGCGAGCTCGCCGCGGGCGGGACCACGGTGTTCCTGACCACCCAGTACCTGGATGAGGCCGAGCAGCTCGCTGACCGGATCTCGATCCTTCACGAGGGCCGGATCATCGTCGACGGCACGCTTGCCGAGCTCAAGGCGCTGCTCCCGCCCGCGAAGGTGGAGTACGTGGAGAAGCAGCCCACGCTTGAAGAGGTGTTCCTGGCCGTGATCGGCCACGGGACCAAGGAAGGGAGGGCGGCATGACCCCGCACGCAGTGTCAGACACCGCGGCGCTCACCGGCCGCTCGCTCAAGCACATCACGCGCAGCCTCGACACAATCATCACCACCACGATCATGCCGATCGCGTTCCTGCTGCTGTTCGTGTTTGTCTTTGGCGGCGCGATCGATGTTGGCACCGCGGAGTACGTCGACTACCTGCTGCCGGGGATCCTCGTGATCACGGTCGCGTCGGGGGTCTCGTACACGGCGTACCGGCTCTTCATGGACCTCAAGGGCGGCATGGTGGAGCGCTTCCAGTCGATGCCGATCGCGCGCTCCGCGGTGCTGTGGGCGCACGTGCTGACGTCGATGGTCGCGCTCGCGATCTCGCTGTTCGTGGTGCTCGTGGCGGCGTTCGCGATGGGATTCCGGCCGCACGCCTCGCTTGCCGGATGGCTGGGGGTGACGGGGATTCTCGCCGTGTTCTCCCTGGCAATGACGTGGCTCGCGATCATCCCTGGACTGCTTGCGTCTACGCCTGACGGGGCCAGCGCCTTCGCCTACCCGCTGATCCTGCTGCCGTTCATCTCGTCGGCGTTTGTGCCTACCGAGACGATGCCTACGCCCGTGCGCGTGTTCGCCGAGAACCAGCCGGTGACGTCGATCGTGGATGCGCTGCGGTCGCTGCTCGCGGGCCAGCCGGTGGGTGGCGACATCTGGGTGGCGCTTGCGTGGTGCGTTGGACTGCTGGTGGTCGCGTACGTGGCGGCGACCGCGGCCTACCGACGCGAGCTCAGCTAGGACCTCCGCGCACCTCTTCGCCGCGCACCTCTTCGCCGCGCACGCTGGCGGCCTTCTACGCGTCGCAAATGCCGTTTGCGACGCCAGGGTTGCCGCCAGGACGCATTCGCCCACAAGGCCCGACGCTCCGCGAACCTTTCGCACTCAGCCCAGCCTCAGCGTCGGGCCGCCGCCCCGCCGCGAGCTCGGCTAGGAGCTTTCCCGGGGCGCTCGTAGCGCCCGGAATCCCCACACGAGCGCCACCACTGCCCCCACCGTCAACACCACAGCTGGCCAGCGACTGGGCGGTGGCGGAGCCACGCCCGTGTCCATTGCGGGGAACATCGGTCCGTACCACTCGGCAGCCGCGAGGGCGCTCAGGATCAGACCCGCGAGCAACAGCCCCACTGGTAGCGCGAAGCTCCGCTGTTCCACGTCTTCGCCAGCACTCTTGACCACTCAGCCACCTTAATCTGCGCCTGTGCGCGGACAAAGGGCCAAATAGTGGTCAGGGCTGTTGGCGCCGCGAGCCAGTTGGCGGCAGCGCCGGTCTCGGACGCGTGGTCGCGGTGGGCGCGTGGCGGCCTGGGCCGCGGGGGGAGTTGATGGGCTCCACGCACGCTGGCGGCCTTCTACGCGTCGCATACGCCGCATGCGACGCCTGGGTTGCCGCCAGGACGCAAGCGCCCAGCGGTTTCGAGTCAGAAGCCACGGACTCGCGCTCTACGGCCGCGGCAGCACCAGCGTCACAGTCGTGCCCTCACCGGGCGTCGAGTCCACCGCGATCACACCGCGATGCGCGTCCACGATCGCCGCCGTGATCGCCAGACCAAGCCCCGCACCCCCGTGCGCGCGAGACCGCGACTCATCCCCGCGCACAAAGCGCTCGGTAGCGCGCGCGGCGAGTTCGGGCGGCATGCCGGGTCCGTCGTCGGAGACGGCAACCCGTGCGTGCCCCTCAGCTGAGGCAACGGAGATCGTCACCGAGCCGCCTCCGTGCAGGAGCGCGTTGTTGACCACGTTGATGACGGCCTGGCGCAGCTTGTCGGGGTCGCCGGTCACGCTGACCGCCTCCCCAGCAACCGTCACAGAAGCACCCGCGTGCGCCGCCAACGCATCCCCCGCGATCTCGTCGCACAGCGACCTCAGCTCAACATCCACAGCACCGAGCGCAGGCTCCGCGTCGTACTTGGCAAGCTCCAACATGTCGCTAACCAGGCGCTTCATGCGCGACGCCTCAGCCTCGGTCCGGGTCCAGGCGTCGGCGACGTCAGCCTTGCGCGTCAGCGCCCCGCGCCGGTACAACTCCGCGTAACCCAACACCGTGGTGAGGGGCGTACGGAGCTCGTGTGAAGCGTCGGCCACAAACTCGCGAAGCCGCGCCTCCGAGCGTTCGCGCTCCCTCAACGACGTAGTGAGTGTCTCGATCATGGTGTTGAGCGAGGCCGCGAGCTCGGCGCTCTCCGAGCCGTGCCCCGCGCCCTCCAGCCGCACGGACAGGTCGCCTTCCGCGATGCGCCCCGACGCGTCCACCATGCGCCGCATGGGGTTGACCCCAAGCCGGATCACCCACGCGGCCACGAGCCCAAGGCCCAGCAGCATCGTGAGAATGCCAATCGCCTCGATGAGGATCAGCCGCTGCGTCGTGGATTGCACGTCATCGAGCGGCAGCGCCGTGACGTCCCAGCCCTCGTCGTACGTGCGCACGTACACGCGGTATCCGGCGCCGCCCTCGGTGGACGGCACGGAGAACGTCGCGCTGCCCTCGGCCGGTAGCTGGCTCACCGCCACGTCGGGCTCTCCCGTGTTGCCGCCCACGTTGGGTTCAATGACGATTTTGAGGGTGCCGTCCGCAGTGATGAAGCCACGGAATACGTCCGACGGTCGGTCGCCTCCCGGAAACCCGTCGCCTTGGTCGTCGGTGCCGGTTTGGTTGGTCGGGCGGCTGTTCATCCACGATTCGCTTGGCGGTCCCCCAGCGAACTGGGTGAGCCGCTGATCAAGCTGGTTGATGAGGTACGAGTGGGTCGAGGCGACCACCACAACCGCGATCGCAATCGCGACGGTTGCGATGACAGCGAACGCCACGAGCACGCGGTCGCGGAGGGACATCCCGCCACGTACGGCCACCACGCGGCTCACGGCAACCTCAACGTGTAGCCAACGCCGCGGATGGTCTGAATGAGCTTGGGGTCAACGGTGTCCACCTTGCGGCGCACGTAGCCGATGTACGTCTCCACGACTCCGGAGTCGTCGTCGGGGGAGTACCCCCACACGTTTTCCAGCAACTGCCCGCGGGATAGCACACGGCCGGTATTGCGCATGAGGTAGCGCAGCAGGTTGTACTCGGTGGGCGAGAGCTGCACCTCGGCACCATCGCGCGTCACGCGATGGGCGACGTCGTCCATGACGAGGTCCGCAACCGTGTACGTCTCGCGAGCGGACGGCTCGCGCTCATAACGCCGCGACACCGCCTCCACGCGCGCCACGAGTTCCTCCAACGAGAACGGCTTTGGCAGGTAGTCGTCGCCGCCAAGGTTGAGCCCCGTGACGCGGTCCTCTGACGCGTCGCGCGCGGTCAGGAAGATGACGGGCGTGCGGTCGCCTGCCTCGCGCAGGCGCTTCACCACGGCGAAGCCGTCGAGCTGCGGCATCATCACGTCGAGCACGATGAGATCCGGCTTGGTCTCGCGCGCGGCGCGCAAGCCCGCCGCGCCGTCGGACGCCTGCACCACGTCGTAGCCCTCGTATTTGAGGGCGGCAACGAGCATGGAGCGCAGGTTGTCTTCGTCATCCACAACAAGGATTCGGCGTTCGGGCATGAGACAACTGTCCCAAACAAACCTGTGCGTTTGCTGAGAGGCGCCGGAGAAAGCTCTGAGCCGCCTCTGAGCCAAATCTGCGCGCGTTGTGCCGCCCTTCACAGCCAGTTCTCAGCAACCGCCGGTGTCATGGATACATCAACGGCTCGCCCAGAGCCTCCTGACACTGAAGAAGGAAGCCATGTCCGTATTCGCATTCATCGCCGCAGATCTCATCGCGATCGCGGTGCTTGTCTTTGGCCTGTACTTCCCGCGTCACCGCCGCCGCGACATGATCGTGGCCTTCCTCAGCGTGAACGTTGGCGTCATGGGCGTCACGTACGCCATGACCAACGCGGACATCTCGCTGGGCTTTGGCCTTGGCATCTTCGCGGTGCTCTCGATCATTCGCCTCCGCTCCACTGAGCTGGATCAGGCGGAAATCGCCTATTACTTCACGGCCATCGCCCTTGGTCTGCTTGGCGGCTTCCCCGCCATGAGCCCCACAGTCTCCTTCACGCTCATGGCTGTGCTGCTCGGTGTCATCGCGATCGGCGACAGCCCGCGCCTCCTTGGGCGCGCTCGCCAACAGACCGTCAACCTCGACCAGGCGGTCGCGTCGGAAGCGGACGCCAAGGCGCTCGTGGAGGTGCTGCTCCACGCCGAGGTCACGCGCCTCACCATCCGCAAGGTGGACTTCGTCAACGACACCACCTTGTGCGACGTTCGCTACACACTGCTCGACAAGCCAGCCACAGCGTCGGGCATGCCTAGTGAAGAAATGCTTGAGGTGACGCGATGACTTGGGACCTCGTGATCGCGCCGTGGCGCGGCATCGCCCTGGAGCAGCTGGACGCCGCGAGCGAACTGCAGACCCGCACGGACCGCAAGTACATCGTGGACGAGGTCACGCTGGCTTCGGCTCTCTCGTCGGTAGCCCCCGGCGCCGTGCTCGAGGTTGCCGGCAGCCGCGAGCAGGCCTACTCGTCGACGTACTTCGACACCCCGGAACTCACCTCGTACAGGGCCGCGGCACACCGCAGGCCACGCCGCTACAAGGTGCGCACGCGCAGCTACATCGGCAGCGATCAGCACGCCGTGGAGCTCAAGCTCCGCGATGCGCGCGGCACCACGGTCAAGCACCGTGAGTGGCTTGACGGTGCGGTTACGGCCACGTTGGGTGAGGATGCCCGACGCTTCCTCACCTCATTCCCAGATGTCGCCGGTGCGGTGGATCAGTTGGTTCCCTCTCTCACCACCACCTACCGGCGCACCACCCTTGTCACACCCAACGGGCGCGTGACGATCGACGCCGACGTCACGGCGACGATGCACGGCTCGAGCATTTCGTTTGCGCCAGAGCTCATCGTCGAGACCAAGGCCGCGCGGCACGCCGGCGAGGTGGACAGGGCGCTGTGGGCGCTCGGTGTGCGCCCCTCACGCGTCAGCAAGTACTGCACGTCGCTCGCCGCGCTCAACCCCCAACTCCCTTCCAACCGGTGGTCGCGGACCCTCCGCCGTCACCTTGACTCCCCTGCATCGGTCGCGTTTGCGGCCTGATCGAAAGGATCCCCATCATGCGACGCAAGCCCTCATTGATTTTCGCCGGGCTCACGCTCGGCGCCCTCGCCCTCGCTGGCTGCACCTCGACTACCGGAACCACCGCGAGCGGTGAGACGGCAACGGACGCCCAGGTAACGTCGGACATGTCTAGTGACTACGCCGAGCTGGCATACAGCGATCTGGGCATTGACGAGGCCGACGCGGTGGACGCCTCCGCGGCCACCGACATCGCGCTTTCTGGTTCAGAGGACGTCACGATCTCAGAGGCCGGCACGTACCGCTTGAGCGGCACGCTCAAGGATGCGTCCGTAGTGGTGGACGTGGCCGAGGGTCAGGTCAACTTGATCCTCGACGGCGTCTCGATTACTGCGGATGAGACCGCCGCCATCAACGTGGTTAACGCCGATTCGGTGGTGATCTCCCTGGCAGATGGCACAACGAACGCGCTGAGCGACTCCGCGACTGCGGCGGTGAGCGAGGAGGAGGATGCGCCGAATGCGGTGCTGTTCTCCACCGCCGATCTGTACATCGAGGGCAGCGGGTCGCTGACGGTGTCCGCAACCATCAACGACGGCATCACGTCCAAGGACTCGCTCATCATCTCCGGCGGGAGCATCACCGTTGACTCGGTGGACGACGGTGTGCGCGGCAAGGACCACATCGTGGTGCTGGATGGCGTGCTCACCATCAATGCAGGCGGTGACGGCATCAAGGCCGACAACGATGAGGTGCTCACGGACGCGTCCTCGACGAAGGGCGTGGCGTGGTTCACCGGGGGCACCGTGGCGATCACCGCTGGCGACGACGGCGTGAGCGCAGAGCGTCAAGTGACGGTGGATGGCGGCTCCGTGAGCGTATCGGCTGTTGACGACGGCATTCACACGGAGGGTGTCCTCAGCATCTCTGACGGCAGCGTCAACGTGACGCAGTCCAACGAGGGGCTCGAGGGCGCGGTGGTGCTGCTGAGTGGTGGCACGGGGTCGGTGGTGGCGAGCGATGACGGCATCAATGTGGCCGGTGGGTATCTCGAGGAGACCACGACCACCTCTGCCGAGGGCGGGACTGACGCCCAGACTGATTCCCAGACGGATACCCGAGCTCAAGGCGGGGGTCCTGGGGGAGGCGAGCCACCGTCGGGCGATATGGGTGGTGAGCGCCCCGCAGGCGGCGGCGCGCGGCCCTCCGATGGCGCCGACCGGCAGATGCAGGGCGGCGGCATGGGCGGCGACGCCAGTGTCACTGACCCGTCCTCGCTGACGGTCAGCTCCGGTTCCGGTGGTGGCATGGGCGCGATGCCGGGTGAGAGCAACGACGGCTCTGGCCGGTACCTGCTGATCTCTGGCGGCACGTGGAACGTGGATGCGCAGGGCGATGGGCTGGACGCCAACGGCACCATGTCAATCACGGGAGGCACCACCACGGTGCAGGGTCCGTCGACTAACGGCAATGGCCCCACGGATGCCGATTCCTACTCGGTCACTGGTGGGACGCTGCTTGCGGTGGGCTCTAGCGGGATGCTCGTGACCCCGGGTGAGGGCTCTCAGGGCAACGTCGTGGCGGTGTTCAGCGGCGGTGTCGCCGCCGGATCCGAGGTGACGCTGACCGATGCGTCCGGGACCGTGGTGGCCAGCGTCACCACCGAGCGGGTGTCGCAGGCGCTGATCTTCTCGTCGCCGGACATCGAATCCGGGGCTTCGTACACGGTGAGTGTCGCAGGGGTTGAGGTTGGCGAGGTCACGGCGGCGTAAGTCCGCCACCTCGTCTCCCACCACCTCTTCTCCCGCCACCCCCGCCCGCGGCCGCGGCCGCCAACCCAAACTCACTTACGTCCGAACCGCTCAGAGGCGGTTTTGGGTGCCGGGGGGCCAAAAACCCCGCCTGAGTGGTTCAGACGTATGGCGGCGGGGGACTGGACGCGCAGAGCGCTCGCCTAAGCCGGCAGGATGGGCCGGTTTTCGTAGAAGGTCTGCAGCACCACCGTGGTGCGCGTATTCACCTGCGCCGCGGCCCGGATATCGCGAATGAGCGCCTCGAGGTGCCGCGGGGACGCCACCCGCACCAGCAGGATGTAGGCGGCATCGCCCGCGATGGAGTGGCACGCCTCGATCTCGCTCAGGTGCTCCAGGAGCTCGGGGGCGTTGTCCGGCTGCGCGGGATCCAGTGGCGTGATCTCCACGAAGGCGGCGAGCGGCTTGCCCACCGCCTCTGCGTCCACGAGCGCGCGGTAGCCCGTGATGACGCCGCGCTTCTCGAGCCGCTTGAGGCGGGTCTGCACAGCGGAAACCGAAAGCCCCACTGCAGTAGAGAGGTCCGCGAGCGTCGCTCGCGCGTCCTGCGACACCGCGCGCACGATGCCAAGGTCGATGTCGTCGTCGAGGGGCCCAGCAGAGCTCATGCACCGACACTACCAGCGCTTCAACCCCGAAACAGGAAAACTTCCTGCCCCGCCCGTGACGGGCCGGAACATCTCCCGTACACTGGAGCCTCCAGGTCAGCGACGACCCAACGATCGGAGGTCCCCATGTCCATCCAGTCTCCTGAAGCAAAGTCGGTCATCGGCGAACCCGAGGTCGTCGAAGACGCCCGCACCGCGGAAACCAGCGACGCCTGGCTGCGCCTCAAGGCCGCGGCCACCGCGATCCAGGCGCTGCAGGTCCAGGACGGCTCCGTCCCAGAGCACAAGGGCGAGGCACGTGCCCTCGTCGCGGAGATCACCGCCTGCATCCGCGCGCTCACCCCCGCATTCCCGCACGACGCCGCTTACCTTGAGACATCGGCGAAGGACTTCGAGCGCTGGGCCAACGAGGGCCTCGAGGTCCCAGATTTCCTCGACTCGCTCAAGGAGTTCCAGCCGCAGCAACACCGCATCGACGGCATTCGTCACCTCGTGGTGTTCCCCATGTACACGCAGAACGGCTCGCGAGACCGCCACGTCGAGGCCGTGATCGTTGAGGCCATTTGGCCAGAGTTCATCGCGGAACTCGAGGCCACCGACTACGGCAACAAGCTCTTCGTTTCACTGCGCTTCGTGGACTTCACCCCGGGCTACGACACCAATTCCGCCGTCCTCTTCCCCGAGACCATCGCGATGCGTGAAATCCCCACGTTCACGTGGGGCGCCATCTTTGAGGACCGCGAAGCCGCGCGCTACCGCCGAGTGGTGCGCGCAGCGTCGGACATCACCAAACTGGACCTCCCCCAAGACGCCGCCCGCATGCTCGACGACCAAGAGCTCACCGAGAAGACCTTCGTGATGTGGGACATGATCCACGACCGCACCCACATGCGCGGCGACCTCCCGTTTGACCCGTTCATGATCAAGCAGCGCATGCCGTACTTCCTGTACTCGCTCGAGGAGCTGCGCTGCGACCTCACTGCGTTCCGCGAGTGCGTGGCGATCGAACGCCGCCTCTCGCGCCGCCTTGACGAAGGCGACAGCCTCGACCGCATAGAAAAGGAGACGCTCGAGCACGCCAAGCTGGTGCAGTACGCGGTGATCTTTGACCGCATCTTCCGCTTCCCCATCACCGGAAATCGGGTGCGCAATTACGACGGACTCGGCGGCCAGCTGCTCTTCGCGTGGCTCCACCAGCGCGGCGTGCTGCATTGGACGGATACCGCGCTCGCGTTCGATTGGGAGCACGTGCCCGACGCTGTTGTCGCCTTGAGCGACCAGATCAACGAGCTCTACTGGCGCTCCATTGACCGGCCAAAGACCGCTCACTGGCTTGCGGCATATGACCTGGTACGGGCCACGTTGGAGCCCAACCCGGCGTCCCTTTGGGCTCGCGGCCTCCCCGACGAGATCCTCGCAGGCATTCCCAAGGGCTACACCGACGCCGTGCTCGACGACGAGTTCCCGCTGTCGATGTTCTTCGAGGCGCTCGACAAAAAGATGAAGCCCGTGATCGAGTCCACGGCGGGCATCACCGGCCGCGATCTGTGAGCGCCGCTTGAGCGTCGCAGGCAAACTCGTCGTCATCGCGGGGGCAACAAGCGCTGCGGGAATCGCGACGGCGCGGGCCTTGGCTGAGGCAGGCGCCCGCGTCGTCGCGGTTGGCAGGGACGCTCCAAAGCTCGTCACCCTGCGCGAGTCATGCTGCGCGAAGTCGCAGTACGCAGGGCCGACGCTGGCCACCGAAGTCTGCGACCTCACCGATGAGACGGCCGTGCGAGCACTCGCGGACCACGTCCGCGACACGCATGGCCAGCCCGACGGTCTGCTCCACTTGGTAGGTGGCTGGCGAGGCGGTGGCGGCTTGGCCGGGCAGAGCGACGAGGACTACCAATTCCTCGAGGCTTCTTTCACCGCGCTGCGGCATGTGAGCCGCGCGTTCTACGAGGACCTGAGCGCGTCGGAGGCCGGCAGGCTCGCCGTGGTCTCGTCCACCACCGTGGTGCGGCCGCTCGCGGGCGGCGCCAACTATGCCGCGGTGAAGGCTGCAACGGAAGCGTGGGCGCGCGCCATTGCCCAGGGGTTTGCCAAGGATGCGAGGTCCCGCGACGCCGCCCGGGATGACGGCGGCGAACTGGCCGCAGCGTCGGTCATCTTCAGGGTGAAAAGCCTTGCCGGGCACGAGGACGAACTCGCCACAGCGTTTGTCCACTTGTGGGACCAACCGGCCGCGGAACTCAACGACACCACCATCGACCTAACAGAATGGGACTCATGACCACGATTCACGACCCCAAGGTGCGCGGCTTCGCGTCGGACAACTACTCGGGAATTCACCCGGACGTGCTCGCCGCGATCGAGGCGGCCAACGGCGGCCACCAGGTGGCGTACGGCGAGGACGTCTACACCGCGCGGCTGCAGGAGGTCATGGCGCATCACTTTGGCGACGGAGTGGAGGCGTTCCCCATGTTCAACGGCACGGGCGCCAATGTGGTGGGGCTGCAGAGCATGCTCCCGCGCTGGGGTGCCGTGATCGCCGCGGATACCGCGCACATCCACGTGGATGAGGCGGGCGCGCCCGAGCGCGTGGCAGGCATCAAGTTGCTCACCGTTCCCACGGACGACGGCAAGCTCACCCCCGAGCTCATCGACCGTGAGGCCTGGGGCTGGGGCGACGAGCACAGGGCGCAGCCGCTCGTGGTCTCGATCACCCAGTCAACGGAGCTCGGCACGGTGTACTCGGTCGAGGAGGTGCGCGCGATCGCCTCGCACGTGCATGAGAAGGGAATGCGGCTGCACATGGACGGCGCGCGCGTATCGAATGCCGCCGCGTCGCTTGGGGTGCCGCTGCGTGCCTTCACCAAGGATGCGGGCGTGGACGTGCTGAGCTTTGGCGGCACCAAGAACGGCGCGATGCTCGGCGAGGCCGTTGTGGTGCTGAACCCAGATGCCTCAGAGGGGCTCATCTACCTGCGCAAACTCAACATGCAGCTCGCATCAAAGATGCGCTTCGTCTCCGCCCAACTGCTCGCGCTCCTGGATGGGGACCTGTGGCTGCGCAACGCGAGCCACTCCAACGCGATGGCACAGCGCCTCCGTGCCGGGGTGGAAGCTGGCATCGCGGACGGCTCCATCAAGGGGGTCGCCTTCACTCAGGCGACCCAGTCCAACGGCGTGTTCGCCACCCTCCCCGACGGCGTGGCTGATCGCCTGCGCAAGGACTTCCGCTTCTACGACTGGGATGCGTCGAAGAATGAGGTGCGGTGGATGTGCAGCTTCGACACCTCGGAGGAGGACATCGACGCGTTCGTCGCCGCGATCGCCCGGGAGACCGCCCAAGGCTGACTCTCACCGCCAGGCCCCGTCACCTACGTCTGAACCACTCAAACGTGGTTTTGGGGGCAGGCCACCACAAAAGTGCCGATGAGTGGTTCAGACGTGTGTGGCGCTTACTCGAGTGTGAGGCGACGCTGGGCTTACTCGAGTGTGTGGCGCTTACTCGAGTGTGAGGCGACGTGGCGCAAAGTAGATGAGCCGCGAGTCGCGCTTGGGGCGGAACGGCTGATCGGGGGAGTACACGCGCAACAGACCCTGGGTGTCAATCGCCCCAATCGGCACCGCGCCCGCCTCGGTCACCGCTGCCTCGAACCGCTCGCGCGGAAACTCACGCCCCGCTTTGGTGACGTGGAAGCGCCAACCTGCGTCGTAGCGTCGGGCCATTTCAGCAAAGTCAACGAGGCCGTCAAAGGCGAACGAGCCCCTCTTCCCAAAACCCAACTGGCGGCCCGCGTTGTGGGAGTGCACGTGGGTCGCCAACTGGAAGGTGCGGTGGTACTCGAAGTCGCGGCCAAGCTCTCGCGCCACGAGCGCGTTGTAGTAGTCGTTGTCGGAGGCAGCGAGGACGTAGCTCAGCTGGGCCAGATCCATTTCTTCCTCCGCCTTGTCGGAGAGCACCTCGCCAAAGTAGGTGGGCACGTTGTCCATGCGCGCGGGCTGGAGTTTTGCGTACGCGTTGTCCGCGATCAGAGCCCCAAGAGAGTTCTCTCGCAGCTTGGCGGCGAGCGCCGTGGCCCACGCCGAGCCGCCAACGATGAGCAGGCCGTTCTTCACGCCAGCCAAGAGCCCAAGTGCGCGCGCCCATGGCTTGAGGGTGATGCTGTGCACCACCACGGTCACCAGGATGACGAAGAACACGGTGGGAAGCAGCATGCGGCCGTCTTCGAAACCCGCACTCACCATCGCGGGTCCAAAGACACCCGCCGTGGCGGCGGCCACGATGCCGCGCGGTGCGATCCACGCCATGAGCAACCGGTCGCTGCGAGGTATCTTGGCGCCGATGGTCACGAGCAGCACTGTCACTGGCCGCACCACAAACATCAGCACCAGCACGAACGCGACCACGCGCCAGTCCAGCAGCTTGATGTCCGCGAGCGACAACTCCGCGGGAATGATGATGAACAGCGCGGAGAGCAGCACCACCGTGAGGCTCTCCTTGAAGCTGAGCAGCGCCTCGCGGTCGCTCAACACGGCGTTGCCGAGCACCACGCCCATCGCGGTCACCACCAGCAGGCCGGCCTCGTCCTGCACCATGTTTGCCAGCGAGAAGACCACGAGCACCAGCGCCAACAGCGTTGGGGACTTGAGGTGGGTGGGGATCCAGCCATGCTGGAAGGCCTTGGCCGTGATCCAGCCAACGCCACCGCCAAGTACCACAGCCATCAGAATGGCGAGGCCAAAGCCCTTCCACAGCCCGCCGTTCGTGCCGCTGCTCAAGGTGACGGCCTGGAACATGATGGTCGCGAGCAGCACGCCGATGGGGTCGTTGACGATGCCCTCCCACTTGAGCAGCGACGCGACATCGCGCTTCAGGTTGGCTTGGCGAAGCATCGGGATGATCACCGTGGGGCCGGTGACCACCAGGATCGCGCCAAGCACCACGGAGGTCTGCGCGGAGAAGCCGCCTACCGCAGCCGCAGCGAAGGTGCCGAGCACGAAGGCAACCGGCGGGCCCAGGATCGTCAAGCGCCCAACGCCGTGGCCCACGCGCCGCAGCTCGGTGAGCTTGAGCCCCATCGCGCCCTCGAAGAGGATGACGGCCACGCCTAGGCCAACCACCTCGGACACCTCCGCGGGCGCGGCCGGGATCTTCACCAGCCCCGTGATGGGTCCCAGCGTCAGGCCAACCACGATGAGCACCACGATCGCCGGAACGCGGATGCGCGCGGCGATCACTTGGCTCGCGAGGCCAGCGGCGAGGATGACGACCAGGGTGGTGGCGATTCCCATGGTCAGAGCGTAGGGCCGCACTCGCTAGGGTGGGCGCATGGCGCACGCACTCACCCCGCCAGCGGGGTTGCGACTCGTTGCGCTCGACATCGACGACACCCTCATCCCGTGGCGGGGCACGCTCGCGCGCGAGACCGTTGACGCCATCCGCACCGTGCGCGCGGCAGGGATAGAAGTGGTGCTCGCGAGCGGTCGCAGCGTGCGCTCCGTGCTCCCCGTAGCCCTCGAGTTGGGCATCGATGAGGCGTGGGCGCTGTGCAGCAACGGCGCTATCACGGTTCGTATTGCCGGCGGCGAGGCCGCCGAGCACGGCCGCCGCACCTTTGACCCGCGCGGCATCATGGCGGCGATCCGGGAGTTGGATCCGCTCGCGCCTGCCGCCGTCGAGATGTCCGGCCTCAGTTTCATGTACGACGGCGACCCTTACGCCTTTGAGCAGCTTCCGGTGAGCCAGGCGGCCGACTTCCCTGAGGCGGTGGCCTTCCTGTCCGTCTCGTCGCGCGTCATAGACGCGGCCACCTTCGCGGCCATCACGGCCGCCCACCCCGTGCACTCCGTGCCGTACCCGCACGAGGAGTGGGCATCGATAGACGTCGTCTCGTCCGACGCTGGCAAGGGGGCGGCGCTCGCCGCACTGGCGGCGGCACACGGCTTTGCCCCACACGAGTGCGCGGCCGTTGGCGACTATCTCAACGACATCCCGATGCTCGAGTGGGCGGGCTGGGCGGTAGCGATGGGTCAGGCTCCGCCTGAGGTGCGCGCTGTGGCCGACGCCGTGGTCGCCCGAGTGGAGGACCACGGCGCCGCACAGGCACTGTTGGCAATCGCTGCTGCTAGCTCGTGATCACCCCGGCGATCGCGAGCGGGAACAGCACCAGCAGGAACATGGCATCGAGGCCGTGGAACAGCACGCTCATCCAGTACGAGCGGTAGCGCTTGGTGAGGTACGCGTAGATCCAGTCGGTGACGAGCATCGCGGGCACGGCCCACAGCAGGTGCACGTGGTACAGCGCGAACAGCACGCCATTGGCCAGCACGTCCCAGCGCCCAAAGGCACCGCGCATCTTCGGTAACAGGATGCCGCGGAAGATGAGTTCCTCGCCCACCACGTAGTTGCACGCGATCAACACCACGAGCAGGCCCATGAGCCACCACTGGCCCTGCACCTCGGGAACGGCGAGGTTCTGGATGAGTCCCCACTCAGGGGCGGCCACGGCGGGGAAGGCACTCACGAGCGCGTTGTTGAGCGGCTCCAGTACTCCGCTCATCCCGATGGCGAGGTAGATGACCGCCACGACCACGGCCCACCACAGGTAACGCCAGCGCGCCCTGCCGGTGCGCGGGCTCATGGGCGCCTGCAGCCACAGCCGTCGCTTCACGCCGTCCCACGTGAGCGGCCTCACCTCGCGGCGCAGCAGCCAGAACGCGAGCAGCGTCTGCCACACGAGGCCCGCGGTGGCGAGCGCGAGGTAGCCGATCCCCGGCACCTCCATCCAGCCAAGGAACGTGGGCGTGATCCACCACAGGCTGAGGCCCATGGGGATGGCGCTCGCGGCCCAGACGGCGAGGATCTTCCCCAGTGAGTATTGCTCCGAATCGGGCAGATCGCGGTGGTGCAGCCCGGTTCTTGGAGGCTTCTCGTACGTGGTGATGGACATGGTCTTCTCCTTTGGTTGAGGCGGGGCTCACCCGCCACAACCACGCTAGAAACCAGGGGCGATGGCTCGCATCGCTCGTCCGGCCACACGTGCTCCCTCGCTCGCGTGAACTCGCGCCGCGCAAACTGGGGGACGCCCCTTAGGGGACGTGCGCACCCAAGTTGCCGTAGCGTCGGGCCGTATGGGAGACAGCCAGACGTACACCACCACCATCGAGGGCATTGGCAACAACGCGGGAATCCCCGTGCCCGCCGAGGTGCTCGAGGCGCTTGGCGCGGGCAAGCGGCCGGGCGTGCACATCAACGTCAACGGCTACGAGTACCAGAACACCGTGGGCATCATGGGTGGTCATGCGCTGTTGCCGCTTGCCGCGGCGCATCGCAAGGCCTCGGGGCTCGCGGCTGGCGACGACGTGACGGTGACGCTCACCGTGGCCGACGCTCCCCGCGCCGTGGACATGCCCGAGGACTTCGCGGCTGCTCTCGATGCCGCCGGGATTCGCGGGTTCTTCGACGGGCTGTCCAACTCGCTGCAGCGCATGCACGTGGGGCTCGTGACGGATGCCAAGGCGCCCGAGACGCGCGCTCGGCGCATCGAGAAGGCCGTTGGGCTCTTCGCGGAGGGCAAGCAGCGCTAGGCGCCTTTTCCACGGCCCGACGCTGGGGCCAGGAGGCCCGCGAAGGTGAGGGCCGCTGGGGCCGGCTGGGGAGGCAGTGCCAGGAAGACGTCGCGGTGGGAGCGCGGCTTGGTGCGGACGGTGACCGTGCCCGCCACTTGGGGGCTTGCCTCGATCGCCATGCGGGGAAGGATCGCGACGCCGAGGTGTTCCGCGACGAGCTTGAGCACCGTGACATAGTCCTCGGTGAGGAAGGCGATCTCTGGGGTGAAGCCGGCGTCGTTTGCGAGGGCCACGAGGTGGTTCTGGCAGCGCGCGCAGCCGCTGATCCAGCGCTCGCCCGCGAGGTCCGTGAAGCTCGCGGCCTTGCCGCGCGCGAGCGCGTGGCTCGTGGGGAGCACCAGGAGGTACTCGTCGCGGGCGAGTGGCGTGACCGGTTGGTGCTCAGGGACGGGAGTGGCGTCATCGGCGAAGCCGATGACGAGATCCGCCTCACCGGCATTCAGGAGCGCTAGGGAGTCGACGGTCTCGGCCTCGATGAGCCCCACCTCGATGCCCGGGTAGTCGCGCGCGAACTGCGCGAGGGGTGCTGCGAGTTGGGAGGCGCAATAGGACTGAAAGCTGGCGATGTGGAGGCGGCCAACTTGGAGGTCCGCGTGGTGGTGAAGCGTGCGTTCCGCGGATTCGAGGCTCGTAGCGATCGCGTCCGCGTGTTCCACGAGGGCCTGGCCCGCGGGCGTGAGCTTGGTGACCCTTCCTGCTCGCGTGGTGAGGGCAACGCCTGCGCCGCGCTCGAGCGCGGCGAGGTGGTGGGCGATCGTTGGTTCGCTGAGCCTCAGTGAGCGCGCGGCGGCGGCCTTCGAGCCGTGGCGGGCAACCTCGCGCAAGATCATGAGGCGGTCAACGTCGATCACCAGACCATGATGACATCGAGGTGTCACATAAGAAAGTGCAATATTGTCGCCTCCTTGAAGTGACCGCACCATGGAGGCATGGCCCGTCCCCTGCCTATTAGGCCGTTCTCAGACACCGCGTTCCCCAACGCCGCGTTCCACGTGAACACGGCCTCCGTTGGCATCCCGCCCCTCGCCGCCGTCGCCGCGCTGCACCGGTATGCGGACAACATGACGCGCGGTGTGTGCGACACCGCTACCTATGCCGTACACGTGGAGCGCTGCCGCGCGGCCTTCGGGTCTCTCGTGGGCGTGCGTTCGCGGGATGTCGCGATCGCGGGCACCGTGTCCCACGTGGTGGGCATGGCGGCGGCCTCGTTGCCCGCAGGCTCGCGGGTGCTGTGCGTCGAGGACGACTTCACGTCCGTGACGGGACCGTTCCTCAGCGACCCGCGCTTGCGCGTGACCCTGGTGCCCTTCGAGGCGCTCCTTGAGTCCATTCGCCCCGGCATTGACCTTGTTGCCGTGTCCGCTGTGCGCTCCAACGACGGTCGCGTGCTGGATTTGAGCGCGCTCGCGGCCGCCTCGCAGGCCGTTGGCGCCCTCACCGTGGTGGACGCGACGCACGGCACAGGCTGGCTCACCATTGACGCCAAGCCCTTCGACATCGTGGTCTCCGCCGGCTACAAATGGCTGCTCACTCCGCGTGGCATCAGCTTCGCGGCCATCAACCCCAGCGCCACGTGGCTGCGGCCCATCTACGCGAACTGGTCTGGCACCGACGACCCCTGGAACTCGCTCTACGGCCCTTCGCTGCGGCTAAGCGCTGACGCCCGCCGCTTCGACTCCTCCCCCCCGTGGCCGCTGCTCGAAGCCGCCGCGATCTCTCTCGAAACCGTGGCGAGCGCTCAGGGCCTTGGTGAGTGGAGCGTCGGGCTGGCGAATGCCTTCCGCGCGGAACTGGGCCTTGCCGCCTCCAACTCGCCCATCATCTCGCTGCCCGGCGACCCCGCCCCCCTGGCCGACGCTGGGGTTGCGGTGGCCGCGAGGGCCGGCAGGGTGCGGCTTTCGTTCTACGGCTACAACGATGAGGTGGCCGTTGAGCGGGCAGCGCGAGCGGTCCGCGAGAGCAGCATGGCTCTCGCTAGCTGACGTGCAGCACCAGCTTTCCGGCCACGTGGCCGTCCTCGAGAACTCGGCACGCGTCCGCGATCTCTTCCAGCGCGAAGGTGCGCTGGATGACGGGGGTGAGGGAGCCGTCGGCCAGGCGTGATGCCAGCCATTCGAGGTCCTTGGCGTTGATGTTTGCGAGCATTTTCTCGTGACGAACGCCCACCAGCTTCGCCCAGATGATGCGGCCGAGGATGTCGCGGCCGGGGCCAAGGATCTTGCCGTTCGCGAGGCCGCCTAGGGTCACCACGCGGCCGCGCTCGCTGAGCAGCGGCTTGAGGTGGCGCAGGCCGCGCGTGCTGACGGTGTCGATGATGACGTCGTAGGGGCCGGTGGGGAGGGCGGTGCTCGCGTAGTCGAAGGCGGTGTCCGCGCCGATGTCGCGCAGCATCTGCGCGTTGCGTGCCGAGGCCACGGCGTCCACCCGCGCCGCGCCAAGGATCCGCGCGATCTGCACCGCGAGGTGGCCCACGCCTCCAGAAGCGCCCCACACGAGCACGCGCTCGCCGGGCTCGACCTTGGCGAAGTCGCGAAGCGCCTGTAGTGCGGTGAGGCCGGCCATGGGGATGGCGGCCGCGGCGTCGAAGGGGACGTCGGGCGCGATGGGGGCGAACTGGGAAGCGGAGGCGATCGCGTACTCGGCGAAGCCGCCAAGGCTGATCTCCGCGAGCACGCGGTCTCCGGGAGCCACGTGGGTGACGTCTGCGCCCACGGCGTCCACGGTCCCGGCAATGTCAGCACCCAGAATGCGCGGCTCCTTGACGCTCCAGTTGCCGCCCATGCGCACCAGGTAGGGGAGGCCGCGGTACTGATGCCAGTCAAAGGCGTTGAGTGATGCGGCGGCGACGTGAATACGGACCTGGCCGGGGCCGGGTTCTGGGAGGGGAGCGTCGGCGATCTGCAGGTGCTCCGGGCCGCCATAGGCGGCGAAGGTGACGGCTTTCATGATTCCCCTTGAGTGTGCCTTGCTTCGCCGCGACTTACGGCGTAAGGTTTGAGGCGACGGTACACTTACGCCGTAAGTTCGGTCAAGTGATGGAGGCAAGATGGCCCGCGGAACGCTCACCAAGGACGCGATCCTCGATGCGGCCGTGGCTCTGGCGGACGCCGAGGGACTCGAGGCGCTGTCGATGCGCCGCCTCGGCACGCAACTGGGCGTCGAGGCGATGAGCCTCTACAACCACGTGGCCAACAAGGATGAGCTGCTGCGAGGAATCGTGGACCGTGTGTGGGCTGCGCTGGATCTCGCCCTCGACGAGCCGGACTGGCGCGTGGCGCTCCACCGGCTTTGCGGCTCCGGCCACCGCGCGATGCTCGCGCACCGGTGGTTCTTCCAGCTGCCGGTTGCCATGGGCGGCCCCGCGCGCATGCGGGTTATCGACGCAACGCTCGCCCACCTCGACCACGGCCGCATCCCGGACGAGCTCGCCTTCCACGCGCTCCACGTGCTCGACGGTCACGTCTTTGGCTACACGTGGCAAGACCTCGGCTTCACGGGGGTTCCCACATCGGGTCCCGCGGTCGAGGAGGCCGTCGCGCAGCTCGACGCCGCGAACCTGCCGCACCTCGTAGCCCATGCGATGCAGCACGTCTCCAATCACCCCCCGGGCGACGGCTTCGTCGTTGGCCTCGACCTCCTCCTCGACGGCCTCGCCCGCTCCCAGAATGGTGCTCCCATGTACGTGACCCAAACTCTCGAGACGCCCGACGGGCCGTTCACGATCATCGAGAGGGGCGGCGTTGTGGTGGGCGCTGGGTGGACCGGTTCGGTTGACGAGGTTGCCACTCGATCCGGTATCCAGCCCGACGCTGTGGCCGCGGGCTCTTGCACCTCGGCTTCGGCGGTGCTCGCCTACTACGCGGGTGATTCTGGTGCCGTGGCCTCGGTGCCCGTCGCTCCCCAAGGAACGGAGTTCCGGGAGCGCGTGTGGGAGGTTCTCCGCACTATCCCCGCCGGCGAGACTCGCACCTATGGCGAGGTGGCCGCGGAACTGGGCACGCCGTCGGCCTCGCGGGCCGTTGGTGCCGCGTGCGGAGCCAACGTGGTGGCGCTGTTTGTACCGTGCCATCGCGTGATGGGGGCGAGCGGGGCGCTCACGGGGTTCGCGTGGGGCGTGGAGACCAAGAAGTCGCTGCTGGGGCGCGAGGGGTCGCTCGCTCGTGTCTGAGTCGTTCACCACGGTGATGTGGGGCAACGCGAGCAATGCGGCGATCCCGGTGCCGCGGTCTGTAGTTGAGGCGTTGGGTGGAGGCGGGCGCGCCCGTGTTCACGTGGTGGTGAACGGGTTCGAGTTCACGAGCGTGTTGGCGTCCAACTTGGGGGAGCCCGCGATCGGGTTCAGCCAGGTGAGACGGCGGGAGTCCGGGATACAACCGGGCGACGCGCTCGACGTGACACTGACCCTCGTCAGTGCGTGAATGCCAACTTAATGCCGAATCCGGTGATGACCGTGCCCACGCCGGCATCGATTCCTCTCGTCACACGCGGTCGCTGCAGCCACGGCCTGATGCGCCCCGCAAACAGCGACAGAGCCCCCAGCCACACAATCCCCAGCACCGCATGGACGGCCGCGAGCGTGATGCCCCATGTCACGTGGTTCGCTTCCGGCGGGATGAACTGGGGCAGCAGCGCCACGTAGAACGCGCCCACCTTGGGGTTGAGCAGGTTGGTCAGGAACCCTTGCCCCGCTCCGGCGAGGAAGGTGTTGCCAGGGGTGGCAGCGTCGGGCAGTGCGGTGTGTCCTTTGATCGCTGCCACGATGAGCCGCACGCCCATCCACACCATGTAGGCCGCGCCCGCGAGCTTGAGGACGGTGAAGGCGGTCTGCGATGCGGCGAGCAATGCAGCCACGCCCACCGCGGCAAGCACGCCCCACACCAGGCAGCCGGAGACGACGCCGATGATCGCGCCCCACGCCCTGCGCTGCCCGGCGACGGCGGCCGATCGCAGCACCAGCGCGGTATCAAGCCCCGGAGTGATCGTCAGCAGGGCAACCACCAGGCCAAATGCCCACAGCACGTGCAGCGACGGGAACATGCCCTGATGCTACGCGTAGGCTCGCCTCATGACCGAAACGAATCTGCCCCAGATCACGCGCGACGCCGCGGGCGCGCCCATCCCTGACTTTGACGGCGTCCAGCTCCCTGACAACCTCCACGTTGAGGTTCTCGAGGCTGGCGACGGCGCTCCGGTCGTAGAGGGCCAGTCCATCACCGTTCACTACTCGGGGTGGCTGCCCAACGGCAGCACGTTCGACTCCTCGTGGGGTCGGGGCGAGCCGATCTCTTTCGTCATCGCGCGCGGCTCGCTCATTGATGGCTGGGTGGACGGCATCGTCGGCCAGCCGGTGGGCTCGAAGCTGCTGCTGAGCGTTCCACCGGAGAAGGGCTACGGCGCCCGCGCCGTGGGGCCGATCCCGCCGAACTCCACGCTCGTGTTCGCAGTGGACGTCCTCGACGCGCGCTAACTGCACGTCTTCAGTACCTGAGTGTCATCTTCGGCACACATCCAGCACTCAGTAACTCAGGGGACACCAGCTACCCCATCGTGACGGTGAGCACCGCTCCATCGCTCAACGCCTCAACGGGCACCAGCGCGCCGCGCCGCGAGTCACCAGCCAGGTCAACCTCGTGCTTGCCGATCATCACCGACTGCACGCCCGTGGCCACACCAAGCGGGTTCACCACGTTGATGGTCAGCGACATGCCGCGGAACACCCGCTCAACCTGGAACCCGTCCCACCCCTCGGGCAGGCACGGGTCGATCCGCAGCCCATCAAGCTCCGGCCGGATCCCCAGGATGTACTGCGTCACGCCCACGTAGGACCACGACGCCGTGCCCGTCAGCCACGGGTTGCGCGCCTGCCCAAAGCGCGGGCTCTCGGGCCCGTGCGTGAACTGGCAGTACACGTACGGCTCCACCTGGTGGATTTCGGCCGAGTCGTTGTAGCGCGCCGGCAGGTACGAGCGGTAGTAGTCGTACGCCCTGTCGCCGCGCCCAAGGATGCCCTCCGCGACGATGGTCCACGAGTTGGCGTGGCAGAAGATGCCACCGTTCTCCTTGTGGCCGACGGGGAATACCAGCAGCGATAGCCCAACTCCCGGCACCTCTTTGGTGTGGGCAGGGGCGCACAAGGCCACGCCATGCTCGGTAGCAAGCCGACGCTGCACGGAGTCCATCGCTCCGATCGCCCTCTCCTCTGGCACGGTTTGGGAGATGGCCGCCCACACGTTGGGCTCGAGGTAGATCTTGCCTTCGTCGAGAGCGTCGGAGCCCAGCTTGGCGCCCGTGGCCGAGATGCCGCGGATGTACCAGCCGCCGTCCCACGCGCCCTCAAGCACCGGCTGAAGTTCCTCAAGAACCGCCCGCGCCCACGCGGCGTCCTCGTCGCGTCCCGTTTGCTCCGCGAGCTCAGCAACCACGCGCGCGCCGTTTGCCATGAGGAAGGTCGAGAACATCGACTCTCCCGTGGTGCCGAACTGGATGCAGTCGTTCCAGTCCGCCTGGAGGCCCTGGACGAGGCCGTTGTTGCCGCGGTGGTCCAGCGAGAACTGGATCGCCTGGCGCAAGTGCTCAAACACGGTCGCAGAGCCGTGGTCGGCATACGGCAGCTCAACGTCCAGATAGGAAACATCGCCCGTCTCGTAGACAAAGTTCGCCACCGTGATCGGCAACCACAAGGGGTCATCAGAGCGGTACTTCTCCAAAGACGGTGTCTCCTCGTGACCCGGGTTGTGCGTCAGCGGCTTGACCAAGGGCATGGCCCCGCCCTCCGCCGTCTGCCCCGTCAGGATGAGCGACAGGCGCTCGCGCACCGCCTCGGGAATTGCGTGCGTCACCGCGAGCATGTCCTGCACGGTGTCGCGATACCCAAGCCCATCGCGGTCACCGGCCTCGATGAGCGACACCCCGCGAGACCAGTTGAACGTCATGTGCGTCTGGTACGCGTGCCACACGTTGATCATCGAGTTCATCTCGCCATCGGGCGTGGCCACCTGCAGCGGAGCCAAGAAGTCGCGCCATTCCTCGCGAATCGCGGCCAGCTCCGCGTCCACTCGCGAAGGCGTCCCAAACTCCGCGATGATCTCGCGCCCTGGCCGGTGGATGATCCCGTCGCGGTCGTCCCACGGCGCATCCGGCGAGCCCATGCCCAGCATGAAGATCACCTGGCGCGTCTCGCCAGGCGCCAGGTTCAGCACCGAGTGCAGTGACGCGCACGAGTTGTCGCCAACGGTCTCGGACCCGGAGCAGCGCCCGCGCTCCACGGCAAAAGGAGCGCTCTGCGTCCGATACGAACCCAAGAACACATCGCGGTCCGTGTCAAAAGACTCAACGTCAGCCCCCGCCTGCCCAAACCACAACTCGCTGAACGCCGTCCGCGTGGAGTTCTTCCTGGAAATCATCCCGTCCGCGTACTTCGCCACCACCACGTACTGCGAGTACTGAAGGTTCTCGAGGTCCTGCCGGTAATTCCACTCGTTCGCGAGCTCGGCGTAACTGAACAGCGAAACCTGCCGCGCCGTCGGGCCGTTGTTGGTGACCTTGATGGACCAGTATTCAAACGCCTGGTCCTTGGGCACAAAGAAGGTGGCCTCCGAGCGAATCCCGCGGTACTCGCTCTCGAAGATCGAGTAGCCAAGGCCATGGCGAACGGCCGACGCTTGGGTTGGCCGGCCGTCGGCCGTTACGTCATCGCCGTCCCGGCCACGCAGCGGCTTGCCAACCGGCTGCCAGGAGGCGCTCCAGAAGTCGCCATCGGCGTCGTCGCGCAGGTAGAGGAAGCGGCCGGGTTCGTCTTGCGGCACGCCGTTGAAGCGGAAGCGCAGTACACGCCCCGTGCCGCCGGACTTGTAGAACGAGTACCCGCCCGCGCCTTGCGTGATGATGCCGCCGTACAGGCGAGACCCCAGGTAGTTAGACCACGAGCGGGGCGTGTCTGGGCGGGTGATGACGTATTCGCGCGCTTCGTCGTCGAAGTGGCCGTACTGCATGGGGCGTCCTCTCAGCTGAGGACACCGAGCCTACCGAGCGGCGGCGCATGACGCGAAACGATTCGCAGCGCTACTTGAGCGATTCCTTGTAGCGCTCCATGATCTCTTCCACGGGACCGTCGGCAACGACAAGGCCCTGCTCCATCCAGATGGCGCGGTTGCAGAAGGACGTAATGGTCTGTGCGTTGTGGCTCACGAGGAATACGGTGCCCGCGTGCTCGCGCACCTCTTCCATCTTCTTCATGGACTTGGCGCGGAACTTGGCGTCGCCGGTGGCGAGGGCCTCGTCGATCATGAGGATGTCTGACGTTGCCGCCGTGGAGACGGCGAAGCGCAGCCGCGCCGCCATGCCAGAGGAGTAGGCGCGCATAGGCAGGTCGATGGCGTCACCAAGGCCGGAGAACTCGACGATGTCGTCGTACTTCTCCTTCACCTGCTGAGGCGTCATACCCATCGCGAGGCAGCCCAACTCAATGTTCTGCGCGCCGGTGAGGGAGGACGAGAGCGCGGCGTTGACGCCAAGCAACGACGTGGTGCCGCCCGTGTACACGGCACCTCCACTGAGCGGAAGCAGGCCCGCAAGCGCGCGCAGCAGCGTGGACTTGCCAGCGCCGTTGTGGCCGATGATGCCGATGCGTTCGCCATGATTGGCGACGAAGCTCACGCCCTTCACGGCCACGAGCGTGCGGCGGCCAGAGGTGGGG
Organism: Demequina sp.; assembly: GCF_049841215.1. Classification (GTDB taxonomy): domain Bacteria; phylum Actinomycetota; class Actinomycetes; order Actinomycetales; family Demequinaceae; genus Demequina. The sequence continues at coordinate 64,909 of NZ_JASGEO010000016.1, forward strand.
ATGAGCGAGGGCCCAAGGAGCGTCTTGAGGGAGCGCTTGTTGGGGTCCTTGGTGGTGCGCCTGCCGCCCGTGATGTGATACGTGACCTTGACGCCGTCGGCGATGAGTACGGGGGTGCCGTTGAGGTCATCAGTTGACGCCATACTTGCCCTCCGATCGCCAGAAGTAGATGAGGCCGCCAAACGCGAGGCCGAAGGCCCACAGGCACATCACGGCGAGCTCGAGCGCGGAGGTGTTGAACTCCTGCAACAGCGCGCCGCGCACCATCTCAATGCTCAGCGCATACGGCTGGTAGGTGAGTACCGCGCCCAAGCCGGGGAAGTTCTGCGTGTAGTGCGCGATCGAGAAGAACAGGCCGGACATGTAGCGCAGCAGTTGCACCACGAACGGGATCAGGTTCTTGACGTCGCGCGAGTGCGTGACAACCCGCGACATCACGAGCGCAACGCCTGCGTTGAATAGCGCGATGAGCGCGAACGCCGGGACCACAAGGAACCACGACCACTGCGGGTGCTCGCCGGTGAGGTTCACGATGATGAGCATGACCACGATGGCGGGCAGCAGGGTGAGGAACTCGGTGACCACCACGGCGATGGGTAGCGCCGCGCGCGGAAAGCGCAGCGAGCGAATCATCGAGATATTGCCCACCACGGCGTTGGCGCCTTGAGACAGAGCTGACGAGCAGAACTGGAAGATGAACACACCGATGACGAGGAAGCCGATGTAGTTCTCGACTCCGCGGTCCGTTTGCAGCACCACGCCAAAGATGAGGCCGTACACGGCCGCGTAGAGCAACGGCGTGAGGATGGACCACAGCTGGCCAAGATAGGTGTTCTCGTTGCGCGCATACGCGCGCGTGCGCGCGAGCGCCCAGATGAAGCTGCGGCTGCGCCAAAGGTCTTTGAGGTACTTGCCCAAAGGTGGGCGGCCCACTTGCAGTGGGAGCCCGTACTGTTCGGCGAGTTGCGCGTACTCGGACGGCGCGCCGCCAGCAGCCTGCTCAGAACTCAACGCATTTCCTTTCGGCGCCGACCTGCGCGGGCCACCTACAACCTCACCAGGGTAACGGCTAGGCCTGGTCTTCCGTTGCCGTGAGCTCGTGGCTCAGTTCGCGAGCGCGTGCAACCGCCGCGTTCACGCCCGCCGCGACAACGCCCTGCAGGCCTGCGTTCTCCATCGCGGACAGTGCGGCAAGTGTGGTTCCGCCCTTGGAGCTCACGCCCTGACGCAAGTGCTGCGGCGACTCGCCAGAGTGCTGCAAGAGGAACGCGGACCCCACGAGCGTCTGCGCCGCGAGCTGGGTGGCAAGAATGCGGTCGAGGCCCTGGGCAACGCCGGCTTCGGTGAGCGCCTCAACGAACGCGTAGAAGTACGCGGGGCCAGATCCGGAGATCGCCGCGACCGCGTCAATCTGCGCCTCGTCCACCGCAACGACCAAGCCGGTGGCGCGCAGCATGCCGGCGGCCAACTGCAGGTGGCTTGGCGTGGCATTGGCGCCCGCCGCGATGCCGGTGGCGCCGCGCGCCACGATCGACGGCGTATTGGGCATGGCCCGTACTACTGGGGTGCCCTCAGGGAGCCGCTCCTCGTAGAACGAGGTGGGCAGAGCGGCGGCCACGGTGATGACGAGCGCGCCCTCCTTGACCTTGTCCGCGATCTGGCCAAGCGCGGTGGCCATGTCTTGCGGCTTCACCGCAAGGATCACCGCGTCTGCGCCGTCTACCGCCGCCGCAGCGTCCAGCTCAACGACGATGCCGTGGTTCTCACGCACGGACTTGGCGTTGCCTTCGGAGCGCGCGGCGGCCGTGATGCGGTCTTGCGGCCAGCCCGCAACGCGAAGCGCCGTGAGGATCGTGGAGCCCATGACACCCGTGCCGATGATGGCGATGCGGGGTGCGTCGGGAAGGGGGGTTGGCGCGGTGTTCATGCGTTGAGGCTACAACCCAAATTGGTCGTAGAACGCGGTGAGTTGTAGCGCAGGTCCTTCGAGGATGAATACGGAGGTGCCGTTGCGCCACACCAGTCCGGGACGCGGCGTAGTGACGATCGCGCGCTCGCCAACGGTGGTGCCCCCAGCCTCGACGGGAGTGGTGGCGGTGTCTTCGCCAACGAACTCCGTGAACATCGTGGTGGCGTCGTCCTCGTTGTAGTACTGCAGCGCACGCACAGTCATGGTGTCGTCGCCAGAGCGATAGGTGAGGTCAACGCCGTCGGCCACCCTGCCAGCCGTGAGCGCAATCTCGGCGGGATCCAGCACCGTTGCCTCGACAAGCGAGTAGGTGCCTACCGTGGTGGGCAGCGCTGACTGGAAGTCCGTACCCGTTGGCGCGGCGATCGGCTCGATGGTGGGGCTCGGTGCCGGTTCGGTGACCGTCACTCCTGGTACCACCTTGGAATCGGACTTCTGGGTGGCGGCGTAGATCGCGATTCCGGCGCCGATCACCACGATCGCGATGAGCGCCCACAGCCACCACTTCCGCTTTTTCTGGTCCGACGGCGGGGAGGGCTCCGCGGGCTCCTCACCGATGGGCGCTGGCTGGGTCTTGCGGCTGGGGACGGCCTCTTCTGATGTGGCGCCGAAGGCCATGGGGGTGTAGGCGGCGCCCGCGTCGAGCGCAGCGCTTTGGCTTGCGAGCCGCTCTTGCTCTTGGGCGACGATGCCCGCCGCGAGTGCATCCGCGCGCGCCTGCATCGTCTCGGGAGCCGCCTCTTCCTGGGCGTCGACACCATCCGCGAAGGCGGGCACGAACATCGGTGCTGGATCAAAGTCTGGGGGCGTGATGGGCGCTCCCGCGGGGACGGTGGGAACCCCGCCCAGCGGCGTAGGGGCGCCGGCCGCGCTCAGCGTTGCGGCCTCGACGGCCGAGTTGCCGAGCCGCTGCACGGCACCGTCCGGACGGTCCTTCGCGGGGAACTCTGGCGCCGTGATTGGCTTTGCGTCAGCCGAAGGCAGCAGCTCTTCCGCGGGAGGTGGAGTGACGGGCGCCACCACGGTGGCGTCGTCGTCCTCAACCGGCACGGGCTCGTCGTTGCGCTGGATCCACGCGGGAACGATTGGCTTGGTTGGCGTGCGCTCGTCCACGGGCGCGGGGTCGCGAACAGCGTCCCCCTCACTTACCGGAAGCCAGGGGATGCGCGGCGTTGGCTCGCTGTCTGGCGCCATGGTGTCCAGCGTAGGGCCCAGCGCTGGAATCCACGGGCAGCCCGTGCGTGTCTGAGGGTGCGACTACCTTGGGGACATGGCAACAGCGACGCGAAAGGCCGCCCCCGGGTACCGGTGCACGGAATGCGGATGGACCGCCGTCAAGTGGGTGGGCCGCTGCGGAGAGTGCCAAGAGTGGGGCACGCTCGTGGAGGTCAACGCCACCGCAGGGCCGGCCACGCGTGCCACGGCCGCCACGTCGCCAGCGGTGCCGCTACCGGAGGTCCTGGCCACAGCGTCGGCCAGGCGGTCAACCGGCGTTGACGAGTTCGATCGCGTGCTCGGGGGCGGCGTTGTCGCCGGAGCGGCGGTGCTGCTTGCCGGGGAACCCGGCGTGGGAAAGTCCACGCTGCTGCTGGACGTCGCGGCGCGCACCGCGCGCACGGGCGCCACGGTCCTGTACGTGTCCGGCGAGGAGTCTGCTGGCCAGATTCGGCTGCGTGCGGAGCGCATCGGGGCGCTCGAGCAGGGGGTGTTGCTTGCCGCGGAGACGGACCTTGGCGCGGTGCTTGCGCATCTTGACTCGGCGTCGCCCGCGTTTGTGATCGTGGATTCCATCCAGACCATCGCGTCTGCCGAGGTGGAGGGAACCCCTGGCGGCGTGAGCCAGGTGCGGGAGGTGGCCCAAGCGCTGATTCAGGCGGCGAAGAAGCGCGGCGTGCCCATGGTGCTCGTTGGCCACGTAACCAAAGACGGCTCCGTAGCGGGCCCCCGCATTGTGGAGCACCTCGTGGATGTGGTGTGTCAGTTTGAGGGGGACTCGCACTCGCAATTGCGCCTCTTGCGCGCCACCAAGAACCGCTTTGGGTCGGTGGACGAGGTGGGGTGCTTCCAGCTCGTGGACGCCGGAATCGAGTCCGTTGCGGATCCTTCTGGGTTGTTCCTGTCGCGGGAGGGAGCGCACGTGCCGGGCACGTGCGCCACCATCACCATTGACGGCAAGCGGCCTCTACCAGCAGAGATTCAGGCGCTCGTGGCGCCGAGCGTGCTGAGCAATCCTCGGCGCGCAACGTCGGGAATCGACTCCGCTCGCGTTGCCATGATCCTCGCGGTGCTGCACCGGCGTGTGGGAGTGGCCGTCGCGGCCGACGATGTCTACGTCGCTACCATTGGCGGCGCCAAGGTGCTGGAGCCCGCGGCGGACGTGGCGCTGGCGCTTGCCCTAGCGTCGGCCCGCGCGGACCGGCCCGTGCGCGAACGCTGGTGTGCGGTGGGGGAGGTGGCGCTGTCGGGCGCCATCCGGCCCGTCAACGGCCTCACCCAGCGCGTGGCGGAGGCGGCGCGGCTTGGCTTCACGGACGTGGTGGTGCCGGCGGCGGGCAAGCCAGCAACGGCACCCGCTGGGGTAACGCTGCACCCCGTGGAGCAGCTGGGAGACGCCGTGCGGATTGCGCTCGCGCCCAAGGACCAGGGCCAGCCGGAGTTCTAGCGCAGCGCCCTACTTCACCGCGAAGGTCGACTCGTCTGCCTTGACGCCCGCAACGGTCACGGTGGCCTTGTAGGTTCCGGACTTCGCGGTCTGTAGATCGGCGACGCAGCCCTTCTCGTCGCGGCCGTAGTTCCAGCTGGTCTTGAGGTCTCGCGTCTTGCCGGAGTCGAGCATGAACTTCTCGGAATCGAAGAGCGCAAAGTCAGCGGGGCAGTCCGAGGAATCGAACCAGGCGTCGCTCCCGGAGCGGACGGTGAGCTTGGAGTCCACCGTGGGATCGATGATGCAGGGGGTGTCGGCTGTCGAGGTAACGGTGGCGGTGAAGGAAACCTTCTTGCTGCCGGAGACCTCAGCGGGAACGTCAACGACCACGGTGTAGTCGTTGCCGGTGCACGCGCGGTCAAGATCCGGGGCTGCGGAGGTGGTCACCGTGGGGGAGGTCGTGACCTCCGGAGTGGTCTTTGGATCGCTCGAGCCGCCAGACAGCATGCTGATCACCCACCACACGAAAAGGGCCAGCACCACGATCGCGACAACGACGAAAACCCGCCGCCGCCAGTAAATGTTCGCGGGCTGATTGCCCACCGGGTGCCTGATTCCGTCCATCGTCACCTCCCTGGGACCACTCCACGGTATCCACGCTCGCGCTGGAACAATGGAGCGGTGCCCCGCGAGTCGCCAGATGATGCCGTCGTCAACGACGTGCTCGAGTGGTACGCACGCGAGGGTCGCGACCTTCCGTGGCGCGACGGCAGGGCCACCCCGTGGGGCGTGCTCGTGAGCGAGGTCATGCTTCAACAGACGCCCGTCGCTCGCGTCGAGCCGGTCTGGCGCGAGTGGATGGAACGCTGGCCCACCCCCTCTGCGCTTGCCGGCTCGAGCCAGGCCGACGCTGTGCGCGCCTGGGGAAGGCTCGGTTACCCTCGGCGCGCCGCCCGATTGTGGGAGTGTGCTCGCGTTCTCGTGGAGAGGCACGCGGGGGAGGTGCCCCAGACCCGCGAGGAACTGCTCTCTCTGCCCGGAGTGGGCGACTACACCTCGGCGGCCGTGATGTCGTTTGCGTATGGCGGGCGCGCCGCCGTTCTCGACACCAATGTAAAGCGCGTTTTCGCGCGCATCTGGGAGGGCGAGCAGTTCCCCCCGCCAGGCGTCACGGCCGCGGAGAGGGCGCTAGCGGAACGAGTGCTTCCCGCAGAGCCATCGCGCGCCTCCGAGTGGGCCGTTGCCTCAATGGAACTTGGAGCGCTTGTATGCACCGCCCGCGCACCCAAGTGCGATGCCTGCCCAGTGTGCGCCCACTGTGCGTGGCGAGCGGCCGGTTACCCAGCGTCGGGCCTGGTAGCCAAGCCGAGCCAAGCGTGGCATGGCACCGATCGCCAAGTGCGCGGCCGCATCCTTGCCCAACTTCGCGACGCGCTGGGGCCGGTGCCGCTCACGGCGATCGAGGGCGTTGACGGCGAGCAGTTTGAGCGCGCGCTCGCCTCCCTACTGGCCGACGGCCTGGTCACCGAGGCCGGAAACGGCACTTACGCGCTGTGAGGGTCTGCGAGGATTGCGGGCATGGAGAACAGCACGGTGCGGCGCGCGATTGTGCTCGTGGTGCTGATCACGTGCTCGATCCTGCTGTTGTCGTGGGTGGTTGACCGGGCCGCCGAGAACGCGCCCGACCCCACGCCCACGGCCTCGGTTACTGCAACCGCATCCGCTTAAGAGTGGTGGGTGCCTTCCACGGCGTGCGGCTCGATCGCTGCGATGTCCTCGTCTGAGAGATCCGGGAAGTACAGCGAGCCCACCGTGTCCTTGAGCTGCGCTACCGAGCTCGCGCCCACGATCGCGGACGTGGTGCGACCCTTGCGGAGCACCCACTGCACGGCGAGTTGCGCGAGGCTCTGCCCGCGGCCCTCCGCGATCGCGTTGAGGGCGCGTGTGCGCTCGAGGTACGTCTCGGTGATCTGCTTTTCGTTGAGGAAGGGCGAGTGGGTGGCGCGGCTGCCTTCCGGGACGCCGTCCAAGTACCGCGCGGTGAGCATGCCCTGCGCGAGCGGAGAGAACACGGTGGAGCCCACGCCGAACTCGTCGAGGGTGTCCAGCAGGCCATTCTCTGGAGAGCGCTGGTACATGTTGTACGGGAACTGGTGCACCAGCAGCGGGGTGCCCAGATCGCGGAGGATCTGCGCGGCTTCGCGAGTTTCTTGGGGACCGTAATTCGAGATGCCCGCGTAGAGCGCCTTTCCTGACCGCACGGCCTGGTCCAGGGCCATCATCGACTCCTCGATGGGCGTATCCGGGTCCGGGCGGTGGTGGTAGAAGATGTCGACGTAGTCGACGCCCATGCGCTTGAGGGAGGCGTCGAGCGAGTTGAGCAGGTACTTGCGGCTGCCCCACTCGCCGTAGGGGCCGGGGTACATGTAGTAGCCGGCCTTGGATGCGATGACGATCTCGTCGCGGTAGGGCGCGAGGTCGCTCGCGAGGATGCGGCCAAAGTTCTCCTCAGCGCTTCCGGGGGGCGGGCCGTAGTTATTGGCGAGGTCAAAGTGGGTGATCCCCATATCGAACGCCGCGCGGATGATCTCGCGCTGGGTGTCGAGCGGGTTGGGACCGCCAAAGTTCTGCCACAGGCCAAGGCTCACGCCGGGAAGGCGCAGGCCGCTGCGGCCGAGGCGGCGGTACTGCATCTCGTCGTAGCGGGAGCTGCTCGCGATGTAGGGGTCATTAACCATGTGGTCAGCCTACGCGGGCGGGGGTGGTGTCGAGGTGCCGTGCGGGCAACAGGTAGCCTGCCTCGCGTGGAGAAGATGAGCGGGCCATGTGGTTTGTAGTCCTCGTGGCCCTTGTGGTGCTGGGGTTCATCGTGCTGAGGGCCGTCCACTTCGTGCGCTATCTCCCCAAAGGCGAGCGGTTGCGGCACTTCCCCGGGGTGCTCGGTGCCACCGCGCGCTCCAACTCTCTTGGTGAGGTCGACGTCTCCACTGAGAATGACTGGCTCGCGCCCCAGGCCCAGACCAACGGCACCATCAAGTGGGCCGCGATGGAGGTGCGCGAGGATCTCGTTTCCCACCCGCAGCAGGTGTGCACCGAGGGAAACGCCATCGAGCTCCACGATCTCGACGTCGACGGCACGGCACTGCTGTTCAAGATTGGCGCGGGAGGCGACGGCTACGAGGGATACCTGCAGGCGCGTGACGGCAGCGGCGTGGTGTTCGCCCGCGGCGGCGCCCATGGCACGGGCGAGCTCCTTGGCGGAAGCGTTGACCACGGCCGGGTTGGGTGGCTGCGCAAGGACCCCGTGAGTCACCAGATTCAGGTATGGCGCTGGGACGCCGCGTCCGGCGATCGCCTCATTCACACCTTTGACTACCAGGTGGCGAAGGGCCGCGACTATGCGTTCGCGTGGGTGCTCATCGCAGGCGACGTCACGGCCGTCACGTTCCTGCCGGGCCAGCACGGCAGCGTGGTGGTCCACCACCCAGACCACGGCGTGGTGCACCTGGCATCGACCTCGTTCCCCACGTTGCATCGCGACCTGGTTGCGGAGGCCCGCGGTCTGAGGCGAGCGGCGGTCAATGTGCTGCTGCCCGGCCACCCGCAGGGCGTTGCCGCCCAACTGGACCTCGACTCATGGCCGCCAACGCTCACCTCCGTGGCCAATGAGTTCTTTCCCGGCGCGAGCCTGCAGATGGGCCAGATCCTTGGCTACCTGCGCAGGCAACGCGTGTTGAGGATCCCCAACGCGCCGCAAGTCTCGCTCAGCCAGGGCCTCATCACGGACCCGGTTGGCGACGGCCAGTTCGTCGCAGCGGGTTACTTTGACCCGCCAGGGCAGTCTGCGCACAGCCGGGAGAGCGATGCCGTGCTCATCGACTCCGTAGCCGGCCGCCGTCAAACTCTCACCAAGCACCTGAAGGCCCGCATGTACCTGCGCGGCGACTTCGTTGCGTGGGGCCAGGCGGCACCACGCTGGCCCACCGAGGGGCCCGAGCCCCGCACGGGCGTCACCGGCTGGGTCGCTCAGTTGGTGCGCGACTAGGTTGCCCAGGGTGCGAAAAGGCCCCCGGGAGGTCCCAGGGGCCCTTTCGCTAGCGTCGGGCATGCCCGACGCTGTTGCTAACTCTCCGTGCCCGTCGCCTCGGGTGCGGGCTCGGCTGCGGCGGGCGCGGCCGAGGGCGCGACGCTCGCGGTAACCGGCTCGTCAACGACGTCGTCCTTGTCCACGCCCTCGAAGGTGAAGGTGGCGTTCTCGCCCTCGCCCTCGGCGTCGACGCGGATGATCTGGCCCGCGTTGAGCTCGCCGAAGAGGATCTTCTCGGATAGCGGGTCCTCGATCTCGCGCTGCAAGGCGCGACGTAGCGGCCGCGCACCGAGCACGGGGTCGTAGCCCTTGTCCGCGAGAGCGCGCTTGGCGGCAAGAGTGAGCTCGATGCCCATGTCCTTGTCCTTCATGCGCTCGTCGAGGCGGGCAACCATGAGGTCCACGATCTGGACGATCTCCTCCTGCGTGAGCTGCGGGAAGACCACCACGTTGTCCACGCGGTTGAGGAACTCCGGCTTGAAGTGCTCCTTCAGCTTGGTGTTCACCAGCTTGACCATCTCGTCATAGGTCTGCGCGAGCTCGGTCGTGAGCGCGAAGCCCGTTGCCTGGCGGCGCGAGATCGCGTCGGCACCCAGGTTGGTGGTCATGATGATGATGGTGTTCTTGAAGTTCACCTCACGGCCCTGGGCGTCGGTGAGCTTGCCGTCCTCGAGGATCTGCAACAGCGAGTTGAAGATGTCGGGGTGGGCTTTCTCGACCTCGTCGAAGAGCACAACGGAGAACGGCTTGCGGCGCACCTTCTCGGTGAGCTGGCCGCCCTCCTCGAAGCCCACGTAGCCGGGAGGGGCACCGAAGAGGCGAGCAACGGTGTGCTTCTCGCCGTACTCGGACATGTCCAGGCTGATGAGCGCGTCTTCGTCGCCGAAGAGGAACTCTGCCAGGGCCTTCGCGAGCTCGGTCTTTCCCACACCGGTGGGGCCGGCGAAGATGAACGAGCCACCGGGGCGCTTGGGGTCCTTGAGGCCGGCGCGCGTGCGGCGGATGGCCTGGGACAGCACCTTGATGGCCTGCTCCTGGCCAATGATCCGCTTGTGCAGCTCGGACTCCATCGAGAGGAGGCGCGAGGACTCGTCGCTCGACACGCGGGCCACGGGAACGCCGGTGGACATCGACAGCACCTCGGCGATGAGCTCCTCATCGACAACGGCGGCAACGTCGAGGTCGCCGGACTTCCAGGCTTCCTCGGCCTTGGAGCGCTCGTCGCTGAGGCGACGCTCCACGTCGCGCAGCGACGCGGCCTTCTCGAAGTCCTGGCCGTCGATCGCGGACTCCTTCTCGCGGCGAACCGAGGAGATCTTGTCGTCGAGGTCGCGCAGCTCCGGCGGCGACGTCATGCGGCGGATGCGCAGGCGCGCTCCCGCCTCGTCGATGAGGTCGATCGCCTTGTCCGGGAGGAAGCGATCACTGATATAGCGGTCAGCCATCTGGGCCGCGGCCACGATGGCCTCGTCCGTGATGGTGACGCGGTGGAACGCCTCGTAACGGTCGCGGAGGCCCTTGAGGATCTCGATGGTGTGGCTCAGCTCCGGCTCCGGCACCTGGATGGGCTGGAAGCGGCGCTCGAGAGCGGGGTCCTTCTCAACGTGCTTGCGGTACTCGTCGAGAGTGGTGGCGCCGATGGTCTGCAGCTCGCCGCGGGCCAGCATGGGCTTGAGGATGCTGGCAGCGTCGATGGCGCCCTCGGCGGCACCCGCACCCACGAGGGTGTGGATCTCGTCGATGAACAGGATGATGTCGCCGCGCGTGCGGATCTCCTTGAGCACCTTCTTGAGGCGCTCCTCGAAGTCACCGCGGTAGCGGGAGCCGGCAACCAGCGAGCCAAGGTCAAGCGTGTAGAGGTGCTTGTCTTTGAGCGTCTCGGGAACGTCGCCGCGCACGATCGCCTGGGCGAGTCCTTCGACGACGGCGGTCTTGCCCACGCCGGGCTCGCCGATGAGGACGGGGTTGTTCTTGGTGCGGCGGCTCAGCACCTGCATCACGCGCTCCATGATGAGCTCGCGGCCCACGACGGGGTCCAGCTTGCCCTCGCGAGCGGCCTGCGTGTAGTTGCGGCCAAACTGATCAAGGACCGTGGAACCGGCGGGCGTGCCCTCCTGGGGGCCGCCGTTGCCGCCGCCACCGGACGGCTCCTTATTCTCGTAGCCGGACAGCAGCTGGATGACTTGCTGGCGCACGGATGACAGGTCCGCGCCGAGCTTGCCGAGCACCTGCGCGGCAACGCCCTCGCCCTCGCGGATGAGGCCAAGCAAGATGTGCTCCGTGCCGATGTAGTTGTGGCCAAGCTGCAGCGCCTCGCGCAACGACAGCTCAAGCACCTTCTTGGCGCGCGGGGTGAACGGGATGTGGCCGGACGGGGCGTGCGAGCCCTCGCCGATGATCTCCTGCACCTGCTCGCGCACGGCGTTGAGGGAGATGTCCATCGACTCGAGGGCCTTGGCGGCAACGCCTTCGCCCTCGCGCACTAGACCCAGCAGGATGTGCTCCGTGCCGATGTAGTTGTGGTTGAGCATGCGCGCCTCTTCTTGCGCGAGCACCACAACTCGACGAGCCCTGTCGGTGAACCGTTCGAACATCTCAAAACCTCCCAGCAGCCGCGATAGTCCGGGCGACTGCACCCAGGCTAACCAGGGCCCCGCACCCCTCATGCCCGTGTTCGCCGCAGGCGTGACAAGTGTTACAAGCCCGACACACGCTTGGTATCGGCTACGTGCGAGCCCAACCACAGCGTCGGCCCGACGCTGCGGCCGGCCTGAAGTCCCGTCTCGCCCGCCCCTTGACACAACGATTATCGATACGTATCGTTTATCGATAACAACGGTAATCGTTAAGGAGGGGCTCATGTCCGACACCATCGTTCCAACCCCCAGTGATCGCGCTGCGCTGTATCTGTCCATCGGAGTGGCCGCGATTGGCGCGGTCGCCACGATCGCCACAACCATCGCTCGGCTCGTCGAGGTGGCTCCCGGCAAAGACGTCCCCGTGACCGTCCAGCTCGAGGAGCAGACCGTTGGCCTCCCGCTGGGACCGAACGGCGCCCTCGTCGACGCGAGCGTCGATACCGCCACCATCGTTGTCCCGCATGCGGAGGGCGCGACCCTCTTCGCGCTGTGGGCCCAGCCCATCTGGCTGTGCTTGTGCGTATTGGCGGGATTGGCGCTCGCGGCGATGTTCTTCCTGCGAGTGGCGCGCGGCCAGATCTTCACCAAGCGCGCCTCACGGCTGGCGCTGTACGGCGCGCTCGTGGTGGGTGCGGCGTGGCTCGGCTCTGGCATCTTTACCGCAATGGCCATGAACGGTGCGCTTGCCACAGTGAGCGATGGAACGTGGGACTCGGGCTTCATCGTGGTGTCGTTCACGCCGTTCCTCGCGATTCTGTTGCTGGGCGGTCTTGGCGGCGCGCTCGACATCGGCGAGCGGCTGCAGCGCGACAACGAGGGCCTCGTATGAGCCCCGCGGACGACGAGCCCACCGGCATCCACTGCCGCCTCGACGAACTACTCGCGGAGCGCAATATGACCCTGGCGGCGCTCAGCGATGCGGTGGGGGTGTCGGTGGTGAACCTTTCGGTGCTCAAGAACGACCGCGCGCGCGCGATCCGCTACTCGACGCTCTCCGCCATCTGCCGCGCCCTCGACTGTGAGGTGGGAGACCTCCTCGTCACCGCAGACGCCTGACCCACACCTACGTCCGAACCACTCATCGTCGCTTTTCCTCCCAGGCGCAGCGAAAAGCCCGGGAAAGTGGTTCGGACGTAGGTGGTGGTGGTGGAGGGTGGCTACGTCTCAAGCAGGATCGTGATGGGCCCGTCATTGACGAGCTCCACGTCCATGTGGGCCCCGAACACCCCTGTCCCCACCTCAACCCCCCGCTCGCGCAAGGAAGCAACCACGGCATCTACCAGCGGCGACGCAACCGGCCCGGGCGCCGCCTGATTCCACGTAGGCCTGCGCCCCTTGCGCGTATCCGCATAGAGCGTGAACTGGGACACCACAATCACGGGCGCGCCGGCATCCAGAACGGATAGCTCCCCAGACAGGATCCGCAGGTCCGCAATCTTCCGCGCAATCAGCTCGGCCTCCGCCACGCCATCGGAGTGCGTCACCCCAACAAGCGCCACAAGGCCCTGCCGCGAGAACGACGCAACAACCGATCCGTCAACCGTCACCGATGCTCGCGACGCGCGCTGCAGCACCGCCCTCATCAGCGAACGCCGAACATCTACCAGCCGCCGCGGTTGTCATCCCGTCGCCGGGATTGGCCGGGCCGGTGCACCTCGCGCAGTCGCGGCAGCACATCCACAAAGAAGATCAGCGCCCCGGCCGCGGACGCGGTCCAGAAGATGAACCCCATCCCAAAGCCGTAGCTCGGCGGCAGCCCAAGGAACGACAGCGCCGTGGCGCCGCCAGTGATCGCGAGCCAAAAGTTCTTGGTGCGCTTGCCCGCCGCCACATACGCCTCGGGCGGGAAGCGGAAGGCCTGAATCAGCGCCCACACGGCCACCACAAAGATGGCCACGGAAATGGTGAGCAGCAGTAGCCCCTGAAGATTGCCGATCATGGCGCTACTTTACGTAACTCACGCCATCGCGGGCGGGAGCACGGTGAGCCCCTCCGCCCGCCCGGCGGCAGTGAGCCGGCGATCCCACGCCGCCAGGATCACGCCGGCATCCTTGAGCAGCAGGGCCGACGCTAGGTGCAGGGCGTCTCCGGCACGCAGGGGGCGGCGGTCGGCAAGGTCGGCGGCGCGATCCGTGAGCGCCTCCGTCACCTCCACCTTGGCAAGGCCCGGCCACAGTTCCTTCCACCGGTCTCGAGCCGCCGCCGCAGGAAAAGCGTCGATACGGCCAATGCGTTCGGCCGCGGCCAAAACCGATTTGACCTCAACGTCGGCGATACGGGAGGTGACCACAGCGTCGGCCCGTTCCCACAGGGCCACAGCCAAAGGTGAGCCGGTCTCCAGGACCAGCAGCTTCACCAGCGCCGAGGTGTCGAAGTAGACGATCGCCATCGTTACCTGCGCAGCCGGCCGAGCAGGCTGGACAGGGCGTCCTTTGCGGCCTCCGCCTGGGGAAGGCGCGGAACGGCGCGGTCCTCTGCGGGAGGAGTGATGAGCCCGTCCTGAATGAGGGAGGAGATGAGGTCGCTGCCCTCGACGGACGTGAGGCGCGCTACAGGGGCGCCTTTCTGAGTGATGATCACGTCGGTGCCGTCCTTCACGGAGCCGACGTGACTCGCGAGGGACGCCTTGAACTCGGTGAAGGTGACTTCCATGGGGCCACGCTACCCCGTGGGGTGCGCGTCAGGCGGGAATGTCGCCACCGTCGGCGGCGCAGCCCTTGCCCATCAGGAGGCCCTTCATGGTGGGCCCCGGCGGCGGCGGGCGGTCAACGGAGAAGCCGCTCGGATCCACGATGGGTTCCTGGGACGCAGAGATAGGCCCGGCGTCGGAGGCGGCGAGCAGCGTCGCCGAGGGGTCCACCGATCGCTTGATGACGGCGAGCGCGATGGGTCCGTCCTCGCGGTCGCGCGCCACCGTGGTGATGCGCCCCGCGGGTGCGCCGGTGGCCTCAAGCGTCAGTTCAGCGCCCGCCTCGGGAAGCACGTGAGACGAGCCATCGAGAAACAAGAACGTGAGCCGGCGCGGCGGGCGGCCAACGTTGTGAACCTTGGCGACCGTCTCTTGGCCGCGGTAGCAGCCCTTGTGCAGGTGCACGGCGGTGCGGAGCCAGTCGTATTCGTGGGGCAGGGAGTGGTCGTCCACCTCGGTCGCGGCGCGGGGCCTGTGCGCCGCCACGCGCTCCGCCTCCGCGGCCCACGTTCCGGCAAGGGTCCAGCCGGCCTCGAGGCGCGCGTCGGCCTCGGCGCCCAAAGACGCGCGCGGCACCAGCACCAAGCGCCATGGCCGCGCACGCCCAAGAGAGCCGACGCTGTACGACGTTCCGCCCGACGTCACCCCTGGCCACGGGTCCACCCAGGTCACGGGCTCGCCCTCGGCCGCGGGGCGGGACACGCTCTCGCCAAGCGCCGTCCATTCGGAGGTGACGTCCGCGACCTCCACGCGCAGCATGAAGCGCATGCGGTCAAGGAAGGCGGCCAACCCGGCGGCGGTCTCCGTGATGAGCCAGGCGGTAGAACCGTCATCCACGAGCGCGGCCACATGCTCGATGCGGCCCTGCGGGGACAGGATCATGAACTCCGCGCTCTCGCCCGGAGCCAACGAGCCCACCTCTTGGGTGGACAGCGAGTTGAGCCACGACAACCGGTCCGGCCCGGTCACCGTCACCACGCCAAGGTGAGATTGGTCAACAAAGCCGCGCCCCTCAGCCAAGGCGCGCTGCTCGCCAACGGGATCGCCGTAGTGCCAGGCGACCCCAGCGTCGGGCCCGGAGGCCTCAACGGCGCCGTGGCGCGAAAGGAGGGGAGAGGTCATGGCAAGAGAACCGTCGGCGGTCACAAACGATTCCTAAGGCTCAATACGAGACAAGCGCCCCGACGCATACGACTGCAGTTCGTTGCCAAACGCCGCAAGATCCTGTGCCCACATGAGTTCGCCGTTGACGAGCCCGTAGAGGCGGGTGGCGCCGGCCACCTCGGGGGCGGATGCGGTGCGCGCCATGAGGTCCGTGCCGAGGTCGATGCGGCCATTGCCCACGGCGCCCACATACACGGCGACAAAGCCCGCGGCGTCCGTCAGCACCACCTCAAGCGGGTGCTGGAAGTCCTTGAGCTCGTACCCCTCGGGTACTGACGGGGCAACCCTCCAGAAACCAGACTCGACTGCCCAGACCTGCCCGGTCTCGCCGTCGGGCCCCATGAGCGTGATCGCCGAGCGGTACTCGAGGTAGGGCCCGCCGTCGTGCGTGAAGTCGATGGTCTGGCGGAAGTCGGTAGCAGGAATGCCCGGGTAATCCACCACGCCGTGCCCCTCCCACGAGCCCACGAGCCACGCGAGTGGATAGACCTCCGGAGCGAGGTCGTCAGGGAGAACGAAGGTCACCGCTTGGGGCCTTTGACGAGGCGCCACACGACGATTCCGCACACCCACGCTGTGGCGAGGAACGCGACGATCGCGAGGATGGTGAAGGTGAGGTCTACGGCGGTCATGATGCCTCGATTGTAGGCGCGCGCTTCAGTAAACGAGTGCGGTGGCGCCCGGGCTGAGCGACTCTTCCACGAACGCCGCGGCCCCCGCGATGCGCGCGCCAGGGATGAGATCGGCTTCCGTGAGCGAGCGACGCGCGGCACATTGCGCGCACACCGAAATACGGCCCGACGCTAGGACGGTTTCGCGAAGCACGGACAGGTTGGGAGAGTGGTCAAGGGTGGCATCGGGGGTGGCGGCGACGGCGTGCCACACGGCGTCTCCCGTGAGCCACAGGCTCACCTCGTTGCCCGCGCTCGCGGCCGTGGCTGCGACCGTGAACGCTTGGAAGAGCGTCTCCGGACGCTCGAGGCCCCACGTGCACTTGATGACGAGCGCGGACATGCTGCTGGCCTAGGCGGCGCGGGTGGTGGCGCGCTTGGCGAGCAGATATATCTCGCAGCCGAGGCAGAAACCGAAGACCGAGTTCAGGAAGCTCGCCGCCACGACAAAGCCCGTGAAGATGTAGAAGCCGAGGGCGATGTCGAGCGCGCCGAAGATCACGGCAAGCACAGAGAACCCAAGGCCCATCTGCTGCGCGAAGCGCGGGGGGCGGAAGGATTCCGTCTCCGTGGGGGCGCCAAGGCGCGGGCGAATCGCGCGCTTGAAGATCCAACTCTGGAGGGTGGCCTGCGGGCCAATCGTGGCTCCGGGAAGAAAGAGCAAGGCGAGGATTGCCATCGTGATGGTGCCCGCGATGTTCGCTCCGATCACGAGCGCGACGATCGACACCAGCAAGGTGACGGACGCGCCAAAGCGGTACCCGCGGGGGTCAATCTGGATGTCCTTGGCCGTGGTGGCCGCGTCGTTAGTCATACCGCCTCCATAGGAATTCACTAGATAGCGTACTCGGGAGGCAGCGGCGCCGCCTCCAGTGCCTCGCGAGCCTGCTCCACGGTGGGGGCGCCATCCATGCGCGCCACGACCATCCCGTCAGAATCCAGCACCAGCGTGGTGGGGGTGCGCATGATGTTCAACTCGCGCGCGAGGTCCAGGCGCTCTGACGCATCGATCTCGAGGTGCGTGACGTGCGGCTGCTCGTCCGCGACTCGCTTGAGCAACACCGCGGTGCCAGGGCACTTGGCGCACATGGGAGTCGAGAACTGCACGAACGTAGCCCGCGCGCCCCTAGGTGACCCAAGGACGGCGGGAGTGAGGGCACCCGGCCGCTCCACGCGTCGGACTTTGCCTTGGCGAGACTGCCACCACCAATAGAAGAGCGCCGCTGCGCCAAGGAGCGCCGCAAGGGCGAGGAGGCGAAGCAGCATGGGTGGTCCGATCAGCCGACGAGCAGGCGCCCGGCGATGTACACGAGCGTTCCAGCGACCAGAACGGGCGCGATGCCCGCGGCTATTCCCGGCCACCAGCCACGCGGCCGCGGCTCGCGGCGATAGAGCTCTTGGATGAGCACCGCAGCCACGGCGCACACGAGGCCAATAAGCAGGCCCGCGTACCAGGGAAGATCGGGGAAGAAGTAGCCCATGGCGGCGCCCGTCGCCGTGCCAAGCAGCAGGGCGCCGATCGTGTTCACCGTGGGATGCGTGGAGATCACCGAAGCAATCGCGGCCACGGCAAGGGCGGCGCCTCCACACACCACGAGGTCCTCGGCGCCGCTAGTCCGGGCAACGGCCACCCACGCGGCACCGGAAGCAACGATTGCACCGCCCGACGCTGTGGCGGCTACGTAGGTAACGGCACGTCCGCCGCCGCGGGGTGGGAAGAAGACGACCGCGGCGAGCGCGGCAACGGTGACCGCGGCAACCGCCACGGTCATGTAGCGCAAGTACGGTGCCGTGCGGCCAAGCACCACGGCGACGAGCGCGAGCACGCCGCCGCCGATGATGATGGCTGTGGCGACGCGCGGGCGCGAGACGCGCATGAGGTGGGGATAGCCGATGGCCGCGGCGACGATGCACGCGAGGATGCCAACGGCGAGATACCGGGTTCCCAGGTATCCGGTGACGGCGACGACCGCAGCGGCGACAGCGGTGATCGTCGCTCTGGTCGACGGAATCATGGGGGTTAGTCTCCCACGGGCTGCGCCGGTACAGTAAAGCCCATCCGGAGGTGCCGATGGCAGATCTGCTCGTGCTGACCCCCGCTCAGGCTGGGGCGGCTGACGTGTTGCCCGCGCTCGCCCTGTTGTCCCACCGAACCAGGGTGGTGGCGCCCGTCCCTTCCGCGATGCTCGACGCCATGGACGCTGACGTGCTCATTGTCGACGCCCGCGTGGACCTCGCGGAGGCGCGAAACAACTGCCGTCTTGTCCAGGTCACCGGCGTCACGGTTCCCCTTCTGCTGGTTCTTCGCGATGGTGGAATGTCGATCGTCAACTCCGACTGGGGCGCCGACGACGTGGTGATCGCCGACGCATCGCCCGCCGAGGTAGAGGCGCGGATTCGCCTGCTGATGGCGCGGGCGAGGGCTGAGGACCCGCTCGACAAGCTCTCCGAGTTCTCGTCCGGCGACCTCACCGTTGACGTTGGTGGCTACACGGCCCGGCTCAAAGGCGTGCCTTTGGACCTGACGTACAAGGAGTTTGAGCTCCTCAAATACCTCATGCAGCACCCCGGCCGCGTCTACACGCGTGACCAGCTGCTCCAAGAGGTGTGGGGCTTTGACTACTACGGCGGCACGCGCACCGTTGATGTGCACGTGCGCCGCCTGCGCGCCAAGCTCGGCGCCGAGTACGAGCAGCTCATCGGCACAGTCCGCAATGTTGGCTACCGCTTTGACCCGCCCGCCCAGCGTGCGGCCGCGCCGCAGGCAGTAGACGCCTAGGGCTATGGCCCGCGTCCTCTTTGGCAAGCCGAGCGACTCCACCGAACGCACGCTCGTCAGCGTGCTGCGCACGGAGCGCGCCGGCGGCGTCATGCTCTTGCTTGGCGCGGTCGTGGCGCTGCTGTGGGCCAACTCACGGTGGGCCTCCTCCTATGAGTCGGTGAGCGCCTTCGAGTTTGGGCCCGCGTCGCTTCATCTGCACTTGTCCGTCGAGACCTGGGCGGCCGACGGCCTGCTGGCCATCTTCTTCTTCGTGATTGGCCTGGAACTCAAGCGCGAACTCGTGGTGGGCGAGCTACGCAGCCCGGCCACCGCCGTCGTCCCTGCTGTTGCCGCTGTTGGCGGGATGGTGGCGCCTATCGCGATCTACGTGGGGATCAACCTTGCTCGAGGTGGGTCGCTCGACGGGTGGGCGGTGCCGACGGCCACGGATATCGCGTTCGCAGTGGCGGTGCTCGCGATTGTGGGACGCGGCCTGCCTTCGGCATTGAGGGCGTTTCTGCTGACGCTCGCCGTTGTCGACGACTTGCTGGCCATCCTCATCATCGCGATCTTCTTCACGGACGAGGTGTCGCTGCCGTGGCTCGCGGCCTCCGCGGCGTGCATCTTTGTGTTTGGGCTGCTTGCGCGGCGCGGGTTCACCAAGTGGTGGGCGCTGCTGCCGCTCGCCCTCGTGGCGTGGGCGACCATGCACGCTTCAGGGGTGCACGCGACGATCGCCGGTGTGGCGCTTGGTCTTGTGGTGCCCGCAGTGGCGCTGAAGGGCCACAAGGAGCCGCTCACCGAGAAATGGGAGCACCTGTGGCGGCCCGTGTCGTCTGGGTTCGCGGTGCCGGTGTTTGCGCTATTCGCGGCGGGCATCCCCATCACGGTCGCGGCACTGAACGAGGCTCTGCACGATCCGGTGGCTCAGGGCGTGGCGCTTGGCCTTGTGATCGGCAAGCCGCTTGGCATCGTGCTCGCGACGTTCCTGGTGGCGACGTTCACGAAGGCCGCGCTGGATCCGGGGCTGTCGTGGTGGGACATCATGTCCGTTGGGGCCTTGGCCGGAATTGGGTTCACCGTGTCGCTGCTTATCGCGGAGCTGGCACTCGATGAGCACATGACGGACGTTGCGACGATGGCGATCCTGATTGCGTCCGTTGTGGCCGCGGTGATCGGTGCGGCGCTACTTGCGTGGCGAGCGCGGGTCTATCGCCGAGGCGCCGCCACCAACGTCTGAACCACTATCTGGCACTTCTTGCTCTCCTCGGCGCCAGAAATGCTGAATAGTGGTTCGGACGTCGCGTGTGGGTGGGCAGCGCGGGGCGGTGGGAGCGCCTAGACCCCAACCCGCGGGCACATTG
This sequence comes from Demequina sp., assembly GCF_049841215.1. GTDB lineage: Bacteria > Actinomycetota > Actinomycetes > Actinomycetales > Demequinaceae > Demequina. Next base: position 84,897 of record NZ_JASGEO010000016.1, read on the forward strand.
CCACGAGCTCGCAGTTGGCACAGTCGGGCTTCCGGGCCGTGCACCGCCGCCGCCCGTGGAAGATCACGCGATGCGACCAAAGCGTCCACTCACGCCGCTCGATGAGCGCCATCAGGTCCCGCTCCACCACCACGGGGTCCTCGTTGACCGTCAGTCCCAGCCGCCGCGACAGCCGCCCCATGTGCGTGTCCACCGTGATGCCCGGCACCCCAAACGCGTTTCCGAGCACTACGTTTGCCGTCTTGCGGCCCACGCCACGCAGTTTCACCAGGTCCTCGAGCCGCCCCGGCACCTGCCCGCCGTGTTTCTCCACCAAGTCCGCGCTCAACTCAAGGATCGAGCGTGCCTTGGCCCGGAAGAAGCCGGTTGACCGGATGACCTCCTCCAAAGCCGCCGGTTCTGCGCCCGACATAGCCACAGCGTCGGGCCACAGGGCAAACAAACCGGGCGTCACCTGGTTGACGCGCACGTCCGTGCACTGCGCGGAAAGCACCGTGGCGACGAGCAGTTGGTACGGGGTTTCGAAGTCCAGTTCGCAGTGGGCGTCTGGATAGACCTCGGCGAGGCGGCGGTTGATAGCGCGGGCCCCGCGCACCAGCCCGACGCTGGGGGCGCCTTCTCCTGTAGCAACAGTGAGCGGGGCCATAGGTTGAGGCTACAGAACCCGGGCACGCGGGCCGATACATCCCTTAGCGGTGAGGGCCGCTGAACGGAAGGAGACCGCGTGAACGCCACGGCTGCGGCTGACGAGGTTGCCGACCTCCGTCACCAGCGTCGTGACCTGCGTCGTGAGCTTGCCCGCGTCAAGTGGTGGCGCAGGCTCGTGGCGGCACGGCGCGATCTGACGCTCGCGTCGCTCACCGCACCCGACACCATCGCGCAGGATGCGACGGAGTCCGCATGGGTGGCGCTCGCGGCTGACGCGCCCACCGCACTCGAGCTCACGAGCGCGGTGTGGCCGGATGTTCACGACGTGTCTTTGGCCGATCTGGACGCGCTCGACGCGCTAGATGGGCGTCTTGACCGGTACGAGAGGCGCCTTAGTGCCACTCTTGATAGCGTGACGGCGCACATGGTTGAAGCCATGGGCAAGGTCCACCGCGCGTAAGTGAGGGAGGCGAGATGGCAGAAGCGACGCGAGAAGTGACGCGTGACACGACGCGTGAAGAGCAGTTGCTGCGCTCCGCCCCGCTCTTTGGCGGCATGGATGTGGCGAGCGCGCGCTCCCTCATGGAGAAGATGACGCGCTCTGACGTCTCCAAGGGCGACACCATCTTCAACGAAGGTGACGACGGTCAGGCGCTGTACATCATCGTGCGTGGGAAGGTGAAGCTTGCGCGCACCGCCCGTGACGGTCGCGAGAACCTCCTGGCGCTGCTCGGTGTTGGCGACATGCTTGGCGAACTGTCGGTGTTTGACCCTGGCCCGCGGTTGGCGCGCGCCCACGCCGTGGAGGATTCCACGGTCTACGAGCTTCCCAAAGACGTGCTCGACGAGTGGCTCGACACGCACCTGGAGATGTCGCGGCCCATCATGCGCGCGCTTGCGCAGCGGATTCGCCGCGCCTCCAACACCATGGCGGACCTGGTTTTCTCCGATGTTCCCGGCCGTGTGGCGAAGGCGATCCTTGACCTTGGCCACCGCTTTGGGCGCATGGAACGTGGGCACATCATGGTGCGTCACGGGCTCACGCAAGAGGAGCTGGCGCAGCTCGTTGGGGCATCGCGCGAAACAGTGAACAAGGCGCTCGCGGACTTTGCGTCTCGCGGGTGGATCGATGTGCACATCGGGTCCGTTGAGGTCTACGAGCCCGAGCGCCTGCGCGCCCGCTCGCGCTGAGTCCCGCCGTGCCGCGTGGCGCGTGGCGCCCACTGCGTGGCACCCAGCGCGAGACGCGCGGTGAGGCGTGGCACCTCAGTCCCCGCCGGTCACGTCCTGTGAGTGCGTGAGTGTCGGTTTGCGCGCCGGATCCGGCACTCAGGCACTCAGGGCGCGCTGTGGTGTCGCTAGCTGCGGACGATCGCGACTACTTCGATCTCCACGGGTGCTCCAAGTGGCAGGCTCGCGACACCAACGGCGGATCGCGCGTGACGCCCGCTCTCGCCAAAGACATCCGCGATGAGGCCGCTCGCTCCGTTGACCACGGCCGGCTGCGCGGTGAAGCCCGGAGACGATGCCACGTAGCCCGTGACTCGCAGGATCCCCTCGATGTTGTCGAGCCCGCCGGCGGCCTGCGCGGCCGCCGCGAGCGCGTTGAGCGCCGCGATGCGCGCGCACTCGAGCGCACGCTCGGGCGTGACGTCGCCCTCGCGCTGCCCCACATTGCCCTGCGCCAGCAGGGCACCATCAACGAGCGGCAACTGCCCTGACGTGTAGATGAGGTCGCCGTGGCGCTTCGCGGGAACGTAGGTCCCCACGGGGCTGGCGACCTCTGGCAGCACAAGCCCGAGCGCTGCGAGGCGCTCGCTCGCGGTCATGACTGGTCCTTAGGCCGCTTCAAGTACGCAACCAGCCCACCCGTCGGGCCTACTACGACTTGGACGAGCTCCCACCCGTCATCGCCCCACTGGTCCAAAATCTGCTTGGTAACATGGTCGATGAGCGGCACGGTCGCGTATTCCCACGTGGTCTTCATAATCAGAGCGTATCTCCCGTGCCGGGCAACTTTTCAAGGGCGCCGTTCGTTGTTTTGGCCGACGCACTCGACAGGCAAGTGAGGACTGGCAGATGGCACGACCCCCTAGGCCGCGCACGCGCGTGACCCTGGTGCAGTTCGCGACCGCTCTTCTGATGTTCGCCGTGCTGTCCGTGCTCGGTGGCATTCTCGCCGCGGGCCTTGTTCTTCCTGTCGCGTCCGTGGCGACGGATGCCGCCATCGAGACCTCTGACCTCTTCGAGGACCTGCCTACGGACATCGTGCCAACGGAGCTTCCTCAGCAGTCGAACATCTACGACCGCAGCGGCAAGCACCTGCTCGCGACGTTCTACTCGCAAAACCGCGTGGTGGTGCCGCTTGAGGAGATTTCCCCCTGGATCCAGAAGGCCGTGGTGGCCGTCGAGGACAAGCGCTTCTGGGACCACAACGGCGTTGACGGGCAGGGCATTGTGCGCGCTGTCTACATCAACATGACGTCTGACCACAGCCCTGGTGGCTCCACGCTCACCCAGCAGCTGATCAAGAACATCCTGCTGCAGAACGCCATCGCCAAGGAAGACACGAAGGCGCAGAAAGAGGCCACCGAGGTCTCCATGACGCGCAAGATCCGTGAATGGCGGCTCGCGCTGGGCTACGAAGAGCGGCTCAACACCGAGTACGGCACGGACTGCACGTCCGATCCCAAGGTGGACTGTGGCAAGGACCAGGTGCTGCAGCAGTACCTGAACATCGCCCAGTTTGGCTCCAACATTTACGGCGTTGAGGCCGCGGCCCAGGTGTACTTTGGCAAGTCCGCTGCGGAGCTCGACGCGATGGAAGCCGCAACGATCGCGGGTATCACGCAGAACCCCTCCAAGTGGGACCCGTTGCGCCACCCGCTCGCCGCGCAGAAGCGCCGCAACGTGGTGCTGTTCACCATGTACGAGCAGGACATGATCACGAAGGCCGAGTACTACCAGTACCGCGCCACCTCGATCGATCAGACCCTTGACCCCCACGAGCCCAAGTACTCGTGCGCGGCGGCCGAGGAGGCACCGTTCTTCTGCGACTACGTGACGAAGATCATCGCGAAGGACCCTGTCTTCAACTCCAACGGCGTTGACGGTGAGGAGCTGCTGAAGAAGGGCGGGCTCAAGATCATCACCACGCTCGACTTCAAGAAGCAGAAGATCGCGAACCAAGAGCTCACGAAGTCGATGAAGTCCACGGACAAGAGCGGCTGGGCGATGGCGCTTGTGGCGCTGAACCCCAAGAACGGCCAGATTCTGGCGATGTCGCAGAACCGCACCTATGACCCCAGCGGCAAGGAAAAGGGCTCGACGACCATCAACTATTCGGTGGACCGCGCATGGGGCGGTTCCCGCGGCTTCTCGCCGGGCTCAACGTTCAAGCCGATCGTGCTTGCCGCGTGGCTCAACTCTGGGCGCTCGCTGATGCAGGTGATCAACGCGTCCGGGCGCTCGTACAAGCCCAGCTCGTGGACAGCGTCGTGCCTTGGTTCCGATCCCTTCAAGTACGACAAGAAGGAATGGAAGCCCGGCAACGCAGAGGGCGCCGGTGCCGGTCAGATGACCGTGCTCAACGCCTCCAAGAACTCCGTCAACACCGCCTACGTGGCGATGGCCAACGAGATTGACCTGTGTGACATCGAGTCCACCGGTGCGGACATGGGCTTCCACCGTGCCGATGGCGTGGACTACCAGGTGGTGCCGTCGGCAACTCTTGGCACGCAGAACGCGTCGCCGCTGACGATGGCCTCTGTGGCACAGACGATCGACAACGAGGGCGTCTACTGCCCGCCCACCGCGATTCTCAAGGTCACGGACGTCAACGGCAAGAGCTACGACGTTCCCGAAAGCGAGTGCTCGCGCGCCCTGTCCGCCGACGTGGCTGCCGGTGTTGCGTATGCGATGCAGCAAGTGGTCAAGGACGGCACGGGCGTCAAGGCTCAGCTTGATGGCGGACGCCCCGCCGCCGGCAAGACGGGCACCTCGCAGAACAACGCTCACCTGTGGTTCATGGGCTTCACGCCGCAGCTGGTTGCCACCGTGTGGATGGGCAACCCCACGCACGACGAGCCGGGCAAGAACATTCGCATCAACGGAACGCCGTATCCGATCCTCTGGGGCTCCTCTATCAGCGCGCCCACGTGGAAGCGCTTCATGGATCGCTCTCTCAAGGGCAAGGACGTGCTGCAGTTCCCGCAGGTGTCCAACGACATCCTCTACGGCGTGCCGCGCGAGGTTCCGAACGTCATCGGCATGACGGAGTCTGAGGCGAAGGCCGCGATCAACGAGGCCGGCTTCCGGTACGCCAAGTCGACGCAGCTCATCTTTGACCCCAACTACGTCAAGGGCACAGTTGCTGGCCAGAACCCTGGCGGCGGCGGCAAGGCGCTTCCAGGCTCGGTTATCACGTACGTCATCGGCACGGACAAGCTGCCCAAGTGGTGGACCAAATGGCCCGCTGGTTGGGACCCCAACGTGGCGCCTGATGACTACTGGGGCAACGTGTGGCCTCCGCCGGAGTTCGCCACGAACCCGCCCGCCGGGTGGCCGGGAACCGGCCCCACCGAGGAACCAGGCGGCCCTGGCGACGATGATGACGACGACTGGGGTGGCGGCGGCGGAGGCGGCGGAGGCGGCGGCGGAGGCGGCGGCAACCACTAATGGTTCGTCGCGCGCTTGGCGCCGTGGCTGTTGCCGGCGCCGCTACTCTGGCCTGGGCTCTCGTTGAGGCGCACGCATTCACCTTGCGCCGCGTCACCGTGCCCGTGCTGCCACGTGGAGCCGATCCCATCCGGATCCTGCACCTGAGCGACCTCCACCTCACGCCCGGCCAGCGAGACAAGATCGCCTGGGTTCGCTCGCTCGCCTCCGAGCCCGTTGACCTCGTCGTCACCACGGGTGACAACCTCGCGCACCCGCTCGCCGTGCCGCCCTTACTGGGCGCCTACGAGCCCCTCATGTCCCGCCCGGGGCTGTTCGTGTTCGGCTCCAATGACTACTTTGGGCCGCGCCCCAAGAACCCGCTCGCGTACTTTGGCGGGCCGTCGCTGCTGCACCGCGAGGCGGTGGAACTCCCCTCCGAGGACCTGCGTGCACGCCTCACCGCCGGTGGCTGGAAGGACGTCAACAACGCGCGTACCTCTCTCGAGGTCAACGGCACGCGCATTCGCGTGGTGGGGCTCGACGACCCCCACATCGGCCGCGACAAACTCCCGTCTGGGAGGCGACCCCGCGCGGACTTGACGCTCGGAATCGTGCACGCGCCATACCGTCGGGCCTTGGAAGCCCTTGCCGACGACGGCGCCCAACTCATCCTCGCCGGGCACACCCACGGCGGCCAGGTGTGCATTCCGGGGGTAGGCGCGCTGGTCACCAATTGCGACCTCGATACGGCTCGCGTCAAAGGGCTCAGCACATGGCCCGACGCTGACGGGGCTTGGTTGCACGTCTCGGCTGGGCTGGGCACCAGTCCTTACGCGCCCATCCGTTTTGCGTGCCGGCCGGAGGCGACGGTGCTGACGCTTGTGGAGCGTGGAGACGATTAGTTTGCGGGCCCGCTGACCAGGTATCCTAGGCAGGCTCATCACGGGGTGTGGCGCAGTTTGGTAGCGCGCGTCGTTCGGGACGACGAGGTCGCAGGTTCAAATCCTGTCACCCCGACGTATGTGATGTCTCAAGACATCGTTCCGCGGTGTCTCGAGACATCGTTCACTGGGGCCCTTCCGTCAGGAAGGGCCTTTGGTGTTTTTGGGTTGGTAGTCCTTGTCGGTGTTGATGGTGTGTTCGGCGA
>NZ_JASGEO010000017.1:0-11023 GCF_049841215.1 Demequina sp.
GGGGCCGGGTGCGCGGGGCAGGCGGCGCGGGCGGCGCGGGCGGCGCGGGAAGCGCGCCCCAGACGCACGAAGGCCCGGGTCTCTTGACCCGGGCCCCTCGCGCTAGACCTATCGCGCTTGATCTACTCCTTCGCGGCTGCGTCCGCCTCCGCGAGTTCCGCGTTCACCACATCCCCTGGCGAGTTGTCGCCGAGGTCGTTGACCGCGGAGTCCACCTCGGAGGCGATGCCGCCCTGGTGCGCACGGCGAGCCGCCGCGTACACCGCGCCCACAGCCACGGCCGCAGCAATGAACGCGATCCCGCCGCGCAGCCATGGGTTGGCGTCGGATCCATAGGAGAGCATCACCACGGCGGGCGCGATCAGCACTGCCACCAGGTTCATCACCTTGATCAGCGGGTTGATAGCCGGTCCGGCCGTGTCCTTGAACGGGTCACCGATGGTGTCACCGATGACCGTGGCCTCGTGAGCCGCCGAGTACTTGCCGCCGTGGTGGCCGTCCTCGACGATCTTCTTGGCGTTGTCCCACGAGCCACCCGAGTTGGCGAGGAACACGGCCATGAGCACACCGGTGCCGATGGCGCCGGCAAGGAAGCCAGCGAGCGCGCCAGGGCCAAGTGCCATGCCAACGAAGATGGGCGCCATCGCGGCCAACAGGCCAGGCGTGGCCAACTCACGCAGCGAGTCCCGCGTGCAGATGTCCACCACACGCCCGTACTCGGGGCGCTGCGTGCCGTCCATGATGCCGGGCATCTCGCGGAACTGGCGGCGCACCTCGAAGACGATGGCGCTCGCCGCACGGGTCACGGCGTCGATAGCCAGCCCCGAGAACAAGAACACCACGGCACCACCGATGATCACGCCAACGAGCGTGAGCGGGTGGATGATCTCGTAGCTGAAGTCGGTGATCGCGCCGCCAGCCTCGGCGAGCGCGGTGCCAACGGCATCGGAGTACGAGCCGAACAGCGCCGTCGCGGCCAGCACGGCTGTGGCGATCGCGATGCCCTTGGTGATGGCCTTGGTGGTGTTGCCCACCGCGTCCAGGTCCGTGAGGGTCTTCGCGGCTTCCTCGTCCACCTCGCCTGACATCTCGGCGATGCCCTGCGCGTTGTCGGAGACCGGGCCAAAGGTGTCCATGGCCACGATCACGCCAACCGTGGTCAGCAGGCCACAGCCGGCCAGGGCCACGAGGAACAGTGACAGGCCAATGGAGCCGCCAGCAACGGTGAACAGAATCACGATGGAGCCACCGATCACGAGCGCCGTGTACACCGCAGACTCGAGACCAATGCCGATGCCGGAGAGCACCACAGTGGCCGCGCCAGTAAGAGAGGTGCGGGCTACACGCTTGGTGGGGCGCTTGGCGGTGTCCGTGAAGTAGCCGGTGAGCCACAAGATCACACCGGCAAGTGCGATGCCGATGATGACCGCAACCGCGGCCACCACTCGGGGGTCGCGGTCCGCGTCGGTGAGCGAGGATCCGTTGAAGCCCGCAAACGTCGAGGGCAAGTAGACAAACGCGGCGATCACGGCGAGCACCGCACCGATCACGGCGGACGTGTAGAAGCCGCGGTTGATCGCCTTGAGGCCCGGCTCGCCCTTGCGCACCTTGGTGATGAACACGCCGATGGCCGCGGTGATCGCGCCAATCGCGGTGACGATGAGCGGGAACACAAGCCCCTCTTCACCGAACGCCACCTTGCCAAGAATGAGCGCCGCCACGAGGGTCACGGCGTAAGACTCGAACAGGTCGGCCGCCATGCCCGCGCAGTCGCCAACGTTGTCTCCAACGTTGTCCGCGATGGTCGCGGCGTTGCGGGGGTCGTCCTCCGGGATGTGGTTCTCGACCTTGCCCACAAGGTCGGCGCCAACGTCGGCCGCCTTGGTGAAGATACCGCCGCCAACCCTCATGAACATGGCGAGCAGAGCGGCACCGAAGCCGAATCCCTCAAGCACGGCAGGAGCGTCGGACTTAAAGAGGAGCACCACGAGGGCGGCGGCACCGAGGCCCTGCCCCACCACGCCCATGCCCACGGCGCCGCCGGTGCGGAAGGCGATGCGCGCACCCTTGGCGCGGCCCTCGTCCTCGGTGGCAGCGAACGCCACGCGCACGTTGGCGCGCACCGCGAGCCACATGCCCATGTACCCAATGGTCGCGGAACATGCGGCACCTACCAGGAAGAACACGGAGCGCCCAATGCGCACATCCATGTCACCGGGAAGCAAGAACAGCAGCGCGAACACGACCACCGCAAACACCGACAGTGTGCGCAACTGGCGCGTGAGGTACGCGGATGCGCCCTCTTGCACCGCGCCCGCGATCTCTTGCATCTTGGCGGTGCCGTCCTTGTACTTGAGCACCTGTTGGCGCAAATACCAGGACATTGCCAGTGACAGCGCGGCGATCACGCCAATGATGACAACAGTGGTGATGTTTCCGGAAGAGACCGAAATGGCCTGGACCGACGAGGGAAGCATTCGTCCTCCTTGACGAGCCGTGACGCCCTTGTCACGGCGGCTTACGTACCTGGCGAGTCTAGGGGACGATGGGTTCACCGGCGACCGCCCCCCAACGATTTGCGCGACTTGTTCGTCGACATTGCGAACGGCGGTTACCAACCCGGAGGACTCATGGCTGAGTGGCAAGACACGATGGAGCGCCTAGTGCGCGACCGCGAGCGTGCGCTGCTGAGTTACGCGTTCCTGGTGTGCGGCGATGCGTCCAAGGCACAGGACCTTGTGCAAGACGCGCTGGTGCGCACCTTTTCTCGCGAACGCAAGGGCCTCACGGTGGTCACGGCGGAGGGCTATGTCCGACGCTCCATCACCTCCGTCTATATCGACGAGTATCGCCGCGCGCAGCGTTGGCAACGCGTCCAGCACCTGTTCAGGGAAGAGGAGCCTTCGCGGGATCCGGTTCACGCCGTCGAGGCGGGGTCCGACGTTCACGCCGCCTTGGCAACCCTCTCACCACGGGAGCGGGCATGCGTTGTGTTGCGCTACTTCGACGACCTCACGGTGCCGCAGATTGCGCGTCACCTTGGGCTCGCCGAGGGAACGGTAAAGCGCTACCTCGCGGACGCCATGGGGCGCCTGCAGTTGGCGCTTGGCGAGATCGACGACGAGAACGAGCAGACCACGGTGACGCCCCCACGGGCTTCGGGAAAGGGAAATGATCATGAAGATGTCTGACGCATTGCGAGGAGCCGCTGAGCAGGCTCCCGTTGAGGAGATTCACGTGTCGACCTCTGCCGTGCGCTCGCGCGCCCGGCGCAACCGTGCGGTGCGCGTTGGCGCCAACGGTGTGGTGGGAGTTGGCGCCGCGGCGCTGCTGTTCGCCGGTGTCACCGGGGTGGTCGCGAACCAGACCGCGCTGATTCCTGCGGAGAACGATGGCGCCGCTCCCGCGGACCTTGGCGCGGTCGAGGGCGGCGCTGCCGACCCCTCGCGCGGAACCTCCGAGCTTGCACAGGGTGGCTGCGGCTTTGGCCTCGACTTCACCGCCTTCCCGCAGGGTCCCGTTGACTCGACCGTCGCGGTGACCGGCATCAACGACGGCGCCGCGACCGTGGACCTCGGCTACAGCACCAAGGATTCGGGCGAGTTCACGGTGGACTCCGCCACGGTCTACGTGGTGTGGAACGACCTCATCGTGGGCACCGTTGGCCCCGCGTGGGACACCATTGACCACGCCGTCACGGCCGACACTCCGCTCACCGTCCCCGCGACCGTTGACTTGGTGAACTGCTGGGATGGCACCGCACTGCCGGCGGGCAACTACACGCTCGTGACGATGACGAGCCTGCTGTCTGGCGAGATTCCGCCGGTTCCGGAGCCCACGGGAGAGCCCGCAGTGGACCCCGGCACCGAGCCCACCGTGGACCCTGACACGTCGGTCTCGAGCGACGTGGCGGTAGAGGACGACGCGGCGCTCGACATCACGGACCTCATCAGCTACTCGATCTCCAACACGGTGGAGCTGACGATCGCTGGCGATCCCGCCAAGGACCCGTTCGAGCAGTACCTCAACCCCGTGGATCCCGTGGACCCGGAGCCCACGTTGCCGAGCGACGCCCTCACGAGCGATGAGGCCCGCGCCGCCTACGAGGCCGCCCTGGTGCTTGGCCCGTGGAGCATGAAGCCCGGCACGCAGCGCGTGGTCCTCACGGGCGACAGCCGCGACACGAACGGCGAGCTGTGGAACACCAGCTACTACGGGTGCCCCATGGATGGAGTCTCCGACAGCTTCCCCAAGGAGTCCGCAGACCTCAACTGGCTGACCGCCACCGCAAACCTGCCGTCGAGCCTCCACGTGAGCTACGGCTGGATCGTGGATGGCAACCCCATGATCCACTACGGGGTCACGAATGACTCCGAGTGGTCTCTGCCCGGGTTCTACGAGGGCGCCTCCCCCCGCTTGGTCCTGGTGAAGAACGGCAAGGTGGTCGCTGAGGCCTACCCGGTCAACCCCAACCAGAACGGCGGCCAGGTCATGCCGTTCACCGCCGACGGCGACGTGGCCGCCGCTACCGAGGGCGGCGACAAGCTCATCTACGCCCCTGAGACCGGCTACCTCGCTCCCGGTCAGTCCGTACGCGGCGACTACTTGTGGCGTGACGTCAACGGCTGCTGGACCTCCACCGGCCAGGCCACCGTGGGCCCAGGCCAGTACACGGTGCTGAGCGCGCAGGACATCTACCTTGGCGGCATGTACGCCACCGCGTACGGAGCCGAGGCGGAAGCCCAGGCCCGCCAGGATGAGGCGGAGGTCGCCAACGGCAACGTCTCGAGCGGCGACGGTGGCGACGGTGGCGACGAAGCCGTGGAGCCGATCATCGCTCCCGCCCCCGACGAGAGCGACTACATCTCCTTCACGGTGTGGACCTCGCTGGGCACGGTGACCGTAACGAACTAGACAAACGGGACGCTCCGTGTGATATGCGTCACATTGGGCTCAGGATGTTTCTGTAACAGGTATGGCGTGAGATTGACTGGGGGATGACGCCATGGAGCGTCCCGCCTGGCCCGGAGGATTCCCTCAGTTCCTCCGGCTTTGCCGGGCCGGCCCGGTGGTAGTTCGGTTCCCTCAGCCCGAGCTACCGCCGGGCCCCTTTCATGTCCGGCCCCGCTCGCGCACTCGCCATGGCACCGCCCGACGCTACGGTCACCTGCACCGAGCCGTCACCCCATTCGTGGCATGCGGTGAGCGCCGCCGCGTTCGCGGCGGCCGTGCGGCGTGCCGCCGCACATGCCCCCTCACCTTCGCCATCGAGGCTCGCCCTTGCCGCGTAGGCGCCCGCGAGCGCGGACAAGTCCGCGGCCGCCTTGGCGGCGGCACAGTCCCGCGAGTGACCAACAAGAGCGGCGAGCAGCACCGCGATCACCACCGCCACGGCGAGCACGGCCACCGCGATCACCGAGGCGCTTCCCGTGTCCCTTCTCATGGTTGATACGCCTTCGCGACGGCCGTGACGTCGGGGAGCGGGCCGGCACCCCGTAACGTGGCGGTCGCCACCCACCAGCCGCCGTCGGTGGCGAGGCGCACCGAGACCCGCCCAGGGGACACGGCCGCCCCTGCGCGCTGGCCCGCGGCAGCGCCGTCAACCAACGCGACCCTGGCTGCAGTGGCGGCCGCCTCCCTGGCGACCGCAGCGTCGGCGGTATGGCGAGCCCCCGCGAGCAGTACCGCCAGTACCAGCACCACCGCGGGAAGCGTGAGAGCGAACTCCACCGTGGCCGAGCCGCGATCGCCTCTCATCGCTAGCCGCCGAGCGCGGACTTGATGATGCCCGTCAACAGGTTCCGCACCGCTGCTGACTTGAGCAACGCGATGAGCACTCCCGCGAATGCCGCCGCCGCGACCGTCACGAGCGCGTACTCCGCGGTGGCCATGCCCGTGTCGCTGCGCAGGTCCAGCCCGCGCCAGCTCCATTTCTTCATGCCTCCTCCTTCCGTTGGGACCACCGTGCCTCGGCCACAGGGACGCTCGCTTGGCCCACCCCCGGCCGCGGTGGATAACCTGCCGAGCGGCCTCACCTGGGGACGCGGCTTACCGAAGGCCACCGATGAGCGCCACGAGCAGCGGCACGATGCCCACCACGACGAAAGCGGGAAGCAGGCACAGCGCGAGCGGAATGGTGAGGCGAACGGACAACTCCCCTGCGGCCACTTGGGCGGCCCTGCGGCGGCGCAGGTCCTCGCCCGACGCCACGGCGAGCAGCATGGGCGCGGCGTGGGATCCGCGCTCCCACGCGAGGCGCAGCGCGCGCTCGAGCGGCTCGGGACCGCCCACCCATGCGGCGGCCCACGCCTCGCCCCCGGACAACGCGAGCGCCACCGCCTGCAAGCGCTCGCCCGCCGCCCAAAAGCGCTTCTCCGGAGTCATCGCGAGCCCCACCGCCGCGAGCGCACTCGCAACATCCGCCCCGGCGGCCATCGCCGCGCGCACCGCGTGGAGGGACACCCCCGTGGGATCCGGAGCCGGAGAGGCGCGCGCAACGAGCCGCCTCATCCAGCACCTCCCAGCCAGCGTGAGCGCGGCACCCACACCCACGAGCGCCACCCCAACGGGACTCCCCAGAACCGCAAGCACGCTGGTGTCCACGAGCACCGCAAGGCCAAGCCCAACCGCCGGAAGCCACGCGAGCACGCGCGCGGACAGGCGCGGGCCCGCGAGCGCCACATCACGAGCGAGCGCGGCCTCTGCCTCCTCCCGCAGCGCGGCGGCGCACGCCTCCAGCACCGGGGCGAGTGGGGCGCCAGTCGCGTGCGAAAGCCGCGCGGCCACCGCGAACTCGGGAGCGGCACCCGCGGCGGCGCCGTCCTCACCCACCTGTCCCCAGCCAACGGCCTCGAACGCGTCACCCGGCGACAAGCCCGCCCGCAGCATCCCCACCACGGAGGCGGCGTCGACGAGTTCGTCGACCGCGTCAGCCATGAGCCGCCATCGCCGCGAGCGCCTCCCACCCAGGCCCGCGCGTGACGCCGGCCCCGCCACCCCCGTGCTCGTCGCGCAGCGCGGACCGCACCGCGAGCCCCCGCGCGGTCACCGCGAGCACCGCCACCTCGATCACCCTCCGCGCCCCCGACGGCCCTCGCTCCACGTGCACCACCGCGTCAAAGCCCGCCGCCGCAAGCCGGTGCGTCGCGCGATCCGGCAGCCCGGCGAGCGCCCCCAGCGCGGCCAACCGGGCAGGGACGTCGCTCGCGGAGTTCGCGTGCAGGGTAGTGAGCCCACCGCGATGCCCGGTGTTGTAGGCGGTGAGAACCTCGCGCAGTTCCGCGCCGCGGCACTCGCCAAGCACGATGCGATCCGGCCTCATCCGGAGCGCCTCGCGCACCAGCCGCTCGAGCCCGACGCCACCGGCACCCTCCACATTCACGCGCCGCTCCACAAGGCGCACCACGTGTGGATGGGTCGGCCTCAGCTCCCCCACCTCCTCCACAATCACCACGCGCTCGCGCGGGTCCACGAGACCAAGCAGCGTCGACGCGAGTGTGGTCTTTCCCGCGCCCGTCCCTCCCGTGACCAGCAGGCTTGCCCGCGCCGCAATAAGTGCCGCGAGCACGTCCGCGACCACCGGCGCGAGCATCCCCGCCGCCACCAGATCCGCCATCGTGAACGGCTCGCTCCTCACCCGCCGGATCGAGATGGCCGTGCACCCATCCGCCACGGGCGGCAGCACCGCGTGCAGGCGAGAGCCATCCGGCAGGCGCGCATCCACCGTTGGCTGCGCATCATCAAGGCGCCTGCCCGCCGCTGCGGCGAGCCGCACCGCCAAAGCCCGCACAGCGTCGGGCCCGTCAAAGCTCACGGGGGCGCGTTCGCACCCAAGTCCGCGGTCCACCCACACGTCATCAGGCCCGTGCACGAGCACGTCGGTGACGCCGGGCGTCGCGAGCAGGTTGGCAAGGGGGTTTGCGTGGGCGACCATGGGGAAAGGGTGACGTGGCGGCGTTACTTGCCGCAGCGTCGGGCGGCCCGACGGTGGATAACCGGCCTCTGACCCCTAACGGGGGACGCAGGTTAGGTATTGCGGGAATGTCAGTTTGCACCGATACCCTTGAGGAAGGAGGGTGAATGGCCACCGAGACGCGCCCAGCGGCGTTCTTTGACCTGGACAAGACCATCATTGCGATGAGCTCGTCCAGCGCCATTTCGCGCCCGCTGCTTGAGGGCGGGCTACTGACGCGCACCGCCGCACTGCGCACCGGTTACGCCGCGCTGCTGTTCCACATGGGCGGCGCTGACGAGCGAAAGACCAACCGGTTGCGGGATGCCCTGAGCGAACTCATCCGCGGCTGGGACGTGGCGCGGCTCAACGAAATTCTTGACGACACCCTTGAGCAGCACATTGATCCCGTGGTGTACGAGGAGGCGCTTGAGCTGATTCACGCGCACCACGAGCTTGGGCGGGACGTGGTCATCGTGAGTGCGTCCGCGGAAGAGGTGGTGCAGCCCATCGCGCGGCTGCTCGGCGCGGACGCCGTGATCGCCACCAAGATGGCCGTTGAGGACGGGCACTTCACGGGGGAGATCGACTTCTACGCGTTCGGCGAGAACAAGGCCACGGCCATGAAGGAGCTCGCGGCAGAGCGCGGCTACGACCTCTCGCGCAGCTACGCGTACTCCGACTCGATCACGGACATGCCCATGCTGTCCGTGGTGGGCAACGGGTACGCCGTGAATCCAGACCGCGCGCTGCGGCGAGCGGCGCTTGACCACGGCTGGGGCATGCTGCGCTTCCGCAAGCCTGTGGCGCTACGTTCCGCGCCGTCGGCGGCGTCGGTGGCGATTGGCGTGGTTGTGGTGGTTGGTGTGGTGGTTGGCGCGGTGTTGGTGTCGCGCGCCATCCGCCGCAGGCGCTGGGAGTAGGTTCCGGGCATGGGGGTTCCACGCTCGCTCGCCGTGGTGATCGGCGTTGCGCTTGGCGTTGTGCTTGGCGTTGCGCTTACGGCGCTTGGGCTGGGAGCCCCCGCGCTCGCCACCCCAGCCCCAGAACGCGAGACCGTGCGGGTCATGTTCGTTGGCGACTCGCTCACCGGGTCTCCTGGGTGTTGGCGCGCGCCGGTGTGGGTGTCACTCACGGATGCTGGGTACGACCTCGAGATGGTGGGCATCAACACCGTCAACGAGTGCGGGGACGTGACCAACACGATTGGCTCTGCGTGGGATCCCGACAACACCGGGATTGGCGGTGCCACGAGCACGCGCGCGTGGGTGAAGCTGGCGCGGGACAAGGTGCTCGAGCAGTACCAGCCGCAGGTGATCGTGCAATTGCTGGGCACGAACGACCTCCTTGGCGGGTCCAGCGCTGACGCGGTACTCGAGCAGTACGACAAGCTGCTCGAGCTGTATCGCGACTACAACCCGTCCGTCACCGTGGTGGTTGGCACGCCGCCTCCCATCGACTCCGGAGTGTGTGGGTGCGATGCGGCGCAGTCCGCTCTCGCTGCGACGCTGCCCGGGTGGGCGCAAGGGGTCTCCACTGCGGAGTCGCCTGTCTTCGATGCGGACCTGTCGAGCGGCTTTGACCCCGCGGTGGACACCGACGACGGCATCCACCCCAATGACTCCGGCAACGCCGTCCTCGCCGCCGCGTGGACCCCGGTTATTGAGGACGCGCTGGATGCCGCGCTCGAGGCGGTGCCGGCCAGCCCGAGTGCGACCCCCGACGAGCCGATACCCACCGATGCCTACCCGCCCGCAACGCCGTCGGCCGTGTGGGTGCTCGTGGGCCTGCTGCTGGTCGCGCTCGGCGTTGGCGCGGCGGTGGCGCGGTCGCGCAACCGCTGATCGTGACCGATTTGTGATGGTCCGTACCCCACGAAAAGTGGGTGGGTGACGTTCTACTAGTAGCAGGGGCCGGTCACAACAAAAGGGGGACGATGCGCGCTACTCGCGCACGCGCGGGGCACACGCCCGCGCCGCTTTGTTACGCTGTGCGTGCGTCCGCCGACGGACGCACCCCACCCACCCTCCTTGAGGAGACTTCGCCGTGCCCAAGGCGCTGAAGATCGCTGCCGCGCTGATGGTTGCGCTCGCGTCCGCGGCCATCGGTTGGTTCGGAGTGAAGTGGTGGCAAGACTCGCGGGACGTCGCGGCGCCGAGCCTTTCTCCCACGCCCTCCGCGTCGGCGAGCGACATAGCCTATGTGCATCTCACGTTTGACCTCGACGCCGTGGTTGAGCAGGCATCTGGCCTGGTAGAGCGCCCTGCGTGCGGAGACGAATGGGCTGGTGCGCCAGCTGTGGCGAACGGCGTGCTGATTACCGCCGACGTTGAACAGACCCAAGAGAACGGGGTCGATGCGCTCGCCATCGGCTCGTACTTCACGCCCGAGGGCCAAGACCCCGTAGCGTTCCTCGGCGCCGAGGGGTACTACGTGGTCACGCGCGACGGCAAGGTGGTCTCCCCGGACTGGGGTGCCGAATACGTCCCCCAGTACTACGTGGCGATCCCCGGCTCCAAGACGCTCGCGGGCGAGGGAGTCTCGCTGACCGGCCCCACGCTGTGCGACGTCGCGGACGAGCTCGCGGAAATCTGGGCCGGCATCGACTTTGGCACGGCCACCGACGAAGAGATCCAGGCGGCCCAAGAGGCCACCGAGGCCTTCAACGAGGCGAACGCCGCGCTGCCGTCCGGAAAGTATGAGATTTGGGCCGTGGCGCCGGTGCTCCTCGGCGAGGAGGCGGCGATCGCGCGAGCGCTCAGCGACGAGGGTGTGAGCAACATCGGCACGCTCTCGTACTCCATTGGCTCGTCGCCGCTGCGCGACGACCCTCGCCTCGCGGACTACTGCACGGACGAGCTCGACGAGAACGGCGAGGCCGTTGCCCGCAACTGCGACGTCCCCGCCGACGTGCTCAAAGAGGTGCTCGCTCGTGACGTGCCCCAGGTGTACGTGGTGGAGGGCCCGGCGGCTCTGGCGGTGTCAGAGCCGGTGGCGATCGAGATCCCGTAGCGCGCAGCCCCGCCCAAGCCGCCCGCCGCCCGGGAGCGCCCGCGCGCCGCTCACCGGCAA
>NZ_JASGEO010000018.1:0-102313 GCF_049841215.1 Demequina sp.
GCCCACGGCCGCTACCGCGGCCGCCCGGCGCGCCCGCTGCCACCCGCCCGAGTGCCACACGCCATGCGATGCAGCAGCGGCGCCGCCAAGAGCTCCCACGAGCGCGAAAGACAGCCCCGGGCCGCTCCATCCGTTGGCGGCGGCGGCCCCCGCGCCATCAGGCCACTGCACTACTGCGCGCTGCGCGGCGAAGGTGGCCGCGAGCCCAAGCGCAGACACGATGAGGCCGAGGCTCACGGCGCGCGTGGCGCGCCCACTCAGCAGGGCAATGAGCACGGCAACGCTCACGGTGATCGCGATCGCGGCCACCACGCCCGGGGCCGCGTACCACTGCGAACCACCAGGGGATGTGTCGAGGGTCAGCACGGTGCGCCAAGGCTCCGCCACCTCGCTCGCACCGGAGGGTCCCGGCTCTCTGGCGAGAATCTCCCACGCGCCACCCACGGACCGCGTGCCCCATGCGGCAACGAGCGCCGGTCCGGACACCGCGAGAGCCGGCACCGCGATGAGCAGCACCCGGAACCACCGCTTGCCTGCGAACGCAGCTACCAGCACCAAGGCGAGCACGGCGGGAACGAGCACCACAGGCGCCACCGCGACCACGAAAGCCAACACGAGGGCGGCGAACGCGGCCGCGGAAGGTGACGCGACCCGTCGGGCCGTGAACTCGTCACCCTTCGCGAGCGCTTCGCCGCGATACCACCCCAGGGATCTCACCACCCCAAGCGCCACGAGTGGCACCGCAAGGTGCGCGAGCACGGCGCCGATGCGCCCTTGGGATACCGACACGAGGAACGGCGGCCAGGCCGCGTAGGCAAGGGCGGCGACGGCGCGCACGGACACCGCGCGCGTTGCTGCTCCCACCGCGAACCACGCGCTCACCGCCGCGAGCACCACGCCAAACGTGAGCACAAGCCCCAGCCACAGGCGCATTCCCCCAGGAAGGGCTGCGAACGGAACCATGGCCACAGAGAATGCGCCGTCGAGCGATGGCGCCCCGTAACCCGCGTCAGACCATCCCGTCCATGAGCGCTGCCACAGGGTGTGCCAATTGACGTCCGTGACGCCAAGCAGTGAACCGGAGAGCATCTGACCGCCGATGAGTGCGGGCACCCAGGCCCCGAAGACCGCCATGGCAATGCCCGTGCTCACGATGACAACCAGGGCGAGCATCCAGCGCCGCCGTGTTGCCGTTGCGGCCAGCTCGTCGCGAATCATGCCCGTTGGCGTGACCGCGGTGCGCCACTTGTCGTATGCGCGCAAATACCGAGTGCGCACGTAGTGCACCACTTCGCTGGGGGTGGCGAGCAGACCGCTCACCGCGCTGGCCCGCACGGTTGCCCGTTTGCGCGCGCGATGCCGGGATCGCGGCAGGCCGCCCGATCGGCCGAGCACTCGCCATGGCACGCCGAGATCCACCCAGGCCGTGCGCGCCTCGTTCTGCGACACGCGCAGCAAGGCGCGCGCTACCCCGGAGAGGAAGGCCCACACGAGCAGCACGGGGACGGCGAGCAGCGGCGCCCACACCAGCGCGTGGTACCACTCGCTCGTGCGGCGAGCTGCGTACGAGGCGCGTGAGCCACGCGACCGCGTGGCCGGATCGCGACGCCCGGATAGGCTCAATTGGGCGTGCCGCACCAACGCTCCAGGAACCACCACCACGTCGTAGCCCGCTCGCCACGCGCGCCTGCAGAAGTCCGCGCTCTCGCCGAACCCGCGGTAGCTGGGATCGAAGCCCCCCAGCTGCTCCCACGCGTCACGGCGCACGAGTGCTCCCGCGGCAGAAACAGCGAGAACGTCGTCTCGCCAGTCGTATTGCCCCTGGTTGATGTCGTTATCGTCCACGAGGTCTACGCGCCTGGCGCCGTAGCGCGACACCGTGGAGCCAAGGCTGATGAGCCGAGCAGAATCGCGCCATCGCACCTGCGCGGCGCCAACGATCGCGGCTCGCGAGCGCTTGCGCGCGGTGGCCGCAAGTCGCGAGAGGACATCGGGAAGGGGGGCGCTGTCGTCGTGCAGCAGCCACACGTACTCGCCGTCGGTGGCCGGGTAGTTCGCGAGGACGTCGCGGATCGCGTCGCCGTAGCTGGCCGACGCTGGAAGGGCCGTGACCTCCGCCTGGAGTCCCGCTGGGGTCGTCACAGCGACGTCGCCGACGGTCGCGATGTGGAGGGAATCCGGAGTGAAATCCTGCGCGGCGATCGAGGCAAGCACCTCGCCAAGGAATCGGGAACGGCCGTCCGTCACCACAATGGCGCGCACAAAAACGCGTGCCGTCGTCATCGCACGCTCACGCGCCCGGCTTGGCGCGTCCCTCGCGGACTAAACGGCGCGGCGCTTGAGCTTGCGGCGCTCACGCTCGGACAGGCCACCCCAGATGCCGAACCTCTCATCATTGGCGAGCGCGTAGTCGAGGCACTCGGCGCGCACGTCACACGAGGTGCACACCTTCTTGGCCTCACGCGTGGATCCTCCCTTTTCGGGGAAGAACGCCTCAGGGTCTGTCTGAGCGCACAGTGCACGCTCTTGCCACGCCAGCGGACCGTCGTCGACTCCGCTGAAAATGTCCACCACCGACGCCAATGTCGGTGCGGGAGTGCGCGCGTCCGAGGGCACTGAACCTTCGTAGATATTCCACATAGGCCCTCCCTAGATCGCAGGCAGGCGAACCCGCCTAGAGGAATTACACCGTTGTAATCCGGTTGCGTCAAGTCGAGACTAGCCAATGCCACGCAGATACCCCGTACCCCACGCCATGTGCATCGTCGCGAGGACACCAGGAAGCAGGAGCAGACTGCGCAACGGAAGGTCGCGAACGTGCGTCGCGGAGGCAAGCAAAACCCCTGCCAGATAGCCGACGGGGGCCACAAAGCCCAGCGCCAGCAGCGACAGCCCGGTGGCAAGACCAACCACGCCAAGGACCAGTCCACCAGCTACCGCGAGCGCCGCAATCGGTGCCGCGAGGTACCTCAAAGATTTTGAGTCGGGATGGACACGCGCCACTTCCCTGCGCCAACGGCCCGATTCATGGAACTGGCGCGCGAGCGCTCGCCATGTTCGGCGCGGCTCGTACGGCACCTGCATCGACGGCACAAACCACACGTCGAAACCCGCGTGCCGCAGCCGGTAGTTGAGTTCCCAATCCTGCGCCCTGCGGAAGTGTTCGTCATAGCCGCCAACCGCCGCGAGCGCCTCGCGCCGGAACGCGCCCAAGTACACGGACGCGGCGCTGCCCTCGGCGCCGCCAACGCGGTGCCCTGCCCCGCCAATTCCCCACGGCGAGGACATGGCGACGGCAATCGCTTTGCCAAGCACGCCGTCGGACGTAGGAACCATGCGCCCGCCAACATTGCCTGCCCCCGTGCGTGCCAACGCGGCCACGGCCTGGGCAAGGTATCCGTGCGGAAGGCGAGCGTGGCCGTCGGTGCGGATAACCACCGGGTTACGTGAGGCGGCAATGGCCAGGTTGAGGCCCGACGGTGTGGCACCAGTTGGGTTCGCCACGAGGACTACGCGGGGGTCGGCTGCCAAGTGCTCGGCGATCGCGTCCGTGCCGTCGGTCGAGGGACCGAGCCCAATGACAAGTTCGAGCGGCCCGGGGTAGCCGTTGTCGAGCACCGCTTCGACGGCCCCAGCGAGGTAGCGCTCCTCGTTAAGTACCGGCATCACCACGCTGACGGGAGCGCGCTCGGCATCCAGATCAGGCAGCGCATTACTCACGGGTCGAGGGTAGCCCGCAACGGGGCCGCGGCACGCCTGACGCCTGGGCGCGGCGGGAATGCTTACACTCGGTACCCATGACCGTGGAGCAGCAGCCCGAGGCCTCCGTTGCCCCGTCGCACGCGCACCGCGGTTCTCCAAGCAGGCTGTGGACGTGGGCGGCATGCGCCATCGCGGGAGCTGCCGGGTTTGGCCTCGTGTATGCCAACACCGTGGTTGGCCAGGTTGACGGCGCATTCACACCGATTGACAACTCGCAGCTCATCAGCGACGCCCCGGAGCCGACCACCTCCGAGTCGCCGGACCCAGAGGACCTCAACGACGGCGAGTCCCTCAACATCTTGCTCATGGGCTCCGATGCCCGCGACGGCGAAAACGGCAAGATCGGCGGCAAGGTTGCGGACGGCATGCGCAACGACACGACGATCATCATGCACATTTCTGCGGACCGCTCCCGCGTAGACCTGGTGTCGATCCCGCGCGATGCGCAGGTGGAGATCCCCAAGTGCAAGTACTTCGACGGGAGCTCCATCCCCGCAACCAGCGGCGACTTCAACATCTCCTTCTCGAACGGCGGCCGCCACGGCAACGCCGCGGAGGCGGCCGCGTGCACCATCAACACCGTGCAGAAGATGTCCGGCCTCACGATTGACCACTGGGCCGTCGTTGACTTCTCCGGATTCGAGGACATGATCGACGCGATAGGCGGAGTGCCGATGTGCATCCCCGAGCGGATCGTCTCGAAGAAGGCCAAGGTGGACCTCAAGGCGGGCCCGCAAGTTCTCAACGGCAAAGAGGCGCTCGGCATTGCCCGCATGCGCACCGCAGAGGTAGGCGACGTCTCCGGATCCGACCTGCAGCGCATCGCCCGACAGCACCAGTTGTTGCGCCAGACCGCTCGCGTGATCCTGTCGAAGAACCTGCTCACGGATGCCGGAGAACTCACGCTGTTCCTCAAGTCCGCGGCGTCCGCGATGACGATGGATCCCGACCTGGCGAGCACCAAGTACCTGCTTGGCCTTGCCTTCAGCCTGCGTAACATCGCGCCCTCGAGCATTAACTTCTACACGGTGCCGTGGAAGCTCACGGATGACTACCTGGACGTGATCATCCTCAAGAGCGCCGGTACCATGTGGAAGGAACTCAAGGCCGACAAGCCGCTGACGAAGGTTGGCAACGACGACGCCGGTGACGCATGGGAAGAGGTCATCGACAAGTCTCCAGAGCCGGTGCCAACCGACACCGATGCGACGGAATCGATCCTCAGCGAGTGCACAGCCTGAGTTTGTGGGGAACCCAGCAACGCCCGTGAGCGTTGTGGCAACGGAGCAATAGACACGTCCGCGCGCCCCCGCGCGCCCAAGGAGGACTCGTGACCAGGAACGACCGCGCTGCACAGCGCGCGCGCCACGGCAGCACCGGAGCCGGCAACTCCGTGTTGCGGGCGCTCGCTGCAGTGACCGCTGGCGCGCTCGGCTTTGGCATCGTCATGGGCACGATGTACTGGGAGAACCTCTCCAACTCCTTCACCACTCAAGACATCTCCGGCCTGGTTGGCGCGCCCGTGACGACGGACAGCGCCACGCCTACCGCCACGGCAGACGCAACCCCCGTCGACTCCGCCGCAGGAAACGACGTCAACATCCTGCTCGTGGGCTCGGACAGCCGCTCTGGCGCCAACGGCGACATCGGCGGCAAGGTCACGGAGGGCATGCGCTCCGACACCACGATGATCATGCACATCTCCGCGGACCGCTCGCGGATCGACTTCCTCTCCGTGCCCCGCGACATGCGCGTACGCGTGAGCGACTGCAAGATGCTCGACGGCTCCACGGTTAAGGGCTGGACGGGCAAGTTCAACATCGCCTTCGCCAACGGCGGCAAGAACGGCAACGAGGCCGAGGGCGCGGCGTGCACCATGAAGACGCTGCAGGACCTCACGGGCATCACGTTCGACCACTACGCGGTGGTGGACTTCGCGGGCTTCGAGAAGATGATCAACGCCGTTGACGGCGTCCCCATGTGCATCCCGGAGAACATCGACGACCGCCGCTCCAAGCTCCACGTCAAGGCCGGGGCCCGTGTCCTCAACGGCAAGACGGCGCTCGCCTACGCACGTGTTCGCCACATCGGCGACGGCACGGACCTGCAGCGCATCGAGCGTCAGCAAGACCTCATGACCAACCTCGCCAAGAAGGTGCTTGGCATGAACGTGCTCACGGACGCGCCGCAGCTCACGCTGCTGCTGAAGTCCGCAGGCGAGTCCATGACCATGGACCCCGAACTGGGATCGCTGACCTACCTGCTTGGCCTCGGCTACTCGCTGCGCAACATCGACCAAAACAACATCAACTTCATGACCGTGCCGTGGCAGTATGCGGGCGACAAGTCCGGCGACGTGCTCGCCAAGGACGAGGCGAAGACGGTTTACAAGCGCATCAAGAACGACATCCCGATGGATGGCGGAAAGACGCAAAGCGCGGACCCCTCGACGTCACCAGACCCGAGCACGTCCACGTCCGCCTCGCCGACGCCAGAGCGCCTCACCGAGGACGAGATCCTCGCAGCCTGCAAGTAGGTCTTGGCGGTTACTGAGACCGCGGCGCTTATTGAGACCGCAGTGCCTCACCTTTGGCGTGCGCGGTGTCGCGCAACTGCTCCTGGAACGTCGCCATCTTCTGAGCGAGTTCCACGTCCGCAATGGACAACATTCGCACGGCGAGCAGTCCGGCATTGCGCGCGCCGCCGATGGACACGGTGGCCACGGGAACACCCGCGGGCATCTGGACGATGGACAGCAGTGAGTCCATGCCGTCGAGGTGCTTGAGCGGCACGGGAACCCCGATGACGGGAAGTGTCGTTACGGACGCGAGCATTCCTGGCAGGTGTGCAGCCCCGCCCGCGCCAGCGATGATGACCTTGAGCCCGCGCTGAGCGGCCGATCGCCCGTAGGCGATCATTTCCTCCGGCATGCGGTGCGCGGAGACCACGTCCTTCTCAAAGCTCACGCCAAACTCGGTGAGGGCCTCTGCCGCCGCGGCCATCACGGGCCAGTCGGAGTCCGATCCCATGACAATGCCAACATCGGTCATGCCTCACCTCCGGTTGCCGTTGCGCGTCGCGGTGCGCCGTCCCTCACGATATCGGCAGCCTCCCGCGCGCGGCTGAGGGTGTGCTCAAGATCGTCCCCCGCAACCGTCACGTGGCCCACTTTCCTGCCTGGCCGCACGTCCTTGCCGTACAAGTGAATCTTGGCCCCAGAGTCGGGCACCTCACCAAGCGCCGAGGCAAGATGCTCGCGAGAGCCGCCGAGTACGTTGGCCATGACCGTCCACGGCGCGGTGGGTGTCACGTCTCCAAGCGGGAGGTCGAGCACGGCGCGCAAGTGCTGCTCGAACTGTCCGGTGACGGCGCCATCCATGGACCAATGACCGGAGTTGTGCGGCCGCATGGCGAGCTCGTTGACCACTACGGAACCGTCCACCTCGAACAGCTCAACGGCGAGCATGCCCACCACGTCGAGTTCCATCGCGATCGTGATGGCGAGGCCCTGCGCGGCGGCCGCAAGCAGCGGATCCAGCCCGGGAGCCGGAGCGATCACCTCCGCGCAGATTCCGTCACGCTGCGTGGACTCCACCACGGGATACGCGACCACATTGCCCTGCGGCGTGCGCGCCACTTGCGCAGAAAGTTCCCTGGTAAAGGCTACTTTTTGCTCCACGAGTAGGCGCGGACCGCCTTCGGCGGCCGCGGCGATCCAGTCGTCCGCTTCCACGGCGGAACGCACCACGCGCACACCCTTGCCGTCGTAGCCACCGCGGGCCGTCTTCAGCACCGCAACGCCGCCGTGGGCCGCGAGGAAGGCGTCGAGATCGTCGTGCGTGTGCACGGGCGCCCACGCCGGATTGGGGGCGCCAAGAGCGTCCATGCGCTCGCGCATCACGATCTTGTCTTGCGCAAAGGCGAGCGCTTCGGCCGAGGGGAACGCCGGAATTCCTCGCTGCGCCGCCGCCTCAAAAACGGCCGCGGGGATGTGTTCGTGCTCCCACGTGACCACGTCCGCGCCATCGAGCACGGCGGCAACCGCGTCGGCATCGCCCGGCATACCAACCACGATCTGGTGCGCGCTCGCCGCCGCTGCGGCGTCTGGCGACTCGACGAGCACCCGCAACGTGACACCCAACTCCGTGGCTGGTCCGGTCATCATGCGGGCGAGCTGGCCGCCGCCGATCACGGCGACAATGGGGGCGGTCATGCGTACAACCTACCGGCGATAGGCTTGCCCGATGCTCGCCTGGATCCGTTCTCACGCAGGAGAACTGGGCCGCTTTGGCGTGGTGGGCATCGCCGGCGTGTTCGTCAACCTTGGGGTGTTCAACCTCTTGAGGTTGGGGCCGCTGAGCGAGGACTCCACGTTCCTTGGCGAGCAGGACCGCGTCATCACGGCGAAGGTCATCGCCACTCTCGTCTCGATCGTGTTCGCGTGGGCCGCGCACCGGTCGTGGACCTTCAAGGGCAAGCGCACCCACCGGCCTCTGCGGGAACTCATCATCTTTGGCCTGGTGAACCTCGTGGCTATCGTCGCCGAGGTTGGCACCGTCGCGATCAGCCACTACGTGCTTGACTTCACGAGCCTCGCGGCGGACAACATCGCCTCAATCATCGGCATTGGGATTGGCACCGTGCTGAGATACCTGGGATACAAGCTGTTTGTGTTCGCCGAGCAGCCCCCCGCCGCGCTGCTGTCTGGCGCCGGCGTCAGCGACGCCGACGACGCTCTTTGACCGCCTTGCCGTGAGGCACAACCGTGTCCAGATCCACCATCGTGGGGACTCCCTGAAGGAACACGGCGAACACGGCGGGCACGCGCTGCGCGAGCTCTAGCCTGCCGCCATCCGCGGTGACCAGGTCACGCGCGAGCGCGAGGCCAAGGCCCGTTCCGCGGCCACCGGTCACCTCGCGCTCAAAGATGCGCGCGGAGATGATCTCCGGAACTCCGGGCCCGGAATCTCCCACCTCGATCACCACCGCTTGGCTGCCCTTTGACTCGCGAGCTGCCACCGTGGTGGTGCCCGCCCCGTGCTTGAGCGAGTTTTCGATGAGGGTGGCAAGCACTTGGGCGAGACCGCCCGGCGTGGCGAAGGCCATCGCCTCCGTGGGCTCGATTCGCACCTCGCGGCCCGCCTTGGTGAACACCGCGGACCACTCTTCGCGCTGCTGCTCGAACACGTCCTCGAGCCTCACCAGTTCCGTGCCAGAGCCGAGCGCTTTTCGCGTGCGGCCCAACAGGTCATCGACCACTCCAACGAGCCGCTCCACCTGCTCAAGCGAACGCTCCGCCTCCTCGCGCACCTCCGGCTGTGTGGTGGTAGCCGCGATCTCCTCAAGCCGCATCGAGAGCGCGGTGAGCGGCGTACGCAACTGGTGGGAAGCGTCGGACGCGAACTGGCGCTCCGCCGCTAGACGCGCGGCCATGCGATCGGAACTTCGCGCCAACTCGTCGGCCACTTGGTCGATCTCCTCGATTCCCGTGTGGTCGAGGCGCGGCCTTACCTGGCCGGAGCCGATCTGCTCCGCGCTTGCCGCGAGGTACACCAAAGGCGCGGTGAGGCGATTCGCCTGCCAGATGGCCATGGCGACTCCCGCGAGCACCGCGATGGTGCCAACAGCGAGCACCAGGCCAACGGCCCGCGCGGCCTCCCAGAACACGTCCCACCACGATTCGTACATGATGACGACGATCCCCGAGTCTGTGACGTCGCTTGCCGTGTAGGACGACGACGGTTGCTCACCCGCGGTGAGCACGTCACCGTTGGGCATCGTCACGGCGATGAAGTACGGAGCGTCGGCGGAGTAGCCAACGTAGGTCTCAAGATTCTGGGTGGTGATGGCCTCGCCCGCGTTGTAGCGCACCTCGAGCGCCCTGCCAGCCGTTGCTGCTCGCGCCTGGAGGTCCCGCATGGCATCGTCGCGCACCAGTTGGGCCGCAGCGATAGCGAGCGGAATGCCAAGCAACACCACTGCCACCCCGACGGCCGAGATGGTCGCGATGAGGACGCGACGGCGCAAGATCAGTCGTCGTTCTCGAAGCGGAACCCCATGCCGCGCACGGTGGTGATGTAGCGCGGCTGCGTTGCGTCGTCGCCGAGTTTGCGGCGCAGCCAGGACACGTGCATGTCAAGGGTCTTGGACGGCGCGCCCGGCTCCGCGGACCACACCTCATGCATGAGGGTCTCGCGCGACACAACAGAGCCCGCGTTCGCGACCAGCGCGTGCAAGAGGTCGAACTCCTTGCCGCTGAGCTGGAGTTCCTTGCCGTCAATGAAGGCCCGGTGACCCGAGACGTCGACGCGCACTGCGCCAACTTCGACATCGCCTTGCGCATCGGCGCCCGTGCGGCGGCGCAGCAACGCCCGCACGCGAGCGAGCAGCTCCGCGAGCCGGAACGGCTTCGTCACGTAGTCGTCCGCTCCCGCGTCGAGGCCAACCACCAGGTCAACCTCGTCCGCGCGCGCGGTCAGCATGAGGATGGGCACGAGCAGGCCTTTGTCCCGCACGCGCCTGGCAACATCTACGCCGTCGATGTCCGGAAGTCCCAAATCAAGAATCAGCAGGTCTGCGGAATCGGCCGCCTCAACACCGCCTAAACCGGTGCCGTGCCACTCGACGTCGTAGCCCTCCCTGCCCAAAGCGCGGGTCAAGGGTTCTGAAATGGTCGGGTCATCTTCGACCAAGACAATTCTGGTCATGCGCCCACGATACCCGGGCCCACCGACTTTGCGAGGCGAACGGCTCGCGCGCCCACAATTCGCGCCCACGAGCCCTCGCTCGCGCACCGTGCGCACCCAGGTAGGCTCTGCGAGCGTGGCTGATGTAGCGGTACGTGCGCGCACACGCGCGCACCTGTGGGTTGCCGCGGCGCCGGAGCGCATCGTGCAGGTCATCGTGGCGCTGTCGCTAGCTGCGGGCCTCACCGTGACCCTCGGCCAGTTCCGCCCGTGGACCGTGCTCCCGCTCGCCGCGCTACTCGTGGCCGCAACGTGGCGCCCGTTCCGTCCGCGCGTGAGCGCCACAGACGTCTCCGGTGCGCGGCTCGCGCTTATCGCCGCAGCGGGTTGGGCCGCCCTCAACTGGGTCCTCACCTCAGAGTTCCTCATCGTGGTGCGCGACCCTGGCTTCCTCACACTGTCCGGGGTGTGGCTCTCCGACCACCCGTCAACGGACATCCCCGTGCTCGGAGCCGACGAGGCCGCGGCCGTGCAATCCAACATGCTCGCCGACGCCTCGCAGGCATGGAACCTCAGCGGCGACATGATCCAGCCCCAAGGCGCCAAGATGCTGCCCGCGACGATCGCGGTTGGCGGCTGGGTTGCAGGCATCTGGGGAGTGCTCGGTTTCAACATTCTCATCGGCACGGTTGGCCTGCTCGCGGTCTACGCGCTCGGCCGCCACTTCCTCGGCCCGCGCGTAGCGCTCGCTCCCATGTGCGCGTTCGGCCTCACCGTTGCGCACATCGCCCTGTCTCGCTCCGCCTATTCCGAACCCCTCACCGCTTTGCTCGTGGTCGCCGCGATTCTGTGGGCGTGGCGCGGTCTGCGCGAGCGCTCCACCGCACTCGTCGTGGCGGGCTCCCTGCTTGCGGGCGCCACCACTCTCATCAGGATTGATGGTGCCCTGTTCGCTGCGGGCGCCGCCCTTGGCATCGTGGTTGCCTTGGCACTGTCCGACGCTGCACGGACGTGGCGCATTCGTGCGGCTGTGCTCTCGGTCGCCTTCCAAGGGGCGGCCGTGTGGGCCGGGTATTGGTCGCTCGAGCGGTGGAGCACCGCGTACTGGGAGCGTCTCGCCCCGCAAACAGAGTCCCTCATCAAGGTGTACCTGCTGATCGCGGGTGTGCTGCTGGTGTGGGCCATTGCGTGGCTGAGCCCGTTGCGGGCGGATCGCCTGCTGTCCGCGCCGTTCCGGTCGATGGGAGTGCGCGGCGCGCAGGTGCTCGGCGGACTCGTGATGACGGTGCTCTTGGTGCTCGCTTCGAGGCCGCTGTGGACCACCGTGCACCGCGGCACCACGGATCCCGTCGACATCTTCACCAACTCGGTGGTGCAGTACTTCCAAGAGTCCCAAGGTCTGCCGGTTGACCCAACGCGCACATACGCGGAAAGCACCGTCGCGTGGGTGAGCTACTACCTCACCTGGCCGCTCGTGCTGCTCGCGATTCTTGGCTTCGGCATCGCCACCTACCGCGCTGCGAGGGGTCGCGGCGAGTGGGCGGTCTTCCTTGGCGCCACCCTTGTCCCTTCGCTGCTGTACTTCTGGGCGCCAGAGATTGTGCCGGACCAGGTGTGGGCAATCCGCCGCTTCGAGCCCATGACGCTTCCCGCCTTCGCGCTCGCGGCCACGCTCGCGGCGATCTGGCTGGCCAAACGCTTCGCGGAGCCGCGCCGCAGGCGGCTCGCGACCGCGTGGGCGGTGTGGCTCACCGCGTTATTGCCGCTGTCCACGTGGGTGATCATCGACACGAGCCTCGAGTACGGCGTGCGCGGCCCAACCCCCCTCGTAATCCGCGAAATGGGCGGCTCTTTGGACCAGATGAATGAGCTGTGCGCGATCGCGCCTGGCCACCCGATCGTGCTCGCGGGCACGTCGTCACACTTCGGTTCGCTACGCGTGATGTGCGACGAGCCCGTTGTCCTCGCGCTGTCGGCACCAACGAAGGAGTCCCTCGCGCAGATGGCGCAGATCTTCGGCGAACAGCCGGTGGTCCTCACGCGCGACACCACGTGGTTCGAGTGGCAAGCGGACCCCTCCGTGCTCGTGTCGTCGACGGTGCGCCAGTCCGGGTATCAACTTGGAGGCCTGCCGCGCACCTATATCGACAGGGACTACGAGTGGTACGCGGGCCTCGTCACCGACGATGGCACGCTCGCTCCGATTACGGAGTAGTCACGGTTGCCACACCAGGCACCATAACGATTCGCGCCGCACCCTAGAATGGCGGCCAGGCGGGCATCGGGGCCCGCGTTAGGCGAGGTAGATCATGGCCGACGACCACACGCACGCAGACCATGCTGGAGTTCGCAGGGCGGGAAACATTCTGCTCGCGCTCGGCGCCCTCCTCACCATCGGTGCCCTTGTTGTTGGGGTCGTCACCAGCGGCGACAACGGCGCCCCGGAACCGTCCGAGGGCCCCTCGCTCACGCCGTCGGGCAGTGCCAGCCCAAGCCCAAGCGCAGAACCGGCGAGTTTCGTCACGCGCGACGGCAGCGACCTTGTACTCGACGGAAAGCCATTCCGCTACGCCGGCGCGAACGCGTACACGCTCATGTTCGAGCAGCCGGCCACGCTCGCTGTGTACATGAAGACCGCGAAGGAGTCGAACCTCACGGTGATGCGCACGTGGGCGTTCTGGGACGTGGGCACCGAGGACGGCGACATGGCCGTGGAGATTAACAACCGCAACATTTGGTTCCACTATTGGGACGTCGAGGCGAACGCGCCCGCGTTCAACGATGGCGAGAACGGCCTGGAACACCTTGACCAGGTGATCGCGGCTGCCAAGGAGTACGACATCAAGCTGGTGCTTCCGCTTGTCAACAACTGGACGCCTTTTGGCGGCATCGACCAGTACGTGCGCTGGGCTGGCGGCCAATACCACGACGACTTCTTCACCAACGAACAGATCAAGGGCTGGTACAAGGAGTGGGTCGACCACCTGCTCAACCGCACCAACACCATCACGGGCATCAAGTACAAGGACGATCCAACGATCCTCGCGTGGGAGCTGGGCAATGAGCTGCAATGCTCGGACGCCGGCCCGTACCCGCCAAGCCCCAACTGTGGCTCCGACATCATGGTGACCTGGGCAGACGAGATGTCGCAGTACGTGCGCTCTGTCGACCCCAACCATCTCATCGGCTTTGGTGGCGAGGGCTTCCTGTGCACCGAGCCCGGGGGCGCGGACTGGCTCACGAACTGCTCGGCGAGCGCTGACCCCGTGGCGCTGCTAGCGCTCGAGAACATCGACTGGCACGGCATTCACATCTACCCGTACCACTGGGAGCCCACGGAGCCAACGAGCGACTGGGAGGACTGGGGTGCGTGGTGGATCGACACTCACGCCGGCATCGCTACAGATGCGGGCAAGCCGTTCTACATCGGTGAATACGGGTGGGTTGACCCCGGCGCGAGGATGCTCGTGTACGACAACTGGCTCACGCATTTCTACGACGGTGGCGGCGACGGCTCGCACTTCTGGGTGATGCAGCCCGCCTCTTCCATTGCGGCGCCTACGGATGGCGTTGGCTTCACGCAGAAGTGCCCGGGTCCGTCGTGTGACCTGGTCTCCAACTGGTCGCTGCACGTTGGCCAAGGCGTGCCGTTCAGCGACTTTGGGCCCATCGCGGAGAACGACTTCGCCTTCGCGGACGCGGACGGCAACGCGAGCATCGACGTGCTGGCCAACGACAAGGTCTACGCCCCGGCCACGTTCGATGCGGCGACGATTGACCTGGACCCGGAGACCGCGGGAGTGCAGTCCACGCTCGAGACGGACTCCGGCACGTTCAGCGTGGTCGACGGCGTGGTGAAGTTCGCGGCCGCTGCCGGTCCTGACTCGGCGAGAGCCACATACACCGTGTCCGACAGCGACGGCCGTGAGGCGATCGCCCGCCAGATCTCCATCTCGCCCAAGTCCAACTGAGTTATCCACAGGCGCCCTCGCAGCGCCGCGTGAAGCGGCGATGCTTGGCGCATGCGGATTACGGCAGGTGACATCGAGCTTGAGGTGCGCGCCGGCGTGCCCGCGAGCGCGATCACGGAATTTGCGAGTCGCCATGGAGCGTCGCTGCCCGAGCGGCCGTTCTGCGGGCCCACGCGTTTGGGCGCCGACCACCCTGCAGGGCTTTCGCCTCTCGTCGAGCACGCGCGCCTCACCCAAACACCGGGGCCCGACGCTCGTCCCCGGCCGGGCATTCACCTCGCCGTTGTCGCGGGTCCGGACGCCGGCGCCGTTGCCACGCTCACGGAAGACCTTGTCATTGGGCGCGCGGACGCGGCAGGACTCCGACTCACCGACGTGCGCGCGAGCGCCGAGCACGCGCGACTTACGCGCGGAACGGTTCGCGACTGCGGCTCGCGCAACGGCACTCGAGCCTTCGGGGCGCGCGTGCGCTGGCGCAAGAAGCTTGGCCCCGGTGCCACGCTCGAGGTGGGCGACTCGGTGATCGTCGTGGGTTCGCCGGAGGCGGTCGCTCAGGCCCCCGCACACGCGGCCACATGGGGGCTCGCCTCGGCGGCCACGGCGGGGCTGTCCGCCGCGGGCTTTGCACTGATCACGGGACACTGGCAGTTCGCGGTGGTGGCGCTCGCGGTTCCCGCCATAGGTGCCATCGCCGTGTTGGTGCGGCGCAACCGTCGCGTTGCCCCCGCGCCCCTGCTCGACGTCACGGGCACCCTTGGCCTCGATCCGCTTCCACCAGGGGGTGTGAGTGTCGCGGGCCCGCGCGGACTCATTCGCGCCGTCACGTTGACCACTGGGCGGCCCGCGCGCGAGTCGCGCCAATGGGAACCCTGGATGGAGCGCTTGCCCGCGGCCGCGCGAGACGTGGTCTGGCTCGAGACAAACGAGGAGCCGCCATCGTGGGCAGAGGTGACGATCGCCGCAAGGGCAAACACTGTGGTCCTGAGCGCGCAAGGCGAGCACACCGTGGCGCCACTGCCTCTCGTGAGCCGGCCACATGCGGAGGCGAGCGCTCGGCGCATAGCGGCCGCAGCGTCGGGCATGGGAATTCCCCGCTCCGTGACGTGGGCGGAACTTCCCCCACCCGCCGCGGACTCGCTCGCAGTGCGGCTCGGGCTTGGCGAGGCGGGTCCCGTCTACCTAGACCTTGTCGCCGATGGCCCCCACGTGCTGGTTGCCGGCACCACGGGCTCCGGCAAGTCGGAGGCGCTGCGCACCATCGTCACGTCTGTCGCGCACGACTACTCTCCCCAGCAGGTGACGTTCGCGCTCATCGATTTCAAGGGCGGGGCGGGTCTTGGGGACTGCGCGGCGCTGCCGCACGTGGCGTCCGTGCTCACGGACCTTGAGCCGCACCTCGCGCGCCGGTGCCTGCTCGCGTTGGGGGCAGAACTCGCGCAGCGTAAGCGCGCGGCCGCGAGCGCAGGAGCCTCGTCCTACACCGACTGGGATGCGCCGCCCCCGCGCATCGTGGTGGTCGTCGACGAATTCCAGGAGATCGCCTCCGCGGACAGGGACTTCATTCCCCAACTGGCTCAACTCGCAGCCCAAGGGCGCTCCCTGGGGGTGCACCTTGTGCTCGCCACGCAACGCCCCTCGGGAGCGGTGGGAGCAGATGTGCGGGCCAATATCTCCACCACACTTGCGCTGCGCACGGCGTCCGAGGCCGAGTCTCGCGACCTCATCGGCACCGCCGCGGCCGCACACATCCCCGTGGACTCGCCGGGGCGCGCGGTACTGCTGCGCGGCACAGAGACGCTTGAGGTACAGGTGGCTATCCCAACGGCTGATCCCCCGCCCCCAATCCGGCTCGCTGAGGCTGCCCCCGTGCCGGGCACGCCGCTTGGGGAGGCGGCCACGCGCCGACACACCGGCACCGCTACACCGCTGTGGCTGCCCCCGCTGCCGTCCCTCGTGACGCCTGCGCTCGATGCCTCGGGCTTCGTGCTGGGGATCGCGGACCTGCCCACCGAGCGCCGGAGAGAGGCGTGGCGGTGGGATCCGGCGGCGGGGCCACTCGTGATCACTGGCCCTCCGCGCTCTGGCAGATCGTCCGTGCTCAGGGCGGTGGGCGCCCGCGCCACGCGTGAGGGGCTGCGACCGGTGTGGGTACCGGCGGACGCCCGCAGGGCGGTGCGCACGCTCGCTATCGCGGCAGAGACTGCCGGTTGCGTGCTGCTACTCGACGACGCGCAACGCACGCTCTCCCTGGCCTCCGCCGCGGATCCGGAGGTCACTGAACTGCTCACGGAATGCCTCCGGCGCGCACCAGCGGCTCTCGTGGTTCCGCCAGCGTGGGCGCACCACCGGCTCGTGTCAGGAGCTGGGGCCGCGATGGTCCTCGCCGGGTTGGCAGCCGCGGATGACGCGTTGTGGGACGTTCCCGTGTCGCTACGCGGACTTCCGGCAACGCAAGGGCGCGCGCGATGCAGCGCAGCGCAGGGGTGGGCAGAGGTGCACGTTGCGTATGAGGCGGAGTGGGCGCCCACCGACGTGATCGCACCGCTTCCAGCCACGGCGCCTTCCACGGTGCCCGCGAGCGCGATCGGTGTTGGGGGAGACGACGGCGCGCCCCTCTGCCTTCCTCGGGGCCAGGCCGCCGTGGTGGGACCCGCGGGCGACGAGCGAGAGGCAATAGCCCTGCGCGTTCAGGCGGCAACGGGGGCCGTTCCTCTCGTCATGGACACGGGAATGACACTCGGGATGCCGGGGACGCAGACGCCTCGAGTTGTCGTATGTGTGCGCCCAACGGCTCGCTCGCTTCGCGAGGTCACGCGTGTTAATGCCCACGGACTCATCGAACCCACCCACGTTGCATTTCGCGCGGTGGTGATCGTCGACGGCGTGCCAAGCGCGGTGCAGGTGCTACCCAGCTAGCGCCCGCTCCTTTGCCAACTGAACGAGCGGCACCAGGCCAACAATCGCGGCGACAAGCGCGGCCGGCCCGTACATGTAGTCGCCGACACTCACCAAGTAGGCGCCAGAAAGCCCAAGCAGAATCTGCCAGGTGATAGCGGGAGAGATGGCCCAGCGTCGGGCCTGCAACAGCCCGCGCGCAAGCAACCCGAGGCCAACTGCTGCGATTCCGCCGGCCACTGTGTAAAGCCAACTCGAGTACACACCGGAGCCAAAGTCATTGAGCACAAAGATCACGTTCACGACCGCGAGGACGCCAATCAGCGCCGCCTCAACCACGATGACGACGAAGGCGAACGTCCACCACTTTGAGCGGGGAGCATTTTCGGCGTCCACAGCGTTAAACATACCGAATGCGTTTGTGAGACAACCCACAAGAAAGACCCCTTGTCACACGTTCGTAACCTGTGAGAACCTAGACGAAGTGCAATCGCGAGAGCGCGAGAGCAGCCCCAGTCGACAAGACCCTGGCTGCGCCGCGCCTTGCTCAATCTCCTAAGGAGACCCCATGGATTGGCGCGACCGCGCTGCTTGCCTCGACGTTGACGACCCCGAGCTGTTCTTCCCGGTGGGCAACACCGGCCCTGCGCTCGTGCAGATCGAACGTGCGAAGGCCGTCTGCAACTCGTGCGACGTTCGCGAGACGTGCCTGCAGTGGGCGATGGAGCACAACCAGGACTCTGGTGTGTGGGGTGGCCTTTCCGAGGACGAGCGCCGCTCGCTCAAGCGCCGCGCAGCTCGCGCTCGCCGCGCCGCTAAGTAACGCCTCCGCGACGGCGCGCCTAGCGCCGCTCGCCGACGTGCGCGGACAGTTCCACCGCTGAGCCATTCTCCGTGCGCTTCCACGTGATCTGACCCGCCAGCTCGTTCTCGACGAGCGTGCGCACGATTGAGGAGCCGAGCCCAGAAGGCTCGTGATCAAGTCCAACGCCGTCGTCCGCGATCGTGACGAACACGTCGTCGCCTTCGCGGCGAGCGGTCACGGTGATGATGCCTCGCTCGCGCCCCTCGAAGCCGTGCTCCACCGCGTTCGTCACCAGCTCCGTCATCACGAGCGCAAGCGATGATGCGTACTGGGCGTGGATGTAACCAAAGTCGCCTTCGCGCACCAGCTGCACTTGCACGCCAGGTGACGCGACCTCGGCCGCCATGCGCATCGAGCGCGCGGCAAGATCGTCAAAGTTCACCAGCTCATCGAGCGTCCCTGACAGGGTCTCGTGCACGAGCGCGATCGTCGACACCCTGCGCATCGCCTCGGCGAGCGCCTCCTTGGCCTCTGGCGCCTCAACTCGCCGCGACTGCAGCCGCAACAGCGCTGCCACCGTCTGGAGATTGTTCTTCACGCGGTGGTGGATCTCGCGGATGGTGGCGTCCTTGGTGATGAGCTCGCGCTCGCGGCGGCGCAGCTCAGTGACGTCGCGGCACAGCAGTAGCGCGCCCACGCGCGAACCACGATCAAGGATCGGCAGCGCGCGCAGCGACAGGCACGCGCCGTTCACCTCAAGGTCGGTGCGCCACGCGGCGCGCCCCATCACCACAAGCGCGAGCGTCTCGTTGACGAGCCCCTTGTCCGTGATGAGTTCGCTCGTCACTTGCGGCAGCGAGCGGTTCATGAGCGAACCGAGCACCCCCAAGCGGTGAAAGCACGACAGCGCATTGGGCGAGGCGTACGCAACGTGACCGGAGGCGTCGAGCCGCAGCACGCCGTCGCCAACACGTGGGGCGCCGCGGCGGGGGCCGGTTACGGAGGTGTGCACGGGGTACTCCCCGCGCGTGATCATGCTCAGGATGTCGTCGGCCGCACCCTTGTAGTTAAGTTCGAGCCTGCTCGACGACCGCGATACCGCTTGCGACACCTCGCGGGTCAGCACCGCGATGGGCCGCCCATTCATCACGACGGGCAACGCATCCTCGCGCACCGCGTAGGTCTCGTCCCAACGCGGCTCTCGAGACGCGACGATCCCCCCTTCGTCGAGCGCTCGCTGCAGGTGCGCGATCCTGCCCGACGCTGCCATGGTTCCCACGACGTCGTCCAGGTGGACGGTTGGTCCCGTTGAGGGACGGCATTGGGCAACAGCGACGAAGCCCTCGTCGACGGACCGCCACAGAATGAGGTCCGCGAACGAGAGGTCGGCGACAATCTGCCAGTCCGCAACCAAGGACGCGAGCCACTCTGCCTCTTCGTCGGTGAGGGCGCCGTACCGTTCAGCAGTCTCTCGCAGGGTGGCCACGGCTCTAGCGTAGGGTGCCCGCAAGGGTAATCTGGCGCGGGAGGTAATCGTGCAATTCACCCATCGCCATGTCTTTCAAGCAGACGTTGACCGCGTCTGCGCCATGTTCGCCGATCCCGAGTTCGCCACGCGGCGCGCCGCCGCAACGCCTGGCGGTGAGGGCGAGGCGTGGGTCGACGGCACCTCCGACGGGCCGTTCACCGTCTCGATCCGCCGCATCGTTCCCGCGACCTCCATTCCTGCGGAGTTCCGCTCCTTTGTGGGCAAGGACCTGCACGTTCGGTACAACGAGGTGTGGGAGGCTCCGTCCGGCGACGATCGCGTCGGCACGTTCGCCGTGGAGATTCAGGGGGCTCCCGGTCACGCAGCCGGCGCGGTGGGCCTGTCTCCCGTTGAGGGCGGCACCGAGTTCCTCGCCACGGGAGAAGTGAAGGTCACGATCCCGCTGTTCGGCTCGATGGTGGAAAAGGTCGTTGTCGACGCCGTGACCAAGGGCCTCAAGCAGGAGCTCGCCAGCGCGGATGCATGGTTAGCGCAATAGCCACCCGAGTGGCGCTTGCCTTTGCCGGCGGTTGCGTGGGGGGCGCGCTGAGGATTGGGCTCGGGCAGGTCTTCCCCGATGCCGACGGCATCCCGTGGACGCTGCTCGCGATTAACCTCGTCGGCTCGTTCACCATCGGGATCGTCGGCGTGCTGTGGGGAGCGCGCGCCCATCTGTGGCCACTGCTAGGGCCAGGGCTGCTCGGCGGCTTCACCACGTTCTCCGCAATCGCCGCCATGGCGTGGACTACCGCGGTGGGGCCTGGCATGTCATTCACGATCCTCGCCGCGAGCCTCATCGTTTGCACGCTCGCGGCGAAGGCGGGCGTCTACGTCGCCGAGGTTCGCAAGGGAGCCCTATGAGCGCGTGGGTTTACGTTGCGGGGATCGTCGCATGTGGCGTGGGCGCGGCCGCTCGTTACGCGCTTGGCCTTGCGCGGCGCGAGGGTTCTTTTCCTTGGCCTACTGTGGCGGCCAATGTGGTGGGCTCCGCAGTTCTTGGCGCGGCAGCGGGGGCGGTGGCGACGGGAGCGCCTGAGTGGGTGCTCGTGGTCGGTGGGGCGGGTCTCGCGGGCGGCTTGAGCACGTTCTCGTCGCTCGCTCTCGACGCCGTCACGCTGTGGGGAACGGCCCGACGCTGGGGCGCGGTGGCGTACCTTGGCGCCACTTTTGCGCTTGGCATCGGGGCGGCGTGGCTCGGCTGGCTCGTCACTTCATAACGATTCGATAACGGACTTCTCCCGAGGTAAATCGCACTCTTAGCGCACGCGAGGATGGAACCCGCGCGGCCCCGGAGCCGCCACCCCCAACGCGAAGGAGTGTTGAGCGCGTGAGACCCTGGCGAGTGCGCCTTGCGGTGCGCCGATCCCGCGTTCAATGGGCCTTCCTTGCCGTCGTGCTCGCCGTGTCCGTCCTCGCGGCCACGCTGCTCGCCACCCTGTATTTGCTCGCGGCCGCCACCGAAACCTTCGCGGCTCGTACGGCACTCACCGAAGCGTCGGCCCAAGACGTGGCTCTGACGCTTGATGTGGAACCCAACGCTCCCGTCGACGACATTCTTGGCCGCGCGGACGACATGGCGGCGGACCTCTTTGGCGACGTTCCCTACGCGCGCAGCGTCAACACGCAGGGCTCATACCTGTCCGTGCCGCGGGAGGACCGCCCATTCGCGTTCGCCTACCTGGGCTCTTCCGACCAGCTCGATGACCTCGTGATGATCCGCTCGGGTCAAGCCCCGCAGGCCGCAGGGAGCGGGCCCGTCCAGATCATCGTGCCCCCCGCCTTCCTGTACGACATCGACGGGGAGGTGGGCGACACGCTCACGCTTGCGCCGTACGCCACGTCGAAGGACCTGCACGACTACCTGATCGTTGGCACCTACACGGTCAAAGACGTTGAGGATCCGGCGTGGCTCTACGACCGCTACCTCGGTACCACGCACAACCCCAATACGATCGTGCCGTTCACGGGCGGGCGCGTGACGACCGACGGCTACGGGCCTCTGTACACCGTGCAGGAGGACGTCGAGGTGGCGCCACTCGAGTCCGTCGTCGTCACCTATACGCCCGACTTTTCAACCACCTCCCTTGAAGAGGTCACCGCGGTCGTTGGCCGCACGGGAGACCTCGAGCGCACGGCGATCCGCAGCCTCGGCGACTCCGCCTCATCGGTAGACATCTCGACGCGACTCAACGAGACGCTCGGCAACGTCGCCGGTTCGCTCGCCGTTACTCGCTCAAGCGTGCTCGTGACGGGCCTGCTGCTACTGGTGCTCGCGATCGCGGCGCTCAGCCAGACCGCGCGCCTCATGGCAGAGCGCCGCTACGCGGAGCAGCACCTCATGGTGGCTCGCGGCGGTTCCGGCCGCCAGCTGTTCCGCCTTGGGTTCATCGAGGCCATCGCGCTCGGCGCCGCCACCACGCTCGCCGCCGCCCCGCTCGCGCGCCTCGCCTACCTTGCGCTCGCGCGCACCCAGGTCATGCAAGACGCGGGGATGGATATTGACCCCGGCATCCCACCGCTCACGTGGGTTGTCACGGGCATCGTCGGGGTCATCCTCATCATCATCCTGGTGGCGCCGCTCATGCGCAGGCAGGGCACGTTCGTGGACGCGGAGCAGGCCCGTTCCCGGCCAGGGCGCCGCGCGGCATTCCAACGTTCCGGGCTTGACCTCGCGGTGCTCGCGCTCGCGATCCTCGCCTATTGGCAGCTCAAGAACTACCGCTCCCCCGTGCTCGCAAGCGGCTCCGTGGCCACGGTGGATCCGCTGCTCGCTGCCGGCCCCGCGCTCGCGCTACTCGCGGGCGCCCTTGTCGCGGTGCGCCTCATTCCCCCGGCCTCGAAGGTGCTCGAGGCGATCGCCGCGCGCGGCCGCCGTGCGGTGCTTCCTCTCGCCGCGTGGGAGGTGGGACGCAGGGCCGCCCGCGCGGTCTCCGCGATCCTGCTGCTCACGCTCGCAGTGTCCATCGGCACCTTCTCCGTCACGTTCTTGACGTCGTGGCACCAGTCTCAGGACGACCAAGCGCTCTACCGGCACCCACCCGCCGCGATCGTGACGGACGTTCCCGGGCCATGGCTGTCCCAGCGCGCCCAAGTGGCGGTTGGCGACAACCCGGCCACAGCGTCGGCCGTTGTTGAACAGGCCGCGAAGCTGGGCATGACCCCCCAAGGCTTCCAAACAAACACCTTCGCGGGCGCGGCCGTCACGCTCGTTGCCACGGACACCGCGGGCCTCAAAACCTACGGCGTTGGCCGCCTCAACGAGATTGCCGGCGCTCGCGTCGCCTCGACGGTTGGCGGCGACGTACCCGCCGAAGTGGACCCCATCGAGATTCCTGGAAAGCCGCAGCAGCTCGCGCTCGATGTCAATGCGCGCGCCACCCAGGACATGGGCGACGTCCAACTGCAGTTGCGCGGCGTGATCCGCAACGACTTTGGCGACTATCAGACCGTGTGGTTTGGGCAGATTCCGCTCGACGGAGAGGACTATCACCTCACGGGCCAGATCGCGATGTCCGCAGACCTTGAGAACTACTCCACGCCGATGTACCTCGTTGGCCTGCAAGCGACCTGGGTGTCCCTTGACGGCGGCGAGGGTGCCGTGATCGACGAAACCCGGCCGCTCGCGCTTGAGGTGTCCATCGACAACGTGGCGGCCGAGACGCCAACGCTCACGGTGCCCGCGCCCGACGTGCCGAGCGTGGTGGACTCCACCCCGCTCGACATCCCTGCAGAACTCGATTGGACCGTGAGCAACAACGGCGTTGGCGTTGACTCCCTGAGCCCGGTCAAGGACCAGATCCACATGCGCGTGATCGCGTCTCCCTCCGGTCTCACGCGAGAGCCCGTGTCCCTGGTGCTGACCGCGGCGGACACCGCGTCTCCCGTGCGCATCGTTGCCACCTCGTCGGCGATGAAGGACTCGAACCTTGAGCTCGACACCCCCGTCTCCATTGAGGTCATGAACACGGTGCTTCCCGCCTACATCGCCGAGCGCGTGCCAGCCCTCGCGGGTGACACGCTCGGCAAGCCCGCCGTGGCAACGAACATCGCGAACCTGCAGGTGGCGATGGTCCAGGCGGGTGGAAACGTCATCAACCCCCGCGAGTGGTGGGTTGACCTTGGCGACACCGCCGCCGCGGACTACGCGAGCGCATTGCCGGAAGAGGCAGCGCTCACCACCCAGGCAGGCCTCGCCGAAGACCTCAAGACGGACCCGCTGCGCGTGGCGATCCAAGCGGCGTTGTGGCTCGTGACGGGTGCCGCCGTGGTGCTCGCCGCACTCGGCTTTGCGGTCCACGCGATCGTCACCGTGCGTGCTCGAGAGATCGAGCTCGCGCAGATGCGGGCCATTGGCGTACTGCGTGGCCAGCTGCTGCGCATCGTCGCCTCGGAGAATGCCCTGCTGTCCTTCCTCGGCCTCGTCTTTGGTGTGGGACTTGGAGTCGCGCTCAGTTACCTCGTGGCGCCGCTGGTCTCTGTTGGGCCCGACGGCAGGCCACCGACCCCAAGCGTCGTGGTGGAGATTCCGTGGGAGGCCGTTGGCCTGCTCGCGCTCGAAGTGGCGGCCGTCCTGCTGGTGTCCGTGATCATCGTGAGCATCATGCTGCGGCGCATCAAACCCGCCGAGATGCTGCGGCTGGGGGATGAGCGATGACGGACACGATGATGATCGACGTCGCCCCCGCGAGTGGCGGTCCCG
Organism: Demequina sp.; assembly: GCF_049841215.1. Taxonomy (GTDB): domain Bacteria; phylum Actinomycetota; class Actinomycetes; order Actinomycetales; family Demequinaceae; genus Demequina. Next base: position 24,347 of record NZ_JASGEO010000018.1, read on the forward strand.
GTGGCGGCAACGGCACGTTCGCGGCGATGGGACTACTCGTGCGCAGGCGCATGTGGCGCGACCGCTGGCTCGTGGTGAGCTCCGCCCTCATCGTGGGGCTCGCGACGGTGCTCGCCCTCGCCGGGCCGGAGCTCGTGCGCCGCACCATCGACGACGGCGCCGCGGACGCGGTCACGGCTGCCGGCCCCGCCGCAGACATCTACGTCACCGTGCCGGTGGGCAATCCGGGCGGAGACAACGTCAGCTCAATCCGGGGCCTGCCCGTTGCCGGTTTCGCGTCCCTTGGCGAGATGGTCGTCGAGAACCTGCCGCCCAACACCAAGTCCGTGGTGAGCGGGTATGACACGTGGCTGCTCTCGGGTCAGGTTCCGATCGGCTGGAGCGCAACTCCGGCAGCGATCGAGGCCAACGAAGAGGACGGCAAGGAACTCGTCAAGGATCCCCGGGTTGGCGACTACTTCCAGTTTGGCTTCGCCAACGAGGCGGAGGTGACGCTCGTTGACGGGCGACTTCCCGACGCCCCGCCTAGCCCCTCTGACGTCACCACTCCCGGCGCAACCGTGCCCCCCACCGAAGTGGCGATCTCGCAAGAGGTCGCGGATGCCCTTGAAATAGGCATCGGCTACCAGACCCAGGTCAGCACCTCTGTGGGAGAGAGCCTCATCCTCGAGGTGGTCGGCATCGTCGAACCCGCGGATCCCGAGGCCGACGTGTGGGAGCACTTCCCGGAGTTCACCGCTCCCCTCGTCGCCGACGAGGGTGCCGGACCCGGCCTGCGACGCGGCACCATCATGATGTCTGAAGAGACGTACGACGGTGTCAGCTCTGCACTGCGCACTCCGTTCCCCGGCACGGTCCGCATTCAGATTGACCCCGACGCGATGACACTGGACCTCGCAAAGGGCGTTGCAAGCGAGGTCAGCACCCTGTCCGCGGACGCCAAGGCGCTCACCGGTCCGGAGATGGACGGCGTCAACATCGTCGTGAAGACGGGCCTGGACGAGGCGCTCTCCGAGTACCCGGCCCGCGCTCGCGCAGCACTCGCCCAGATGTCCGTCATCATCGCGGGCGTTGTCTCCGTTGCCGCGGTGGTGATCGCACTCATGGCCGCTCTGGTGCTTACGCGTAGGCAGAACGACATCGCGCTCGAGCGCGCCCGTGGCGCGTCCGTGCTGTCGATCGGCCTGCGGCTGCTCGTGGAGGCGCTGCTCATGACGGGCGTTGGCCTCGCCGCGGGCATCATCCTCACGTCCGTCTTCGCACCGCAGGCATCGCTGTCTAGCGGGCTGCTGTGGGTGGTTGCGCTCGCGGCCGCGTTGAGCTCTCCCGTTCTCGGCTCCCTCCAGGCGCGAGGAATGTGGACGGGACGGCGCGAGGCCGCCAACCGGCAGGACCGCGCCAAGGTCGCTAAGGCGAAGCGCGCGCGCCGCCTCACGCTCGAGGCCCTCACCATCGTCATTGCGGCCGCGGCCGTGGTGAGCCTGCGCGGTCGCAGCGTGTTGCAGAACGTCACGCAGGGCATCGATCCCTTCCTGGCGGCGGCTCCGGTGCTGATCGCTCTCGCCGTGGTCGTCATCGTCATCCGTCTATACCCCGCTCCCATGGCGGTCATCCAGTTCTTCGCCAAGCGCACGCGCGGTGTCGCAGGCGTGATCTCGCTCGCCAAGGCGCGAGAGAGCATCCCTGGGCTACCCCTTCTCGGGATCACGCTCGCGGTGGGCATTGCCGTCTCTGGCGGGCTCTTGGTGTCGACCGTGCACGCAGGCCAGGAACAGGCGTCGTGGGATCGCGTTGGTGCGGACGTCCGCATCGAGTCACAGGTCACCGACGAGGAAGCGGCGGCGCTCGAGGGCCAGGGCCTCGTCGTGTCTCGCGGCCTCACCAAGCCAGAGGCGACCATCGCTGTCGGCTCCGATTACACCGAAGCATTCCTCCTCGCCATGGACGAGAACTACCCCACGATCCTCACGATGTCCGGAGTCACCGACGTGTCGTCGCTGCAGAAGATGTACGACGCTGCGGCCGGGATAGGAGCAGGCGACCCCATCCCCTCGCTCGCCTCCCAAGAGATCATTGACGTCGACGTGCACGACACGACCTCCGTATACGTGGGTCGCGTCTACGTGCCGATCGACATCGATGGCCTAGCCGAGATCACGCCGGAAGGTTGGACCGAGGGCGGCCCGTACCTGATCATGCCCGCGGAGCCCTTGCTCGCGTACACGTTCGACGAGCCCGTGGTGAGCAACATCGCGTTCGTCTCTGGGCCAGGGGCCGCCGAGGCGGTGACAGGGATGACCGGGATTGACCAGAGCACCGTCATCACTCGCGAGGCGTGGATGGCGTCGATGCAGGATTCGGCGCTCATCGGCGGCGTGGAGCGCGCCATCTTCATCGCGGTGGTCGCGGTTGGCCTGCTCGCCGCGGTCGCGCTGCTCGTCACGGTGCTGCGTGGGGTTCGCGAACGCGGCCGCGCGCTGTCGATGCTGCGCACCCAGGGCATGGGCACCGGCTACGGCTGGTGGCTCGCCTTCGCCGAACTTGTGCCGCTCACGCTTGCGGCCGTGTTCGGCGGCGCGATCGCGGGTGTCGCAATCATGTGGCTGCTCGGCGACACGCTGGGACTCAAGCTCCTTTCCGGCGGGCTCAGCGAGCCCCCGCTCACGGCCAACTGGCCATTCCTCGCCATCGTTGGCGGCGGCATTCTGGTGCTGCTGTTCTTCTCGGTGGCGGTGGAGGTGCTCGCGCACCGCCGCAACAAGCTCAGCGAAGTGCTTCGCTGGGGAGAGTCCCGATGAGGGAGGCAACAATGACTACAGAGACCCTGACCGCGCCCACCGTTGAGTACGGTGCGGACGCTCTCATCGTGTGCGACAACCTGGTGCGCATCTATCAGGTGGAGAACATCGAGGTCCAGGCGCTGCAGGGCCTTGACCTGCTCGTCGATAAGGGCGAGATGATCGCCATCGTCGGACAGTCCGGCTCCGGCAAGTCCACTCTGCTGAACGTCCTTTCTGGTCTCGACGTGCCCACTGCCGGAGCGGCGCGCGTTGCCGGCTGGGACCTGTTGCGGATGACGCACGCGGATCGCCTCACCTACCGTCGCTCAGTGGTGGGCTTTGTGTGGCAGCAGACGGGACGCAACCTGCTCGCGTACCTCAGCGCCAAGGAAAACGTGATGCTTCCCATGGCGTTCGCCGGGGTGACCGGAAAGAAGCGCGCGAGTCACGCGATGGAGTTGCTCGAGGCCATGGGCATGGCCGACAAAGCCGCGCGCAGGCCCGGACAGCTCTCTGGCGGTGAGCAGCAGCGCGTCGCGATCGCGGTGGCACTCGCGAACAACCCCGAGGTGATCTTCGCTGACGAACCAACCGGAGAGCTCGACTCGGCTACCGGTGACGATGTTTTCGAGGCGCTCCGCGCCGCCAATCGCGATCTCGGCGCAACCGTGGTGGTGGTGACCCACGACCACGCGGTGAGCTCGCAGGTGCAGCGCACCGTCGCCATCAGGGACGGCCGCACGGCAACGGAGGTGGTGCGCCGCACGCACGTGGACGAAGAAGGCGTCACCCAGACCATCCACGAGGAGTACGCGGTGCTTGACCGCGCGGGCCGCATGCAGCTTCCCCGCGACTACCGCAGCGCGCTCAAGCTCAAGGACCGCGTGCGGCTCGAGCTTGAGGATGACCACATCGGCATTTGGCCCGACGGCTCGGTCAAGAAGGTGCGTCACGAGCCTCCCGCTCCGGTCACCGCCGAGGAGCCCGACGCTGTGGTTCCGCAGGCTCCCCCCGTCGCCGAGGAGATTCCTTCGACGTCCGAAGAGTCGATCGCAGCGCCTCCTGTCAGCCCATACCTGGCACGGCCAGTGGTGGAGAGCCCATCGAAGCCGCCAGCTGTCACGGGCGCTATCCCCGTAGTCTCGAGCTTTGCTCCCCCGGAGCCGGAGCCGGAGCCGGAGCCGGAGCCGGAGCCCGCCCCCCAACAGGCATACCGGCCAAGCCCCTACGCGAACCTCGCGACCTACGCCGCCCCGATAGCCGCGGATGACGAGCCCTACGTGCCGCGCGTGGCCGCTCCCCCGAGCCCCCCTGAGGACGACCCCTACGCCCCGCCAGCTGACATCGACGAGCAGACGCCACCGCAGACGCCGCCGCAGACGCCGCCCGCCGTGCCGACGCCCCCAACCCCGCCGTCGGGCGGGACGCTGCCAAGGGCGCCGTGGCTCGCAAAGGAGAACGACGATGACTGACTCCCCCATGGTGACCGTGAACGAGGTCACCAAGACGTACGGCTCCGGATCCGGAAAGGTGACCGCGCTTGACGCGGTGAGCTTCGAGGTGGGGCGCGGAAAGCTCGTGGCGCTCGTGGGGCGCTCCGGCTCGGGAAAGACGACGCTGCTCAACTGCATTGGCGGGCTTGACCGCCCAAGCGGCGGCACGATCGTGGTCAACGACATCACCGTGACCAAGCTCTCCGAGCGCGCCCGGACGGGCCTTCGCAGGGACACGGTGGCGTTCGTGTTCCAAACGTTTGGCCTGGTACCGATGCTCTCCGCGGCCGAGAACGTGGGGCTGCCGATGCGGCTTCGCAACGCCAAGACCTCGGTGCGGGACAAGCGCGTCGCCGAACTTCTCGACATGGTGGGCCTGTCCAAGCACATGAATCAGCGCCCGGCGGAGCTCTCCGGCGGCCAGCAGCAACGCGTCGCCATTGCCCGCGCGCTCGCCAACGACCCCCAGCTGCTCATCGCGGACGAGCCCACCGGTCAACTCGATGCAGACACGGGCACGGCGATCATGGGGCTGTTGCGCGAGGTCATCTCCACTCAAGGCATGACGGCGCTCATCTCGACACACGATCAGTCACTCATGGACATCGCGGACTCGACGGTGCGCCTCGCCGACGGCCACCTCGTGGCGGAGGATGACCCCACCTTTGTGGGCACGGGTTCCCGCGCTACCGGCTCGGAGCACCAGGGACGGATCGTCTAGGCCCTGGCCTCGTTTGCCTCGTCCGCGTCCTCGTCGTCTGCGGCATCTGCCTCCGCCTCAGCTACCGCGTTGGCGGTACCTCGTGGCCTGCCCGCGCGCACCCATGCCGCGTACAGGCCGGCGGCGACTATCGCCGTCGCAAGGAGCGACCCGAGTGCCTGCGGACGCGTCAGGTTGGCCAACAGCGTGAAGCCAACCGCAATCGTGGCGGCGGCATTGAGCGCCACCCAACCCCAGCGTCGGGCCTGGTACTCAAAGCGCAGCATGGACAAGAGCCCCAGCAGGAAGCTCACGAACACCGCCACCGCATAGAAGAGCACGAGGCGCTGGTCGTAGGCGCCGGCGATCGCCACCACCACCGCGCTCAGCACCAAGAACACCGCGAGCCCGGCGACGGGAACGTGGTGGCGATTGGTGCGGCCAAGCGCGGCGGGCAGCACTCCGTGGTTGATCTCGCCGGGGCGATCGTGGCGGGCAAGCGCCTTGAGCAGGCCCGGCCCCGCCTGGAAGGACGAGCTCGCGGCACTCAACAGGAGCAAGGCGGTGGCGGCCTGGAACGCCGCAAAGAGGGCGGGGGACGGACCCCGCCGCGCTATCTCGGCGACGAGAGTGGTGTCATCGTGAGGCACCGTTACGCCAAGGAAGACGGCGGCGGCCGTGAGGGCAAGCGTGAGCGTTCCGACGATGCCAAGCGTGAGCCACAGCGCCCAGCGCCCAAACGAGCGCCTGCCGTCATCATCGAGCTGGCCAAGCTGCGCGATCGCTGACGACGGCGCCTCCACGCCCGTAGCGAGCGCCATGGCTACGGGGAAAGCAAGCAGCACGGCCAACGGCGCGTGGTCCACATGTGGGCTCGTCACCGCGACGGGCTCCTCGCCAGAGACAAGCGACAACACCACCACCGCGATGACGATGAAGCCAATAGTGAGCACCGCGAACACGGCCCTTCCGATGTGGCCAAACCACACGATTCCCGCAACCACCACCAGCAGAATGAGCGCCAGCGAGAGCCGCCACTGCGCCAGCGAGGGCACGTAGGCGATGATCGCGGAGGCGCCTGCGGAAACGGAGATGGCGATGGTGAGAACGAAGTCGACGATGAGCGCTCCCATGGGGATGAAGGACACCCCCTCACCAAACGCCTTGCCCGCGGCCGCGGCAGATCCGCCACCCTCAGGGAAGCGGCCAACAAGGGCGTGATAGCTCGCGACGACCAGAGCGACGACGAGCACCACAAGACCCATTGCGGGAAGCAGCAGCGACAGGTTGTTGTCGAGGGCTCGCAGCGCCGCTTCGATGGCATAGGCGACCGACGACACGGGATCCGCCATGACGGTGAACGCGAAAGCGATGAGCAGAATGACCCTGGTGCGCGTCCACGTGCGCGTTCTGGCGGAACTCGCCATGAGGCTCCTTTCCGGAATGCCGAGGATCAGCGTACGCGCCGCCGGTAGCATGCGGAACGTGAGCACCAGCCAGCTTCCCGAGTTCTCGCCAACCCGCGATGCCTCGGTGGCCGCGGGGCTAGCGGCGCGCGAGCGCGTGCCGCTCTTCGCCCATGCCCACGTGGACACGCGCCGCGATCGCGATCCCGTTGGCTTGCTGCGCGGCCAGGATGAGACGCGGGTTCAGGAACTCGTCCCCGTGCGCCATGAGCGGATGCTTGAGTCGCCCTTCACCTTCTATCGCGGCTCGGCGCTTGTCATGGCTGACGATCTTGGGGCGCTGCCCCACTCCGGCCTCGTGACCCAGTTGTGCGGAGACGCGCATCTGTCCAACTTTGGCGCCTATGGCTCCCCCGAACGCCGCTTGGTGTTTGATCTCAACGACTTCGACGAGACGCTCCCCGGCCCCTTCGAGTGGGACGTCAAGCGGCTTGCCGCGTCGATGGTTGTTGCGGCTCGCGACAACGGGCACTCAGATGTTGAGGCCCGCGAGAACGCGGTCGCCACGGTGCGGGCGTACCAGGTAGCGCTCGCAGAGTTTGCCGCGCGCCCTATGACAGAGGTCTGGTACGCGCGCATGGACGCTCAAGAGCAATTGGTGCTGCTTGCGGACGCCACCAAGAAGAAACAAGCGAAGGCGATCACCAAGAGCGTGAAGGCCGCGCACAAGCGCACCTCTTTGCACGCGCTGTCCCGGCTCACGGAACTCGTCGATGGCCACCCACGCTTTGTGCCGGATCCCCCGTTACTGGTTCCCGCAGAGAACGTGGAGACCCTCATCGACATCGACAACCTGTACGAGTGGATGCGGATGTTGGTCCGCGACTACACCGCGTCACTGACCCCTGAGCGCCGTCTGCTCATCGAGAACTTCTCGCTCACCCATGCCGCTCGCAAGGTCGTGGGCGTTGGCTCGGTTGGTATGCGCGCGTGGGTGCTGCTCATGGAGGCGCACGACGGCTTGGAGCCGCTGCTCCTCCAGGCGAAGGAGGCGCGGGCTTCCGTGCTCGCCGCGTATCTTGGCGATTCCGAGTTCGACAATCAGGGCGAACGTGTGGTCACGGGGCAGCGCATCATGCAAGCGGCGAGCGACGTCCTTCTTGGGTGGCAGCGCACGCGGCGCGAGGACCAGCACGTGGATTACTACGTGCGCCAGTTGCGCGACTGGAAGTACTCGGTGGAGACCGCCGGCTTCGATTCGGTTGCCCTCACCAATTACGGGCGCCTGTGCGCGTGGACGCTCGCTCGCGCTCACGCCCGCGGCGGCGACAGGATTGCGATGGCCGCGTACCTTGGCGACGGCCTTGAGTTCGCGGAGGCGGTGGGAGACTTCTCGCTCGCCTACGCGGACCTTACGGTTCGCGACCACGCGGCGTTTGGCGCGGCGGTCGCCTAGGGCGTACTGCCCGACGGCGGGCGCACCATGAGCCATATCCACCGGGCCGCTTCGGTGGGGTTTGCGTGGGGATCCTCGGCGATCCACTCACCGATCATTCCCAGGATGGAACCCGTGACTGCGGCGGCAATGATCGGGAAGGGGACGCCTTCTGGGTGCGGGATGTTGGCGAGTTCGCCGCGGACCTTGACGGTGGCCTGGAGCCTGTCGCGCAAGCGGGCATATACCAGGGCGTATCCCGGATCGGCGAAGATCCTGCGGTAGACCTCGCGATTGAGTTCCGCGTGGGTGAGGAACTCCGCGAGCTGCGCAGGGGGCTCGCTCGCGGTGATGTCGATGTCGTGCAGCCCCGCCCCTGCGCGCTCGACGATCTGGTCGACGGCGTCCGCGAGCAGCGTGGCGGGATCCGCGTAGTGCAGGTAGAACGTGGTGCGGTTGACCCCCGCGCGTTCGGTGATGTCGCGCACCGTCACGAGGTCAAGATCCTTCTCGCTCGCCAGTTCGAGGAGTGCCCTTTGGAGCTTGTCTTTGGTCTTGGCGATGCGCGGGTCCACGCCCCCATTGTGCCCGCCTCGAAAAACTTATTCAACATGTGTCGCCAAACTAGCCGCGAGGGCCTACACTGATATCCGGCAACGACGCCCTTCCCATTCCACTCCCCGCCGGAAAGGCATTCCGTGGCACACTTTCTCTTCCGCATTGGGCGCGGCTCCGCGGCTCGCCCCTTCATCGCGATCATCGCGTGGGCAGTAGCGCTGCTCGCGGCGGCCGGAGCGTTCCTCGCGTTCGGCGGCAAGCTCGCAGACACGTTCTCCATCCCTGGCACCGAAACGCAGCGCGTCACGGAGGAGATGTCCTCCAAGATCGCTGGGCTCGATGGTGGCAGCGCACGCATCGTCTTCACCACCGAGGACGGCGCCGCCTTCACCGCGGAGCAGCAGCAGGCCATCAGCACCGCGCTTGCTTCCGCCACAGAGATCGAGCACGTCACGGGCGTTGTCGATCCGTTCGCCACCCAAGCGCAGCGCGACGCGCAGATGCAAGAACTCGCGGACTCCAAGACCCAGATTGAGCAGGGACGCGAGCAGGTTGCGCAGGGTCAGGAGCAGCTGGACGCCGCGATCGCGCAGGCCACAGAGGCCGGCATGTACGACGCCATGGCAGACGACTTCGCCGCACAGCAGAAGCAGCTCGACGACAGCACGGCGCAGCTTGACGCTGGCGAGCAGCAGTTGGCGCTTGGAGAGCAGCTTGCCGCGAACGCGGCGGGCCTCACGACCGTGTCCGAGTCCGGCGCAGCCGCCCTTGGCGTGGTGCAGTTCGACACCGAGGTTCACGGCGTGCCGCAGGGCGACAAGGACACCGTTGTCGAGACCGTCGAGGCCCAGGTGCCAGACGGCGTCAACGCGTACTTCTCCGCGGAATTCGTGAGCGGCCCCGAGGGCATCCTCGGTGTCGGTGAGATCGTGGGTGTGCTCCTCGCGCTCGTGGTGCTCATCGTGATGATGCGGGCCTTGCTGCCCGCCCTGCTGCCCATCGTGACGTCCGCCGTTGGCGTTGGCATCGGCGTTGCCACCGCACTCGCCTTCTCTGGCGTCGTCGACATGCAGTCCGTGACGCCAGTGCTCGGCGTCATGCTCGGCCTCGCCGTCGGCATCGACTACTCACTGTTCATCGTCAACCGCCACCGCACCCAACTGAAGCGCGGCATGGAGGTGACCGAGTCCGTCGGCCTGGCGAACGGAACCGCAGGAAATGCCGTGGTCTTCGCGGGCTCTACCGTGCTCATCGCGCTGCTCGCGCTCAACATCACGGGCATCCCGTTCATGGGCATCATGGGCACGGTCGCGGCGTTCTGCGTCGCCGTAGCCGTGCTTATCGCCATCACCCTGACCCCGGCGCTGCTTGGCCTCATCGGTATGCGCGCGCTCGGCAAGAATGCGCGCACGAGCGTCGGCGCGCCGGAGCACGCCGAGCCAGAGGCGAAGCCCATGCGCACTGGCCGCGCGGTGCTGTCGCTCATCGTCGCGGTGATCGCGCTTGGCGTCATCGCGATTCCCGCGGCCTCGATGCGCCTTGGCCTGCCCGACGGCAGCCAGGAACCCGCCGACTCCACCCAGTACAAGGCGTACTCGACGATCGGCGCCGAGTTTGGAGAGGGCATCAACGGCCCGCTGCTCGTGACCGCAGCCCTGCCCGCGCCGGTCACCGATGACGAGGTGCTCGCCGCCCAGGTGGCCGTAAGCAACGAGATCGCGTCCTACGACGATGTCGTGGCCGTGGTGCCCGTAGCCGTGTCCGACGACAATAGCTTCCTCGCCTTCCAGGTGATCCCCAAGGAGGGCGCCTCGTCCGAGTCCACGGAAGAACTCGTGCACGCGCTGCGCGACAACGCCACGCTTGCCGACGGCACCGTGCTTGGTGTGGCAGGCGAGGCGAGCGGCAACATCGACATCTCCGAGAAGCTCGCGGACGCGCTGCCGCTGTACCTCGTCGTGGTCGTGGGGCTGTCGATCATCATCCTGATCGTGGTGTTCCGCTCACTGCTGCTGCCGGTCATCGCCACTGCTGGCTTTGTGCTGAGCCTCTTCGCCGCCCTCGGCTTCGTGACCGCCGTGTTCCAGTGGGGCTGGCTCGGCTCCCTCTTCGACGTCCACGATCCCGGCCCCATCCTGAGCTTCCTGCCGATCATGCTCACGGGAATCCTCTTTGGCCTCGCCATGGACTACCAGCTGTTCCTGGCCTCCGGCATGCGTGAGGCTTACGTGCACGGGCTGCCGGCGCGGAACGCCGTCGTTGCAGGCCTTCGCCACGGCCGCGCCGTGGTCACGGCCGCCGCGATCATCATGATCTCGGTCTTCGGAGGCTTCGTGTTCTCCCACATCGCGATGATCAGGCCCATGGGCTTTGGGCTCGCGATCGGCGTGCTATTCGACGCATTCGTGGTGCGCATGGTCATCATCCCCGCGGTGCTGCACCTCGTGGGAGACGGCGCGTGGTGGCTGCCAAAATGGCTCGACAAGCTCCTGCCGAACGTGGACGTGGAGGGCTCGGCTCTCGAGCGTGAGCACCCCTTCGCGGGGGCTGCGGAGGAACCAACTCCGGCGACGTAGGCGCGAGCCCGGCCACAGCGTCGGGCCGCTCCTAGCGCGGGAAAGCGAAAGGGGCCCTCACCATCTGGTGAGGGCCCCTTTTCGATTCGTAGCGGGGACAGGATTTGAACCTGCGACCTCCGGGTTATGAGCCCGGCGAGCTACCGAGCTGCTCCACCCCGCGTCGGCAAGAATCTAGTTTACCTGACGCAATGAAGGGGGCCAAATCGCGCCCCTTCCGCTACGCGTCCGGGCTAGCCGTGGGCTCCGCGTCCGTGTTGCCCTCGAGCCTGCGAGACGCGGCGACAGCGTCCTCGAGCGCGTTAGCGAGGTCCTCTTGGGCCTGGCCGTACGCCGCGAAGTCACCGACCGCGAGCGCGTCCTGGCCCGCCTCGATCGCCTGCTGGGCCCGCGTCAGCGCGGAGTTGAGCGCCTGCTGGGCCGCTTGGGTGTCGGGGTCCGTCGGCTCCGTGGGCTCTTCCGTGCCCGGCTCTTCCGTGCCTGGCTCCTCCGGCTCTTCCGCTGCACCCGCGCCGAACACCTGGTCAAGCGCGCCCTGCAGCGTGTCCGCAAAGCCCACTTCATCGCCAAAGGCCACGAAGACCTTGCGCAGCAGCGGCACCTTGGTGCCGGCCTTCGCCTCCACGTACACGGGCTGCACGTACAGCAGGCCGCCGCCAACGGGCACGGTAAGGAGGTTGCCGTTGATGACCGTGGAGTCACCTTGGCGCAGCAGGTTAAGCGTGGTCTGCGCGTCGGTGTCCGTGGAGAAGTTGTTCTGCACCTGGCCGGGGCCAGGAATCGTGGTGTCACGCGGCAACTCGAGCAGGCGCAACGTGCCGTACCCGTCGGCCACTTCGCCAGGGGTATCACCCGTCTCCGAATCCACCGCGAGGTAGCCCGTGAGGATGTTGCGGGGGTTCTCACCACCCTGGATAAACGTGCCCGTGAGCGAGAACGACGGCGCCTCCTGGTCAGGCATCTGCAGCGACAGGTAGTACGGCGGCTGCTTCTGCGTCTCCTTGGTGGGGTCGTTGGGGATGTTCCACGAGTCCGAGCCGTTGAAGAACGTCGCCGGATCCGTCACGTGGTACGACTGCAGCTGGAAGCGTTGCGCCGTGAAGAGGTCTTCCGGGTAGCGCAAGTGGCTCATGAGCGCGCCAGAGATCTCGGAAATCGGCTTGTACGAGGCGGGGAACACCTTCTCCCACGTCTGCAGGATCGGGTCTTCCGTATCCCACGCGTAGAGGTTCACGGTGCCGTCGTACGCATCCACCGTGGCCTTCACGGAGTTGCGGATGTAGTTGATAGGGCTCGGCGACATGCCCGACGCTGTGGCATCGGCATTCCCATAGAAGACTCCGGTGGGGGTCACCGCTGCGGAGTAAGGAAATTGCGAGGTGGTCGTATAGCCGTCCACTACCCACACCACACGCCCGTCAACGACCGCTGGGTACGTGGTTTGGTCGAGCTCGAGGTATGGGGCGATCTTCTGCACGCGCTCTTGGGGGTCACGGTAGTAGAGCACCTGCGACTCGCTCGTGACGCGGTCGGAGAGCAGAATCTGCTCCTCGCCAAAGCGAATCGCGTACATGAGCTTCGCGAAGATGTTGCCCACTGACGGCCCGCCGTCACCCGTGAACGTGGAGTTCACCTGGCCCGTCTCCGAGTTGTCGTCCGGGTAGTCAAGCTCCCATGGGGTGGTGCCCGCAGGGGCCCCGACGATCGAGTACAGCGGCAGGTTCTGGCCAAAGTACACGCGGGGCTCGTAGTCCCCCATGTCGCCTGCGGAGGGGATGCCACCCTCCCAGAATGTGGGCTGGCCATCGAGCTTCACGCGGTTGCCGTAGGCGGCAACAACGCCGAATCCGTGAGTGAATACGGTGGTGTCGTTCACCCAGTTGCGGTTGGCGTCGCTCAGTCCGTCGAGGTTGAGTTCGCGAACGGCAATGACGGTGTCGCGGATCTCATCGCCCACCCGGTACCGGTCCACCTGGAGCGTGTCGCCAAAGTTGTAGTACTGCTTGTTCTGCTGCAGCTGCTGGAAGGCGGGGGCCACCACATTGGGGTCCAAGAGGCGAATCTGCGTGGTGGTGTCCGCATCCGCGCGCAAAGCGTCAGCGTCGGCCTCTGTGGTGGCCCTGTAGTCCGTGACCTCAACCTTGTCGAGTCCATAGGCGTAGCGCGTGGCGTCGATGTTGCGCTTGATGAAGGGGGTCTCCTTCTCCAGCACGTTCGGCGTCACCGTGAAGCGCTGAATGACCGCGGGATAGATGCCACCAATGGCGATCGCGGCAACGAGCAGCAGACCAACACCAACGGCGGGGATGCGCCAGTCGGCCCGCCAAATGACGAGCAGGAACACGCCCGCAACGATGATCGAGATGCCCACGAGAATGCCGCGCGACGGGAGCACGGCGTTGATGTCGGTGAACGACGCCCCGTAGAACTTCTCCCCCACCTTGTTGAGGAGGCTGTAGCGCTGCAGCCAGTAGTTGGCGGCCACGCCAAGCATGATGAGCGCGCCCATCACCGCGAGCTGAATGCGGGCACCCTTGGAGGCCACGAAGTTGCGGCCGCCTCCGGAGATGCCGCCGTAGAGCAAGTGCACGAAGGCCGCGAGCGCGGTGCACAGGATGAGGATCGTCAAGTAGAACCCTACGAGCGCGTGCAGCACAGGGAGGGTGAAGACGTAGAACGAGGCGTCAAGCCCAAACTGTGGATCCTTGACGCCGAACGAGGTGGAGTTGAGCCACGCAAGGATCTCTCGCCACCGCGAAGACATCACGGCGCCGGCGATCACGCCAACGAAGACCGGCGCGATCCACATCACGGCGCGCTCGAGTGGCCGCACCTGCTCGCGATACCGGTCAAGCGCTGGACGGCCGCCAAGCTCTGGCCGCACGCGCCTCGCGATCCACAGCGTGAGCCACAAAGCACCGCCCGCAATAAGGCCAAATACCAGGAACGTCACCAAACGCGCGACCCACTGGGTGCGCCATACCTCGGTGTAGCCCACCTGGCCGTACCACTGCCACTCGGTCCACACATTGGCCACCGCGATCGCGAGCACGATCACGATGCCCACCACCACGGCGGTGACCGCCACGGGCGAGCGCCTGCGCGCGGGCATGGGGCGGGAGGGTGAAGCGCTACGGTCGGCGTCGAACGTCAACGGGGCACATCCTTTGTGGCTGTTTGGCTTGAGGCTTCAGGGTGCCATACCTAGCAGGTAGGCAGGGACGCGGTGTCGCCCTTTCCGATCGCCACGATGGCCGTGTAGGCGTCGTCAAGGGTGTTGACTGAAAAAACGCTCAACCCAGGTGGAATGTTGCCGACGACCTCATCGCAGTTCTCGACGGGGGCCAGGAAGTACGCGGATCCGGCGTCGTGGGCGCCCCACATCTTCATACGGATGCCGCCAATAGGCCCAACATCGCCGCTCGCGGCGATGGTGCCGGTGCCCGCCACCTTGGCGCCCGCCAGCTCGTCCTCTGGCGTGAGCTTGTCCATGATTCCTAGGGAGAACATCAAACCTGCGGACGGTCCGCCAACGGAGTCGATCGCCACCGTGACGTCGATGGGCAGGTCAAAGGTGGGGTCCACGTAGATCCCCATAATCGCGTTGCCGTTGCCGTCGTCGCTCGTGTCGAAGGTCTGGTCCAGCTGCACCCCGCCGCGCTTCACGGTCACCGTGATGGCATCGCCTGGCGTCTTCGACTCCATCACGTCCGCGAGGTCGTCGTAGGTGGTGATCGTGGTGCCGTCTACGGCCACGATGACGTCATCCTCTTGGAGATGCCCCGCGGCCCCGGAGTCTTCCGGCACCTCGGCAACGGTGATCGTCGCCGGCACGGGGTGTCCCAGTTCCTCGAGCGCCGCCACCGTGGCGCTCTCTTGAGACGAGATCCAGTCGGTGCGGGACTGCTCCGCCACGGCGTCCTCGTCCTTAGGGGAGCCAAACACCCACTCTCGCGGCAACGTGTACTCGCGCTGCGAAACCCACGCAGAGAGCACCCTGCCCATCGTGAACGGCGTGCCCCCAGCGTCGGCCACCGAGACCGTGGTGAGCCGCAATTCCCCCGTGGACTCGTATGTGGGCGCGCCCTCGATCGTGACGAGCGGCTCGCCGTCCTTCTCTCCCAGCGTGTCGAACGTCGGCCCGGCAGAGCCGATCGCGAAAGCCGCCGGAATGATAGTGAGCGCAGCAATGAGGATGGAGACCGCGAGTCCCGTCACGGACAGCACTGTCGCCCTGCGTGCGGCTTGCTCGTCGGCAAACTCGAGCGGCTCTGGCGCCAAGGTGTCCACATCGGTGTCCGGGTTCACGTGGACAATCATCGCCGATTCGCGCCCATGCTCATAGCGAACGAAGAGCACAAACCCCTAGCCCGCGCGTTACGTTGGTGAGCGCGGCGTCCGCCGCGCGCTAGGGAGGCGCAGTGACCACCGACGACACCCCATGGATGCGCCTGCTGCGCGAGCTCTTTGGCGACGACGCGGAGCGCGCCCTCGAAGAGCTTGAGCGGATGGGACTTGACCCCAAGCAGATCGCCGAGGCGTCCGGCCTCGCGCAGTCGCCGGAGATGATGGATCACGTCCTCGGCCAGATTCGCTCCCTCATGACGCAGAGCCAAGGCGAAGACGTCAACTGGACGCTCGCGCACGACGTCGCCCGCGGTGTCGCCGCGCAGGGAGGCGACCCCACCGTGAGCGCCGCCACAGCGTCGGACTACCGGCAGTCGGTGAGCCGCGCAGAACTGTGGCTCGACGCCGCAACTGACTTCGACCCGTCTCGTGAGGAGCCGCATGTGTGGAGCCGTGCGCAATGGGTGGAGGCGACCCTGCCCACGTGGCGCGTGCTCGCGGGGCCGGTGGCGGTGAGCGTCTCGAGCGCGCTGAGCTCGGTGCTGCACGCGGAATCGGAGGGCACGATGGGTGGCCTGCTCGGCTCGGTGCCTCCCACGGTGTGCGGCATGCACATGGGTCAGGCCGCGGGCCAAGCGGCGCTCGAGGTATTCGGCGGCACGGACCTCGGCATCCCGCTGCTCCCCCAGCCGCGCGTGGCGCTCGTGCCAAGCGTGATCGAGGGGTTCTCCGCGGGGCTCGACGTGCCAGCAAAGGAAGTGCAGGATTACCTCGCGCTTCGCGAGGCCGCGCACGTTCGACTCTTCGCCGCCGCGCCATGGCTGCCCGGCCAGCTGCATGCGGCCATCGAGCGGTACGCGGCAGGAATCACGATCGACCTCGACGCTCTTGACCGCGCGGTGTCCGACGCTGGGGCTGGGGATCCCGCCGCCCTCCAGGAGGCGCTTACTCGCGGGATCTTCGCGAGCCATCACACCGATGAACAGGCCGCGACGCTCGAGCAGATCGAGACGTGGCTCGCGCTGATTGAGGGATGGGTGGACGAGGTGACCACCGTGGCCGCTGCGCCACACCTGCCGTCGATCGGTTCGCTGCGCGAGATGATGCGCAGGCGGCGCGCGGCAGGCGGTCCCGCAGAGGACGCCTTCGCGAACCTGCTTGGCCTTGACCTGCGGCCACGCCGGTTGCGCGACGCCTCCGCGATGTGGGGCTCACTCACGCGCAGCGTTGGTGCCGCCGAGCGCGACGCCATCTGGTCCCACCCCGACCTCCCGCCGCGGCCAGAGCAGCTCGCGAACTGGCAGCAGTGGGTGGACACGCGTGGGGCGTCCGATGATGTCGACGCCGAGCTGCAGCGGATGCTCGAGGGCGGGCTTGGCGACGCCCCAAGCGAATCCGAGCCCAACGACGAGCCCCCAACAAACACGGACTGATCCGACACGTCGACGCGTAATTGGCGCGAAATCGTGCTCACGCCCGTCTAGGCTTGTGCACAAGAGGCCCGTGTGGCCACAAAGCGCGTGCACCAGCACGCAATGACAAAGGGAGAGCCACATGGCTGACGAGACGTACTCTGGCGAGTTCTACTGCGTGAAGTGCAAGGACAAGCGCTCCACCGAGGGCAAGGTCGTCATCTCCGAGAACGGCCGCCGAATGGCGAAGGCCGAATGCCCCGTGTGCGGCACCAAGCTGAACCGCATCCTCGGCAAGGCCTAAGTAGTTCGCGAAAGCGGCCGTCCTCCTTAACGGAGGGCGGCCGCTTTGCTTTGCCTGTGGATAACCGATTGAGGCGCCATAGGGGGTGGCACGGTTGATCCATGCGCCTTCCTTCGCCGTGCCCCGTTCTTGCTCGCCCGCGCGTTGACGGGGGCACGGACGTGCAAGTGGGCCTCGCGGCCCCGGTCACGCTCACGGAACTTGGCTTGAGCGAGCGGGCTTTCGTTGAGTCGCTTGAGGGCGGCCGTCCCGTTTCCGCCGCACAGGCCCGACGCTTTGGCCGGGTGGTCGGCATTCTCACCGCCGCAGGGATATGGGATGCAGAGGACGTCAGAGCGCCTAGCGCCCGCGTTGCCGTGTGGGGCGCGGGAGCCCTGGGGATGGACATCGCGGCCGCGGTGCACCGCGCGGGACTTGAGGTGGCGCTGCACGATGCCGCGGCGAGCGAGGTGGAGCCGGTTGGCACCTACGTGGCCACCGCCACCGGCACGTGCGCGGGAGCCGCGGCGGCGACCCTAGCGGCGCGCGGGCACACCGTTGGGGTCGCGGGAGGCGGAGAGAGCCTCGCGGTCATCACGTGCATGGGCGCTCCAGACCAGCAGATCATCAATCACTACGCTCCCTCCGCGACCCCGTACGTGCTTGTTGCGTGCGACGGTCCATCGGTGTGGGTCTCGCACGTTGTGGTCCACGGCCGCTCCGCGTGTTCGCGGTGCAGAGACCTGGCGCTCGCCCGCCTAGACCCCGCGTGGCCGTCGCTCGCGCTGCAGCTCGCGGGCTCGGGAATCTCCACGCGCAGGCCGCTCGTGCACGGGTTCGCGGGAGCCACCGCGGGCGTGCGTGTGGCGAGCCGCCTGTTGGGCTGGCTGGTGGGCGAGGACGTGGGGGTCGCGGAACGGATCGACGCCACGGGTCGGATCGTTGCGGAGCCTCTCGAGGCGGAACCGGGATGTGGGTGCGGGGGCGCGGGTGCCGTGGGCGACGAGGTCGCAGCGCGCAGGGCCCGCTGGCGGTGACGGCTGGCCACACGCCCCGTGTCACTGGCGGGCGACGATCTCCAGAATGTCCGCCCCGTACGTCTGCAGTTTTGACGCACCAACCCCATTGACCCGCGCAAGGTCGCCAAGAGTGCGCGGACGATCCCTGGCAATCTGCACGAGCGACACGTCGACGAGCACCGTGAAGGCGGGCTTTGCCGTCTCCTTCGCTATCGCGAGCCGCCATTCCTTGAGCTCCTCGAAGAGGCGCACCTGCCCGGCGTCCAGATCCGCGAGCGCGGCGCTCACCGGTTGGCGCTTCACCACCGTTGGGCGCGCGTCTGGCCACTGCTGCTCCAAGAACCGGGTGCGCTTTCGCGTTGCCTTGCCGCCCGTCTTGCGCGCCCTGGCGAAGCTCACGGAGAGGTGCTCCCGCGCGCGCGTGATCGCCACATAGAGCAGGCGCTTCTCTTCCTCGACCGCCTCCGCGGTCTCCGCGAGGGAGATCGGCATGAGCCCCTCAGACGCGCCGATGATGAACACGGCATCCCACTCGAGTCCCTTTGCGGCGTGCATGGTCGTGAGCGTGACCCCATCGACAGACGGGGCGTGCTGTGCTTGGGCTCGCTCGGCAAGGTGCTCCACGAAGTCCCGCAGCGTCGCCTCGCCACCGGAATCTGCGTCGACGTCGTCGGCGAGCTCAGCAAGAGCCTGGAGCGAATCCCACCGCTCGCGCACGGCACCCCGAGCGGCAGGAGGCTCCTCCGCCCACCCCACGTCCATGAGAACTGAGCGGACGGACTCCCCCAACCCAGCGTCGGGCCGTGGTGTTGAACCCGCCGACACGGCGGCGCCGCGCAACAAGACGATGGCGCGCTTGACCTCATCGCGATCGAAGAAGCGCTGCCCGCCGCGCACGAGATAGCCGATGCCGCGCTGCGAGAGCGCCTCCTCGAGGGCCTCCGACTGGCTGTTGGTGCGATACAGCACCGCTATCTCGCGAGCGGGCACTCCCTGCGCCGTGAGCGCCTCGATGCGCGAGGCGACGCCCTCGGCCTCGTCCACGTCATCCTCGTAGGCCGTGTACGCGGGCGCGGGGCCGTTGGGTCGCTGAGCCACGAGCTCCACCGAGCTGAAGGCGCTGTCGCGCGAGCGCATGAGCGAGTTGGCGAGCTGCACCACCTGGGGGGTGGAGCGGTAGTCGCGGACAAGGCGCACCACGGTGGCATCGGGGTACTCGCGGCGGAAGTCAAGAAGGTGCTTTGGGGACGCGCCCGCGAACGAGTAAATGGTCTGCGCGGGGTCGCCAACGACGCACAGTTCGCGGCGGCCGCCAAGCCACTGTTCAAGCAGGAACTGCTGGAGAGGGGAAACGTCTTGGTACTCATCCACCACGAAGTGCTTGTACTGGCGGCGAATCTGATCCCCCACCTCCGCGTGCCTGCCGATCATGTCCGCGAGCAGCAGCAGAATGTCCTCGAAGTCAAGCACCACGGCGTCCGTCTTGGCCTGCTCGTAGGCGCGCATGGCGTCGGCCACCTGATGCGCGGTGAGACCCGCGGGGAGGGGACGGCCCACGTCCGCGATCTTGCGCTGGTAGTCGTCGGGATCCACGAGCGAGACCTTGGCCCACTCGATCTCACTCGCCAGATCGCGAACGGTGAGGCGGTCAACGCGCAGCCCAATGCCGCTCGCAGCGCGGCCAACGAGCTGCGCCTTGTGCTCAAGAATCTGGGGCAGCTGCCCGCCAACCACCTCCGGCCAGAAGTAACTCAGTTGACGCAGCGCCGCCGCGTGAAAGGTGCGCGCCTGCACCCCGCCTGCGCCGAGGCCGCGAAGGCGTTGGCGCATCTCCCCCGCCGCGCGCGCGGTGAACGTTACGGCGAGCACCGAATGCGGGTTGTAGGCGTTGACGCGCACTCCGTAAGCAATGCGATGCGTGATGGCGCGCGTCTTGCCGGTGCCCGCTCCTGCGAGCACGCACACGGGACCGTGGAGGGCGGTGGCTACCTCGCGCTGCTCGGGATCGAGGGCGTCGAGAATCTCTTCTGCGGACATCAGATGCATTGTGTCAGCCCGCGCAGACACGCGGCTCCGCTATCCACAGCCTCGCAACCTTCCCCGCGGATCACCTCTCCACACACAGCGATCACCTCTCCACACGCGCCGGCGCCACGGGCGGCGTGTCGCGGGCGACACGCCGGGATCTGCCACGCCAGAGGACCCGAGTGTGTGGAGAGGCATTCCGGCTGTGTGGAGAGGTGTTGCTTGTGGCTGGGGGTCCGGGGTCCGGGGTCAGAGGTCAGAGGTCAGAGGTCAGAGGTCAGGGGTCAGGGGTCAGGGGTCAGGGGTCAGGGGTCAGGGCTTTAGCCAGTCGTCGAGCATCCAGCGCGCGATAGAGCCTCCTGGCGGCAGGATCACATTCCCCTCGGCAACGAGCGCTGGCAGTTCCTCGCGCGTCACCCAGCGCGCGTCCGTGATCTCGTCCTGGTCCAGCCGCAGTTCCGTGTCCTCGACCATCGCCTTGAACCCCACCATGACCGACGCTGGGAAGGGCCATGGTTGCGACGCCACGTAGGCGAGGCTCGCCAGTGACAGACCAGCCTCCTCCCCCACCTCGCGCCGCGCGGCCTGCTCGAGGCTCTCTCCCGGCTCCACGTAGCCGGCAAGGTGCGAATAGCGGCGCGCGCTCCAATAGGACGCATGCGCGATGAGCAGCCGATCATCCGGGTCCGTGATCGCCACAATGACGGCGGGATCGGTGCGCGGATAGTGCTCTCGCGAATCGGCATCGCAGCGACGCACCCACCCGCCGTGCACGGGCTCTGTCACCGCTCCACACAGCGAGCAACGCGGGTGATTCGCGTGCCATGTGGCGATCGCTACCGCGGTGGAGGCGAGCTCACGATCGCGAGCCGCATCGGCGTCGGTCCGCTCGCTGAAGGCCCTCAGCAAATCCCGCAGGCCCACGAGCCGCTCGGAGCCGATGCCGTCGTCGCTCACGCCGAACGTCGCATCCGCGGGCACCACGGCCACCAGATCCCTGTCGCCGTCGCGCCCCAAGTACAGGGTCAGCGAGGCCTCCGGCCGCTCAGCAGGCGGCAATTCCACGAGCCGCCCGTCCGCGGCCAGCACGGCGCCATCGCGCACCACCACGGCGTCCGCGTGCGCCATGTCGAGATCCCGGCGCTCCGCCGCCCTGTCGACGATCAGCGGGTCTGTGAGGGTCCACGGCAGGCTCATACCCCCAACCTAAGCCCCTAGCAAGGGTGACGCGGGCGCGGCGTGGAGCGTGGCGTCGGGCCCGCTTAGGCCGTACCGTGAAACCGTGCCACGTTCTCCACTCGCGCTCGCCGCGCTCGCGTCTGTCGCCGTGCCCGGGCTCGACGTCTACGACGTGCTTCGCAGCCCACACGCTGACGCCGATTTTGACGTGGTGGTGGTCAAGGACGCGACCGGCACCAGGTGGATCGTGCGCGCCCCGCGTCGGCCCGCCGCAGGAGCCGCACTCGAGGCCGAACAGGGCCTGTTGACCGCGCTTGGGCGCGCCCGCGAGACCGGCCTTGTGCGCTTCGAGGTGCCACAGCCGCGCGGTTCGGCGCTACTCGGTGCCGACGAGGGCCGCGTGATCGTGTACTCCGAGGTTCGTGGGGCGCCGCTCGTGCTCGCGAGCATCGAGCCGGGGCCGGGGCTCGCCGCGAGCATCGGCGCCACGCTAGCCCAGATTCACGAGCTGCCGCTCACCGTGGTCGAGGAGCAAGGGCTCCCCACGTACTCCGCGGAGGAGTACCGCGAGCGCCGCTTGGCCGAGCTCGACGCCGGCATCCACACCGGCCGCGTTCCGCCACGCTTGGCGGATCGCTGGGAGCGCCAACTGGAGAACGTGTCGTGGTGGCGGTTCGAGCCCACCGTGGTGCATGGCGATATGGGAGAGCACCAGTTGCTCGTCGCCGAGGGCCAGGTCAACGGCATCGTTGACTGGATGGATGCTCGCGTAGCCGACCCCGCGGATGACCTCGCGTGGCTCGCTGCCGCAGCGCCCCAAGACGTTCTCGACTCGATCTTCGAGGCCTACACCGTTGGCCGCAGAGAACTGCGAGACCCCCACTTGCTTGACCGTGCGCGCCTCGCATCCGAACTCGCGCTGCTGCGGTGGCTCATGTACGGCGTGCGCACGGAGAACACCGATGTCATCGACGACGGCGAGGGCATGATGCTTGACCTCGAGGCGTTGCTCTTCGACGACGTCGACGAGCACGAACACGAACACGACCAGGCTTAACCGACCACCAGCGCTTCCAGCTCCGGAGCGGTGAGCAGCCGGTCTGGCCGCACCGTCTCATCCGTGGCCACGTAGTAGAACGCGGCGTCCACGTCCTCAACGCGCAGACCCTTCCACGCCGCCCACGCCGCGCGGTATACCGCGAGCTGCACCTCGCGCGCGGCCTTCTCTGCGGGATCCGCTGGCGGCCGCCCGGACTTCCAGTCCACCACCGTGACCCTCTCCAGGCCCCTGCCGGCGGGGAATACCGCGTCGATACGGGAGCGAATCACACGCCCCGCGATGGGCAGTTCCACGTCCACCTCGACGTCACTTGGGGTGCGATCGGCCCACTCAGAGGCCTCCCATGTGCGCTTCAGCGCCGCGAGGTCCTCGTCGCCTTCCTCGTCTGGCCCCAGGTCGTCGGCCTCAAGCAGCGGCACTCGCCCGTAGTGCGACTCGATCCACGCGTGGAGGGTGGACCCGCGGTGCGCGGCACTCGTCGGCTCTTGCGGCATGGGCCTGCGGACGAGGTCCAGGAACGCCTCCCTGTCCCTACGGATCGCCACGAGCGCGGACGTCGACAAGTGAGTGGGCAGTTCCACCGTGGCGGCGCCGCGCGCGGCTCGCTCCGCAAGCATGGCAGCCACCTCGCGCCCAAAGGGAAGGGACTCGTCCCAGCCCGACGCTCCGCTCACCTCGAGCGCCGACCTCGCCACAGCGTCGGCCAGAACGCGCCGTGCCTGCTGGGCAGCGGTGGCCGGGCGCGGCCATGGCACCGGGTGGTGAACCTTTTCGTCTGGGCGAGTCCCGTCTTCGGGCCGCTCCGCCCATAGCCCGCGGTCCGCGACTCCCGCCTCAAGCAGCTCCTCAAGGAACGGCGACACCTTCTGCAGGGTCACGCCCTCGACGAACCACGAGCCGCTCAGCAGCACGTGGTGGCGCGCGCGGGTCACGGCGACGTAGAACAGCCGCCGCTCCTCCTCGACAGAGAACAGGCCGGCGTCGTGCCGGAAGTCGTCAATGCTCCCCGTAAGGGACGCGTGATCGACCACCGAGCGCCAGTGCCACTCGGGGAGCCGCGCGCTGTCCATCCGCAAGTGCCACGGCAAGGCGGTGCCGCGCAGCCACGCGGGGTCGTAGTACTCGCCCTTGGTGCGCTTCGTGATGGGGAACTTGCCGTCCGTCATCCCAGGCACAACGGTGACGTCCCACTCGAGGCCCTTCGCGGCGTGCACCGTGAGTACCTGCACTGTTCCGGGCTCAGGCTCCTTCACGGGCAGTTCGAGCCCCGATTCTTCGCTGCGCGCCGCCTCGAGCCACGCGAGCATCGCTCCAAGCGTCGCGTGCTCGGCGCTCCCCGCGAAGCCGCGCACCGCGTTGACGAACGCGTCGATAGTGCGCCGGGCGCGCCCGCCGGGGCTCGCCACCTCCACTTCAACGTCGAGTCCCCACGCGCGCTCGGCGAACGTGACGAGTTCGGTGAGCGGCAGGTAGGTGTGCCTGCGTATCTGCCCGACGGTGTGGCCTAGGGCGGTGAGCCGCTCACGGGCGGCGTCGCTCATCGCGCGTTGCCGGTCGCTGACGTCCTGCTCGCGAGGGAGGTCCGAGAGGGCGTCGATGATCGAGGCGCCGCCCTCTCGCTCCCCCCGCGGACCCGCGAGCACCTCTGCGCGGTCGTGTAGCGCCGCGAGATCCCCTGGGCCCAGATTGAGACGCGCTCCCGTGAGCAGGCGCATGAGCGCATCGCCACGCGAGGGATCGTGAGCCACCTGCAGCAAGGCCACGAGGTCGCTCACCTCGGGCGTGTCGAGGAGCCCGCCAAGCCCCACCACCTCGTAAGGCACCTCTGCGACTCGCAAGGCGTCCACGATGGGGCCGAACTGGGCGCGACGCCTGCACAGCACGGCGAGCGTAGGCTCCCGATCGGGGTGGAGCGAGGCGACCTGCCGCTGGTGGTCGCGGAGCCACTCCACGGCGATCGCCGCCTCCTCCTCGAGGTTCGCGGCGATGTGGGCCTGGACCGCGGGCGTTGGCAGAGCGACATCGCCTCCAGGGCGCGCGCCCAGCTCCTTGACCTCCACGCGTGTGGCCTCCCGCAGCGGGGCTGCAGCGACGTTTGCCGCATCGAGGATCGCGGCATCGTTGCGCCACGACACAGACAACGACGCTTGGCGCACGCGGTCGCGCCCGCCAAACGCCTCGACGAAGGCCTCGAGGGCAGCCGCCGATGCTCCCCGGAATCCGTAAATCGCCTGGTTGGGGTCGCCCACCGCCATCACGGGCGCTCCCCCGTACAGTCGCGAGAACAGCGTGAGTTGTGCGGGAGAGGTGTCCTGGAATTCATCGAGCAGGATGGCGCGGTACCGCGAGGCCTCCGCCTCCCGTACGGCAGGCAGTTCCGCGAGCTCGCACGCGATCGCCACCTGATCGGCGAAGTCGAGGTAGGAGCCCGCTCTCTTGCGCGCCTGGAAGTCCTCCACGAGGTGGCTCAAGGCAATGAGCCGCCGGAGGTTGACGATGGAGCCGGCGACGTCTTTGGTCATGACCCCGGCTGCGGCTTGACCGGCCTTCTTGGGTAGGGCCTCAAAGAATGTCAGCATCGCGGTGAGGTCATCGCGAAGCCGCTGTGGCGAGACGCCGTGATCGCGCAGTTGTCCCGCGAGCGACGGGATGCCGGAGGCGACAACGGACAGCGCGGAGTCGGTATCGAGCTCATCGGTCCATTCCTCCACCACGCGCGAGGCGAGCTGCCACAGCGCCGCGTTCGTGAGCACGGTGGAGTCGGGGTCAACGCCCAGCCGCAAGCCGTGTTCAAGGGCAAGGCCGGCGGCGTATCCGTTGTAGGTGGCGACCGCAGGGGCGGGGCGCTCGGGATCGCGCATGAGGCCGTCGGGGCCGCGCTCGTCGAACGCGAGAGCCACGTAGCGTTCGGAACGCTCGGCAATCTCTGCGGCCGCCTTGCGGGTGAAGGTGAGGCACAGGATCTCGTCGGGGCTGATGTCCTCACCAAACAATTCGCAAGCGTGGTCCAGCAGGTACAGGATGCGCAGCGACAGCGTCTCTGTCTTGCCCGATCCCGCCCCCGCCACTACGAGCGTGGGCTCGAGCCCCGCCTCGATGACCGCGGACTGTTCCGCCGTTGGGAGTTTGGCTGCACCGTGGGACACCGCGGCCATGAGTTCCGCAGCGCTCCGCGAGCGCCCAATGACTACGCCGTGCTCGCTCATTCGGCCACCTGCGCGCCTTCGCTGTGTGCGGGGCACGAGCGCAACACGGGACACGACGAGCAGCGGTCGTTGATGCACGCCTCGAACGTTGCGCCGCGCATCACTCCCGCAACGCCTTGCAGTTCCGCGAGTACGGCGTCCGCGTCAATCGCACTCTGCGTGCGCACCGAGGCGCTCACGGTGGTGCCGCCCACGTAGACGAGGCTCGCGCCAGCGGCCGCGTCGATCCCAGCGAAGCCTCCATGCCCGGCGGCCAGTTGATAGAGCTTGAGCTGGCCGTTGTCCTGTGCGTCCGCGGCGCTGATTGCGGTTCCGGTCTTGAGGTCCACGATCGTGGCAATCCCGTCCCGCACCTCCACCCGGTCCGCGATGCCGCTGACGGTGATCTGGTCCTCCTCGAGGTGCACGCGGAACGGCTGCTCCACGCTCACCTGAACCCCGTGGCGTTCCCCGATGTACCCCGCCAGCTTGACCACCATGCGCCGCGTCTTGTCGTAGTGCGTGCGGTCGGGCAGTGTCACTGGCGGCGCTCCCCATTCCTCGTCGAACGCGGCGAGCAGTTGCGACTCCGTGCCGTGCGGGAGCCGCTCCGCGAGCGCGTGCACGAGCAGACCGGTGTTCTGCGCTTCGCTTG
The DNA here is from genome assembly GCF_049841215.1 of Demequina sp. GTDB lineage: Bacteria > Actinomycetota > Actinomycetes > Actinomycetales > Demequinaceae > Demequina. Next base: position 50,460 of record NZ_JASGEO010000018.1, read on the forward strand.
CCTCCTTGGTTCCACCAACGGTCTCGAGCGCCCATCGCAACGGGCACCTGCGAACGAGGTCGTATCGTGACGGCGAGACCTTCACCTCGCCGTCGTCGAAAAGGCCGTCGAGCGTGCTCGGCTCCGCAACGCCGTACCAGGTGGCGGGATTCGCGGTGGCTTCGCCAAGGGCCGCAAGCCTCGCGAGCGCCGTTGCCGCCTGCCCGACGCTGTTTTCAGGGCCGCTGGAATCGCCGGCTCCGCTCGCGCGCAGTTTGGCGACGACGGAACGGAGGTCTGCGACGAGGGGAACGGTCATCGCGTCGACAACGGGAACGCCGGCGGCTCCCGCGATGGCGTGCACGAAGCGCGAGGGCCGGCGTTCGCCGTCGCTCACGCACGTGACGAGCAGCCCGGAGCGGGCGCGAGACACGGCTACGTACAGCGCGCGCGTCTCGTCGTCGAGCACCTCTTTGCGGGCTTGGCGCAGGTCTCGCTGCCCTGTGGCTCGCTCCACCGCCGCGGACGGCCCCGCGGCAAGCGCCTCCGCGAGACGCTGCGACCCAAGCACGGAGTCCCGCAACCGCAGGTTGGGCCACACGCCTTCGTCGAGGCCCGCGATCACCACGAAGTCCCACTCGCGGCCCACTGCAGAGGCGGGAGTGGCGAACGCGACCGCATCGAGCGCCTGCCCGCGCGCGCCAAGAACATCGGCCGCGAACTCTTGAGCCTCGAGGGAGTCGATGAACGACGCCACCGTCCCCGAGGGGAGCCTCTCCGTGAAGGACTGGGCCGCGCGCAGTAGCGCGATCACGGCGTCGAGGTCCGCATCATCCCTGGCAGAACCAGCAAGAGCGGAGGCGCGCAGGTCCGCAGCCACGTCCAGTGCGTCCCACACCGCCCAGATCACCGCCCCCGGAGTTGGCGCCGGCGCGCCGGCCCGCCGCCGCGCCTCGCCCACCGCCTTGGCCACCCGCCAAGCGGCACGTCCCTCGGCACCACGCACGTTCGCGAGTGAGGCTGGATCCGATAGCGCCTCCAGAAGTAGTTCCGTGCTGGCGCGCTCGCCGCCACCGGCACGCTCTTCGCGCAGCAGTTCGCGGCGCAGCCGGCGCAAGCCAACGGGGTCAAGGCCAACGAGCCGCGAGCCGAGCACCGCTTCCGCAGAGTCTTGGGTCCACTCCTGGCCGAGCGCCACCTTGATGATCGCGAGCAGCGGCGCCACGGCCGGCTCGCGGTGCAGCGCCACGCCGTCGCCAAGGCTCTCGCAGGGGATGTCGGCGGCCAAGAGGTCGGAGCGGATGTCTCGCAATAGCGCGCGAGACCGCGCGATGACCACCATGGAACCCCATGGCACGGGCCGAGTGCCGTGACGTCGCGCGCGCAGCCGCGAGGCGATGGCGCGGGACTGCGAGAAGTCGTGCGGGCTGGTGAGCACCTCGATGCTGCCGTCGGCGCCCGCGCCAGCCACAGCGTCGGGCCTGCCGGAGGCCCTCGCGGAGCCAAGGCCGGCCACCGAGATGCGTGCGGCGAGAGAGGCGGTCACGGCGGCGAGCGACCCGCCCTGCCGGTAGCCGTGCGTGAGCTCAACGTGCGCGGCGCCGAGCGCATCGACGGCGTTCGCGAGCGCGTGCGGAAGCGCACCGCGGAAGCCTTCGACGCATTGATCGGCGTTGCCGAGCAGCAACACTCTGGTGCCGGCACCAGCGATGACGCCGACAAGCGCGGCGGTGGCGGCGGTGACGTCGTGGAAATCGTCGACGACGAGCAGGTCCCACGGGCTTGGCTCTCCGCGCTCAAGCCGCGAGTGCAGCTCATCTGCGGCGCGCGAGACGATCACCGCGGGATCAAACCTGGCGCCCGCATCCGCCGGCCCGGTGCGCAACTGAAGGACGTCGAGGTACTCGCGGTAGAAGTCGGCGCCGGCAACCCATTCGGCGCGCCCGGCCCTGCGGCCAAGGGCGGCGAGATCATCCGGCTGCAGGTCCGCCTCGGCGGCGCGCATCATCAGGTTGCGCAGCTCGTCGCGGAAGCCCGCTAGTTCGAGCGACTCAGGGGCAACAATGCCCGTCCAGTTGGGCCCCGTGGAGAGCCCGGCCCGGTGCCCCGCGAGCAGGTCACGGATCACCACGTCCTGCTCAGCCCCGGAAATGAGTGACGGCGCCGGGGCATCCTCAGCCGCTGCGGAAGTGGCGAGAATGGAGAACGCGAGAGCGGCAGGGGTGCGCGCAAGCGCGACGCCCGTTGGCCGGTTGACCGCCAAAGACACGCGGTCTCGCAAGGCAGCGGCCGCAACCCTGGTGGGCGCGAGGAGCATCACCCTTTCCGGTGGGGTGCCACGATCAACTGCGCTCACCACGGCCTCCACCGCGAGCGACGTCTTCCCCGTTCCGGGACCACCCGTGGCCACCACGTTGGCGCGCCCAAGCGCCGCGAGCACCGCGCGCTGAGAGTCGTCGAGAGTGAGGGTCACACGCACATTCGACCAGAACGCACTGACACGCGCGCGCTCGCCACGCCTACGTCGTGGAGGGGAGCTGGCGCGTTAGTTCTCCGGGAACGGCCACGGGTTTGGCGTGCACTTGCTGGACAGCGTGCGCTGGTTGACCATGACGTCCGCGAGTCCCTTGCTGCACTTGACGTCCGGCCTGCCAAGGACGTGTCCCAAGCCGTGGTTGAGGAGATACTGGCGAGCGGCCGTGCGGTCCTCCGCGAAGGGCTCGAGGCCTTGGATCCAGTCATACACGCTGATCACCACGGTGCCCTGCTCTGCGCACTGGGTCACCCAGCCGGTGGTGGACGAGGAAGGAGTCGGCGAGGGGGTCGAGGAAGTGTCCGGGGCCAGCGCCGCGGCCTCATGCGGCGTGGGGCACAGCGCGGCCGCGGTGAACGGGGATGCGAAGACGATCCGCACGTCTGGGGCACCCTCGGTCTGGATGAAGGTGGTGGGGCCCTCCTTGGCCCACCCCTGCGCGTCCGTGAGCGCCGACATCACGAAGGTGGCAAGCGTGCCGTCGATCATCGACAGCCCCTGCTCCACGTCGATGCGCACGTACCGCACGATTCCCTCTTCTGGTGGCTCAACCTCGGTAGCAACGGGGACCGGCTGGAACACTGCGTCACCCTGATACGGGAAATCGAGAGAGCGCAGGCCCGCGGCGCGATCGTCGTCGTCGAGGTCTCGTGTCACGGGATCCAAGGGGGGAACGGACACCTCGAAGGTGGGCGACACGCGTGGCGTTGAGGATGGGGAGGGCGACGCGCTCGGCGACGGCTGTGCCGAGTTGAAGCTGTCCGCAAAGAGACTCGTTCCCCAGCCGGCCGCGATGCCAACACCAAAGGCCACCACAATCGTCACGATCGTGATCAGTGTTCCCTTGAGGGTGATTCTCCTGCCCGCGAACAGCCGAAGGGGACCGCGAGCCATGTGCCTACGATAGACGTAGTAGCAGCGACGAAAGCCCTGGAGGAAAGCGTGGAGATCCGCATCGGTGTGCAGAACGTGTCCCGTGAGGTGGTCATTGAGACCGATCTCACGTCCGCGGACATCGAGAAGAAGGTGGCCGACGCCATGGTTGGCGCCGCGCTTGACCTCACCGACATCAAGGGTCGCCGAGTGATCGTTCCCGCTGGGGCCATCGGTTACGTCGAGATTGGCGAAGAGGAACGACGCCGGGTTGGGTTCGGGGCGTAGCAGCGAGAGTGGGCGCAGTGGCGCTTAGCCGACGCTAGGCCGCAGGGACTCTGCGCTCCCTGAGTACTCAGGTGCCGGCTCATGGCGAATCCGAGCACCCAGGCACTCAGGGAACCCACGGGCACGTTCGGCGCACGCCTCTAGGTAGTTCACAGCGGCCCGACGCTGGGGCCGGGTATGCGCTCTTGTTACGGGGGCGCTACTCGGCCCCGTTGTTCTTGCCCAAGGTGTCCTTTGCCGCGTCGAGGACCGCCCTCGCCATGAGCACTGCGCCCTCAGGGGTGTGGCGGCCCACGTCGACGCTCCCACCGATCTCGTCCGGTTGGAGCTTCTCGAGAATTGCGAACTGCGAGTCCAGTAGCCCGGCCCCCGCGAAGTGGTCGGTTGACGCCGAGCGTCTCCGCACGCGGTCCTCAAGAAGCGCCTGATCGGCCCACAGTTCAATGAACACCGCGTCGGGCGCGTAGGCGCGAATGATGTCCCTGTACGAGCGCTTCAGCGCGGAGCACGCGACAACCCGGTTGGGACCTCCGGCGAGCCATTCGCCCACCCGCTCGAGCCATGGCAACCGGTCATCGTCATCCAACGGGACGTTCTGCGCCATCTTGGCCACAGCGTCGGGCGAATGAAAATCGTCACCGTCAGCGAACTCCGCGCGGGTCTCCCCGGCCAGCCGCAACCCAACCGTCGTCTTCCCAGAACCCGTCACTCCCATGACCACCACGTGCATGCTCCCAAGGGTAGAGCGCCCCACCAGGTAGAATGGATATGACCTGAGGTTGACCGGTCGTCATGTGAAGCGCGGCGAAAGCGTCGCAACGAGGATGAGCGCGATCGGCTACCCGCCGCATCGGCGCCCCTTGCGCCCCGTTCCCTATGGATGCTTCATGACCGAAACCCATGCCAGCGTGCACGTTGCAGACCGCAGCTTCGCTGACTTTCCCATCAACCCGCTGATCGCGCAGGCGCTCGCCAACGCGGGAATCACCACGCCGTTCCCCATCCAGGCAATGACCCTGCCGGTGGCGCTGAGCGAGCACGACATCATCGGCCAGGCCAAGACCGGCACCGGCAAGACGCTCGGCTTTGGCGTGCCGCTGCTGCACAAGGTTGTGGCGCCAGGCGAGCCCGGCTATGACGAGCTTGGAGACGCGACGGGCAAGCCGCAAGCGCTCGTCGTGGCGCCCACGCGCGAGCTCGCGGTGCAGGTGGCCGGCGACCTCGCCACGGCGTCCAAACTGCGCACGGTGCGCATTGCGCAGATCTACGGCGGCCGCGCGTATGAGCCGCAGATCGAGCAGCTGAACAAGGGCGTCGACGTCATCGTCGGCACCCCTGGCCGCATGATCGACCTGCTCAACCAGGGCCACCTCGACCTCCGCTTTGTGCGCACCGTGGTACTCGACGAGGCCGACGAGATGTTGGACCTCGGCTTCCTTCCCGATGTGGAGAAGCTGCTCGCGGCAACCCCCGCCTCGCGTCACACGATGCTGTTCTCTGCGACCATGCCGGGCGCCGTTGTTGCCCTTGCTCGCCGCTACATGACGCAGCCCACGCACATTCGCGCAGCCGACCCCGACGACGACGGCGCCACCGTAAAGGCCATCGCCCAGTTCGTCTACCGCGCGCACGCCCTCGACAAGGTCGAGGTGCTCGCTCGCCTTCTCCAGTCCGAGGGGCGCGGCCTCACTGTCGTCTTCGCGCGCACCAAGCGCACGGCCGCGAAGGTGTCCGACGAGCTCCGCGAGCGCGGCTTCGCTGCGGGCGCCATCCACGGCGACCTGGGCCAGGGCGCGCGCGAGCAGGCGCTGCGCGCGTTCCGCAACGGCAAGATCGACATCCTGGTCGCGACGGACGTCGCCGCCCGCGGCATCGACGTCGACGACGTCACCCACGTGGTCAACTACCAGTGCCCCGAGGACGAGAAGATCTACCTGCACCGCATCGGCCGCACGGGCCGCGCGGGAAAGACCGGCACCGCCGTCACGTTCGTGGACTGGGACGACATGCCGCGGTGGTCGCTCATCGATAAGGCGCTCGACCTCGGCTTCCCCGAGCCCATCGAGACCTACTCCTCGTCGCCGCACCTGTTCAGCGACCTCAACATCCCAGAGGGCACCAAGGGCCGCCTCCCGCAGTCCGCACGCACTCGCGAGGGCCTCGAGGCGGAGACTTTGGAAGACCTTGGCGAGACCGGACACAAGCACGGTCCTGGCGGTGGCCAGGGTGGCGGTGGGTCCCGCGACGGCGGCCGACGCGGTGGTTCCGGGCAGCGCGACAGTGGCCGACGCGGTGGTTCCGGTCAGCGCAACGGCTCCGGCCAGCGATCGGGCGGCCAGCGTGCCGCGCGCTCTGCCGACAACCGCTCCGGTGAGGGCGGCGAGAACCAGTCCGCAGCGTCGGGCGATGCGCCGGCAAAGCGCAACCGTAACCGTCGTCGGCGCCGCTCGGGTGGCGCGGGTGGCGCCGGTGGCAACGCGGCACCGTCCGCGGAGGCCTAAGCACCCTGGCGGCACCCAGCGCGTCGCATGGGAGTCATGCGACGTGTCCCGTACCGCCAGCGCGCATTGGACTCCGCCTAGAGAGCCGTGACCTCTAGAGCCACGCTCACCGGCAACTCATCCGCGCTCGGCCCCGCCGCTACGCGGTAGGTGCCAGGCATAACGCGCAGCGCACCCTCGTGCAACCAGTCCCGAGGCGCGCCTTCGAGGCGAAGCGAGCCATCCCACGTCGCGAGCCGCTCCACGGCAAAGGTGAGGCTCACATCACGCGTCTCGCCGGGCTCGAGGAGCACGCGTTCGTACGCGACGAGCAGCCGTCGCGGCGCCAGTTGGGCCTCCACGGGCGCGAGCGAGTACACCTGCACCAGCTCGTGAGCCGCGCGATCGCCCGCGTTGCGCACGCGCACGCGCGCCGTGACCACGTCTTGCTGGGCGCGCGCGATGAACCCAGGGTGATGGTGAGTGGGAGCCGGCGCGGGAACCGCGTCACGATCTAGCGAAACGCCCTCGTAGACCACCGTCGAGTATGTGAGCCCGTGCCCAAGCGCGAACGCGAACGGCTCCGGCTGGTGGCGATAGGTGGCCTGCTGGCGCAGCGTGTCGTAGTCGAACAGATCCCCCGCCTGCTCCGGGAGCGCGGGCCACGACTGCGCAAGCCGCCCGCTCGGCTCTGCATCGCCCGCCAGCACGTCGACGACTCCGTGACCGAGTTCCTGGCCCGCATGCGAGGTCCACACGATCGTGGGCACGTCGGCGACGCCGTCGGGCATCACATAGGGGTACGACGACACGATCGTCAGCACGAGCGCGGGATTCGCCCCGCGAGCGGCACGTACCAGCGATGATGCGGATTCCGGGAGCCACAGGTGCGGCCTATCCGCGGTCTCCCTACCCGCGATGTGGGGATCGTTGCCCACCACGGCGACCACAGCGTCGGCCGTGCTGGCGGCTCGCACCACCGCCTCGATGCCGTTCTCCACGACGTCCACCGTGAACCGGGTGGCCTCGTCGATCGTCACCCCATCCGCGAGCACGAGCGGGATGTCGCGAGCAACGCGCACCCAGCGGCCAGAGCCGCGGTGAAGCAGGGAGATCGTGCCGTCCTCGTGGTCATGGCGGCGGAACGACTCCTGGACAACCCAGCCGCCAACACGCGTGGCGTCGGCGCGCATCGGATAGGTGCCTCCGGTGAGGAGGCGGTCGCTCGCGCGCGAGCGCAAGGTGAGCACGCCGTCGCCCCAATCGGTGACGGCGAACGTGTCATCGCCGCCCGCAACCATGGCGAGCTTTCCGTCCGCGTCCGCCTGCAGCACGCGCCCCTCACCATCGCGAAGGGTCACAACATCGGCGCCCGACGCTACCTCCAGGTGGGCGTTCGGGTACCGCTCGCGCAGTGCCTGGGCAATGCCAACGGCGTACGGAGGAGTTCCCGAGTACCAGTCCGTGAGCACGAGCTCCGCGAGCTGGCCTACCACCGCGATGCGCTGCGGCTCCGCGAGCGGCAGCAGCCCCTCCTCGTTGCGAAGCACCACGGTGCTCGCGGCAACCACCTCGCGCGCAAGCTCGCGCGACGCCGGAAGGTCCAGGTGTACGGCGGTGGTGTCCGCGTAGGGGCTCGCCTCGCCGTCAAACTCTCCGCTGCGCACGCGCAGCTCGAGGAGGTGCAGCACGGCGGTATCCACGTGCGCTTGCGTGAGCAGCCCCGCCTCGAGCGCGCCCGTGACCGCGTCAATGGTCGGCTGCGCGTTGGCGTCGTTGTCGGTGAAGGAGTCCATCCCCGCGCGCACAAGCGCGGCGGCCGCGTGCACCGCGTCCGGCTGCTCACGCTGAATGGTGACGAGGAACGTGGGGGCACCGGCGTCGGAGACCACGGCAAGTGAGCCTGGCGCCCACGAGCGTGCCTCCGCCACAAGTTCCGGCTGGGTGTGTGCGGCCGCGCCGTTGACCCGGTTGTAGGCGAGCATGATGCCGCCTGCCGCGCTGGCCTCGATGGGGCCACGGAATGCCGGCAACTCCTCCTCGTGGAGGGTGCGCAGCGACATCTCGGAGTTGGTCGCCGAGCGATCCGTCTCGTTGCTGTAGCCGAGGAAGTGCTTGAGGGCGGGAACCGTGCGCCACACGCTCTCGTGAGAGCCACGCAGTCCGCGCCCGTACGCGGTGGCGAAGTGCGCGGTGAGGTGCGGGTCTTCGGAATAGCCCTCCTCGTTGCGCCCCCACGCAGGGTGACGAAGCGTGTTCACCACTGGTGCCCACACATTGGGACTTACCAGGGGGTTCTGCGCCTTCTTCGCCAGCAGTTCCTCCCCCACCACCTCGCCAACGCGCTCGATGAGTTCCACGTCCCACGTCGCCGCGAGACCAACGGGCTGCGGAAACACGGTGGCCTCTCCAAGCCACGCCACGCCGTGCAGAGTCTCCGCTCCCGTGCGGAACTCGGCGATGCCCAGCCTCTCGATCGCGGGCGCCGCCTGATGCAGCATCGCGATCCGTTCCTGGGGCGTCAACCGCTCCAGCAGGTCGCGAGCGCGCTCGGCTACCGGGAGGGACGGGTCACGGAAAGCCTCGCTCACGCGGTGACCTCGAGAGACACCTCGCCGACGCCGTTCGCAGTGACCACGGAGTCACCAACGCGCACGCTCCATGGGGCGCGGGCGTCGTCGGACGACGCGGTGATCGAGTTCCCGTTGCGACGCACCCGGAACGTCGTCGCCTCGCCCGCAAGGCCGGGCACGGTCGTGACCGCGTCGTAGCCGTCGGGAAGCTCAAAGCACCGCAGCTCAACGCCGTTGGCCCACTCGTAGTCGGGGCGGCTGTCCACCGCTCCCCACGGCAAGACCGTGCCGGGCCTAACCCGCACCGGGAGCGACTCAAAGTCATGAGACTCGGCGACCCAGCGTCGGCCCTGCTGAACCGAGCCGTCGATAAGCGAGGTCCACGCGCCATCCGGCAGGTAGTACTCGACGTCGCCGGAGGCCGTGAAGACAGGGGCCACGATGATCGCGTCGCCGAGCGCGTACTGGGTGTCCGCGTCAAAGCCGCCGCGGTCCTCAGGGAACTCGAGCGCGAGCGGACGCATCATGGGGATGCCGTCCGTGTGTGCCTCCTCCGCCACGCGAGCGAGGTACGGCATGAGCCGCATCTTGAGTTCCGTGAAGGTGCGCGTGATGTCCACGGCCTTCTCGTCGAACGCCCACGGAACGCGAATGGAATCGGAGCCGTGCAGGCGAGAGTGCGAGGACAGCAGGCCGAACGCGAGCCAACGCTTGAACACCGCGGGATCCGGCGTGCCCTCGAAGCCACCGATGTCGTGGCTCCAATAGCCAAAGCCACTCATCGCGAGCGAGAGGCCGCCGCGCAACGACTCCGCCATCGACAAGAAGGTGGAATCGCAGTCTCCTCCCCAGTGCACGGGGAACTGCTGACCACCAGCCGTCGCGGAACGCGCGAACACCACGGCATTGCCTTCGCCGTTGCGCCGCTCGAGCGTGCGGAACACCAACTCGTTGTACAGCTGCGGGTAGTAGTTGTGCATGCGCTCCGGATCGGAGCCGTCGTGCCACACCACGCCTTCGCTTGGGATGCGCTCGCCGAAGTCCGTCTTGAACGAGTCCACGCCTTGGTCCGCGAGGCGCTCAAGGTGCCCCGCGTACCACTCGCAGGCCTCGGGGTTGGTGAAGTCCACCAGCCCCATGCCCGCTTGCCACAGGTCCCACTGCCACACAGACCCGTCCGTGCGCTTCAACAGGTACCCCTTGTCTGCCGCCTCACCGAACAAGGCGGAGCGCTGGGCAATGTACGGGTTGATCCACACGGACACCTTGAGTCCCCGCTCATGCAGCCGCGCAAGCTGCCCCTCGGGGTCGGGGAAGGTGCGCGCGTCCCACGTGAAGTCGGTCCACTGGTACTCGCGCATCCAGAAACAGTCGAAGTGGAACACGCTGAGCGGCAGGTTCCTGTCCGCAAAGCCGTCGATGAACTCGTTGACGCTCGATTCGTCGTAGGACGCGGTGAACGACGTGGTGAGCCACAGCCCAAACGACCATGCGGGCACGCGCGCCGGGCGGCCCGTGAGCGCCGTGTATCTGCGCAGCACGTCCTTGGGCGTGGGGCCAGCGATCACCAGATAGTCGAGCGTCTCGCCCTTGACGGAAAACTGCACGCGCGAGTTGACCTCGCTCGCCACTTCGTAGGAGACGTGGCCCGGCTCGTCAACGAACACGCCATAGCCGCGGCTCGTGACGTAGAACGGGATGGACTTGTAGGCCTGCTCGCTTGAGGTGCCGCCGTCGGCATTCCAGGTCTCCACCACCTGGCCGTTCTTGACGAAGTTGCCGAAGCGCTCGCCAAACCCGTAGACGCGCTCGCCAGGCTCAAGGGAGAGCTGCTGAAGCATCCACGTGTCCTCGTCTCCCGTGATGTGGCCGATCGACCGCGGCAGCGAGGTGGTGAGCGTGCGGCCGTTCTCGATGAACTCGATGAGCCACGGGCCGCCACGGTGCACGCGTACCTCGAGCGGACCGGTGACGAGGCTCGCGCCGTCGCTAGAGGCGCTCAGGGTGGGCACAAAGCCGTCTTGGGCGGCGATCGCAAACTCGGGGGTGCGCACAACCCCTCCCGCGTGGCGCTGCACGCGCACCTTCGCCACGCCCTCGGCAGGGGACGACACCGTCACCGTGATCATGGGGCGATTGAGCGTGTCGCCGCGCTTGGTGATCTTCGCCGTGGGCGCGTACACGGTGAGCGTGCCCGCGGCCTCGTCAAGGCGAATGTCGTCGACGTCCGCAGCGTACAGCGGGGCGTAGCCCGGCCGTGTCAGCCAGAACCCGTCGGTGAACTTCATGAGTTGAGCCCTTCCATCAATACTCGAGCATCCTGAGCGGCCACCGTCACGTGGCCGGCGCAGCGCTCTCCCGTCAGCAGATCCTGCGCCGGAGCGCGCAGCTCCACCGCAACGTCACTATCGGTGTGGTTGAGCAAGAACAGCGCGTCTCCGCGTCGCACCGCCTCCACACCCTCAGGGAGCGCCGTCACGGGCGCCCCAATCCCGTCCACCCCCGCGCCGATCACGGCGTCAAGCAGCGCGTCGTCGACCATCGCGGCCACGTACCAGAACTCGCCCGCGCCGCACGCTCGTCGCGTCACCACGGGGCGGCCGTCCCACGGCCCAGCCGCGAAAGCGACGAGCACGTCGGCGCCGTCCGCTCGCAGCTTCTCGGCGAAGGTATGCGCATAGTGCTCGCCTGGCACATTCCAGCCCGACGCTGTGGTCACCTTCGCGCCCGCGCTCGGCAGCCCTACCCATTCCTCGCCGCTCGCGCCAATCAGGTGTCGCAAGAGGGCGGGTGAACGGCCCGTGAGCACGGTTCCGTTGGTATCCGCCACTGAGCTGAAGGGGCCGATCACCACTCGTGCGCCCGCCCGAGCCGCGCTCTCGAGGTTGGCGACGGCCGCCTCGTCGAGGATGTAGCCGTGCGGGACGAGTACCGCCTGGTATCCCGTGAGATCGGCGTCAGAACCCACGACCGCGGCGCTCAGGCCTCTCGCGTGCAGAGCCCTGTACCAAGACTTCAGCTGCGCCACGGAGTCGATTCCCACGGTGGGGCGGGCCGGCTCGCTCGCGGCCCACCACGACGGCCAGTCGAAGATCACGGCCACGGGCTCCTCGACGCGGGAACCCACCAGCGGAGCCAGCTTTTGCAGGTCTTCGCCTTGGCGGCACACGCCCTCGAACACCTCGGTGTCTGGGCCGGCGTGCGGCACGAGCGCCGAGTGGAAGCGCTCCGCGCCGAATCGCGACTGTCGCCACTGGAAGAAGCAGATGCCGTCCGCGCCGCGAGCAACCGCTTGGAGCGAGTCAAGCCGCGCCTGCGCCGGCGTCTTTGGCAGGTTGTGGTCTCGCCATGAGGTGGCGCTCACCGCCTGTTCCATGAGCAGCCACGGCTGCCCGCCGCCAAGCGAACGCATGAGGTCCTGCACCAGCGCGGTGTCCGCCGCGCACGTTGGCGCGGCGTGGTCCGGGTACTGATCGTCCGCGATGACGTCCACGTCCGCGGCCCACGAGCGATAGTCCACGTGCTCAAAGAGACCCATGAAATTGGTGGTGATGGGCTGCGTCGCCCCGCCCGCGCGGATCGTGTCCCGCAGGTCGCGGTAGCACTCAAGAACGGCGTCCGAGGTGAACCTGCGGAAGTCGAGGTTTTGAGCGGGGTTCACCAGGTAGGGCATGCGCCGCGGGGGCACGATCTCGTCGAAGTCGCCGTAGAGCTGGGACCACACGGCCGTTCCCCACGCCTCGTTCAGGGCCGCGACGCTTTCGTAACGTGCTCGCAGCCAGTCCCGGAAGGCGCGCGCCGCCTCGTCCCCGAAGTCAAGTTGGCCAAACTCGTTGCCCACGTGCCACATCTGCACGGCCGGGTGCGTGGCGTAGCGCTCCACGAGGTCAGCGGTGATGGCCCGCGCTCGCTCGCGGTACACCGCAGATGTGGGGGCGAACTGATTGCGCGATCCCGCCACGAGCCGCACGCCATCGCGATCCACGGGGAGTGTCTCCGGGTAGGTCACGCCGAGCCACGGCGGGGGCGACGCGGTGGGCGTGGCGAGGTCAACGGCGATTCCGCCGTCGTGGAGCAAGTCAAGGACCTCATCGAGCCACGCGAAGTCGCGCTCGCCCTCGCGCGGCTCTAGCCGCGCCCAGCTGAAGACGCCAACGGTTGCCACGTTCACGCGCGCGCGGCGCATGAGGTCGATGTCTTCACGCCAGACGTCCGGCGTCCACTGCTCGGGGTTGTAGTCCGCGCCAAAGAGAATCCCGCGCGCGCGAGTGAGTGCGGCATAACCCGAGTGCTGTTGCATCCGGACTCATCCCTCGCGATCTGGTGGCTCCGTCACCACCTCTTCGAAGCGCTTCGATGCGCTTCGTTCATACTACTCTACGTAGATGGTGCTGTCGACAAAGTTTGATCGCTCGCTGCACCGTCTCCACTACCGCAAGCCCGCCCACGAATGGACCGATGCGCTGCCCGTCGGCAACGGTCGCTCCGCCGCGATGTGCTGGGGCCGGATAGGCGGAGAATACCTGGAAATCAACGACATTACCGCGTGGTCGGGCCCAGCGGCCCATCACCATTTTGAGCCCGACGCTGTGGGCGCCGCGGCGCTCGCGGCCGTCAGGGCCGCGGTGGCCAGCGGAGACCTCGGTGAGGCCGAGCGGCTGCTCCAGCGGCAGCAGATTCCGTGGGCTCAGGCGTACCTCCCGCTCGCGCGCCTGGAGATCACCGTCCTGAACGCGGACGGCTCGCCGATCGCCGCCTCGGGAAACGAGTACGCGCGCGACCTCAACCTTCGGGACGCGGTGGCTACCCACACCTACGAGACCGCTGTTGGCACTGTGGTGCATCGCACGTGGGCTGACTGCGTCACCGGCGCACTCGTCCACCACGTGACCGTGCCTGCGGCGGTGCGCCTCGAGCTGACCCTGACCAGCCTGCTGCGCCCCGCTGAGGTGGAGCATCCCCCAGAGGTTCTGGAGGCAACCTGGCAGCTTCCGGTGGACGTGGCCCCCGGCCACGAGCAGCTTGAGGAGCCGGTCCGCTACTCCCCTGACGGCCGCACCGGCACGGTCACCGTGATGTCGAGCGCCCCCCAAGTGGTCACGGGCACCACGTCGCTCACCGCGCCAAGCCGGGAGCACCTGCTCCAGGTGCTCACCGCGACCGCGCCAGCGATCCCCGGCATCGAACCGCTCGGCGTCGCGCGCCAAGACGCCGATCCCGCCCAGTTCCTTGAAGCGCACATCGCCGCCCACCGCGAACTGTACGACCGTTGCCAACTCACCCTGCCGTCGGGCGGCTTCAATGGCGATACCGACGAGAGGGTGGCGCGCGCCCAAGGCAACCCGGATCCGGGCCTCGCGGCCCTCGCGTTCCATTACGGCAGGTATCTGCTGATGTCGTCGTCGCGGCCGGGCGGGTTGCCGGCAAATCTGCAGGGGATCTGGAACTCGGAGCTGCCGGGGCCGTGGTCCAGCGCCTACACCACCAATATCAACCTGCAGATGGCGTACTGGCCCGCGCAGCCAGCCGCCCTCGCGGAGTGCGCTGAGCCGCTGCTCGCGTTCGTGGAGCGGGTGTCCTCAGGGCCGGGCGCGAGCGCCGCGGCTGAGCTCTACGGCGCGGATGGCTGGGTGCTCCACCACAACTCCGACGCGTGGGGAACGGCCTATGCCGTGGGGGACGGGCACGGCGATCCGTCGTGGGCGTTCTGGGCCATGGGCGGCGTGTGGCTTGCCGTGCAGCTGTGGGACGACTATCTCTTTCACGGCGATGCGGAAGCGCTTCGCACGCGCATTTGGCCCGTTCTCGAGCGAACCGCTGCGTTTGCGCTGTCATGGATCCAGACCGACGGCGTGACCGCGTGGACCAGCCCGTCAACCTCGCCAGAGAACGCCTTCATCGCGGCAGATGGCGAGCGGCGTTCCGTCACCACGTCGGCCGCCATGGACGTCGCTCTCTTGCGGGCGCTCGCCGATGCATGCGCAGGCGCCGCTGTAGCCCTTGGTAGGGCCGACGGCTGGGTCACCCAGTTGCGAACGGTCACCGACGCGCTTCCTGGCCCCAGCGTCGGGCCGCGCGGAACCCTGCTGGAATGGGACGCCGACCTCACGGAGGCCGAACCCCTGCACCGCCACCTTTCGCACCTTGTTGGGCTCTACCCGCTGGACCAGATTTCCGCGGACGTGACGCCAGAGCTGGCCGTCGCAGCCGCAGCATCGATCGATGCGCGCGGACCCGAGTCCACGGGCTGGGCGCTCGCCTGGAGGGCCGCGATGTGGGCGCGGCTTGGGCGGGGCGACCGGGTGGGGGCGGAGATAGCCAAGGCCTTCCGGCCGGCCGCGGCCGGCGAGCATCGTGGCGGTCTCTACGGGAACCTGTTCAGCGCGCATCCCCCGTTCCAGGTGGACGGCAACATGGGGATCACGGCGGCCATCGCAGAGGCCCTCGTGCAATCGCATAGGGGTGTGCTGCGGCTGCTGCCTGCGTTGCCACCGGAGTGGCCAGGTGGCGAGGTGGTGGGCTTGAGGGCGCGCGGCGGGCTCACCGTCGACATGACCTGGGAGGGCGGCGCGCTGGTGCGCGCGCGAATCGCGGCCCGGTCAGCGGCCACAATAGACGTAGTCACGCCCGCGTGGGCGGGGCGCGTTGACGTGGAACCGGGACGCCCCGCGGACGTCGAACCGGGCAGGATTTCAGAGGAGAACTGATGGCGACAATCGCCGACGTAGCGAAGGCTGCTGGCGTCTCGATCTCGACCGTGTCCTACGTGATGAGTGGCAAGCGCGCCATCTCGCGCGAGACGCGAGAGCGCGTTGAAGAGGCGATCGTCCAGCTCTCATTCAGCCCTCATGCGAGCGCGAGGTCGCTGGCCTCCGGAAGCAACAGCGTCATTGGCCTCCAGGCGCCGCTTCGCCCCGGCGTCGACGCGCACGTCGTCATGGAGATCGTGGCGGGAGTGGTGCGCGAGGCGCGCAGCCACTTCTACGATGTGCTGCTGCTCACCGGCGACGAAGGCGAGGGGCTTGAGCGGGCGTCGAAGAGCTCTCTCGTGGACGCGCTGCTTGTCATGGACGTCGCGTACGACGACCCCCGCATCAAGACCCTCGAGTCGCTGCGCACACCCGCCGTCCTCATCGGCGTGCCCTCCGAGGACGTGGCGATCACGTGCGTGGACTTCGACTTCGAGGCGGCTGGAGCACTGGCCGCCTCGCGACTTGCGGAGCTTGGGCATCGCAAGGTCGCGCTGCTTGGTGCGCCGGCGGAGGTCATCGAGCGCCACACGTCATATGCCAAGCGCCTATCTCGCGGGTTTGCGCGCGGATGCGAGACCGCGGGGATTGCTGGATCCGTTCACCCCTGCCCTGCTGGTGCCGAGGCCACCTCCGTGTTGGACACCATCCTCTCGAACGATGCGGACGTTTCCGCGATCTTTGTGCACAACGAGGCCGCACTCCCCCACATCGCGAGCCACGTGGAGACGCTCGCTTCTCCTCCGCAGATGATTGCGCTCGCGCCGAACGAGTTCTCTCGTAACGTGAGCGGGCTCAGCGACCTGATCGACATTCCGGCGGAGCGGCTTGGCGCCTTGGCCGCCGAGACGCTGTGGCGACTCATCGAGGATCGCGAGGTCTCGCCGCTGACACTGCTCAAGCCGCACCTAAACTCGCAGCTTGGCGCGGCCTGAGGTGCGCATTGACCCCACCGGCCGGGCGTTCGACGGCCTCAACACGTTCCTGCTGTTCATCGGGCTCAACATCATCTACTTGGTGAGTTGCATCCCTATCTTCACGATTGGCGCGGCCACCACGGCACTGTTTCGCGTGACCATCCGGTTTTCGGACCACGAGAGCGGCAACCTCATCAAGGACTACTTTGTGCACTTCGGTCGCAACTTTGGGCGTGCCACCGCGCTCGGTGCGGCCACAGGGCTGCCTGTGCTGCTGCTCGTCTTCGCCGGGGCGTTCTGGGCCACCTCTGAACAGCCCGCCGCGATCGGTCCCGCGATCATCTCGTTCGTCGCGGCCGTGTACTTCTTCGCGGCGTTCCTCTACGCGTGCGCGCTGACCGCCCAGTTCTCCGAGGGCTTCCGTCAGACGCTCAAGAATTCGCTGCTGCTCCCCGCCGCAGAACCTGCTCACACGTTTGGGCTGCTCATCATTCCTGCGGTGCTGTTCTCGTTCGCGGTGCTCTTTCCAGCCTTTGGTTTCGTGGTGATCACCATCGGCTTCTCCGTAGGTGCCTACGGAGCGGCGTTCCTGTTCCGCAGGGTCTTCTCGCGCTACGTGCCGTAAAAGCATCGAGGGGCCCGGCGTGAACCGGGCCCCTCGATGTCCTGCCTCAGCGGGTTACTGGAATTCCGCTGCAATCGCCTTGCGTGCATCGTCCTGCAGCTTGGCGTTGGCCATGTCGACCTCGAGCACCTGGTCGTAACCAAGGCCCTTGGCCTGCTCCTGCATGTCCGCGACCAACGAGTTGAACTGCGACTCGGAGTCCGCGAACGCGGCCTGCCAGGAGTACTGCACGATGACTGCCTTGACCTGGTTGCGCAGCGTCTCGGTCTCCGAGTCATCGGCGGGCGTCGTGAAGCTGGCGCCCGGTGCCACGAGAAGCTGGTTGTTGGTCTTGAGGTAGTCCATCGCGCTGGTGGCGCCACCCATGTTCGCCGACCAGTCGTCGCTGAGCGGGGTGGATGTAGCCGTCTGGTACGTGGGCCAGAAGGTGTAGTTGTACGGGAAGCCCGTGGCCTGGTCCACGTCCTGCGGAAGCACCACGTTGACGTTGAGCGCCGAGACGCCGTCAAAGTAGTCGCCGCCGCCGAACTCGGCAGGGACGGTGCCCGCGCCGTTGATGAACACGTCGGTACCGAGCTGGTTGAGCTCGGGCTCGCCGCTGGCGTTCATGTCCCAGGTAAGGCCCTGCGGGCCGGCAGCTGCAGAGGTCTGGCTGCTGTTCGCGTAGGTGCCTTCGGCCGAGTACAGCCAGTCGATGAACGCGGCAATCCGCTCCGGGTCCTCGGCCTTGGAGCCGATGGCGAGCACTTGCTTGCCACCGTTGACCTCGGCGCCGTAGGAGAAGATCGTCTGGTCAGCGAGGGGGGCGAGCATGAAGCCCTGTCCCGCGCCGGTGCGGTCCGCCGTGTTGAAGGCGGACTGGCCAAGCCATGGCCACCAGGTGTAGAGCACCTTGCCGTTCTGGACCTTCGCGTACAGCGAGTCCCAGTTCTGCGTTGTGGACTCGGGGTCAACAAGTCCCTGACGGTACGCGTCGTTGTAGAACTTGAGAACGCGCAGGTACATGCCACCGTCTTGGAGGATGCCCTGGTAGTCAGAGCCATCGGCCTTCGCAAGCGCGAAGCCCATCTCGTCGTATCCGTAGTACGTGATCGGCTGCTTGACGTTGTTCATCATGTTGCCGTCCCAGTCCTTGAACAGGGACATCGCGTACACGTCATCCGCACCCGTGGTGGAGCGCTCCTCGTCCTGCATCTTCTTGAGAACAGGGAGCAGGTCCTCGAGCGTGCCGAGCGCCGGGTAGCCCTGGTTCTTGTAGAGGTCCCAGCGCAGGTACACGCCGAACGTGGGGGCAAGGCCCTCCGACGGGTCGGTTGGCTTGAGCGAGGACACGGACGTGGGGAAGGCCCAGATTCCGTCCTTCTCCGCGTTGAGGTTCTGCGTCGCACGGTCGAACACGTTGGTGTTCGTCATGTTCGGGTAGAACTCGGACGAGTCGTAGATGAGACCGCCCTCGATCAGCTCGTCGAGCTTTTCGCCCTTGTCGGTGATGATGAGGTCACCGAGGTCACCGGCCGCAACACGCGTGTTGAACAGCGTGTCACCGCCGCCCGCCACGTTGGGGGCGATGATGTTGAGCTTCATGTTGAACTTCTGCTTGACGATCTCGCCGAACCATCCGGTCTGGATGCCCTGGAAGTTGGCGAGGCCATCGAACACGTCAATCGTGATCTCGTTTGACCACGACTCGGGGAACCCGGACGCGCCCGTCGTGGTGCCGGTTGTCGGCTCCGGATCATTCTGAGTACAGGCTGCGAGCAGACTCGCCGCCACCAAAGCAGCCACCGCGGCGGTGGCTGTGCGGTTGAGCTTCATTGCTTTCCTTTCCTTTGAGAATCCCTGCGACGTCAGCCCTTGACGGCGCCGAGCATGATGCCCTTCACGAAGAAGCGCTGAAACAGTGGGTAGATGAAGATGATGGGGAGCACCACAATCACCGACACCGTGGTGCGGATGGACGATGCGGTCTGTTGAGTGGCCGCATTTGCGAGTTGTCCTACGTTGCCGCCCGCGTTGGCGGCCGCTTGCGCGAGGCTCGCGGCCTGGTTAATGAAGATGTAGAGCAGGTACTGCAGCGTGTACAGCTTCTGATCCGTGATGTAGATCAGGGTGTCCTGGAAGCTGTTCCACTGAGCCACAGCCGTGAAGATCGCGACGGTGGCGAGGATTGGCGTCATGTTGGGCAGATAGATGCGGAAGAAGATCGTGAGGATCCCCGCGCCGTCGAGTTCGCCCGCCTCTTGCAACTCCTTGGGCATCGACTCCACGAAGGTCTTGACCAGGATGATGTTGAACGGCTGCACGATCCACGGCAGCACGTACACCCAGAAGTTGTTGGTGAGGCCAAGGTTCTTCATGATGATGAAGATCGGGATAAGGCCCGCGCTGAAGTACATCGTGATGATGGTGAAGCGGTACCAGAAGACGCGGCCCCACATCCGATCTTGCGTGAACATGAATCCCAGCAGAGCCGAGGACAGCACCACGAACGTGGTGGCGAGCGCGGTGCGCGCGAGGCTGACCACCGCAGCGAGCGGCAGGCCGGGCAGCTTGAAGGCCTGGACGTAGTTGGAGAAGTGAATGTCGATCGGGAACAGTCGCACGTCGCCGAGCGCGGCCACGTCGTTGGCGCTGATCGAGTTGATGATGAGGAAGTAGAACGGGTAAGCGCAGATCATCGCGAGGATGAAGAAGATGAAGTAGTTCCCCATCGAGAACGCGACATCGCCCTTGGTGCGAATGTGCCGGTTTGCGGTCTTGGTTGCCATGGTGCGCCGCCTAGATGATCGACTGGCCACGCACGCGCTTGGCGATGGCATTGACGGTGAATAGGAGAATCACGGACACGAGGCTCTTCAACATGCCGATGGCCGTGGCCATCGACAGACTGTTGCCGGTCATGCCGACGTTGTAGACGTACAGGTCAAGCACCTGGATGTACTTCTGGTTGAAGGCGTTTTGGAACACGTAGTACTGCTCCATGCCGTTGTTCAGAATGTTTGCGATCGAGAGCAGCAGCAGCACCAAGTACGTGGGCATGAGCTGCGGCACAGTGATGTAGCGCATCTTCTGGAAGCGGCCGGCGCCGTCGATCTCCGCGGACTCGTACAGCGACTGGTCAATGCCAGAGATTGCGGCGAGATAGATGATCGCGCCCCAGCCAACGCCCTTCCAGATGCTCCACAGGGCCATCGTGAGCCACACGTGTTCGCTTGAGTCGAGGAATTTCACCGGCGCGGTCACGATCCCGGAGTCCATGAGCACCGAGTTCACGAGGCCCGTCGTGGAGAACAGCGAGAACGCGATCATGTAGACGAGCACCCACGAGATGAAGTTGGGGAGCGTCGTCAGGGTCTGCACGGAGTTGCGGAACCACGGCGCCTTGACCTCGTTGAGGAAGACCGCGAATGCGATGGGCAGTACCGAGGACAGGATTCCAAGGAAGCTGATGGCCAACGTGTTGGTGAGCACCTGCAGGATCTGCTCGAGCTGCGTGGGCGAGTTGACGAGGAGCCGGAACCACTGCAGGCCCACGAACTCACTGCCACCAAGACCGAGAGCCGGCTTGTAGTCGTACAGGGAGTAGATCCACCCGTACAGCGGCAGGTAGGAGAACAGGAACAGCAGCACCATAAATGGCGCGATGACGAGGAAGAGTCGGAACGACTTCTTCGAGTGTCGCGGCGCCTTGTGCGCTTCCGCGTCGCCGCTGAGTGGCTCATCGGCATCGGCCGCCACAACCACCATTTGGGCGCTCACAGAGCACCAACTCGGCGACGGCGGGGGGACCCCGAAACTCTGGCTGCCATGTCACTCCCTTGTGTGGCCACCGCACTCGAAGCGCTTCAACGAAACCTAACTTAGCGAAGCGCTTCGACAGTTGCTTGCATTAGTGCGACCGTACAACATATTCGGTCCCTGAACGCAAATCTCAGCGAACCGTTATCAGAACGTAAGAATTGGAACGGGCCCCACCGCGTGGGTCAGCCCCTCTGAGCCTCCAGCGCGGCGAAGGCCTCGACGCTCGTGAGGTTCTCCCCCAGCCGGTTCACCTTGCCCGCACCGTGATAGTCAGAAGAACCTGTCCGCACCAGCCCAAGCTGGGTCGCGAGCGCCGCAAGGCGCTCGCGCTGCTGAGGCGAGTGGTCGCGGTGGTCAACTTCGAGCCCTGCCAACCCAGCGTCGGCCATGTCCACGATCACGGCGTCCGGGACCACCCTGCCCCGCGCGTCCGCACCTGGGTGCGCGAACACGGGCACGCCGCCGCACGTCCGAAGCGTCGCGATCGCGTCGAGGACGTCGGGCGCGTAGTGCGGCACGTAGTAGCGCGAGTTGCCGCCGAGCACCTCGGCAAAGGCATCGTCCCTGGTAGCGAAGTGGCCGCGGGCAACCATGGCGTCGGCTATGTGGGGGCGCCCCACGGTGTCCGACGCTGTGGCATGGGTCAGCACCTCGTCCCACGTGAGCGGGTAGTCGGCAGAAATGCGGTGGACCATTTGGCGCGCACGGTCAACGCGCGCGGCGCGCGTCTCAGCGATCATGTGCTCGAAGGCGGGAGACGTCGCGTCCGGCCAGTACCCCAACAAGTGGATCGAGACGCCGTGATGGCGGCAGCTCACCTCGATGCCTGGGACGAACGTGAGGCCTGCGTCTGCCGCGGCCGCGGCGGCCTCTTCCCATCCAGTCACCGCGTCGTGATCGGTGAGCGCGACAACGTCTAGCTGCGCGCGCGCAGCCGCACGCATCACCTCCGCCGGCGGCTCCGTGCCGTCAGAGACAGTGGAGTGGGTGTGGAGGTCGATGCGCACGTGCCCAGCCTAGGCATGTGGCGTGCGAACATGGACGCGTGACCGACGAAACCCCCAAGCAGAAGAACGAAGCGCGCTCCACCCGGCCCTCCTCCGAGGAGTTCAAGGAGTTCATCGCGAGCGGCTGGGCGGAGCCCACGGATGTCGCAACGACCCTGGTAGCTGCGGCTCCGTACGCGGCCGAACGGCGCCGTCGGCTGTCTGAGAAGTTCCCCGGCCAGCGCATCGTCGCGCCCGCGGGCGAGCTCAAGCCTCGCGCCAATGACACGGACTACCGCTTCCGGCCCTTAAGCGACTTCGCGTACCTGACGGGCCTTGGCGCGGACTTTGAGCCGGGCGCCGTGCTCGTCATGGAGCCACTGGGGACTGGCGGCCACGCGTCCACGCTGTACCTCATCCCTCCTGCCGGTGCCGGCGACGAGGGCTTCTACGCGGACCCCCGCTCGGGAGAGTTCTGGATTGGCCGACGGCCGGGGCTGGCCGAGTTTGCCGCGATGACGGGCCTGGAGACGGCCCCCCTCGCGGACCTGCCTGCCGGGATCCGGTTGCATGCGCAGCCGCTCAAGGCGGTGCAGCGCGCGCTCAGCGAGATGCGCATGGTCAAGGACGAGTACGAGGTGCAGCAGCTCCGCGACGCCGTAGACGCGACCATCGCGGGCTTCGAGCGCGTCGTCCGCGAGCTCCCGCGGGCCATCGAACACAAGCGCGGCGAGCGTGTGGTGGAGGCCAGCTTCGACGGCCATGCCCGGGAGGAGGGAAACGCCGTTGGGTACGAAACGATCGCAGCGTCGGGCCCCCACGCGACCACGCTGCACTGGATCCGCAACGACGGCCAGGTGAGGCGCGGGGACCTGTTGCTGCTAGACGCGGGCGTGGAGGTGGAGAGCCTGTACACGGCCGACATCACGCGCACGTTCCCCATCGATGGCGAGTTCACCGCTGTTCAACAGAAGGTTTACCAGGTGGTTCTCGAGGCGGCAGACGCGGGCTTCGCCGTTGCGAAGCCGGGCGCTCGCTTTATCGATGTTCACAACGCGGCGATGGCGGTGATCGAAGCGAGGCTCAACGAGTGGGGCATCGTGCCGCCCGCGGACGACCCGGACGCGAGGCTCTACCGGCGCTGGATGGTGCACTCGACCTCGCACCACCTGGGGCTCGACGTGCACGACTGCGCGGCCGCCAAGCGCGAGTTGTATATGGAGGGCGAGTTGGTGCCGGGCATGGTGTTCACGATCGAGCCGGGGCTGTACTTCCAGCCCGGCGACACCCTGGTGCCCGAGGAGTTGCGGGGAATCGGCGTGCGCATCGAGGACGACGTGCTCGTGACGTCCGATGGTGCGGAGAATCTTTCGGCGGCGCTTCCCCGCGAGCCCGACGCTGTGGTCGCCTGGATGGCGCGGTTGCGGGGGTAGTCGCTCCCCTCCCGTATGTGTGTGTCAGCACCACTTTCGGGTCTCGAATCCTCCCCATGTGTGCATGGCAGTCACTCCACGCCGGACGCACGGATCGCGGGCGACGCGACAGGTCTGGGCCTGTCTGCACGCTCACGCACACACACCGCGCGCTAGGCACCGGATTCCGGTGCTGACACACACATAGGCGAAGAGAGAGAGGCTGATCGGGCGCTGTGCGGATCAGCTCTACCGCGTGTCAGACATCGCGCGTATTCTGTCTGACATGGCCACTATCACCATGCGCACTCTCTCCCGCGAAACGGCGAAGGTTCTTGACGAACTGCCTAGCGCGACCAGCGGGGTAGTCGTCACGCGCGACGGCGTTCCCGTGGCGCGCATCAGCCCACTGTCAGCGTTTGAGCAGGCGATGTACGCCGAACTCATCGCCCAGGGAGTTGACCCGTTCACTCCACCGCCCCTCGATCCCAACTGGGAGCCGCTGCCTCGTGTCGCCCCGGGGCAAAAGTCCGTCAGCGACTACTTGATGGAGGATCGCCGCGGTTACGACGAGAAGCCATGACGCGGTACTTCGACTCGAGCGCCCTGACCAAGCTCGTCGCCGACGAGGCCGAGTCCGCGACTCTTCGTGCCCACCTCGCTGCGTCGCCAGACGCCGCAATGACAAGCATCGTCGCCGTGCCCGAGGTGGGCATCGCCACCTCGCGCGCTGACGCAACGGTGGGCCAACGCGTCACGGGAACTCTCGGATGGCTCCGGCTTCCCGGGCTGAACGTCGCGACCGCGCCGCTCAACCCCGCGCGCGCTCAGTCGGCGGCCAGGTTGGGCACGCAGTTGAAACTGCGCGCGCTCGACGCGATCCACGTCGCCACCGCGCATGCCGCCCGGGACACGATCACCGAAGTAGTGACGTACGACAAGGCCATGGTTGCCGCCTGCCTCGAACTGGGCCTCCCTGTGGTGAGCCCCGGGGCCTAGGCGGCGGCCGCGAGAATCTTGACGCCCAACTCCATCTGGTCCGGTTCCAGGTAGTACGGCAGGCGGAAGCGTCCGGAGCCGGCGCCAGGCAGCACTTCAAACGCAGAGCCGGGAGCCACGGGCGCGCCCGCCGCGGCCGCGCGGTCTGCGAACCGGTCTTCGTTCACACCCGGAACCTTTACCCACAGCGAAGGTCCGCCTGCGGGCATCGCGTACTCCCACTCCGGGGCGAACTCCGCTAGGGCTCGCACGGTCGCGTCGAGCGACACGCGCAATTGCTCTGTGCGCCACGCGGCCACGGCGTCATAGTGA
Source organism: Demequina sp. (assembly GCF_049841215.1). Classification (GTDB taxonomy): domain Bacteria; phylum Actinomycetota; class Actinomycetes; order Actinomycetales; family Demequinaceae; genus Demequina. The sequence continues at coordinate 74,987 of NZ_JASGEO010000018.1, forward strand.
TCGGTGATGAGCCGCGTCGCGAGATGCTGGAAGAAGCTTGGGCTGCCTAGGTCCATGGCCGCCTTGCGGTGGCGCAGTTGCGCGGCAAGGGTGGGATTGGTGTGGAGCCAGCCGATGCGCAGTCCGCCCCAAAACACCTTGGACAGCCCGCCAATGGTGATGATGTTGGCGTTGGGCCTCAGCGCCGCGAGGGGAGGGCGCTTCACTCCGTCGAGGGGTAGGTCAGCCATGATGCGGTCGTCGATGATGGTGGTGCCGGTCTCCTCCGCAGCGGCCAGCAGCGCGAGCGCGGCCTCCGGCTCGAGCGCCGTGCCCGTGGGGTTCTGGAACGTGCTGAGGTAGGCGACGTCTGGCCGCGCCGCACGCAGCAGCTTGGCCGACGCCGTCACGTCCAGTCCGTTGACCCCCATAGGCAGGCCGAGGGTTCGCGATCCGCTAGCCGAGATAGCGTCGAACACGCCGGGGTAGGTCGCCGCCTCGACGGCCACGGGAGACGACGGCCCTGCGAGCGCCGTCACCGCGAGCCACACGGCCTGCTGGCCGCCAGCGGTGACGACGATCTCGTCCGGACGCGCCGGGATCCCGTCGCGTCGCAGCAAGCCAACGATTGCGTCGATGAGAGTGGGGTCCCCAAGCGAGGCGTAGCCGTTGCCGCTCAGCACCATCGAGTCCAGATCCGGCCCGGGGTTGCGCAATGCGTCCATGACCACGGGCGCGGGAGGCGGGCACGCGCCTGAAAGCCCGACGATGGGGCCGGGTCCCGCGTTCAGGATGCGTGAGAAGCGATCCTGTGGACTCAAGCCCTCGATTCCGCGCGAACGCGACCCCAGAGTGGGCGCGGCGCCTGGCCGCACGTCGAGCCACTCTTCGTCGCGGAGCTGTTGGTAGGCGGCGGTGACGGTATTGCGAGACAGGTGTAGGCATTCGGCAAGCGAGCGCTCCGACGGCAGTCGCGTCCCGTACTCGAGCGAACCCGACTCGGCCAAGGACACGATGGCCCCCGCGAGCTGCTGATAGAGGGGACCGGTGCCGCTCTGCCAGTGGTCGAGGACCGCCGCGAGCTGATCTGCTGTGGTGCGCATAGGGCCATCAAAGAGCAAACTGGCACCCGGCAACAAGTGCCAGTCTCCGCAAATCTGGCCCTAGAAGCCAGGTGCCAGTTGGGAGCAGGCTTGGCGCATGAGCACCACAGCAGAGCACAGCACCCGCCTCGAGAGGGTTCACGACAACCCCACCTCGAACGCCCGCATCCGCGAGCGCATCGCCATCACCACGGAGGCCGCACGCCGCGCGGGCTCCTACATCGCCAACGCGCCTCACCGCCCCATCGCGCCCACGGCGGACGCGGTCGAGGCGCTCGACGTCTTCCGCCGCCCTCTCCAAGACGGCCCAATCCCCGCCCGCGAAGTTCTCGCCGAGCTCGACGCGTTCGGCTCTCCCGCCACCGTGGTCCAGAACCACGGGCGGTTCTTCGGCTTCGTCAACGGCGGCGTTGAGCCTGCCGCCGCGGGCGCCGCGATCCTCGCCACCGCGTGGGACCAGAACACTGGCCTCGCGGTGACTTCCCCCGCTGCCGCCCTGCTCGACGAAGTCGCCGCGGACTGGATCCTGGACCTGCTGCAGATGCCGCAGGGCGCGGTCGCCACCTTCACCTCCGGCGCCACGCTCGCCAACTTCACCGGCATCGTCGCCGCTCGCGACGCCCTGCTGGCCCGCGCGGGCTGGGACGTCCATGAGCAAGGCATCTTCGGTGCCCCGGCCATCCGCGTGATCGTGGGCGACGAGGTCCACGCCTCGGCTCTGAAGTCCTTGCGCATGGCCGGGTTCGGCCCCGGCCAGGTGGAGCGCGTGCCAACGGATGAGACCGGCGCTGTCATCGCGAGCGAGTTCCCCACCGACACCGACGCCCTCACCCTTGTGCTCCTCCAGGCGGGCAACGTCAACACGGGCGCTTCCGACCCCTTCGCGCAGATCATCCCTGGTATCCGCGAGCGCGTTGGCTGGGTTCACGTGGACGGCGCGTTTGGCCTGTGGGCGGCTGCGTCGCCTGCCCGACGCTCACTTGTGGAAGGCGTTCAGCTCGCCGATTCGTGGGCAACAGATGCCCACAAGTGGCTCAACGCACCCTATGACTCCGGCGTGATCATCGTCCGCAAGGACGAGGACCTGCGCAGGGCGATGCGCATCGAGGCTCCCTACCTCAAGACCGACGAGGCCCGGCCGCTCATCCACCTCACCCCCCACATGTCGCAGAGAGCGCGTGGTGTGGAGACCTGGGCGCTGCTGGCCGCGCTCGGCAAGAACGGCGTGGCGGATCTCGTGGACCGCACGAGCGACCACGCTGCCGCCTTCGCCGCACTGCTCGTGGCCGGCGGCGCGGAGCTGCTCGCCCCGGTGGTCCTCAACCAGGCGCTCATCGCGTTTGGCGACGACTCCACCACCGACGCCGTCATTGCCGGCGTGCAAGCGGAGGGCACCATGTGGGCAGGCGGCAGCTTCTGGCATGGCCGCAAGGCCATGCGCATCTCGGTGAGTGACGCCGCCACCACCCCTGACGACGTCGCCGCCTCAGCGTCGGCCGTGCTCAAGGTGTGGGAGGAGGTCCGGGCCCCGAAGCGGGCTTGACCCCTCCCCAAGCAAGCGCGGGCGCTCCCTCCTCCATGGGGCGCCCGCGTTCGCGTGCGAGCCTCCCCGGCCCCAGCGTCGGGCCGCACTACCCTGAACCCATGAGCACGGCGAGCGAGCGCGTGTATGTGGCGCGCCTGGTGAACACGCCCGTCTTCGACCCCATCGGGGACCAAGTGGGCCGTGTTCGCGACGTCGTCATCCTCATGCGCAGGGGCGCCACGGCCACCGCCACGGGCCTTGTCGTGGAGGTGCCGGGCAGGCGGCGCGTGTTCATGCCGCTCACGCGCGTCACGTCCATCGCGCCCGGCCAGGTCATCTGCAACGGCGTCATCAACCTGCGTCGCTTTCAGGCGCGCACCTCGGAGGCGCTCGCCGTCGCCGAGCTGTTCGAGCGCTCGGTGAAGCTCAAGGACGACAAGTCCACGGCGTACATCGAGGACATCGCCATCGAGCAGGACCGCACCAAGCAGTGGGTCCTCACCAAGCTCTACGTGCGCAAGGCGGAACGGCGTAAGGGGGTGCTTGGATTCAGCCGACGGGGTGAGGCCCTGGTCGTGGACGTCGCCCAGGTCACAGGGCTGGCTCAGCGCGACAAGAACCAGGGCGCGGCGCTCATCATTCAGCAGTTCGAGGGGCACAAGCCCGCCGACCTCGCGGCCGCGCTGATGGAGATGGCGCCGTCTCGCTCCGCAGAGATTGCTGCGGCGCTCGATGACGAGCGGCTCGCCGACGTTCTTGAGGAGTTGCCAGAGGCGGACCAGATCGTGCTGCTCAACTCGCTGCGCTCTGATCGCGCTGCGGACGTGCTCGAGGCCATGGAGCCAGACGACGCCGCCGACCTCCTTGGTGACCTGCCGCCCGTAAAGGCAGCCGAGCTGCTTGACCTCATGGAGCCAGAGGACGCCAAGCAGGTGCGCCAGCTGCTCAACTACGCCGATGACTCCGCCGGTGGTCTCATGACGACCGAACCCGTGATCGTGGGTCCCGAGGCGACCGTGGCGCAGTGCCTCGCGGCGGTGCGCCGTCAGGAGCTCGCGCCCGCGCTCGCCTCGATGGTGTTCGTGGTGCGGCCGCCGCTCGAGACCCCCACGGGACGCTTCATTGGCTTGGTGCACATCCAGCGGCTGCTGCGCGAGCCCCCCCACGAGTCCGTTGGCAACTTCGTGGACACGGCGATCGAGCCGCTCGGTCCCGATGACGACCTCGCGTACGTGGCGCGGCACATGGCCGCGTACGACATCCTTGCTCTGCCCGTGGTGGACTCCGATCACTACTTGCGCGGCGCCATCTCGATTGACGACGTGTTGGACCACTTGCTGCCGAGCGACTGGCGCGAGCACCTGGAGGACGAGAGCGAGCCGGTTGGCGACGGTAACAGTGCCGCGGAGGTGAGCCGTGGCTGAGCGCCTCCTCGATCGGCCAAAGGGCGAGGAGCGGGCGCTCCGTCTCCGCCGCCGCGGAAAGCGCGACAGCGACCGCGAGGGTCAGTGGGCGGAGTCCATCGCGAGATTCCTTGGGACGCCAAGTTTCATCCTCTGGCTCACGCTGTTCGTGGTCGCGTGGATCCTATGGAACACGCTCGCACCTGAGAACTTGCGCTTTGATCAGTGGGGTTTCGTGGCGCTCACTCTCATGCTCTCGCTCCAAGCCTCCTACGCCGCTCCCCTGATCCTGCTCGCGCAGAACCGCCAGGCCGACCGCGATCGCGTGGCCGCAGAGCAGGACCGTCAGCGTGCTGAACGCTCGCTCGCGGACACCGAGTACCTCGCGCGCGAAGTTGCGTCGTTGCGCCAGGCCCTCAACGAGGTGGCGACTCGCGACTTCGTGCGCAGCGAACTGCGTGCGCTGCTCGAAGAATTGCGCGACGAGGACGAAGACCAACCCGCCAAATAGTCCCTCCGCCTCACCCCCGGTTACGCACGTAGCCCGTGACGTCACCCGGCTCTGAACCACTTCTAGGCACGTTGAGCGTTCACACAGTGTCCGAACACCCGGAAAGTGGTTCAGAGTGTTGGGGACGGCGGCGACCGGCGGTACGGGCGGCGGGCCGGGGCACTCCCCACACCGCCTACGATTGATGCCATGCCCACCGCCGAACTCGTGAACGACGAGCTGTCCAAGGTCATCGACCCTGAGATCCGCCGCCCCATCACGGAAATCGGCATGGTGCGCTCCATCGACATCGACGGCTCCACCGCCGTCATCGGCATCGACCTCACCACGCAGGGCTGCCCCATGCGGGACCGCATCACCACGGACGTGGAAGAGGCGGCGCTGCGCGCGGACGGCATCGACTCCGTGCGGATCGAGCTCGGCGTCATGAGCGACGAGCAGCGCCACGGCCTGCGCGCCAAGCTGCGCGGCGGCAAGGCCGACCCCGTCATTCCCTTCACGCAACCAGGCAACCTGACGCGGATCTATGCCATAGCGTCGGGCAAGGGCGGCGTCGGCAAGTCAACCGTCACCGCCAACCTGGCCGCAGCGATGGCCGCCGACGGCCTCAAGGTGGGCGTGCTCGACGCCGACATCTTTGGCTTCTCAATCCCCGGAATGCTCGGTGTGCAGGGGCAGCCGACCCGCATCGACGACATGCTGCTGCCTCCCATCGCTCACGACATCAAGGCCGTGTCGATCGGCATGTTCGTGCCCGCGGGCCAGCCCGTTGTGTGGCGCGGCCCCATGCTGCACCGCGCCGTCGAGCAGTTCCTCGCGGACGTGTTCTGGGGCGACCTCGACATCCTGCTTCTGGATCTTCCCCCTGGTACGGGCGATATTGCAATCTCCGTGGCGCAACTGCTTCCGCACGCAGAACTGGTGGTGGTGACCACCCCGCAAGCCGCGGCCTCTACCGTCGCCGAGCGCGCAGGTGCCATCGCCACGCAGACGTCGCAGAACGTCGTTGGCGTGATCGAGAACATGGCCTGGCTTGACCAGCCTGACGGCTCGCGGCTACACCTGTTCGGCGAGGGCGGCGGCGCACTGGTGTCAGAGCACTTGAGCGCCACGCTCGGCACGTCGGTGCCGTTGCTGGGCCAAATTCCGCTCGACATTGCCGCCCGCGAGGCCGGTGATGCGGGCGTGCCAGCAGTTCTCCGCGACGCGGAGAGCCCCGCGGCCGTCGAGCTGCGCCGCATCGCGCGGGCGCTCGCGACGCGCCAGCGAGGGCTCGCCGGGCGAAGCCTCGGCGTCACCCCTGTGCGATCCTAGCTTTCACCCGCCCGACGCTGTGGCTGGCTATGCCTCGTCGCGCGGCCCCCAGCCGGTGACGATCACGGCGACGAGCCCCGCGAGAATCGTGCCCATCGATACGGCGGGCGTCACGAAGGCGCCGAGCAGCGCGTCGTCAAAGCCGGGGCCGTTCAACTTGAGCATGTCCGGAAGATTGTCAAAGGAGATGCCGCTGATCGTTCCCGTCACGGCCATCACGTGCACACCGAGCACCGTGCCGAGGAAGGCAGGCACCCATGCGCGCCAGTCGCGCGTGAAGGACAGGTAACGCACCGCGAAGCCCACCGCCGCGGCCACGAGCGTCGCGAGCAGCATGAGCGCCCATACGTTGGACGGGTTCGGCACGAGCATCGAGAGCAGCAGCCCAACGAGCCCGCCCACCACAAGTGCGGCCGCGAGCGGGCCCATCTGGTTGGCGCGCACCCTGTCGAGGATTGAGGGCGCCGGCAGGTACACCACGGGGTCGGCCGCCGCGGGCTCTGCAGCCGCGCGAACGGGCGTCGGCTCCGGCTCCGGGGTGGGGTCTGGTGTTTGGTTGGCTGGAGTGCGCGGCATGGGTGCTCCTTGTGCGAATCGGCCGTGGCAGTACACCGCAATGGTACGGCTCTCCAAAGTCCCACGCCGCGTCGCCTCAGTGCTGGCAGAATGACATATGTGGCAGAAGGGACAGACGCTGAGGGTCCCATCTGGAGTCCCGTGTGGACGCCGGATGAGGGTGCCCAGCACGCACGCGCGTTGTTCACCGACGCCTTCGGCTATGAGGCCAAAACCGTCAAGTCCGCGCCAGGGCGAGTGACCATCGTCGGCGAGCACACGGACTACAGCGGCGGGGTCTGCCTGGCCACCACCACCCAGCAAGAGACCTACGTTGCTGGCCACCCGCGGGATGACGACACCGTGCGGGTCACCTGGTTTGACAGCACTGGCGAACGCCGCGAGTGGACCGGCGTGCTTGACGACGCGCGGCCAAGCGGCCCCGGAGACAATGCGCAGAAGTCCCGCGGCATCATTTGGGCGCTCACCGAGCGCGGCTACTCAGGCAGCGGCATGGATTTGGCCATCACCACGTGCGTTCCGGAGCACGCTGGACTGGCGCAGGGCGTGTCAGTTCTCGCCGCCGTCGCCTTGGTGATTCAGGACCTGTGGGGCTTAGCGCTCGACACCGACGCCGGGCGCGTGGAACTCGCGGGAATCTGCATAGACGCCGAGACGGGCTTCTCCGGCGTGCCCACCGCGGGCATGGTGCAGCACACAATCCTGCGCTGCCCTCCAGGCCAGGCGCTGCTTCTTGACTTCTACGGCACCCCGCCTCGCGTCTCGCACCAGCCCCTGTACTTCCCCGAGTACGGCCTCGCGCTGCTGCTCATTGACACCGGGAAGCCCAACACCCTGACACTTGCCGAGTACTCGTCGCGGTGGGATCAGGTGGCCGCCGCGAGTGCCGCCCTCGGAGCGCCGAGGCTACGCGCCGTCGCGGATGCGCCACATGCCCTGCGCAGGCTCGAGACCATCGACGATCCCGTGCTCCGTCAGCGTGCCCGCCATGTCATCACGGAGATCGAGCGCGTGCGCATCGTGTGCGCGGAGCTGTCTGGCACCGCGCCCGCTCACGAACGTTTCGTGAGCATCGGCAAGGCCCTGTACCGCTCGCATGCCTCGATGGAGGTCGACTACGAGATGTCCAACCCCGAGCTCGACGCAGTGGTGGACGGCGCCTTCCAAGCGGGAGCCCTTGGGGCACGCCTCGTGGAGGGCGGGTTTGGCGGCGCGGCCGTTGCCCTCATCCGCAGGGCTCAGGCGGAGACGACCGCACGGCTCATCTCCGAGTCGATGGTCGCGAGCGGCCACAAGCCGCCCACGTTCTCGATGATCTAGAGCGTGTAGTCCACCACGAGCGGCGCGTGGTCCGTCCAGCGCGTGTCCCACGATGCTTGGCGATCCACTCGCACGGTGGTGGCGAGGGCGGCCAACTTCGCCGAAGCGATCTGATAGTCGATGCGCCAGCCCGCGTCGTTGTCGAACGCCTTGCCGCGTTGAGACCACCACGTGTAAGGCCCGTCGACGTCGCCGGAGAGCGTTCGGTGCACGTCCACCCATCCGGAGCCGAACCACGAGTCCAAGTACGCCCGCTCCTCGGGCAAGAATCCCGCGGTCTTGAGGTTGCCCTTCCAGTTGCGGATGTCCCTGTTGGTGTGGGCGATGTTGACGTCGCCCATCGCCACCGCAAGCTCGTGGTCGCGAGCGAGTTCGGCGAGCCGCAACGTCACGAGGTCAAGGAACCAGTACTTGTCGTCTTGCTTGGGGGTGCCCACTTCGCCAGAGTGGACATACGTGGAGATCACCCTGAGCGGCCCGACGGGTGTGGTCACCGTGCCCTCTACCCAGCGTCCCGTATGAGTTGCCTCGGCACCCGCTGGGCCGAAGACATCCACGGCCACCTTGACGTCCTCAAGAGGGGTCCGCGACAAGATGGCAACGCCAGAACGGCCTTTCTGCTCGCTTTCCTGGTGCGCTACGTGCCACCCGCCGGCGAACGCCTCTTGAACCACAGCGTCAGGCGCGCGCACCTCTTGCATGCACACAACGTCGGGCGCGGCCTGGTCAAGCCACTCGAGCATTCCCTTGCGCAGCGCAGCGCGCACTCCGTTGACGTTGACGGTGGCAATTCTCATGCGGCGAGCCTATCCCCCACCCCTGACTACCTCTCCACACACGGCAGATACCTGTCCACACACAGTGCCCGACGCTGTGGCCCGCTTGTGCGGGGAGGCGGGCCGCAGCGTCGGACCAGAGGGCGTTTTGTGTGGAGGAGCAATCGCCGTGTGTGGAGGGGCGATCCGGGCTAGCGGGCTCGTTCGGCGCTCTCGACCACGTTGGACAGCAGCATGGCGCGCGTCATGGGGCCCACTCCACCGGGATTCGGTGAGTACCAGGACGCCTTGACGAGGGCGTCTGCCGCGATGTCGCCGGCGACGCGGGACTTGCCCGTCTCGGGATCCGTCACGCGGGAAACACCAACGTCGATGAGCACCACGCCATCCTTGACCATGTCCCCCGTCACAAGCCCGGGAACCCCCGCTGCCGCGACGATGACGTCGGCCCCGCGCGTGTGCGAGGCGAGGTCCGCGGTGCCGGTGTGGCACAGCGTCACGGTGGCGTTGACCGCGCGGCGGGTGAGCAGCAGGCCGATACTGCGGCCAACGGTGGTGCCGCGGCCGATCACCACGACCTCCTTGCCGCGCAGCGAGACGCCGTGCCGCTCGATGAGCTCGATGATGCCCTTGGGCGTGCACGGGAGCGAGGACTCGATGTCCTCGCTCATGCGCAGCACGAGGCGACCGAGGTTGGTGGGGTGCAGGCCGTCGGCGTCCTTGTCCGGATCGATGAGCTCGAGCACGCGGTTGGTGTCGATGCCGGCGGGAAGCGGGAGCTGCACGATGAAGCCCGTGCAGTCCGGGTTGCCATTGAGGCGCGCTACCGCGGCCTCGATCTCCTCTTGCGTCGCCGTTCCCGGCAGGTCCTCGCGGATCGACGCAATGCCAACCTCGGCGCAATCGGCGTGCTTGCCGTTGACATACCAGGTGGAACCCGGGTCATCACCGACGAGAAGGGTGCCAAGGCCGGGGACGACGCCGCGCTCGCGCAGCGCCGTCACCCGTTCCTTGAGCTCTCCCTTGATGGCGGCCGCAGTCGCCTTGCCGTCCAGCTTCTGAGCGGTCATGGGCGACGCGCCTTACTGGGCCAGGCCGTCGTAGAGCGGGAAGTCGTCCGCGAGCTTCGCGACGCGAGCGCGCAGCGCGTCCACGTCCGCGCCGCCCTTAAGTGCCGTGGCGATGACGTCGGCGACCTCAGTGAACTCCTCGGCGCCGAAGCCGCGGCTCGCCAGAGCAGGGGTGCCGATGCGCAGGCCGGAGGTGACCATCGGCGGGCGGGGGTCGAACGGCACCGCGTTGCGGTTCACCGTGATGCCAACCTCGTGCAGCAGATCCTCCGCGTCCTGGCCGCTGAGCGGCGAGTTGCGAAGATCGGCGAGCACCAAGTGGACGTCCGTGCCGCCGGTGACGACGTTGACGCCCGCGGCCACAGCGTCGGGCGCCGTGAGCCGCTCCGCGAGGATGCGGGCGCCCTCGAGGACGCGCTCCATGCGCTCCTTGAACTCGGGCTGCGCGGCGGCCTTAAGGGCAACGGCCTTCGCGGCGATCACGTGCATGAGCGGGCCGCCCTGCTGGCCGGGGAAGACGGCAGAGTTGAGCTTCTTCGCGTATTCCTCGTCGCGGGACACGATGAGGCCGGAGCGGGGGCCGCCGAGCGTCTTGTGCACGGTCGTGGAGACGACGTCGCTGTGTGGCACGGGAGAGGGGTGCAGGCCAGCAGCAACGAGCCCAGCGAAGTGCGCCATGTCGGTCCACAGCTTGGCGCCAACCTCATCGGCGATCGAGCGGAAGGCCGCGAAGTCCAGGTGACGCGGGTACGCGGACCAGCCCGCGATGATGACGTCGGGGCGCTCCTCGAGGGCGATCTTGCGGACCGTCTCCATCTCGACGCGGTACGTGGCCTCGTCGAGGCCGTACGCGGCGACGTCGTAGAGCTTTCCGGAGAAGTTGAGCTTCATGCCGTGCGTGAGGTGGCCGCCGTGGGCGAGCGACAAGCCCATGATCTTGTCGCCGGGGTTGATGAGCGCGTGCAGCACGGCCGCGTTCGCGGTGGCACCGGAGTGCGGCTGGACGTTCGCGTACGCCGCACCAAACAGCGACTTCGCGCGTTCGATGGCAATCGTCTCCGCGACGTCCACCTCTTCGCAGCCGCCGTAGTAGCGGCGGCCAGGGTAGCCCTCCGCGTACTTGTTTGTGAGCACGGAGCCCTGCGCCTGCAGCACGGAGCGCGGTACGAAATTCTCGGAGGCGATCATTTCGAGGTAGGTCTGCTGGCGGTCGAGCTCGCGCTCGAGGACCTGGGCGATGTCTGGATCAAAGTCCTGCAGCGTGGCGTTCATAACGGCTGCGGTGGCGCTGGAGTCGGTGCTCATGGCGTTCCCTTATCTGTTGGGGCGGGCGACACGGGGCCGCCGGCTTCTGTCCGGTGACCTTGGCCCAGGCGAACGACCAACAGTCTTCAGGATGCCGCTCCCTCGTGGTGACACCACGTGCGCCAGTCGCGACGGGGTGAGTCTATCAAGGGCTCGTCACGCCGCGCGAGCGTTGCGTCTGCCCTTGCCCTTGCCCTTGCCCTTGCCCTTGCCCTTGCCCAACCGCGCCTGCCACCAGCGAAGGTCCATGAGCGGCGCCGTGGCGGCGACCACCGGTCTCCGCGACAGCACCCAGGCAAGGCCAAAGCTGGCTGCGGCGGCGACAAGGACCGCCCACCACCCGGCGAACCACGCGGGAGCTCCCTCCTCGTGCCACACCAGCAGCACCACGGTGTGCAACAGGTACACCGTGAGGCTCGCCACCCCGATGCTTGGAAGCACCGGAAGCACGCGCATCGTCAGAATCACCGCGGCCAGTGCGAGCGGCGCGCCAATGGCCAACACCATGGCCCGATGCGCGATCCCCTCACCCGCGGTGAGGCCCATGGTGCCGTGGCTCAACGAGTAGTAGAAGTCACTCACGGGAACCCCTGCGTGAGTCAGCAGCACCACGATCGCGCCGACACAGAGAGCAGCCGCGGCGGCCACTCGCGCCCACCGCGATAGTGCCCATTCCCACCACTGGTCACGCCACAACAGTCCGGCAACGAAGAACGGCAGCATGCCCACGATCCGCCCAAGCGAGAATCCCTGCCCCAGCCACGAGACCCCAGCACCCGCTAGGGACAGCGCTACGCACGCGGGAACCGCAACGGCAAAGGACATGCGCTGGAACAGGGGCGCCACGAGCCGCCACGCCATCAGCGCGATGAGGTACCAGAGCGTCCAGGGAGCTGACGCGAAAGGGAACTCAAAAGGCGTGGAGTTCCACCAAGCGTCAAACAACCGCTGTATGAGGGCGAATACCAGGTACGGGAACAGGAGGCGAGTGACTATTTTCACAGGGGACCACGCGGTCACGTAGCGCGTGGCGTAGCCGCTGAGAAAAACGAACGCGGGCATATGAAACAGATAAATCCACAGCAATGCCGCATGGCTCGCAGCACCGTCCATCGAGGCGAGCACGTGACCTAGAACTACCAGGCACATCAGTGCACCGGTTGCCGAGTCGAGGCGCAGATCTCGTGCGCGTCTAGCGACCGTCATCGCACCGTCACGCCTCCCACCGGATGCCAGCCTTTCCGCCCCCAAGCCCACCGATACCCCGGTGCGCCCAATCTTGCCATGGCGCCTCGGTATCGCGTTTGAGCGGCGGCCCGGGTTATGGTGGAGGCGATGCGGAGCGGCAGCGGCACAGCTGCCGGAATGACGTTAGGAACCTCCCCGGTATGGCTAGTCGACCACTCCGAGCGACGTTTGTCGCCCTCCTTACCCTCGTTCTCGCGGCAACCGCAGAGACTGCCGTTGCCGCGGACGTGCCCGCGTCGTCACCGCTCGGTTCGCGCCAACTTGCAATGGCACCGGGCGACTCGGTGAGCGTGACCGCGCCCGATCAGGTGGTAAAGGGCACGCGCATGTACATCACCGCAAAGGGAGACGGCTCGCTGAGCGGCAAGGGCACCGTGGAGTGGTCAACGGATCAGACAGAGTGGCACACCTCTGCAACGACCATCCCGGTGGAAGACGGGCAGGGCGCCACCTCGTGGCTGCCAACCAAGAGCGCGTACTACCGGATCGTTGGCGATGGCATTCAGAGTGCCGTGTGGCGTACCGACGTGGTCTCCAAGAGCGGCTACGCCATCTCTGCGGGCACCCGCTCCGCGCAGGTGCACAGCCTCGAGTCGGCCTACCTTGGCGGCTCCGCAGTGAAGGACGGCAAGGGAGGCGCGTACAAGGTGCGCGTCGAGGTCCGCTTGAGTGATGGCACCTGGAAATCGGTGGGCACCGTCAAGGCATCGAGCGCCGGAAACTTCACCGTGAGGGTTCGCCTCAGCGCGGATCGCACGTTCAGGGCGCGCATCCTGTCCTCCTCCGGCTCCACCCTCGCCACGTCTCCCACATTCGAGGTGGAACTTAACGGCGGCACAAGCACCCTCGAGGAGCGCCGCGCGCTCATGGCGTGGCGCCTCGGAGCCGCCACCACGGCGATCCGCGCGATCGCCGCTGATGAGGTGGCGGCAGCCAAGTACACCGGCGGCGCCGAGTCGGCGCGAATCCAGAAGTTCAAGAAGGGCTTCCTCGTGGAGGTCACAGAGACCGGCGGTACCAAGCGCACGTGGGTCATCGAAGGCAAGCAACTTACGGGCTACCTGGATCGCAGCGCATGGCATGGCTCGCTCGGCCTCCCTGAGCGCGACGTGAAGTGCGGCCTGCTAGAGGGTGGTTGCGTACAGCTGTTCTCAGGCGGGGCGATCTACACGAACACCTCGTCCATGAGCAAGGGCATCTACGTGGCCTACGGGCGCTGGCCGCAGGTGGAGACGCTCGCCGCGGCGTACTCGCAGAAGTACTACGAGGAGCCGTCCTGGCGAGAGAGCAAGTACAACGAGTGGGTGGGCGGCACTCACGCGTGGTGCCAGGTGTTCGTGGCCTGGTCAACGTACGCAGCCGGCCGCTCCGGCGAGGCGCCAGTGCGCACCTACTTCCCCCATTACGTGACCGCGGTCAAGGCCAGCCCCGCGCTGATCCGCGACCCTAAGGCCTCGGAGATCAGGGCGGGAGACATCCTGCTCTTCGACTGGGGCAATGGCACCCCCACCCACACCGGCTTCGCCGTGAAGGTGAGCGGCAACTACGTCTACACCTTTGAGGGGAACACCACGGACGGCACTGCTGACCCGCAGCGCGGCGTGTACGCGCGCAAGCGCCCGCTCAGCGGCGTGTGGGGCCTGTATCACCCAGGTGAGTACGCGGCGAACAGCTAGCGACTAGTTGTCGCCGCGGATGGCGACGTCGTCGGCTTCGTCGTCGACGATGGCGCCCGCCTCAAGTACCTTGCGCAAGTACGCGTACGTGAGGTCGCCCGCCACCTGGTCAAACTGGTGCTCGTAGCCCGCGTTGTTGTACAGCGAGATGTTGTGCTTCGAGTTCTGCCCTGTAAACACCCACACCTCTTTGGTGTTTTCCGGCAGGTGGCCAAGCACCGCAAAGAGCAGTTGCGTGCCAATCCCCTGACCCTGCTGGTCGGGGGCCACCGCAAGGCGACCAATGGTGGCTTTGTCGTCCTCAATCCCCACGCGAATGGAGCCGACGAGCCGGTGGCCGCGCCACGCCCCAAGCGTCACCACGTCGTCGGACTCGAGGTCAACGAGTAGTTCGTCGAGGCTCTGCGTCAGCGCCGGGATGTTGGGGTCATTGAAGATCTGCGCCTCGCTCACGAACGCCGCGCGGCGCACGGTGAGCAGCTCACCAGCGTCGTCCTTGCCGATGACATCGATGCGCACCTTTTCGCCAGCCATGGCTCTATCGTTACAGGCTCGGGCGCATGAACCTCGCAGGCAAGGCCACCTGAGCGTCAAATCGCGGCCAAACCGCAACCTCCGGGGGCGCAAGGCACGGCGGGTATCCTTGGCGACAAGCTTCATACCCGTTAGGAACCTCATGCCTTTGCGAGCGCGCGCCCACACAGAGCACCACAGGGCGAAGGCACGTCGATGAGCCGCGAGTGGCCAACGATCGAGCAGATGCGCGACGTCTGCCAGCCGCCAGAGATTCGCGGCCGCAAGAGCGCCGAGCACTGGACGGCCACGCTGTTTGGCCGCAGCTTCTCCATCTACCTCACGCGCATTGCAGTGTGGCTTGGGCTGTCCGCAAACGCGGTCACGGGGATCATGATTCTGTGCGGGTGGGCCGCGGCCGCCGCGCTGCTCATCCCCGGCGTGTGGGGTCCCCTGCTTGCCTGCTTCCTCGCATTCCTCCAGATGACGATCGACTCGATCGACGGCGAGGTGGCGCGCTGGCGGCGCACTACGGGCCCGCGCGGGATCTTCCTTGACCGCATCGCGCACACCACCACTGAGTCCGCGATCCCCTTCGCCGCGGGCCTCGCCGTCACGCTCGCGGCCACGCCTCACGACTGGCGCTGGGCAACCGTTGGCGGGGCCACCGCCACGCTCGTGTTGGTCAATAAGTCGCTGCGAGACGCGATGCGCTTGTCTCGCGTTCAGGCTGGCCTTGACCTTCCGCGCGATGCCGCGGGAGCACGGGTCATCTCCAGCTCCCTCATCGGCAAGGCCCGCAGGGCCGCGGACTTTGTTCCACTTCACCGCCTCTATCACTCTGTCGAGCAGACCATCGTGCTGCTCGTTGCAGCCATCCTCGGCGCGCTCTTTGACTTCAACGGCCTCGCCGTTGGCCTCGCGGTGTTGGCCTGCGCGCTTCCCTTCGTGATCGTGGGCCACGTCACCGCGATCCTCGCGTCGAGCACCCTGCGCGGGCCCACCCCGTGAGGCCGAGCTGGTCCGCCGTGGTGCTCAGCCAGGGCACTCGGCCGGTGGAATTGGGCGCGGCGGTGGGTTCGCTGCTCGCCCAAACTGGCGTTGCGCTTGAGGTGATCGTGGTGGGGAACGGGTGGGAGCCGTCGGGCCTGCCCGACGGCGTGCGCACCGTCTACCTGGAAACGAACCTTGGCGCTCCAAAGGGTCGCAATAAGGGCATTGAGCGGGTGCGGGGCCGGCTCGTGTTTTTCCTTGACGACGACGCCGTGCTACCAGAGCCAGACACGTTGGCGCGCATCGAGGCACTGTTTGCTGCGGACCCAACGCTCGGCGCGATCCAGACGCGCATAGAGACCCCTGATGGCGAGAGCCTGCGCCGCTGGGTGCCGCGCCTTCGAAACAAGGATCCGATGGTGTCCTCCGAGGTATTCAGCGTGCTCGAGGGTTCGGTTGCGGTGCGCAAGCGCGTGTTGCGCGGGACGCGCAACTGGCCGGGGAGATTCTTCTACGCGCACGAGGGCATCGAACTCGCGTGGCGCACTTGGGACTACGGCTATCGCGTGGAGTACCGCGCAGACCTGCGCGCGGTGCACCCGCGCGTCGAGCGCTCGCGCCATGCGGACCACATGTGGCAAGACGCGCGCAACCGGGTGTGGTTGGCCAAGCGCAACCTGCCGTGCCCCATCGCGATCGCGTACATCCTGGACTGGGCGGTTCTCACCACGATTCGCAACGTCACACACCCGCGTGAGTTATGCGGGTGGTTGCGCGGCGCATGGGCCGGCATCACGACCGATGCTGGGCGGCGGCGTCCCATGGCGTGGAAGACGGTGTGGGCGATGACGAAGCGCGGACGCCCGCCGGTGCTCTAGGCAGAGCGCTATCGCGGAGTAATACTCCACACCCACGGCGACTTGAGTCCAAACGCGATGCGCACGTTGTCCGCGCCGGTAAGCACAGAGGTGTCTCCGTTCGCCGCGGTGGCGGTGATGACGTAGGCGGCGGCTTTGGGAGCGGACGACGTGCGTTCGGAGATGGTGAGCGAGACCACGTTGGGCAGCCCAAACTGCAGGGCAACCGCCTGCTGAGAGACCGTGCGCGTCCACGAGGCGTTGGGGTTGCTCACGGTGCCGTCGACGCTCCAGTGGTCGTCGACGCTGCGCAGGTACGAGACCCCTTCGGTCCACACCTTTTCGCTGTTCTCTGTCTGGCCTCCGGACGACGAGAAGTAGTACGTGGTGGCGATGTTCGCCGCACCGCCAGCGCCGTAGGTGAGCACCTTTCCGGTCGCTCCGGCGGACCCGTTGGTGCCGTCGACTGCAGCAACCCAGCGCTTGCCGTAGACCGCGCTGGTGCCCTCGTTTTCCTTCTTCCAGCCCGTGAAGTTCTGGCTGCGGGAGTCGTCGTAGAGGTTGCACGCGCACGTCGACAGCACGCCGCTCGCGACCTTGCGCAACGCAAATCCGCGCGCCGCGATCGCTTGCGCCTTGAGCGCCTCCGTTGACCACGACGACGGCATCTCCGCCACCCCGTAGAGGTACTCGGTGTTGAGTTTGAGCACGTTGACGATGGTCAGTCGCGAGTTGGTGACGCTCAGTTCGAGCCTGCCGTGCCGGTAGGTGCCGTTGGTCGCCGCGGTGCCCGACGCTGTGGTCACCTCGACGTACGGGTTCTCTGGGGAGGTGGGCAAGTAGCCGGTTGTTGCCTCCCACTCGAGAGTCGCCGTAGCGCCTGTTGTGGTCGCACCACCCGCGCGGGAAAAGCTCAGCGTGGATTCGGACCTCGTGACGGTGATCGCCTCGTCGTTGAGCCCCGTCCAGGTGGCAGACGGAGTGCTTGACCCAGCGCCGTACACGCGCAGTCGCCAGCCGCCGTTGGCGTCGGTGCCGGTTCCTGGGGAACGCACCGTGAGCACGGCGGAGGTGGTGCTGTCGGATCCCGAGCCAAAGACGTGCACGCGAATGTCGCCAGCTGCGGGCACCGACTCCACCGCGGTGCCGGTGTAGTAGTGGGTCAGGATCTGGGTGGCGGTGGAGCCTTGCTTGGCCATGCCGTACGCCCCGTATTGCGACATCCCCACGCCGTGACCCCACCCGGAGCCCGTGAAGACGAACTCGTCGGGAATCGGTTTGGGCACCACCACCACGGTGATGGTCTTGCTGACCGCCGCACCAAGCACGACGCGATACTTGCGGGTGTCCGTTGGCTTGAGCGATGTCGAGGCCTTGCCCTTCGTGACGGCGAAGGTGCGCGCGGTGACCCACGTGGATCCCTCCAGGTACTGGAGTTTTGCGCTTGCGGTGATCGCGGGCTTGACGGTGACCTCCGCGGTGGTGGAGGAGCCTCGCGTGATCGGCGACGCCGCGGCCGCCGCCGTGAGAGTCACGGGAGTGATCGTGAAGGCCTTCGAGTACGCTCCCCCAGCCTTGATGCGATAGGTGCGCGCCGCCGTCGGCTTGAGAGCCGTGGAGCCTTTGCCCTTGGTGAGCGCGATAGTGCGCGAGGCGCTCTTCCACGTGCCACCTGACTTGATCTGCAGGTACGCGGTCTTTGCGGAGGAACCGGTCAGCGTGATTTTCGCGGTGACGCTGCCGCCCACCGCAACGTAAGCGGACGCGGAGACCGTGACCTTGGGCGATGCGGCGTTGGCCGTGCCCACCCCCGTCACGAGCAACAGCACCGCCACCAGCAA
Organism: Demequina sp.; assembly: GCF_049841215.1. Classification (GTDB taxonomy): domain Bacteria; phylum Actinomycetota; class Actinomycetes; order Actinomycetales; family Demequinaceae; genus Demequina. The sequence continues at coordinate 92,997 of NZ_JASGEO010000018.1, forward strand.
GCTCAGCGCAGCCCGCGCCGTTGCGCGCCCTGTGACCATGTCACCCCTCGATTCTCCGCAGCCCGTGTGGACGCGGGCCTTCACGAGCGTAACAAAGTGTGGCCAGGCTGTAGCCTCGTAGCGCGGGGGCCGCCCCGCCCCTCGAGGAGAGTCCATGCCCACGCGCGTCATCACCTTTGGGACGTTTGATGTGTTCCACGTGGGACACGTCAACATCCTCACGCGCGCCCACGACCTCGGCGACCACCTCACGGTCGGCATCTCCACGGACGAACTCAACTTCTCCAAGAAGGGCCGCTACCCCATCTACCGGCAGGAACACCGGCTCGAGATTGTGCGCAGCCTCGACTGCGTCTCCGAGGTGTTCTACGAGCACTCGCTGGACCTCAAGCGCGAGTACCTGCTCGAGCATCGCGCGGACATCCTTGTCATGGGTGACGACTGGAAGGGCCGCTTCGACGAGTTCGGCGACATCTGCGAGGTTGTGTACTTGCCGCGCACGGCCGATATCTCCACTACCGACATCATTCAGGCGATCCGAGAGGCAGAGCTCTAGTTGTGAGTGCCCCCGCGCGTTACGTCCTCAGCCTTTCTTGCCCTGACGGGCCCGGCATTGTGCACGCTGTGAGCGGCGCCATCGCGGGAGTTGGCGGCAACATCACGGAATCTCATCAGTTTGGCGCCGCGGACACCGGCAACTTCTTCATGCGCGTTGAGCTCGAGGCGAGCGTGAGCGAGGACGAGCTGCGCGCCGCGCTCACCCCGGTAGCCGAGCGGTTCGCGATGACGTGGAACCTCGATACCGCGGGGCGCCCCATGCGCACCATCGTCATGGTGTCGAAGGCCGAGCACTGCCTTGGAGACCTGCTCTACCGCGAGCGCGCGGGAACGTTGCCCATCGAGATCGTTGCGGTCGTTGGCAACCACACCACCCTGCAGGGTCTCGCGGAGTTCTACGGAAAGTCGTTCGTGCACATCCCGGTGACGGCAGACACCAAGGACGATGCAGAGGCCGCGCTGCTCGCGATGGTCGAGGAGCTCGATGTGGAGCTCGTGGTGCTCGCCCGCTACATGCAGATCCTGTCGCCCACCCTTGCGGAGGCGCTGCGCGGCCGCGCTATCAACATTCACCATTCGTTCTTGCCGTCATTCAAGGGCGCGCGCCCGTACTTCCAGGCCCACGATCGCGGCGTGAAGCTCATCGGTGCCACGGCCCACTACGTGACGAGCGACCTCGACGAGGGCCCCATCATCGAGCAAGACGTTGACCGCGTTGACCACGCTCACACCCCCGAGTCGCTCACGGCGATCGGCGCCGACGTCGAGCGCAGGGCACTTGCCCGCGCAGTGCGCTGGCACGCCGAGCACCGAGTGTTGCTCGACGGTCACCGCACCATCGTCTTCCGTTAGCAATCAGCCCGACGCTGTGGCCGCGACGAGCGCTTTGCTCACCTCTGGTTCGAGGGTGGCCGCGAACGCCTTGGTGAAATGCCCCTGATCGAAGTTCGTGATGAGGCCGCCGATGACGGGCTCGCACACCTCTGGCCCGCACAGTAGGTCGCTCACATCGAGGATCGTCACGGCAGCGGTCGCCTGCGCGGCCTCGACGAGCGGGTCCGGCGGCAGCGCGTCGTCGCGAGCGGTGGCGCACGCTCTCGTCACCTTGCTCGCGAGGCATTGCGGAATGTCGTGGGCGGGGTACGGGGTGTCGCGAATCACCACCACGTGCTGGCCCGCAGAAACGAAGCGCTCGATGACCCGCGCGTACGACTCAACCTGCCGGTCAAACTGTTCAGCCTTGGGCACTCCCGCAATCGGCTGGAAGGTGCGGCTCGCCATCACCACCACGTCGTACCCGCCGCCAACGATGCTGTCCGCGGCCCACGTCTGCAACGCGAGGCAATTGCGGCCAAGCGCGCCGGAGCCAAACGCCAGTTCTTCGTCGGCCGGGTAGCACTCTGATGCCAGATACGTGTCGAGGGCCCAACCCCGCTCTTCCACCGCCGCGGCGAGCGGCGGCTGCCACTGGCCAGCGTGGGAGTTACCGTACAGGGCAACGGTGACCGCTGCGTCGGGCATGCCGTAATGGCACACGGTGCGGGACGTGAAGGGGCGCGAATTCCAGCAGTCATCCGCGTACACGTCCGGCTTGTCCTGTGAGGCCTGAACGGGAGTGGTCGCGAGTACAACGTCGCCGCAGGCGGCATCGCGCGCGGCCGCCGCGCCGAGGCACGGATCCTGTGCCGCGGCGGCGAGCAGCCTCTCCCCCTGCCGAGCCTCGCGCTCTTGGACGAGCCACAGCGACGTGGCGGCGACCAAGGACAGCGCGGTGCACGCGACGAGCAATCCGGCGGTGGCCTTGCGCGAGCCAATAAGGCGTGGCGAGCGTCGCGGCACGTCCTCGAGCCACCGCTTCGATGCCGCGGCGAGCACCGTCGTGCCCGCAAGCACGAGCGCCACGAACACCCAGTTCTTCGCCATGACAGCCGCGAGCGCGACGATGAGCGGCCAGTGCCACAAGTAGATCGAGTAGGAGCGATCGCCAACCCACTGCACGGACGGGTGCGCGTAAGCGCGCTCGCCCACCCAACCAAGCCCGTCCCCGCTCACCGCGATCATCGCCGCGGTCGCTGCGACGGGAAGCAGCGCGATGTAGCCAGGGAAGGCCGCGAGGTCGGCGAAGGCGAAGGCCGAGTAGGTAATCGCCGCGGCACCGCCCCACCACACCAAGCGCCGCAGCCAGGGCGCCCCGCGGCCAACCACGTGGGCGTGCCACACCGCCACGACGGCCCCAAGGCCCAGCTCCCACACCCTCGTCACGGTGGCAAAGTATGCGAGAGCTCCGCCGTGCCCGGTGAGCACAACCGAGAGCGCAAAGCTCACGGCAACCACGGCTAGCACCGCGACGCCAACCGCCTTGCGCGAGTGGCGCGCGAGCAGCGGGGTGAGGCACAGCGCGATGATGAGCGGCCACACGAAGTAGAACTGCTCCTCGACGCCGAGCGACCAGAAGTGCTGCACGGGAGAGGGGTCGTCGTCGGCGGCGAGGTAGTCGCTCGAGATGAGGATTAGGTTCCAGTTCTCCACCGCGAAGGCCGACGCCACGGTGGACTTGGCGAGGGACAGCAGCGAGGTCGTTGGCATGAGCACGAGCGCGAGCACCGCGGTGCCCACGAGGGCGCCGCTTGCTGCGGGCAGCAAGCGGCGGATCCGCCTGCCCCAGAAGTCCGCGAGTTCTCCCCCCGAGGTGGGCTCTCGCTGGAGCAGGTGACGCGTGATGAGGAAGCCGGAGATCACCAAGAAGACGTCAACGCCCACGTAGCCGCCGGGCAGCGCGGAGGGCCACAGGTGGAAGATCACCACCATCGCCACCGCCACCGCGCGTAGCGCCTGAATGTCCCTGCGCGGAGCGGTCTCGCTCGCCAAGTCGGCCTACCTGCGAATGAGGCGGGCGGGGACCGTGCTGGCCGCGGCCTCTGCCTGATCTCGCGGCACCCCTGCGGCGACACACACCTCGACCGCGCGGTCCATGGTGAGCGTGGAGCCAGCCAGCGTGTCCGTGCCAGCGAGTACGGCCCTACCGTCGTCCTTGACCTCCACGTCGAGCGACCCCAGCCGATACGCACCGGGCGTGGACGCGGCGGCGGCCATCGCGTCGGTCACGAGCACCACTCGCCCTGGCGCGGCGGCGAACACCGTGCGGATGAGGGTGGGATTCACGTGGATGCCGTCGGCGATCAGCTCGATGTGCGCGAATGGGTCCGCGATAGCGGCGCCCACGGGCCCTATCTCCCGCGCCGCCATGCCCGCCATGGCGTTGAGGCCGTGCGTGATGAGCGAGGCTCCCGCCTCGAAGGCCGTCGTGGTGGTGGCGGCATCGGCCGTCGTGTGGCCAACGGCCACCACCGCCCCTGCCCTCGAGAACGTGCGGATTGCCTCCATCGCCCCTGGTAGTTCAGGGGCAATGGTGATCTGGCGAAGGTCGTCGCCAACGATGTCGAGTACGTCGGCCACCACCGCTTGGGTGGGGATCGCAAGGGCAGCTGGATCGTGCGCGCCCTTGCGCTCTGGGGCGAGGAACGGCCCTTCGAGGTGCACGCCAAGGATGCCCGGCTCGTAGGTGCGTGCGGCCCGGATGACGTCCATCGCGCGCTCAAGGTCCGCGAGCGACATCGACACGAGCGACGCCACTACCTGCGACGTGCCGTGAGCACGGTGCGCGGCGAACGCCGCGCGGGTACCCGCAACGGAATCCCCAAACGCGTGACCGCCACCGCCGTGGCAGTGAATGTCCGTGAAGGCCGCCATGCTCAGAGCCTAGATGCCCTGCCAGTCCGGTTTGTGATCCTGGGCCCATTGGTAGTACTCGCGGTGCTCAAGGCCCGACGCTGCGGCTGGGTCGAGCACAACGGTCACGTGGGCATGGAGCTGGATGGCACTGCCCGGCATCGAGGCCGTGAGGGGGCCCTCAACGGCGGCCGCAACAGCGTCGGCCTTCCCCTCGCCGAAGGCGAGCAGCACCAGGTGCCGCGCCCGCAAAATGGTGCCGAGGCCCTGCGTCACGCAGTGGATGGGCACCTCGTCGAGGCTCGCAAAGAAGCGCGCGTTGTCGATGCGCGTGCGTTCGGTGAGCGTCTTGACGCGCGTGAGTGAGCCGAAGGAAGATCCTGGCTCATTGAAGCCAAGGTGCCCCGTGGCGCCGATGCCGAGCAGCTGCAGGTCAACCCCACCGTGACCGGACAGCGCGTCCTCGTAGCGCTGACCCGCCGTCTCGATGCCCGCGAGGGAGCCATCGGGAACATGCACGTTTCTGGGGTCGAGGCCAAGCGGCTGCGCGACGTGGCGATCCACGACCGCTCGGTAACTCTCCGGGTGCCCCGCGGGGAGGCCAACGTACTCGTCGAGCGCGAAGGCGGAGACTTGCGAGAAGTCGACGCCCGCCCGCGCGTGGGCCGCGAGCGCCTCGTACACGGGGAGCGGAGTCGATCCCGTCGCAACCCCAAGTGTGTAGGCGGGCAGCGACGCCACCTCGCGCACGATGTGCGAGGCAACGAGCTCGCCCGCGGCTGCGGCCGAGTCGACGACGATCACCTCAGCCATTGCCGCCCTGCCCAAGGTCCGCGGCACCGAGCGCCGCGATCGGCACCTCGGGGTCGAGAAGCTCGATGCGCTGTGGCATGGCGAGCGATTCGAGGAAGTCACTTGACCGCGCCCACTCTTCGAGCACGCCGCGAGCGCCGTCGAGGAGCGGCTCGCCGTAGGCGGCGAGGCCGCCACCAATCGCGATGACCTCGACGTCGAGCATGAGCACGAGCGCGCGCACCGCGGCGGCAACTCCCCCGTACAGCCCTTCGCGGATGGCAACGGCGCGGGGGTCCCCGGCCTCCGCGGCCGTCAACACATCGCGAGCAACGGCGCCCTGCACGCCCCATTGGCGCACGATTCCGGAGCCAGACGCGTAGGTCTCGAGCGCGCCCGGCAGGCCGTCGGCATCGAGCGGGCCAGCGGGGTCAACGCTGATGTGGCCAAGCTCGCCAGCGGTGCCGCGCGCTCCGCGCCACAGCTTGCCATCAAGGATGATTCCCGCGGCTAGGCCCGTACCGAGGTTGAGGTACGCGAGTGACGAGGGCGTGCGGCCCCGCAACGCCCACGCGCCAAGGGCCGCGACGTTCACGTCGTTGTCGATAACCGGACGCTGTCCCCACGCGTCCTCGAGGGCGCTCGCAAGGTCGAGGCGCTCAAGGCCAAGGTTGAGCGCATAGGTGACCACGCCGTCGGACACCCCACCTGGGACGCCAATGCCGATGGATTCCACCCTGTCCATGCCGAGACCGGCATCGGCGAGCACGGCGTTCACCGCTTCCGTCGCGGACCGCACCACGTCCTCCGCACCGTGGCCAGACGCCGTGCGGTGACGCGCGACGATGGCTCCCGCATGCACCAAGACGACGTCGGTCTTGGTACCTCCGATGTCTACTCCCAGACGCATGTGTCATGCCCAATCAAGTCGATGAGTGCCTCGCCTACCAGGCGCGATGCGCCGTAGGTGGCAATGTGAAAGGTCGTGTCTGCCGGGTGGGGCCAGCCCATCTCCACCACCAGGACATCGTTGCGTTGCGCCAACTGGGCAATCCGGTCAGCGGCACCGGGATGGCGCTGCAGGTCCTTGCCCACCGCCACCACGAGCGCGCCCTGCGCGGGCTCGACCGTCGGCGTCACGCCGGCTGCGAAGGGACCCCACGGCGCGGGGCCAACGGCCATGTTGGGCGTCGTGTCGAGCTCCACCCAGGCGAGCGGCGCTCCCGCATTGCTCGCAAAGAGCTGCCGCGCGGACTGAGAGACCTCAAACGCGGACGCGACCACGCCGGCGGTAAGGCCAGGGATCTCGCCGTTGGCGCCGTGTTCCGGAACCACAATCTCCGCGCGCTCGCGGGCGAGTTCGGCGCCCAACTGGCGAACATGGGCCGCGGCCGTCTCGACGACGGCGGAAGGGAGAGTTCCGTCGGAGACGGCCGCGTCCAAGGCTTCAACAATCTCGGTGAGCTGCTGGTCCGTGTTGCGCGTGCCGAGGCACAGGAACTCGGCGCCCGCGGCCACCGCGGCAACTGCGGCTGCCGGAATGCCGCGGTCCGCGCTCGCGCCAGCCATGTCAAGGGCATCGGTGACGATCACGCCGTCGAAGCCGAGCTCGGAGCGCAACAGATCCGTGAGGATGCGGCGCGAGAAGGTTGCGGGATTGTGGGGGTCAAGCGCTGGCACCACGATGTGGCTCGTCATGATCGTGCGCGCTCCCGCGGCGATCGCGGCGCGGAACGGCACCAGCTCTCGCTCGCGCACGGTCTCTTCATCCGCGTCGATCACGGGGAGCGCGTGGTGCGAATCCGCGGACGTGTCGCCATGCCCTGGGAAGTGCTTGGCGCACGACGCCACTCCGGTGGCCTCGATGCCGCGCGTCCACGCCGCAACGTGCTCCGCAACGGCATGCGGATCGGTGCCGAAGCTGCGCACACCGATCACGGGGTTCAGGGGATTGGAGTTCACGTCGGCATCTGGGGCAAGGGTGAGGCTCACCCCAGCCTCCCGCAACTCCCACCCAACCTGCGCGCCAACGCGTTCGGTGAGCCCAGCGTCGACCAGGCGCCCAAGCACCGCGTTGCCGGGGAACGGTGAACCCTGCGCCTGGTACAGGCGCGAGACGTCCCCGCCCTCTTCGTCGATCGCGATGATCGCGTGCGGATTGGCCGCGTAGATCGCCGCCGTGAGCTCTGTGAGCTGCTGGGGCGACACCACGTTCATGCCGAAGATGCAGACCCCGCCAAGCCCGTCACGCAAGCGACGCTCAAGCCACGAGGGCAACTCGGTGCCCACGAAGCCGGGCATCAGCAGAGCCAGACTCATCCCTTGACCGCCCCACTGACCAGGCCGGACGTCATGCGGCCCTGCACGAACATGAAGAAGATGATGACAGGAACGGCCACAAGGGTCGAGGCGGCCATCACCTGGCCCCAGTCAGTCTCACGGGTTGCGGACGCCTGAATGAAGCCGCGCAGCCACAACGGGAGCGTCTGGCTCTCATCCTTGGTGAGCAGCACGAGCGCAACGGTGAACTCATTCCACGCCTGCAGGAACGCGTACACACCAGACGCGATGAGTCCGGGCATGAGCAGCGGGAACGTGATCTTGAAGAACGCCTTGGAGCGGCTGAGGCCGTCCACCATGGCCGCCTCCTCGAGGTCCGCAGGAACGCCCGCGACGAAGCCACGAAGCATCCACACCGTGAAGGGCACCACGGCCGCGATGTAGATGATGCTGACGCCGATCACGGTGTTGAGCAGGTTGACCGAAGAGATCATCTTGTACTGCGCGATGAACAGGGCTTCTGCGGGAAGCATCTGAATGAGCAGCACCGCAAGCACAAACGACGCGCGGCCACGGAACCGGAACCGCGAGATCGCGATCGCCGCGAGGAACGCGAACAGCACCGCGAAGAACACGGTCACCGCCGCGATCGCGAGGCTCATGCCGAACGCGCTGAAGAAGGAGCCGTCGGCAAGCACGGCCTTGAAGTTGCGCCACGAGCCGCCGAATGGAAGCCACGTGGGCGTGAAGCGCTGGAGCGTGCGGTTGGGGAGGAAGGACGAGTTGATCATCCAGTAGACGGGGAACACCCAGATGAGGGCGAGCACCACACCAAGGATCGAAAGGCCGATGCGGCGACCATTGCGCGCTTTCACTTGGAGTCCTCCTTCATGATGCGCCAGACGTAGCCACCGGAGACCACGAGCGTGATGATGAGCACCACCACGGAGGCCGCGGCGGCCATGCCGAAGTGCTGAGATCCGGTGCCGAGCTTGTAGATATAGGTGCCGAGCAGGTCAAACTCGCTCGCCGACGAGCCCGCATCTTGCAGGATCGTGATTTGGGTGAAGACTCTGAGGTCCCAAATGATCTGCAGCAGCAGCACGATTGACATGACGGGGCGAATGATGGGCAGGATCACCAGGCGAAGGCGCTGGGAGCCGCTCGCACCGTCAAGGTCCGCGGCTTCGAGGACCTCCTCGGAGACCTGGGTGAGACCCGCGTAGAGCGAGAAGGCCACGAACGGCACGGACATCCAAATCACAATGACCGATGCCACAAAGAAGAACGTGAGCGGTTCCGCGAGCCAGTTGAAGCGGTACATGTCGACGCCGGGGATCTTGTCGAGCGTGTAGTTGATGACGCCACGCCGGCGGTCAAAGAGCCAGGTCCACACGGTCATCGCCGCAACCACGGGCATTGCCCAGGCAAGCAGCATCGAGACCTGCAGCATGATGCGCACCGTGCGGCCAACCGCCGCCATCAGCAGGGCGATGCCAAGTCCAATGATGAGGGTGGCGCCAGCGGTCACGGCGCAGAAGACGAGGGAGCGCAATACGACGGCCCAGAACTGGGAGTCGGAGAGCAGCTCGGTGTAGTTCTGGAACCAGATCCACGGCGCGGGCTTGCCGAACTGTTGCGCGAGACCGTACTCGCGGAACGAGTTGAACAGCTGCCACGCGGTGGGGTATCCGGTACCGATGACGAGGATCGCGATCGCGGGCACCAGCAGCCAGTACGGAAGGACGGGCTTGCGCTTGCGCCTTGGCGCGATGGTGGCCGCGGGCTGGCGGTCTGTGGCGACGCTCATGGCGACCTCCTTTTGTGTTGAGTCAAGAGTGGTGTGAGGGCAGGGCTCCTCGCAGGTCGGGCCGCGGTGGCGCCGCCCGACCCCGGAGGAGCCCAGCCCCCCCAACACACATTAATCAACAAAAAATGAGGTCGCCATGAGCGGCGCC
>NZ_JASGEO010000019.1:0-41476 GCF_049841215.1 Demequina sp.
GGCCCAGCCCCACCGGGTTCATCGGCGACAACCACGCACCACCAGGGTGGGCGCCTCGCGGTCCAGTCCGCGAGGCGCCCGGCCCGGGCGGTGCTGACCACACCGTCGCCACGCCGCATCAACTCCCTACGTCAACGAGGACCTCATGACCACACTCACCGCCCAGGACACGGCGGTCTCAGGGGACAGTCCCCAGAAGCGCCGTTCGCGTCGCGCGCGCATGGGCTGGCTGTACGCCTCTCCCACGGCAATCTTTGTGCTCGTCCTGTTCATCCTGCCGCTGCTGCTGGTGCTGCAGATGTCGGTCTCCGATTGGCCGCTGCTCGGCGGCAATCAGGGCTTCAACGCCCCAGAAAACTTCGAGGACGCGGTCAACAACCGCTTCTTCTGGGACTCCGTGTGGTTCACCCTCAAGTACACGGTGCTCGCGACCGTGTTGCTGCTGGCGCTGGGCCTCGGTCTGGCGCTGCTGGTCCAGGAATCTACGCGCTGGAAGGGCTTCCTCCGCACCGCGTTCCTGGTGCCCTCGGCGCTCGGCCTCGCGAGCGCCTCGCTCCTCTTCTACGTTCTGTACTCGCCCTACGCGGGCCCATTCTCTGACCTCATGGAGTCGTGGGGAATCACGTTCCTCGGCACCCCAACGGGCGCGCTGTGGTCCACGATCTTCCTCATCGTGTGGCGCTACGCGGGCTTCTACATGCTGCTCATGCTGGTGGGCCTGCAAGGCATCAGCGACGACGTCTACGAGGCCGCGCGCGTTGACGGCGCCACGCGTTGGCAGACGTTCCGCCGCATCACCATTCCGCTTCTACGGCCGACGCTGGCGCTGACTACCGTGCTGTGCGTCACCGGATCTCTGCTTGCGTTTGAGCAGTTCTACATCCTCACCAAGGGCGGGCCGGACAACTCCACCATCACCGTGGTGCAGCTCATTTACAACATCGCCTTCCAGGGCCAGAACGACCTCGGCGTCGCCGCCGCCCTGTCCGTCATCGTCCTCGTGGCCCTTGTGGTCATCAACATCGTGCAGATGCGCGCGTTCAGCCGGAAAGCGGAGGACTGAGCCATGTCCGTCCTTGCACACACCACCAACGACGTGCCCGCAGAGAATCCTGAGTTTGGTGAGCCTCGGCGCTCACCCGGCCACGGACGCAGGGCATCTGCGGCGAGCATCGCCGGGCGCATGCCCTTCTGGGTCTTCAGCGGCGTCCTCGCCATGATTTTCCTGTACCCCCTGGTATGGACGGCAGTCTCGTCCGTGTCTCCGCTGCCCGGCACGGGGCAGACGGACGGCTGGGGCTTCGGCAACTACGCCACCCTCGCCAACTATCAGGCGGGCATCTGGGTGTACCTAGGCAACTCGCTGTTCGTGTCGCTGCTGTGCGTGACGCTCACGCTCGTGGTGTCGCTGCTTGGGGGTTTCGCGTTCGCGCGGTTCACGTTCCCCGGCAAAAACATCCTGTTCATGGGCACGCTCGCGATCCTCATGGTGCCGTACGCCACGCTGCTGATCCCGCTCTACGTGCTGCTGGCCAAGGTGGGTCTCGCGAACTCCCTCGTGGGCGTGGCGCTGGTGCTCACGATGTTCCAGTTGCCGTTCTCCACCTTCATGATGCGCATCTCGTTCGAGTCCATCCCCAAGGAGATGGACGAGGCCGCGCAAGTGGACGGCTGCTCCACCTGGACCGTGCTGTGGCGCGTGCTGGTTCCCGCGGTCAAGCCGGGCATCATCACGGTGGGCCTTTTCGCCTTCCTCGCCGCGTGGAACGACTTCATGGCGCCCCTCATCCTCATCTCCGACACCAACAAGATGACGCTCCCGCTCGCCGTGTCCAACCTGCGCGGCCAGGTCCAAGGCGTCGTCGATTACGGCGCTACCGAGGCCGGCGTTGTCGTGCTCGCGGTGCCGTGCATCGTCCTGTTCCTCATCCTCCAACGTCACTATGTCCGCGGCTTCATGTCCGGCGCATTCAAGGGATAGTTCATGACCACCACTGGGGCCGAGACCGGCCTTCCCTCCGCTTCCCTCGCCACCGCACCCGTGGCCCCCGTTGTCCCCGCGCGTGGAGCTCGCCGCATGCTGGGCCTCGGCGAGGTCACGATTACGGGCGGCTTCTGGGCGGATCGCCAGCGCGTCAACGGCGAGCACACCCTGTCCCACATTGGGGACTGGCTCGAGCGCGAAGGCTGGATCGCCAACTTTGACCTCGCGGCCGCCGGCGGCCTCCCGCAGGGCCGCCGCGGTCGCGAGTTCAGCGACTCTGAGGTCTACAAGTACCTCGAGGCTGTCGCGTGGGAGGTGGGGCGGCTTGACGCCTCGGATCCCGCTCGCGCCGCTGAACTCGAACAGCGGGCCGACGCTGTGGTTGCCCGCGTCGCCGCCGCCCAGCAGGCGGATGGTTACCTCAACACCATGTTTGGCCGCGAGGGTCAGGCGCCGCGCTGGTCCCAGCTGGAGTGGGGCCACGAGCTCTACTGCCTTGGTCACCTCTTCCAGTCCGCGGTGGCTTGGCAGCGCGTGCGGCCCACCTCCCACAAGGAGATCGTTGAGATTGCCCGACGCTCCGCTGACCTTGTGCTTGAGGCGTTCGGTGAGGCGGGGATTCAGTCGGTGTGTGGGCACGCGGAGATTGAGGTGGGGCTCGCGGAACTCGGCAGGGCGCTTGGGCGGCCCGAGTATGTGGCTCAGGCGCTGCTGTTCGTGGAGCGGCGTGGTCACGGCGTCTTGGCGGACATCGAGTGGGGCCGCTCGTACTACCAGGACGACATCCCAGTCCGTGAGGCCGTGGTGCTCCGCGGCCACGCCGTGCGGGCAAACTACCTGGCAGCTGGTGCAGTTGACGTGGCGGTGGACACCTCCGACGAGGACTTGCTCACCGCTTTGGTGAGCCAATGGGAGAGGACAGCGGAGCGTCGGACGTATGTCACCGGCGGCCAAGGTTCGCACCACCAGGACGAGGCGTTTGGCGAGGACTGGGAGCTGCCGAGCGACCGTGCGTACTCGGAGACGTGTGCGGGGATCGCGTCGATCATGTTCAGCGAGCGGCTGCTGTTGCAGGACTCGGGGGAGAACGTGGCGAGGTACGGGGACCTCGTGGAGCGGACGCTGTACAACGTGGTGGCGACGTCGCCGCAAGCGGACGGGCGGGCGTTCTTCTACTCGAACACGCTGCACCAGCGGGTGCCGGGAGCGGTGTCCGATCCGGACGTTGTGTCACCGCGCGCGCGGTCGGCGCTGCGGGCGCCGTGGTTTGAGGTGTCGTGCTGCCCGCCGAATGTGGCGCGCACGTTCGCGAGCCTTGCCGCGTACATCGCGACCGCGGATGCGAGCGGCGTGCAGGTGCTGCAGTACGCGCCCGCGCGGATTGCGACGGAGCTGAGCCCTGGCCGGGCCGTGGAACTCACGGTGGAGACCGAGTATCCGGCGCGCGGCGTGATCCGCGTGCGGGTGGATGCGGCCCCTTCGGGGCCGGTGACGCTGAGCCTGCGCGTGCCGGCGTGGGCTGCGGGTGCGTCCGTGCGGACCATTACGGGCGATGAAACACCATCGCAAAGCCGGGCCGTTGAGACCGGGATGGTGTCGGTGACGCGAGAGTTTGCGGTGGGCGACGTCGTGGAGTTGACGCTGCCGATCGTGCCTCGGTTCACGGCTCCGGATCCTCGCGTGGACGCGATTCGCGGCACCGTGGTGGTGCAGCGCGGGCCCGAGGTGTTCGCCCTCGAGTCCGTGGACCTGGATGGCACCGCGCTTGAGGGTGCGGACTTCGCGGACCTGTTCGTGGACACGTCGGTGGCACTGCGTGAGGTGGGATCCGGTGTGACTGCAGGTGTGACTGCGGCCGTGCGCAGGCGCGGTACGAGCGAGGTCGCCGACGTACCCCTCGTGCCCTATCACTCGTGGGCCAACCGCGGCCCGTCGTCCATGAGGGTGTGGATTCCCAGCAGCTGACGCACCCGTTGATCGGCGCCAGCTGACCCGGCCCGCGGTGCCGTCCTCCTTGGGCACCGCGGGCCGGCCCCGTGGTTTAGGCACCTCACGCCCCGGTTTTTCGCGAGGTGGGCTCGGTTTGGGCACCTCACGCCCCTTTTTTGCGCTAGACCCGTGATTCGCGCGGTCGCCTCTGGGTGGCTGGCTTGGGCGGTCGCCTTTGTACGCCGACCTCCCCTCCGCGCTCTGGGGTGTTACCCCTATTTGGCTATTGTAAGAATTCCTAAAATAGGGAAACAGGGGTAAGGGGATGGGGCGAGCGGGGGTGGCGCTCGCGCTGGGATACGCCACGGACCGGGAACCGGCGACGGACCGGGAGATTTCGCGGGGTTGAGCTTGGCGGCGGGGCGCGGCTCGAGTGGGTGGCGGGTGCCTGCGCAGACCTGAGGTACCTACAGGAGCACGAGATCCCTCAAAACCGGACCTGAGGTACCTATAGGAGTCCGCGCCGGGGGCAGGGCGGCGGGGCGGCGAGTTACGGCAGGGGGACCGGGTCTGCGAGCGGGACCCCCCGGGTGCCGTCGATCAGCGTGCGGTCGCCGATGGGTGACTCGAGCTGGACCACAAAGGGTGTCGCGGGGTTGCTCGGGCACGTTTGGTTGCCCGAGTTTGGCTCGATGCCAATCGTGACCGTGACGCTCTCCGACGTCTCGACCAGGGACACCACCTTCACGCGCCCATCAGCCGACTGACCCGAGTTGCACTCCACCTCCGTGACCAGCAAGGCCAGCTCGCTCGAGGACGGGTCAGGCGCGTGTGACGGATCGAGCGACACGGTGGGGACGTCCAGGCCGCCAAGGTCGATCGTCAGCGGGCACACCGAGTTGGCCCACACGTACCAGCCGTCCTCCGCGTTGGGGGAGCCGTCGATGCGGTGGATCTTGATGATCTCGTGGTCAGAGTTGGGGAGCCCGCCGTCCACCGAACCGGGTTCGATATCCCGCATGATCATCAGGTCGCCGTCGCTCATGCCCGCGAAGTACCAGGACTCTTCGTCGTCGAGCACCAGCGGGGAGCCGTCGTCCCACGTGGCCTGCGCGACCATCTTGGCCTGGTCGGCCGGGAAGTTCGCTATTGGTGTCCGCTCGGCCAAGACGGCGGCGTCGATCGTGTCGTCGAAGCACTTGTAGCTGGGGGACTCGTCGAAGGGCAACACGGACGCGCACCCAGCGAGCAGGGCCGCAACACCCACGAGAACGGCTGCACCCGCGGCGCGCAACCCGCGCAACCCGCGCAACCCGCGCAACCCGCGCAACCCAAGAAACCCCCGCATCATGCCCCCTAGAACAACTCGTTCAGCGCGTTGATCATGTCCCAGCCGCCGTCCCACGTGTTGCTGTAAACGGTCGCGGTCAACCCAGTCTCAGCATCCCGCGTAGACCGGAACGACACCCCCACGTCGCAGCCCTCCATGATGAGCGCCGGCCCCGTGATGTGCCGCCACATGCCAAGGCCGTAGCGCATGCCCTCGGCCTCGTGGCCGGGCCGCGGAGTGGTCATCAGCTCAAGCGACTCGGGCGACACAAGCGCGCCCCCGAGCAGCGCGTCCCAGAATCTCGCGGAGTCCGCCACCGAGGAGATCGCGCACCCGTCGCCCGGCCCAATGAGCGGCATGTGCAGCACATTGGACCGCAGCCCCTCCGACTCCACATACCCCACGGCCACGTCACCGGGAAGCGAGTCCGTGCGCAGCATCCCCGTCTCCACCATCCCTGCGGGCTCCACCACCTCGGTGCGCACCAGCTCGGCGTAGGAGACACCCGTGACCCGCTCGGCGATGATTCCCGCCACCACAAAGCCACCGTTGTTGTAGACGAACTTCTCCCCGGGCGCGGACACCTGCGGGAAGCCCTCAAGCGTTGGCAGAAAATCCTCGGACGTCAGGTACTCGTGCACCGGCCGGGTCAGCACGTACGCGTCCGGCTCCAGTTCCTCTTCATCCAGGTAGTCGCCAATGCCCGACGTGTGGGTCAAGAGATGCTCAAGCGTCACCTCTGGCGCAATAAGGGGAAGATCTTCGCCTAGCCATTCGCGCACGGGAGTCGAGAGCGACAAGAGCCCGCGTTCCATGAGACGCAGGACGATCACGGCGGTGAATGTCTTGGAGCCGGAGGCTACGCCGAATCGCGTGGTCTCCACGAACGGCACCCCGTACGCCCTGTTGGCCAGCCCCGAGCACTGCGAGAACAGCACCTCGTCGCCTTGGCTCACCACGGCCACGCCAGTGAAGCCATCGGCGACTTTGCCAACGGCCTCAGCCACAGCGTCGGGCAGGCTCATCACACCATCCTATAAACGGGCGACCCTCCCCCGGCTGAGACGGGGGAGGGTCGTGGCGCTGCGGGTGGACTATCCCGCGTATTGCGCCTCCGCTTCGACCACCTTGGCGGGCGGAGCGTCCAGCTCTCCGTGGACCTCGGGGGGGCCGGCCACGCAGAGAGCGGTTGGCGGCGGGTAGTTGAGGTGAACGGTCATCTCGGGGTTGACCTCGATGAGGACGTCCACACCATCCCTAGTCCAGCCGTAGTTTTCGTCGCCGACGGAGACCCACTCGTCACCGTCGAGGGCCCAACCGGGCCAACCGGTAGCGGTGTAGGTTCCGTCGCCGTTGTCCGTTGCCGTAGCACCGGGCCAGAGGAACTGGCCGTTGCCAATGGGCACGGTCTTGGTGAAGGTCTCCGAAGACCCAGGCGCGGTGAACGTGAAGGTCGCCGTGCCGTCGTCCGTGGACAGACCGTAGGGGTCGTTGAGCTTCACGTCGTAGACGATCCACGGAACGTCGTCCTTGCACTCGGCCGCGAAGACCGTGCCCTCAAGGGTTGGGGGCGTGCAGTCCTCGGCCTCGATGGTCTGAGTGCCGGTGACGTATGGCTCGCCGTAGACCTTGTCGAGCCACGTGTACGAGCGGAGCAACGGGTTCCACACGGTGTCCTGGGTCCAGTCCTTGGCCCACGACGTCTCCGTTGCCGTTCCGTCTGCGGGAACGATGCAGATGTGCGACGGCGGGAGCGGGTCCGTGCCCCTGAGCTGCTGCGGCTTCTGCGGGATGCACGTGGCGTCCTCTACCTGAGACGTTCCCGTGGTCACCTCTGGCGAGTAGACCTTGGCCTGCAGTTCGTAGGCGTGCGTGGCCCAGTTCCAGGCGTAGCTCTGAGTCCAGGAGGTCTCGTAGTACGTGATGGTGGCCGTTCCGTCAGCAGGCACGTTGCACAGCTGCAGCTGGCGCGGGTCCTTGCCCTGGAGCGGGTCCGGGGTCTGGGGCACACAGGTTTGGTCGTCGACCGTCTCGGTGCCCTTCACCTTCTCGGTGTCGTAGATCCTGGCGCCAAGCACGTACTTGTGCTCGCTGGCGCTCCACACGTAAGGCTGAGTCCAGGTGGTCTCGTAGTACGTGATGGTGGCCGTGCCGTCCGCGGGGACGTTGCAGAGCTGAACCTGGCGTGGGTCCTTGCCCTTCTCGGGGTCCGGTGCGTTGGGGATGCACTGGGCATCGTCAACTACCTGCTGGCCGGTCTGAACCTCGGCGCCGTACACCTTGGCTCCGAGCTCCCACTTCCACTCGTTGGCGTTCCACACCCAGTCCTGAGTCCAGGGCTTCTCGTACGAGGTGATGGTCTTGGTTCCGTCGGCAGGTGCGGTGCACAGCTGCGTCTGGCGCGGGTCCTTACCCTCGAGCGGCTTGGGCTTCTCGGGCTTGCACTTGCCACCGTAGATCCACACGTGGCTCTTGTAGATGGAGTGGTCTTCAGGCTTGCCGTTGATCCATTCCAACCTGTCGCCCAAGTTCTGCCACACCTCTTCCTTGGCAGCGGTGTCGATCAGGTACGTGTCCTTCTGCACCCACATGCCACACGGCACGGGGTCGTCGCAGTCAACGCGCTTCTGGGAGAAGGTGTTCTCTGCGCCGTCGCCGGGCTGCTTGTCGCCGCCCTTGTAGTTGTCGAGCAGCCAACACACCACCTCGGTGTGCGAACACGGATCGGTGTTGAAGGCCGGCAAGCGGTACTTCATCTTGGCGCCGTCTTTGGCCCAGCCGCTGGGGGCGGTGCCCCACTCCACGTTGGAGCCGGAAAGCGTGGCCCACACGTACGAGCCGTCCTTGGTGTACGTGATGTTCGCGGTGTTGGCGGCGGGCGTCACGGAGTCGTTCGCGGTGCCGCACAGGTCAACGATCGTGGGGGCTACCGGCACAACCTTGGTGCTCGGCTGCTTGCAGTCACCCTTGAGGTTCTCGACGCGAGTGTCGAACACCTTCTGCTGGTTGTACCCGTCAGACCATTCGATGTACGCGTAGGTCCATGGCCCATTGACCGTGGTGCCAGGCAGCGACTGCGTCCAGCTCTTGCTTCCGGAGCCGGAGTTGATCGAGAAGTCAGTCCACGACTTGCCGCCTGGGTACGCCCAGTTGTTGATGAACGAGTTCTCGCCCAAGCGGTAGTGGCCGGTGCCACCGTTGCTTGGCGAGTTGGTCCACTTGAGTGTGTATGTGACGTCGTACATGCCGGTGTCGGTGTTACACACGGCCGAGACAGTCATGTTGCCCGCGTGGGCCGCTGCTGGCCCTGCCACCACGGACGTGATTCCGAACGAGAGCAGCAAGACGCTCATCGTTGCAAGAAGTTTTCTCAGCATTTCAGTCCTCCCTCGAGAGGGCTTGGAACGCGTTGTCCTAGCGCGTCAGTTCCCTCAACAAGGCCATAGTTCGCTGGCCCGCGAGGGCCGTCAACGCGCCCGACAGACCGGCGATACGCCGATTGACTTATGTATACGGATGTGAAGGATGTGACAGAAGAAAATAGAATAAACACGGCGTGTCGCTACAACCGTTTCCGAATTGTCGGTATTTAGCAGGCCCGACGCTAGGGCTGGGCAAAACGGACAAGTTGCCCTTGGCGAACGGCGAGTTTGGGTGGCGCTCCGCGGGAGAGCCGGTGAAGCGGGACCTGTGGCCCTCCCAAAACCCAAAGCGGGCCATGGAACAATGGCGCACGTGACCGCGACCGCCGCCAGCACCACTCAAGATCAGGTGCAGGCGCTCGCCCAACGCATCGACGGCGAGGTGGACGCCACGCCACGACGACGCGCCGAATACTCCACCGACGCCTCCAACTACCGCATCCCCCCGCAGGCCGTGGCCTACCCCCGCGACCAAGCGGACCTCGAGGCCACCCTGGACGCGGCGCGCGACTTGCAGCTCCCCATCACCATGCGCGGCGGCGGCACCTCGGTGGCCGGCAACGCCATCGGCCCCGGCCTTGTCATCGACACCAGCCGCCACCTCACGCGGATCATCGACGTCAACGAAGAGGAACGCACCGCAACCCTCGAACCCGGCGTGGTCATGGACACCCTCCAGCGCCACATCCGCCACACCGGCCTGCGCTTTGGCCCCGATCCCAGCACCTCAACCCGCGCCACCTTTGGCGGCATGATCGGCAACAACGCGTGCGGCCCGCACGCCGTCGCCTATGGCCGCACGTCAGACAACGTCGTCGCCCTCAAGGCGATCGACGGCACAGGCCGCCGCATCGCCACCACCAGCGACGTCCCCGGCCTCGACGACCTCGTCAAGGCCAACCTCGCCCTGATCCGCACCGAGTTTGGCCGGTTCAGCCGCCAGGTCAGCGGCTACTCCCTGGAACACCTGCTCCCGGAGCTCGGCGGCAACCTCGCGCGCTTCCTCGTGGGCACGGAGGGCACGCTCGCCACGGTCACCGAGGCCACGGTGCGCCTTGTCCCCATCGCCCCGCATCGCCTCACGGCCGTGTTTGCGTACCCGGACATGCCCGCCGCGGCCGACGCCGTGGTCCCCATGCTCGCCCACTCACCTCATGCGGTGGAGGGCTTGGACGCGCGGCTTGTGGCCAGGGTTGCCAAAGCGCGCGCGGGCGGGATCCCGCACTTGCCCGACGGCGCTGGCTGGCTCTTCGTAGAGGTGGGCGCTGACTCGGAGCAGGAGGCGCGGGCGATTCTCAAGGCGATCACGCGCGACGCGGGCACGAAGAGCTACCGCTATATAGAGGACGCGCGCGAGGCGGCCCAGCTGTGGTCCATCCGCGCGGACGGTGCGGGGCTCGCGGGACGTAGCGAGGACAACAAGGAGTGCTGGCCCGGCTGGGAGGACGCGGCGGTGCCGCCCGCGCAACTGGGCCAATACCTCAGGGACTTTGACGCGCTCATGGACCGTCACGGCGTCACGGGCCAACCCTTTGGGCACTTTGGCGACGGCTGCATCCACGTGCGCCTCGACATCCCGCTGCAAGAGGACGGCGCCCCGCTCAGGGCCTTCATGGAAGATGCGGCCGCGCTCGTCGCTTCCCATGGAGGAAGTCTCAGCGGCGAGCACGGCGACGGCCGTGCTCGCTCGGAGTTGCTGCCGGCGATGTACTCCGCGGAGGCGATCGCGCTCTTCGGCGCTGTCAAGAATCTCTTTGACCCTCAGAACCTGATGAACCCTGGTGTGATGGTCAACCCCGCTCCTCTTGACCAGAGCTTGAGGAGGCCGGCCGCCAAACCGTTGTTAGCGTCGGGCGGGTTTGCCTTTACGCATGACCACGGCGACTTCACCGAGGCCCTGCATCGCTGCACCGGCGTGGGCAAGTGCCGCGCGGACGCGATTGGCACGGGCAGTGGGTTCATGTGCCCCAGTTACCAGGCGACGGGGGACGAGAAGGACGTCACGCGCGGGCGCGCGCGCGTGCTGCAGGACGCGATCAACGGCACGCTCGTGAAGGGGCTCAACGACCGCGCCGTGCGCGAGAGCCTTGATCTGTGCCTCAGCTGCAAGGCGTGCTCCACCGACTGCCCAAGTGGCATTGACATGGCGGCGTATAAGTCGGAGGTGCTGCACCGTACCTACAAAAACAAGGTGCGCCCGGTGACGCACTATTCGATTGGGTGGCTGCCGCGTTGGCTCAAGGTGATTGGGCTGGTACCAGGCGTGGTGAACGCGGTGCTGAGCCCCAGGTGGATTCAGAAGACGGCCGTGTGGGTGGCAGGAATGGACACGCGGCGCACGCTGCCGGTGTTCGCCAAGACGCCGTTTAGGAGAACGGAAACCGCGCGGTCGCATGCCGCCGATCAGATCAAGTGCGCGCCAACCGAAAACAGGGTGGTGCTGTGGGCGGACTCGTTCACGGACGGGCTCAGCCCGGAGATTCCGGAGGCGATCGTGCGCGTCCTGGAGGACGCCGGCCTCGAGGTGCTCGTCTCTGCGGGCGACGCGTGCTGCGGCGTCACGTGGATCTCGACGGGGCAGCTGGATGGCGCGCGGCGCAAGCTGGAGCACCTGCTGGAGATCCTGGGGCCGTACGCCGTGAACGGGATTCCGATCATCGGGGTGGAGCCCAGCTGCATGGGGGTGCTGCGACACGACATCGTGGAGCTGCTGCCGGATGACCCGCGCGCGCACGCAGTGCGCGCGCGGACGTTCACCCTGGCAGAAGTCCTCACGGGCCGCGCCAGCGTGAAGCCACGCGAGGGGTGGGAGCCGCCTCGCCTTGATGACGTCACGGCCGTGGTGCAGCCGCACTGCCACCAGTACTCGTCCATTGGGTTCGCCGCGGACCGCGAGCTCATGGCGACGCTTGGGGCCACGGTCACGGAGGCGTCCGGCTGCTGCGGTCTCGCCGGAAACTGGGGCACGGAGCGCGGCCACTACGAGACCTCGGTCAAGGTGGCGGAAAACTCGCTGCTCCCCGCGCTGCACAACGCCCCGGAAGGCTCGGTCTACATCGCGGACGGCGTGAGCTGCCGCACCCAGGCCGACGACCTGGCTGGCGTCCAGGGCCGCCACCTGGCGCAGCTGCTCGCGGAGCGGCTGCCCGCACTACCCTGAACCCATGCGGTTTGGGCGTGCGGCGACACTGATACTCGCCGCCGCCCTCACCCTCACCGCATGCACGCCCGCGGAGCCCATGCCCACCAGCGCTGAGGATTACGCCCAGCAGCTCTTTGAGGACACCAACGTGGCTCGCACCGCGGGCGGCGACTTGCCCCCGCTCACCTGGAGCGACTGCCTCGCCACCGCCGCCCTCCCGCGCGCGCACACCGCCAGCACGGAAGACACCCTGGAGCACCAGACCCTCACCGCCACGTGCCTGCCCGGCCAGGCCTCTGGCGAGAACCTCTCCCGCGGCGACCACACCCCGCAGCAGATCGTGGACATGTGGATGGACTCGCCCGGTCACCGCGCCAACATTGAGCGCGCAGGCTTCACCATTGCCGGCGTTGGGTGCGTCGACATGCCCGACGGCCAGCCCGGCTACACCTGTTCCCTCCTCTTTGAAGGGGGAGAGTAGGCAGGTTTACAAGGACGAACGCACCCACTGAGCGATCTCGGAGACCGCGGTGCGGATCATCGCGTAGGACGCGTCGTAGACCGCCTGGGACTCCATGTAGGGGTCTGGCACATCGGCCATCACGCGCCCCGCGAGCGACGGCCGGAAGTCAGAAACGGCCTGCGCCACACCAGCGAGCCCACCCTCCAAGGGAGCCCCCAACCGCGCGGCCTCCTGCAGTTCGGTCAACAGAAACGTGCGGCGAAGCGCGAACGGCGCCTCGGACACAGCCCACGTGCGATGCCGCGCGCTCATGCACACCACCAGGTCGGCTTCGCGAGCTAGAGAAGCGGAGTACTGCCGCGCCACGTGACCGCGCCCGTCAATGCCGTCGCCGTCAAGGCACATGAGCATCGAGGCGGGAATCCCGTGCCCCACCATGGCGTGCGTCCCCGCAGAACTCACCGAGGCCTCGGAAGAAAAGGCACTAGCAAGCAGCAACTCGGCGGCGGGGGAGCGGCAGATATTGCCGGTGCAGACGGTGATGATGCGGGTCACGGCGCCAAGGTATCAAAGCCGCGTCGTCGAAGCCGCGTCCCCACGATCGTTGGTAGGGTTCACCCCGCCCACGCCACCTATATGTCCCAGGGGATTTCATGGATCCGTTGCTCATCGTTGTTGCGGTGGGCATTGGCGTGGTGGTGGGCCTCACCGGAATGGGTGGCGGCGCGCTCATGACGCCTGCTCTGGTCCTCGGATTTGGCATCCCGCCGCTCACCGCCGTCTCGAGCGACATCGTCGCGAGCGTCTTCATGAAGCCCGTTGGCTCGTGGGTGCACATTCGCCGCGGCACGGTGAACTGGCAGCTGGTGCGCCTCCTCGTCTACGGCTCAGTTCCCGCCGCCTTCCTCGGCGTCCTCGCGGCCAAGGCCCTTGGCGATCCGGAGAACATCCAGCACGCCATCAAGACCGCCCTTGGCGTGGTGCTCATCCTCGCGGCCGCGGGCCTGCTCACGCGCCTCTACATGCGCCTCAAAGAGCACGCTGCCACGCGCGACGGCACCGCTCCACCCCTGCCGCAAGAGCGCCCAGACGTCACCCCGCGCCCCATCCCCACCATCCTCGTCGGGGTTGCCGGTGGCCTCATCGTGGGCCTCACTTCTGTGGGCTCCGGCAGCCTGATGATCATCGCGCTGATGCTGCTGTATCCCATGCTGAAGGCCAGCCAGCTGGTGGGCACGGACCTGGTGCAAGCGGTGCCGCTGGTGCTCGCCGCGGCGGCGGCGCACCTCATGTTTGGCGACGTCGACTGGACCGTCACCCTGCCCATCATCATCGGCTCCATTCCCGGCGCCTACCTGGGAGCTCGCCTGTCCACCCACATCGCGGGCGGCATCGTGCGCCGCGTCCTTGCGCTGGTGCTGGTGGCGGCGGGCCTCAAGATGCTCGGCGCCTCCAACGAGGCCACGGTTTGGGCGGTCGCGACCATGTTGGTGCTGCTGACCGTGGTGTGGGGTCTGCTGCGTCGCCGCTTTGGCTACCCGTTCTTTGGCGGGGGCAGGGACGCCGATCCGGAGTACCAGATCTAGGCACGTAGGCTTTCCCATCATGACTATTGCCCACGCGTCCACCAGGCCTCGCCGACGCTGGGGCCGGTGGGTAGCCCTCGCCCTCGCCCTCGTGGTGCTGGCGTTTGTCGGGCTCTTTGCCTGGGACTTCTGGCAGCTCAAGAACGCCTCCGCGGAGCTGCGCACCCACGCCGAGGGCGCGCAGCAGGCCATCACCAATAGGGACGCCGACGCTTTGGCCAGCGAGGTGGACGGCGCCCAGCAGGCGGCGGTCACCTTTGCCAACGCCACCACTGGGGTGCACTGGTGGGTGGCGGATCACCTGCCGTGGATCAAGAACCAGACGGTGCCGTTGCACACGGCTGGCCAGGCCACGCTCGCCATCACCGACGGTGCCCTCACGCCGCTCAGCGAGCTCGACAACCTGAGCGCGTTGCAGGCCCCCAAGATCGAGAACGGGCACATCGACCCCTACATCCTCGAGCCCTACGGCCCCGTGTTGGCCGATGCCGCTGCGGTGATGACGGAGCAGCAAGAGGTGCTGAGCGGTGTGAGCCTCAACGGCACCCTCACCCAGATTCGCGAGCCCTACCTGGAGCTCGCGAGTAACCTCCGCACGCTCGGCGCCACCATCCAAGGCGCCCACGTGGCCGCAGAGGTGCTGCCCTCCATGCTGGGCGCGGACGGCCCCCGCGACTACCTGGTGATGGTGCAGAACAACGCAGAGCCCCGCACCACAGGCGGCATCCCTGGCGCCGTCATCGAGGTGAAGGTGGACAACGGCACCATCACGATGGGGCGGTTCTCCACGGCGAACGACATGATTGATTACGACAAGATCGACGCGGAACTCACCGAGGACGAAGAGCGCATCTTCACCGGGCGCATGCTCATGTACCCGCAAGATGTGAACTTCACTCCCGAGTACCCGCGGTCCGCCTACTTGATGACCCAGTTCTGGTCGCAGAAGTACGGGGAGACGGTTGACGGTGTGATTTCCGTGGACCCGGTGGCGCTCAGCTACATGCTCCAGGGTATGGAGCCCACGGAGATCGGCGGACTCACCATCACCGCGGAGAACCTCTCGAGCGTGATGCTCAACCAGGCCTACCTCGAGTTCCCTGACCCGCAAGAATCGGACGCTTTCTTTGCACTCGCCTCGCAGCAGCTCTTCGGTTTGCTCATCGGCGGTGGAACGTCCTCCGTGGAGGGCGTGGAACGCGCGATCGAAGAGGGCCGCTTCATGGTGTGGTCGGGGCAAGAGGAGGAGCAAGAATTGCTCGCCACCACGCCCATCGCGGGTGGCTTCCTTGAGCGCACAGACACGCTGGGACTCTTCATCAACGACGGCTCCGGATCAAAGATCGGCTACTACATCGACACCGAGGTCAGCGTGGTCAATCACCTGTGCACGGATGGCTCACTGAGGGGCCAAACCGTCACCTACACGCTCACCCACACGTTTGATGGGGATGTGTCCCAATTGCCCTGGTACATCTCCGGCGGCGATCTTTACGTGCCCGCTGGCGAGTTCCACGCAAACATCCTGCTTTACCCCCCTGCTGGCGAAGGTGTGACAACTTACTCACAGGACGGTGAGCAAGCCCAATTGACGCCGCAGACTCATGACGGCCGCGGAATGAGCACCGCGCGCATCACCCTTGTACCAGGGCAAACAACCACCCTCGAGTACCAGTTGACTGCAAAAGAGCATGGCCTACTTCCGCCGATGTTCGCCGGAACCCCCGGTCCGAGCCCTCAAGAAACCGACATGGGGGTCGATAATGTCGGTGAAGACTGCTAGCCTGACGGCGTCTAAATGTGGCGCTGCGGGGCGCCTTGCAAGAACTACATGAGGGGGTTCTCCCGATGATCAAGCGTTCACTTGCCACCGTTGCTGTGGCTGGCCTTACGTTCGCCGCGCCTGTCGCCGCGTTCGCTGGCACTGACTACCCGGCACCGGAGGCTGGCGTCACCTGTGACTCCACCCAGGTGGCTCCCAACGAGTCGTTCAACTGCACCGTGACTGGTGAGGGCACCAACGCCGCTCTCCAGGCCACCACGTCCGGTGAGAACGCCTCCATCGACATCGCCGGAACCGAGACCTCGGCCGACAACCCGCTGGTTGATGGCGAGGCATCCTTCGTGGTGACCGCACCGTCCGTTGAGGGCACCATCGGCATCACGGGCCTCATCGATGGCGAGGCCGTTGGCACCGCTGATGTTGACGTTGCCGAGGAGCTCTCGGGCACCGGCTTTGACTCGATGCCGCTGGCCGTTGGTGCGGGCGTTCTGCTCGTTGCCGGCGCCGCCGTGGTGTTCGTTGGCGCTCGCCGCCGTTCTGCTCAGAACGCGTAAAGACTTCGGGGCCTTGGCCCCGAAAACGAGGGGTCCTGCCTATCCCCCCAGGCAGGGCCCCTCTCTTTATGTCATCCTGCGCGACGTCGCAGGAACTAGGTCATCCTGCGGCCGCGAAGCGGATCGCAGGAACTAGTCCTCCTTGTACGCGTACCCGTAGCGCCCGTAGCCGTACGCGTCAGGCCCCTTGGTAGGCAACATCGTCAGCACCAGCCCGCTGAGGGGTGCGTCCACATTCTCCAGGGTCGCGATGGCGCTCTCCACCTGCGGCGCATGGGTCTTGCCGGCGGCAACGATGAGTAGCGCGCCTCCCACGAGCCGCGCCAGAACGGCGGCGTCGGTCACGGGCAGGAGTGGCGGCGCGTCGTAGAGCACCACGTCGTACTGCTTGTGCAGTTTGGTGATGAGATCCGCCATGAGTGCGGAGCCCAGCAACTCGGAGGGGTTGGGCGGGATCTGACCCGCGGGCAACAGGTAGAGGTCGGTCCGGCCCCAACGCTGCACAGCGTCCGCCAACTCCACGCGCCCGATGAGCACATCGGTGAGGCCAACTCCTCCCTCAATCGCCATGTAGGACGCCATCTTTGGCTTGCGCAGGTCGGCACCCACCAGTAGTACCTTGGCACCGGCCTGTGCCAGTGCGATGGCCAGGTTGGCACACGTGGTGGATTTGCCCTCACCCGCCATAGGCGAGGTGACCACAAAGGCACGGTCATTGCGCCCCGCGTCCAAGAACTGCAGGTTGGTGCGCAGTGTGCGGAAGTTCTCCGCACGCGGGCTGTGTGAGTCCTCGTGGACGATGAGCGGCCGCTCGTTGGCCTTGGGGTCAAAGACGATTCCGCCCAGCACTGGGGCATCGGTGATGGCGGCCAAGTCACGCTCGCTGCGCACACGGGTGTCCATCGCGGCGCGCACCAGTGCCACGGCAACGCCTAGAGCCAGACCGAGCAAGAGGCCGAGGGCAACGCTCAAGGTCTTCTTGGGGCTCGTTGGAACCTTTGGCACCTCGGCCTCTTGGACCACAGTCAAACGGACGGGCGATCCCTGCGCAACGTTCGTGGTCTCAATATGCTGCACGACCGCGATTAGTTCGTTCGCGGCGGTGGTGGCGAGTGAGGCGGCAAAGACTGGATCGGTGTTGCTGACTGTCACATCAATCACAGTCGTATTGAGCGGCGCGGAAGCCGACACTTGACCGCGGAGTTTTTCGACCGATGTGTTGATGTGGAGCGCATCGATCGTGGGCTGCAGTACTGCCGCAGTGGTGACAAGTTCTGCGTAGGTCTTCACACGTTGCTGGGTGAAAGCGTTGCCTTGCTGGAGGTCGGACGCGGTTGTCGCTCCGGATGTTGACACAAACACCCTGGCGGAGGCAGTGTAGGTCGGCGTCGCGACGAGCGCGTATGTCAAGCCCAATCCAGCCCCCACGATGGTCCCGACAACTATGACGACCCAGTTCTTCCGGAAGACCCTGAGGTAGTCCTGTAATTCCACCATGCGCCCCTTGTGTGTCGAATGCTTCACACATTTTGCCATGGCGCGCATATGTGACCCGCCGCTAACACTGCGCGCGCTAGCCTGGCCGCGTGGAGCCCCGCGAAGCCGACGATGCACCGCTCCCTAGTCCCGCTTCAACTCAGAGGATGTACGGACAAAAGGGGTGGTCTCGCAAGTATCAACGCCGCCTAGCCATGAGCGACACATTCGTTGTTACTCTGACTCTCCTGGTCGCCCAGGCGGTTCGATTCGGCTGGGACCCCAACGCGCCCGTTTCGGGGCCGTCGGCTCCGCCATATTGGTTCGTGAGCATCGCAATTGCCGCGCTCTGGCTCGTCAACCTCACTCTTATGCGCTCGCGCGAACCACGAATCCTCGGTCACGGTGGCCAAGAGTTTCAGCGTGTGCTTTCGGCGTCCTGGTACACCTTTGCGATTATCGCGATCATCGGGTTCCTCACACAGTGGCAGATCAGTCGGGGGTACCTCCTCTTCGCCCTTCCGCTGGGCACGGTCGCGCTTTGCATCTATCGCGCGGCTTGGCGTGCCTGGATCCACGCCCAGCGGGACGCAGGCGAACTCCAAGCACAGGTGCTAGTGGCGGGACCGTTCCGCACTTCCGAGCAGATGATCCGCCGCCTCAGGCGAGCGCCCCGTGCCGGCTACAACGTCATCGGTGTGTGCTTGCCCGCACGCCGACGTGATGGGCTCGCGGACGACCTGGCAGACATTCCGATCCTTGGCGACATCGATGACGCGGTAACGCAAGCGCAGCGCGTTGGCGCCGAGTACATCTTGCTCAGCGGCAACGACGATGTATCTCTGGCAGAGGCTCGACGACTTGGTTGGGGCCTCGAAGGAACGGGAATTGGCCTTATTGTCGCGCCCGCGATGGTGGACATCGCCGGCCCACGAGTGATGATGAGCCCCGTAGAGGGTCTGCCGCTCATGCACGTGGATCCCGCTGAGTTCACTGGTGGCAAGTATCTGGCTAAGTCGATCGCGGATCGCGTGACGTCCGCGCTCCTGCTTCTGTTCGCCGGGCTCCCAATGCTCGTCATCGCCGCGCTCATTCGGCTCACGAGCAGCGGTCCCGTGCTCTTTAGGCAGGAACGGATTGGACGCAATGGCGAGCTGTTCAGGATGCTCAAGTTCCGCTCTATGTACGTGGACGCCGAAGCCCGCCTTGCCGACCTGCGCCCGGCGAGCGATGGCAATGACGTGCTGTTCAAGATGAAGGATGATCCTCGCGTCACCGCGGTGGGAAAGTTCTTGCGGCGCTTCTCAATCGACGAGCTCCCGCAACTGCTAAATGTGTTCAAGGGGGACATGTCTCTAGTGGGCCCGCGCCCGCCATTGCCGTCGGAAGCCGAAGCGTGGGACGACAGGGTGTTCCGGCGCCAGCTCGTCAAGCCGGGCATGACTGGGTTGTGGCAAGTTTCCGGGCGTTCTGATCTGTCGTGGGATGAGAGCGTACGCCTGGATCTCTACTACACGGAGAACTGGAGCCTTGGTGGGGACTTCCTCATCATGCTTCGAACTGTCGCGGCGGTGCTTGGCCGTCGAGGTGCCTACTAGGCGCGGATGCTCGCCTGATGTTCGCGGTACCACTCGACGGTGCGGCGCATGCCCTCTTCCAGATCGATGGAAGCCGTCCAACCCGCGTCCGCAAGCATCGACACGTCCAGCAGTTTCTGAGGGGTGCCGTCAGGCTTTGAGGTGTCCCACTCGGTGGCGCCCTCGTAGCCCACTACACGCGCGATGGTCTCCGCAATCTCGCGGATCGTGGTGTCGGTACCGGTGCCCACGTTTACCTGGGATGGACCGTCGTAGTGCTCGAGCAGATGAACGCACGCAGCGGCCATGTCGTCCGCGTGCATGAACTCGCGGCGCGGGGTGCCGGTGCCCCAGTTGGTGACGGACTCAGCGCCCGACTTCACGGCCTCGTCGTAGCGGCGAATCAGCGCGGGCAGCACGTGGGAGCCCTGGGGCGAGAAGTTGTCGTTGGGACCGTAGAGGTTGGTGGGCATCGCAGAGATCCATGGCAACCCGTACTGGCGGCGCACCGCCTGGATGTGGAGGATGCCAGCGATCTTGGCGATCGCGTACGCGTCGTTGGTGGGCTCGAGGTGCCCGGTAAGTAGCGCGGACTCGGGAATCGGCTGTGGCGCGAACTTGGGGTAAATGCAACTGGATCCCAGGAACAGTAGCCGCTCTACACCGTGCGCAAGAGCGGCGTCGATGACGTTCGCTTGAATCCGCACGTTGTCGCTGAGGAAGTCCACGGGGTAGGTGCTGTTGGCGAGGATGCCACCCACCTTGGCCGCGGCCAGCACTACGTACTTGGGTTTGGTCTGCGCAAAGTAGTCAAACGTAGCGTCGCGGTTCTTGAGGTCCAATGTGGACGAGCGTTCGCCCACCAGGTTGGTGAACCCGGAAGCCTCAAGGCGACGCCACATCGCGGAGCCCACGAGTCCACGGTGGCCCGCCACATAGAACGTGGCGTCGCGGTCTAGCGGTGCGGGTGCAAACTCCACTCCGTCTTCGGCGGTGGTCATGCGGTTCCCCAGGACTCCAGTCGCACGTCGTCAATCCATGGTGTGCCAGCGTGCTGAAGGGCCGCGACGTCGGCGTCCGCCATGAGCTTCGCCAGTTCCACACCGTCCACGGTTGCTTTCCAGCCCAACTTCTCGTGTGCCCGCGTTGCATCACCGATGAGCGCATCCACCTCAGTGGGACGCAGGTAGCGCTCGTCAAACTTCACATGGTCTTGCCACGTAAGACCCACGTGGCTAAAGGCCGCCTCAAGGAACTGCTCCACGGTGATTCCCACGCCTGTGGCCAGCACAAAGTCGTCGGGCTCGTCCACCTGAAGCATGCGCCACATACCTTCCACGTACTCGGCGGCGTATCCCCAGTCACGCACCGCGTCGAGGTTTCCCAAGTACAAGGTGTCTTGCGCGCCCGCCTTGATCGCAGCGGCGGCACGGGTGATCTTGCGCGTCACGAAGGTCTCACCACGGCGGGGCGACTCGTGGTTGAACAGGATGCCGTTCACCGCGAACATGCCATACGCCTCGCGGTAGTTCTTGGTCACCCAGTACGAGTACACCTTCGCGGCGCCGTACGGACTGCGCGGGTAGAAGGGTGTGGCCTCGCTCTGCGGCGGCGGCTCTGCGCCGAACATCTCCGACGATGATGCCTGGTAGAAGCGCGTATCGATGCCGGCCTGGCGCACGGCCTCAAGCATGCGAATAGAACCTATGCCGGTCACGTCTCCCGTGTGTTCGGGCTCATCAAAGCTCACACGCACGTGCGACTGAGCTGCCAAGTTGTAGACCTCGTCAGGGCAGATGTCCGCGAGTAGCCGTACCAGGCGCGAGCCATCGCTGAGGTCGCCGTAGTGGAGGAACAGTTTGGCATCCGGGTTGTGCGAATCCACGTAGAGGTGGTCAATGCGCGACGTGTTGAAGGTTGAAGCACGGCGAATCAGCCCGTGCACCTCGTATCCCTTTTTGAGCAGAAGTTCGGCAAGATACGAGCCATCTTGGCCGGTGACCCCGGTTATGAACGCGCGCTTGGGCAACCTTCGACTCCTTCAATGTTTCTTGGCTCTGTGAACTTGTCACGATTGCCTTAGCCTACAGTCGCACGTCCGGCGGTCTATGGTCGGCGACTGGCATCGGACGTCTCTGGGAGAATCTAGCGAGGGTACGCTAGCCGAACCGACCCGCGGTTGCCGTGGCGATTCTCACAACCTAAACCAAGGCGAGGACTCCAAGTTGACGATCACCGTCATAATGCCGGCGCGCAATGCCGAGCGGACAGTCGAAACGGCGCTTCGCAGTTGCTTGCGCGGTCTTGGGCGCGAAGACAGGCTATTGGTTCTAGACGACGGAAGTACCGACGATACTCGGCGCCGCATTCTCTCGGTGAGAGATTCGCGGGTCCGCATTCGAACCCGGAGCGCGAGCGACGGGATTGTGAGCGCGCTCAACGTCTTGCTTGACGATGCCGACACGACGTACGTCGCGAGGATGGATGCGGACGACATCGCTCTCCCGTGGCGGTTCGGGTATCAGCGCAAGCGACTGGTTGACGCCCGTGCGGAGTTCACGTTTGGCAACGTCGTGCACTTCGGCCGCGGGAAACTTCCCCGGCCGTCAGAGCCGATCGGCCTCAAGCCAGCGGTGATCGCAAAACTACTCCTTCTCTCAAACCCTGTCTCGCACCCAACGATGTTCGCAGAACTCAGAGCCATGCGGGACCTTGCTGGCTATCGGCAGTGCGCTGCCGAGGATTACGATCTGTGGATGCGGGCTGCAGCGGCTGAGTTTCGGGTGGAACGTACCGCGCTAGCGGTTCTGCTCTATCGTCACCACGGCAAGCAAATCACGGCGAACCCTGACTGGCGGGCCCGGGTCGAGAGCGATCCGATGCTTGCGGACGCGAGAGCCGAACTAGCGTCGGTTGCGTATCCGCGTTGGCATTCGAATCTCGCGCGCAAAGAGGATCTTTTTCGAGTGATCCGCGGTGGCGCGCCCGTTGCAGATCAACTTGCGCTTTCGCTATTGGGTGACGAACTGGCCCAGAACGGGAGATTACGCGCTTTCACGTCCCGCCTGATCATGAGGTCGGCGGCGATGTCAGTTGAATAGCGGTACGACCAGCAACGGGCGCTTTCGGCAGTCCTGCGCGACAGTGAAAGCCGACTGGGACGCCAATCCTCGGGAGCCAAGAGCACGTTTGGTGCTGCTGAGCCTCCGCTGGTGCCAATACGTGGGACAGGGTAACTATCCATGCGCGCGGACTCTCGGGAGGGTGTTCGAGATTCCGCATCGCCTGTTAACGGAGTGGTTCCTCGGGCTTGAGTTGCGACCTCGCACGCGAATTGGCGACGGACTAACGATTTACCACGGATTTGGGCTTGTCGTGAACGATCACGCAACTCTCGGAACGAACGTAAAACTCCGGAACGGCGTGACTATCGGACACAAGGTTCCGGGAGGAGGGTGCCCTGTGATTGAGGACGATGTCTCAGTCGGAGCGAACGCTACGCTGATTGGGCCAATTACGATTGGGCGTGGCGCGGTCATTGGAGCGGGCTCAGTGGTTACTCGGTCGGTGCGAGCGGGTGCCCGTGTTGCCGGCAACCCTGCTGTAGAACTGCCACCCCATTAGGTTACGGCTCAGACGTATGAACAGCTGGATGTGCAGGTGACTCGCGCAACCAGGCGACAGGACGTTCCCGACTCGCGCTTCGTATTGTTCAAGAGCAGGACGTGTGCTCGCGTGCCTACGGCGGTGGCAACGTGGGTCTCACTAGAGCTGGTGGTCGTGGCGATTTCTGGCAGAGTCGCAAAGTAGGGTTACTTGGCAAACAACCTGGACGAATTGGGAGCGATGGCGCAGTGACTCCTGACCCACCGGAACCCCCCGACATCGCCTACGTTGGGGGAGTCCGTATCGCCGTCGCTGACGCAACCGAAGCGACGAACTACCTCGTTGGCGTTGCTTCGGCCGATAACAGTGGCCCCTATGCCGTCTGCTTTGCGAACGCATGGACTATCCGCTGCGCAAACCGTGACCGCGAATACGCCAGGCTACTGAACGAACCGCAGACGGTCACCTTCGCTGACGGGCGACCGGTCGCGATCCTGGCAAAGAGGCATGCCCGTGCGAGAGAGCATGGTGCGCAGGCCCGTGGTCCATCGGTCTTTCGGAACGTTGTGGACCGAGGTCGAGACGTTGGGTTGCGCCACTTTCTGCTGGGCACTACCGAGCAGACGTTGTTGCAGCTCGTTGCGGCTCTCGAGTCGGAGTATCCAGGTGCCGTCATCGCTGGCACGTGGGCGCCTCCGTTCGGCCCGTTGGAGGGTGAACTTCTCGATGAAGCAGATCGCCGAGTTCGATCCGCCCACCCGGACATCGTGTGGATCGGTATGGGTGCCCCACGCCAAGACTTCGCGGCCGAGGCCCTTGCCTCGCGCTCAGGCGTGCTCACCGCGGGCGTCGGAGCCGCCTTCGACTTCGTCTCTGGCGTCGTCAGGGAGGCTCCCCCGCTCTGGTCGCGGCTCGGGCTCGAGTGGCTGTACCGCCTCGGAACTGATCCGCGGAGGCTGTGGCGTCGCTACATTGTGGGGAATGCGCAGTTCATTGCTTACGCAATCCGTGCGGGTTCGGGGCCGGGGTCGTGAAGGAGCAAGGTGGCGGCATGGGTCAACGCCGCAGCGTGGTAGTAATCGGACAGATCCCCCCGCCTGTTCATGGGTCGAACGTTATGGCGAGTCACCTCCTTCGAGTTCTCACAGCGGGCGGGCACGAAGCCCAGCTGGTCGACCGACGGTTCAGCGATAAAGTGGCCGACGTCGGACGGCCGTCACTTCGCAAAGTGTTGCAGATCCCTTCGCTGATACTTAGGACCTGGCGAGCCGCGGGGCGTTCCACGGATTGCGTTGTCTTGTTCGCGACGAATCGTCGAGGAAGCTTCCTGGTAGACCTTGGAATCGCTCTCGTATTGGCTATTCGCCGGGTGCCGCGCATTGACTACATCCATACGGTTGGCTTCGAGCGATTAGCAGGCAGTTCGAGGCTGCTTCGGCTCGCAGTAGCGAAGTTCCTAAGTTCTGCCGCGATCACAGTGACGCTTGCAGATGAGTTGCGGTGGGACGTTGAGCCTTGGGTGGCTCGCAAGTCGGTGCGCATCATTGCCAATTTCGTGCCGGATGCGACGCCGGGTAATGCGACCATCGAGGAGCGTTATGCTGCCCGTCGAGTTCTCTTCATGTCGAACTTGCTACCTGAGAAGGGCGTCAGTGACTTTGTGGAACTTGCTGCAAAGTTCACTCAGAACGGTGACCCAGCCAAGTTCACGGTCGTAGGGGGAGATGCAGGTTCGGTGGAATTCGGCAGGCTTCGAGACTCGGTGGAGGCCGCCGACTTGACGGATCGCATCGAGTTGCGAGGTGCTCTACATGGGGCTCTCAAGGAAGAGGCGCTTTCGCAAGCGACGCTATTGGTCTTTCCTAGCTCCTACGAGTTCGAGGCGCAGCCACTTTCCGTGATTGAGGCAATGGCTCACGGCGTACCGGCAGTTGCCTACAACGTCGGAGCACTCCCGTCGATTACGGGTGACCATGAAGCCGGCATATGCGTCCCGACGGGAAACCTTGGCGCACTGGAGGACGCCGTGTCATTCGTGCTAGGAAGTTTCGAGGTGTGGTCAAGACTCTCGTTCGGCGCACTTGCTCGGCACGAGGCGCAGTTCTCGCAAAGTGCGTACGCGGGGCGATGGGAAGAAGCAATACGTGAAGTGACTATGCGAGACCGGAGGCGTGCCCGTGGGAGTCGATGAGGACAGTGCCAAGCTCCAGATAGTCACCCGTCAGAAGTGGTTAGTAGTGCTTGACGAATACGCGGGCGTGACTGAGAGGACTGGGGGAGTAGGCAGGCGGTATGCCGCGTTCCTGCCCGAGTTGGCGGCGCTCGGAGACTCCGTGCACGTTTTGCTGTTTGCCGCGCCAGGTACCTGCTCGGCCGTGCCCGCATCCACAAATCTCACGGTCTCGATCGACTCCACAGGTGTGTCCGCTCCGCGTCCGTTGCGCCAACTCCTGCGAGCCTTGCGCACTCGGGTCGTTGCACGCCAAATCGCGCATGACGTCCTGTTTGTGCCGGAGTGGCAAGGGTACGCGGCGCTCGTCGGGAGGCGTGATTTGCTCGTAACCAACGCCGTCACTGGACTGCGGCTCATCGATGAATTGACGCCCCCCGCCCGACGCCGTCGTTTCGCGAATGCGGTGTCGGGGCTGATTCACAGATGGCTTGAGGATCGCCAGATGCGACGCTCGAGATTTCGTGTCTTTTGCTCGACTGCCATACAACGTCATGCGTATGCCTTCACCGCTCCCAAGCCAGGCGACACAGTCGTGCGGAACTGTATCGATGTTGACGCTGTGGCAAAACTGGCCAAGTCCGAAGCTCTGCCTGGCTTACTTCCGGATGACATGACCGAATACTTGCTGTTCGTTGGCCGTCTCGAACTGCGGAAGGGGTTTGATGTCGCGATTCAGGCGTTCGCGGGAGTCGCCGAGGACTACCCCAACCTCCACCTCGTTCTCGCGGGGGGCGCCGGGGACGTGGCTCGGGAGCCCAACCCGGCCGCGTGGGTCGACTCGCTGCCAACATCGACTAAGGAGCGCATCCACTTCTTGGGGGATGTGCGTGGCCCCGAGCTTTACTCCGCGATGCGTGGGAGCGTTCTTGTGTTGGCGCCGTCCCGGTGGGAGGCGTTTGGTAACGTAGCGCTCGAGGCGAAGTCCGCGGGTGCCGCGCTGATCGCGACTCGTGGAAGCGGCTTCGACGACTTCTGCAACGACGGTGTTGATTCGCTACTTTGTGCGCCCGGCGACCCGCACGAACTCGCTGAGGCGATCCGACGTCTCGTCGGAGACCCGGCACTAGCGTCGAAGCTTGCTCACGAGGCAGAGAAATCTGTGCGTCATTTCACGGCCCGGAAGGTGGCTGCGGATCTACGCTATGAGGTACTCGCGCGAGTTCAAGCGGGAGGGACCAGCGCTTGAGTGAGCGCGAAGCCGAGCGAGCCGAGCCTGCGCCTATGCGTCGAGGCGACCTAGTTGCATCCGTAGCGGAGCGCGTCGCCTACCGGGGCGCGAGCGCATCCGTGGCGCTACTTGTAGCGTCTGCGGTGACTCCAGAGGACGCCGGAGCCTACGCACTCCTCATGCTCTGCGTAACGTTCGTGAGCGCCGTTGGCGACGTGGCACTGCGCCAGAGCGGGCCACGACTGTCGCGGATTCAGGGCGGATGGCGCTACCTTCGGCTTACCTCTGGCGTTATCGCCGTCGCGCAGGTGGCCCTCGTCGGTGCCTTTTCCTTGACTGCTATCGAAATGGGCTGGATTACTGAGCGCCAGGGTATGCTCTTGGCCCCGCTGGCGGTCGCGGTGGCCCCTGCTGCGCTGGCGGTACCGGGTCTCGTGGCCCGCCAGGTCGCAGGCGACTGGCACTACATATCAAAGCTCCAAGCCGGGGCCGCACTCGTTTCACTCGTTGTGGCGCTCCCGCTGATACCGAAGTTCGGAATCCTTGCCTGTGCTGTACAGAGTCTCGTGGCGGACGGCATCATCGCTTGGGCCCTAAGGAGATCCCGTCACCTAGAGGATTCGAGATCCAACAAGCCATTGACCAAGAGTTACGTCATTCCGACCGCGGTCTCTGGTTCGCTTGGGTGGGCACAGGGACAAGTGGAGAAGGCGTCCGTCGCGATTTTCGCTGGTACGGCCGCACTGGGGCTCTTTTCGATCGCTTACGCTCTGGGTCGCACCGTTCTTGAGGCGGTGGCAGCGGGCCTAGTGAATGTCGCGCGCGCGCGATTCGCCCTCACCGACGAGCCCCGTCTGCGACGAGCCGAGTTGTTGCGCCTAGTTAAATACGCAATTCTTGTTGGTCTCGTGGTCCAGGTCGTCACACTCGCGATTGCTCTGCCGACGCTCCCCAGGTTCTTTGGCGCCGAGTGGCAGCCAATGTTCTCGCTAGTGCCTTTGCTCTCCGGTGCGAGCGTCGCAGTCTCGTGTGCATGGGTGCTTTCTGCGGTGATTATCGATGAGGCGCGGGCCCGTCGGTTGGTGCCATACCAGTTCGTTGGCATCGCGCTGGGATTCATCGCCGGCGCGACCGCTGCTTTTTCACTATCGCTCGCAGCCGCTCTCATGGTAGGGAAGGAGTTGCTCGCGCTCGGGTTCAGAGCGCGAATTGTTGCTCACCTGATCACCAGGCGAACTCTGCTCTTGCTCGCCCTTGGAAACGCCTTCAGCGTAGCGGTGGGAGGCGTCGGATTCTTCCTCAGTGGCGGCAGGGTTTCCTAGCGTCCCCTCCGCTCCCACGCAACGGACCAGGGCGCCCGATCGTACCCTCGCTCGATGGATCGGCATCGCCAGTCACTTGGCTTGCCCTGACGGTTCGGCACAATGCTTGTAACCCTACGAATCGAGCACTGAGCGAGGATGCCGCCGACGGTGGCGCCTCACGGACGGTACCGTTGGAGTCCATAATTGTGTGTCCGTGTCGCGTTGAAGGCGGGAGAACTTGAGATGTATCGGCTCAAGCCGGCCTACCCGGGTAAAGGCCCATGCAGAAATCTTTGGGCGAAATGCGCCTCCCATTTGAGGGTTTCCCGCAGAGTTAGCCGGGCCGGTCATGACGGAGGCTAACCCCCGGCAGATCGCAAGGGGATCGGCCCGTGATGCCGCTGTGATCGTTGCGGGCGTGTCGGTGTCAGTCGTCTTGTTCCTGTCGGGTTCACCCGCACTGGCCGTTCTCGTAACCTTTGGTGCCGCAGGGACCGTCATGGTTGGGCGGAAGTGGCCGGCGTCTGGGTTCCTAGTTCTATCGTTCTTGTCCCTCGTCGTTCCCATCAGTTACCTCGGTGTGCCGCCCGTTGTGCTGGTGTTGTCTCCGGGACTTCTGCTCCCGTTGCTCAGCCTCATCTATGTCTCGCGCACCCGTAACGTGTGGACCTCACCCACTTATGTGCTTGGGGCAGGCGTACTCATCGCGTACGTGCTCGTGGTTGGCGTGATCTCGGACTATATGTCGGCATCTCGCGCGGTCGCGTGGGCAGTTGCGTTCGCACTTGCCTTCTTCGTGGTTCCAGGCTTGGTATCGAACCCCCAAGGCCTTCGCGCCGCGCTGATTGGCATGGGTGTTGTGGGTGGGTTGTGGTCGCTCTTTGCGATCTTCGAGGGGATCCGGGAGAGTAGTTTTCTCGCACCGTTCTTCTCCCAGTCGCCAGAGGGTTTGACCCAGAAGTGGTCCGCCTACCGAGTTTTGACCACCATTGGACACCCCCTCCTCAATGCCACCTTCTTCGCGGTAGTTGCTGCGATAGGTGTGTCGGCTTTTGTCAAGTGGGGTTCAAAGGCGAGTCTATTGCTGGCGGTTGTCGCAACTGGCGCGGTCTTAGCTACCTTGTCCCGGTCTGGTGTCATCGGAGTGGCTGCTGGTGTCATCGTTGCGAGTCTCCTGGGGCTTTTCCGCAACTCCCACGGCTCTCGGCGGCGAGCCGGTTTCCTCGTGGCGAGTGCGATCGCAGGGCTGGTCCTGTTTGGCGGAGTCGTGGCGGCTGGAGGGCGTGACGTCGTGGAGTCCGCAGGGTCGGCCCAGTTGCGGCTCGAGCACTTGAGACTGCTTGGCAGTCTGCTCGCTGCAACGGGGGGCTTCGGCTCGGGAATTGGAGCGTCAGACGTGGTACTGAAGCTTGTGGGAGGGGTGTACGCCGACTTTCCGCTTGAGAACTCAGTGCTCCAACTCTTCACGGGACTTGGTTTCTTCGGCACTCTGCTTTTCGTGCTGGTGATTGCGGCCTTTCTTGTGCGAGCCTCTTTGAGGGGTGCCATTGTGGGACCGTCAATGTTCGCCGCCTACGTGGCAACCGCCGCGGGGTTCAACCTATTTGAAGCGTTCCCGGTGGCCTTGGTGCTACCAATGGTTGCGCTAGTGATCACCGGGATGGAGGCGAATGTCTACACGTCTGGCAGCAGTCCGGCTCGAGAGTTGTTCTCGCGCGAGAGCCGGCAGCGGAGTAGCGCCAGGATATCCTGCGGAGAAGATGTCGCTCCGGCCGGTGGCAGGAGTTCGCATTTAGTTGGCCGAATGTGACCGCACGCCGCAATCAGAGCTTCGGACCGAGCGAGTCGCTCCCGGGGCACGCAGCAATTGCACTCGCCACTGCATTGGTTGGCCACCTTGCAGCGGGCTTGACTGTGCGCGCACTGATCATTAAGGGCGAGTCGCTGGAGATCTTCGGACTGCGGGGTCCGCGAGCAAGTTCCGACGTAGACGTCTTGGTAGATCCGGCGAGTCGAGGTGCGCTTGAGAAGGCTCTAGCGGATGTTGGGTGGAGCGAACGGCCCCGTTGGCGTGTGTCTGATTCCATGACGACGCACTCTGTCAGTTATTTGCACCCTTCGTGGCCCTGCGATATCGACGTCCACACGGCTTTTCCAGGTTTCTTGGCTGCACCAGGCGCGGTCTTTGACTCTCTCTGGCTCCGACGTGTCGGGATGAGTTTTGCGGGCGTCACTTGCGCGGTGCCCGATCGCGCATCGAGCGCTGCAATCCTTGCGCTCCACTCGCTCCGTAGCGCACCTGAGCACGTGCGTCACCTTGATGAGTATCGCGAGTTAATGACGATCCTCCATGCGGAGACGGACGATCGTGTGCTAACGGAGCTTGCGGAGGTGGCTCGTGAGACTGGATCGGCCGGCTCGTTGGCGCCGTTCTTGACCTCCGTTGGAGCGCCTACACCAGCGTTCGATGATAGGGACCCGACTTACCGTGCGTGGCTAACACATGTCAATGGCCGCAACGACTCTACCGCCGTGTTCCTGGAGCGCTGGCGCACAACGCGCTGGCGCGGTCGACCGCGCATGCTCGTCCTCGCGTTATGGCCCACGAACGGCGAGCTTCGATTGGCGCAACCGCATCGGCACCTGAGCCAAGTCGATCTCTTGATGGAGAGGTTCGCGCGCATTGGACGCTCCATGCGAGCACTGCCCCGCGCCGTTGGTGCACATCGCAAGGCGCGGCGAGGAGACATTGACTCACCATACGTGCGGGACGACGAGTGACATCCCGTTTGGTCAGGGCGTCGGGCCTTGCTGAGGTCGGCGAACAGGGCGCTTGTTACGTCCTCAACCTCCCCCGCATCGAGGAACAGCAATCCCCGTACGTCTTCGAAGGCCCCGCCTTCGAGATCTGGTCTCGCATCGATGGAACTAGAACCGAAGAGCAAATCGTTGACGAGTTAGTTGAGGCCACCGGGGCTGAGCGCCAGGTCGTTGCCCGGGACACAAGCGACTTCCTTGCGACGCTCCGGGGCCTCGGCCTTATCGAGGACGTCGAGTAACATCGTCCGCAACGCAGCTGAGGGGCCGCGGGTCTGAGGGTTCACATGTCTCACGAAGTAGACGCTGTCCTTGAACGGCGCACAGTCATCACGGCGGCGGCCTGGAGCGCGCCCGCCATTCTCATCGCGCAGGGCGTACCCGCGCTGAGCGCCTCTGGCGCCGCGCCACTCCAGCAGTCGGTCATCGCGGTGCGTGCCACCGGCCCCAACTGGGAGAGCACCACGCAGGCCAACCTCACGCCAGGCTTCCGGTTTGGCAGCACGGTGACGGCCCAGGTGGACCTGACCATCACCAAGACCGGCTCGGCCGCAACCCTTGCAGAGCTGTTCACGGTCTACGACTCCGTGCCGTGGTCCACGGGCCTCGGCAACAACTGGGTGGCCACGGCGAACATCACGTCCGCCAAGACGCTTGGCATCACCATCAAGGCCATCGACAAGGCCGTGGGCACCTACACCGCGACCATCCGCCCTCACGGCAGCACCGTCGCGGCCGCCACCGCCGTCTTCACCGTCTATAGGGACGGAACCATCTACAAGGTGCGCAACGGCGCTTAGCGTGGCGTTGCTAACATCCAGTTGCACGTTATAAGTGCAATGTGGTTACACTCGTAACCGAAACTCCCCTGGCTGATTGGAACTCGTCGTGAGCGAGACTCTTCCTGACCGCATCTTTCTTCCGCAGAGCGACCGTGACGAGTCCCTGGCTCTCGCCGCGTGGCTTGCGACTGCGAGCGTTAATCGCCGCGCGGACCGTGCATTGGGTGCGCCTCCGAGCCTCACCCCGCAGTTCGCAGCGACGATGGCAAGGGTTTTCGCGGATCTCGCCCGCGGCCGAACGCTCACCATTGGTGCTCTGCCAGACGAACTGACCACCACCGTCGCTGCCGAACAGGCAGGAGTCAGTCGGCCCACGCTCATGAAGTGGATCCGCGATGGCGAGTTGGCTGCTCACAAGGTAGGCAGCCACACCCGCGTGAAGACTGCTGACCTCTTGGCCTTGCGTCGATCGCGCGCAGTCGCGCAGCGAGAAGCACTCGCACAATTGCTTGCACTCGAGGACGAACTAGACATCTCCTAGCGCGTCCCAGCGTGCCGGTAGGGTGGCGCCGTGTTCACCCGTGTGCTCGTCGACGCCAACGTGCTCGCTTCGAGGACATTGCGCGACTGGATACTGATGCTTCAGGTGCAAGCTTCAGGTATGTTCACCACCTGCTGGACGGAGGACATCCTCGCCGAGACAATTCACGCGATGCGCAAGCGGAACCCCGCCGTGGCCGGTTCAAGCATCACGCAGGTCGCGGACACGATGCGCCAAGTCATGGGGGAACGTATCGATGCCTTTGAGGTGATCGCGTTTCCAGACATTCGCGACGAGTTCGACCTTCACGTGCACGCTGCGGCCATAGCTGGGGGCGTCGACATGCTGGTCACACTCGATTCTGACTTCCTTGAGTTGCCAACAGGCGTAGCTGACGAGCTGCCATACGAGATTTTGAGCCCTGATTCCTTCTTGGTTCTGGTGGACGACTCCGGTCCCGAACACGTGCGTGAGGTCCTAAGCCAGCAATGGGAGTATTGGCGCCGACGAGATCCCTCAACGGACCTGCCCCAGCGACTGCGCAACGCGAACTGCCCGGAGTTTGCCGAACGGGTGTACCGCCACCAACGCGCCTAACCCGGCCACGCCGTCGGGCCGCGGCCTTGCTAGATACTGCGACTTCGCGCAGCATGACGTGATACTTCGACTCGCCACGCTCGCGCAGCATGACAGCTGCTCCTAGTACCCTGAAACCGGCTGCGCACGCCGTTCGTTAAGCGCGCGAGCGTAGAACGAAAGGCTGGGCATGGAGCTCCAGGATTACATGCGGATCTTCCGCCAGCACTGGGTGGCAATCATTCTTGCCACCCTGGTAGGTGGCCTGCTGGCCTTTGGCTGGACCCTCACGCAACCCAAGGTGTACACGGCGAGCGGCTCGGCGATCATCACCACGGGCACCTCGGCGAGCATCGGCGACGCGCTCGTGGGCAACCAGTACGCGATCTCTCGCGTGAAGTCTTACCTGGACATTGCGAAGTCACGGCAGGTGGCTGAGTACGCCATTGAGCAGCTGGGTATCGATCAATCGCCCGACGCTGTGGTGGGCAGGGTTACCGTCTCCAATCCTCTGGACACGGCAGTGCTGAGGGTGAGCGCAAACGGCTCCACGCCTGAGGAGGCGCAGCAGCTGGCCGAGGCCTGGATTGCCGGCATGACGCAAGTGGTGAGCGATCTGGAGAACGCCAACAACACGGACGGCAGTAGCGAGTCCGTGGTGCGCCTGCAGACGCTCGACACCGCGGTGGCGCCCTCCTCGCCGTCCTCGCCCAACGTGAAGTTGGCCGTGGCGCTCGGGGTGCTCGTGGGCTTAGCGCTTGGCATCGCGTACGCGCTGATCCGCGCGGCTGTTGACCGCCGCTTGCGCAGCGCCGAGCAGATTGAGCGCGAGTTTGACGTGCCCGTGCTGGGCACCATTCCCTTTGACAACGACATCGCCAAGAACGGCGTGAATGTAGCCACCAAGGACTTCCACACCACCGAGGGAGTGCGGCAGCTGCGCACCAACCTGCAGTTCATGGACGTGGACAACCCGCCGCGCATCATTGTGGTGACGTCCTCGCTTCCGGGTGATGGCAAATCCACGGTGTCCGTGAAACTCGCCGAGTCCATTGCCGAATCCGGGCAGCGCGTGATCCTCATTGACGCGGACCTGCGCCGCCCGTCTCTGGTGGACTACATGGGCCTCGTGGGCGGCGTTGGCCTCACAGACGTACTGGTGGGCCGCGCCACCGCGGACGACGTGCTGCAGCCGTGGGGCCCCACGAACCGCTTGCTGGTGATGGGTGCCGGGCCCGTGCCACCCAACCCCTCAGAGCTGCTGGGTTCCGCGACCATGCGCAACATGCTGACCTCCCTGGATCCGGGCGCCATCATCCTCATCGACACCCCGCCGCTGATCTCCGTGACGGACGCCGCCATCCTCACCGCCCGCACGGACGGCGCGCTGGTGGTGGTGCGTTCCGGCAAGACCACCATTGACCTGCTGGACAAGTCCCTGCAGAACCTGGAGCGCGTCAAGGGCCGCCCCCTTGGCGTCATCCTCGACGGCGTGAGCCGCAAGGGAGACGGCAAGTACTACGGCAGCGAGTACCGCTACGACGCTTCGCTTGGCCCGCGCAAGGCTCCCAAGGGCGCCAAGGACTGAACTATGCCGTGGCGTAGCGGACTGGCGTTCCGCGTGGTGCTTGTCTCCACGCACAACTCCACGTGCGCAGCCTTCGCGGAGCGCCTCATGCGCCCCGCCCTTGCCGATTCCGGCGTGGATGCATGGGCCATCCGGGTAACCTCGGCGGGGCTTTCCGGAGAGCCGGGCGAATGCTTTG
Source organism: Demequina sp. (assembly GCF_049841215.1). Lineage (GTDB taxonomy): Bacteria > Actinomycetota > Actinomycetes > Actinomycetales > Demequinaceae > Demequina. The sequence continues at coordinate 34,040 of NZ_JASGEO010000019.1, forward strand.
ACCCGGACGCCGAGGAGATGCTGCGCATGCTTGGCGGCAACCCCGGCGGGTTCCGCTCCCGTCTGCTGGACGCGGACATCGTGGACGATGCCGACCTCATCTTGACCATGTCCGTTGCCGAGCGTGATCAGGTGGTGGAGCGCTTCCCCAGGGCCACCCGCCGCACCTTCACACTCATCGAGTACGGGCGCCTCAACGCGCTCATCTACCCCATGGCGCCGCTACGCGAGCAGCCGCTCATGCTCGCCGACGGCCGGGACCAGGCCCACCTTGGCCCCTCCGACGACATCACCAGCCCCGTTGGCCGCGATCGCGACGCGTACATGGACACTGCTCGCGCCATCGTGGAGAACGTGCGCGCACTTGCCGAGGCGTGGATCGCGATGGCGCCCGCTCGCGCCCCTCACCGCGATCCCCTTGGCGCCACCCTGGTGCTCGACAACGGCGCCGACGCCGAGATCGTGCCCGTCAACGCATTTGGCGTTGCCGTGGACATCCAGTGCACGGGGGACGGCGGCCGCGCGCTCGCCCGCCGCTTGCGCGAGGCGTGGTCGCGCACCTTGCGGCCGGAAGGCTCATCGCTCGCCACTCCCGCGCTGGTGGTGGAGGCCATCGTCCACGACGACCCCACCCAGGTGCGCATCGCCCGCGCCCGCGGCGCCCTTGGCGGTGAGACCACGGGAGACGTGATGCACGCGCTCGCCGGTGCCGTGACGGTGCGCGCCATTGATCAGCGGGCGGGCGAGGTCATCATGCTGCACGCCGCCGGCATGGCCATGCCCGACGGCCGCGTCGTCGCCTTCGTCGCCCCCAGCGGAACGGGCAAGACCACGCTGTCCCGCACCCTGGGCAAGGCCTACGGCTACGTGAGCGACGAGACCGTAGTCATCAACCTCGACGGCACAGTCATCGCGTACCCCAAGCCGCTGTCCGTGATCCGCAGCGGGCATCGCCTCAAGCGCCAGCTCTCCCCAGACGGCGAGGGGTTGCTCGTGGCGCCCCCTTCCTTGCGGCTCGCACGGATCGTGCTGCTCAACCGCGTGCCCGACGCTACGGTGCCTGTGGTTGAGGACGTTCCCCTTTTGCCTGGGATCGCCGAGCTGTCCGCACAGGTCTCGTACTTGCCTCGCCTTGCGGAGCCCTTGCGGTCCCTTGCCACCGTGATCGAGCGGACCGGTGGGCTCGCGCGCGTCACGTATGCCGAGTCCGCGGACCTCGTGGGCCTGGTGCCCGCGCTGGCGGGTGATGCCGCGTGATCGACGACTCCTCGGTGGTGGTGACCACGGTTGATGACGCCCTCATCCGCGATGAGCAGGTGTTGGTGCTGGTGGGATCCGAGGTGATGCTGCTATCTCCCGTCTCGAGCGAAATCGTGCGCGTGTGTGCCGGAGGCATGACGGTTGGCGAGCTTGGGCCCTACCTGGAACGCAAGTTTGGTCCGCCTCCCAATGAGGCCACCGTGGCCGCGCAGACAGCGATGCTGGTGCAGCGACTGGCCGACGCCGGGGTAGTGCACATTGCCACATCGGCCTAGCCAGGGAACAGACCGGCGCGTAGCATCGTTTACTTCATGTGGCTGGCGGGCCGCCTCGCTAGGTCGAAGGCCTGGGAGAAACCGACGTATACACCTACGACGAAGTTTTCTTAGGAAACTCGCGTCATAGATGTGACGTACTCCACTCTCTATGTATGAGGGTGGGACTTGATCTACAGACTGAGGGACCAGAACAGACATGCTTGACGCTGACATCAGCCGCCGCAGAGTAGTCCAGGGTGCCGTGTGGGCCACGCCTGCTGTGCTCGTTGCAACGGCGCTTCCGGCGGCCGCCGCGTCGCCGCCGGTGCTTGGAGGAGTGGTGATCACCGGCGCTTCAGCCGCGATGAACACTGCGAACTTCTTCGTCACGGCGACCCTCGCCTACGCAGGCGATGGTCCCCCTCATGCGGACCATCCCGTCGGAACAGTCCGTTTCACAGTGACCCTCCCCACGAGCCGCGTCGTGGCGGGAACGCCAGGTGTCACGGCTCTCGGATGGTCATACGTTGGTTCAGCGCCACAGGGTGCCAATACTGTCTATACGTTTGCATGGAACGGCCAGGATCTCAGCTCGGCGCAGCCAGCGACGCAGCAGGTCACGGTGAAGATTCCAGCCACGGCGTCCATCGACCCCATCAACATTCCGCTCAACGCCACGGGCATCTCGAATGGACTTAGCGTGCCTGCCACGTCCGTAGTGGTGTCGGCTGGAGTGGGCGCCGACCTTGTAGTCGACAACGCTTCTATCGGCTTCATAACATGGATGCCCAAGCCCGGCGGCGGCCAGCAGAACGGGTACCGCATGCAGGGTCAGGGGCGCTGGGCGGGGCCTTACTACCCCGTTGGCGGCTCTATCTCCAACCTTCTGCTAGTCATTCGCATCCCTGCTGCCTACACGGACGGCACGTATCAAGTAGAGACGCTGGGTGCAGGATGGAGCCTGAACCAGGCACCGTTCCTGACCGAAGGTGTCTACCAGGCAAGCTGGGTGTTCAACGGCACAATCGGTCAGAACAACCACTCCACCACTGGTTGGGACATCCGATTCAAGGCACTCGGCGCGCAGCACAACAATGCGGTGACCTCTGCGCTCTACGGCGTCGCGGGTGGATCGCCCAACTACTTCTCTTGGACCGGGCCTACCAGTTAGGCTCTAGGAGAGACGCCGCGCACACGTGCGACGACCCCCTATCAAAGGTGCTGGCTCGTTGCACCACGGGCTGAGAGGCGTGCAATGTCTGGTCTCTCACGACGCAACGTCGTGATCGGTGCCGCGTGGGCCACACCGGCGATCCTGGTTGCCACGTCGGTTCCGGCGGCTGCGGCTTCGCCGCCCGTCGCTGGCCTCATTGCGCTGAGCGACGTCAGCGCGAACTTGGTGACTGGCACTCTCACCGTAAGTGCACGCGTGGCCTACGTTGGCGACGGCGGCGCTTCTGCAGATCTTCCCGTGTCCAACGTGTTTGTGAGCATTGTGATCCCCACCGACCGGTTGGGGTCCAACCCCAGCCCTGTGCCCGCGGGCATTTACTGGCGGTTCATCAGTTCGGCGGTTGAGGGCTCGAATACGGTGTTCGGGTTCCAGTACATGGAAGGCGTCGGTGAGCTGACCGCCGCCTCGTCGCCAACGGCGGCTCTGAGCGTGCAGTTCAATAGGGCTGGCGACTTCACCAACTTCCCGGTCACGGTGCGCGGTGACGGCGTGTCCAACGAAGCCCCTGTGCCCACGGTGACGCAGATCGTAACCACCAGCACGGGCGCCACCATCGTGTTCAACGTCACTCCACCAATGCAGGCGCAGGCGAACTACCAGGGGCAAGGCCCCGCCTATGTGTTCTATGGCGCAACTCGCTGGAACGGTCCTTACTACCCAGTTGGAGCCAGCGTCAGCAATATCCGCGTGATTTCGCGTGTGCCTGAGGCGAATGGCACAGGCGCCATCTATCCGCCCACGCCGCCTGCAGGTTGGGTGCGCACAGGCCCCGTGCTCAGTTCCGGGTACTGGACGGTGCTTCACGAGTGGTCCGGAACTATCGGTAACAGTAACCAGACCACGCCAGAACTGCGGTTCGCCCTCATCGCCGCGCAGACTCCGCCGGTGCTCAATGTGGGCTTTATCCGCACCGAGGGCACCACCTCCGAAGGGGCCTTGGTGTTCGCCGAGTACTCTGGCCCCACTGCACTCAGTGCCAACGATGCGCCCCCACCGCCCCTCACGCCATACGGACCGGGTTACCCGGGCTAACCAGGGCAACCACCGCCAAAGGCGAGGCTCCAGACTGGTGCCCACAGCGTCGGGCATGTGACACACCTCACGATGTGTTGAGCGCGCGCCCGCGCACAAGGCAGAATTGCGCGCGGGGGAGGAACTGAGGGGTTCCCCGACATGGGTACAGATACCGCAATTGACCGCAGGCGCATCCTGCAGGGCGCTGCCTGGGCAACGCCCGCGCTGGTGCTTGCCACGGCTGTTCCGGCTGCGGCGGCGTCGGCGCCAGTGCCGGGCGCGCTAGTGCTCGCTTCCACCTCCGGCTCGCAGGCCGCGACCACGCTCACAGTGAGCGGCGTCGTCAATTACCTTGGCGACGGTCAAGGTCCAGCCGACCACCCGGTGAGCGGAATCACGGCCAAGATTTCGGTGCCTGTTGCGCGCGCGGGCACGGGCAACGGCAGCACCGCGAGTGCGGGATGGTCGTTCGTCAGCCGTGCGGACACGGGCGGGAACGCGGTGTTCACGTACTCGTGGACGGGCGCCAACCTCAGCGAGGCCAACCCCACCACCTCGATGCTCGTAGCCGTACTGCCGCGCAATGCGTCCACCAACACGGCGTTCAGCGTGACGATGCAGGCGCTTGGGACCTCGAACTTGCTGCCTGTGCAGTCCACGATCGCGAACATTGCGCTTGGCGCGTTCGGTGGCCTCACCATTGCTGCGGCCTCCGCGGCGCAGAACGCGACCACGATCACGGTGAACAGCACGCCAACGTTTGTCAACGACGGCGTCGCACCCGCGGACAACCCCGTCACTGTGAACAGCGTGCAGATTGTGGTGCCCGCGGGCCGGGTGGCTTCCACGGGTGGGGCCACTACGTCCAACCCGGTGTGGACGTACTCGGGTAGGGCGACGTCCGGCGGCTACACCACCTTTACGTTCACGTACAGTGGCGCGGTGCTGACGGAGACGAACACCGCGGCGACGCCGCTTGTGGCGACGTTGCCGCGCAACACGTCTTCCAACGTGGCATTCACCTTGACGGTGCAGGCGTTCGGTACGTCCGCTGGCGTGGCTCGGCAGTCTGCCGTGACCACCGTGCAGGTGGGCACGTTTGGCGGGCTTGCCGTGCAGAGTGCGTCCGCCGTGCAGGCTGTGAGCACCCTCACCGCCACCGGTTCTGTTGGCTACCAAAGCGACGGCGCGGCGCCTGCGGACAACCCGGTGACGGCGGTCACGATGGCGATCACGGTGCCCAGCGGGCGCGTGGCATCCGGCGCTGGATCCACGACGAGCGCCAACTGGACCTACACGTCTCGCACCACCGCGGGCAACGGCGACGCGATCTTCACGTTCACGTGGACGGGCGCTCAGCTGAGCGAGACCAACACGGCCACCACGCCTCTTGTTGCGGTGTTGCCCAAGAGCACCACGGTCACGGCGTTCAATGTCACGATGCAGGCTGGCGGAACGTCCAACGGCCTGGCGGTGGTCTCTACTGCTGTGAGCATTGCGGTTGCTGCCCTCGCCACGCTGACCGTGCCCAACGGGCTCGCCGCGACGCGCGGCTCCTACACCGGCAATGCGCGTGTGATGACGCTCGTCACGGCGGTGCGCAACAACTCGTCGAGCGGCGGAGCCCCCGTGGTGGCGCTTATCGCCAGGGTGACCGTTCCCAACTCAGCCCTTCCGAGCGGAACCGTGCCCAACCCTGCCAATCCCACTGGATGGACGTACCAAAGTAGGGCAGCGTCGGGCAGTTCTACGGTGTTTACGTTTGGCTACAACGCGGGAACCCTTGCGGCGGCGACCACGCAGGCAGTGACGTTTACGATTCCGATGATCCCCAGCATTTTCTTGCAGTCGGTCAACGTCAGCGTGGCATTCGAGGGCAAGTCTGTGAGCGCCGCGGGGCCCACGGTGACGAGTCCAACCGCCACGGACAGCATCGGGGCCCTCGAGTACACGTAAGGCCGTGCGGCGCGAGTGATTCGCGTCACTCGGTGTTTGAACTCGGACATTTCCGGCATCACACTGGGCGTATGGCGCGTAGCGGGCGCGCCCAACTGAGGGAAGTGTCATGGCGGACACGGCGGTACTTTCGCGGCGGCGGCTGCTTGTTGGCGCAGCATGGGCGGCGCCTGTAGTGCTGGTGGCCACAGCCGTTCCGGCGGCCGCGGCGTCCACCACTCCTGGTGCGGTGGCGCTGACTTCGCTGACGTCCACCATGACGGCCACCAATCTCTACGTGCGCGGGCAAGTGGCGTATGCGGGCGCGGTGAGCCCCTCGCCGGACGCGCCCGTGGACACGGTGCGGATGCAAATTACTGTCTTGCGCAACCGCGTGACTGAGGCGACCGCGCCGGTGGTCAGTGGTTCTGGGTGGGCCTATGTGGGGCCGCCCCTGGTGACGGGGAGCGGGAACTCTGCCACCCTGACGTATACGTTTTCGTGGACCAGCGGCACGCCGCTTCGGCACAACAACCTGATCACGCCGCAGCTTGTGGTGACGTTTGCGAAGCCTTCCAGTGTGGCGAACCTCAATGTTTCTGTGGTGGCGCGGGGGGTGTCGCTGGCTGTGCCTGTGCAGGTGACGCAGACCGTTGCCACCACGCGCGTGGGGACCTTGAGCTTTGTGCAAAGCGCAGCGAACCGCATCACGTACGTTGCCAGCCGAAATGTCGCCGGCGTGGGCGCCATCCCCGTGTACCGGTTCCGCGGAACCCTGCGCAACACTGGCGCGGCCGGCACTGGCTCTCGTCCTGTGGCCGCGCCGATCTCGTCTCTCAAGGTGGAAATCGCCATCCCGGCCGCGTACACCACTGGCGCCAGGTACGACTATTCAGCCGGGAGCGTGGGTGCCGGGTGGACTCTTACGTCTGGGCCCACGTTGAGTTCTGGTGTGTGGCGGTTGACGTATACGTACTCGGGCGCCATCAATGCGGCCAGCAACTCCACGGTGCTGGACTTTGTCATGCGAGCCGCCTCCGCGAAGGCGCTTGGGCACTCGACTTTGGTGGGTGCCGGTACCTCGGAGCAATTCCCGGTGTCCGTTTCGCAAGCGGGGCCGACGGTTTAGTTGGTGCACTTGCGTCCCCAGGCCCGACGCTGGTGTCAGTTGTTCTTGAGCGTCCGGGGTGGTTCTTTCGGGGCTTGACAACACAAAGCACGCTTCCTCCATGATGAGGAGGTGGTCCACTTGACAGAGCCCCAGGTGTGGACGCTCATAGGCGTCTTCACGACGATTGTTATCGGCATGCTCACGATCGTCTCGACGTCGTTCACGCGGGTGTTGCGCGCGGAACTCGGGACGGTGCGTGGCGAGATCGGGACGGTGCGTGGCGAGATCGGGACGGTGCGTGGCGAGATCGACTTGCTTCGGAAGGAGATGAACGTCCGGTTCGCGTCCGTGGAGCGCAGGCTCGACGGGCTCGACCGCGACGTCGACGCGCTCACTCGCCGTGTCATGGGCGAAGACTCTTAGCGGCAACGCGATCTCGGCCCCATTTCGCGCGGTGCGAATCCTTGTCGCCCGGTCGCTCTCCTGACCATCTGCCGCCCCCTCCGCGTGGCTGACCGCCTGCCGCCCCCTCCGCGTGGCTGACCGCCTGCCGCCCCCTCCGCGTGGCTGACCGCCTGCCGCCCCCTCCGCGTGGCTGACCGCCTGTTGCCCCCTCCGCGTGGCTGA
>NZ_JASGEO010000020.1:0-2637 GCF_049841215.1 Demequina sp.
AAATCTTTCCGATAAGACCTTTGTGTTTGAGAAAAAAGAGTATCCCCGTGCCGAAATAGTAGATTTACGATAAAACGTAGCGAAAACAGTATAGAATGCGGAGCTCTGACTTCGCATTTCTTTTGAGTATCTATATGTAAGGTTCTTCGTTACAAATTTAAGTGGATATGCTTTTTCTTTTATCCTCTTTTCTTATCTTTACGGCTGATACAAAAAATAAACTACATGAAGAAAATCATTTTTACACTCTCTCTGTTTGTGTGCGTGGTTGCATCCCTTTTTTCTCAGTCAATATCTGCAAAGCAACCCATTGATTACACCCATCTTAACGATAAGTCATTCTCCGATCTCTTTGTTGAAATTACTCCCGATGAGCTTCCCGAAAGTGTGTTCACCTTGTTTGCCAAAGATTATGCTGTGATTACAGCCGGATTTCAGGATAAATACAATTCGATGGTTGCCAGTGACGGTGGAGTGGGACGGCTGTGTGGTAAGGCGGTTACTTTTTGCTGTCTGAGAGGTACTCGGTATACGCTGGAGATGATTCTGAAAGACAAAGAGTATACGATGAGTTATTTCGATGATCAGTTTAAACCCGCATTTCTTCCTTTTGGAAAATCCTCCGGGCGCAACACCGACAAGATGAAAACCACGACTTTGACACCTCTGGTAACGCCTTCCGGACGTATGAGTTACAAGGAGGCTAAACTTATTATCGAATGTGAGCTTGCACAAACTCAGACGATTAATCCGGATGAAATATACGATGCAAAGAACAAAGATTTCTTCGAAAAGGCACACCAGAGCGAAGGTGTTTATCATAAACTCGTCTTCGGCAACATCGTACATGTCTGGGTGCGTAAATAAGAATAATGGAAGGTCGGTTAGATTCGAAACTTATTGGCTATCTATTTGAAATATAGCAGATTATTTTCTTTTGTTGATTTCTGAGTTCTCCTGCTTTTTATTTATGTAAATCAACTATTTTATTTTCCTATAAATATTTAATTTATGGAACGAAGCCTGACTTTTTTTATTATCTATAGCAATGCTTTAAATATCAGGCGAGTTCTACACCTCCTAACAGTAAAAATCAAATTGTATGAAAAAGTATTTTTTTATCGTGTTATTGTCTGTCTGCGCTATACAAGCGAAATCTCAAAGAGAACGGACGAATGAAGTGAAATTGAATATCTTCAATACACTCACTATTTCCTCTGCTGAAGTTGGGTATGAAAGATATCTTGACGACCATCAGTCTATGGGGCTTAAGATGGTTTTTAATGACCGTTTTTCGTATTATGCTCCTTTCAGCAGCAAGAAAAAATTTAATACGACCAGTATTGCTCTGAATTATACTTACTATCTGGGCGATGCTGATAACAATCGTGGTTCCGGATTTAGTATTACGCCGTTTGTGAAGGGACGTTTCGGGAACTACAAAGAAGAAAAATCTACCGGAACCGAAAAAACGAATATGGATTCCTTTATTCTTGGTATTGGCGGAGGCTACAAATGGGTGTTAGGTAATGCATTTACGATACAACCTTTTTTCAATATCGGCCGTAACTTCAGTGAGACTGTCAACGATAAGTTTATGTCTCTGGAACCGAATGCCGGAGTGGATATCGGATACAGATTCTAACTCTTTCTTTTTCACTAAATGTTTATCATTGGTTGTAAGTATATACACATCTGTGTAGCGTTTTGATAATAAATGACATGACTAGATGTCTGCACCCAATTTTATAGAACTATTTAGGGACGAAATTACCGGGTGATTGCGAAAATCAATTTTTCGTGAAAGCTTAAAAAAGCACGAAACAAAGGACTTCCCAATGATTCGTGCTTTCTTTTTTTTGTATTTCACACCTGAAATATAGGCTTTCTGATTGTCTTTTTACCGATCGCTTAGATAATGCTATCGCAGAGACCGATTTCACTCTTTATCTTCCAGAATAATATTTTTGGTTATCTTATATTTCTTCCGTCTTCTTTTTCCCGAATCACCCAGCAAAACTCCCCAGGGTTTGAGGCTGTCTATTCTGTCGAAGATGATTTTCAGAATGGCCAGAGACGGAATACTGAAAAACATTCCCGAGATTCCCCACAATGCTTCTCCAATTAATAACCCCAGAAATGTAAATAGGGCATTTATCTTTACTTTCGAACCCACTACAAGCGGCAATGTGATGTTGGCATCAATCGCATGAATCACAAAGAATCCGATGATTACAAATATCGTACTGTCATTGCCTGTAGCCAGCGAAATCAAGGTTGCAAATAATCCGGTAATAATAATCCCGATATACGGAATTACATTCAGTAATCCGGCTAAAATACCTACCAGACCCGCGTATTTGACATGAAGTACCGAGAGCAGAATGGTAGACAGTATACTGACTATAATAATCTGGATAAATAAGCCGATGATGTATTGCTTTATGATACGTTGTATTTCAGAAGTAATCTCATGTACCTTCTGAACGTGTTTCGCTTCAAAAACAGTGGTAATGAAAATATACAGATTCCTTCTGTAGTTCATGATAAAGATGAAGAACAGCATGCTGAATACAACGAACGCTCCCACTGAAGAAAACATCGTCACGGTAAATCCCAGAATAGCACCTGAAAAAT
>NZ_JASGEO010000021.1:0-171205 GCF_049841215.1 Demequina sp.
ATCAGGCTTGCGCCCATTGTGCAATATTCCCCACTGCTGCCTCCCGTAGGAGTCTGGACCGTGTCTCAGTTCCAGTGTGGCCGGTCGCCCTCTCAGGCCGGCTACCCGTCGTCGCCTTGGTGAGCCGTTACCTCACCAACAAGCTGATAGGCCGCGAGTCCATCCCAGACCGATAAATCTTTCCAGACGCATTCCATGCAGAAGCGTCTCGTATCCGGTATTAGCCCCGGTTTCCCGAGGTTATCCCAGAGTCTGGGGCAGGTTACTCACGTGTTACTCACCCGTTCGCCACTGATCGCCCGGAGCAAGCTCCAGGGTCACCGTTCGACTTGCATGTGTTAAGCACGCCGCCAGCGTTCGTCCTGAGCCAGGATCAAACTCTCCGTTAATGTTTGATAGCAATCCGACCGAAGTCGGTTCACATACATACGAAGTGGTTCCGAGGAACCGGTTTAATCTCTAGCAAATGAACAAATGTCACTGACATTTAATTCTTTACCAAAGGAATCCTGCATCGCTTGGAGCCGAAGCTCTGTCGCGATGCCGGAGATTTGGCATCGACATGTGGCACACTGTTGAGTTCTCAAGGTTCGGACGCGCACCGCACTCAACCCTCTCGGGCCTCGTTTGGGGCAACCCTTCTAACTTACTCCCCTTGATCCTTCTTGTCAACTCGCCTCATCGGCGTGTCTCCAGTCTGGAGGGGCCCTCTATCGTACCTCTGATTGGGCGCGCATGCGACCGCTCATCGTTGCGATGGAGTTGCTGTCTCAGGTGACTCCCGCGGCCTTCTTCAGTCCTGCGGTAAGTGCTTCCGTCGTCGGCAGCAGACAAAACATTACGGGCTGGTTACGCCCAGGTCAAATCGCCCGAATCTCGGGCGTGTCGCGACCATCCTGCCTGGTAAACACGCATTTTGCTACCAGTCACGCGCTCGTGACGCGCACAAGCCCCACAGATTTTTTTCCTCTTCTTACGACGATCCAACCGCCCGCAAGCGTGGCCGCGCCACCCAAGATGAGCTCTTCGTCATCGACACGCTCATTGTTGACGTACGCGCCGCCCTCGGAGATCGCACGGCGCGCCGCCCCACGCGACTCAACGATGCCCGTTTCAACGAGCGCGTCAACCACCGTTGCGCCGGCCGCGAGGTCCGCGCTCGGCACCTCCTTGGCGACACCGTCAAGAGTCACAGCGTCGAGTCCACCGAGCTCTCCCCTACCAAAGATTGCCTGGCTGGCCTCTACAACGGCGCCTACAGCGTCGGGCCCATGAACGAGAGCGGTGACCTCAGCGGCAAGGGTGCGCTGCGCCTCCCTCTTGAAAGGCTCTTCGGCGACGACCGACTCCAAGTGTGCGATCTCGTCTCTAGACAAGAAGGTGAACACCTTGAGGTAGCCGATGACGTCAGCGTCGGCGCTGTTGAGCCAGAACTGGTAGAAGGCGTAAGGAGAGGTGAGCGCGGCATCGAGCCACACGGTGCCGGATTCGGTCTTGCCGAACTTGGTGCCGTCCGCCTTGGTGATGAGCGGCGTGGCGAGCGCGTGCACTGACGTGCCCTCCGCCTTGCGAATCAGCTCGGTGCCCGCGGTGAGGTTGCCCCATTGGTCTGAGCCGCCGGTCTGGAGCGTGCACCCGTAGCGCCGGTACAGCTCCAAGTAATCCATGCCCTGCAGCACCTGGTAGCTGAACTCGGTGTACGAGATCCCCTCGTCCGAGTTGAGCCGCCGCGCCACCGTGTCCTTCGCGATCATCGTGCCGAGGCGGAAGTGGCGGCCGACGTCGCGCAGGAGTTCGATCGCCGACATGTCTTTGGTCCAGTCAAAGTTATTGACCATGCGGGCGGCATTGTCGCCCTCGAACGACATGAAGGGCTCGATCTGCGCGCGGATGCGCTCCACCCATCCGTGCACCACGTCCACCGGATTGAGCGTGCGCTCTCCCGCCATCTTGGGGTCACCGATGAGACCCGTGGCGCCGCCAACGAGAAGGAGCGGTTTGTGGCCCGCGTCCTGGAGCCTCCGCACCGTGAGGATCTGCACCAGGTTGCCGATGTGCAAGCTGGGTGCCGTGGGATCAAAACCGCAATACAGCGTGACCGGGCCCGTGCTGAGGGCGTCGCGCAGCGCGTCATCGCCCGTTGTTTGCGAGACGAGCCCGCGCCAGGTCAGTTCATCAAGAATGTGCTCGGTCATGATGGACCTAGTCTGCCAGCGCGAGGTCCAGTCCCATGCACGTGCGGCCTTCAGCGATGTAGTCCGCGGCTGGCTTGAACCCGATCCCCCTAAACAGCGAGATCGCCTCGCGCCTGCCCGGCAAGAGGCCGATCACTACTCGCCGTACGCCGTGCTCGCGTCCCCAGATGGTGGCTGCGGCGATGAGCGCGCGCGCCACGCCTTGCTCGCGCTCGGCAGGCAGCACATACATGCGCTCGAGCCGCACCACGCCCTCCGCGTGAGGGACCACGAGCACCTGCCCCACCACGTCGTCGGAGCGAAGCGCAAGGAATGTCTCGCCGTGCGGCGGCTGACCATCGTTGGGATAGCCCGCGATGTGCTCCTCGTACTCGGGTGGGAGCGGATCTGGGGCTTCGCCACGAGCCCACGCGTCAGGCAACCCAAAGTATTCGGCGAGGAGCGAGCGCCCGCTCTCCAACAATTGCGGGTGGTCGCTCAGCCGCACAACAGCGGCATGTGGGTTAGCCATAGACGTGCGGCGCTGTCTGTGTGTCGAAGCGGAAGCGCGGCGCCAGGTCCGCACCCCGCACGGAACCGTCGAGGTGATAGGCGATCCCCCACTCCTCGATAAAGCTGCCGTCCGCGAACATGCACGGGGCGAACACCGGGAAGTCGTCGTCGCTTAGGTCCACGAGCCCGCCTCCGTTCGCCCCGGGCCCAAACGAGGACGTTCCGCCAAGCTCCGAGCAAATCGCTGCTGCGGGGTTGCCGCTTGGTGAGAGGTCTTCCGGAAGGCTCGCCTGCGAGTAAGCCAGCGCCGCGAGGGTTGGGTTCTGCGAGTACATGGTGTGAAGGTCAATGAAGATCGCCGTCTCGTCTCCGAGGGTCGATAGCTTGCACGTCCTGATGGGTTGGCCGAAGGGGATCCAGTCGCTCTCGTCGGTGTTGGTGCCGTACATGGGCTGGCGCTCCTGCACCTCGCCTCCTTGCGATTCGCAATACGCCACAGACTCGCCATCGAAGGGATCCACTGGTTCGCCAATCGTTGTCCGCGGTGCCGAACTATCCGTGCAACCAGCGAGTACGAGCACAACAAACGTCGCCGCCGCCACGTGCACTCTCATAGCCCGACGCTAACCCACTCTGGCATCAAACGTCCGGTATTGGCGCGGTTCCGTCGATGATGAAATCGGCCGCGCCGCGAGCACCGGTGAGTTGGTGCCGCGCCCGCTCGTCCCGCTCGAAAGTCTCCCAGAGGTTGATTACGTCGTCGTAGGAGTGTTGGTCCCGTTCCACCCCGCGGGCGAGGCGCGCATCCCATGGCGCCTCCACAAAGACCGTAAGCGAGGCGAGCGTGCGGGCACGCGGAGCCGCAACACCGACTCCCTCGATGATGAGGAACGGACGTTGGGGCACGGCGATTACGTAGGTTCGTTTGTCCTCCAACCAGTCCCACATGCGGAAGTCGCCATCTCCGCCGGCAGCGAGCGGCTCCAGGATCTGCCCCAACAGCACCTCGTCGAGAGTCGCGAGTCCACCCCAGCCTTCGTAGAGGTCGTCTCCATGCACTATCTGAACTGGGGCGTCCGAGGTGAGCGGAGCGTCGGGCATATAGGTGCCCGCCCCCGCAGAGGCCGAGCCGCCGAGCGCCACCGCGAGCCGGTTGGCGAGTGTCGATTTGCCAGCGCCCGCCTGGCCGTCAATCAGGATAAGGCGCGTACGGCCGCACCGCGGCTCGCCTGCGCGTGCGGCGTCGAGGAGCTGCGCAAAGCTGGGATTGGGCATGACGCCACCCTAGCGACGCGTGCGCGCGAGAACCGCGATCGGGATCATCACCGCGGCCAGCAACGCCGCCGCCCAAGCGAGCGTCGAGTAGCCCTGCCAGCTCATCACCACCCCGGCCATGCCCGCACCGGACGCGCCAGCGAGCGTGGTCAGAGCGTCGGACCGTCCCTGGAGCCGCGTGCGCAAGCGAGCGGGAGCGGACGACGTGAGCATCGCAGAGCCGGCAACCATGCCAAGGCTCCAGCCAAAGCCAAGCAGGACGAGGGCGAGCGTCGAGCCCCACACGGACTCAGGATCGACGACGGCCGCAACAACGCCCGAGGCGATCAGCACCCAGCCGGCACCAAACGCCACGAGCACCGAGCCATGCCGATCGACGAGCCAGCCGGACAGCGGAGAGGGCACGTACATCGCGGCGATGTGCGCTGCGATCACCGCGCCAATGGCGCCGATGGCGTGGTGGTGCTCGGTCATGTGCACGGGAGTCATGGTCATGACCGCGATCATTACCGCCTGGGCGATCACCATGATCCCGATAGCGGCAGCGACGCGACCGCGCCACTCGTCGGGGTCTGGATCGTCGGCACTAACGGCCGCGCGTTGACCGTGGAGCTCGCGGACAACGAGCAACGGGTCCGGCCGCAGCGCGAACCACAGGATGGCCGCGCCAACCGCGTAGGCGACACACGCGACGGCGAACGGCCCGAGCAGCGGGTTGAGTCCCCGCTCTTCGACGATGTCCCCGCTCCAACGTGAGGACACCGGACCGAGCACCGCGCCCAGTGTGGTCGCCATAAGCACGATGGACATGGAGCGTGCACGCCGCTCCGGCAGCGCGAGGTCGGCGCCGGTGAAGCGCGCTTGAAGGTTCGCTGCTGAGCCTGCGCCATAGACGAGGAAAGAGAGGAGCATCACGATCGGCCAGTGGTTTGCGACGGCGACGATGATGCCGGCGGCCCCAACCGCGCCGGTGACGTACCCGGCCGCGAGACCTGCCCTACGTCCGTGCCGCTGCGACATCGCGGCGATGCCTAGGGCGGCGACCGATGCGCCGATGGTCATGATGACGGCCGGTGCTCCCGTGAGCGCAGTGCTGTCCCACACGGATGCAGCGAGCAGCGCGCCCACGGTGATCCCCGCGGCGATGCCGAAACCGGAAAAGACCTGCGCAACCGACACCACGGTCAAGGTGCGGCGCTGAACGTGGGGAATGTCGAGACCTTCCTGCGCGGGAGCGCTTGGGTTGGCCACGGGACAAGACTACGGTGAGCCTATGCACCCCTCGAGCGCGCGCATTTTGGACCTGCTGGCCAACTTTGGGCTGAAGAGCGAGGTCAGAACGCTCGCGGACTCCACCCGTACTGCTGCAGAGGCGGCAGCTGCGCTGGGTTGTGACGTTGGCGCGATCGCCTCGTCCCTGGTGTTCCTGGCCGACGGGGTTCCCACCTTGGTGCTGACGTCCGGTTCGCATCGGGTTGACACGGAGCTGCTGGCCGGACAGATCGGCGCGGGCATCATCTCCCGCGCTTCGGCGGAGCAGGTTCGCGAGGCGACGGGGCAGCCCATCGGGGGCGTGGCGCCGCTTGGGCACCCTTCACCTGTTCCTACCTACATCGATGTGGAGCTCAAGAAGCACGGTGAGCTGTGGGCCGCGGCCGGAACGCCAAACTCGGTATTCGACATCTCGTATGACGATCTGAAGCGCGTAACTGGCGCCACCGAGGTGGTTGTCGAGGCGCCTTAGGGGGCCGGACAGGGCGGTCTAGATCCCGGACTCGCGGACCTCTAGCCGCGAAGTGCTAACCGCGCAGCCCAGCGGCAGCAGCGCGCGCCGCCGCGAGTTGCTCCGCAACTCGTTCGGGCGCGGTCCCTCCCACCCCGTTGCGCGCCGCCAGCGAGCCCGGAACCGTGAGCACCTCGAGCACGCCTGGGTTCAGATGTTCAGAGATGGAAGCAAGCTCCGCCGGGGTCAGTTCGCCGAGTTCCTTGCCCGCGCCTTCGCAGAATCGGACGCATGCGCCGGCGACCTCGTGAGCCTCGCGGAACGGCACTCCTTGGCGCACGAGCCACTCGGCAACGTCGGTTGCGAGAGAGAATCCTGCCGGCGCAAGAGATGCGAGCCGCGCGGTGTTGAAGCGCAGCGTGGCGATCATGCCCGTAAATGCAGGGAGCAGCGTCTCGAGCGTGTCGACGGCGTCGAGTGCCGGTTCATGCGCCTCTTGGAGGTCGCGGTTGTAGGCAAGCGGAAGCCCCTTAAGCGTCGCGAGGAGGCCCGCGAGATCCCCGATGAGGCGCCCGGACTTGCCGCGGGCCAACTCCGCGATGTCCGGGTTCTTCTTCTGCGGCATGATCGACGATCCAGTGGAGAACGCATCATCGAGAGCAACGAACCCAAACTCGACGGTTGCCCACGAGATGACCTCCTCCGCGATGCGAGAAAGATCCACCCCGATCATCGCGGCAACCCACACAAACTCAGCGATGACGTCGCGGGAGGCCGTGGCGTCAATGGAGTTCTGCGTGGGCCCACTGAACCCCAGTTCAGCGGCAACGGCGGCGGGATTCAGCCCCAGCGTCGAACCGGCGAGGGCACCCGCGCCATACGGCGACAGCGACGCCCGCTTGTCCCAGTCCGCGAGCCGCTCGGCGCCACGAAGCAGTGGCCATACGTGGGCAAGCAACGCGTGCCCCAACGTGACCGGTTGCGCGTGCTGGGAGTGCGTGCGTCCCGGCATAGGGGCCTCGAGGTGAACCTCCGCTTGGATGGCGAGAGCATCCACGAGGTCCAAGACCAGTGAGGAAATCGCTGCGGCATGGCGTCGCAGATAGCGTCGCTGCAGCGTGGCGATCTGGTCATTGCGCGAGCGTCCGGCCCGCAACCGCCCGCCCAGTTCCGCGCCCACTCGCTCGATGAGAACGCGCTCGAGGGCACCGTGAACGTCCTCATCGGACTCGGCGGCGACAACGTCACCAGACGCGACATCCGCCCGCATCTGCTCGAGCGCCGCAACCATGCGTGACGCCTCGTCATTCGTCAGGAGGCCAGCCGCCAAGAGCGCGTGAGCATGGGCAACAGAGCCCGCGAGGTCGTCGTCGGCGTAGCGCCAATCAAAGTGAGTGGACTTACTCAGCGCGGCAAGGGCCGCATCTGGTCCCGAGGCAAACCTGCCGCCCCACAGCGCTCCTTCAACGGTGCCGCCCTCAACCGTGCCGCCCTCGCTCATCGCTAGAGACCCTGCTGCGCAGCGGCCCGCGCCGCGGCCTGCTTCGCCGCGAGGCCGTAGATCTCGATGAACCCGCGCGCCGCAGACTGGTCAAAGGTGTCTCCCTCGTCGTACGTGGCGAGGTTGAAGTCGTACAGGCCAACCGACGAGCGGCGGCCGGTGACGGTCGCCTTTCCACCGTGCAGGTCCATGCGAATCTCGCCCGTCACGTATTCCTGGGTGTCGTCGATGAACGCGTCCAAGGAACGCTTCAACGGCGACGACCACATGCCGTCATAGACCAGTTCCGTCCACTCGTCAGCGATGCGCTTCTTGAAGCGCGCCTGCTCGCGCTCTATCGTCACGTTCTCGAGCTCGCGGTGCGCCTCGATGAGCGCGATCGCGCCAGGAGCCTCGTAGATCTCGCGGCTCTTGATGCCCACGAGACGGTCCTCGACGATGTCGATGCGTCCCACACCCTGGGCGCCGGCACGGCGGTTCATCTCGACGATCGCCTGGAGCGGCGTCACCGCCTGGCCATCAATGGCAACCGGAATGCCGCGTTCGAAAGCAATGAGCACCTCATCGGGCACCGGCGGAAAGGCCGGGTCATCGGTGTAGTCGTAAACGTCCTTCGTAGGCGCGTTCCAGATGTCCTCGAGGAAGCCCGTTTCCACGGCGCGGCCCCACACGTTCTGGTCAATCGAGAACGGGTTCTTCTTGGTGGTGGCGATCGGTAGCGAGTGGCGCTCGGCGTACTCGATGGCGCGGTCGCGCGTCAGCGCAAGGTCGCGCACGGGCGCGATGCACTTGAGCTCGGGGGCGAGCGAGACAATGCCCACCTCAAAGCGCACCTGGTCGTTGCCCTTTCCGGTGCAGCCGTGGGCAACCGTGGTGGCACCAAATTGCTTGGCCGCCGCAACCAAGTGCTTCACAATCACCGGCCGCGACAGGGCCGATACCAGGGGGTACTTGTCGTGGTACAGCGCGTTGGCCTTGAGCGCCGGCATGCAGTACTCATTCGCGAACTCGTCGCGCGCGTCCGCAACGTAGGCCTCCACGGCGCCACAGTCGAGCGCACGCTGGCGGATGACCTCGAGGTCCTCGCCACCCTGGCCAACGTCAACGGCCACCGCCACCACCTCGGCGCCCGTAGCGTCGGCGATCCAGCCAATCGCCACCGACGTGTCAAGGCCGCCCGAGTACGCGAGCACAATCCGTTCAGTCATTACTTTGGTTACCTTTCAGTGGCCCGACGCTCGGGCAAGAAACTTGGCGGCGAGGCTCTCCCCGCCGTTGGGTTCACGGGAAATCACGATGATGGTGTCGTCGCCGGCCACAGTGCCGAGGATGTCCTCGTCCTCGTGGGAGTCGATGGCCATGGCGAGGAACTGTGCGGCGCCTTCTGGAGTGCGCAGCACGGCGAGGTTCGCGGAGCCTGCCGCCGAATGCAGCAGTTCCGCGCACAAGCGGTTAAGCCGAGTAGAGCCATCCTCAAGCGACTCCACAGTGGCCTGCGTGGCATAGGTGAGCCGGCCGTCGGCCCCGCGCACCTTCACCGCACCCACCTCAACGAGGTCGCGAGACAGTGTGGCCTGGGTGACGTGGATGCCTTCGGCGTCGAGCACTCCCGCGAGTTGCGTCTGCGACTCGACGCCGCCGGCCTCGATGAGGTGGCGCACTCGCGCCTGGCGAGCCGCCTTAGTGTGGGGAATCTGGCCGATTGTCACGGTGTCACCGAACCCCGTGACACCAACCACGTCAGCAGCGCCTTCTGGGCATGCAAGCGGTACTCGGCCTCGAGCCACACGATCGACTGGGGACCGTCCAAGACCTCGGCCGTGATCTCCTTGCCGCGATACGCGGGAAGGCAGTGCAGCACGTTAGCACCGGGGTTCGCGAGCTCGAGCGTGCGGGCGTTCACCTGGTATGCGTCGAATACGCCGGCCCGGGTTCCCGACTGATCCTCGTCACCCATCGACACCCACGTGTCGGTGGCGATGACGTCCGCTCCGCGCACGGCGTCCTCGACGTCCATCGTGACGGTCACGGACCCGCCATTCTCGGCGGCGATGCGCTTGGCGTCGAGCACAACTGCCTCGCTCGGCAGGTAGTCCGACGGCGCGCCCACCCTCACGTGCATGCCCGCCAAGGCGCCACCAAGCAAGTAGCTGTGGGCCATGTTGTTGGCGCCGTCGCCTACGTACGTGAGCGTGAGGCCGGCGAGGGCGTCCACGCCACCCCTGGCGTCGGCCACAGCGGCGAGGTCCGCGAGGATCTGGCACGGGTGGAAGGAATCAGTGAGCGCGTTGACCACGGGGACCCCCGCGTGCTGCGCCATCTCGTCGATGCGCTCCTGGCCAAAGGTGCGCCATACGATAGCGCTCACCTGGCGGCCGAGCACCTTGGCGGTGTCCGCGATCGACTCGCCGCGTCCCATTTGCGACGTAGCGGTGTCGAGCACAAGCGGGTAACCGCCGAGTTCCGCGACGCCAACGGAGAACGAGACTCGCGTGCGCGTGGACGGCTTGTCAAAGAGGATCGCGACACCTTGCGGACCGGAAAATGGCTGGTGCAGCTGCCGGTTTGCGCGGAAGGCGAGGGCGAGCTCGATGACCTCGCGCTGTTCGGCCGCGGTGAGGTCGTCGTCGCGAAGGAAATGGCGCGTCATGAGTTCGCCTCCGAGGCGTAGGCGGCGATGATCGGCGGCACGGCCTGGGTGAACCAGACAACAAAAGTGTCAATCTCTTTGGCGGAGATCGTGAGCGCCGGGACCAAGCGAAGCGAGTCAGCGGTGGGCGCGTTGACGATGAAGCCCGCCTCCAGCGCGGCGGCGGCCACCTGCGCGGCCACGGGAGCGCCGAGTGCGGCACCCAGCATGAGTCCCTCGCCGCGAACCTCGGTGACGAATGGCAGCGCCGCAAGTGCCGAGCGCGTGTGTTCGCCAACATTCTTGACGTTGGTGAGCACGTCCTCTTCCTCAAGGATGCGCAAGGTCGCGAGGGCCGCGGCCGTGGCGAGCGCATTGCCGCCAAACGTGGAGCCGTGCTCCCCCTTGACCAGCAGCGTGCCCGCCCACGGGCCAAACGCGACCACAGCGCCGATCGGCACGCCCCCGCCGAGCCCCTTCGCGAGGGCCATGACATCGGGAACCACGCCGTGGAGTTGGTGGGCGAACCATGCGCCTGTGCGGGCCACTCCTGTCTGCACCTCGTCGAACGCGAGCAGTGCGCCGTGGGTGGTGCAGATGTCACGGGCTAGTTGCAGGTACTCGCTGGACAGCGGGTGCACTCCGCTCTCGCCTTGGATGGGCTCGAGCACGATCGCTGCGAGGTCATCACCCGCTGCCGCGCGCAACGCGTCCAGGTCGCCTCGCGGCACAAACTGCACGCCGGCGGGAAGCGGCTCGAACGGCTTCCGAATCGCCTCCTTGCCGGTGAGCGCGAGCGCGCCCATCGAACGCCCATGGAAGGAACTCTCAAGCGCAACGATCCTGGTACGGCCCGTCTTGCGCGCCATTTTGAAGACGGCCTCCATGGCCTCCGTGCCGCTATTGGTGAGGAACACGCGAGAGCCGGCCGGAGCGTCGGCCAATTGCAAGAGCCGCTCTGCAAGAGCGATCTGCGGCTCCGTGGCAAAGAAGTTTGAGGCCTGCGCGAGCGTTGCCGCTTGCGACGCGATCGCCTGCACCCAGCCGGGGTGGGCGTGGCCGAGCGCGGTCACGGCGATGCCGCCGAGCAGATCCAGGTAGCGGTTACCGTCGGCATCCCACACGTATGAACCCTCGCCGCGAGCGAGGACGCGCTGAGGTGTGCCGAACGTGGCCATGATCGCCTTCTCATAGCGATCGAGGCCCGCCTGGTCCAGGTCGCCGATACCCGCGCTCACGTCCACAGCTCCTTGTCAGGCATGACCATGGTGCCGATACCGGCCGTGGTGAAGATCTCGGAGAGCATCGAGTGCGCCTGGCGCCCGTCGATGACGTGCGCTTGCGGCACTCCCCCGCGCACCGCGCGCAGGCACGCCTCCATCTTGGGCTTCATGCCGCTCTCGAGCGACGGCAACAGCTCTTCCAGCGAGGAGGCGGTGATCTGACGGATCAGCGAGTCGCGATCCGGCCAGTCGCGGTACAGGCCCTCGACGTCGGTGAGCACGATGAGTTTGCGCGCGCGCAACGCCACCGCGAGAGCGGCGGCCGCGGTGTCCGCATTCACGTTGAGCACCGTGGTGGGGTCGTCAATGTCAGGGGCCACCGTAGACACGACGGGGATGCGCCCGGCCTCAATGATGTCCAGCACGGCGGCCGGGTTGACCTTGATGACGTCGCCAACGAGGCCAACGTCGACGGCCTCGCCATCCACCGTTGCGTTGCGACGCTTGGCCTGCAGCAGGCCCGCGTCCTCGCCGGAAAGGCCAACAGCGTGCGGACCGTGGTCATTGATGAGGCCAACGAGTTCGCGCGAAACCTGGCCTGTGAGCACCATGCGCACCACGTCCATCGCCTCGGGTGTGGTGACGCGCAGGCCGCCACGGAACTCACTTTCGATGCCCAAACGCGTAAGCATGTCCGAGATCTGCGGACCGCCCCCGTGCACCACCACGGGGTGAAGTCCCAACAACCGCAAGTGCACGATGTCTTGAGCGAAAGCGCGCTTGAGCGTCTCGTCGATCATCGCGTTGCCGCCGTACTTGATGACCACCACGGCGCCCTTGAAGCGCTCGATCCACGGCATCGCGTCGATGAGCACGCCCACTTTCTGCTGGGGCGTCAGGTCTGGAAGCTGAATCTCGGTCATGTGCTGTACGCGCTGTTCTCGTGGACGTAGTCGTGGGTGAGGTCGTTGGTCCAGATGGTGGCGGTGGCGTCGCCCGCGTGCAGATTGATCTCCACACTCACCTCGCGCTCGGCAAGGGACACGCCATCGCGAGAGTCACCAACGCCTGCCGCACGGCACACCTGCACGCCGTTGATGGCGACGTCGATTTGGGTGGCGTCAAACGGAGCGACGTCCTCGGGCACGGTGCCTGCAGCAGAGATGATGCGGCCCCAGTTGGGGTCGCCGCCAAACACGGCGGCCTTGAAGAGGTTGGAGCGGGCAACGGCACGGCCGACGGCCTCGGCAGCCTCCTCCGATGTTGCCCCAACAACGGTGATCGCGATGTCGTGGGTGGCTCCCTCTGCGTCGGCAACGAGCCCGCGCGCGATCTGCGCGCAGACATCCGTGAGCGCCGCCTCAAACTCGTCAATACCAGGCATAATGCCCGATGCTCCGCTCACCAAGAGCAGCACGGTGTCGTTGGTAGACATGCAGCCGTCGGAGTCCACGCGGTTAAGGGTGGTACGGACGGCCTCCTTGAGCGCGGCATCGGCACGGTCCGGGTCCACGACGGCATCCGTCGTGATGACACACAGCATCGTGGCAAGTCCAGGCGCGAGCATCCCCGCGCCCTTCGCCATACCGCCCACAACCCAGCCCTCACCCTGCGCAACGGCCTGTTTGGTGACCGTGTCCGTGGTGAGGATCGCGTGGGCGGCGGCGTCGCCGCCGTCGGCAGCGAGCGCGGTCGCGGCCCGCGAGACGCCGTCAAGCAAACGGTCCATGTCGAGCCGCAGGCCAATGAGCCCGGTAGAGCACACGGCGACGTCGCCGCTCGAGATGTCCCGGCCGTCGGACTGAAGGACGTTCGCCACGTGCTCGGCCGTGCGGTGCGTGTCCGCGAAGCCCTCCGCACCGGTAGCGGCGTTTGCACCACCGGAGTTGAGAATCACCGCGTCGACGCGGCCGTCCGCGAGCACCTGGCGAGACCACGCCACGGGAGCGGCGAACACCCGATTGGATGTGAACACGCCGGCCGCGACATGCGTGGGACCCTCGTTGACCACGAGCGCGATATCCGGCTTTCCGGACGGCTTGAGCCCAGCCGTGACGCCGGCGGCGATGAATCCTGCGGCAGCGGTGACACTCACTGCGCTGCCTCCACTACTTGCGCGCCGCTCACGGCGCGACTCCAATCGTGGACAACCCGCGAGTCTCCGGCAGCCCAAGCGCGAGGTTCATCGACTGCAGCGCGGCTCCGGCGGTGCCCTTCACAAGGTTGTCGATGGCGCACACCACCACGACGCGCCCGGCGTTACCGTCTACCGCCACCTGCATGAGGGCCGTGTTCGCACCAAGGGTCGCCGCCGTCGAGGGCCACTGTCCTTCGGGCAACAGGTGAACGAAGGGCTCGTCCGCATACGCCTCTTCCCACGCCGCGCGCACTGCCTCAACATTGACGCCCTGAGCCAGCGGTGCCGTGACGGTCGCGAGAATTCCGCGGGCCATCGGCACCAGCGTGGGCGTGAAGCTCAACCGGACCTCGGTGGCGCCTGCGGATTCGAGATTCTGAATGATCTCCGGGATGTGGCGGTGTGACCCACCAACGGCGTACGGAACCGCCGCCCCGAGCGCTTCACTCGCCAGATACGTGGTCTCAAGCTTCTTTCCCGCGCCCGAGTACCCGTTCGCGAGCACGGCAACGATGTCGCTGGCGTTCACAACGCCCGACGCTACGCCTGGCTGTAGCGCAAGCGTCACCGCGGTGACGTTGCAGCCGGGTACGGCGATGCGCTTGCTACCAGGCAAGATGTCCCGCTGGTGGCCCGAAGCGGTGATGAGCTCCGGGAGCCCATACGGCCAGCTGCCCGCGTGCTCGCCGCCGTAATAGGCCGCCCACGCGCCGGGATCGGTGAGACGGTGGTCCGCGCCGCAATCTATGACGAGGGTGTCTTGCGAGAGCTGGGCTGCAATCTGGGCCGACTTGCCGTGCGGCAACGCGAGCACCACCACGTCGTGCCCCGCGAGCGTCTCTGCGGTGGTGTCCGCGATGATCCGATCCGCGAGCGGGACGAGGTGGGGTTGGTGCACTCCAAGTGCGTCCCCAACAGACGAGTGCGCGGTGAGTGCGCCGAACTCGACATCAGGATGCTGGCTGAACACGCGCAGCACCTCGCCGCCCACGTACCCAGACGCGCCAGCTACTGCAACGGAGATCGCCATATGCATAACCATACATCCCCTTGCATATCTGGGCAACGACACGCCACCGTTACATTCGCAAGGCGCCGTTAACATTCGCACGGCACAATGGCGCCCATGCAGAACTTCAGGCTGCGCGTGATGCGGGAATCCGATCTCCCCCAGGTCCAGGAGCTCAACGCCGCCGCTGGCCCCGCGATCAACCCCCTCAGCGAGGACGAGTTGGCGAGCCTGTTCGCCATGTGCGACGTGCGCCTCGTCTCAACCGATCGCAACCACAACCTTCTTGCCTTTCTGCTGAGCATGGGAGGCGGGCAGCCGTATACGTCGGAGAACTACCGGTGGTTCGAGGATCGCGGCGTTCGCCACCAGTACATCGATCGCGTGGTGGTGTCTCCCCTGGCGAAGGGCACGGGCATCGGCAGGGCCCTCTATGAGTCTGTGTTCGAGCGCGCGCGAGAGCGCGGAGCAAGTGAGGTCACCGCAGAGGTCAACGTGCGACCCGTGAATCCTGGATCGATCGCCTTCCACGAGCGGCTTGGCTTCCGGCAGCTCGCCGAGCAGGAGACGCGGGACGGCAGCGTGCGGGTGGCCCTCTTGGCACGACCGGTCTACTAGGGATCAGCTCAACGCCAGCAGCACGCACCCGGCGAGCGCCACGGCGATTCCCGCAATGTGCTTGAGGGTTAGGCGCTCCTCGAGGAAGATCCGCGCAAGCAGGGCCGTGGTCACCGGGTACAGACACAGCACCACCCCAACCACTGCGAGCGGGGCCTCGCGCAACGCGATGAGCAGCAACAAGTTCGCGACCGCGAGGAACAGCCCCGCGAGCATCGCAATGCCGCGCGTGCGAGCGTCCGCCTCTTCGTTCCCTGCACCGATTCCAACCCACGAACTCGCGCGGCGCAGGGACGCCACCCGCGACACCGCGACCGTCAGCAACACCATGAGCACGAGGCCCACCGCTATCTCCACGCCGGCGGTCACGAAGCCAGAATCGGCTGGCGCCGCGTCGAGCGCCACCACGGAGAAGCCGAAGAACGCGCCGGATACCGCTGCGAGCAGCAGCGACCCCCATCGCGCATGAGCTTGGCCGCCCTCGGCCACGCCAATGAGCGCGGCACCAGCCATGGCCACGGCGACTCCGGCCCACGCGAACGCCGTGAGCCCCTCTCGGTACCAGAACACGCCAACGACAACGGGAATCACCGCTTCCGTTGCCCCCACGATGACCGTGGCGACTCCCATCGGTGCCGCCGCGAGGCTCGCGTACAGCGTGAGGAAACCCGCGAGGCCCAGTACGCCAGCCCACACCCCGGCGGAGACCGCGGTGTGTGACCACCCGCCGGGGTACACCACCAGAGCGATCACGGACACGGCCGTCGCGCTCACGAACGACCACAGGTTGGCAACGAGCGCGCTCGACCGTCTCGAGCTCACGCCTCCCGCGAAATCAGAGGCCCCCCAGAAGATGCTCGAGGCGAAGGCAAGCAACACACCAAGCATGCCTCCAGCCTAGCCACGGGAGCCGCTCAGGCCGGGGTGCGCTCAGCCTCTTCGTCGGCGAGAGCCTCACCAGCGTCGGGCGTCTCAAGGTGAGCTGGCCGCACAAACCACAGCGCGATGAGCGCACCAATGAAGAGCACGATCGCGGGCACGATGAGCGTCTGCGTCATGGCCGTGGTGAAGCCCTCCTTGAGAGGCTCCGGGAGCTCGAGGCTCGAGGACTCTCCCTGCGGCGCGCCGCCGATATCGCCAAGGTTTGCGGCGATGCGGTTGACGATGACGGTGGCGATGGCCGCGGAGCCAAGGACACCGCCCACCTGACGGGTGGTGTTGTAGATGCCGGCACCGGCGCCCGCGGCCTTCATGGGGAGGTTGCGCGTGGCGGTGGAACCCAGTGGCGCCCAGATGAACGAACTACCAACACCCAAGAGGAACGGCGGGATCAGCAGCCACCCAATCGCGATGTCCGGGGACAGCATGAGTGACCACGTGACGATCGCCAGCGCACCGATCGCAAGACCGGGCACGGCCACCGCGCGGGGGTGCAGGCGGTCCGCGAGCTTTCCGGCAACCGGGGACAACGCGAGCGTGGCAAGCGCCGTGGGAATGGTCATGAGTGCCGACTGGGTTGGCGTGAGTCCGCGGACCGCTTGGAAGAAGTACACGAGCGGGATGAACATCGACGTGAAGGCAAAGCCGACGGTGGTGATGGCGCCGTTCGCCACGGAGAAGTTGCGGTCCTTAAACAGTTCAAGCGGAACCAAAGGTTCCTTCTTGTTGGCGCGCTGCCACAGCAAGAAGATGCCAAGCACCGCGACGCCGCCGCCGATGCACGCCCACACCCAGCCGTTCCAGTCGTAGGTGTGGCCCTCCTGGAGGCCAAAGACCAGCATGAACATGCCGAGTGCGGACAGTGCAACGCCGAGCCAGTCGAACGAGTGCTGGTGGGTCTCGAGGTGCGGCACCAAGATCTGGGCGGCGATAAAGGCCACCACGCCGATGGGCACGTTGACAAAGAAGATCCACTCCCAGCCCGGGCCATCGACGAGCACGCCGCCGATAAGCGGGCCAACCAGTGTGGCGACGCCAGCAACGGCTCCCCACAGCGCCATGGCGATGCCGCGCCGGGCGGCGGGGAAGGTGCGCGTGATGACGGCCATCGTCTGCGGCGTCATGAGCGCGGCACCAAGTCCCTGCAGTGCGCGGAACGCGATGAGGTTGCCGATGCCGGAACCGGGCAGAGAGTCCGCGAGACCGCACAGCAGCGACGAGACGGTGAAGACAACGAGCCCCGTTTGGTAGACGAGCTTGGGGCCGTAACGGTCGCCGAGGCGGCCCGTAATGAGTAGCGGCACCGCGTAGGCGAGCAGGTACGCGGACGTCACCCAGATGACCTGGTCGATGGAAGCGTTGAGGCCCTGCTGGATCGAGGGATTGGCGACGGCCACGATGGTGGTGTCGATGAGGATCATGAAGAAGCCGATGACGAGCGCCCACAGGGCGGGCCAGGGACTGCGTTCGTGGGTCATGGTTGTTCCTTGAGTGGAGTGGGGACCGGGGTGTCCCAGGACAGATCGCCTGACTCGATGTCGGCGATCACGGAAGAGAGCCACGCGATGTCCGCGCGGGCACGGTTGAGGGCGAACTCGCCGCCGAGGATAAAGCGGCGCGGCAGGCCGCGGCCGTCCGCTCGCTTCATGAGGGCCTCACCGCGAGCGCAATCCGCCTCCAGGATCGCGATGCGCTCGCGAAGAGCGGATACGACCTCGTGGGCCGGCAGGTTGTGTGCCTCGCCTATGGCGACGGTGAACTCTGGATATTCGTCCGACGGCTCGGTCACCATGGACACGACGGATCGCCTCAGCGCGGCGCGCCCTGCGTCCGTGATGGCGTACGTAGTGCGCTCTGGGCGGTTGCCTTCGCGCTCGGTGCCCGTGGCGATCACGAACCCCGCGTCCTCAAGCCAATTGATCGCGTGATACAGCGTGCCGGGCCGCACCTTGACGGTGCGGTCTTGGTTGCGAGCGATGAGAAGTTGGTACATCTCGTAGGGGTGCATGGGGCGTTCCGTGAGGAGCGCCAGAGACACCACGCCAAGCGGACGCAGCGATCCAGAGTGCTTTCCCACAGTCCCTCCCCAGGGTTGTACCGCGTCGATTATTCCAGTTGGAATATTTGGTGTCAACTAGTGCCGAGCGTGCGGCGAAGTTGGCGCAGCTAGCCGCGCTGGAGCAGGAGGAATGGAATGCGGCTACGCGGCGCGAGCGCGAATGAGTTCCCGGATCGCGTGCGACAGGTCGCGATCGTCGAGCGCGAATTTGCGCGCCGTGGGCCGCACCAGGTCGGCGACCTCAGCTGGCGAGAGCTTCTCCCCTACAAGCCGCCCAACAAAGACAACGAACTCTGGATCGGGCCGCAACGGCACCTGGGCAAGCACGCCAATCCAGTCCCACGTGACTCTGCCAAGACCGCGCACGCCGAGTACGGCACCCTCCACAGCGTCGGGCGCCTCGCTGTAGACGCGCCGCAGATCATCGCCGGAGTTCACGCCCAAGCCCACCAGCGCCTGCGCGGCGTCATGGATTACGGCGGCACGCAAGACGGGCACGCCAAGCACGTTGGTGTCTCCCCAGCCTGAGCCGAGCGTCTTCACCACTCCGTCCACGCCGCCCACGATGAGTTCGGGCAGGTCATCGAGCAAGGAGCTAGGACGGGACCTCATCACGTAGTCAACTACTGCGTCCGCGTTCGCCTGCGGAGTCTGCGCGCGAAAAACGCCGGCAATGAGCGCCAACTCCACTTGGTGCGGATAGCCCCACGGCGCAGCGTCTCGCCACCCCGCTGGAAAGAGTTCGGTAAGGCGCTCGTAGAGCAGGCGTGAATGTCCCTCAGTCACAAGCCTCAACTTACCTGCGCCAACACGCGTGCGCCTAGCATCGGACGTATGCGCATCCTCCTGATTGGCGGCACGGGACTCATTTCATCCCAAGTATCCGATTTGGCCCTCGCGGAAGGTCACGATGTCACCCTGGTGAACCGCGGCCGCTCCCTGTTGCCGAGCGCCCAAGGCGCGCACATCATCCACGCAGACGCCACCGATCCGGAGTCGCTGCGCGCGGCTCTGCGGGGGCCGCGCTTGCGCGGAGAACGGTTCGACGCTGTGGTTCAGTTTGTCGCCTACGAACCCCACCAGGTGCTCGACGACATCGAGACGTTCCGCCGCCTCACGGATCGGTACGTCCTCATCGCCACGGCCGCGGCCTACCGCAAATACGACCACCTGCGTCCGCTCACCGAGGACGTTCCGCTCGAGAACCCGTACTGGGAGTACGCACGCAAGAAGATCGCATGCGAAGAGGCCCTGCGCACCTCGAGCGACATCCCGTGGACCATCATCAGGCCAGCGCACACGTACGGTGCGTCGAAAATCCCTGGGTTCACCGGGGTCTCTCGCCACCCGTGGACGCTCGTCGACCGGATGCGGCGCGGCGCGGACATCATCCTTCCCGGCGACGGCACCAGCCTGTGGACCATCACCCACGCTCGCGACGTGGCCGCTGGCATCGTGGGCTTACTCAGCACGCCCGACGCGGTGGGCCATGCCGTGCACGTGACGGGTTCGGAGGCACTCACCTGGCGCGGAATTCACGAGGCGATCGGCAAGGCGGCGGGGGTGCCAGTGGAGCAGTTGCGCGAGCAGTTTGTGTGCGTGCCATCCGACGCGCTGGTAGGGGCGGCACCGTCGCAAGCGGGATCCATCTACGGCGACAAGATGCACCCCGCGGTGTACGACACAAGCAAACTTCGTGCCCTCGTTCCCGCGTGGGAGCAGCGCGTCCCGTTCGCCGACGGTGTTGCGGAGGCAGTGGCGTTCTTCGAGGCTCATGCAGAACTGCGCACCATTGACGACGACGCCAACGCGATGTTCGATGCACTCGGTGCGCGGTATCGGGCGGCATTGCACGCGTAAACCCCCACAAAATGGGGGGTGCGCTCAGATACGTGCGCCGATACCGTTGAGGCATGAAAACCCGCCTTGCAGCCATCGCAGTCGCCGCCCTTGTGCTCGCCGGATGTTCTTCCTCACCCGACGCCACCAGCGCCTCGCCCAGCCCAAGCGATGCGGTGACCACAGCGTCGGCCACTCCAAGCCCTAGCGTCACGCCCTCCCCCACGGAGACGGCTACCGCGATGGACTGCCCCACATGGACGGACGATCCCGACTACACGGCGGCGGCAATTGGACCCAGCAGCTTCGCGGGAGTCTGCATCGGCCAGTCGTTCGCGGAGGCGGAAGCCACCGGCGCCCCGGTGACGGCGCCCGAGTCGTGCCCCTGGTACGGACAGATCGTTGCCCAGGACGACCCCGGCTTCTACGTCACGGCGCTGAGCGACCCCTCTGACCCCGGCGGCCGCATCAACTTCTTCATCATGTACTGGTACGCGGACCCTGCTGACGCCGCGAGCTACGAGATGCCGCGCACTGCAGAGGGCATCACCGTCGGCTCCACGGTGGACGAGGTCATGGCTGCCTACCCCACGGCGTCCGAGGTGTCCTTCGACGACATCGCCCGCGGCGCACGGACACAGCTCATCGTGCCGACGAGCGAGTCCACCAGCTACAACTTCGACATTGTCGACGGCGTGGTCACCGAGGTGTCATGGGGCGAGGGCCTCATGGACGGCGGGCCTAACGGCGATCTGTGCGGAATCTAGCCGCGTACGCTTGGCACAACGGAACCATCGGAGGGAATCATCATGAAGATCGTTGGACTCGCCGCCATCGCGGTGCTCGGAGTCGCCACGCTGGCCGGATGCTCCGGCTCCACTGCGGAAGAGACGAGTGCGGCTCCAAACCCCGCCCCCACGGTTCAGGCGGAGGGCAACACGAGCACCCCAACGCCTACGGTCGGCAACCTTGACGACGCGCTGTGTGCCGCCGCCCAGGAAAGCATCGAAGTCTCCGAGACGCTCGTTGGCCGCACCGACGACCTCACCGCAATGCTGTCCGACCCCTCTTTCCTCACGGCAGAGGACGCCACCGAACTCAACGCGTGGGGCGACGACATGCTGGAACTGTCCAACCAGACGCTCGAGTTCTACACGATTGGCGTCCAGGAAACGCAAGGCGAGGACATCAACGCGGACTTCGCCGCTCTCGAGACCTTCGTCACCAAGTACACGATCACGCTGTCGCAGGATGCCGCAGACGCCGCGTCCCCAGCGGCCTTCGTTGAGAAGATTCAGGTCACGTTCACCGATCCGGACGTCCAGGATGCGGTGAGCGCCGCCCCCGCAGCCAGCGCGCGCGTTGCGGAGTACCTCGCTACCCGCTGCGGCATCACGGGCTGAGCTTGACCGACACCGGAAGCCTCTCGCCGAGTACCCAGGACTACCTCAAGGCCCTGTGGAGCCTCGGCGAGTGGGATCCGGCTGGGATCACCGTGACCGCACTCGCGGAGCGCCTTGGCGTGCGCACCTCCACGGCCTCCGATGGCGTGCGCAAACTCGCGGACCAAGGGTTCGTGGAGCACGCGCCCTACGGGGCCATTGTGCTGACCCCCGCTGGAACGGCTCACGCGCTCGCAATGGTGCGCAGGCATCGACTCATCGAGACCTTCCTTGAGCAGGAATTAGGCTACTCGTGGGACGAGGTGCACGACGAGGCGGAGGCCCTCGAGCATGCCGTGAGCGACACGTTCCTGGCTCGCATCGATGAGCGGCTTGGGCACCCCACCAGGGACCCGCACGGCGATCCCATTCCGCCGGCGAGCGGCCCCCCTCCGGCGCCAGACGCTGTACTCCTGGCATCCGTCACGCCTGGTACCAGGGCAGTTGTGACGCGCATCTCAGACGCTTCACCCGAGCGGTTGCGCGCCTTCGCGGCCGCCGGGATCCTGCCCGACGCTGTGGTGACGTTGCGTACGGACGGCGAGTTGGCCGTCGGGCAGGCTACGTACCTGCTCGCCGAGGGCGACGCGGAAGCCTTGTGGGTTAGCCCCGCACCGTGATGACGACGAGCGCCACGTTGAGGGCGACGATCAGCGCGGTCACGGCGATTGCCACGACCGTCGTGGAGCGGCGGTTGACGTAGTCCCCCAGCACGCTGCGCAGAGCGGTGAGGCGCACGAGCGGGATGAGCGCGAACGGGATGCCGAGGCTCAACACCACCTGTGAGAGCACGAGGGCCCAGGTGGGATCCACGCCGATGGCAAGGATGATGAGCGCGGGGATGAGCGTGACCGCCCTGCGCACGAGCAGCGGGATGCGCCTGAGGAGCAGCCCTTCCATGATCACGGCTCCCGCATGGGCACCCACCGAGGTGGCGGCGAGGCCGGAAGCGAGCAGGCCGACGGCGAAGGCCATCGCGATGCCTGGGCCGAGGTGCTCCACGAGGGCGGCGTGCGCTCCCTCGATCGACTCGGTGCCCTCAACGCCGCGCAGACTTGCGGCAGCCAAGAGGAGCATCGCAATGTTGACACCGCCCGCCGCAAGCATGGACCAGCTCACGTCGAAGCGGGTGGCGCGGAGAAGTCGCTGCGTTGGCTTGCTGTTGGACGTGCCGCGGTGACGATCGCGCGCGAGGGCGGAGTGCAGGTAGATCGCGTGCGGCATGACGGTGGCGCCCAGCATGCTCGCGGCGAGGAGCACGGTTTCGGGCCCCGCGAAGCGAGGTACCAGGCCTGACGCTGCCTCGCCCCAGTCGACCGGAGCCACGAACAGGCCTGCCGTGAAGCCGATGGCGATGATCGCGAGCAGGCCGATGATGACGAACTCAAAGGTGCGCTCTCCACGGCGCGAATGGACGGCGAGCAGCACCATCGACACCACTCCAACGATGAGTCCGCCAAGTGGGAGGGGGATGCCGAACAGCAGGTTGAGGGCGAGCGCGCCGCCGATCACTTCGGCAAGGTCGGTGGCCGCGGCGATCACCTCTGCTTGAGCCCAGAACGCGAGGCGTGACCTCCGGCCCAAGCGCTCCCCGATGAGCTCTGGGAGCGTGCGGCCCGTGACCAGGCCAAGCTTCGCGGAGAGGTACTGAATCAGCACCGCCATCGCGTTCGCCGCCACCAGCACCCACAGCAGCAGGTAGCCGTACGACGCGCCCGCCGTGAGGTTGGCCGCGACGTTTCCGGGGTCCACGTAGGCCACGGCCGCCACGAAGGCGGGCCCAAAGAGACGCCACAGACCCCGCTCCGGACGCGCGGTAGCACGCTCGGCAACGGCATTGTTCGGCATGCCGAACAATTTACTCTTCGTTGCACGTGCCGTTGACCGCGCGTGCGGCAGAGCCGCTACTGCTTGAGCGCCTCGCCCACGATCCCCAGCAGCTCCTCCCACGCCTTGATGAACTTGTCCACGCCCTCTTGTTCGAGCACGCGCGTCACGTCATCGAAGTCGATCCCCACGGCCGCTAGCCTCGCGAACACGGCCCGCGACTCGTCGTAAGTCCCTCGAATCGTGTCCCAACTCGAGGGATCGCTCGGGACGGAGCCGTGGTGGTCGAAGGCATCGATCGTGGCCTGCGGCATGGTGTTCACGGTGCCTGCCGTGATGAGCTCGTCCACGTACATCGTGTCCGGGAACGACGGGTCCTTGGTGGACGTGGACGCCCACAGCGGCCGCTGCGGGCGGGCTCCCTTGGCCGCGAGCGCCTGCCACCGCTCCCCCGCACTCACCTGCTCAAAGTGCTCGAAAGCGAGGCGCGCGTTAGCGATGGCGGCCGTGCCTTTGAGGGCGCTACCAGGGTCTATGGCCTCCAGCCGCTTGTCCACCTCGGAGTCAACCCGGCTCACGAAGAACGACGCCACCGACGCGATGGACGCGAGATCGTGCCCGTTCGTATCCGCCTGCTCCAGCCCGTCGAGGAACGCGTCGAGCACCGCCGCATACCTGTCAAGCGAGAAGATGAGCGTCACGTTCACGGAGATGCCTGCAGCGAGCACATCGGTGATCGCGGGCAACCCCTCCACCGTCGCCGGAATCTTGATGAGCACGTTTGGCCTGTCTACGATCTCCCACAGCTCCTTGGCCTGCGCCACCGTGCCAGCGGTGTCATGCGCGAGCCGCGGATCCACCTCGATCGACACGCGCCCGTCCACGCCATCGGTGCCCTCGAACACGCCCCGCAGCACGTCCGCCGCCGCGCGCACGTCATCCGTGGTGAGCGCGCGCACGGCCTGCTCGGCATCGAATCCCTTCGCGCCAAGGTCCGCGAGCTGCGCGTCGTACTGGGTGGCGCCCTTTACCGCGGCCGCAAAGATGCTGGGATTGGTGGTGACGCCCACGATGTGGCGCTTCTCCACGTCATGCGCGAGCGATCCGGTCTCGAGCCGTTCGCGGCTTAGGTCATCGAGCCAAATGGATACTCCTGCGGCGCTCAACGCACCCAAACGATCGTCGGACATGGCAGTGCCTCCTCGTAGTAGGTGGTTCTCCTCTCACCCTACGTGCGCGCAGCCGCGCACGCGCGCCCAAGAGCGCGCCCCTATAGTGGCGTCATGTTGCGCTCCCAGCGTCCCCTCACCCTGACGGAACTGGAGAGCGTGCTTGCGCCGCTCGGCACCCCCGTGGACCACACCGAGTTGAGCGGCGGCACGTTCAGCGCCGTGCAACTCGTGAACCTCGCGGACGGGCGCGCCGTTGTCGTCAAGACCTCCGTGCCGGACCACAACGATCACAACGCCCTGCTCACGTACGAGCACGACCTCTTGCGCGTTGAGGCGGACATGCTCGCGTTGCTTGGGCCTGTTGATGGCGTACCAACCGCCACGCTGCTGCTTGAGGACTTCACGCGCTCGCACGTTGAGGTGGAGGCCATCGCCACCACATTCCTGGCTGGCAGTCCGTGGGATCGCACCACCCTTTCGCCCGACGCTGAGGCGAGGGCCTCTCGAGACGTTGGCGGGGTCTTCGCTCGCCTTCACCGCCTCACCTCGCCTCGCTTTGGCTACCCGGCTCGCGACTTCGCGCTGGGAGGCGACACGTGGCCGGACGCCTTCAACGCGATCTTCCACGCTCACCTCGCGGACGCCGAAAAGTACGGCGTGGACGTCCGCGCGGACGAACTCCGCGACGTCCTCACGCGCGGACAGGACGCGCTGGGCCAGGTGACCACCGCATGCCTAGTCCACAACGATCTGTGGCCAGGCAACGTGCTACTGGACCCAGCGTCGGGCCGTGTGCAGGGCATCGTGGATTGGGAGCGAGCCCTGTATGGGGACCCACTGATGGACTTTGTTGGCATGGCGGCGTTCAACACAGGGCCGCTCCCGGAGCATCACGTGGCCGGCTACCTCGAAGCCGGCGGCATCCTGACGCTCGACGACGCCGCGGATCAGCGGATCGCGCTGTACCGCCTGGCGCTTGCCACAATCATGCTCGTGGAGGTGCTGCCGCGCGGCTTCGAGGGCGACTGGCTTCCCGAGCACCTGGCCACCACCACTCGCACGCGCGATGAGGTGCTCGCTCACGCGCAAGCCACGTTCCCCGCGTAGGGTGTAAACGGTCACTCATCAGGGAGGTCACGTGTCCACAGTGAAGTCCGACGCCCTCGTGTTCTTTGGCGCGAGCGGCGACCTCGCGAAGAAGCAGATCTTCCCCGCGCTGTACGGAATGGTGGAGAACAGCGAGCTGGACGTGCCGGTGATCGGCGTCGCCTTCTCCCAGTGGACGCTTTCCGATCTCAAGAAGCGCGCCACGGAGTCCATCAAGGCCGCAAGGCCCGACGCTGACAAGGCCACCCTTGACCGCTTGCTCTCCCTGCTGCAGTACGTGGACGGCGACTACGCGGCACCGGCGACCTTCGAGGCGCTCAAGGCGGCAGTTGGGGACGCGCAACACCCCACGCACTACTTGGCGATTCCGCCGTCGATGTTCGAGACCGTCATCAAGGGCCTCAAGACGGTGAAGCTCAACAAGGGCGCGCGCGTGGTGGTGGAGAAGCCGTTTGGGCGCGATCTGGCGTCTGCTCAAGAACTCAACCGCGTGATTTCCAGGGCCTTCCCCGAGGAGGCGGTATTCCGCATCGACCACTACTTGGGGAAGGAGGAGATCATGAACCTGCTGTACTTCCGGTTCGCGAACGCCTTCCTCGAGCCCGTGTGGAACCGCAACTACATCGAATCTGTGCAGATCACTGCGGCCGAGGATTTTGGAGTGCAGGGTCGCGGGGCGTTCTACGAGTCAGCGGGCGCGCTGCGGGATGTGATCGAGAATCACCTGTTCCAGATCCTCGCGCTGCTCGCGATGGAGGCCCCCGCGTATCGCGGATACGCGGCGGTGCAGCAGGCGAAGACGTCCGTGTTCAAGGCGATGCGCCCGCTCACTCCCGACGACCTGGTGCGCGGCCAGTTCGAGGGCTACCGCGACGAGGCGGGCGTGGATCCCAAATCTGACGTCGAGACGTTTGCGGCCGTGCGCGTCTTCATCGACTCGTGGCGGTGGGCGGACGTGCCGTTCTACTTGCGCGCGGGCAAAGCGATGCCCGTCACCGCTGTGGAGATCTTCGTGAGCTTCAAGCGGCCCCCGCAGGCGCTGTTCGAGGACGCCGTCTCTCGCCACCACCACCCCAACTACCTCCGGGTTCGGTTGCAGCCCAACTCGGTGATCGCTTTGGGCGCGCGCGTAAAGGTGCCTGGCGAGGAGTTTGTGGGAGATAAGCGGGAGTTAGTGGTGGATACGGAGCACCCAGACGAGCGCCCTCCGTATGAACGCCTCTTGACGGATGCTCTCGACGGCGACCGCGCGCTGTACTCCACCGAGGACGCCGTGGAGGCAGCGTGGACGGTCGTGGAGCCCGTGCTCACGCAACACCACCGCGCGATTCCTTACGCCGCCGGCACGTGGGGCCCTGAAGAAGCCAATGACCTGCTCATCGGAGACGACACCTGGCGCGTCCCCGTTCTCAAGGAGGACTAATGCAACTCGGAATGGTTGGCCTGGGGCGCATGGGCGCCGGCCTTACGCGACGGCTCATGCGCGACGGCCACGAGGTGGCCGTGAACGACGTCTCGCCCGACGCTATTGCGGCCTTGGCGGCAGAAGGCGCCATCGCGGTGCCTTCGCTTGCGGACTTCGTGACGGCGCTTGAGGCGCCGAGGGCGGTGTGGGTCATGGTGCCCGCTGGCGCGATAACGCAGAAGGTGATCGCGTCGCTCGCGGAGGTGCTCGAGCCTGGCGACACGATCATCGACGGCGGCAACTCCTATTACCGCGATGACATCGCGCACGCGGCAATGCTTGCCGAGAAGGGTCTGCACCTCGTGGACTGCGGCACGTCAGGCGGCGTGTGGGGACTCACGCGCGGCTTCTGCCTGATGATTGGCGGCGAAACCGACGTCGTGGAGCGCCTGGCTCCGATTTGGACCACAATCGCCCCCGGAGTGGAGGGGGCGCCCCGCACCCCGGGCCGATCTGGTGATCCTTCGCCTGCCGAGGAAGGGTGGCTGCACTGTGGCCCCACTGGCGCGGGCCACTTCGTGAAAATGGTGCATAACGGCATCGAGTACGGGCTCATGGCCGCCTACGCCGAGGGTCTCAATGTGCTCAAGAACGCGGGCATCGGGCGGGCGGAGGCATCCTCCGATGCGGAGACCGCGCCCCTGGCGCACCCCGAGTTCTATCAGTACGACATCGACATCGCAGCTGTCTCCGAGGTGTGGCGACGCGGCTCGGTGATCCAATCGTGGCTGCTGGATCTCACGGCAGAGGCGCTCCACGCGGACCCCGAGCTCGAGGGCTTCTCCGGCCACGTGTCGGATTCCGGCGAGGGCCGCTGGACGTCGATCGCGGCGATCGACGAGGGCGTCCCCACACCCGTGCTCACCACGGCGCTGTACTCGCGCTTTGCGTCGCGAGACCTCGACCTCTTTGCGGAGAAGACACTCTCCGCGATGCGCAAGGGCTTTGGCGGACACCAAGAAAAGCCAACGGGCGAGTAGGCTCGCGAACCAACAAGGACGAGGGGGAATGGTGCGGGCGATCATTATTGGGGTGTGCGCTCTCGCGCTTGCCGGATGTACTGGAATGGACTCCGAGCTGTCAGCGAGCACGGTCCCTACCGAGAGCGTCCGCGAATCGCCAATACCAAGCGCAACGCCAAGCCGAGCTCCGAGCCCGACGCCAACGGCGACCATGGCCGTTGCGGACATTCCCTTTGGTGCGATCAGGCTCGGAACCACTCCCGCATCGCTCGCCGATGCACTTGGGATCGAGCCGAACACGTGCGGAGACGCAAGCAACGTGTACTTCGAGTCCGAGGACGGCTGGGAGCTCAACGTCCACACCGACGAGGGCGACGGCACGGGCGACTACCTCGCGTGGCCATTGACGCTCATCGCTGTGAACCAGACGCAGTGGCATGAAAGCGTCGTCGACGAGCCCTTTGGCCCAGTAGGAGCGGGCGGCCTGCAGCTTGGGATGTCGCTTGAGGCTCTGCTCAAATCCGCAGGCGAACCTTCAGCAACGCTGCTCGGCGATACACACGTGTTCCCTTGGGGCGAGGAGACCTTCGATCTCTACGAGTTCGAACGCCTGGACGGCACGCCCTACGTGGTGACAGTCATGGATGGCGCTGTGGTGAGCTTTGTGACGCCTGCGACTGTCGATGACTTCCGCTATTCGCTGTACTGCGATTAGCGCATGGTCGGCGGCACGGCACGAGCCGTGCCGCCCGCTAAGGGGCGACACGGCTGGCCGTAGTAGCAATCGATCGCATACGCGCGGCGCGCGCACGCAGGTAAGCGCGGCGAACCGCCACGTAATACGCGCCGCTGACGCTCGCACGGATTGAGCTCGCGGGCTTGGCCGACGCTCGGGTGGCGTCCTGCACAAGGCGCGCGTGCTCCACGTGATGAAGCGAAAGCAGCGACACAGGGTCGTTGGTGTACATGGTCCTCTCACCTCCCCTCGGCGTGCGAAGGGATGCGCGGGCGCTCGTCAAAGCGCGCTGAAAAGTTGCTTTTGCCTGGTTGGCGGATCGCTCACGCGGTGGGCGTGGAACGGGCGGGCGGCCATGAGGCCGGGGCGGTGTTAGCCGCGCACTCCGCGCTCAAGACGCGAGGGCGCTACGGCGAGATCCGGTGTCATTCCGGTGATGTTCAACATGCCGTGCGCCTCCTTTTCGCGTTGTGGGTTAACTGGACCATCGGAGAACCTATCAGGGGCTCCCGGAGGACAAAAGGGATTTTGCCTAATCGTTACCGGACCCAGAGCCACCACAGTGCCACGAGCCCAAGGAGCCCCGCCAAGCCACACGCCGCGGCGAGCCTAAGTACGGGACTGTGGTCAGCGTCGGGCCGCTTGCCGCCAAGTTCACGGGAGATGTGAATGCTAAGTGCCCCTGACACCAGGATCGTCACGGCGGCGAGCGCTACGGGAATCCAGCCGAGCGCTTCCGCAAAGAGGCGAGCCCCAACCACGGCCACCACCACCCACCGCAGGGAGGTGCGTCGCCACGCGAGCACCGTGAGCTCGCGCGCAGACGTCTCTGGGGTCACGCACCCACCAGCAGGCCAACGCCCACGATGACGACCGCCGCGATGACGCCCGCCACGAGCACGTGCCGCAGTGCGGGCGCGGGCACGGCCTTTCCAGCGCGCGCCGCCGAGTCCGTCGCGCGCCAGCCCACCCATGCCTGCACTGCCGCGGCGATGCCGAGCAGTACAAAGATCGTCGCGGAGGCACGGCGCCAGGTCTCCTGAATGGGGACGTCGAAGGCCTCGAGCGCCACGCCCGTGACGACGAGCGCTAGCGACGTGCGGATCCACGCGAGCAGGGTGCGCTCATTGGCGAGGATCACTTGGGCGCTTGGGGTCTTGTCGTCGGCCACAAGCCTGACGCTATCGCGGGCTGGCGCTTTCAGCCGTCCTTTGTCTCGCCCTTTTCCTTGCGGGTCTTGTTGACGGTGGCTGCGGCGATCTGTTCGGCCTTCTTCTCGCTGCGTCCCTGCTCCAGTTCCGACTCCTTAACGTGCTCGTACTGGCGTTCGCGCTTGTCGGACCATTCCTTGGGGCTCATCTGGCGCCTCCATATGGGGTTGAATAACGTTATCTACGCTAACCCCACGTCCCCTGGAGACACCGATGTCACCCGATCAGCTCACCTTTGACAATCCCGTGACGCGGCACTCGCACATCGTGCCCGAGGTCTCGTGGCAGCCGTTCCCCGGTCTCGACGCCCGCTTGACGCCACGGGCTGATCACGGCGAGACGACGTATCGCGGGACCGGGCGACTTGTGGGGCGCCGAGCGCTCATCACGGGTGCCGATTCCGGGATTGGAGCGGCCGTCGCGATCGCCTTTGCGCGCGAGGGCGCAGACGTCGCCATGTCCTATCTGCCCGCCGAGCAGGAGGACGCGGAGGCCATCGCCGCCCTGGTCCGCGCAGAGGGACGCACGGCGGTGCTGCTGCCTGGCGATATTCAGGATCGCGAGTTCTGCCGTTCCCTTGTGGCCGACGCTGTGGCCGGGTTGGGCGGGCTCGACATCTTGGTAAATAACGCCGCTTACCAGGTGTATCACGAATCCTTCGACTCACTCGATGAGGAGAATCTGGACCAGACCATCCGCACCAACCTCTACGCCATGTTCTGGATCACGCGCGACGCGCTCCCCCATCTTGGGCCGGGGTCCACGATCATCAATTCCACGTCCGTGCAGGGGTACAACCCCTCGCCGATGATCATCAACTACGCCACCACCAAGTTTGGAATCAACGGGTTCACGAAGGCGCTCGCGCACGATCTTGCTCCGCGTGGAATTCGCGTGAATGCGGTGGCGCCCGGGCCCGTGTGGACACCCCTGCAGGTGACCGACGGCCAGCCTCCGGAGAAGCTTGACGGGTTTGGATCCACCTCGTGGCTAGGGCGCACCTCGCAACCAGTAGAGCAGGCTCCGGCGTATGTTTTCCTCGCCTCCCCGGAGTCGTCCTTCGTGGTGGGAGAGGTCATCAACGTCAACGGCGGAGCCAACGTTCCGTGATCTGAGGCGGGTTTCTGCGCGAACTTGGCCACAGCGTCGGGAAGTTTCGCGAAACTTTCCACGCGCGGGCGCGCGTTGCGAGTTCCCGGCCCAGCCACAGCGTCGGCCCGGCCAAGGCTTCGGCCCAGCCACAGCGTCGGCCCTGAGGCGCGAGAAGCGCCCTAGCGGCAACCACCGCGTCCTAAGCGGCTGATGCGACGCGTACGTTGCCGCCAGCGCGCACCGCGATCGCAGCGCGGATGACTTCGCGGCACCAACGCGGCCGCGTCATGACGTCGTCGTAGCCGATTCGGATCGTGAGGTAGCCCATGGTTGCGAGCGCAGCATCGCGCGCATTGTCACGCTTCTTCGCCGCGTGCGTGCCGTGCACCTTGGCCCCGTCGAACTCGATGATGGTGCGCGTGGGCTCGTCGAGCGTGTCGACCACATACTCAGTGCTCATTGCCGGGATGGTCACCTGCCGCCCGAGGTCGCGGAAGTCCGCCGTGTTCAACACTGTGCGCCGGGCGCGGTGCTCGAGGTAGCTCTGGATTCCTTCGCTCGCCGCATGCAGAATCGCGACCAACTCCCGCCGCCGCCTCACTCTCGGCATCTTCGCAAGTTCCCGAAGCACCGCGGATCCCTTGATGCTGCTCCTGCGCATCGCCTCGAGAACAGTCGAGATCTTGTCCACGTCGCGCGCCTCGATCCAGGCGTCGATCAGCGCACGCTCTTTACTGGCACACATGACGCCTCCGCTCACCTGCCGCGTCGTGACCATGCCGCACCTCACCACGCGCAGCCAACTCGGGCCTGTGAGGTGCAAGTTTCTTGGCGTAATCACAGTAACGACGGCGGGTTCAGACTCGCACAGCTCGAAGAGATACAGCGCGGCGAGGCCGCTGACGACGCAACTTCGCGGCAACCACAGCCGCAACGCCTCGACTCGCGTCTCGAAGGAGCGCGCTCTCGCGGGGTGCGCGAAGACCCGCGGAAGGATCTCCACGACATGTCCCTGCGTGACCGCATTTCGAACCACTTTGCGGTCGAAGCGCCGTGCGAGTTGGCGCGATGTCGCGCAGCTCCGCGGGCGATCTAGGTACGCGACGAGCTCGGGGATGCGATTGGGTCTTGGCATCGTCACAGCATTCCGCGCTTCCCAAGCGAGCTGCCGTCGGCTACCTCCGATCTGTGGATGGAGATATCGCGAGGCCGCGCTGTGGATATAACTGCAGTGGAGTCAGGTGCCCTCGGGTGGACTCTCGAGCGCCCCGGGGGGCGCGGATGAGCACCGGGGGCGCGGGTGCGCCCTGGCTGGCACGGATGCGCCCCGGGGGGCGCGGATGCGTCCTGGCGGCAACCACGGCGTCGGAAGAGCCCCTTAGGACCCGCCCCTTGCCGCCAGGAAGCATTCGGGGTGCGGGGGCCGGCGCCAAAGGGCCGACGCTGTGGCTGGCTCGCGTGGGTGGGGGCGCGGATGCGTGCCTTGCGGCCAGGAGGCACGTGGGCGCGGATGCGCACGCGGGCGCGGATGCGCACGCGGGCGCGGATGCGCCCTGGCGGCAACCACGGCGTCGGAAGAGCCCCTTAGGACGCGCCCCTTGCCGCCAGGAAGCATTCGGGGTGCGGGGGCCGGCGCTAAAGGGCCGACGCTGTGGCTGGCTCGCGTGGTTGGGGGCGCGGATGCGTCCCTTGCCGCCAGGAGGCATGCGGGCGCCCTACAGCTCCAACCTCATCTGATCTGCATCCAGGCGCCGCAACTGGTCCTCGAGGGCGGCTGCGCTGAAGGTTCCAAGATCGCGGATGTCGAGCAAGGCCTCGCGGGTGGCCTTCACCAGTTCGAGGCCCGCCGCAACGCGGTCCTCCTTGCTCGCGGTGCTGAGCCGCGCGCGCAGTTCGGCGGTGGCCTCGTTGAGTAGCTCAGCCAACTCGTGGCGCTCACCCTCAAGTTGCTCGGGGGTTGGTCCGGGATCCGGCTTGAGCCACCGCATCACGAGCCCCATGGTGCCGCCCTGGATCCCAAGCGACGCCACCGCCACCAAGAACGCGATCAGCACAAGCATCGCGCGCGAGGGAGCGTCGTGAGGCAACGTCTGCACCGCCGCGATCGTAACCACACCGCGCATCCCCGCCCACACAATGACGGTCCCCTCTCGCCACCCGAGCGGCTGCTCGATCATGTGGGCGATGTCGGCAGACAGCCGGGTAAGGCGCTGGCGCATCTCGTCACGGGACGCCCGCCGCATGCGCCACTTGCCGCGCCGCGGGGGCAGCGGAATGGCTGCGGTGTGCGGCACCGAGTCCACACGTTCGCGGAACTTCTCAATCTTGGGTTGCATCCGTTCTGCGCGGAGCGCGCGGCGATGGAGTTGCCACACCAAGGGCCCTACGAACGCCGCCCTCACGAGCAGCGTCGCCGCGAGCGCCAACGCGGCAATCCACAACGCGCTCGTCACGCCTTGGTGCTTGTCCCTCACCTCGTTGACGACGCCAACAATCTCCAGGCCCATGATGAGATACACGGCGCCCTCGAGCACCATCTCGATCGCCTTCCACGTGGTGCGGTCGGACACCCGCTGTTGCGGAGCAAGCGCCCGCGCCGCACCGGCGCCCGTAACCAGGCCGGCAACCACCGCTGCCACTAGGCCGGAGGAGTTGAGCAGCTCAGCCGGAATTGACGCCACGAACGGCACCGTGAAGGAGATGACAGTGGTGACGACAGGGTCGCTGATACGCCCGCGCACCCACAGATTGAGCCGGCCAATCGCCCACCCGATCGCCGCGGCCACGGCCATCGAGTAGACCAGCTGCAGCGTCACGCCCCACAGGCTCACCGCCACCGCCGCCGCACCAACGGACGCTCTCACGAGCACCAGGGCCACCGCATCGTTCAGCATGGACTCGCCCTCAAGCACCGTGACCACGCGAGGGTTGATGCCAAGACGCCTGATGATGCCCGTGGCCACTGCATCCGTTGGGCTCACAATCGCGCCAAGCGCGAACGCCCACGGAAGCGTCATACCTGGTATTACTGCCTGGAACAAGAATCCGAGCACCACGGTGGAGATGATCACGAGCACAACGGAGAGCCCTGAAATGGACCGGATCTCCCGCCGGAAGTCGGTAGCGGGAATCGACACCGCCGCCGCGTAGAGCAGGGGCGGCAGGATTCCAGCGAGGATGATCTCGGGCTCGATCACGATCTCCGGGACTCCCGGTACGAGGCTCGCCGCCACCCCCAACGCCACGAGCAGCAGCGGCGCTGCGATCCCCAGCCGCGGCCCGGCAAGCGTGGCGAATGCGATGCAAATCAGTCCAAGTACCGCAACTGCCAGCAGTTCCACGCGCGCCTCCTCTCGCGCCATCGTATCGGCGGCGCTAGAACAGCGTGGCGACCTCGTGACGGCCCGACGCTGCGGCCGGCCGGGCACGCCACTCGCCGTCCTCGTTTCTTGCGTGGGAACAGCTGACGGCTCGCGTACCAGTGCCCTCCTGAACCTCCGTGCGGGCCAAGCCGTGTGCGGCGATGAGCGGCCTAATGCGTTCCGCGAGAGCACGCCGGTAGGACTTAGGGGCGTAGGAATCGTCGCGATAGAGCGCTCTGTATTTAGGCACGAGCTCCGGGCGATAACGGTGCAAGAACTGGGCGAACCACTCCTTCACGCCGGGCCGCAAGTGCAGCGCCGAGTACGTCACGGAGGTAGCGCCCGCGGCGCGGATGCGGGACAGCGCGGCATCCAACTGCTCCACCGAGTCCGTGAGGAACGGCAGCACGGGCATCATGAACACCGCTACGTCGAACCCGGCAGCGGCCGCCGCAGAAACAGTGGCC
Source organism: Demequina sp. (assembly GCF_049841215.1). Lineage (GTDB taxonomy): Bacteria > Actinomycetota > Actinomycetes > Actinomycetales > Demequinaceae > Demequina. Next base: position 34,483 of record NZ_JASGEO010000021.1, read on the forward strand.
AAACGCGCCGTGGCGGTGGGCGTGCCGGGCTCCACCGCGTCTTGCAGTTCATCGTCAAAGACGGCCACAGACATGGCGAGCGATACGGGAACTGCTGCCGCAGCGTCGGCCAGGCGCGGAAGGTCGCGGCGCAACAACGTGCCCTTCGTGAGAATCGAGAACGGCGTTCCAGACGAGGCGAGCGCGTCGATGATGCCAGGCATGAGGCGGTAGCGACCCTCTGCGCGTTGGTAGGGGTCCGTGTTGGTGCCGAGCGCTACCGGCTCGCCCGCCCAGGTGGAGCGCGCGAGTTCGCGGCGGAGCTGCTCGGCCACGTTGATCTTGACGATCACTTGCGAATCGAAGTCACGGCCGGAATCAAGTTCGAGGTATTGGTGTGAGGGCCGTGCGAAGCAATAGACGCACGCATGCGAGCAGCCTCGGTAAGGGTTCACGGTCCACGTGAACGGCATGGGACCGCCAGCCGGCACCTTGTTCAGCGCGCTCTTGGACATCACCTCGTGGAACGTGATGCCGGCGAACTCCGGGGTTTGCACGGAGCGCACCAAGCCGTGCAGCTTGGCGAGGCCGGGCAGCGCCCCAGCCGCCACCGAATCAAGCCCCTGCGCCTCCCACCTCACCTAGGCATTCGAACACATGTTCGAAGCACAAGCAAGCGCGGCGCCCTACTTGGACTTGATCGCGCTCGAGCTCGCGCTCACCGTTCCCGTGCCCGCCCAGTTCTTGGGGTACACGCGGAAGTAGTAGTACTTCCCGCTGGTGAGGCCCGTGACGGTTGCGGAGCGTGTGGCCGTCACCGAGTCCTTGAACGTCTTCCACGTGGACGAGCCCTTGACTCGGTACTGGACCACGTAGTCCGTCGGCGCCGACGTGCCGTTCGAGGTGGACGGCGCGGACCACGAGATCTTGACCTTCTTGGCGCCCGTCGACGATCCGGAAGGCTTGCCGGGCGCCGAGTTCTTGAGCGGCGCCGTCGTTGGCGTGGCCGCGTAGCCGAAGGACGAGCCCGGCCCAGCCCCCGTGTACGCGGTGGCGGTGTTCCCGGTGCCTGCTTCACCGGAGCCATTGAAGCCCCAACACCACACGCGCCCGCCGTCAGCGATCTCGCATGTGGTGTAGGCGGCGGCCGCCACCCAGGTGGGCTTTGGCTTGCCGTACTCGACCGTCGTGGCGCGTGGCGAGTCGGCGAGCTGCGCGTCGCCGCGCTGCCCGGAGGCCCCGGCTCCCCAACACTTCACCGTTCCGGCTCCCCACGCACACGCGGTCCCGGCGCCAAGAGTGACGCCCGTGGCGCCCGTGACATTGCGGACGGCGGTGGGCGTCCCTACGACGCTTGCGGGAAGGCCCGTGCCGGTAAGGCCGTTGGGGTTGTGCCCCCAGCACACCACGCCCCCGCCTGAACGCACCGCACACGTGGTGTAGTACCCGGCCGTGATTGCCACCGCGTCCGTGAGCCCCGCCACCTTCTTGGGCACGAGGCTTTCACTGACGCCGCCGTCGCCCAGTTGTCCCGACGTGTTCATGCCCCAGCACCACACGGACCGATCCACCTTGATCGCGCACGCGTGCTCGTCGCCAACAGCAATCTGGACCACTGAACTCAAGCCAGGAATCTTGTAGGGGGTCGTCTGGTTTGAGACCGTCCCCGGGAACTGCGCGAATCCCCCGTAGCCCCAACACCACACAGAGCCGTCTTGCCGCACCGCACACGTGGCAAAGCGGCTCAGCGCCATCGTGGAGATCTTCGTGAGGCCGGTGACCGGAGTAGCGCTTTGATACCCCGATGATGTGCCGTTGCCCAGCCGGCCATACCCGCCGTCGCCCCAGCACTCCGCGGTGCGATCCTCGAGCACGGCACATACGTGGTACGCGCTTCCGTACACCGCGGCCGCGTTCGACACGTTGTACACGGGCGCCACGTTGAGGTGCACCGACGTGTCGTTGCGCCCAAGTTGGCCCTCGGAGTTGGCCCCAAAGCAGTACACAAGCCCGTTCTCGCGGACGGCGCACGTGTACCCTCCGGCCGACACAAGCACTGGCTGACTGCCGTCTGGGCCTGGCGATACGCCCGCCTGCGCGCCCGGCGCAAAACCAACGATTGAGATCGCGGCGACCACCGCAACAGCGAGCCACTTCCTCATTGCCACTCCCCAGTTCTCGTGCGTGCGCGCGAGCCCAACCTACTGCGCCACCTTCGTGCGCGCCCAGCGAACAGTGGTCTCACCGGGGTCTCAGAATCGCCGGACCTTCGTCCCAACCCAGCCACAGCGTCGGGCAGGCAAAATCTTTGTCAAGAGACCACAATCGGTGGGTAACGCTCGACGAGGAGGGGAACCATGTTCGAGGCAATCACTCTGGCGCCCGAGGTGCGCGCCGCGCTTGAGGCGGCGCCGTCGGTGATCGTGCCGAAGACGCGGGATGAGCTCTACGAGCTTGCCCTTGGGCCCGACGGCGGGCCCACCTTTGAGGTGACGTACGACGTCGCGGGTGGCCGGGTATGCGAGGCCACTGTCACGCGGTGCCGCAATGGCATGGCCGTGAACTACCTCGAGGACTACATGCGCAGGCGCGATCCACGCTGCATGGTGATCGCGGATGACCGACCAACGGACAAGACGCGCTGGGCATCGCGCTTTCACGGCAGCTTTGCTCCGGTGCGCCAGGAGACGCTGGAGTGGCTCGCGACCCAGCCGCTGGTGGTGGTCCCATTCAAGGCGGGAGGGCCGGTCTACGGTTCCCCGAGCATCGCCATCATCCCTGCTAATGCGGCCTTCTTTGCGCTCGCACTGGTGGACCTGCAGGGGTGGGTGACGTTCGAGGAGGTGGGCGAGTTCACGCCGCGGGCCATCCTCTACGTGGCTCCCCCGTTCCGCCACACGCACTTTGACGGCAAGCAGGTGGTGGTGCACGACCGCAGCGAGTCGCTGCACGAGGTGTTTGCCTACAACCTCTACCCGGGCCCGTCGGCGAAGAAGGGCGTGTTCTCCGTGCTGCTCGATATCGGCGAGCAAGAGGGATGGATCACGGCGCACGCATCGTCGGTGCGCGTCACAACGCCGTATGACAACGACACGGTCATCATGCACGAGGGCGCGTCTGGCGGCGGCAAGTCGGAGATGTGCCAAGACATGAAGCGCGAGGATGACGGCCGCATCCTGCTCGGCACCAACGTGGTCACCGACGAGCCGTACTTCATCACCCTTTCTGAGGCGTCGCAGCTGTTCCCCGTCACCGACGACATGACGCTCTGCTACCCGTCCATTCAGAGTGGCGACGGTCGCATGGTCGTTGCGGACGCCGAGGCCGGCTGGTTTGTGCGCGTGGACAACCTCAAGCAGTACGGCGAGAACGTGGACCTTGAGCGCGCCATCATCCACCCCAGCCGCAAGTTGGTGTTCTTCTCCATCGAGGGCGTCCCCGACGCCACCGCGCTGCCGTGGGAACACATCATGGACTCCACCGGAACGCCGTGCCCCAACCCGCGCGTCGTGATCCCGCGCACTGAGCTGCCGGGCGTCCTCACCGAGCCAGAGCCCGTGGACGTGCGCACCTTCGGCGTTCGCATGCCGGCATGTACCAGGGATAACCCCACCTACGGGATCATGGGCATGACGCATTTTGTGCCGCCGTCCATCGCGTGGCTGTGGCGGCTCATCGCGCCTCGGGGTGACAAGAACCCGTCGATCGGGGAATCGGCCGACGCTGTGGCCAGGTTGGAACACGGCGGCATGGTTGCGGAGGGGGTCGGGTCCTACTGGCCGTTCTCCACCGGCACCAAGGTGGCGGCGGCGAACCTGCTGCTCGACCAGATCCTCGCCTACCCGCGCACCCGCTATGTGCTCACCCCCAACCAGCACATCGGCGCGTACAACGTGGGCTTCTCCGCCGAGTGGCTCACGCGCGAATGGCTGGCCCGCAAGGGTGGCGGGCGCATGCGCGCAGACCAGTTGGAGCCGGCACGCTGCGCCCTGTTTGGGTACTCGCCGCGCGAGATGACTCTCGACGGCCAGCCCGTGCGCCGCACGCTGCTGCGCCCAGAGATGCAGTCATGGGTGGGAGAGAACGCCTACGACGCGGGTTGCGCGATCCTCAGTGGGTTCTTCCGCAGCGAACTGGCGCAGTTCCTCACTCCTGACCTCTCCCCGCTTGGCCGCGAGATCATCGAGGTGTGTCTCGCCGATGGGTCCGTTGAGGAGTACGAGGCGCTCACCCGGATGTATCTCTAGGGCTTCCGCGCGTACACGTACGATCGACCTATGGGGCACTCGCACGGACCGGCTGAGCACGCCGGGGGCCGGCACCGCGGTCGCCTACTAACGGTCCTGGTGCTCGTTGTGCTGTTCATGGTTGTGGAACTTGTGGTTGCGCTGGCAACGGGATCGCTCGCCCTCCTGTCCGACGCTGGGCACATGACAGCGGATGCCGTCACCTTGGGCGCCGCGTACGTTGCGACGCGGGTTGCGACGAGGCCGGACCGCACCGGGACGCGCACCTACGGTTCCTACCGCGCGGAGGTGTTCGCTTCGGGTTTCGCGGTGCTCATGATGCTTGGCGTGGCGGTCTATGTGGGATTCGAGGCCGTGTCCCGGTTTGGGGACGAACCTGCGATCGCCGCGTGGCCACTGCTGGTGGTTGGCGCGCTGGGGTTGGCGGTGAACGCAGTTTCGCTGGTGCTGCTGCACGCAGGTTCCAAGGAGTCGCTCAATGTGCGTGGCGCGTACCTGGAGGTGGCGGCGGACGCGGCCGGTTCGGTGGGCGTCATCGTGGCCGCCGTGCTGATTTCGCTCACCGGCAATGGCGTGTGGGACACGGTGGTGGGCGTGGCGATTGCGGTGTTCGTGGCAGTGCGCGCGGTGCTGCTTGGACGCGAGGTGCTCGCCGTGCTCGGTCAGCACGCGCCGCGCGGCTTTGATCTGGGAGCCGCGACCGCTTCGCTATCCCAAATACCAGGTGTGACGGATGTTCATGACCTCCACGCGTGGACCCTCACCTCGGGGATGAATGTGGCGACGGCCCACCTGTTGGTTGCGGAAGACGCGGACGCTCGAGCGGTGCTGGCCGCGGCCCAAGAGACACTGCGCGAACACCACGACATCGCGCACGCGACGCTTCAGGTGGAGGCCGCGCCAGGGCGCGAATGCCACGACGTCACGTGGTGATGTGCTCAAAGTGGTCGTAGGTTGCCACCTCATCGGCGCTTGGCCGGTCGTACAGGTGTGAGGACCCCTCGACCACGTCTCTCGCGAGTTCCTCCGAGCCGAGCCCGCCCCTTGCTCGCACCCGCGCGGCGCAGGTCTCTACCGAGGCGTCGATGAAGTGCAGTTCGGTTCTACCGCCCGACGCTCCGGCAAGTTCGCGCAGACGATCCCGTTCCTCTCGGGTCCAGGATCCAAACTCGGCGATCACGTCGTGGCCGTCGGCGAGCATCCCCGCGATCCGTGCCTCCACCTCCGGTTGCAATGCGAATCGCGATTCGTAGTCGACGAGGCTGAGGCCCCTCGCCATCACCTCGTCATCCATCGCGACATGAGCCGCGCCGGTGGCGGCCGCGAGCGTGGCCGCGTGCGTGGACTTGCCGGAGCCCGGGAGTCCCGTGAGTACGTAGAGCGTCACGTCGCCGAGAATATCCCGGCGAGCGCTCGCGTCCCCCCACCGCGCCCTCTGCCCCGCCCACGGTCCCTCCCCGGTCCCTCCCCGGTCCCTCCCCCGTCCCTCCCCCGTCCCTCCCCCGTCCCTCCCTCCGCCGAAAGTGTTCCTCAGGTACGGAATCCGGTCTCCAAGGTTCCCTAGATGATCCTGAGGTACGTTTCGGGCCTAGGCCCCGCACCATCGACGTGACCCTGAGGCACAGCCCGCAGCAATAGCCCCGCGCCGTGGTACCGGCCACATGTACCTGAGGAACACACAGGAGCCGCCGGGACCGGGATTCTGTACCTCAGGAACACCCAAAGGTCCCCGCTGCGTTGAGCCCCAGTCGGGCATGCTTGGGGGCATGACGTGGCAGGAACGGAAACACGACCGCCCAACCAAAGACGGTCGAAGCAATCTGGAAAGAATGCGAGAAGGCGACTGGTTCAACGTGCTCGACGGCTTCGAGCTGCTCTCACTCCAGGACGAGACGCTCGGCCCTCTTCGCGCAATCAACGAGCGCTATTGGGACGATCCCCAGGCGGCGGTACGCGCGGTCTCAGAGCTCATTGGCGGCACCGACAACTGGTTCTTCCGGCCCCCGCTCATGTTCGAGTACCGCGAGCGCATCACGATCGGCGAGCGCGCGTTCATCAACGCGGACTTCGAGGCGATCGGCTCGGGCCGTGTACACATCGGCAACGACGTGCTCATTGGGCCTCACGCGCGCTTCTACACGCCCAACCACCCCCTCAACCCAGACTCGAGAGCCGAAGGCTGGGAGATTGGGCTGTCCATCACCGTGGGTGACCGAGTGTGGTTTGGCGGCTCGGTGATTGTTCTACCAGGGGTGACGATAGGTGACGATGCGATTGTTGCCGCAGGATCCGTGGTCACCAAGGACGTACCAGCGGGCGCCACGGTCGCGGGGAATCCGGCACGGGTGATAGGCCGCGCGGGTTTAGTCTGAGACTCGACGCAGGCGGGTCTGGGGAACCTCGCGGCCCGTTCACTACAAGGAGGTAGCGCCCCGATGCCCCCACATTCCAGCGCCACCGTGTCCAATGCGGCAATTACGTGCGAGAGCGTCGTCCGCATTCATCGCCACGGTTCCATCGAGGTGCAAGCACTACAAGGCCTCGACCTCCACGTGGATCGCGGCGAAATGATCGCAGTGGTGGGGCCGTCAGGTGCGGGAAAGTCGACGCTGCTCAACATCCTCGCGGGCACCGACGAACCCACGGCCGGAGTGGTTGACGTCGCCGGTTGGGACCTCACCGCAATGAGCGCGAAGGACCGCGTTCGATACCGACGCAACGCGGTGGGCGTGGTGCAGCAACAGACGTCCCGCAACCTCATCTCCTACCTGACGGCGCGGGACAACGTTTCGGTTCCCCTCTCGCTCGCGGGGGTGCGGCACTCCCAGCGGGGCGCGCGCGCAGAGGCCTTACTCGACCGTGTCGGCGTGGCGCACTGCGCGGCGCGAAAGCCGAGTGAGCTGTCCGGCGGCGAACAGCAGCGAGTGGCGCTAGCTATCGCGCTCGCCAACTCCCCCGCGCTCCTGCTCGCCGACGAGCCAACCGGTGAACTGGATACGGACACGTCGCACGAGATCTTTCGCACGATGCGGTCGGTGAGCGAGGAAGAGGGCACCACCATCGTGGTCGTCACCCACGACCCCGCGGTGAGCGCGCAGGTTGGGCGCACCGTCGCGATCCGTGACGGCCGGACCAGTTCCGAGGTGCTTCGCCGCACGGAGACTCACGACGACGGGCAAACCCACGTGATCGCCGAGGAGTACGCAGTGATGGACCGCGCTGGCCGCGTGCAGGTACCGCGAGAGTTCCGCGAGGCGCTTGAGCTCACGCGCCGCGTGCGACTCGCCCTCGAGGCGGACCACGTCGCGATGTTTCCTGGAGACCGGCCATGACCACAGCCTCTCCCCTCGTAGCGGTGCAGGGCGTTCGCCGCACCTACGGTGCCGGCCACACCGCGGTCACTGCACTGCACAACGCCAGCATCGAGGTTTGCGCGGGCGAGATGGTCGCTCTCGTGGGCCGCTCTGGGTCCGGAAAGACCACGCTACTCAATATCATCGGCGGCCTCGATAGGCCCGACGCTGGCACAGTCCGCGTGGACGGCAGCGAGGTCACGGGTTTGGACGAACTTGAGGCCGACGCTCTGCGCAGGGACACCGTCGCGTTCGTTTTCCAGGGGTTTGGTTTGGTTCCCGAGTTGACCGCGGCGGAAAACGTTGGGCTTCCACTTCGCCTCAAGGACTGGTCGCCTGAAGATCGCGAGCACAGAGTCGCGCTGCTGCTCGAACTCGTTGGGCTCGGTGAGCACGGCGCGCACAGGCCAGACGAGATGTCCGGCGGACAGATGCAGCGCGTTGCGATCGCTCGCGCGCTCGCGTCCTCGCCCAAACTCCTGATTGCGGACGAGCCAACGGGACAACTAGATACCGAGACCGGCCTCGCAGTCATGGCATTGATTCGCGGCGTGGTCGAGGCCGAAGGCATGGCCGCAATTGTGTCGACGCACGACCCCGTGATGATCGCGCTCGCGGACCGGGCCGTTCGCATCGAAGACGGCCGGCTCGTCGATGCCTAGGGCGGCGAGCCCGCCGCGTCTCGCACTCTCTCGCCGCGCAGCGTCTCAACTGCCGCTCGTCGCATCGGTGTGGGTGATTGTCGCCACGTGCGCCGGGCTCGCAGCTTTCGCCGCGGCACTCGCGAGCGCGGGGTACCAGCAGGCTCTCTCTGCGTCTGTCGCTGCGCTCGACGCCAGTGGAACTGACATCGTGACCGTCACCGTATCCGCGAGCGAGCCCGGAACCGGCGCTCCCCTGCCGGCCGCCCAAGCAACGGCGACCGTTGTCGATGCGGTGACCACAGCGTCGGGCGGGTACGACACCGAGGTGAGCGTATGGGCGGCCGGGCGAATACAGCCCATCGAGAGCGAGGCTCGGCTGCGCGGGTACCTCCTTGATGCGGACACCGTGCCCGACCACGCGGACCTCCTCCAGGGAGAGTGGCCGGTCGCGGCAAGCGAGACCGCAATCGCCCAATCGACTGCGAACGCGCTCGGCCTACACGTTGGCGACACCGTGACCCTTGGCGACGAGACCCGCCTCGACGACAAAGCCGCCGAACAAACGACGTTCACTGTCGTAGGTGTTTTCTCTCCGCGAGCGGACGACGCGTGGAGGCGCGACCCATTCGGCGGCACCGGCATGCGCATCGTAGGCACCGCGATCCCCGAGTACGGACCCTTTGTGGTCGCCACCGGTAGCCTCACGAGCACCAACGAGTCGCTGCAGCGCTTAAGCGTCACACTGGACCCAGCGATTGGCACTGACCCGTCAGGCATCCCTGGGCTCGTCAGAAACACCGCGCGACTCGGCGACGACCTCACCGCCGAGTTCGGCGACTCCGCCAAGTGGGTCATCGTGAGATCGGAGCTCCCTACGCAGGCCGCTGCGGTACGCAGCCATATCCAACTATCGACGTCGCTCGCAGTGTCGGTGCTCGCCGTGCTCGTTGCGCTGGGACTCGCGGCCGTATCACTCCTTGCGCAACTCATCGTGCGCCGTCGCGACCCAGAGACGGCCGCGCTTCGCGACAGGGGTGCGTCCACCCCGCAGCTCGCGGCGCGGTCGATAGCGGAAGGACTGCTCATCGGCGCCACCGCCGCGCTCGTCGCGGTGCCGCTCGCGTGGTGGGGGTATGTCGCGGTCGCGACATCCGGCGCACTGGGCGAGCCATGGGATCGTGGAGCCACACCCACAGCGATACCAGGGACGATGTGGGCCGCCGCGGGACTTGGGGGACTCGCCGCCGCGGCACTCCTGACTTTGGCAGCGATCCGACGTCCCGCACGGCGAGGCTCGCGTGGTGGCGTGGTGGCGAGGTCCGGAGCCGATATAGCGCTTGCGGTCGTCGCGATCCTGGGAGCGCTCCAGTTGGCGACGCACACACCCACCGCCGGCCGCGTCGACCCCGTCCTCGTCATCGCGCCGGCGGCATGCGTGCTCGCACTCGCCGCGCTCGTGTCACGGCTCTTGCCCTTCGCGGCGCGCTTCGCGGAACGGATCGCGCAGCAGGCCAAGGGAGTCGCGATCCCCCTCGCGTCCTGGCACGTTGCACGCGGGGGCGCTGCGCGCGGCACGTTCTTGGCGGTTGCCGCAGGAGCCACCGCCTCACTCGGAGTTGTGTTTCTCGCCACATGGTCGCAATCGCAGACTGACCAAGCTGACGCTGCAGTAGGAGCCGACGTTGTGGTCGCCAACGGCGCCATCCCCGGCGGCGTCGACGCTCTCAGCGAGATCGCCGGTGGTGAGTGGGTGCCCATTGCGGCCAGGCCCGTGGTGTTGGGTAGCAGGCCCGACGGCGTGGCCCTGTTTGCGATCGCGTCGAGCACGGTTTCCTCGATGGTGACAGGTCGTCCGGAATCCAGCGACAGTTGGGCGGATCAGGTTGCCGCGTTAGGCCCCGAGCCCGATCCGCTGGAGATCAGCTTCACGGGTCAGACCGTCACGCTGCGCATCTCGGGTGCGCCCCAGCAGGAACCGGGCTTTGGCCTCCCTCCCGTCGCTGTGAGTCTCTCGCCAACGATCGTCGCCGAGGCGGACTCCGGAGAGATTGCGGTGTTCACGGGAGGTGAGATCGAGCTCGACGGGGAGGAGCACACCGTCGAGGCCACACCTCCCCACGGCACCGCGGGGTCGGCGTGGCACGTTCTCGGCTATCAGTTCAGCATCGGCCAACGCGAAACGGGCGACATCTTCAGTTGGGTCAACACCCGTGTCAACGTGGATGTGCGCGTCACCATTGACGGCGCGACTGGCTCACCGTCCGCCGTCAGCACCGTTGGCGACACGAGTTCCGCGCAACTTACTCCGGGCACGGCAGCGATCAGTGGCCACACACTCGAGGTGCCCTTCAGTTACTACCTGTATGGCATCAACGCGATCGACGCGCACCTGACCGTACTGCCCTTCGCTGATCCTGGACCACTTCCCGTGTTGGTCACCTCTGGGCTCGCCCAAGACGCCGGCTTCGCCGTGGGCGACACGATTGCACTGACCAGCAACCTCGTTGGCGTCGAAGCCGAGGTCGCTGGCATCGTGGCGTACGTCCCTGGGTACGTGCACCAAGACGCGCTGTGGGCGGATCGAGAGGCGTTCTCGCGAGCTCTATTGGCCGCGAGCACCCTCGACGCCATAACGGACGCTTGGCGTGGAACGGGTATCGATGCCACGGGCGTCCTGGCGCTGCGTGACGCGGGGCTCGGGAGCGTGACGACGAGAGCGGAAATGGCAACGTCCCTGCGCGAGGACCCCGCCCAAGTGCCGCTGCGCCTTGCGTGGGTACTGGCGATAGCGTCGGCCGTTGTGCTCGCGATTGTGGGCGCGGCCGCTCACGCGACGTCCGAGGCTCACGAGCGCGCCACCACAGTGGCGCGGCTGCGAGCGATCGGCGTGGCTCGGCGCGACGCCTTGCGTAGCCACCTTGTTCAGCACGCACTCGTTGTGGGAGCGGCGCTCGTGATTGGCCTCGCCTTGGGCGTCGCGCTCGCGACGCTCATCGTGGGATCCCTCATCGTCTCGTCCGAAGGCCTTAGGCCGGTGCCTGCGGCCGAGCTCGTGGTGCCGGTCGTTCCGCTTGCCCTGCTATCCGCCGGGGTACTTGCGCTGTCGCTTGCAGCAGGAGTCCCCGCAGCTCGAGCGAGTGTGTCACGGTCAACGGTGGAGGCCCTGCGCGCAGGAGAGGTCGGATGATGGCGACCGACGCTACCGACACTTCCCGCCGTCGTGGGCGCGTTCCCGCTCGCCTGAGCGCCGCGCAAGCACGCGCTGGCCTCGCCGCGAATATCGTGGCGGTTGTCATTGTCGCGGTCGCCGTTCTGCTCACCGCGGCCGTTCCGGTGCTTGCGAACTCGGCGGCGACACGACAGCTGCGAGCCGATGTCGTGACGGCTGATCGCGCGGCGGACGTGGTGGTGACGGTGCCGTACGAGGGCGGTAGCGGCAACTTTGCACTCGCCCCTGACACTGCAGATAGTGCGCGCTACGTCCGCGATGAGGTGGAAGAAGGCATGCCGCGAGAACTCACGGCAGTGCTCGAACCACCGATCACTACGCTCGTTGGGCCGGAGCTCAAAGCGGGGGTGGTGGACGGCACCCCGGTGCGCGTGCGGTTCGCCTACGTCGACCACGGCGAGACGGCAGCGGTGGACTGGGTGGACGGGCGCCCGCCCGCGGCCACCGGCACTGCCGCAGACGTCGCCCGCACCAACCAAAAGCTCCCTGTGGAGGTTGGGGTCTCGGAGTCGGCGGCAACCGCTCTCGGCGTGACGCCCGGAGATCGCCTTCCAGTACAAGATCTCGACGGCGCGCCGCTCGAGGTCACCGTGACGGGCGTCTTCGCACCCCACCGTGGGGCGGAGGCCGCGGTTGACGCCATTCCCACGCTGCTCGAACCCCGGGAAAGCCACGGCGCAGAGCCGCAAACATCAGTGGCCCTGCTCACGACTGACGAATCCGTGCCCGCGGCGAGACTTGCGCTGTTTCCGGGCGACATGACTCGCGCGATTGTGTACCGCACGGACGTCCGGGCGATCACCGCGGGGAACGCAGAACCCGCGTCGGTGGCGGCGCGCGGGCTCGCATCCGGCAAGGAGGTTTTCGACATCGTCGGCGCCTCTGCGTCGGTGAGTACCAGGCTCGACACGATTCTTGACGCGTCGCTCTCGCGGGCGAGCACTGCCACGGCGCAAGCCTCTGTGCTTCTCATCTGTCTCGTGGTGCTGATCGCGCTGACCCAGGTGCTCTCGGCGCGCGCGCTCGTGGACCAGCGGGCTTCCGTCATCGCACAGGTGCGAACGCGCGGAGCGTCCGTTGTCTCCGTGGGACTGTCGTTGCTCGCGGAATCGGCGATCGTGACGGCGCTCGGTGCCGGATTGGGGCTCGCCGCGCAGGCAATCGCGGCACCGGGCCGTCCCACGTGGTGGTGGGTGGTGCCGACACTCCTGATGTCGCTCATCGCGGCGCCGCTCCTGGGAGCGCGAGCGGCGTGGCAACGGCGTCGCCCTCGCTCTTCTCACGACCTGCGCAGGATCACGCGCGAGGTGCTCCTGGTGCTCGCCGCCATCGGTTCCGCTGCAACACTGCGCTCGCGGGGAACTGCGGCGTCGAGCAACTCTGTGGCGGCGGACCTCTTGGTGCTGGCCGCGCCAACATTGTGCGCGCTCGCCGTTGGCGCAGGGGTGGCGCGGCTCATGCCCACGGTCTCACGGTGGCTGCGGGACGCGGCCTCCCGCGGTAGCGCAGCCGGTACCCTCGTTGCCTTCTCCCGCGCGAGTGCAACAACAACCGCGGTCCTCGCATTGGTGCTGGCAGCCGGCACCATTGCGCTCTCGGCGTCGGTCGCCTCGACCGTGCGAGACGGCAGGCTGGACGCAGCTCACGACAACGTCGGTGCCGATGCAATCGCCACGGCGACCTACCTCAGCGGGCTGCCCCCAGAAGTTGCTGGACTCCCCGTGCAAGGGGTAACCACGGCGTCGGCCAGCGACATCGGCGCCGGCTACCTCGCCGGCGGACCGCGATCGCAGACCGTGACCATCGTCGCGGTCGATGCAGCCGCCCTGGCCAGCGTCGTCGCAGCACTGCCTGGCGGCCACCCGGATCCCTGGCGCACACTGGCGACTGCGCCGGAAGGCGAGCCGATTGCCATGCTCGAGACCGCAGACCTCACGCACGTCGATCACGGCGTCATCACCTTCGCGCGAGAATCCGCGCAGGTCACGTCAGTGGGAACCGCCCCCGACCTTCCTGGAGCGGCCATCGCAGGCGAGCGCCTCGTGATCGTCGACCGCGAGGCGCTCGAGGCAGTGACGGGCGAGAGCTACCCGATCACTGCCGCATGGGCGGTGGGCCCAGAAGCCGTCACCGCGCTCACCCGCGCCGTTGGCGACGCGGATGCTGAGGTGGTGACCCGTGACGAATGGATCGAACGCGTCGGGTCCGAGCCGCTTGCCGGCGCCCTGTCGTGGCTGTTCGCAGCCACCGTGGTGGTGGCGCTCGCCTTTGCTGTACTCGCGGTGGCCCTGCTGGCCACCTCGGGCAACGCGCAGCGGCGGCACGCCATGGCGCGGCTCAGGGTCGTCGGCATGTCCGCCGCGCGCGTCTCTCGCGTAAGCCGGCTCGAGGTGCTGATTCCGGTCGCTCTGGTGAGTCTCTTCGGCGTGCTCGGGGGGATCGCTGTGGCACGGCTCACGATCGAGGCGCTCGGTTTGGGCGCGATCACGCGTCAAGCCCACGCGCCGCAGCCAGAGTTCGCATGGTGGGCACTCGCGGTTCCCCTACTGCTGGCCGCGACCGCGTGGGTTGCGGTAGGCCTCGCGGTCAGGTTTGGCAGGTCTCGTCGTCTCAGTGAGGTGATGCGAACGTCGTGATGTCCGCGCGAACCGAGCGCACTACGGGGGCCTTAGCCTCGTTCGATGGCAAACCCGTGCAGCCGCACCCAAGAGTCAAGATGCGAGGCCTGCAACGGGGTCATGGCCATGGCGTCACACAACCGGATCCGCGCGTCACCCTGGGAGGCGAACACTGCCCCGTGGTCCGCGGCGCCCTCGTGCGTGATGACGATGGGCTCGCCCTTGGCGAAAGCCGTGGCGCGGCCGTGGCGAGCGCCGGTGCCGTGGCTCGCGAGCAGCCGGTCGCCGTCGACTGCGAGGAATGTGCTGTCCTCCCACCACTGGCTGATGGTGATCGCGAGCCAGCCAAGGCACGCGATTGCCACCGCCGCAGGGATCACAAGGTTTCCGGAACTCCCGTTGGAGTCCCCTTTGGCCTGTTGCAGCGCGTTGATGAGCACCGCCACGCCGATCACGGCCACCACAACGAGCAGCACGGCACGGTTGCGCAGCTTGCTGCGCCGCCCGCCGTGGAGCACAAACTCATCGTCTGGCGCGCTCATCCTCTTACGTTAGCCCCGGCGGCGTCGGTTGCCCGACGCTGACCTGGCTTGGCCACGGCCGGCACCTTGGGTGCGGTTTTCGTGGGTACGGCCCTCGCCGTTGCGGCGCGGCGCACCGTTGCGTGCGGGGCGGCGGTGGCTCTGGGGCGCCTTGGCGGGCGCCGGGACGGGCTTCACGTGCGGAGCCACGTCACCCACCAGGTCCTTGACCTGCGCGGACGTCGACGAGACGGCCTGCGGCCGCACCTGGATGTTGGCCTTGCGCAGCAGCTGATCGGTCTCACGGCGCTGCTCGGGAAGCACGATCGTCACCACATCTCCGGAGGAGCCGGCCCGGGCCGTGCGGCCCGAACGGTGCAGGTAAGCCTTGTGTTCGGCGGGCGGATCCACGTGAACCACCAGCTCGATGCCGTCCACGTGCACGCCGCGCGCGGCCACGTCCGTGGCCACAAGCACCTTGGCGTCGCCTGCCGCAAAGGTGGCGAGGTTGCGATCCCTTGCCGCCTGCGAAAGGTTCCCGTGCAGATCGACTGCCGGGATGCCGTCGGCCGTGAGCTGGGTAGCCAACTTGCGCGCCTGGTGCTTGGTGCGCATGAACAGTACGCGCTTGCCGGTACCAGAGGCCAAGGTGCGAACGAGGTCCTTCTTGGCCCCAGCGTCGGGCACATGGAAGACGTGGTGCGTCATGGCGTCAACGTGGCTGTCCGCGCTGTCGACCTCATGCGTGACGGGGTCGCTGAGGAAGCGCTTGACGAGCTTGTCCACGCCGTTGTCGAGCGTGGCGCTGAAGAGGAGGCGCTGGCCGCGCGCGGGGGTGGCCGCCATGATGCGGGTGACGCCGGGGAGGAAGCCGAGGTCTGCCATGTGGTCAGCCTCGTCGAGAACGGTGATTTCCACGGCGCTGAGCGAGACGATGCGCTGGCCCATGAGGTCCTCGAGGCGGCCGGGGCAAGCGACCACGATGTCAACGCCGCGCTTCATCGCCTGCTCTTGACGCTGCTGGGACACGCCGCCGTAGATGGTGGCGGTGGTGAGGCCGTAAGCCCTGGCGAGCGGGGCGAGCACGGTGTTGATCTGGGTGGCGAGCTCGCGCGTGGGCGCGAGGATCAGCGCGCGCGGCTGGCCGGGGCGCGCCTTGCCACCCTTGGCGCCAAGGCGAGCGGCCACGGGGATGGAGAAGGCGAGCGTCTTGCCCGAGCCGGTCTTGCCTCGGCCAAGCACATCGCGGCCAGCGAGGGTGTCCGGGAGCGTGTCTTCCTGGATGGGGAAGGCCACG
Organism: Demequina sp.; assembly: GCF_049841215.1. GTDB lineage: Bacteria > Actinomycetota > Actinomycetes > Actinomycetales > Demequinaceae > Demequina. Next base: position 50,371 of record NZ_JASGEO010000021.1, read on the forward strand.
CGCTTTCCCTCGCGCTCGAGGACGTCGGTGATGGGCGTGGGCACGCCGAGGTCGGCGAAATGTGAAGTCATGAGAGGTCTTTCAGTGGTGTGCCGTCGGCGGCACTGGTGGCGAATCGCGAAGGTGTCCGCGTTCGTTCGCCGGAGAGAAGAATCTGCGAGCCTGGCGCTGTCTCCCTGCGGAGCGCGCCGACGAGATGAGAAGCAATCTGCGACGTATCCAGGCCCTTTGCAGTTCCTGGGATGTGTCAAGGATACCAGGTGGCCCCGCGCGCCTACTCGACGGCCGCCGCCCAAGCGAGTACAGCGTCGGCCAGTGGGTCCCAACCGGGGCTGTTGCACAGCAGATGATCGCGGCCCTCGAGGGCGGTGAACTCGGCCTGCGGATAGCGGGCGGCGATCTTGCGCGCGAGGCTCACCGGGATGAGCCGGTCCTTGGTACCGCCGTAGATCGCGAGCGGCGCGGTGAGGTGGGCGGGATCGACCTTGGCGCGGCCAAACAGCGTGTCGAGCGGAACGCCACGCGCCTCAGGAGTGACGAACTGCTCCCAAATAGCGTCCCGCGCCTCGGGTGCGGTGGCATTGCCGAACGTGCGGGCGAATCGCGCCGAGGACATAGGCAACGGCTTGCTGCGCAGCAGCGCATTGGTGTGCGGCAGGTTGGCGCGCAGGAATTCAGGCCGCAGGGAGATCATGCCCGACGGTGGGGCTGGGGAGATCGCAACGCCCGCCTTCCCCACGCCTTGGGCGAGCAGGGCTTGGACCAGGAGGCCGCCGACGGAATGACCGATGAGGATGGCGTCCTTGTGGTCTTCGAGTTCCTTCGCGTGATGCCCCACGAGGTCTGGGAATCCAAGCGTCCTAAGCTCACCTGGCGGGTTCGCGCGCATTGCCTTGGGGTCACCCTCGTGGCCGGGCCACTCCACGGCGATGGTCTCGAAGCCGGCCGTCGTGGCGAGTTCCCGCCACGACTCCCAACTGGCTGCCGTCATGTACATGCCGTGAATGAACGCGAGTGTGGTCATGGTGGGACTCTAGCGAGGTGCCTAGAAATTGCCGGGCGCCACCTGCAGGCACGTGATCCCTAGGGAGCGCCACATCGCCACCACTTGGTCGCGGTCGTCGAGGACGCACAGCACGTCAAAGTGGGGCTCAATGTGCTCCCGGTAGATCTCCTTCTTGATGGTCGCGTCCTTGCGGTCATCGCGATCCGCGCGCATGAAGGGACCCACGAAGGGTGTTGTGAGGTGGCGCGTCAGCCAGAGCTCCGTGTCATCGCGGGCGGCCTCGGTGCGGCCGGAGACGATCACGAGCGTATGCCCGCGCGCCGCGAGCGCGCGGGCAACCTCAATCACGGCGGCGTTGGGCTTGTCTTTGAGAACTCCCTGGTGCGAGTACGGATTGCGATCCGTGATGAGGGCAAGGGTGCCGTCGATGTCGACGATGACCGCGGACGGCTTCGTGGTCACGACCTCTCCAACTCGCCGATGAAGAACCGATCGAACACCGCACCGTCGGCCGCAGGCGCGGACTCAACCACGGCGTCGGCGAGAGCCGCGATCCGGTGCTCGAGGAACTCGGTGACCACAGCGTCGGGCTCATAGAAGGATTTCTCCGCGAGCGTGGACTTGAGCTCGACCAGGGCGTCGATGCGTGCGCGGACGTCTGCGTTGTCGATGAGCGCGTCGGTGAGCGCGTAGAGCGTCATGGGCGGGCGGTCTTCGCGGGTGGCGCACCACTGCGCGGCGAGCGCCGTGCGCAGCGAGTAGAGGAAGCGCTTGAGCCGGCGATCCTTGCCAGACGGCGACTCGGTGAAGTGGTTGCGGGCGAGCGACGTGTAGTGCATAAACGCCCGCTCGCGGCGATACGTGGCGTCGAGGAGAGACCGCATGCGGGCGGCGAAGTCATCGTGGTCTTTGTAGATGACCGGAGAGTCGAGCCACTCGGAGAGCGTCGCGTTTCCGGCCCGTGCCAGGCCCAATGCCTTCCGCAGGTCCCATCCAGCGATGTCCATCTCGCCCGAGATAGGGATGTCGATGACGTCCCTGCGCTGCTCGATGCTGAGGTACCAATCGCGCGGGTGGGCGTAGACGAAGCGGACGTCGAAGTCGCTGTCCGGGCTCGCGAAGCCCCACGCGCGCGAGCCGGACTCGCACGCGAAGAGGACGCGGACGTCGTGCTCGCGCTCGATGGCTGCGAGGTGTGTGCGCACCTCTGCTTGGACTTCTTTGGAGACCATGTTCTGAGACTAGTGAAGAGTTCGTTGCACCATCTGCACCAGATGGTGCACGATAGGAAGCGTGCGCCGCGCCACCGTCACCATCCGCGATGATCTCGAGCACGCGCTCGAGTCATTCGTGGACGCACTGCCCGCCCGGCCTTCGCTCGCTTCAGTGGTCGAGGCGGCCCTCGAGGCATACCTGGTCGAGCCGCATGCGGTGCCCTCGCGTCTTCCCAAGGTCATGCGGAACCGCGCACGGATCAAGGACCTCTCTCTTGCTCGAGGCGTAGATCGAATTGCGCTCTTCGGATCGGTCGCGAGCGGCACGGACGGTCCGGAGTCCGACGTCGACTTCTGGGTTCACGGGACTGAACCAGTTGGGCTGTTCGCTCTGGCGGCCTTGCGGCACGACCTCGCCACCCTGCTAGGCGAACACGTCGACTTGGTGACCCTCGGCGGGCTGCCGCAGGCCGAACGTGACGCCGTGCTCGAGCGATCGCTGGTGCTATGACCTCCCTGCCCGAGCGCGATGCGAGGCGCCTGCGCAACGTTGCTGCAGCTTCGGGCCGTATCGCCAACTACACCGCGCTAGGGCGAGCGTCTCTCGACGACGAGCGCACGTACGACGCCGTGCTCAGGTGTCTCACGATCGTTGGTGAAGCGCTGGGCGCGCTAAGCGACGAGACCTACGCACGGCTACCTTCGGTGCCGATAGGGCTGACGAAGCAGCAACGCAATCTCATCGTTCACAAATACTGGCCGGTGGACCCCGAGGTGATCTGGGCGACCGTTGAGCGAGATGTGCCGCAGCTACTAGGCGACGTGGAGCGAGTGCTCGCTAGAGTGGCGACATGACCGTAACGGGGACGGTGCCTGCGCCTTCATCGCGCGCGTTGCGGGTTGTGGCGTGGATCGCATTCGTGCTGGTCGCACTCTTGATCGCCGCATGGTTTGTGGCCGCGAAGAACCCCCGCCTTGAAGGGGCTGGGATGTCTTCGCAGAGCGGTGAATTTGAGCTGAACGACGAGTCCGACTGGATGGACGCCGACGAAGCCGAGTGGACCGTGTGGGACCAGCCTGGCGGCGCGTGGGCGAGCATCGTGGTCAAGAACGCACGACCGTATCCGGTGACGCTTGCGCCGAGCGACCCAACGCGCTTTGGCGAGGTGCAAGTTGCCGCGTTCGATCCGACGTCTACGGCCTCGACCATGGACGCCGAATCTGTGACGCCCGCTGATTCACTGCGGGTAGAGCCCGGCGGATATGCGCTGGTCTCGCTGCGAGTCACCGCGGACTGCGTGATCCTGAGTCCCGGAGGTGCCATCGGTAGCGATGCCGCCGAGGTGAAGGTCACCACGTTTGGAATTACGTCCACGCTTGAGGTGCCATTCGGTGCGATGTACTGGGCCGGCTGGAGAGGCAGCCACACGCCGGACGCGGACTGTCCCGCGAGTTAGTTGGGCGTGATCCGATACACCAGCCCCGCCGCGTCATCGGTGACATAAAGCGAACCGTCTGGACCCACGACCGAGGCGACGCTCCTCCCCCACCGGTCACCAGCGTCGGACTGCCATCCTGTGACGAGGAACTCCATGGGGCCCAGGGTGCCCGTGGCGTCATCCCAGGGGGCGAAGGCGACGTAGGGCTCCTGCGGCGGCTCGCGGTTCCACGAGCCGTGCGCGGTGATGAGGGCACCGCTGCCGAGCACTGGTTCGAGCGGCGTGCCGGCGGTGAAGGTGAGACCAAGCGGCGCGCTATGTGCGGGCAGGCCCAACTGGATGGTGCCGAGGCTTCGGCAATCCAGGCTTTCACCGTCGGGGTTGTTCTCGGCGTCGTTGACGTACGGGATGTTGGTGTTTCTGGAGTTGTCGCGCGCGTCCGGGAGGCAGAAGGGCCAGCCGAGGCCCGTGCCCTGCTCGAGCCGCGTCACCGCCTCCACGGGGTTCTCGTTGACGAAGTCTTGGATGACGTGGCCGAAGTTTCCGGTGTCGTCGTCGAAGGGGTAGGGCACGTTGTCCATGCCGTTGACGGCCGAGAAGAGGGTTTTATCAGGGGCGATAGCGAGGGCCATGCCGTTGCGGACGCCCGTTGCCAGTATCTGGTTGCCATCGCCGTTGATGCCCACCTGCCAGACGGTGGCGCGCTGGGGGTCGCCGTCGCGGCCGGTGGTCTCGCGGTTCCCCTCCGAGCCGACGCTGTAGTACACCGTGCTGCCGTTGACGGCCACGCCTTTGGCGCCGTGGCCGCTGGTGGGGAGGCTGTCGACGAGCGTTGTTGGGTTGCTGACTGTGCCGTTGGCGTACTCGTATTTCACTATCTTGTCCGCCTCGCCGACCACCAGGAACTTGTCGTTGAGCGCGAAGGCGAGGCCTTGGGGTCCGTTGAGGCCCGTGAGGAGTGCTTCTTGTTCGGGGGCCGTGCCGGGCTCCGTGGGGGTGAGTCTCGTGACTGTGCCAGCGCCGCCGGTGCTGACAAGGAGGCTGCCGTTCGGGTCCCAGGCGGCGAGCCTTGCTCCTGGCACATTTGCCCAGACCTCGGCGGTCCAGCCTTGAGGGATGTTGAGTTGCTTTCCCTCCGCAGGGCCGGGATTGGTGCCGTCGGCGACTGTGAGTTCAGTGGGCACAAGCGGCCCGACGCTGTGGCTGGGTTGCGCTGTGGGCGACGGCGCACCCGTTGGCGCGACGGTAGCGGGCTCCGATGGAACAAGGTCATCAACAGGTTCAGAGCACCCTGCAAGGCCGAGCGCGACGAGAGCGATCGCGATGGAAGGTGTCAGACGCCGCATGCTTCGAGGCTAGACGCCTGGCTAGAACCCGTCGAGCCCAGCCGCGTCGAGACACCCCATCGATTCCCAGTCCTCGGGCGGAGGTGCATCACTTGAGCGGTCGATACCCGTCTCCGAGTAGATGAGCAGCTCCTTGAGTTCGTCGTTCGTGCTCGATTCGTCAGCCGGGATGCCGTGTTCAGTGAGGCATTCGATGATGAGGGGTCGCGCACGGTCAAACTCAGCGTCGGCCGCCTCCTGACCGGCAGGCTGTTGCTCGTACGCGGACTGAATCCAGTAGCTGTTCGCGAAGGCGCAGGCATCCGCGATGGCCTCCATCGCAGAGTCAGTGACCTCTACCGAGAACGGGATCGAGTCGTAGGGATCGTCGGGGTCTCTCGCTTGCTCGATGTAGTGAATGCCTGCGTCGTCGAGGCACGCGAATGTCGCGTCAACCGCAGTGCGGAGGTCCTCGAAGGGGACCGCGCCCGCGACCGCGGCGTCGCGCAGCATCGCGAGCTGTTGGTCGTTAGCGTCATTCTCCTCGGCGAGGCGAAGGATGGATTCGAGGGGCGACTCGCCCTCGCCTTCAGCAGTGCCCGTCGCACTTCGTGATTCGACTGGATGCGCTTCTACGTCGCCCGGACTACACGCGGCCAAGGCAAGCGCGACAGCTGTCGTCGCTAGTACTGCCCACACCAGCCTTCTCTTGACCACGCTTGAACCTTAGGCCGTGAGCGGCGCCAGACACGATTGTTCATCGACACAGCGGAGGTCGATGTTGGTGGGCGTCTCGCGAGTGTCGGGGACGCAGAACGGCCAGCCGAGGTCGATGCCCGGCGTGATGCGGGTGACCTGCTCGATGGGGTTCTCGTTGATGTACTCGGGCACGTTGAGGCCGAGCTGGCCGGTCTCGTCGTCGAAGGGGTAGGGCTGGTTGTCCATCTGGTTGACGCCCGCGAACAGTGTCGTATCAGGGGCGATGGCGAGCGCGAAGCCGTTGCGCACTCCCCTGGCGACCACCTTGTTGCCGTCTCCGTAGATGCTCGCCTGCCAGATGGTGGCGCGCTCGGGGGTCTGCTCGCGGCTTTGGGGGTCGCGGTTGTCCTCCGAGCCGAGGCTGTAGTAGACGATGTCGCCGCTGATCGCGATGCCCTTGGAGCCGTGGCCGGAGGTTGGGAGGTCGCCGACGATGGTGCGCGGGTTGGTGGCGTGACCGTTGGCGTATTCGTAGGTGACGATCTTGTCGCCCTCGCCCACGACGAGGTACTTACCACTCAACGCGAAGCCGAGGCCCTGGGGATTGTTGAGGCCGGTGATTATTGCCTCTTGCTTAGGGGCTTTGCCATCTTCTGTTGGGGTGAGGCGCGTGACGGTGCCGCCCTTGCCGTTGCTCACGAGCAGGCTGCCGTTGGGGTCCCATGCGGCGATCCGCGCGCCCGGAATGCTGGCCCAGACCTCTGCGGTCCAGCCTTGCGGGAGTTTGATGGATTGGCCTTCTGCTGAGCCGGGGTTGGTGCCTTCGGCGACGGTTACCTGGACTGAGACCAGTTGCCCGACGCTGGGGCTGGGTGGTGTGGTGGTAGTCGTATGCGCGACACGGGTCTCGCTCGGCGTCGGATCGGGGGTGCCGATGGGATCCGGAGTGCACCCCACCAGACCCACAAGCGTCATCAGAGCCAGTGCCATCGATCGTATGGCCATGTTCCGAGGCTACTTCTCGCCCGCGCCAACCCGCTTGTGCCAGAGTGCGAAGTCGAAGTCGAGAGTCAGCAACGCCAACGGCCAACGCCCCATGCTGGCCAACACACGTAGGCCGATCGGGGGTTCAAGGTCACCTTCGGGCCACGGCGACTCGCGCGAAAGTATCAGCGCGCGCTTGAGGGCTCTGCGATTTCCATCCTGCATCGTCCACATCACCCTCATGAGAGCCTCGATCGCTGCAACCTGACGACTCCTGTTGTGATCAGTACCGATTCGGGTGGCACCGACTGCGATCCACATCGCGAGTGCCCCATAGCGTCGAGCAGGCAACTGAACCGCGAGTTCCGTCGAGGTCGTGAACACGCGTAGCTGCCAGCCGCCGAAGCCAGAGAGAGGGGTCGGCATCACGATCCAGTTTCCAGACCTCATCAACTCTGCACGGGCTCGTGCTGCTGCCGCCGCGAAAGCCGCGCGCTTCTTGGCCCGCCGATCGACGAATACGCCGATGGCGAAGACAAGCGCCGCAACTAGTGGCGCGCATATCGTCGCTACTAGGGCCGCACCCTGCAGTCCGTTACTCATGCCCGCAATTCTTGATCAACGAACTGACATGCCCTTGACCGCTCTGTCCACTGGCGCGGGCAACGTCACCAGCAACCCGATCACGGCGCCCTCGCCGACGGCACCCCTAGGCGCTGAGCGGCCCCCGCCGCGAAGCCACGTACTCGGCGGGCATGCCGGGACCAAGTCGGATACCGACGTCCTCAGGCGCCACCACTCCACACGCTCCACACACCGCAGCAGTGTGCACATCTCCCCCGCACCCCGCGTGCTCGTACAGAATCGGCGGCTCGATCTCCGACGCCCACTCGTCACCCCACTCCGTCAGCGCGATGAGCGAAACTGCCAGCGCGCGGCCCTTGGGCGTCAGCGCATAGCCGCCATCAGCGTCGGGCGCCATAATGCCGGCCGCAACGAAACCCTCCAGCCGGGACGCGAGCACGTTGGTCGCAATGCCGAGGTTGTGCTGGAAGTCGCCAAAGCGCGTCACGCCGGCGAAGATCGCGTCGCGCAGGATGAGCAGGCTCCACCGCTCCCCCACGTCCTCGAGCGCGCGGGCGATGGAGCAGATCTGGGTGTCGTAGGTCTTTCCGAGCATGCGGCCGACTCTACCACTTGCATCATGCAAGTGGCCGGACTAGGGTCGATGAAACCACCAGCCAAGGAGCCCCTCATGTCCGCAGACTTCACCCGCACCATCACCGTCGACGCCACCCCGCAGCAAGCGTTCGACGCGATCAACGACGTCACGGGCTGGTGGGGCCGCATCACGGGCCGCACCACGAGCGTGGGCGACGAGTGGGTGTACGTGGTCCCCGGCCTGCACTACAGCGGCATGCGTGTCACGGAGCTTGAGCCTGGCCGACGCGTCGCCTGGCTTGTCACCGGCAGTTACCTGGACTTCGTGGAAGACCACCAAGAATGGAATGACACGACGGTCACTTTTGACATCGCGGAGACGGACTCGGGCACGCAGGTCACGTTCACGCACGCGGGGCTCGAGCCGAGGGTGGAGTGCTACAAGGTGTGCTCGGACGCGTGGAGCATGTTCATCGCGGGGAGTCTGAAGGACTTCATCAACACGGGCGTGGGGAAGCCGTATGTGTTTAGCGGGGCTGAAGCGTTGAGTGCGGATGATCATCAGGAGCTGCACGATGAGGTTCAGGCGTCCGCTGCGATGGAGTGACATGCGGATCAGCCCGGCTAGAGCGGGCAGCCATCCTCACAAACTGCGTGGCAAAGTCACTGGTCGCCGAGCCGAGGCTGTAGCACACGGTGTCGCCGCTGATCACGATGCACTCGGGGCCGTGGCCCGAGGTAGGGCGGTCGCCGACGATGGTGCGTGGGTTGGTGGCCTTGCCGTTGGCCTACTCGTAGGTGACGATCTTGTCGCCCTCGCCCAGGACGAGGAACTTGCCGTTAAGTGCGAAGCCGAGGCCCTGGAGGTTGTTGCGACGGCCAAGGATGGTCTCTCGCTTGGGCGTCTTGCCGTCTTCTGTTGGGGTGAGGCGCGTGATGGTGCCTCCTTTGCCGTTGCTCACGAGGAGGCTGCCGTCTGGGTCCCAGGCGGCGATGCGCGCGCCCGGGATCTTTACCCGGACCTCGGCCGTCCAGCCACCGGCGCGTTTGAGGGATTGGTCTTCGGCTGAGCCCGGGTTGGTGCCGCTGGCGAGGTTAGTGGGGCGAGGACTAATTGACCGACGCTGGGGTTATGTGCGGCGGTAGCCGTCGGCTCGCCAACGGTAGCGACGGGACTCGGCGTCGCCGATTGCAAATGGCCCGGCGGCAACGCACATGCGCTCAGCATCAACGTTAGGGGGCAAACGCGGCGATTCTCGCGAGCATTCTGCAGACTACGCGGCGCGACGTCGCCATCCATGTGAGTAGAGCGCTAAGTGGGCTGAGCCGGATGGTCACACGAGGACCCCATCGCCGATGTCCGCATGCCCCAGTTGTGCGGCAGTGCGAAGAGTTTCGTTGCACCACTTCAAGGGAAGCGCGGCGACTTGCGCACTCTAGGAGGTCAGCGAGGTGACCACCATCGTCAGGCCCGCCCCGAGCAACGCCGAGGTGATCGACCCGACGATGGCGACGAGCCAGGCGCTTCGGCGAGTGAGGGACAATTCGCGACTCTCGCGCCGCAAGTAGGGATAGAGCCACGTCCGCGAGTTGCGGCTGGAGGGTTCGATGAGCGACAGGAGCGCCAGGAACAGACCTACGCCAATCGCCGTAAGCGGGAGGACCCACACGACGCTCCACTCCACGTCTCTGTCAGTCGCAAGGCGCACCCCGACAATGAAAACGAGGGCGATCAACGCGACCACGGTGAAGAGCCAGCCAGTCATCGCCCACGTTTGAAGAAACGCGAGGCCACCGTTGAGGCGCCGCGGAGCCAATAGTGATGCGCATTCTTCGGCGGCAGTTTGGGCCTTCACGTTTGATCGACGCCACTGCGAGCGCGAGTGCTGGCGAGTAAGCGAGAGCTTTAGGTCCCCCTGAAACGCCACGATCCTTACTGACCGGAGTTCCTTCGGCGTTGCGTCCTTCAGATCGATGGCCGCGTCAGCTTCGCTATCTCCGGCCAAGAGACTTGGCGCACCATGCTGCCGCTGCAGGTGGTCGAGGACGTCTTGCAAGTCGTCGAGATACAGACGCAGGGTCCCAAGGTTTCGCATTTCCCAATCCGACGGCGGGGCCGGTCGGGTCGGCATACGCTTCAGAGCCATGTCCACATACTGCCGCAACGGGCGGAACCAAGTACGACGGTGCGAAACGCAACTGGCCGCACGCGTGGCCAAGCTAAGGAATTGCTCTGTTAGCAAGACACGTTCGCGGTCCTGCCAGGGCAGGAGCCCGAATCGCGACCGTGGTGCGAGAACTCGGTACAGATCCGGCCTGGACCGAACGGGCAACCACCCTCGCGTACTGCGGGCGGACGCACCCTGACCAGGTGGTTGCGCCTTAGGGGAGCTCACGGCGAGCATGCTCGGGACGGCGCCGCGAAGTCTCGTGAGGTTGTATTGATGAGTTGGTCCCTTGCCGAAGTCCATATGCCCCAGGCTGCGGGAGAGTACGGCGAGTTTCGACGCGTTACTTCAGCTGCAGTAGATACACTCGGCCTGAGGTCGACGCCGAGGGGGTCACGTTGGAAACTGCTCGCATTACGGGAGCGGCTGTCGCGCAACTTGGCCGACTCCACGAGGGGCCGTTCTTCGATCGCAAGTCGATTCGCATCGCGCCGGGCAAGTTGACTAGGACGGCAAGCGCGTTTGCCAACACCGACGGGGGCGACCTCATCATCGGGATTGAAGATGACGGCTCCTGGTCTGGCGCGCCAGACATGGAGGCACTCAACGGTCACCTGCAGGCACTCGAAGCGCTCTTCCCCTACGGAACCGAGTGCATGTACACCTTCCTTCAGAATACCGACGACAGTACCTACGGCCTCCTAGTGACGGTCTCGAAAGCCCGCGAGATCAAGGAGGCATCGGACGGCAAGGCATACGTGCGCCGCGGCGCCCAGTCGCTCCCTGTGAGCGATCTTGCGCACTTGAAGATGCAGAAGGGCATCACGTCGCTTGAGACCGCGACGTTGAACTACGCGTATCAAGACTTAGTCGTCTCTCCCGTCGCGGTCGATTTTGCCAAGAGCGTGGTCCCCACGACCGAGCCAGAACCTTGGCTGCGCAAGCAGAGTCTCATCGTGAACGACCTACCCACGGTTGCCGGCACGCTCCTGTTTCATGAGGAGCCCCAGATTCACTTGCCCAAGTCGTCGCTCAAGCTCTACAGGTATACGACGAGCGACACCGAAGGTTCTCGCGACCACCTTGCCTACGACCCGATCTCAATCGATGGCTGCATCTACGACCAAGTTAAGGCAGCCGTCACGGAGACCGTCCGGCAGGTTGAAACGATCCCGACGCTCGACGCGAGCGGGCTCAAGGCAATCAAGTACCCAGATGAGACCGTTCACGAGATCATTACGAACGCGCTGATTCACCGGGACTACTCGGTCAACGACGACGTGCACGTACGCGTTTTTGACAACCGCGTTGAGGTGCAGAGCCCCGGATCTTTGCCGGCGAACATCACAGCGTCCAACATCCTCGATGAGCGGTTCTCGCGGAACCCCGTCATAGTCCGTCTTCTCAACAAGTTTCCGGATGCGCCAAACAAGGACGTTGGCGAGGGCCTCAACACCGCATTCGAAGCCATGCGCAAACTCGACCTGCGCGAGCCTGAGATTCGTGACACGGGAACATCGGTAATCGTCGTCATTTGGCACGAGACTCTCGCCTCGCCCGAGTCGCGCATCGTCGACTACCTGCGGAAGAACAAGACCATCAATAACTCGCAGGCTCGCGCACTACTGAATCGTCCGGAGGCCGAGAGGACGATCCGGCGTTACTTCGAAGCGCTAATTACGGCCGGCGAAATCGAGCGGGTTCCGCAGAGCTCGGGCCGGGGCGCGAAGTACCGCCTGGTGTCCGCTGAACCGACGGACTAATCCTCAGAGGCGACACCCCTGCAAACGCGAATGACCGAGTTGATTGACGACTTGCCGCGTTGCCCGCCAAGGTGCCACCACATGTCGCGACAGAGGCGACGCGTGCGGTCAGAGCGTTTCGCGTAGTAGCCGGCAAACTGTTCCGCGGCGCTACCGCAGCGCTGCCCCAAACTCGTCCGTAGCCGCTGCGATGAGCGCCGTTCGCACGGCCAGCACCTCGTCGCCCGACAAGGTCCGATCAGGCGCACGCATCACCACGTTCACCGCCACAGACTTCTTGCCCTCGCCGACCTGTGCACCCTGGTAGACGTCGAACACCCGCACGTCCTCAACGAACTCGTGACCCGCGCGCAGCACAGAAACCAAGTCACCGGCCGTCACGGACACATCCACCACAAACGCGAAGTCCTCCTTCGCGAGCGGGTGACCAGCCACGGGCGTAGCCGAGGCAATCACCCCAGCAGACGCCGCCACCAACGGATCCAGCACTAGCTCAAACGCTACCGTCCGCGCCGACAGACCCAAGTCCTCGAGCACGCGCGGGTGCAACTCTCCCGCCACGCCCACCAGCCCAAAGCCCTCCGCGAAGAACGCCGCGCACCTGCCGGGGTGCCACGGCGCAAACTGCTCGGGCGCCACCGTGACCGGCACACCAACCGCAGATGCCACGCGCTCCACGGCGGCCACAGCGTCGGACCATTCAAAGGGAACCGCAGGCCCAGACCAATCAGCTGCCAACCGGGCACCGGTCATGATGCCGCCCACCCGGCGCGGCTGATCGCCAAGCGCCGCATCCAGCCTGGCAATGTCGTCGGGCTCGATCGTGTCGCCCTGGTACGTGCCAGAGATGTCGCCGATGCGCGACGCGCGATACACCCGTCCCACCTCGTAGATGCCCACATCCTGCGCACCACGCGAGAGGTTCACGCGCAGCGCGTCAACCAGAGTCGCCATGATCGACGTCCGCAGCAGCGGCTGCTCCGCCGAGAGCGGATTCGCCAGGCGCACCACGTCGCGGCGGATGTCGCCCTCGGGAATCTGCAGCTCGTCCAGCCGCGCGGGCGACATGAACGGGTACGTGAGCACCTCGGTCAGCCCGGACTCCGCGAGCGTGCGCGCCACCGTGTGCCGCACCCGCTGCTCGTGCGTGTAGCCGCGCCCGGGAGGCGCCACCGGCAGCACCGACGGCACGTTCGCATACCCGTGCAGGCGGCCCACCTCCTCCACCAGGTTGATCGGTGCGACGAGGTCGCCGCGCCACGTTGGCGGCGTCACGAGCAGGCTCTCCGCGTCGCGGTCCACGACGCAGCCCACCTTCTCGAGCGACGCGACCACTGCCTCGGGGTCGTAGTCGACGCCCACGATCTCGCCGGGGAACGCAACATCCATCGCGATCGCCTTGGGCGGCACGGTGTTGTCGATGTCCGTGTAGACGTCCTCGATCACTCCCCCGCCGTACTGCTGCATGAGCGTGAGCGCGCGTTCGATCGCGATGGCCGCCAGCGCCGTGTCCACGCCCCGCTCGTAGCGCCGCGACGCCTCCGAGCCCAGCCGGTGCCGCCGCGCCGTGCGCGCGATCGTGATCGGATCCCAGTGCGCCGCCTCCAGCAGGATGTCCGTGGTGGTCTCGCTCACCTCGGTCTCGAGGCCGCCCATGACGCCGCCGAGCCCCACCGGGCGCGCGCCGTGACCGCCGGTACTGTCGCAGACGAGGATGTCCTCGAGGTCAAGGTTGCGCTCCACGCCATCGAGCGTGGTGAGCTTGTCGCTGCCCGACGCTCTCCTCACCACCAGCGGTGCCGTCACCTTGGCAAGGTCGTAGGCGTGCAAGGGGTGGCCCAGCTCGAGCATCACGTAGTTGGTGACGTCCACCGCGAGCGAGACCGAGCGCATGCCCGCCTGCTCGAGGCGGCGCTTCATCTCCTGCGGGGAGGGGGCGCTGGGGTCGAAGCCGCGCAGGATGCGCGCCGCGAAGCGGTCGCAGCCCACGTTGCCGCGGATGGGCGCGTTGTCTTCGATGCTGACTTCGAAGCCGCCCGACGCTGTGCCCGTCACCGCGATCGCGGCAGGGTCTCGGAACTCCTGCCCCGTCGCGTGGCTGTACTCGCGGGCAACACCGCGAATGGAGAAGCTGTAGCCGCGGTCGGGGGTGACGTTGATCTCGATCGTCGACTCGTCGAGGCCAAGTAGGTGCTTCGCATCCGCTCCCGGCGTCAACGGCATCATTGCCTGCGGCCGGTAGCCCATGCCGTGGTCAAGGGGCATTCGTTGGATTAGGGGCGTAGTCGAAGAAATGTTCAGGTACTCGGTGAGCACGATAATCCCCGCATGCTCATCACCCAGGCCGAGTTCGCGCGCCGAGCAAATCATGCCGTCGGAGATATGACCGTAGGTCTTGCGAGCGGATATAGCGAAGTCTCCCGGCAAAACGGAACCTGGGAGCGCAACCACAACGAAGTCGCCGACCGTGAAGTTATGGGCGCCGCACACGATTCCGCGTCCTGTCCAGTTGGCCTCGGATCCCGGCAACACCGCGCTAGCCATTTGCTCGTTGTAGGGACCAACGTCAACGTGACACCAGTTGATCGTCTTGCCATTCGACTGCCTCTCGGGCACCACGGATTGCACATAGCCGACGACGACAGGGCCGGAGACACCGCCGCCCTCGATGCCTTCTTCTTCAAGGCCAACCCGAGCGAGCGCGGCGGCCACCTGGTCCGCGCTTGCACCATTGAGGTCTACGGACTCTTCAAGCCACTTCAGGGGGATCTTGGGCATGTCAGACCTCCAGGCCAAACTGCTGAGAGAAGCGGACGTCGCCCTCGACCATGTCGCGCATGTCCTTGACTCCGTGACGGAACATGAGGGTGCGTTCGATGCCCATTCCGAAGGCAAAGGCGGTGTAGACCTCAGGATCGATTCCCGCAGCAATCAACACGTTGGGGTGCGTCATGCCGCAGCCGCCCCATTCAATCCACCCGGTTCCCCGGCACGTGCGGCAGTCGGGGTCGCTTCCGCCGCAGACAAAGCAGCGCAGGTCCATCTCTGCTGACGGCTCGGTGAAGGGGAAGAAGCTGGGGCGGAGTCTTGTGACCGCATCCGGGCCAAAGAGGCTGCGGGCGAAGGCGTCGAGGGTGCCCTTGAGGTGCGCCATCGTGAGGCCCTTGTCCACGGCCAGGCCCTCGATCTGGTGGAAGACCGGGGTGTGGGTGGCGTCGAGCTCGTCGGTGCGGAAGGTCTTGCCCGGGCACACCACGTAGATTCCGCGGCCCTCGTTGACCAGGGCGTCGCGGCGGGCGATGGCCGCGCGGACCTGGACGGGGCTCGTGTGCGTGCGCATTACCAGGCCGGCCTTTGGCGGGTCGATGAAGAAGGTGTCCTGCATCTCGCGCGCGGGGTGGTCGGGGTCAAAGTTGAGGGCGTCAAAGTTGAACCACTCGGCCTCGAGCTCAGGGCCATCGGCGACCTCCCAGCCCATCGCAACAAAGGTGTCGCACATGCGCTCCTGGAGCGACTCAAGGGGGTGACGGGCGCCGGCGAGTCCGCGGCGCACGGGAAGGGTGACGTCCACGGCCTCTTCCACGAGCACGCGCTCGTCGCGCTCTGCCTCGAGGGTGGTTGTGCGGGCGGCGAGCGCGCGCCCAATCTCGGCGCGAGCGGCGCCCATGTTCTGCCCTGCCGTGACCTTTTCCGCGGGCTCAAGCGAGCCGATCACACGGTTTGCCAGGGTCAATGGCGCCTTGTCGCCCGTGTGGGCCAGGCGCGCCTCCTTGAGCTCATCCAAACTGGAGGCGGCGGCGAAGGCGGCAACAGCGTCGGACACTGCCTGGGCGATTGCGGCGCTATCGAGGGGGTTTACGTCAGTCATTGGGGGCTTTCCTGCTGGGAATCTGCGGGGTTACGGCCGCCCGCGCGTGGGGGCATGGCTCGTCCTGTCAGGCCAGCAGGGTCTCTGCTGGCCTAGATAAAGGGCGAAAGTGCCGAGCGCGTCACGGGGGTAAGCCTATCCCCAGATGCCGATGCGGCCGGTAATGAGGGTCAAGATGACCGCCGCAGCCACGGTGTTGATGAGGGGCAGTGCGATGCGGAGGCCGCGCGGCATCTGCTGGTTCTTGACGCCCGGGATCCCCATGAAGAACAGAATCAGACCCAATACCAGCCCGAATGGAACCCAGATCAGCAGGATAAGGGGGGCGAAGATGGCGATGCGCTCGGGGAGCTGGACGCCGGCGCCCATGTCGTAGATCTTCTTGTCTTCAAGGTACAGGGCTTGAAAGCCAGGAATGAAGCCTTGTGACTTGATTTTTGCGGTACTTCCGTTGCGCAGCGGGACGCTCCACCCGCCCTTGGTGCGCTTGATGACCTCGCCGCCAACGCGGATCTTGTAGAAGATGCCCTGCGGATTCTCGAGCTCAACCGTCTGACGCGCGCCCGGCACGTCCAGGGGAACGATGTCCATGACTCGCGAGGGTACCAGCGGAGCGAAGGCACCTTGTACTCGGCGGCGGTCGCCGCTTGTGCTCGGCTGCCGTGGCCGCTTGTGCTCGGCTGCAGTGGCCGCTTGTGCTCGGCTGCCGTGGCCGATGCGCCCTCCGCCGCCGTGGCCGCGGGTCCTCGGCCGCCGTGGCCGATGCGCCCTGGCGGCAAGGAGCGCGTCGTAAGCGGCGTTTAGGACCTGTGCCGTACCGCCAGGAGGTTCTGGGGCGGGCGGGCGGGGGCGGGCCGTGGCCGCGTGTCCTCGGATCGGCGGTTGCTGCGTGTCCTCGGCGGCCGTGACGGTGGGTCTTCCGCCGTCGCGGCCGATGCACCCTCGGCCGCCGTGGCCGATGCGCCCTGGCGGTAAGGAGCGCGTCCTAAGCGGCGTTTAGGACCTGTTCCGTACCGCCAGGACGCACTGGGGGTAGATCGACGGTTCGGTTGGAGGTTCACACGCCTGCGTGCGGCGGTCGCGGGACCAGGCGCGCAGGGCGGGGCGGGTCGCGCAGGATCGGGCGGGGCGGCGGCGAGAGAGCTACAACTAGCGCTGAGCCCACGCCGAGGCGTAGAGGCACACGGCAGCGGCCGTGGCGAGATTGAGGCTCTCGGCGGCCCCGTGAATCGGGATGCGCACCGTGTGGTCCGCGAGTGCAGCCTCCTCAGGCGACAGGCCGTGAGCCTCGTTGCCGAACACCCAGGCGGTGGGCTCGGCGAGCAGCGCGCCACACGCGGGATCAGCTGGGTTGAGCTCCACGTCCCCCGTGCCATCCGTGGCCAGCACCGTAAGCCCAGCCGCCCCCACAGAAGAGACCACCTCGGCCAACGTCCCACCGCGCACCACCGGCAGGTGGAACAGCGACCCAGCAGTAGACCGCACCACCTTGGGGTTCGTGAGGTCCACCGATTCCCCCGCGAGCACCACACAGTCGGCACCAGCAGCATCGGCCGCCCGGATCACGGTGCCGGCGTTGCCGGGGTCACGGACGTCGGCCAGCACGGCCACCAAACGGGGCGCGCCAGCCAACGCAGAATCCAGCGACACCCCCTCGGTCGAGACAACTGCCAACACCCCCTGCGCATCCCCACTCATCGCCGCGAGCACCTCGTCCGACCCAAAGTGCACGTACACCCCCGCCTCCTCGGCAGAGGTGACGATGGAGCGATACCGGGCCGCAGCGTCGGGCGTGATGTAGAGGTCACGCACGCGAGAGGAGGCGAACCGCACAGCTTCGCGCACCCCCTGCGGGCCCTCTACCAGGAACAACCCGGCCCTGGAACGCGCAGAACGCCCCGCGAGGGCGGCGACTCGTTTGACCCGCTCGGCCCGCACGTTGGCGAGAAAAGCGGACGAGTCGCGCCCCACGGGGCGTTCTGTCATGCGCGAAAACTACGCCGCAGCGGGCGCGTTGACGTCGGAGGGAAGAGCCTTCTTCGCCACCTCAACGAGAGCGGCAAACGCAGCCTCGTCGTTCACCGCGAGCTCGGCGAGCATGCGGCGGTCAACCTCGATCTCCGCGGCCTTGAGGCCCTGGATGAAGCGGTTGTACGTGATGCCGTTGGCGCGGGCCGCAGCGTTGATGCGCTGGATCCACAGCTTGCGGAAGTCACCCTTGCGCTTACGGCGGTCGCCGTACGCGTAGACCATCGAGTGAGTGACCTGCTCCTTGGCCTTGCGGTAAAGGCGCGAACGCTGACCGCGGTAACCGTGTGCGCGCTCGAGAGTGCTCCGGCGCTTCTTCTGGGCGTTGACCGCCCGCTTAACGCGTGCCATTACATATCTCCCTTACTTGCCCAACAGCTTCTTGATCTTCTTGGAGTCAGCATCCGAGAGGATGTTGTCGACGGCCACGCGACGCTTGCGCGAGTTCGTCTTCTCCTGGAACTTGTGCACGTTCATCGCGGACGCGTGCTTCACCTTGCCCGTGCCAGTCAGCTTGAAGCGCTTCTTGGCACCGGAGTGCGTCTTGTTCTTGGGGCTCATTGGCTCCACCTTTCGCTTGGTCCCACCGGGGTGGGCACACTTGTTATTTGGCCGCTGGCTTCGCAGCCGGCTTTGGCGCGGGCTTCGCTGCCGCCTTCGCCGCAGGCTTAGCTGCCGGCTTGGGCTTTGGCGCCGCCTTTGGCTTGGGCGCTGCCTCCTCAGCAACGTCCGACGCTTCGGCAGGTGCCGCGTCCTCCGTCACCTCGGGCGCTGCTTCTGCCTCGGCTACCTCAACTGCAGGCTCGGCGACCTCGTCGGCCACCTCAGCCACAGCGTCGGCCGCCTTGGGCGCGCGCCGTGCCTCACGCTCGGCACCCGCGGCGGCCTTCTGGGCCTCGCGAGCCTTGCGCTGCTCTTCCTTGGCTTCCGCCTTCTTCTTCAGCGGGCCAAGGACGAGCGACATGTTGCGACCCTCTTGGTTGGGCGCGTTCTCCACCACGGCGAACTCCGCGACCTCGTCCGCGAGCTTCATGAGAAGCCGGCGGCCCATCTCGGGCCGGGACTGCTCACGCCCACGGAACATGATCGTGACCTTGACCTTGTCGCCGCCCTTAAGGAAGCGGATGACGTGGCCCTTTTTGGTCTCGTAGTCGTGCTCGTCGATCTTGAGACGGAAACGCATCTCTTTGATCTCGGTGTTCGCCTGGTTGCGACGCGCCTCACGCGCCTTGACTGCGGCTTCGTACTTGAACTTGCCGTAGTCCATGAGCTTGGCTACCGGGGGTCGCGAGTTGGGCGCCACCTCGACGAGGTCGAGGTCCGATTCCTGTGCGAGCCGGAGAGCGTCCTCAATGCGGACGATGCCAACCTGCTCCCCTGCGGGGCCGACGAGTCGGACCTCGGGGACCCGGATGCGCTCGTTGATGCGAGGCTCGTTGATGGTTGCTCCTTCTGTCTGATTACCAACAGACCGCAGAGCAAAAAAAGAAGCCCCTGCACGCGCAGAGGCCACCATCGAGATCACCGCCAAGCGCGCAAAAACCCACGCGCGCTAGCGCTGAAACCGAGACCCTGGCCCATCTAGTGGCCCGAGGGTGGGAGGTGAACTCCACTTGCGCGTCGCGAAAGCCGCGACCGGTCAATAGACAAGAATAGCACCATGAGCCCAGAAACAGAAGGCGTGGAATCCCTCACACGCGACCTCGCAGAGGTGTCTGCGGTGGAACTTATCACCACCGTAAGCGTTCACCTACTGAGCGCGGCCGCCTTGCGGTGCGGGCTCGCGGAGGACGGCGAGGAGTATCAGGACCTCGACGAGGCTCGCACCATCATCAACGCCCTTGCAGGGCTGGTGACGGCCGCGGCCCCCGACCTTGGGGACACGCACGCGCGCGCCCTACGGGATGGCCTCCGCAGCGTTCAGCTGGCGTTCAGGGAGGCGTCGGTCATTCCGGACGCCCCTGGTGATGGGCCTGGCGAGAAGTACACGGGAGCGGTGAGTTAGTAGATGGCTGAGCAGGAACGGCCCGACGCTGGCACGGGTGTGCCCGCAGACGCGCCTGTTCCTGCCCCCACCTTCCGCGCGGACAACCCAGAGCCGCAGACCATCACCATTCCGGTGGTGCTCCCCCTCAACCAGCACGCTCGCGTGTGGATGCTGCTTGCCGGCGTCTTGGGCATCATGCTTGTGGCCGCCGTGGTCATCATCGGCTACCTCTGGAACGTCAACGGCAAGTGGCAGGCCCAAGTCACGAGTCTCACCGCCACCGGCTACAGCCTTGGCGACCGCATCGCGGAGCACGAGCAGCAGATTCAGCAGCTCGAGGCCACCAACCAGCTCCTCTCCGATCAGCTGGGCACCGCGAAGGACAAGGTGCTGTCGCTGTCCAACGAGAAGGCGCAGTGGAGCGACGAGACCGCCTACGCCCAACAGCAGGTTGACCTCCTCAACGGCCAGGTGAGCACCGCACAGACCGTGATCACCCAGCTAGGGCGCTGCATTGACGCCGAAAAGCAGCTCGCCACCTACGTGGCCGCCGCCGAGGAGTACACGCCGCAGCAGCTTGATCAGTACCGCGCGAGCGTGGATGGCCTGTGCGCCGCCGCAGCGGCGGCCACCACCGACTTTCAGAACTCGCTCACCCCATGAGCACAGTTCGCGCGCGCAACGCTGCAGTGGCCGCCGCAGTGGGTGCCGTAGCCGCCGTCGCGGCCCTCACCATCACGGGCTGCGGGATCCTGCCGGCCGCGCCCAGCCCCGCCCCAACGGACTTCGTTCCGGAGGTCACCGCCTCCCGTGGCGACGCCTCTGGCGCCCTCTCCCCTGATGGCTTCAGCGCCGCTCAGCGCATGAGCGTGCGGGTGCGGAACATCGGCTGCGGGTTCCTCGCCACCGGCTCTGGCTTCGCGCTCGACGACCACACGCTCGTCACCAACCGGCATGTGGTGGACAACGCCAAGCACATCGAGATCTCCACGTACGACGGCCGCGTGGTGCAGGCCACCGCCGCCTCCGCCACCACCATCGCGGACATCGCGATCGTCACTACCAAGGAATCCATAGGTCAGTCCTACGCGGATCTCGCGAGCTCGGATCCCGTGGAGGGAGACGTCATCACCGTTGTGGGCTACCCCAGCGGCGGCCGCCTCACCACCACCTCTGGCGTAGTGATTGGCCCCACCTCTGATCCTCTTGGCCGTGCCGTTGGCCAGGTGCTCGCGTCCACGGCCCAGATTGAGTTGGGCTCTTCCGGTTCCGCCGTGTTCAACGCGGGCGGCCAGGTGGTGGGCGTCATCTACGCCAAGAACGACTCCGACCAGAGCTTCATTGTCCCCATCTCCACCCTTAACTCGCTTCTCGACGAGCCATCACTGCTCGTCCCCGAATCTGAAGGTTGCTCGTCGTGACGTTTGAAACCCCGCCCGACGCCGTGGTGGCGGAAACGCCTCAGCTAGCCAGGCCGTCGGGCAGGAAAGGCCTGGTAATTGGGCTTATCCTGGCGCTGGTTGGCGTGGTGGCACTCGGCGGCTTGAGCGCATACCTGTGGTCTGTGCACTCGCAGTACGTGGCGCAGAACGAGCAGTTGCGGGACGAGGCGGCGACGCTTGGCACCGACGTGGCCACGGAACGTGCGCGCGTGGAGCAGTTGCAGGCGCAGCTCGATGAGACGGCCGCGCAGCTCGAGACGGCCAAGGACACGATCAATGGGCTCGCGAACTCGGAGGCGCAAGCGGGCGATGATCGCCAGGCGCTCATCGACGTGGCGGATGGCCTGCAAGAGTGCGCCAGCGCGCGGCAAGACCTGATTGACCATCTCAACGAGAGCTACAAGTGGACCGCCGCGAGCCTTGCGCAGCGCGAGGCCGACATCACCACGTACTGCAAGAAGGTGACCAAGGCGTACAACGAGATCCTCGATGACTAGGCGCCTTGCCGCGATGGTTGTGGGGTGCCTGACGCTTGCGGGATGCTCCGCGCTGCCTCAAGGTCCCGACCCGCTTCCCTCCACCTTCATCCCTGATGTTGAGGCGAGTGCCGCCCCGGATGCAGACGTCGTTGGCGGCTTCACGGTGGCGGAGCGCGAGGCGCTTCGCGTGCGCGTGCGCACCTGTGAGAGCTACATGACGGGCACGGCCTTCGCCATCGACGAGACCCACGCGATCACCAACCGCCATGTGGTCGAGGGCGCCACCGACATCACGGTGACGGGATACGACGGGCGCTCGTACACGGTCAAGAAGTCCGTTCTCGCGCGCAACGATGACCTCGCGCTACTGACGATCGAGGAGACGTTCCCCAACATCGCCACCCTTGCCGAGGCGGAACCCTCGCACGGCGACGAGCTCACCATTGCCGGCTACCCGCTCGGCGAGGCGCTTGTGGTGCGCTCGGGGCCGTTCACGCGTGACGTCACGGACACCGTGGGGACGTCGGACGACATGGTCTACGAGATCCGCGTGGAGTCCCACCCCGGCAACTCCGGCTCCGGGGTGACCAACGAGGACGGGAAGATCGTGGGCGTGCTCTACGCGTCAAACGATGTGGACACGTCGTACGCCGTGAGCCTGCCCACCCTCAACAACTTCCTCGACAACCTCGACGACGCGCAGCGCAACAGCGCGGAGTGCGAGTCGCAGGGCTAGTACTGAGCGGCCTCGCTGAGGCGCAGCTCAAGGCTGTCGAGACGCTGAGCAACGATGTCGTTGTAGGAGAGTTCGCGCTGCACGCGACCCAGGATCGCGTCGAGTTCCGACTGCGTGAGGCCCGGTACCAGCCTCAGCACAACGGCAACCTCGGCGCCACGGCCGGGAGCAACATCAACCTCTTTGAGCAGGTGATCGAGCGTCACGGCCTGCGCCACGGCGTCCCTCACCTCGTCGTCGACGCGGCCCTCGATCACTGCGGGACGCCAATGCCCGCCTTTGCCGAGCGCCCACACCGCCGGGCGTGGGATGAGCACCGTCTCCATGCCGGGGTTGATGACAAGCGTGCTCCACTCTTCGGCGATGGCCGCGAGCGCCGCGCGCGGTCCCTCTGCCGGAATGGGCCGAGCCTTAGGGTTCCAAAGCCGCATCGCGTCCACGTCGGTAAATACGGGGAGAGCCGCCCTGCCGTCGGGCATTTGCACGGCGACCACACCGGTGGAGGCCACGGCATCTTGCTCAAGCCCGTGCTTGCCCACGTGCCGCTCCTCCCCCTGCGCGAACACGGGGATCAGCACGCGCGCGTACGCGAGCGCGTCCACGACGTCCGTGAGGGGCGCCTTGCCGCGCGAGTAGCGAATCAGCGATTGGGCAAGGCGAGCGTCCGCGGAGCCGTCATCGTCCGCGAATATCGACTCAGGAATGTCCTTGAGTTCGTCGTCGCTCATGGGGTGAAGCCTACGTCGTGGCGCCCACACCGGCGCCCAGAGTGTGGCGAATCAGCCAGCGATCTCGAGCGCCTGCGGCAGCGTGAAGTTGCCGTTGTAGAGGGCCTTGCCCACGATGGCGCCCTCGATGCCAAGTCCCGTGAGCGCGCGTAGGGCGGCGATGTCGTCGAGCGAGCTGATACCGCCCGACGCTACGACAGGGGCGTCGGTGGCGCCGGCGACGTCCTTGAGGAGTTCGACGTTGGGGCCGGAGAGCATGCCGTCCTTGTTGACGTCCGTGACGACGTAGCGGGCGCAGCCTTCACGGTCCAGGCGCGCGAGCACCTCCCAGAGGTCGCCGCCGTCCTTAGTCCAGCCGCGCGCCGCGAGCGTGGTGCCGCGCACGTCGAGGCCTACTGCAACGCGGTCGCCGTACTGGGCGATCGCGCGCGCCGTCCAGGCGGGGTTCTCGAGGGCCGCGGTGCCGAGGTTGACGCGCGTGCAGCCGGTAGCCATGGCGCGCGTGAGGGAGTCGTCGTCGCGAATGCCGCCGCTGAGTTCCACCCTGACGCGATCCTTGACCTGGTCGATGACGTCTTTGAGGAGGTCAGCGTTGGAGCCGCGCCCGAAGGCGGCGTCCAGATCTACCAGGTGGATCCACTCCGCACCCCCGGCCACCCAGTCGAGGGCCGCGCTGAGAGGGTCGCCGTAGCTGGTCTCGGAGCCGGCCTCGCCTTGCGTGAGGCGCACGGCCTGGCCGTCCGCAACGTCGACGGCGGGCAGGAGTTCAAGGCGAGGGGTCTCAGTCACGGGCATAACCCTAGGGCACGGGGCAGGCAGTGCCGGCCCTTCACGGGCTAGAGCCCGGTCACCCAGTTCTTGAGCAGCTGCAGCCCCGCGTCACCAGACTTCTCCGGGTGGAACTGGGTGGCGCTGAGCGGGCCGTTCTCCACGGCTGCGACGAAGGCATCTGACTGCTCCGCCGTGCCTGCGCGCGACCATGTCACGAGGGGTGCGGCAAACCGCCCCGTGTCTTCGGTGGTGCCGAGCGGGAACTCGCGGGCGCCGTACGAGTGGACAAAATAGAAGCGCTCATCCTCGACCCCCTTGAACAGGCGGGTGCCTTCCGGCGCCTCGACCGTGGCCCAGCCCATGTTGGGCACCACGGGAGCCTGAAGCAGTTCCACCACGCCGGGCCACTGGTCAAGACCTTCGGACTCAATGCCGTGCTCAACGCCCCGCTCAAACATGACCTGCATGCCAACGCAAATGCCAAGCACGGGGCGCCCACCCGCGAGGCGACGCCCAACGATCTGGTCGCCGCGGGCCGCGCGCAGCCCGTCCATGACCGCCGCGAACGCGCCAACACCGGGAACTACCAGGCCATCCGCATTCTCGGCCACCGCACGGTCCGCGGTGAGCGTCACGTCGGCACCCACGTGCTCGAGCGCGCGCGTTGCGGAGCGCACGTTGCCAAAGCCGTAGTCGAAGACGCAGACGGTGGGGGCGGTCACGGTTGCTCCTTCGCCTGGCGCTGGGCGTCCTTACTCAACCCGCGCAGCTCGCGGAAGGCCTTCACACGACCCATGCGCGCGTCAAAGACCTTGTCCGGGTGCACGGCAGCGAGGTCGTCCATCGTCTGCGATCCCGTGATGAGCGACACCACGGCGCCAGGTGCGTCGTCCAGGGCAAAGCCGGGGGCGAGCTTCTCCACGGCTACGCCCGCCTGCCACTGCGTGACCGAGATCTGCCCGGAACGGCGTTCCAAGGCAAGGATGGGCCGGTCCTTCACGAAGCCAGAGAGCACCTCTCCCGCCTTCTCCGTGGCGCCATCGGAGGTGTCATCGAGCACCGCAAAGGCGCCCGCAGACGTCTCCAGGACTCGCCCCTTCAGCCCATTCACCGCGCACACGGCCGCCAGCACGCGGCCGTTCGGGATGGGGGTGAACAGCGCGACAGTGTCAGATTCCGCCGGATCAAAACCCACTAGAGAGCACCCTTGGTGGACGGGACGCCCGTAACCCGAGCGTCGGGCGCCACTGCGAAGCGCAACGCGCGCGCCAAAGCCTTGAACTGCGCCTCGACAATGTGGTGCGGGTCGCGGCCAGCGAGCACGCGCATGTGCACGCAAATGCCGGCGTGGTGCGCGATCGATTCAAGCGCGTGCGCCGTGAGCGAGCCCGCGTAGTTGCCGCCAATGAGGTGGGTGGCCTGGCCAACCGGCTCGCCCGTGTGGACAAAGTAGGGCCTGCCGGAGACGTCGACAACGCACTGCGCCAACGCCTCATCCAACGGCACTAGAGCGTCACCAAACCGCGAAATACCAGCCTTGTCGCCTAGAGCCTCGCGAATCGCCTCGCCGATGCAGATGGCGACGTCCTCCACCGTGTGGTGCGAGTCGATGTGCACGTCACCGCTCGCCTGAACGGTGAGGTTCATAAGCGAGTGCTTGCCCAGCGCGGTGAGCATGTGGTCGTAGAACGGCACGCCCGTGTCGATGTTCGTCTCGCCGGAGCCGTCAAGATCCAACTCCACGAGCACCCTGGACTCGCTGGTCTCGCGCTCCACGCGCCCCGTGCGACTCATTGCGTTACCTCCGGCGTCGTTACTTCCAACAGCGCGCTGCGGAACAGCGCCATTTCTTGCGGCGTGCCGATCGACACGCGCAACCATCCTTCCGGACCGGTCACCCTGATGAGGACACCGCGCTCAAGCAGCCCCTGGAAAACGGCCTCGCGATCGGCGAGGGGCCCAAACAAGGCGAAGTTCGCGTCCGTGTCCGCCACGGTATAGCCCTGCTCTCGCAACCAGCCGACGGTGTCGTCACGTTCCGCTCGAATCTCGGCTACCTGCGCCTGCAGTTCCTTGTGGTGGGCAAGGGCGGCACGGGCCGTCGCCTGCGTCACGGCACTCAGGTGGTAAGGAAGGCGCACCACACGCAGCGCGTCCACCACGGGGGCGTGCGCGACGAGGTAGCCAAGACGCCCACCTGCCAGGGCAAACGCCTTCGACATGGTGCGGCTCACCGCCAGATTGGGGTATTCGGGGATGATGCTCGCCGCGCTCGGAACGCCTGCCCTGCGGAACTCCGCGTAGGCCTCGTCCACCACCAAAACGCAACCTTGCGGCACTGCTGCCGCAGCGTCGGCCAGTGCGCGCACCTCGTCAAGCGAGAGCGCCGTGCCGGTGGGGTTGTTTGGGCTTGCCACGATGACCATGCTGGGCGCGATGTCCGCGATCGCGGCCACGGCGGCGTCGATGTCGAGGGTGAAGTCCGCGCGGCGAGGCAGGGTCACGAAGTCGGTGATGGTGTCGCGCGCATACTCGGGGTACATCGAGTACGTGGGCGCGAAGCTGAGAACGCGGCGCCCGGGCCCGCCAAAAGCCTGGTGCAGGTGCAGCATGACCTCGTTGGAGCCGTTGGCGGCCCAGATGTTCTTGGGCTCCAGGAAGTCCACGTGGCTTTCCGCGGCGAGGTAATGCGCAAGGTCAACGCGCAGGGCCGTGAAGTCGCGGTCGGGGTAGCGGTTGAGGCCCTCCGCGGCCTTGCGGACCGCCGCCGCAATCGCGTCAACCACCGACTGCGGCGGGGCGTACGGGTTCTCGTTGACGTTGAGGCGCGCAACAACGTCCAGTTGCGGCGCGCCGTACGGCTCCAGGCCAACGAGTTCGTCGCGCAAGGGCAGGGTCATGGCCGCGATTCTATCGGCGCGGCCATGCCTGCCTTACGCGACTACCTGGGGAAGTCCTCGAACTCGCCGATCTTGGTCATCGAACCGCAGCCCCACATGCCGAAGTACGGAATGGTGGCGTCGATACTCACGATGTCACCGTCTTCGACGGTGCGCTCGAGAGCCAGTGCGTAGTCCTCCTGCGAGGCGTCGGTCTCCCAGGTCAGGTAGCACCCGTCAACGCCGGCGCTCACCTGGTAGACGCCCGTGGCGATGTCCACCCCAGCACGGTACAGGCCTGTCTTGGTGATGGTGGTGGCCTTGGCGCCCGTGCCGTCGTACTTGATCCACGAGCCGCAGCCCTCGGAGTAGAAGTACTCGCCGGAGAAGATCTGCACCATCCAGCGTGCCGGGAACTCGTACCCAACGTAGGGCTCAAAGTCGTCGACGGAGCCGCGCTCCCAGTAGCAGGCCGACGTGGCAGAGTCGGCGATGTAGACGCCCGCTCCCACGTAATACGGGGAGCTCGAGGGCATCTCTGGCGTGTACAACTTCCCGCTCACCATCGAAGCCGTGCGCTTCGCGATGGTGCCCGCGCTGAGGCTGAAGGACTTGGTGGTGTATCCGGTCTTGGTGTAACTCACCTTGACCGTAATCGACTTGCCCGCGTCAACGTTCTTGAGCGCAAACGTGGTGGCCGTGGCGCCAGGGATAGCAACTCCACTGCGGTACCACTGGATGGTGCGCGTGGTGCTCGACGTGGTGGGCGTGTAGAGCTTGAGGCTCAGCGTGTAGCCGGCCTTCTTGGTGCCAGACAACACCGGCGTCTTCACGGAGATGGTCCCCTTGGCTACCACCTTCGTTGCCTTCGAGGAAACGGTCTTGGTCAGGTAGCCGCTGCGAGAGCCGGTGACCTTGACCGTGATCGTTGCCCCAGCGTCGGACCCCGAAAGGGTGCGCGAGCTGGACGTGGCGCCCGCGATCGCAACGCCGTTGCGGTACCACTGGTACTTCAGCGTGGCGGAAGGCGACCATGCCGTGGTCTTGGCGGTGAGCTTGTAGCCCACCTTGGCGGTGCCGGAGACCACCGGCGCGTACGCCTTGGAGAAGACCTTCTTGACGGCGGCCGTCTTGGCGGAGGTCTTCGCGAGCGTGGTGTAGCCGGTCTTGGTGCTGGTCACGGTAACCGTGATGGTCTTGCCGATGTCCTTTGTGGTGGCCTTGTAGGTGGACTTCGTGGCACCGGAGATGCTCGCGCCGCTGCGCTTCCACTGGTACTTGAAGGTGGCGCCGCTCGGCAGACCCTTGACGCTCAGCGTGTAGCCGTACGCGGCCGTGCCGGAGATGACGGGAGTGAAGGACTGCGTGCCCTTGGCGACGGCGTCCGTCTCCGCGGAGGTGGCCTGGAACGGGACATATCCGTCTGCGCTAGCCTCATAGCGCACGGCAACGCTCT
This sequence comes from Demequina sp., assembly GCF_049841215.1. Lineage (GTDB taxonomy): Bacteria > Actinomycetota > Actinomycetes > Actinomycetales > Demequinaceae > Demequina. The sequence continues at coordinate 78,504 of NZ_JASGEO010000021.1, forward strand.
TGCCGAGGTCCGCTCCCTGCAGCACGTACGTGGCTCCCGTGGCGGCGTCGACGCCGCCAACAACCCACGTGATTACGTCGCTCGTTGGGGCTGGGGTGAGGATGGGCTTCACCACGCTCAGCTCGCTGCCCACTGTGAGCGTGCCGGTAATGCTCAATTCACCTTCGGAGCTGAAGTTCTCTGTCGGATCGGCGTTCGCGACGGATCCTGCGAAAAGCGTGCCCACAAGGGCGGTGATGACGATGAATGCGATGCGCGCGCTACGGCGCGAGTTGGCTACGACGGCGTTCACCGGAGCCCCCATTTCTGGTCCCTCAGTGCGCGCCACCATGGCGCGCCGCGCCCATCAAAACACCCGTGGTGAGCGCAAAGCAAACGGACGTGACGTACTCAACTCACGTCGGTTCGCTACGGCCCGACGGCGTGGTTCAGTTGCGCTCTAGCCTCGCCTTGATTGCCTCGCCGTGAGCGGGCAGATCCTCGGCCTCGGCGAGGGCGATGACCTTCTCCCCCACCTCCTGGAGGGCGGCTTCGCTGTAGTCGATGATGGCAACGGCCTTGAGGAAGGCGGTGACGCCCAACCCCGAGGCAAACCGCGCGGTTCCGCCGGTTGGCAGCACGTGGTTGGAGCCCGCCAAGTAGTCGCCGAGAGGCACTGGGCTGTACTCGCCAACGAAGATCGCTCCCGCGCTCGTGATGCGCTGTGCGACGTCGTTGGCGTTCTCCGTGTGAATCTCGAGGTGCTCTGCACCGTAGGCATTGGCCACGGCCACGGACTGGTCGATGCCGCCGGTGAGGATGACCGCGCTCTGGCGTCCGCTCAGCGCCTCTTTGGTGCGCGCGAGGTGCCTTGTCTCATCCGCGCGGCGCAGCAAGGCCGTCTCCACGGCGTCCGCCAGCTCTTCACTGTCCGTGATGAGCACGGATCCCGCCATAGGGTCGTGTTCCGCCTGGCTCAACAGGTCCGCGGCCACATACTCCGCTCGCGCCGTGCTGTCCGCGATGACGGCGATCTCCGTGGGGCCCGCTTCCGCGTCGATGCCCACCGTGCCGTTGACGGCGCGCTTCGCGGCGGCCACAAAGACGTTTCCTGGGCCTGTGATGACATCCACGGGGTCGATGCCGTCGCTGCCGTACGCGAGCAGGCCAATCGCCTGCGCACCGCCCGCCGCGTAAACCTCTGTCACCCCAAGCAGCGCACAGGCCGCAAGGATTGTGGGGTGCACCTGGCCACCGTGCGCGCGCTGCGGTGGGCTCGTCACCGCGATGCTCTGTACGCCCGCGGCCTGCGCGGCCACAACGTTCATCACCACCGAGCTGGGATAGACGGCGAGGCCTCCGGGCACGTAGAGGCCCACGCGGTCTACGGGTACCCACCGCTGGCTCACGAAGGCACCGGGCGCTACCTCCACGCGAGTGGGAGGGGGCACCGTGGCCTCGTGGAAGGTGCGCACTCGAGCAATGGCCTCGTGGAGCGCCTCGGCGACTGCCGGTTCCAAGCCGGCCGCAGCGTCGGACAGCGCCCGGGCGCCCACACGCAGACTGGGCGGACGCACCCCGTCGAACCGCTCGCCGTACTCAAGGACTGCATCGGCGCCGCGCTCGCGAACGTCGGCGAGGATCGGCGCGACCACGGCGAGCGCGTCCGCAACGTCCACTTCTGCGCGCGGCATGACGTCGCGCAGTTCCTTGGCGGAAAGGTCGCGGCCGCGAAGATCGATCCTGCTCAGCACGGGGTAAGCCTAGTGCGGCGAACTAGGACGCCAGGCAGGACGGTCCAAACGCCGCCTTCAGGTCACCGTACAAGGCCGACGACCGCGCCACGCGGAACTCGTCGCCAAGCCGCATCGTGACTGGGTCCCCAGAGCCCGTGAGCACCATGCGTACCTCGATCGAACCCGGGTGAGAGCGCAAAATGCCTTTGACCTGCTCCACGAGCGGTGGCGTGACGCGAGCCGCAGGAAGCGTGATGGCCACGGGCGAGGTGTCCACGACATTGGTGTTGGGGACGCGCACCTCGACAGCGGAGAACTGCACGCCGCCGTCGGCCCGCTCGCGAGCGCGCACGGTGATGGCGAGCACAGCGTCTTCCGCGAGGTCGCGGGCGAAGGTGTCGAAGGTCTTGCCGAAGAAGCTCACCTCCGTCTCGCCACTCATGTCTTCGAGGCCAACGATCGCGTAGGCGTTACCCGACTTCGCTATGCGCCTATCCACCCTGGTAACCAGGCCCGCGAGGGTGAGCTGCACGCCGTCGCCAACGCCGTGGGCTGGGTCCGCCGTCAGAATCTGGTGGGTCGCCTCGTTGCGGATCACGTGCTCCAGGCCGGAGAGCGGGTGGTCGCTCACATAGAGCCCAAGCATGTCTCGCTCGAAGCCAAGCAGCGTCTTCTTGTCCCACTCCTCGAGGCGCGGCACCTCCACCACTACCCCGCCGCCGAGGTCTGGGTCATCACCAAAGAGGTCAAACTGACCCGTGGCCTCTTGGCGCTTCACGCCAACCACGGAATCGATTGCCGTCTCGTGGACCGCATTGAGGCCGCGGCGAGTGTGGCCAAGGGAGTCGAAGGCACCCGCCTTGATGAGCGAGTCGATGGTGCGCTTGTTGCACACCGAGGCCGGCACCTTGCTGAGGAAGTCAGCGAAGGACGTGAACGCGCCCTGTTCCTCGCGAGCCTTCACGATCTCTTGCACGACGTTCGCTCCCACGTTGCGCACGGCCGTGAGGCCAAAGCGGACGTCATCTCCAACGGCGGAGAAGAACGCGACGGAGTCATTGACGTCAGGCGGCAGCACGCGAATGCCCATGCGGCGGCATTCGGCGAGGTACAGCGCAGACTTGTCCTTGTCCGTGCCCACCGACGTGAGCAGCGCGGCCATGAACTCCGTGGGGTAGTGCGCCTTGAGATACGCGGTCCAGAACGACAGCACGCCGTACGCGGCCGTGTGGGCCTTGTTGAAGGCGTAGTCCGCGAACGGCAGCAGCGTGTCCCACAACGCCTTGATGGCCGCCGCGGAGTAGCCGCGCTCCACCATGCCCGCGCTGAAGGGCTCGAACTCCTTGTCGAGGATCTCCTTCTTCTTCTTTCCCATGGCGCGGCGCAACAGGTCGGCGTTGCCAAGCGTGTAGCCCGCCACGATCTGCGCGATGCGCTGCACCTGCTCCTGGTACACGATGAGCCCGTACGTGATGTCGAGCACTTCTGCGAGCGGCTCGGCGAGTTCCGGGTGCGGATAGGCCACGGGCTGACGCCCGTTCTTGCGCTCCGCGTAGGCGGTGTGAGACCCCATGCCCATGGGGCCTGGGCGGTACAGGGCGAGCACAGCGGAGATGTCCTCGAAGGAGTCGGGGCGCATCTGGCGCAGCAGGGCGCGCATCGCCACACCATCGAGTTGGAACACGCCAAGGGTGTCTCCGCGACCAAGCAGCGCAAAAGTCTCGTCATCCGCGAGCTCGAGGTCCTCGAGCACCAGCGCGTCCTTGCCGTTCGCCACGATGTTGTCGAGCGCGTCGTCAAGAATCGTGAGGTTGCGCAACCCCAAGAAGTCCATCTTGACAAGGCCAAGTGCCTCGGCCGTCGGGTAGTCAAACTGGGTGATAATCGCGCCGTCTTGCTCGCGGCGCATGATGGGGATGATGTCGATGAGCGGCGCGCTCGACATAATGACGCCCGCGGCGTGCACTCCCCACTGGCGCTTAAGGTTCTCGATGCCCTTGGCCGTCTCCATGACCTCACGCGCGTCGGGATCCAACTCGAGCAGGGCGCGGAAGTCAGCGCCCTCGTTGTAGCGCTCGTGGGTGGGGTCCATGACGCCACTCAGCGGCATGTCGCGGCCCTGCTGAGGCTCCGGGTACGCCTTGGTGAGCTGCTCCCCGAGTGAGAACGGCTTGCCGAGCACGCGCGTCGCGTCCTTGAGCGCCTGCTTGGCCTTGATGGTGCCGTACGTGACGATCTGGGCGACGCGGTCCTCGCCGTACTTGTCGGTGACGTAACGGATGACCTCGCCGCGGCGGCGCTCGTCAAAGTCGATGTCAAAGTCAGGCTTGGATTCGCGTTCCGGGTTGAGGAAGCGCTCAAAGTAGAGCTGGTGGACGATGGGGTCCAGGTCCGTGATGCCCATGGCGTAGGCGGCCATTGAGCCGGCACCGGAACCACGGCCCGGCCCCACCCGGATCTTGTTGTCCTTTGACCATTTCACAAAGTCGGCAACTACCAGGAAGTATCCGGGGTAGCCCTTGTCCGAGATGACCTCGATCTCGAAGTTCGCGCGCTCTTGCACGTGCGCGGGAATCTCTTCGCCGTAGCGGCGGTGGAGGCCCGCCTGCACCTCCTTCACGAACCACGAGTGCTCGTCTTCCCCCGCGGGCACGTCGTACACCGGCATGTAGTCCGCGGACGTGTTGAACTCCACCTCGCACTGTTCCGCGATGGCAAGCGTGTTGGTGAGCGCCTCTGGGTGGCGATCGCCCCACAGCGCCCACATCTCCTCCGCAGACTTCACGTAGTAGCCGTCGCCGCTCAACGCGAATCGCTTGCCGCCTTGCTCGTAGGTGGGTTCGTCAAGCGTGGAGCCGGACTGCACACACAGCAGCGCCTCGTGCGCGTGCGAATCCTCTCGGCGCGTGTAGTGCAGGTCATTGGTGGCGACGAGCGGCGCCCCAATGGCGCGCGAGATCTTGATGAGGTCCTCGTACACCCGCTTCTCGATATCGAGCCCGTGGTCCATGATCTCGACGTAGTACGAGTCCTTGCCAAAGATGTCTTGGAACTCGGCGGCTGCCTTGAGCGCCTCGTCGTATTGGCCCAAGCGCAGCCTGGTCTGGACCTCGCCGGACGGGCATCCGGTGGTGGCGATGATGCCCTTGGCATAGTTCTGCAGCAACTCGCGGTCCATGCGGGCCTTGTAGAAATGCCCCTCGAGGCTCGCGTAAGAACCCAGCCGGAACAGGTTGTGCATTCCGGCGGTGTCGCGCGCCCACATGGTCGCGTGCGTGTACGCGCCACCGGAGGACACGTCGTCGCCCTCTTGGCCGCGCTCACCCCACCGCACGCGCGTCCTGTCGCCGCGCGCGGTGCCCGGCGTGAGGTACGCCTCGAGCCCGATAATGGGCTTAATACCAGCGGCTTTGGCCTTTGACCAGAACTCGTACGCGCCAAAGAGGTACCCGTGGTCAGTGGTGGCTATGGCGCTCTGGCCAAGGCGCTGCGCCTCCGTCATCAGCTCACCGATGCGGGCCGCGCCATCCAGCATGGAGTACTCCGTGTGGACGTGAAGATGCACGAAGTCCTTGCCAGGCATGCCCTCGATTCTAGGCACCCCCACCGACGCGGGAGACCTAAGGCGCGCGGCCCCGCAGCGACACGCCGCAACCACTCTCGCCACTTCTGTCACGTGCGTCACATTGGCCGCGGCCGCCCACGAATCCCAACCACTTTTGGGGCCCTTCCGGGCCTGTTTCCCTCATCAACGTGCCTCTGAGTGGTCATGGCTGTTGAAGGCGAGCGGCGAATCGGCACGCATGCGCCAGGCGACCCGGCTGGCTTGGGACAATAGTCGCCATGTTCCCCATCACTTTCCCGCCTGACCTCCCCGTCAGCGCGCGAAGGGAGGACATCGCGGCCGCGATTCGCGACAACCAGGTGGTCATCGTCTCTGGAGAGACGGGCTCCGGAAAGACCACGCAGTTGCCGAAGATCGCGCTCAGCCTTGGCCGCGAGCGCATCGGCCACACCCAACCGCGCCGCATCGCTGCGCGCGCCGTAGCGGAGCGCGTGGCGGAGGAGCTCGGCACGGAGCTGGGCACCACCGTGGGCTACCAGGTGCGATTCACGGACCGGTCGTCGCGTGCCACAAAGATCAAGGTAATGACCGACGGCATCCTGCTGGCCCAAATCGAACGCGACCCGCTGCTGCGCCCCTACGACACCCTCATCATCGACGAGGCCCACGAGCGCAGCCTCAACATCGACTTCCTGCTTGGCTACCTCACCAACCTGCTCCCCCGTCGCCCAGACCTCAAGCTGATCATCACCTCCGCGACCATCGACAGCGAGCGGTTTTCCCAGCATTTCAACGCGCCCGTCATCGAGGTCACGGGCCGCACCTTCCCGGTGGAGCATCGCTATCGCGAGGTCACCGACGGCGATGTCATGACGGGAATCGTGTCCGCGTGCGAGGAACTCATGGCCGAGGGTGACGGCGACATCCTGGTTTTCCTCAGCGGCGAGCGGGAGATTCGCGACGCGGCCGACGCTCTGGCGGGCTTAGCAACGGACCGACGGGTGGAGCTGCTTCCGCTGTTTTCTCGCCTTTCCGCGGCTGAGCAGCATCGGGTGTTCGAGAGGCACTCGTTGCGGCGCATCGTGTTGGCAACCAACGTCGCCGAGACCTCGCTCACCGTGCCTGGCATTCACTACGTCGTTGACCCTGGTACGGCCCGCATATCCCGGTACTCCAAGGCCACCAAGGTGCAGCGTCTTCCGATCGAGCCCATCTCCAGGGCCTCCGCAAACCAGCGCGCGGGCCGCGCGGGCCGCCTCGCCGACGGCATCGCCATCCGCTTGTACTCCGAGGAAGACTTCGAGGGCCGCCCCGAGTTCACCGAGCCAGAGATCCTCCGCACGTCCCTCGCGAGCGTTCTCCTGAGGATGATCTCCGTTGGGGTCGCTTCCTCTCCCGATGACGTCGCAACCTTTCCCTTCGTCGAACCACCGGACACGCGAGCCATCCGCGACGGCGTGAACCTACTCGCCGAACTGGGCGCAATCGATACGCGAGACGGCCGCACAGCCCTCACCAGCGTCGGGCGGGCGCTTGCCGTGCTTCCCATGGACCCTCGCCAGGCGCGAATGGTTGTGGAGGGCGGGAAGCTTGGGGTGGCACGAGAGGTGGCGATCATCGCCGCCGCGCTGTCCATTCAGGACCCACGAGAGCGCCCGCAAGAGCGGCGCGAAGAGGCCGACCTTGTGCATCGCCGCTTCGCGGATCCGCGCAGCGACCTCATGAGCTACCTCAACCTGTGGCGGTACGTCACGGACAAGCAGAAAGAGCTGAGCGGGAGTGCGTTTCGGCGCCTGTGCCGCGCCGAGTTCCTCAATTACCTGCGCATTCGCGAGTGGCAAGACGTGGTGGAGCAGATTCGGCAGGCGGCGAAGGGCCTGGGGATCGCGATGCCTCGCCTCGGCGAAGGGCAGGACGAGGACGCGATTCACCGCTCGGTGCTCGCGGGGCTGCTGTCGCAGATTGGCGCGCAGGATTCCGGGGAAATCAAGGCTTCAAGCTTTACTCACCTGCGCGGAGAGGCGCGGGCCACCGCGATGCGGCGCGCGCGCAAGCAGGCCACGAACGAGTACCTGGGCGCGCGGGGCGCGCGGTTTGCGATCAACCCAAGCAGCGCGCTATCCAAGAAGCCGCCAGCGTTCGTGATGGCGGCGGAGCTCGTGGAAACCAATCGGCTGTGGGCTCGCGACGTGGCGTCGATCAAGCCGGAGTGGGCGGAGGAGCTTGCCGGGCCACTCGCCAAGCGCTCGTATTCGGAACCGCACTGGTCCAAGCGTCGGGGCGCGGCCGTGGCCACGGAGAAGGTGCTCGTGTACGGCGTGCCGATCGTCGCCGACCGCACGGTGCTGTGGGGGCGCATCGACCCCGCGGACGCCCGGGATCTGTTCATCCGCCACGCTCTGGTGGAGGGCGACTGGGAGACGCATCACGCGTTCTGGCGCGAGAATCAGCGCGCGCTTGCCCAGGCCGAGGATCTCGCGGCGCGCACGCGCAACCTTGGCGCGCTGCTCGGCGACGATGATCTGTTTGCGTTCTACGACGATCGCGTGCCCGCCGATGTGATCTCTACCAGGCACTTTGACCGTTGGTGGAAGGGTGAGCGGCGGCGCCGTCCGGATCTGCTGACGCTCACCGTCGAGGAACTGCTTCCGGGCTCCCACGACGCAGAAGGCTTCCCTGAGACGTGGTCCGTGCGCGGGGTGGAGCTACCGCTCACCTACCAGTTTGAGCCCGGCACCGACGCGGACGGCGTCACCGTGCACGTGCCCTTGGCGCTGCTCCCCTCGCTCGAGCCGCACGGCTTCGATTGGCTCGTGCCCGGCCTGCGGCTTGAGCTCGTGACAGCGACGATTCGCGCGCTCCCCAAGGCCGTTCGCGTCCAGTTGGTCCCAGCGCCCGACGCTGCGCGGGCTATCGACGCCGTGTTGGCTGCCGATGGGGCTGGGTTTCATGAGGCGTTCGCGGCGGCTGCGCTGGCGTTGCGGGGCGTGGTGATTCCCGCGGAGGCGTGGGAGGGCGTGGACGAGCGGCTTCCCGCACATTTGCGCATGACGTTCCGGGTGGAGGACGGCTCGCGTGTGGTTGGCGAGGGACCCGACCTCGAGTACCTGCAGCGGTCCCTTGCGCCCCGTGCCCAGGTGGCGGTGGCCAAAGCCGTGGCGGGCAAGCCCAGCGCGCCGGCGCCAACTCGCATCGGTACAACGGCGCCGTCTCCGGCTCCGGTAGGCGAGGCGATCTCTGCCTGGCCGCACGATCTAGAGGACGTTATCGAGGGATCGGGCGGGGTGCGCGCCTACCCGGCGATCGTGGATCGCAGCGGGGTGCCGACGCTCACGGTGCTCGCGTCTCCCGACGCCGACGCGCACGCGGCCGGCGTGAGGAGACTGCTGCTCACTGAACTCGCGCTGCCAGTGAAACGCGTGACCACCCGCTGGACCGGAACCGAGGCGTTGGCGCTGGCGTCGTCGCCGTATCGGTCAACGGAGGCGCTCGTTGCCGACCTGCAGCTCGCGGCCGTCACGGCGCTCGTCCCCGACGCGGGTCAGATCCGCACCGGCGAGGCCTTCGCGCACGCGCGCGAGCGCGTGCGCGCGTCCCTCGAGGACCAAGTCCATCGCCTCGCGGGCCTTTGCGTCCGAATCCTCACCACGAGCCGGGAGCTCGACGCGGAGGTGAGGGCCGCCACCTCGATGGCACTCTTGGCGACGATCCAGGAGATCCGAACCCAAGCGTCGGGCCTGGTATTTGATGGCTTCCTGGCGCGGACGCCTGCGGACAGGCTTCCCCACCTGCCGCGATAACTGGCGGGCCTGCGGCGACGCCTGGAGGCGGCGCCTAGCAGCGTCAACCGCGATCAGACGCTCGCGTGGCAGGTGCGGGAGGTTGAGGACGAGTGGGTCGCGTCCGGGTCGCCTCAGGCCGTGCGGTGGATGATCGAGGAGCTCCGGGTGTCGCTGTTCGCGCAGACGCTGGGGACAGATGGGTCTGTCAGTCCTCAGAGAATCCGGAAGGCCCTCACGGCGCTGCCTTAGGAGATGTCCTTGTAGGCGTCGTGGTGCGGGATGCCCTCGTCCAGATACCCGTCGCCGTGCACCGTGTAGCCCAGCTTCTCGTAGAACGGCATGGCCTGGTCCTGGGCGCTGAGTTCCACGCGCACGGCGCCGTTGGCGCCGTGGCGGGCCAGTGCCGCCTGCTCCAAGAAGCCCATGGCCAGACGGCCGGCGCCCGTGCCGCGGGCGCCGGCCACCACCGCGAGGCGCCCAATGTGCGGGTTGGCGGGGTCCATGATGCTCCCCTCTCCGTGCACCACGTCCGTGTTGGGCGCGATGAGGCGGCCCGTCGCAAGCGGCGTGCCGGGAGGCGGACCCATGGGCGTCCCCGCCATATAGACGGGGGCGATGTTGCCAAAGAAGTCGTCTTCATCGGTGACTACGAGGCAGTGCAGGGTGCGGGGGTCGTCATCGAGGTGATCGGCCTCGGAATCCGGAGAGACGCCTTGTTCGTCGACGAAGACCTCGAAGCGGATCTCGAGGGCGGCGGCGAGTTCCTCTGGCGTAGTGACGGCAATGACCTTCATGGGGACACACTCTCACGCAACGTCGCGCTGAGACACACACAGGAGACGTGAGGGCGCCGAAAGTGGTGCTGAGGCACACATAGGGGGTTAGGCGCGCAGGAGTTCCAGGGCCGCGGCAAGGTCTTCCGGATACTCCGAGGTCACCCGCACCTCTCCCCCGCGCGTGGGGTGCTCAAAGGCAAGTTCGCGCGCGTGGAGCCACTGTCGCGACAGTCCAAGGCGCCGCGCCAGCACGGGATCGGCACCGTAGGTCAGGTCCCCAGCCAGCACGTGCCGCATCGCGGCCATGTGCACCCGGATCTGGTGCGTGCGCCCCGTTTCCAAGTGAATCTCCACCAGCGACGCGGACGGGAACATCTCCAGCACCTCGTAGTGCGTCACAGAAGGCCGCCCACCCTCAACCACCGCGAACTTGTAGTCACTCGAAGGGTGCCGGCCAATAGGCGCGTCGATCGTGCCCGCCGTGGGGTCCAGGTGCCCCTGCGCCACCGCGTGGTAGATCTTTTCCACGGTGCGTTCCTTGAACGCACGCTTGAGCACGGAGTAGGCCACCTCGGACTTCGCGACCACCATGAGCCCAGAGGTGCCCACATCCAGCCGGTGCACAATCCCCTGGCGCTCCGCGGCCCCAGACGCCGCGAGCGTCACCCCAGCGGCAGCCAACGCCCCAACAACCGTTGGCCCCGTCCAGCCCGGAGACGCATGCGCTGCAACGCCAACGGGCTTGTCCACCACGGCAACATCGTCATCCTCGTAGACCACCCGCAACCCGCCGGGAACGGGAGGCTCGGGCACCGCCGCCCTAGCGTCGGGCAGCTCAACCGTGACGATGCCATCGGCGAGCCGATCACCCTTGCCAAGCGTCCCTAGGCCCTGGGTGACGAGGCCAAGGTCGGCGAGTTCTGCAGCACGCGTTCGGGACAAACCAAGCATGCGTGCAAGGGCAACGTCCGCGCGCTCGCCCACGAGGGCGTCGGGCACGGGAAGGTGACGGGTGTCAGGCACTGCCGTCCGACGCTGGGGAGGCTTCGGCGTCCGCAGTCGCCTCGGAAGCGGGTTCAGCGGGTTCAGCGGGTTCAGTGGGCTCCGCAGGCTCCAGCAGTCGCACCCCAAACGCCGCGAGCACCGCGAACGCGATGGCCGCGCCAACGATCGCGATGTCCGCGATATTGCCCACGAACCAGCCGTTGTAGTTGATCATGTCGACCACGTGACCCTGGCCAAAGCCCGGCGCACGGAACAAGCGGTCAATGAGGTTAGACACCGCGCCGCCAAGGCCGATGCCGAAGATCCACACGGCAAGCGAACTCTGCGCGCGGCGCGCGTACACGATGATCGCGACGCTCACCGCGATGCCCACCGCCGTGATGATCCACGTGTGGTTCTCGCCGAGCGACAGCGCAGCGCCGGGGTTCTTCACCAACTCAATGGCAAGGAAGCGCCCAAGAACCTCGTGAACCTCACCCGGTTGCAGCGTGCTCAGCGCCCACTGCTTGGACGCCTGGTCAACGAGAACTACGCCAAGAGCGACCAGCCACAGGGCTGGTCGCCACGTCAACGCCGCTCCTCGCGCTGCTTGCAGGTGACGCAGTGCGTGGCGCGCGGGAACGCCTGCAGGCGGGCCTTGCCGATGCCGTTGCCGCACACCTGGCATGCGCCATACGTGCCGGCCTTGACGCGACGCAGCGCGTCAACGCTCTGCTCGAGCATCTCGCGCGTGTTGTTGACGATGGACATCTCCTGCTCGCGCTCGAGCGCGGTGGCACCGGCGTCTGCCTGGTCGTCGCCAGCGCCGTCGGACGTGTGGAGCAGGTCATCAAGTTCGTTCTCGTTGGCCTGGAACTCCGCCACAAGGCGCTCAACATCGGCGTTGAGCGTCTTGACGATGTCGCGCAGCTCCGCAACCTTCCACGGCTCGTCGCCGTCGCGGACGGCCAGCTTCTTAACGTCTGCCGCCTTGAGGTCGGCAGGATCCACCGAAATGGTGGTCACATCTGTGCTGGTCATGAGTAGTCCTTCTCTCGGCAGCCGTTGTGCGACTAGTGGAGTGAGACTAGTCCGGTTTGTGGGGGCAAAGCAAAGCGCCGCGCCCTAAGGACGCGGCGCTTCACTATGAGCGGAAACTAGTTGCCCTGCTCCGGGCGCTGCTGGCCGTAGAGGTCGTTGAACATGCGGCTCGACGGCGGCGTGTACGGCGCCGGCTCTTCTTCGGCGGGCGCCACGCTCGGCTCGGCCGCTTGACCGTCCGACGCTGGGGCCGCCTCGGTCTCGGCAGGCTGAGTTACGGGGGCAAACGGGTTGGTTGGTGCACTGGGCACCGCTCCCGTCTGCGGGGCCAACTGAGACTCCCACGACTGCGAGGCGTCGTAGCTCGGCGGGGCGGCAGGGGCCTCCTCCTCAGGCCCTGCAGGCTGGTCACCGGACTGCTCTGGCTCTCCCACCGGCTCAAAGGCCTGCGGAGTGAACTCGGTGGCCTGGCCCTGGTCAGCCTGGGGCTCGCCGTAACCGTTGAGCGCCTCGTCGAACGACACGGGGGTTGCCGTCTCGTACTCCTCGATCACCACCACCTCGGTCTCGCCGTCTTCGCTTTCGTAGACGTCGGCGACGATGGTGTCTTCCACGAGCACGGCGTCAAAGCCACCCTCCGCGGTCTCCGCGCCCGCGCCGTCCTCAGCCCCAGCGTCGGGCTCGTCGGCAGGGTCATCGCCGTTCGCAAGCTCGGACGCCGCGAAACCGGCCGCAACCCCAGCGCCCGCAGCGGCGGTGCCGCTGTGGTCGAGGTCGCCGAGCAGGTTCTCGAGGTAGGTCTTGAGACGAGCACGGTAGTCGCGCTCAAAGCGGCGGAGGTCGTCAATGCGGGCCTCAAGGTCCGCACGCTCCCCGGAGAGTTCCTCCATGCGCGCCTTGGCATCGCCATCGGCACGCTCGCGGATCTCGTCGGCTGCGGTGTGCGCCTCGGCAACGATGCGGTCGCGCTCCGCCTCTCCCGCCTGGACGTACTCGTCGTGGAGCTTCTGCGCCATCGCGAGCATGCCCGTTGGGTTGACGGCGCCCGGCTCGGTGGCAGCAGCAAGCAGGCCCGTGGTGCCGGGCACGCCACCAGCGGACGTGACGGGAGGCGCCTCGGCGGCAGGAGTTGCGGGAGCGGCGGCTGCAGGGGCCGCTCCATTCGCGGCGCGCGCGGCAAGCTCGTCACGCTCTGCGGTGAGCTGGGCGATCGTGTTCGCCACCTCGTCAAGGAAGTCGTCGACCTCATCCTGGTCAAAGCCTTCGCGGTACTTGGTCTTGGAGAACGCCTTGTTCAGAACGTCTTCCGCAGTCAGCAATGCCATGTCGAACCTCGTTTCGCAGTGACCGCCGTGGCGGCCTTAAGACTTACGTGCCACTTTACCTACATCACTATCGGCACGCACTTGAGCCGTTTACAGGCCGTTGAGCACCTGCCACGCAATAGAAACCGCGAAGAACAACACGAGGAACGCGAGGTCGAGGCGAATCTGCCCAATGCTGAGCGGCGGGATGATCTTGCGCAGCGCCTTGAGCGGCGGATCGGTGACGGTGAACACGCCCTCGGTGGCCACGAGGCCCGCACCCTTGGGGTGCCAGTCGCGGGAAAGCGAGATCACGAGCGACAGCACAACGCGCGCCAGCAACAAGATCATGAAGAGAAAAAGCAGCAGGCTCGCAAGGTTGATGAGGACATCCACCCGGCGAGCCTACAGGTCAGGCCTGGTCGTAAAACCCGGTCTCCACCCGCTGCGGCTGCTCGTCAACCGCCACATGCACGTGCTTAGGCGACAGCAGGAACACCGAGGTGGCAATCCGCTCGAGCGTGCCCTGGAGGCCAAACGTGAGGCCAGCGGAGAAGTCCACGAGGCGCTTCGCGTCAGCATCGTTCATCGCTGACAGGTTCATGATGACCGGCACGCCAACGCGGAAGGCCTCGCCGATGATGCGGGCGTCGCTGTAGCTCTTGGGGTTGAGCGTCTGGATGCGGCGCAGTGCCGCGGGGTTGGCACGCTCCGGCTCCGGCGCGGCGTGCTTCGCGTGCGAGCGCACCTCAGAGACGTCATGCAGGTTCGTCACAGGGGCAAGCTCGTCTTCGGTGTAGTCGTACTGCTCGTTGTCAGCAACGTCGAATCCGAGGTACTGGGCCATCTTGCGTACCGCGCTCATGTTGTCCCCAATCACGTTCCACGGCACCCTCGTGCCGCTGTCACAAGTAACGCTACGTTGCCCGCGAGGGCCCTCCCAGGAGCGACACGCCGCACACCACGACGCCGGCCTGCCTGCCCGTCACGCCGTCCCTGCGGTGGGAGAAGAATTGCGCCTCCTCGTGGGTGCACGCGCGCACCCTCACCACTTGCCCAATGCCCAGTTCACCGAGCCGGGTCTCGACTGCTCGCGGGATGTCGAGCGCCGGCGTGCCCCACCGCGTCGTCGAGAACGCTGTGGGGTGGCGCTCGGCGATCTCTCGCCGCATTTCCGCTGGCACTTCGTAGCATTGGCCACAAATCGCAGGCCCGACGCTCGCAAAGATGAGCGCTCTGCTCGCCCTCGCGGGACGCCTGTCGAGCAGCGCGGCCACCGCAGCGTCCACCGCACCTTTCCATAGGCCCTGCCGCCCGATGTGGGCGGCAACGACGGCGCCAGAGGCGCCGTCGTGGAGCAACAGCGGAACGCAGTCCGCGGCGAGAGCGACGAGCGCTATCCCAGCCACATCGGTGACGAGGATGTCGGCTGGCGGAACCACAGCGTCGGGCCGTGAGACGTGGTGAACGGTTGCACCGTGCTCCGCGACGACGAAGACTGGCTCGGCGCCCGCCGCTTCCGCTATCGCGGCGCGATTGAGGTCAACGTGGGCGGGAAGGTCGCCTACGTGGTCGGCGAGGTTCAGCGAGTCGTAAGGCTCAACGCTGACTCCCCCATCGCGCGTGGTGAAGAACGCGCGGACGGGGAGCCCAGCGTCGAGTGCCACGCAGGCGCGACTAGCGAAGGAACTCGGGGACGTCGAGCGTGTCCCGAGTGGTTCGAGTGGCGGAGATGTCGATCGCGTCCGTGTCGGCGTCGGCCTCGACGGGCTGCGGGACGGTGCTGGTCTCGGTGGGAGCCACCACCGGCTCGAGCTCCTCGGCCGCGGGGGTGGGCGCGGCGTTCTCGAAGCC
This sequence comes from Demequina sp., assembly GCF_049841215.1. GTDB lineage: Bacteria > Actinomycetota > Actinomycetes > Actinomycetales > Demequinaceae > Demequina. Next base: position 93,525 of record NZ_JASGEO010000021.1, read on the forward strand.
GCCGAGCGCTCCCTCGTGCTTGCGCGTGGTGGGCGCCCCGCCGTCGAAGCCCGCGGCGATGACCGTGATGCGGAGCTCGTCGCCAAGGGCATCGTCGATGACCGTTCCGAAGATGATGTTCGCCTCTGGGTGGGCGGCCTCGCGCACCAGGCGGGCGGCGTTCTCCACCTCCTTGATGCCAAGGTTGGAGCCACCGGCGATCGACAGCAGCACACCGTGAGCGCCCTCGATTGAGGCCTCGAGCAGTGGCGACGCGATGGCGCCTTCCGCGGCCTCGAGCGCGCGGTCCTCGCCGCGAGCGGAACTCACACCCATGAGCGCGGTGCCCGCGCCCTTCATGACGGACTTGACGTCGTTGAAGTCCACGTTGATGAGGCCCGGCGTGGTGATGAGGTCGGTGATGCCCTGTACGCCGCCCTGCAGCACCTGGTCTGCCGCCGCGAAGGCCCCGAGCACGGACAGCTTGGAGTCCGAGATCGACAGCAACCGGTCGTTGGGGATCACGATGAGCGTGTCCACTTCTTCGCGCAGCTTCTCGATGCCCGCCTGGGCCTGGTCCGCACGGCGGCGACCTTCGAAGCCGAACGGGCGCGTCACCACACCAACGGTCAGCGCGCCAAGCGCGCGGGCGATGCGGGCCACCACGGGCGCGCCGCCCGTACCGGTGCCGCCGCCCTCGCCTGCCGTGACGAACACCATGTCGGCGCCGCGCAGGGCGTCAGCGATCTCGTCCTCGTGGTCCTCTGCGGCCTTGCGGCCCACCTCGGGGTCCGCGCCGGCGCCGAGGCCGCGCGTGAGCTCGCGACCGATGTCCAGCTTCACGTCCGCGTCGGACATGAGCAGAGCCTGCGCGTCGGTGTTGATCGCGATGAACTCCGCGCCCTTGAGGCCAACGTCGATCATGCGGTTGACGGCGTTCACGCCGCCGCCGCCAACGCCGACGACCTTGATGGCGGTGATGTAGTTCTGCGGTGCGGCCATGGTGCCTTCCCTTTCAACCTTAACCTTCAACTTGACGGTTATAGTTATGTCAAGCTGTCCTGCGATGACGGTACGGCCGCTTCCGCCGTTATCGGCGTATTGGGCGGGCGTGTCGCGGGGTTGAACTAGTTGTTCTTGGTGATCGGCAGCGTGGGCGCGGAGACATCGATGATGTCCGCCTTCTTCGCCTTCTTCGATTCAAGCAGCACCGTCAGCACCTGAGCCTTGAGGGCCGAGTCCTCTGCGCTCCCCCACTCCACGCGCGGCCCCTTGCTGAGTTTGAAGGACACCGAGTCGGTGGTGGCCGCGGACATCGAGTCCACGCGATTGCGCAATTCGTCGGGAAGCGTGTTGATCACTCCGAGCGCAGCCTGCAGCACCTTCTCGTTGTCCTCCGGCACGGCGAGGCTCGGCAGGTCCTTTGGCGCCTTCGCGGACCTGCCCACCTGAATGCCTTCGTCGTCCACAAGGTCGAACCCACCCTTGGGGTCAGGGATCGCCGCCACGGGTTCGCGCGATTCCAGCGTGATCACCAGGCCGTCTGGCCACGAGCGCTCCACGTGCGCCTCGCGCACGCCGGGGATGTCCTTGAGCTGGCTCGCCAGGTGCCCCACGGAGAACGTCGCGAGCGATGCGCCCTCCGAGGCGTCGACGACCTCGCGCACCTCGGCTGGGTCCACCACGGTGCCGTAACCGGACACCTGCACGTTCGCTGAGTCCAACGCGAACACAGGAGACAGCAGCACCAGCCACACGGCAGCGCCCGCGATGATGACGTACCCCGCGCGGCGCCCCCACACGATCGCGCGCCTACGCTGCTTGGCCTTGCGGCGCTCCGCCTCGCGCTCGTCGCGGCGTTCCGCGAGCGGCGGCACCACCGTGGCCCTCGCCTTCTCGAGCACAACGGTCAGAGCGCTCACCGTGGACTTGCCTGCGTCGGTAAGCGCCGTTCCTGCCCGACGCTCCGGCGGGCTGGCAACGGGAGGCGCGGGCTTGCGCGGGGCTGGCTTGGGTGCGGCGGGCCGCGCGGGCGCTGCCTGTTTGGTGACCCGCGGCTGCGGCGCGGTGGGTGGCGACGTGCTGACGCGCGCCCATTGGGGCGCCGCGGGAGGCCGCGAGGGGCGCGTTGGCTCGCTCATTGCGCGCCCAACTCCGCGAGAATCCAGTCCGGGGACTTGGTGACGGTGCCTGATCCCACCGTCAGCACCGTGGAGCCGGGCCTCGCGAGCGATGCGGCAATGCGCGCGGCGTCCTCGAGCGACTCCGCAACGGTCACGGATCCCACGATGTGCTGCGCGATGAGTTCCGAGTTGACCCCCTCGATGGGGTCCTCGCGGTCGCCGTGTACGGGGGCAAGCACTACGTCGGCGTTGTCCACCGACAGCGCGGCGGCGAAGTTCTGGAAGTGATCGCGGGTACGCGTGAACAACGCCGGCTGGAACAGGATCACCAAGTGACCCGCACCCGCGTCGCGAGCGGCGGACACCACGGCCGCCACCTCGGTGGGGTGATGCGCGTAGTCGTCGATGACGCGCACCCCCCCGGCCTCACCGCGTAGCTGGAAGCGCCGTCCCGTGCCGCCAAAGCTCCCGAGCGCAGCCGCCGCGCGAGAAGGGTCCGCACCCATCTCCACCGCCGCGGCCCACGCCGCGGCGGCGTTGAGGCGGTTGTGCTGCCCAGGCACGGGTACTGCCAAGGGGTGGGTGGCGCCAAAGCCGGACACAGCGTCGGGCGTAACCACCGCGTCAAAGCCATCTCTTGCGCCGTAGGTGAACACGCGCACCCCTGCCTGCGCTGCCCGGCGGGCGATGCCCATCACCACGGGATCGCCGCCGTGCGCAATGAGCACCTCGCACGAGAGGGCGAAGTCCGCGAAGGACTCGTGAAGCGCCTCCACAGTGCCGTAGTGGTCGAGGTGATCGGGCTCGATGCTCGTGACGATGCCAACGTGCGGGGCGTAGCGCAGGAAGGAGCCGTCGGACTCGTCGGCCTCCACCACTCCCACGTCGCTCGTGCCCGCATATCCGCCCGCGACGGCCCCCTCCACGCCAAAGACCCGCGCCCCCACCGCGAAACTCGCATCCACGCCCCCACCGTGCAGGGCGCACGCCGTCATGGCGGACGTGGTGGTCTTGCCGTGCGAGCCGGCCACCGCAACCAGCCGCAGCCCCTCGAGCGCCCACACCAGGGCCTCCGAGCGGTGAACCACGCGAATGCCCAGCTCGCGAGCGCGCGCCAGCTCGGGGTTGGTCTCGCGGATCGCGGTTGAGACCACCACGGCGTCGGCACCATCAACGACCGCCGGGTCGTGGCCAACGCGCACGTCCATCCCGGAGTCTTTGAGCGCCAGGAAGTACGCGCTTTCGCCGCGATCGCTTCCCGTGACGTCCACGCCCTTCGCGGCGACAAGCCGTGCCACCGCGGACATCCCTGAGCCGCCAACGCCAATGAAGTGCCACCTCATGACGCCACCCCCTCAATGAGGTCGGCGAGCCTCGCCGCGCCGTCGGGGATGCCAACGCGAGCCGCGGCCTCCGCCATCGCCGCCGCGCTTGCGGCGTCAAGGATGAGGCGCTCGGCCTCAAGTTCCACACGCGCGGGGGTCAGCTCCGCGTCATCGACGAGCACCGCGGCACCCGCAGCCACGGCCGACCTCGCATTGAGGGCCTGCTCGCCATTCCCAATCGGCAGCGGCACGTACATCGCGGGAATGCACAGCGCGCTGACCTCGCTCACCGTGTTTGCTCCCGCCCTGCACACCACGGCCGACGCTGCGGCAAGTGCGGCGCCCATGTCGTGGGCGTATTCGGAGACTTGGTAGGCGTCGCGGAGGGCCGCGGGAAGGTCGCCTTTGGCACGCAGCGCGGCGTCATCCTTTCCGTGTCCCGTGAGGTGGATGACGTGAATGCCGTGCCGGACGAGCGTTGCGGCGGCCTGCGAGACAGCAGAGTTGAGGCTCGCCGCTCCCAGGGAGCCGCCCGTGACGAGCAGCACCTTGGCGTCCGCCGGCCAGCCGCGGGCCTCGCGCGCGTCCGCGACGCGCTGCTGGCGTTGGGCGGGATCGCTCATGGCCGCGGCTAGTTCCGCGATCTGAGGACGCAACGGCAGCCCTGTCAAGACCGCGTTGGGGAGCGTCGTTCCTGGGAACGTGGTCGCAACGGCCGCGGCGAAGCGGGCTCCGTACTTGTTGGCAAAGCCGGGGCGAGCGTTGGCCTCATGCACCACCACGGGCACACCCGCCTTGCGCGCGGCCCTATAGACGGGGGTGGAGACGTAACCGCCAAAGCCCACCACAGCGTCGGCCCTGGTATCGCTGATGATCCCAGCCGCCTGGGTGGTGGCGCGCGAGAAGTCGCGCGGGAAGGTCACGCTCGCGGCGTTGGGGCGGCGCGGCAGCGGGACGCGATCCACGAACCGCAACTCCACACCCGCGCGCGGCACCAGTTCGGTCTCGAGACCCTCCTTGGTGCCCACGGCCACCACCTGGTGACCGCGACGCTGCAACTCCGCCGCTGTGGCAAGCAGTGGATTGACGTGGCCTCCGCTGCCGCCCCCGGCAAGCACAAAGCTACCCACGCCGCCCCCCGGACAGCACCGTGAGGGAGCGCCGCACCACGGAGGGACGAGCGGCAAAGGCCTCGGCGGCGCCGGGTTCGGCGCGCGCAAAGGCCATGAGCACGCCAATAGCGGTCATGGACGCGATGAGGGACGATCCACCGGAGGAAACCAGCGGCAACGGCAGTCCCGTCACGGGCAGCAGGCCCACCACGACGGCGATGTTGATGCACGCCTGGCCAATGATCCATGCCCCAATGGCGCCGCCCGCGATCTGCACAAAGGGGTCGCGCGAGCGGTGCACGATGCGGTTCACCGCAACGATCATCATGCCGAACGCGAAGAGCACAAGCAGCGTGCCGATGAGCCCAAACTCCTCGCCGATGATGCCGAAGATCATGTCGGAATCGGCAACCGGAAGGCCGCCGCCCCACTTCTCGCGGCTCATGCCTGGGCCAAGACCCCACACGCCGCCCGACGCGAGCGCCCACAGGGCATGCGTGCTTTGCATGCACGCGTCCTGAATGTCGCAGTTCGCGGGGTTGAGCCAGGTCTCGATGCGCGCGGTGCGCGTCTCTCCTTGCGCCACCAGCGCGAGTACCCCGATGAGGCCCACGATTCCTGCCATCACGAAGAAGCGCAGCGGCAGTCCCGCAATCCAGTAGGCAGCGACCACGATCACGACGAGCACGATGGCCGTGCCCATGTCGTGACCGTAGAGCACAAGGCCAATCACGATGGCGGACATGATGCCGCCCGGAACGAAGATCTGCTTCCACGTGGTGAGGTGCTTGCGAAAGCGCGCGAGGACAACGCCCAGATACAGCGCGAGGCCCAGCTTGGCGACTTCCGATGGCTGGAACGTGACCAGGCCCACCTTGATCCAGTTGCGGTTTCCATTGAGCGTCATTCCCGCAGCGGCAACAACAAGCAGCAGGCCTATCGACGAGTAGAGCACCCAGGGCGCGAGCCGCTTCCAGGCGATCACGGGCAACCGCGACCCGATAACGAGAGCGATGAGGCCCACGGTGAACGCCGCGAGCTGGATGAAGAACAGCTTGTACGGGTTTCCGTCAGTCGCTTTGAGCGACTCGATCGAGGAGCTCGAGAGCACCGAGGCAAGGCCAACAATGAGGAGGATTCCGGCCGACGCTGCCAACAGATAGTAGGTAGCGGCCGGCGACTTCCACGCTGACGCCATGGTGCGAGGCTTGGCGGCAGCCGTGGCGGTCATTACCCCTCCATGCGCCTCACCGTCTCGGCGAACGCGTTCCCTCGGTCCGCGTAATCGCGGAACTGATCCATCGATGCACTCGCGGGCGACAGCAGGACCGTGTCACCGGGCCTCGCCAACGAGCGAGCGGCCTCCAGAGCGCGCTCCATGACAGTGTCTCCCGGGGGTATTGCCACCACGGGGATATCGGCGGCGTGTTCCGCGAGAGCGCTCGAAAGTGGCTCTTGGTCCACGCCGATGAGCACCACGGCGTGCACGCGATCGCGGATGGTCTCGACGAGCTCACCGAACTCCTGCCCCTTGGCGAGGCCGCCCGCTATCCAGACCACAGCGTCGGGCCCAAATCCGCCGAAGGCGGCCTTGACCGCGTGGGCGTTGGTGGCCTTGGAGTCATCCACGTAGGTGACGCCGGCAAGCTCGCGCACAAAGGCGGTGCGGTGGTGGTCAAGGGAGAAACCGCTCAAGCCCTCGTGGACGGCCTCCGGCCCCACGCCCACTGCGCGCGCGAGCGCGGCGGCGCTCAGCGCGTTAGTCGCCAGGTAGGGCGGAACTGCGCCCGCGACCAAATGGGCCAGATCGTCGAGGGTTCCCAACTCGATGGCGTGGGTGCGCCGCTCTTGGTGGAAGGCCCTGTCCACGAGATGCCGGTCGACGATGCCCAGTTGCGAGACGGACGGCACCCCAAGGGTGACGCCGATGGCGCGGCAGCCGTCGATGACATCCGCCTCTTCCACCATCTGTTCCACGAGCCGGTCAGCCGCGGGGTAGACACACGCCACCTGAACATGCTGGTAGACGCGCGCTTTCGCCGCGCGGTACGCCTCCAGGGAGCCGTGCCAATCGGTGTGGTCGTCGTCCGCGTTGAGGCACACGGCGGCGTGCGGGGACAGCGTGTGGGTGAAGTGCAGCTGCAGGCTCGCGATCTCCACGGCCACGAGGTCACACTGGGCGCGGGCGGCCTCGATCACTGGGATGCCCATGTTTCCGCACACGCGCACGTCGAGCCCGCCTGCCGCGGCGATCGCGCCCACCATCTGGGTGGTGGTGGTCTTGCCGTTGGTGCCGGTCACGAGCACCCACGGGATATCCGGCCGCCGCACGCGCCACGCGAACTCCATCTCTGACCAGATGGGCAGGCCCGCGGCCTCGCACGCGCGGATCGCCTCGCTATGCGGGGCGAAGGCGGCGGAGGCCATCACCACGTCGAAGGCGGAGAGGTCCACCTCGTCAACCGAGAGGTGATCGGCAGCGCCATTGGCGTCCACCGTCACGGCGGTGGCGCCCAACTCGCGGCATGCGGCGACGGTGCTGGTGCCGGCGACCCCTACCCCCAGCACCAGAACGCGGAGGCCCTCGATCATGAGAACTGCGCGACGAACTCTTGGTAGAAGATCGCCATGCCAAGGCCAGCGGACAGGCCAGCGATGATCCAGAACCGCACCACGATCGTCACCTCGCCCCACCCAAGCATCTCGAAGTGATGGTGAAGCGGCGCCATCTTGAACACGCGTTTACCACCGCTGAGTTTGAAGTAGCCGATCTGAATGACGGAACTCGCAACCACGATGACGAAGAGGCCGCCGATGATCACGCCGAGCAGTTCCGTGCGCGTCATGAGCGTGATGCCGGCGATCGCGCCACCAAGCGCGAGCGAGCCAGTGTCTCCCATGAAGATCTTGGCCGGGCTGGCGTTCCACCATAGGAAGCCAAGGCTCGCGCCCGCGATGGCGGAGCACAGGATCGCGAGGTCGCGGGGGTCACGCACCTCGTAGCACTGCGCCACGTTGTCCGTGAATCCGCACTTCTGGTTGAGCTGCCACAGGCACACCAGCACGTAGGCGCCAAAGAAGATCACGGACGCGCCTGTGGCGAGGCCGTCGAGGCCGTCGGTGAGATTCACGGCGTTTGACCACGCGGTGATCAGGAAGTTGGCCCAAATGATGAACAGCACGAGCGTCACCGCGGGCCCAAATACCGCGAAGTCCAGAGCGGTGTCGCGCAGGAACGAGATAGCGGTGGAGGCCGGCGTCACTCCCGCCTCGTCGGGGAACTGCAGCGCGAGCACCGCGAACGAGATGCCGACCACTGCCTGGCCAAGAATCTTGTAGCGCGCCCGTAACCCAAGCGAGCGTTCTCGCGAGATCTTGATGTAGTCGTCGAGGAAGCCAACGAGGCCAAGGCCAACCATGAGGAACACCACGAGCAGCGATGACACGTTGGGCGTGCGGTCCGTGGCGAGGTTGGCGACGATCCACCCGAGCAGCGTGGCGACGATGATCACCACGCCACCCATCGTGGGCGTTCCGCGCTTGACGTGGTGGGATTCCGGGCCGTCTTGGCGGATGAACTGCCCGTACTGACGGTTGGTGAGGAAGCGGATGTACAGCGGGGTGGCGAACAGCGAGATGAAGAGCGCTATACCGCCAGCGAAGACAACCGCCCTCATGCGTCCTCCCTCACCAGTTCTTCCGCAAGCTCGTACAGCCCGGAGCCATGAGACCCCTTCACCAGCACGGTATCGCCCGCCACGAGCCGCTCCTCGAGATAGGCGCGAGCCTCGCCAATGGTACCGACGAACGCGGCCTCATCGCCCCACGAGCCTTCGCGCACTGCGGCGTCGAAGGCGGGCTTGGCACCCTCCCCCACCACCAGCAGGTAGTCGATTCCCAGACGCACGGCGTTGTAGCCCACATCCCAGTGCGCCTCTCGCGACGCGTCGCCCATCTCGAGCATCTCGCCCACCACCGCCACGGTGCGGCCGCCGTCCGCGACGTCCAGAAGGGCGCGCAGTGCCGCGCGCATCGATTCCGGGCTCGCGTTGTAGCTGTCGTCAATGATGGTGACCCCGTCGCTGCGCTCGGTGACGGCCATGCGGTGTTCACTCACGGGCGCGGCGGCGGCGATCGCGGCCCCGGCTTCCTCGGCGGGAAGGCCGCATTCCACGGCGGTTGCCAAGGCGGCAAGGGCGTTCGTGACGTGGTGCTCGCCAACGAGCGTCAGCGTCACCCTGCTGCCCAACGCTCCCCTCACCACGGGCACAAAGCTCGCCCTTCCGCGGTCAAGGGTGAGGTCACTCGCCTGCACGTCAGCGTCACCGCCCATGCCAAACGTGACCACCCTCTCGGCGTATTGCGCCATCGCGGCCACGGCCGCGTCGTCGGCGTTGAGGATGGCCACGCCACCTGGGGCGAGTCCCTGCACAAGTTCTGCCTTGGCTCGAGCGATGCCATCGGGGCCCTCATAGCCACCAGAGTGCGCCGTGCCGACGATCAGCACCACGGCGATATCGGGCGGCGCGATGGAGGTGAGGTAGGCGATGTGGCCAGGGCCGCTCGCTCCCATCTCGAGCACGAGGAAGCGCGTGGTCTCATCCGCCGCGAGCACCGTGAGAGGCATGCCGATCTCATTGTTGTAGCTGCCAACGGGAGCCACCGAGCTGGGCAGCGTCTGGGCGAGGAGGTCCTTTGTGGAGGTCTTGCCGTTGGAGCCCGTGATGCCGATCACGGTGATCTCGCCTTCGGTGCGCAGTAGCGCCAAATAGGCGCGGGCGAGGGCGCCGAGCGCCACCTCTACGTCGTCAACAAGGATGTGCGGGGCGTCGACGGGCTGGGACACGAGGCACAGCGTGGCCCCCGCGTCCACCGCCGCTCGCGCGTAGGCGTGGCCGTCAACGCGTTCGCCGACGAACGCCAAGTACAGCGAGCCGGGCGTGACGTCGCGAGAGTCCTTGACCACAGACGTCACCACGGCGTCGACGTCGGCCACAAGAGACCCTGCAACCGCGTTTGCCACCCATTGCGCGGTGAGCGGCCTCACGATGCCGCCTCGCGCTCCGCGACGATCTTCGCCTGCGCGGCGAGGTACGCGTCGCGATCGTTGTAGCGGTAGAACACGCCTGCTATCTCTTGGGTTGGCTCGTGGCCCTTGCCCGTCACGATGACCGTGTCCCCTGGCCGCCCAAGTCGCAAGCCGTATTCCACGGCGGCCACGCGCGGCTCCACCTCGTGGACGTCGCGAAGATCGGGGCGCTGCTTCTCGATCCCCTCGCGAATCGCGGCACGAACGGCGGCGGGCTCCTCGGAGCGCGGGTTCTCGTCCGTCAGCACAATGACGTCAGCGAGGCGGGCCGCGATCTCCCCCATGACGGGGCGCTTGCCACGATCGCGATCGCCATCGGAGCCGAAGATGAGGATGAGCCGCCCCGGAGTGATGGGCCGCACTCCCTTAAGCGCGAGCTCGAGCGCGTCCGGGGTGTGGGCATAGTCGACGATAGCGAGCGGGTCCACGTCGGAGCGCTCGATGACGCGCTCCATGCGCCCCGGCACCGCGTGGGCGGTGGCGACTCCCGCGATCGCAAGGTCAAGCGGCACTCCCGCCGCATGCGCCGCGGCGATTGCGACCATCGCGTTGGAGACGTTGACAAGCCCCGGAAGCGGGCTCTCCGCGTTGCGCTCCACCCCGTCCGGCCCGCGGAACGTGAAGGTGGACCCCACGCCATCGAGGCCAACATCGGCGGAGATGACCACCCAGTCCGCCTCGCGCTGCGCGTCCACGAGCGTCGAAACGGTCTCCACCGGAATCTCCACCCGAGCAGCGAGCGTTCGCCCCCACTCGTCGTCAATGTTGATGACTCCCCTGCGCGCGCGCCCAGGCTCAAAGAGCCGCGCCTTCGCGTCCAGGTAGCCCTCCATGGTCTTGTGGAAGTCGAGGTGATCCCACTGCAGATTGGTGAACACCGCAACGGAGAAGTCGACGCCGCTAATACGGTCCAGCGCCGCCGCATGCGACGACACCTCGGTCACGGCGGCCGTGACGCCCTCCTCGAGCATGCGCGCAAGCAGCCCGTGCAGCACAGGGGCCTCCACGGTGGTCCGCGGGGACTCGATCGCCTCGTCGCGCACGCGTAGCTCGACCGTGCCAAGGATGCCGCGGTTGGGGTGCACCTGTGCTAGCGCGTTGTCGATGAAGTAGCTCGTGGTGGTCTTGCCGTTGGTTCCCGTCACACCTACGAATACCAGGCGCTTCGAGGGGTCGCCGTACACCAGCGCGGCCGCCTCACCAATGGCGTGGCGAGGGTCAGCGGAGACAAGCACGGGCACCCTTAGCCCCGCGAGCATCGCCTCTCCCTCGGCGTCTGTCAATACGGCCGACGCTCCACTCGCCACCGCGGCGGCGGCAAACGTGGCGCCGTGTACCTGCAGGCCCGGCAGGGCCCCAAACAGATCGCCGGGGACCACGTCTCGAGAGTCCACGGTGACGCCGGAGACCAAGGTTCCCGCAGCGTCGGGCAGCGACAACCGGGCGCCCGAGCGAGAGGCGACGTCGCCAAGCGACTGAGGGGTCACGGTGGTGGGCCGCAGAGTCATCTCAGGCGGCGACATCTCCTGCATGGTCACTTCCAGGTAGTTGGGTACAGCTTTGCCTTCGACTCCGAAGGCGCCACCCGCAGTTCCTGCAACGCGAAGGTCGCGACGTCCTTGAACACGGGGGCGGCAACCTCACCACCCCAGATGGAGCTCTTGGGGTCGTAGAGGATCACGGTGACGACGATACGCGGGTCGTCGGCGGGTGCCACACCAACGAAGGAGGCGACGATGCACTTGAAGGAGCCGTCCGCACAGGTTGCCTGCGCGGTTCCCGTCTTGCCAGCCACGCGATACCCCTTGATGGCCGCGAGCTTTCCGGTGCCGTCCGTGGTGACGGACTCAAGCATCTTCATGACCTTGGCGGCGGTCTCTTCGCTCACCACACGCTTAGGCTCTTCGGTCTCACGAGCGGTGAAGGTGCCGTCCTCATCGAGGTAACCCTTGACGATGGTTGGCTGCACCTGAACCCCGCCGTTCGCGATGGTCTGGAAGACCTGCGAGGTCTGCACGGCAGTCACACCGAGCGCCTGGCCAAAGAGCACCGCGTACTTGGAGCGGCCATCCCACTTCTTGTAGTCCTTGAGGATGCCCGCGGACTCACCCGGCATGCCGAGGCCTGTCTTGGAGCCAAAGCCGAACGCCTTCAGGTACTCGTAGCGCTGCTTAGTGGTCAGGCGCGAGCCGATCTGCACCGTTCCCGTGTTGGAGGACTCCGCAAGTACGCCAGCGACCGTGAGCTTCTGGGTGCCGTGGTCGTGAGAATCCTTGAATGTCTGCTTGTTCTCGGTGGTGAACTTGTACGGCGCCTTGATGCGCGTGGTTGGCGTGACGAGCCCCTCCTCGATCGCCGCGGCCATCGTGATGACCTTGGCGGTGGAGCCCGGCTCGAAGACCGTGGAGACGGCGCGCGATCCGCGGTCGAGCGGGTTGGTGGTGGCGCCGGGATCGTTGGGGTCCACGCTGTGCGAGTCCACCAGAGCCAGAATCTCGCCCGTCGTGGCATCCTGAACCACCACCGTGGCGCGGGAGGCGCCCGTGGTGCGGAGTTCCTGCGCCACGCGATCCTCCGTGTACCACTGGACGTCGCGATCGAACGTGGTGACAAGCGTCTTTCCTGCTACTGGTGCCGTTTCCTCGTGGACTCCAGTGGGGATGAGGGTGCCGCTGCCGCCGCTTTCATACGTGATGGATCCGGGCGTGCCCGTGAGCAGGTCGTTGTAGGCGAGCTCGAGGCCCGCGAGTCCCGTGGTGCCCGGGCCGTCGGCGGAGCCGCCCATGAAGCCGATGATGTTTCCCGCGATGGCGCCGTTGGGGTAGATGCGCTCGCTCACGGACTCTGGCTGCACTCCGAGGATGTCCTCCTCGTCCACGAGGTTCCACACCTCAGGGGTGACGTCCTTGGCGATGTACACCCACGTGGAATCGCCAACGAGTTTGGCCGCCAGTTCCTCCTCGTCGAGCCCAAGAATGGGGGCGAGAATAGTGGCCGCGTCCATGGGGCCTTCGGCGGTCACCGTACCGTGGTCGGTGCGCTTCCACTTGGCGAGATCCTTCTGATTGACGCCGATGTTGTAGCGATCCACCGTGGTGGCAAGCACCACGCCGTCGCGGTCAACGATGTCCGCGCGCGGCGACGTCACCTCTTTGGTCACGAGCCGCTGCTGCAGCGCCTGCTCCGAGAGCTCCGCGGCCTGCACACCCTGAATCATCACCAAGCGGGCGGCGAATACCAGCAGCAATGCCACCGCCAAGAGAGAGACCGCGCGCTGGCGCACCACAGGATCGCCTACGCGAGCCCTCCCTGCAGCCATCACTTGCTCCCTGATTCGATGACGACCGTGTCCGCCAAGGATATGAAGCCAAACCGGTCAGCAGGCTGCATTCCGAGCTTCCGCGCGTCGGCCCCCAATTGGTCGGGAGACGACTTCTCCTCGAGCGTGGTCACGAGCGCGGCCCGCTGCTCGTGAAGGTCCGCGATCTCAATCTTGAGGTCCCTGCGCTCGTACGCCCCGCTCGCCATCGAGGTGTTGATGAACAGCACAGACGTCAGCGCGCCGATGATGATGAGCGCGCACATCCACGCGAAAGGCACCAAGGACCGCGCCTGCTCCGGCGCGGCGACGGCGCGCAGGTGGTCGCGGCGGCCAGGGGTTGGTCCCGGCCGACGCTGGGGCTGAGTTGAGCGCAACGGCTGGCTCGAGCGCTGGGGCTGAGTTGAGCGCAGCGGCTGGCGTGCGCGCGCGGCAGGCGGGATGGGGCGCGGGTGGCGCGCAGGTGCGGCGCTCATGCTGCCCTCCGTGCGGAAGGAGTCTCGCGCACGCGCTCGACGGCGCGAAGGCGCACGGGCTTGGAGCGCGGGTTAGCCTCCGCCTCCGCTGCGCTTGCCTTCTCCGCTCCGCGAGTGATGAGCCGCAGGTAGGGCTTGTCATCCTCTGGAATCACGGGCAGCCCAACGGGGGCGGTGCTCTCTGCGCCCGCGGCGAAGGTGCGCTTGACGATGCGGTCCTCGAGCGAGTGATACGACATCACCACCACGCGGCCGCCAACCTCTGTGGCTTCGATAGCGCGCGGCATCGCGCGCTCGAGCACCTCGAGCTCGCGGTTCACGGCGATGCGCAGCCCTTGGAACGTGCGCTTGGCCGGGTTGGAGCCAGGCGTGCGGGTGGCCGCAGGAATGCACGCGCGCACCAGGTCAACCAGTTCCGCGCTGCGGGTGATGGGCGCCGTCTGACGGCGGCGAACGATCGACTCGGCGATGCGCGCGGCGAACCGCTCCTCGCCGTAGTCGCGCAGGATGCGGGTGAGCTCTGCCTCGTCTGCGTCGCGCAGGATGTCGGCCGCAGTGACCGGGTCTTGCGAGTTCATGCGCATATCAAGCGGTGCGTCTTGTGCGTAGCTGAAGCCGCGATCCGCCTCATCGATCTGCAGCGAGCTCACCCCAAGGTCCAAGAGAATCCCAGCCGCAGCGTCGGCCCGTGCCACGGCGAGGGCACCCGCGACGTCGTCGTATTCGGCGTGGTGCGCCTTGAAGCGGTCCCCAAAGCCGGCGAGGCGCTCGCTCGCGAGCGCGATCGCCTGCGGATCCCTGTCGATGCCAACCACGGTGGCCTGCGGGCAGCGCTGCAGCAGCGCCTCTGTGTGGCCGCCCAAGCCGAGCGTGCCGTCGATCGCCACGGCGCCAGGGCGCTGAAGGGCGGGAGCGAGCAGGTCAATGCAACGCTCGAGCATCACTGGCGTGTGCCGTGCTCCTGCGTTCACCTCAACTCCTCCACCCTTGGTGTGCCGTGAGCCCCGGTCTCCCTCCGGCTCTCTGGCGGGGGGAAGTCCGTCAGAGCTGCGCGGGAGGAGGCCGCGACTCACGTCACATGTCTTGAAAAACCTCTGCGGCGGTAGCCGCGTAATCGTCTTCGCCGCGTTCCAAGTACTCGTTCCAGGCCGCGACATCCCAGATCTCCACTCGCGAGCCGAGTCCCACCACGGCCACTTCCCTGTCGATGCCCGCGTAATTGCGCAGCGGCGCGCTCAGCATCACGCGGCCTTGCTTGTCAGGAATCTCGTCGCTCGCGAAGCCAAGGAAGTTGCGCAGGTAGTCGCGGGCGTTCTTGTTCTCAAGCGGCGCGCGGCGCAGGCGCTCGTGGATCGCATTGAACTCGTCGATGGGGAACAGAAAGATGCAGCGGTCCAGCCCGCGCGTCATGACCACCCCTGAGGAGAGGCGACCGCGGAACTTCGCGGGCAGAATCACGCGCCCCTTCTCGTCGAGTTTGGGCGTGAACGTGCCGAGGAAGACCCCTGTGGGTCCCAGTCCGTGTTCAGCCACCACGGACCCCCTTTCAGCGCCACGACTCGCCAGATTCCCCCACTTTACTCCACTTCCCTCCACTTCGTCACCGATTTCACAACGTTTCCTCCACCATGAGCGTTCTTTGTGCCGACGCGGTCGCTGGGGTGCGCGCTACCCATTGGGAGGTCCAGGGGTGCGTCGCATAGGCTCGACCCGACAGCGAAGGAGCGTCATGACGAACCCGGTTCCGACCACCGAAGACCTCACCCACGTCGCCCAACTGACGACGCGCGTGCGCGAGACCATCTCGACCGTTCTCTCAGGCCTCGACGGAGCCATCACGGCGACGCTTGCCACCGTGCTCGCAGAGGGCCACGTGCTCCTCGAAGACGTTCCCGGAGTGGGCAAGACGACGCTCGCGAGGGCGCTCGCCGCGAGCGTTGGCGGCTCCGTTGGCCGCATTCAGTTCACGCCAGACCTCTTGCCCTCTGACGTCACGGGCGTCTCGATCTTCCGCAGCGACGATCACCGCTTCGAGTTCCGACCGGGCCCCATCTTCGCGAACGTCGTCATCGCCGACGAGATCAACCGCGCCTCGCCCAAGACGCAGGCCGCATTGCTGGAGTCGATGCAAGAGCGCGCGGTCACGGTTGATGGCGTGACGCGCCAGCTCCCCACTCCCTTTGTAGTGGTCGCCACGCAGAACCCCATTGAGATGGAGGGCACCTATCCCCTCCCCGAGGCGCAGCGCGACCGCTTCATGACGCAGGTGTCCGTTGGCTACCCCAGCGCGCGCGACGAGATGGCGATGCTCGCGAGCCACGACGGCGTTGACCCCTTGGCGCAGATCACGCCGGTGGCGAGCCTCGACGACCTTGCGCGCGCGATTCAGGTGGCGCGCCGCGTCTACGCCGCTCCCGCGATCAAGCAGTACATCGTGGACATCGTCACGGCCACGCGCGCCGATTCCGCGCTTCGCCTCGGCGCCTCTCCGCGTGCGGCCCTGCAGCTGCTCGCGGCTGCGAAGGCGCGCGCGGCGATGGCGGGCCGCAACCACGTGCTCCCCGACGACGTCAAGGCGCTTGCCGTCGCCGTGCTCTCGCACCGCCTGCTCGCCTCCACCGAGTCACGGCTCGCGGGCCGCACCACCCAGCAGATCATGCGTGAAACCGTTGGCCGCACCGCGGTGCCCACCGAGGCTCGCGACGCTCCGGTTGTCCGCGAGCGCGCCGTTGAGCACACCACGGTAGCCCCGTAGATACGGACAGTCCGTGGCAGCCACTGAGGGATCCAAGCGCACCGCCACCGCGTTCAGCGCGCGCGGCGTAGGGCTTGGCACGGCCGGGCTCGTGTTCGGTGGCCTTGGCGTTGGGCTCGCCACGCCCATCCTCGTGTACTGCGGCGTCTTCATGCTCGCCGTGTTCATGGTCTCGTGCATCTGGATGCTGCTGTCCGTCAACACCTTCATCACACGCTTCCCCTACGCTCGCCGCGAAGTAGTGCCGCACCCCCTCACCGCCGGGGTACCAGGAATGGTGACGGTCACCATTAAGTCCGACGGCTCGCGCGCCTCTCGCTGGAGGCGTGCGGTGACGCAGTCGCTGGATATCAGGGAACAGGCCGCCGCCGAGCTCACAGGCGGCATGGGCACCAAGGCGTCCGTGTCTCGAGACGAGACCACGCTGACCCTCTCGTACTCCTTGCTTCCCGCGAAGCGAGGGCGGTGGCCGCTTGGGCCCGCGCTCGTGCATTCGGCGGACCCGTTTGGGGTGCTGTGGTCTGACACGGCGGTTGGCGACGCGGAGATGATCCCCGTCTGGCCCGCCGTGATCGACCTCAGCGGTACCGCGGGCGCGCTCATGGGCCTCGCGGACCGCATCGTGCTCGGCGCGCGCACGCCCTCCCCTGACGACGCGTCCTTGCGCGACTACCGCGAGGGTGATGACCTGCGCCGCGTCCACTGGGCCTCGTCGGCACGGCGAGGGACGATGCTCGTGCGGTCCGACGAGCGCGCGGGCCGCAGGCCCGCCACCGTCCTCATGGACCTCCCGCGAGAACCTGCCGCTCTGGAATGGGCGATTTCAGCGTCGGCCTCTATTGCCTTGTCCGTACTCAACTCCGGCCACCCCGTCCGGATCCTTGGCGCGGGCCTCAACCCCGACGTCTCGCGTCACCTTGGCGAGCACGGCACCGAAGCCGGAAGGGCCGCCCTGCTGGACCAGACCGTCGATCTCACGTCGCCCGTCTCGCAGGCAGCGGCCACCAACCACATCGTGCGTGCCGCGCGTCAAGCGAGCCACGACGCCACCCATGGCGAGGTCATCGTGGCCATCGTCGAGCCCCTCGATGGCGACGCGCTCGACGCCCTCGTGCCCATTGGTGACACGGGACGCGCGTGGGCCCTGGTGCGCACCACGGCCGCCACGGAGCAGGCCGCTCGCGACACCGCGCGGGCGCTGCGCCGTGCAGGGTGGCGCGTTGCCACGGTGGCGACCACGAGCGACCTGACCTCGGTGTGGACCACGTTGCTGTCGTCTGGAGACATCGAATGAACTCCACTCGCACCCCATGGACAGTGACCGCCCTCATGGGCCTCGGCACGTTCCTGGCCATGCTCGCGCTCACCACGCTCATCGACGGCGCCGGCTGGTTGCGCACGGTGCTGTTTGTGCTCGTGGTGGTGTGCGGAGTTGATCTCGCGGTGCGTGCCGCGTCCCGCTCGCGCTTCCTGCCAAGCGCTGCCGCGATTGGCGCCGCCATCATCGTCATGGTGCCGCTGTTTGCCCTGAAAGAGGACGGCGGAAAGCACTTGCTGCCCACGCCGGCGGCCCTTGGGGCACTATGGGACACCTTGGTCGCGGGAGCCGAGTACGCCGCGCGCACCCCAGCGCCCGCGAACCCCACCGTGGAACTGACCGCCCTCGTGGTGGCCTTTGCCGTTGCAGTGTTCGTCGCTGCCGATCATCTGGCGGCCTCATGGAAGGCCGTTGCCGTGTCCGGCATTGTGCTGATCCTGCCGTGGACGCCCGCGATCTTCCTTCAGTACCAAGTGCCGATGTGGGCGCTGTTTGCCACGGCGGCCTGCTGGATGCTCGCGATGGGCGCGGTGCGCTCGTCGCACACCTCGGCGCGGTCGGTGCCGCTCACCGGTGCGGTGATCGCGAGCACTGCGGCGCTGCTGGTGGCCGTTCTGGTGGCTCCCGCCGCCGTGGGAGGCAACGGGTGGGGCGCGATCCCGCGCTTCAACGCGCCGTCCGCGCTCGACACGTCCACGCGCCTCAACCTGGCCCTTGACCTGCGCAATTCGCTCACGGTCAACTCGGCGAAGGTGGTCTTTACCTACGTCTCGACGGGGCGCCACCCCGATGCCCTGCGGCTGTACACGTTGCGTGACTTCGACGGCACCACGTGGACGCGAGAGAAGGACGAGGCCGACGACCTGGTCCCCGTTGGCTCCGACGTGCTGTGGCCGGAGCCGGTGCTTGGATGGGACGACGAGGAGCGCGTCATCCTGTCGTTCGATCTCACGGGCGCCTCCGAGCGTAACCTCCCCATTCCCGTGGTGCCGCGCAGCGTGGACGTCGAGGACGGCTGGCAGTACACCGCGTCGCGCGACGAGGTGACGCAAGAGGACGGCAACACCAACGGGCTCAAATACTCGATCGTTGCGGCGCTCGACTACTTCACGGCAGAGAAGCTCCTCGACACCCAAGGCACCATCGACGCTGGTACCGAGCCGGTCAGCTCCGTCTACACGGAGATGCCCACGTCCGTGGACATTGGGCGCATCAGCACGCTCACGGACCAGGTGACTTCAGAGGCAAATGCGGCCACCCAATACGACGAGGCCGTGGCGATTCAGGACTACTTGCGGGATTCCTCGAACTTCACCTATGACACCTCGGTGAACCCTGCCCGCGGCGGCGATGCCGTATCCCAGTTCCTTGATGACCGCGTGGGCTATTGCGTGCAGTTCGCCACCACCATGGTGATGATGGCCCGCTCCGCAGGCATCCCCGCGCGGCTCGCGATGGGCTACCTTGGCGGCCAACTTGGCGACAACGGCACATGGCAGGTGCTTGGCGGCGACGCCCACGTGTGGCCGGAACTGTACTTCCCCGGCGAGGGCTGGGTGCGTTTTGAGCCCACTCCCGCGGTGCAGACCGGTTCCGCCCCCAACTACACCGTAGAGCAAGGCAGCGGACTGAACCCCAACGTCCCCACGAACATCCCCATCCCCACCACCGTGCCGTCCACCAACCCCACCATTCCGTCGCCCGGCGCAACCTCGCAGACGGGTGGCGACGCGGACGCCGGGGTCTCGGTGTGGGCCATCGTGGGCCTCGTCCTCGTGGTGCTCGCCGCGGTGGCCGTTGGGTGGGTGCTGCGGCGCCGCTCCGCGGCCCACTCGCATGCCCACGGGCCCGAGGCCGCGTGGGAGGCGCTTCGCGACCGGCTTCCAGATCAGCTGCGGTGGGCACCGAGCAGCACGCCCATCGAGGCTGCGTCTCGCCTCGAGCACGAGTTGGACCTTGCCCTAGCTCCGCTCGATGCGGACGGCGCCTCCGCGCTGCGCAATTTGCGCGATGCCGTCAGCGACTCTCGTTATGCGCCACCCGTCGAGGACGGCGCAGAACCCAGCCAGGAATGGCTCATGGAGCAGGTGAATGTGGTGGCGACGCAGGCGAACGAGGCGCTTAGAAGTCGTTCTGATCGCGCCGGCGCTCAAAGCGCTCTTCGACGCGATTCATGAATCCCTGACGCTTCGCCTTGCGCGCGGTGCCGCCCTTGGCGTCACCCTTCGCAGCCGCGGCAGTCGGTGCCTTCTTCGCGGGGGCGAGCATGCCCCACAGCGCGGCGGCAAGCATGAGCGCGAAGCCCAGCACACCCACCACCACGAGTTGCGCGATGGCACCCGCAATCAGCACGCCAAGCCCCGCCACGATGCCGATGAACGCGAACGTCCAGCGGCCGCGCGGGCGCGCGGTCTTCGCCATGGCGGAATTGAGCTTGGTGTCAGCGCCGAGGTCGCGCTCCATTTGCTCAAGCACTCGCTGCTCGTACTCGGACAGCGGCATAGCGACCTCCCTTCGCTTCAGGTGGGTCAAGTCTAGTTCGAATGGCGGGTCTCCTGCCACCCCTCGCCGGTATGGTCAACGGGTGGCAGCCCGCAGCCGTTCCCCTCGCGCCAGCGCGCTCGCAGCCGACGTCCCCCGCGGCGTCCAGATCCCCATCTCCACGGGCTTCGCAGAACTGCGCGACGAGGCCGACGGCTCGGTCACCGTCTACGTCAATGGCGTCCCCTCGTCCACCCTGCGCGCGGACCTTCATTTGGACTTTGAGTACATGCGGCACGAGGCCGCCGCCATTGCCGCGTGGGATGCCGATCGCCCGGATCACGCCTGGTTGGCCCTGCATATTGGCGCCGCGGCGTGCACGCTCCCCCGGCACCTCGCCGCCGCTCACCCAGCGTCGCGGCACATCGCCGTTGACATTGACACGACGCTCGCTGAGCTTGCCCGGATCTGGTGGGATCTTCCGCGAGCGCCTCGCCTCCGGGTGCGGGCACAGGATGGCTTGGAGGCGGTCACCGAGCGCCAGGACGCGAGCCTCGATCTGGTGGTTCGAGACGCCTTCTCAGGGGACTCGGTCCCTGCCCACCTGGCCAGCGCGGAGTGGTGGTCGCACGCCGCCCGAGTGGTGCGGGCCGGAGGGCTCGTGGTGGCCAATGTTGCGGTTGCTCCCGGCTCCGGTATCTCGGAGGCGCGCGACGCACGCGACGCATTCGCGCAGGTCGCCGCGATCGGCGAGCACGCGGTGCTCAAGCGCAAGCGGCGCGGGAACGTCGTGCTCGTCGCAAGAACTGAACGAGACGAGAACCTGTCCCAAGCGCTGTCGCGGTACGCAGCGTCGGCCCCGTTGCCCACGGGAGTGGACCCAAACTGGGCCTAGCCGCAGCACTCCTCCACACAATCCGCATGGTCAAGCAAAGGCAAAACCCATCTACCAGGCACGATGTGAAACGCACAGCGGCGCTGGACCCAAATTGTGTGGACGAGCGCCGAAGAGTGCTGCGGCCCAGACACAACAACGGCCGCCCCTCCCGAAGGAGGAACGGCCGTTGCGAAGTCTGTGAGACCTAGAGAACGCGAACCGACTCGGCCTGGGGACCCTTGGGACCCTGCGTCACCTCGAACTCGACGCGCTGCGCCTCTTCGAGGGACTTGTAACCGTCGGACTGAATCGCCGAGTAGTGGACGAAGACGTCGGCGCCGCCGCCGTCCTGAGCAATGAAGCCGTAGCCCTTCTCAGCGTTGAACCACTTCACAGAACCCTGTGCCATGAACTTTCCTTAATCTGTACTGCCCGCGACGGGAAGCGCCCACACTGCGTGAGTGCCCGTTTCAGCAATGCCGCGTCCCAGGTCGCACAGACCGGTTCTTGCACACTACGTTCAACCAGGTACAAGTGTGGCACAAGTTAGGCGTTTGGTGGCTGATCCCACCGTTGCTGTGCAAGGAACTTCTCGAACTCGGCGCCAAGTTCGTCTGCGGAGGGCAGGCCACCCTCCACCGGGATGCCCTCGCCGCGTGACTGCACAAACGCGTCGTATTGCTCCTCGAGCACGCCAACGAGTGCCTGAATCTCCTCGGATTCGCTCATCTGGCGGTCGATCTCTTCTTGAGCGCGCGCGGCTGCTTCATCCAGCTCCGCCGGCTTGAGCTCCAGGCCGGAGATGTCCTCGAGCCCCTTGATGGCGCGCTGCGCGGCCTGCGGGTACGCGGACTGCGCAAGGTAATGCGGAACGTGCACCGCCACGTTGATGGCGGCGAGGCCCCACTGCCCAAAGCGGTACTCCATGAGGTTCTGCGCGGACGCGGGCACGGTAACGGTGCCAAACAGGCTGGGAGCATCGGGCATGAGATCCTGCCGCGTGCCGTGCACGGTGGTGGAAATGGGGCGCGTGTGCGGTGACGCCATGGGGATGCCGTGGGTGCCGAGCGTGAGGCCAACCCCAAGGCGGTCCACGATCTCGCGGACGGCGCGAATGTAGCGCTCCCACTTCACGTCGGGCTCAAAGCCGTGCAGCAGCAAGAACGGCGTGCCGGAGCCGTCGCGCACCATGTCGAGGTCCAAATACGGCTCGTCATAGCCCGTCCACTCGTTCACAGAGAACGTCATCTCCGGACGGCGGCTGCGGTAGTCCAGCAGCGCGTCGATGTCGAAGGTGGCGAGGTTGATCGTCTCGAACGTGCGCAGGTGCTCGGCGACGATCGCGCCGGCCTTCCCCGCGTCAAGAAAGCCGCGCAGCGAGTGCACCAAAACGGCGCCCTCGGTAGGTGCCTCAGCCGCCCACTGAGCCACGCCGTCGGGATTCCACGTCACAAGCTTGGCCATGCCGTCCAGTCTGTCACGCCGGCCCGACGCTGCCGTAAGTTCTCGCGCGCCGCGAACATGGGCGGTTGGCCAGGTGGTGTACGCGGGGCCTCGGGTACTGCGATAATGGATGACTGTCTTTTCGGCGCGGGGAGTGCCGGGGCAGCGCAGTAGGGATGGGTACATGCAGGACGATCGCGGCGCCACGGCGCAGCACACGGGGCTCGAGGCAGAGCAGGCCGTTGTCGACGTGCTCTACGCACGCCTCGACACGCTCCGGGATGAGGCGGGCGGCCGGCTCGCGGAGATCCGCCGCGAGGGCCCTTCCGGCTCACCCCAGAACCGCTCCGAGCGCGATGCGTTCGCCACGCTGTATGAGGACCGCATCGCCCAGCTCGACGCCGTGGAAGACCGGTTGTGCTTTGGCCGCCTCGACCTCGTGGCGGGCGACACCCTTTATGTAGGCCGAATCGGCCTGTCCGATGCCGACCACGCTCCCCTGCTCACGGACTGGCGCGCCCCCGCCGCGCGGGCGTTCTACTCGGCCACCGCCGCCAACCCCTCTGGCGTGATCAAGCGCCGCCACCTCACTACGCAGGGCCGCGTTGTAACGGCCGTTGAAGATGACGTGCTGGACGTTGAGGCGCTGGAAGCCTCTGGTCTTGGCGAGACGCTCGCGGGCGAAGGCGCGCTGCTCGCCGCGCTTGGCGCCCGCCGCACGGGCCGCATGGGTGACATCGTCGCCACCATTCAGGCCGAGCAGGATGCTGTCATTCGCGCACCCATGACGGGCGCCTTGGTGGTTCAGGGCGGCCCGGGGACGGGCAAGACCGCGGTGGCCCTCCACCGCGCGGCGTTCCTCCTCTACCACCACCGGGATCTGCTGGAGAGCCGCGGCGTGCTGCTGATTGGCCCCTCGCAGTCCTTCTTGAGGTACATCGACCACGTGCTGCCGTCGCTCGGCGAGACGGGCGCGGTGTCCACCACGCTTGGCGGGCTCGTCAAGGGCGTGGACACGTCCGCACTCGAGCGCGATGATGTTGCCGAGCTCAAGGGGCGCCTTGCGATGGCCGACGTTGTGCGCGCCGCCGTGCGCGAGCGCCAGCGGGTGCCGCGCGCGGATCAAGAATTCAGGATCGACGGCCGGGTTGTGGTGCTGCGTCGCCATGACGTTCGCGAGGCCCAGGCACGTGCCCGACGGGATGGTCGCCCTCACAACGAGGCTCGCCAGGTCTTCGCGAAGGAGATGATTTCTCGCCTCACCGCGCAGTTGGCGGAGCAGCTTGGCGAGAGCATCGACGCTGACGATCGCCGCGAGCTGGAGAGGGACATCCGCGAGGAGCGGAACATCCGCATCGCGATCAACCTGTGCTGGCTGCCCGTGACCGCAGAGACCCTGTTGCGGGATCTGTTCTCGAAGCCGCACCTGCTGGGGAACGCTACCAAGGCGCTGTCTGTTGAGGAGCGTCGGCTGCTGCTACGGCCCGCTGACGCGCCGTTCACCGATGCGGATGTGCCGCTGTTGGACGAGGCCGCAGAGCTGTTGGGCGACATGCCAGGCGGCGGCCCCGCCCGCCCGGCCAAGCCCACCAAGGAAGAGCTGGACTACGCCAAGCAGGTCATCGACAGCTTTGGCGCGCACACCATGATCAAGGTGGACGCCGAGACTCTTGCCCGGCGCATGCAGGGAGGCGTGTCCCGACTGTCCGTGGCCGAGCGCGCATGGGCGGACCGCACGTGGACCTACGGTCACGTGGTGGTAGACGAGGCCCAAGAGCTCTCCCCCATGGCGTGGCGCATGCTGCTGCGTAGGTGCCCTACCAGGTCATTCACCATCGTTGGTGATGTGGCTCAGGTGGCCGCCCCCGCAGGCACGCGCTGGTGGCCGGAGACGATGGACCCGCTGTTTGGGCAGTCGTGGAACCTGCGCGAGCTCACGATCTCTTACCGCATCCCCGCCGCAGTGGCGCGAGCGGCGCAGTCGTTCGCGGCCGCGCACGGGCTACCGGTCTCGGATCTGAGCGCGGCGCGCGAGGTGGACGACGCCGTTGTGGTGGTGCGCGATGCCAACCCTGCCGCTCGCGCGGGCGAGATGGCGCGGGCAGAGGCATCCAAGCTCGCCTCGACGGGCGGCGGCCTCGTGGCCGTCATCGCGGATGCGGCGTTGCACCCCGCTATTGCCGAGGCCCTGGGCGGCGCGGATGTGACCGTGATCGATGCCCGCGAGTCCAAGGGACTCGAGTTTGACCGCGTGTTCGTGGTGGAGCCGGCGCAGATCGCTACGCGCCCCGGGGATCTGTACGTCGCGATGACGCGGCCCACGTATCGGTTGGTATTGGTGCACTCGCAAGAACTGCCTGCGGGCATCGCCTAGCTGGGCCACCCAACCCAGCCCCAGCGTCGGGCCATTTGGGAAACCGCTACGGGTGCGGAACAATAACGCCCGTGCGAGCACTCCTTCTTGAGAACCTGTCCCCACGCGCCACCGAGATCCTCGAGGACGCCGGCATCGAGGTTGAAAACCACGTTGGCGCCATGGACGAGGACGAGCTCATTGCCGCCCTCGAGGGCGTTGAGCTGCTGGGCATCCGCTCCAAGACGCAGGTCACCGAGCATGTCCTGACCAACTCCCCCTCCCTCATCGCCGTTGGCGCGTTCTCGATCGGCACCAACCAGATTGACCTGGCCGCCGCCGCGCGCCTTGGCGTGGCCGCGTTCAACGCGCCGTTCTCCAACACGCGCTCGGTCGTGGAGATGGCGGTCTCCGAGATGATCTCCCTGACCCGCCGCCTGCCGGACGCGAACAAGTCGATGCACCAGGGAATCTGGAACAAGTCGGCGGAGGGCGCGCACGAGATTCGCGGCCGCACGCTCGGCATCGTGGGCTACGGCAACATCGGCTCGCAGCTGTCCGTTATCGCCGAGGCGCTGGGCATGAACGTCATCTTCTATGACGCCGCAGAGAAGCTCGCGCTGGGCAACGCCACCAAGAAGAACACGCTCGACGAGCTGCTCGCCGAAGCCGACATCGTGACCCTTCACGTGGATGGACGCCCTGGTAACTCGGGCTTCTTTGGCGAGCACCAGTTCAAGTCGATGAAGCCTGGCGCGCTGTTCCTCAACCTTTCGCGCGGGTTCATCGTGGACGTGGACTCGCTACGCGAGGGGCTGCTCTCCGGCGCGATCGGCGGCTGCGCCATCGACGTCTTCCCCGAGGAGCCAAAGAAGAAGGGTGACCCCTTCGTCTCGGCGCTGCAGAACCTGCCCAACACGATCCTCACGCCCCACATCGGCGGCTCCACCGAAGAGGCGCAGCGCGACATCGGCATCTTCGTGGCCACGCGTCTTCGCGACTACGTCAACAACGGCTCCACGGGCCTGTCCGTGAACCTGCCGAACCTCGCGGCCGACGCTGCCTCCGGATCGCACCGCGTGGCGCACCTGCACACCAACGTGCCCGGCGTGCTCGCGACCGTGAACCGCGTCTTCGCCGAGCACGGCGTCAACATCGATGGCCAGCAGCTCGCCACTCGCGGCGAGTTGGGCTACGTGGTCTCCGACATTGCGTCTGGGCTGACGCGCGACGCCGTCGAGGCGCTGCGCGACATGCCGGAGACCGTGCGCTTGCGAGTGCTGTCATAGGCGATTCGCCCGCCCGCTTCGACGAGCTGGGGTTACCCACGCCGCTCGTCGCGGCGCTCACCCGCTTTGGGCTCGTTGACGCCTTCCCCATTCAGGCCGCGACCATCGCCGACGCCCTGGCTGGGCTTGATGTCTTGGGCAAGGCCCGCACGGGCTCGGGAAAGACGCTCGCCTTTGGGCTTCCTACTCTTGCGCGCCTGGCCGACGCTGGGGAGGCTTCCCCCCGGCGTCCCCTTGCCATAGCCCTAGTTCCCACGCGGGAGCTCGCGATGCAGGTCAACGACGCGCTGGAACCGTACGCGCACGCGCTTGGCGTGTCGCTGCGGCTGGTTGCGGGTGGGCTGTCGATGTCCAAGCAGATTCAGGCGCTTGAGCGTGGTGTGCACCTGGTGGTGGCGACCCCCGGGCGCTTGGCCGATCTAGCGCGGCGAGGGCACGCCAACCTGGGCTCCGTGAAGATCACGGTGCTGGACGAGGCAGACCACATGGCCCAAATGGGCTTCATGGATGAGATCACCGAGCTGTTGCGCGCCACCCCGCGCGATGGGCAGCGGCTGCTGTTCTCCGCGACGCTTGATGGTGACGTGGAGACGCTCATCTCTGCTTGGATGCGCTCGCCTGTGTTGCACGATGTGACCGCTGGCGAGGCGCCGGCGCATATGGAGCACGTGGGACTGAACGTGCCGCCACACCTGAAGTATCAGCTGGCTACGCGCATCGCGAACCGGCCGGGGCGGACGATCGCCTTTGTGCGGACCAAGCTTGCATGCGAGCGCATCGCCGAGCAGATGCGCGCTGCCGGGGTGCTCGCCGTGGCGCTCCATGGCGACAAGCCGCAGGCAGAGCGCACCGCCGCGATCACGGGCTTCCGGGCCGGACAGATTCCCGTGCTCGTCGCCACCGACGTGGCCGCTCGCGGCATCCACGTGGATCACGTGGACCTGGTGCTGCAGATCGATCCGCCCGTAGACCCCAAGGACTACACGCACCGCGCGGGCCGCACGGCCCGCGCTGGCGAGTCGGGGCTAATCGTGACGATGGTGCTTCCGCATCAGCGCAAGCAGACGGACCGGATGTTTGAAGGAGCCGGCATCGAACCGAAGTTCCGCAAGATCCACGGTGATGATGCTGAGTCGTTGGCGCTGGTAGATCGCCTGACCGGCGCCTCGGAGCCGTCCGGCGTGCCCGTTTCCGCGCCCCGGCCACCGAGGTCTGCTCGCGAGGACCGGTGGGAACCGCGCGGGCGACGGCAGCAAGGCGGGCGGAAGCAGGCTGGGCGACCACAGCGTCGGGCCGACGACGATGCCGACGACCTCATGCATCAACTCTCCAAGCGAGAGCGCGAGATCGTGGCCCGCGAGCAGGCGTTGGCCGAGCGCGAGCGTCAACTAGAGCAGCGCGAGTCCAAGGGTTCCGAGCAGAGGGCCAGGAGCGGGCAGGGACAGCCGCGCGGCAAGAAACCTGCGCGCCCTAACTCGAGGAAGCCGAAGCCTCGCCAGCGCTGACGCCGTTCGCGGCGTCCTCTTCGCGCAGTCGCGTGATCTCGGACTCGAAGTCCTCGAGAGAATCGAACGCCCGGTAGACGGACGCGAACCGCAAGTAGGCGATCTCATCGAGCTCGCGCAGAGGCGCGAGGATCGCGAGGCCGATGTCGAGCGCATTGATCTCCGCTTGACCGTTGGCGCGAACGGTCTCCTCGACCTTCTGCGCAAGGACCGCGAGATCATCATCAGAGACGGGCCGTCCCTGGCAGGCCTTCTTCACGCCGGATACGACCTTCTCGCGGCTGAATGGCTCGGACACGCCTGAACGCTTGAGCACCGTGAGGCTCGCCGTCTCCACGGTGGTGAAGCGGCGGCCGCACTCCGGGCACTCGCGGCGACGACGGATCGATGAACCGTCGTCCGCGGTGCGCGAATCCACTACGCGCGTGTCAGCGTGCCTGCAGAAAGGACAATGCATGCCCCTACTCTGGCACGCCCAGGACCAGGCGTGTTAGTTGGAGGATTCCAACATCAGGGCACCCTGAGAACCTTCACTGGATCGAGCCTCGCTGCGCGAATCGCCGGAGGCACTGCGCCTGCCAACGCGGCGATGAACATCAACGTCACAACCGCGAGAGCGAACTCCCAACTTGGGAGGGCGCCAGCCGCAACGGCGGTCACGACCACGCCTGCGGCCAGCCCGATGACAACCCCCGCGACCGCGCTGAGCCCCGCAGCCGATATGACCTGAAGCACGATCACGCTCCGGGTGGCTCCGAGCGCGCGCCGCCTGCCGATGTCACGCGTCGAACCGCTTACGCGCGCGTACTCCACCGCCCCCACGAGCACAAACACCGTCGCGAGCAACGCGGAGACGGTCAACACGGCACTGCGGGCAAGGCCGGCCGAAATGTCCGAGGAGAGCTCCGCAAGTTCGCTGTTGGTCTTTACGCTGAGCGCTCCTGGGTTGTGCGCAATGACGGCCGCACGGACGGCGTCGGTCACCGCGGGAAGTTGCGCGACGTCGTCCACTTCGACCCAAAGAGTGAGGACCCTTCCGGCTTTGATCGGTTCTATCAGCACGTTGTAGTTGAGGTCGCCCAGCGGCGCGCTAGCCTCGTACTGCCCCACAACGGTCCCTGAGCGGCCTGCGGTGGAGACAGTCCCGACCCCGTCGGTCAGTCCCAGCTTTGTCGCGACGCCAGGACCGGCCAGCGCCATGCCAGGAGCCAGCGACTCTGTCGCAGTTGTGTCCATCAACACGGGCGGCAAGGAGCCATACGCATAGCGAGCCGCTGCGGTTGCCCCCCCGGGAATGGCTGCGGCCCTCACGTCGAGCGCGGGCCCCACAGCAAATGTCCACTCGACGCCGCTGATGCTGGCAATGACCGGGATGGATTCTGAAGAGAGGCCCGCCTTTCCCTCAACGTCGGACACGGTGATGAGGCGCCCTTCGGGCGAGTTGATACGTTCGATCGTCGCCTGCTGGCTTGCCAGCGCGATACCCGTGGTGGCGAACACCGCGATGGTCGCCCCAGCGAGGATGAGGATGGACACCAGCGTGGGCGTGAGCGGAGACCGGAGCCGATGCGCGGCGTCGATGAGGAGAAACCGGGCAGGCAGTCGCTTGGTCATGGTTCGAGCCTCAGGCGCGCACCGGCGGTGGCGGCTCGCGCATCGTCGTGGGTCGCGACTATGACCGTGGCGCCCGACGCGGCGGCCTCCGCGAGCGCATCCCACACGACGTCTGCAGACACGGCGTCGAGGTTTCCACTTGGCTCATCGGCGAAGACGATTGATGGCGCCTTGACGAGTGCTCGGCACAGTGCGATGCGCTGAGCTTGTCCTCCCGACACCTCGCCCGGCCGGTGATCGGCGCGGTCACCCACGCCGAACCTCTCCATGAGCTCACGCGCGCTGGAGCGCGCTTCGTCGGGATCGATCCCCGCAAACCACGCCGCCTCGAGCACATTGTCCTCAGCAGTCCGCGACAGATCCAGTACCGCGTCTTGGAACACGAAGCCCACGTGTCCCGCACGCAGGCGTGCTCTGTCTGCGTCGGCAAGGGCATGAACATCGACACCATCCCACCTCACCGAGCCGGCTGAGGGAGCGAGCATGAGTGCCAGCACGTAGAGAAGAGTTGACTTGCCGCAACCAGACGGACCGGTAACGGCGGTCAGCGTGCCTGGCTCGAACGACTGCTCGAGACCCGCGAACACCGGCTCTGGGGCGCCCTTGTAGCGGTGCTCGAGGTCGGTGACCGTGAGCAGCATGTCAGTTCCCGGACGCGGCCACGGTGACCAGGACACGGTCGCCCACCTCGACACCCGTAACAATGCTCGCGCCGTCTGAGGAGGCTTCAATTGCCACGGGCTGACGCATGCCGCTTTCGAGAATAACGAAGGTCGCTCCTGCAGAGTCCGCACCGATCGCGGTGGTCGGCACCTGAGACCCAGACGTCTCCGGCGTAATGATGAGCGTGCCTGGCAGAACTGTCTTTCCACCCACAGCAACGGCCGTGGCACAGTCATCTCCGCAGATCGATTCGGCTCCGTTCGCCGGCCGCAGGAGCGCGATCGTGGTGCCGGTGTCGGGGTCCGCGGCAAGGCTTGAGACCTCTGCCTCCCACGTGCTCGAACCTGCAGTGACGGTGACCCGCATGCCCTCGGTGGTCCGGGCCACGTCCTCTGGCAGGACGCGGAAGCTGAACTGCGGCTCACCGCTTGGACCCACGAGGAGCTCGGCCCCTGGCTCCACTCGGAGGCCCACCCGGACGTCGGTTGCGGGCGCCAACTGCGAGGGTAAGGACGGCACAAAAACCAAGCGACCAAGGGGGACGGTACCGTTCTTAGGTTCACCCAGCGTCGCCGACCACCTATTGACTGCGTCGGCGGTCGCCTTCCCGAAAGAACTGTTAACGCTGCCGGGATCAAAACCCTCGTCCTTGAGGAACTGTTGGAGCTGCTTGACGTCTGCGCCCTTGTCGCCCGTGCTCATTGAGCGAAATGCGGGAGTGGATCCGACGGCGACGACCGCCGGGTGAAGGTCGACCGAGTAGGCGACGTCCCCGGCGGCGAGCGTGGAACCACCGGCGTCGACGCCCAACTCCGTGAGTGTGCCCGAGTAGCCGTTGACACCGAGTGGCGCGGCTGGCCACGAAACGTCAATGCCGTATTCCTGGACCACCTCAACCGTTCCTGACACCACCTCCACCGTTGTCGTGGTTGTCTCTGGAGTAGTTACTGCAGGTGGCCGTGTGGCGACGGTTGCGGCCCACCAGCCCGCTCCCGCAGCGACAATGACGGCGAGGGACCAGGCTGCAACGGGAATCCACTTCCGACGCGGTTGCTCTAGTTCCATCGGAACCTCACCTCCCTGGACCTAACTTATCGGTGATCTAGCCCTCTACGTGGTGCTTCACTCCCACAGCAGAGCTTCGCTAGGGCTGCGAGTATCCGATTCGCCACGCCAACGCTCGATCTGGCTGCGGGCACTTGGCGTCGGCAGCGCTCACGTCTAGCCCAGCGTGGTCAACGTCTACTAAGGGGTCCCATGAAGCCGCCCCGTAGTTCTCAACCCAGTCCTCCTGCGACGGAGCTTCAGAGATCGTGTACCCATGCTCGCGCAAACACTTTGCTTCTTCTACGAACAACACATACAAGCCGCTGAGAAACTCCGGGGTTAGGCCAGGCGCCTCGGGGGGTGAACCAACCTCAGCGATGCAGTCAGCGTCAAGCAATTCCTTGGTGGGCCTACCTTCCGCCACAGCATCAGTGATCGTCCCGTCTGGATGAAGGATCGCTGCCGCACCGAACTCTCGAGCGCACACCACATACTTCGCGGCCCAATCCGCGTAACTCTCCTGATAGTTGTCGTAACTGTCAGGGCCCCAGTTCTGGGACGGGGACGCGCTCCCGCTCACCCCGCTTTGACATCCGGCAATCATGGTGACGGTCGCCAAGACGGCGACGAACCAGCGCCGCGCGAGCACTAGCCGTAATTCACGCAGGTTGCAGTCGCGCTGGTGTAATTGTCACCGGCGTTTGAAACAACTCGCCATTGGCCGCCACCACTGTAGGTAGCGTTGTCATACACCATGTGGTAGCCCGCTATATCGGGGTTGTACTGCCGATAAGAAGAATAGTCACCCGGCGCGAAAGTAGCGCTTGCCCCAGTTTGACGCACCGTCAACTTTCCCCAGTAGCCAGATGCGCAACTCTTTGTCTGTACGCCGCTATCTGTCGCCGCGTAAGCAGCAACTGCTGTGCCGAACGCAAGCGCGAGAGTAGTAACTCCCACCAGAATAGTGCGAAACCCACCTCGAGAATCCTTCAATCGAACCACCCCTATCTCCGAGTTACGTACAGTTCGGACATTAACACCACTTACACCGCGTCGCAATAAACCGTCGACGATCAGCCAGAGCCCCCGCGCCCCGCCCGCACAGGCTCTGACGCGGTAGTTGACAATCCGCGACGCCTACGACTGCGGGATCAGGATCTGCTCGCCCGCCTGCAACTGGCCACCGGACATCGCGTTGACGGCCTTGATGTCCGCCATGGTGTCGCGTACGTCCCTGCCCTCTGGTGTCAGGTCCGCGGCGATCGACCACAGCGTTTCTCCGGAGCCAACCGTGTAGGTGTCGAGTTGCACGGGGGCGGCACTCGCGTCGGTGGCGAAGGCCTTGGGCCCAAACACCGCCGCGGCGGTGATGAACATGATGAAGAGCACAACCTTGCGGGTACGAGCGCGACGGGCCACAAAGACCGGGGCGCTAGGTGCGTAGATCGCCATGATTCACCACTCCGTTCTGTTCGAACACTTGTTCGTTCGAACATCTGTTCTATTTCTAGCATGTGGGTGCGACACGCGCAAGGAAAAATCGAACACATGTTTGATTTGGCCTCGCGTTTGCCCTACCGTCATGTCGTAAGGACACCAGAGGGGTCTGACATGGCCCCCGTCGGTGAGAACGAAAGTTGAGGAGTCCGAGATGAGCGACACCGGTGGCACGATCCACGAGTTCCCCGACGTCGATAGCGGCGAAGCGCTCACCGAGCGCCAGCGCCTCATCCTGGAGACCATCCGCGCCTCGGTGACCGATCGCGGCTACCCGCCGTCGATGCGCGAAATCGGCGAGAAGGTGGGTCTCACCTCCACCTCCTCCGTCACTCACCAGCTCTCTGCGCTCGAGTCGAAGGGCTACCTGCGCCGCGACCCCCACCGCCCACGCGCCATCGAGGTGGTGCTGCCGGGCGAGACACCCGCCCAGCCGGCCGTGCAGGAGATCCCAGCCGCAGCGTCGGGCCGTTCAGAGGCAAGTGTGGATGTGCCGCTCGTTGGGCGCATCGCCGCCGGTGGCCCCATCCTGGCCGAGCAGTCCGTGGAGGACGTGGTCACGCTCCCCCGCCAGCTCACGGGCCAGGGCGAACTATTCATGCTCACCGTTTCCGGCGACTCGATGATCGACGCCGCCATCTGCGACGGCGACTTTGTGGTGGTGCGGCGCCAGAACACCGCCGAGAGCGGCGACATCGTGGCCGCGCTGCTCGACGATGAGGCGACCGTCAAGACCTTCCGCAACAAGGACGGTCAGGTGTGGCTCATGCCGCACAACCCTGCGTACACCCCCATCGACGGTACGCACGCCCGCATCATGGGCAAGGTCGTGTCCGTGCTGCGGAAGATCTAGGCGCTCAGGCGCCAGCTCGCTGTGTGACTGGGCGCCCTATAGGGCGCTGAGGTTCGCTCGCCGACGTTAAGGTAGTTCCAGACGTGAGGCACCCGCAGGGATCACGAACCTCTAGCAGCCGGACCTCATGCACCCATAGGACGCTCGGTGCTGCGATCCGCTTCGCGGCGGCAGGATGACGACCCATGTGGCCGCAGGATGACGGGCCCACACGCAGGCAGGCCCTACTTGCGCCAGCCGTCCTGCCAGTGGAAGCCGCCCGTGATCGCCTGGCGCATCGCCTGCATCGCATTGGCAATCGTGGTCTGGTAGACCCGCGACTCGTCCGAGTCCGCCTTCTCGGCGAGATCTCGCGAGCCCTTCTCAAAGTGCTCGAGGTACTCGGCGAAGCGCTCACGCTCCGCCTGCTGGCCGCGCGCAAACTCGTCGGACACCTCGGTCATCTTGGGCCTCCTCAGGCGAAACATAGTGGGCCTAGCCTATGCGGCGGACGACGCTTCGGCGTCCAGGCGGCGCAGCGCCGCAAGCACGACCTCGCGGTCGGTAGTGGGCCACAGCGGCGGCATCGATCGCGCCAGGAAGCCACCATACCGGGCGGTCGCGAGCCGCGGGTCAAGAACCGCGACCACCCCGCGGTCGTTCACCGAACGAATCAGTCGCCCAGCACCCTGTGCCAGCAGCAACGCCGCATGCGTGGCACTGATCGCCATGAAGCCATTGCCGCCGTGCTCCTCGATCGCCTCGGTGCGGGCCTGCGTGATGGGATCGTCTGGCCGGGGGAACGGGATGCGATCAATGACCACGAGCGAGCTCGTTGCCCCTGGTACATCGATGCCTTGCCACAACGCGGTGGAGCCAAAGAGGCATGCGCGCGGATCCGCCGCGAACTCCTTCATGAGCGTGGGCAGTTGGTCATCCAGTTGGTACAGCACCGGCACATCTAGCCGTTCGCGGATCGCCTCGGCCGCGGTGACCGCGGCCTTGTGAGAGGAGAACAATCCCAGCGTTCGCCCGCCGGCCGCCTCGATGAGCGCCGCCAGTTCATCCAGCGCCTCGTCACCAATCCCGCCCGTTCCGGGGCGCGGCAGGTGCGAGGCCACGTAGAGCATCCCCTGGCGTTCGTACGCGAAGGGGCTTCCGGCATCGAGGGTGACGGGATCCTCGACTCCCAAGTGGCGCGCGATCGCGTCAAACGTTCCGCCAAGGGCCAGCGTCGCGGACGTCATCACCGACGCCCTGTCCGCGAGCAGCTTGTCGTGAATGGTCGCGGCCACGTTCAGCGGCGCAGCGACGATGCGCTCGGCCACGTTGGAGCCGTAGTCGCCGTCGCGCGGCGCAAACCAGATCACGTAACGACCGGACGTACCCAGCAGCTCCTCGCACACGTCGAACACCTCGGTGAGCGAGGCCGTCGCGAGCTTCTGCGGACCCTGCATGTCCTTGTCGGCGCCGATCTTGCCCACGCCCGTCAAAATCTCGCGCGTCGCAGAACGGACCGTTTCCAGCGCATCTGCCACAGCGTCGGGCAGTTCACCACGCACGCGCCCAACCCGAGCCTCCCCCAGCGCCGAATCAAGCGAGCGAGCCGCCCTGTCCAACTTGTCCGTGGCGATGCCAACCCGGCGGGCGTTGCGCGCGGCCCTATCCACACCCAGCACGGTGAGCTCGTGCGTCGCGGAGGACGTGATGCGCTGCACCAGCTCATGCGCCTCATCCACGATCAGCACCTGGTGCTCGCCGATCATGTCGTGGCTGGTGGCTTGCACGCCGAGCACCGCGTGGTTGGTGACCACGATGTTGGCGACTGCGGCCTCGTCGCGCGCGCGCTGGGCGAAGCACCGCTCGAGCG
The DNA here is from genome assembly GCF_049841215.1 of Demequina sp. GTDB lineage: Bacteria > Actinomycetota > Actinomycetes > Actinomycetales > Demequinaceae > Demequina. Next base: position 128,492 of record NZ_JASGEO010000021.1, read on the forward strand.
CCGGGCAGCGGCTCTCGAGGCACTCGCGGCCGCTCACCGAGACCTGCGCCCACGCGCGGCCCGGCACGCCCGGAATGAGGTCATCGCGGTCGCCGCTCTCGGTTTCTGCCGCCCATTCGTGCAGCCGCGCCACCTGCTTGCCCAGTTCGCTCGTCGGGCCCAGGTTGAGAGGCAGGGTGTCGTCCTCTGGCGGGTAGCCGCCGTCCATCTTGTGCACGCACAGGTAGTTGGAACGGCCCTTGAACAGCCCGACGGCGGGGCGGGCTCCAATCTCGGCCTGAAGAGCGTCAAGCACCAAAGGCAGATCCTTGGTGTAGATCTGGCGCTGAAGGGCGAGGGTGGCCGTGGAGATGACGATGCGCTCGTCGGTGGCGGCCGCGTGGGCCACGGCGGGGACCAGGTAGCCCAGGGACTTTCCCGTGCCCGTGCCTGCCTGGATCAGCGCGTGCTCTCCGTCGTTGAGGGCGTTGGCCACCGCGGCGGCCATGTGCTGCTGGCCCTCGCGGGTCTCGCCGCCAAGGCTCTCTACGGCTGTGCGCAGGAGCTCCTCGACGCGCTGCGGCGTGAGGTCGTCAGTCACGGCGGGGTGAGTGCTCGTCTTTGAGAGAGCGCTGGGCGGCCTCGTTCATGCGCGCGGCGAGTGCCTCGCTGACCAGGGCCGCGAGTTCGTAGCCCTCTGGCCCGTGCTTTTCTGAGAGCACTTCGCCCTTGGAGTGGGCCTCCGCCACGAGGTCGCCCCGCGTGTACGGAAGGGTGAGGTCAACGCGCACCTCTGGTCGCGGCAGCTTCTGCGCCACGAGGTCCATGAGCTCGCTCATGCCCTCGCCCGTGAGCGCGGAGACCTCGATGGTGGGCTCCGGGCGGCCGCGCAGGCGCAGCAAGACGTCGTGTTCAGCGATGTCTGCCTTGTTGAGCACGAGCACCTCGGGAACTTGCGACGCCCCTGGTACATCGGCCAGAACCTCGCGCACGGCGCGGATCTGGCCCTCCGGATCGGGGTGGCTAGCGTCGACCACGTGGAGCACGAGGTCGGCGTTGGCCACTTCCTCGAGCGTGGACGCGAAGGCCGCAACTAACTGATGCGGGAGGTCCTTGACGAACCCCACGGTGTCGCTAACGGTGAACTCGCGACCGTCTGGCGTTTGCGAGCGCCGCACGGTGGGATCCAGGGTGGCGAACAGCGCGTTCTCTACCAGCACGCCCGCGCCAGTAATGCGGTTCAGCAGCGAGGACTTGCCGGCGTTGGTGTAGCCGACGATCGCGACATTGGGCATGCCAAGACGCTTGTCGCGGCGCACCGCACGGGCGGGCGCCATGCCTCTGATCTCGCGGCGCAGCTGCGCCATGCGGTTGCGGATGCGACGGCGGTCAAGCTCGATCTTGGTCTCGCCGGGGCCGCGCGATCCCATACCTGCGGCGGCGCCACCCACCTGGCCACCGGCCTGGCGGGACATCGACTCACCCCAACCGCGAAGACGCGGGAGCAGGTACTCGAGTTGGGCCAGTTCCACTTGCGCCTTGCCCTCTTTGGACTTGGCGTGCTGGGCGAAGATATCCAGGATGAGCGCCGTGCGGTCGATGACCTTGACCTTGACCACGTCCTCGAGCGCGCGGCGCTGGCTTGGTGCGAGGTCGTCATTGACGATGACCGTGTCCGCGCCAACCGCGGCGACGATCTCTTTGACCTCTCCAGCTTTGCCCTTGCCGATGTAGGTGGCGGGGTCCGGGTGCGGGCGGCGCTGCAACACGCCGTCAAGAACCTCGGAGCCGGCCGTCTCCGCGAGGGCGGCAAGCTCGCGCAGAGAAATCTCCGCGTCCTCCGCTTTGCCGTGCGAGTACTGACCAACCAGCACCACCTTTTCGAGGCGCAGCTGGCGGTACTCGACCTCTGAGACGTCCTCGAGCTCGGTGGAGAGCCCGCGGACGCGTCGCAGAGCGGCGCGTTCCTCGCGCTCCAACTGGTCGCCGTCATACTCGGTGCGCTGGGTTGCCCCCTCAGCCACCGCCGTACCGGCGCGCGAAAGCACCCGCTCAAGCACAGCGTCGGCCCTGCTTGGCGAGTTCTCGTCGTCGAGTAGTGGTTCTGACATGACCCTCCATTGTCTCACCCGGGTGAGACAGGCATCCCCACTGTCCACAGCTACGCTCGTGGCGTGAGCGACGATCACTACTTCAGCGCCAAGCCCGCCTCCGCGGATGAGGGGCGGCGCATCGCGGTGCGCCTGGCGGGCCACGACCTCTCGCTCGAGGTGGCCCCAGGCATCTTCTCCCCCGACCACGTGGACCTCGGTACACAGGTGCTGCTTCGCACCGTGCCGGAGCCGCGCGGCGCCGTGTTGGACATCGGGTGCGGGTGGGGGCCCATCTCGATCGCTGCCGCGCTGGCCTCGCCGTCCGTGACAGTCACCGCCATCGACGTGAATGAGCGCGCCCTTGACCTGGCCCGCCGCAATGCGGCGACCGCAGGCGTTGGTGACAGAGTGAACGTAAGCCTGCCCAGCGTCGTCCCTGCTAACGCAACGTTTGACACCATCTGGTCCAATCCCCCCATCCGTATCGGCAAGGCGGCACTGCACTCGCTCTTGGGAGAGTGGCTTCCCCGGCTGAACCCCGGCGGCGAGGCGTGGCTCGTGGTGCAGCGCAACCTAGGCGCCGACTCGCTTGCCGCATGGATCGCGCAGCAGGGCTGGGGCCAGATTGAGAAGGTTGCAAGCGCTAAGGGCTTCAGGGTGCTGCGGCTCACGGCCCCGTCCTGATCACCTGTCTACACATCGCGAATGCCTCTCCACACAAGACGCGCGCCTGAATGGGATTAGTAGGACAAATCACCCCCGAATCACGCTCCAACACCTCCACGTGTGTGGAGAGGCATTCGCGCTGTGTGGAGAGGCGTTTGCTACGGCAGCGTGACCGTGCCCTTTGCGACCAGTTCCGCCGGGCCTTCGAGCGTCACGTGGGTGCCGCGGACGCGCACCGTCACGAGGCCGCCGGGAACCTCGACATCCCACACATCCGGCGCGTCGGGTCCGGCCCAGAAGCGCACCGCGAGCGCCGCCGCGCACGCGCCCGTGCCACACGACATCGTTTCGCCGGAGCCGCGCTCGTGCACGCGCATGCGGATGCGCCCGCGCTCCACACCGTCGCGCACCTCGCCGCCAAGCGTCACCACGAACTCCACGTTGGATCCCTGCGGTGGCGTGGGATGGACGGCTGGTGCCACGGATAGGTCCAGCGCCGCGAGCTCGCGCGGATCGGCGAGCGCCACCACGTGGTGAGGGTTCCCCACATCCACGGACAGCGCGGGCCGGATCGCATCGAGGCCGTGTGCGGCAACCTCGGAATCGAATCCCTCCGGCGCGCGCCCCAACCGGAACTCCCCCATCCCCACGGCGTAGTGCCCGCCACCGAGTGACGTCACTGTCCTGGCGCCGCCACGCGTGCCAAACGTGAGCCCGCCCCGCAGGTCCAGCCCCGCTTCACGCTCAAGGAACGCGCCAAACACGCGCGCGCCATTTCCGCACATCTCTGACGTGGAACCATCCGAGTTGAAGTAGTCCATGAACCACGTGTCCGCGCCAAACCCGCGCGCGTCCGTCACGAAGCCTGCTCGCACCGCGCGGATCACGCCATCGCCGCCGATTCCCCCGCGCCTGTCGCACAAGAACCGCACCACGTCCGGCGTGAGCGGTACCTCGCCGCGCTCGTCGAACAGCAGCACAAAGTCGTTCTTGGTGCCGTGCCCCTTGGTGAAGGCGAGTTGGGTCATGCACCTAGATTACGTGGGCATTTGCGAGCTCAGCCACCACGGCGTCGGTCGCCTGTGGGATGCCCGACGCTGTGGCTGGCGCCTCCACCCACGACACCCTGGGATCGGGCCGGAACCATTGGGCTTGCTTTCGCGCGAGGCGGCGGGTGTGCTGCTTGATGAGATCGCGCGTTTCTGTCGCGGTGAGTTCGCCGTCGAGATGGCGCAGGGTCTCGGCGTAGCCAACGGCGCGGCGAGCCGTGACGCCTTCGCGCAGCCCCGCCGACTCGAGGGTTCGCACCTCGTCCACGAGTCCCTGCTCCCACATGTGGTCCACGCGCGCCTCGATGCGCGGGTCGAGGTCCTCGTACGCGATCTGCAGTCCCACCTGCACCGCGGGGATCGCGTAGGTGTGCCGGGGGAGCGAACTCTCGTGGGTGCCCGTGAGCTCGATCACCTCGAGCGCCCGCACCAGCCTCTTCACGTTCTGCACGGGGATCTTCGCCGCGGCCTCCGGGGCGATCGCCGCGAGCTCGCGGTGCAAGATGCCGGGGCCTTCGGCGGCCGCGCGCGCCTCCAAGCGCTCGCGCACGGCGGGATCCGTGCCCGGAAACTCGAAGACGTCGAGGAGCGCCCTTATATACAGCCCTGATCCCCCAACCACGATCGCCCGCCGCCCGCGAGCGTGAATGGCGTCGATGTCCGCGCGCGCACCCTCCTGATAGCGCGCCACGGTGGCGTCCTCATGCACGTCGAGGGTGTCGAGCTGGTGGTGCGGGACGCCGCGCCGCTCCCCCACGGAAAGCTTGGCCGTACCAATGTCCATGCCGCGGTAGAACTGCATCGAGTCCGCGTTGATGATCTCGGCGTCGAGACGCTCGGCGAGGTCGAGCGCCACCGCGGACTTGCCAGCAGCCGTGGCGCCGACGATCGCGATGACGGCGGGAGCGCTAGCCGTCACGACACGCGCAGCGTAGGGATGCCAAGGCCCACGGGACCGCCGGCAGAGGTGCTGCCGCCCGTGCCACACGAGTCGCCGCACCCGCCACTTCCGTGACTGTGATCCCCTGCCCGCACCTGATCCCACACATCGCCCGCGCGCGTGCGGCGCAGCGAGTAGGTGCCCCCCGCAAGCGCGCCGTCGGCCACCAGGTGGTGCGGAGCTGCGTACGTGACGTCCACTGTGACAAGGTCGCCGGGGCGCGGAGTCGGCGCAGCGTCAGGCACACTGAAGTGAACGAGACGGTTGTCGGGCGCGCGGCCGCTCAAGCGAGAGTGCGCCGCATCTTTGCGCCCACCAACATCCTTGCCCTGCGAATCCAGCACCAGCAGCTCCACGGTGCTGCCCACGAGCCGCTGGTTTTCCGCGAGCCCAATGCGCTCTTGCAAAGCGTGCAGGCGCTGGTACCGCTCGGCCATCACGTCCTTGGGGATCTCCGGGAGATCGAACGCCGGCGTTCCCGGCCGCGGGCTGTACTGGAAGGTAAATGCGCTGCTAAACCGTGATTCCTCGACCACGCGCAGCGTCTGCTCAAAGTCCTCGTCGGTCTCCCCAGGGAAGCCAACGATGATGTCCGTGGTGATGGCCGCGTGGGGCATCGCGGCGCGCACCCGCTCCAAGATCCCAAGGAACTTGTCCGAGCGGTACGAGCGGCGCATCGCGCGGAGCACCGCATCCGAGCCGCTCTGCAGCGGCATGTGCAGGCTCGGCATGACGTTGGGGGTCTCCGCCATCGCCGCGATGACGTCATCGGTGAACGCGGCCGGGTGCGGGGACGTGAAGCGCACTCGCTCGAGCCCCTCGATCTCGCCGCACGCGCGCAGCAGCTTGGCGAACGCGCCACGGTCACCAAAGCCCACGCCATACGAGTTGACGTTCTGGCCAAGCAGGGTGATCTCCACGGCGCCTTGCGCAACAAGGGCCGACGCTTCGGCGAGGATCTCTCCCGGCCTCCTATCGCGCTCCTTACCCCTGAGCGAGGGAACGATGCAGAACGTGCACGTGTTGTTGCAGCCCACGGAAATGGACACCCACCCGGAGGCGATGGCGTCCCTGCGGCTGGGTAGCGTTGACGGGAAGGTCTTGAGGGACTCCTCGATCTCCACCTGCGCCTCTGCGTTGTGGCGGGCGCGCTCCAACAGCACGGGCAACACGTCGATGTTGTGCGTTCCGAACACCACGTCTACCCAGGGAGCGCGCTCGACGATCTCGCCGCGATCCTTCTGCGCGAGGCAGCCGCCAACGGCGATCTGCATTCCGGGGCGCTCGGACTTGGCGTGGGCCAACTGGCCCAGGTTTCCGTAGAGCTTGTTGGCGGCGTTCTCGCGCACGGCACACGTGTTGATGACAACCACGTCCGCGATCTCGGTTCCCGCGGGCGCGGCCGTGAATCCGGCGCCTTCGAGAAGGCCTGCCATGCGCTCGGAGTCGTGGACGTTCATTTGACAGCCGAGCGTCTTCACGACGTAGGTGGGGGTTGTTGTCATTGAACTAGTGAGCGACGGCCTCCGCGCGAAGCTCGCGGATGACGGTCACCTTGATCTCTCCGGGGACGTTGAATTCCTTGCTGATGTGCTCGGCAATTGTACGCGCCAGGTCCTGGGCACCCGCGTCGTCCACCTCGCCGGGCTCCACGACCACGCGCACCTCGCGGCCCGCTGACATCGCGAGGGCCTTGGTGACGCCCGTGTGCTCCGCCACGAACTTTTCGAGAGACTCCATGCGCTCGAGGTAGCCGTCGAGGTCTTCGCGGCGCGCGCCGGGGCGCGCCGCGGACACCGCATCCGCGAGCTGCACGATCACGGCTTCGACGGTGGCGGGCGCGACCTCGTCGTGGTGAGCCGCGATCGCGTGCACCACCGCTGGCTCTTCGCCGTGTGCCTGAGCCAGCTCGGCACCGATCGCCGCGTGGGTGCCTTCCCGCTCCCCTGTGAACGCCTTGCCGATGTCGTGGAAGAACGCCGCGCGGGTGGCGACCTCCACGTCTGCTCCCACGAGCTCCGCAAGCGCGCCCGCCACCGAAGCGGCCTCGACCAAGTGCGCGAGCACGTTCTGGCCATACGAACTTCGCAAACGCAGCCGACCAAGGGTCTCGATGACCTCTTGGTCAACTCCGCGAATGCCAACCGCCTCCAGCGCGTCCAAGCCTGCGTCCATGTGGCGCTGGTGTGCCCCAGCAACCGCCTTCGCGTACTCGAGTTCCACGCGGTGCGGCTGAATGCGCCCGTCCTCCACGAGGGCACGCAGCGTCACCTCGGCAACCTCGCGGCGCTCCACGTCGAATGACGAGAGCTGTACGGCGTCCACTCCCTCCTCGACGATCACGTTGACACCGGTGAGCGCCTCGAAGGCACGGATATTACGCCCTTCACGCCCGATGATCCGGCCCTTCATCTCTTCAGACGGAAGGTCGATCCACGTGACGGAGGACTGCGCCGTGGTGACTCCCACTTGACGTTGCATCGCCTCGACAAGCAGCTCGCGAGCCCTCGCGTCCACTTCGCGCCGCACGGAGCGCTCAAGGCGCCTGCGCTCGATGGCCGCGTCCGCCTCCGCCTCCGCGCGCAAGCGCGCGGTCAGCTCCGCTCGCGCCTCGTCCGCGGACAGCCCTGCAACCTCAGCCACTCGGCGGGTGAGTTCCTTCTCGAGCGACGCCTTCTCATCCGCGAGCCGGCGCTCGTCGCGGGACACCACGGCCACCCGCTCGTCTAGTTGCCGCGCGTACTGCTGGTGGGCCCGCTGATCCGCGGCGGTTTCCTTCTCGCGCAGCGCCACACGCTCCTCGCGCCGTTGCGCCTCGGCCATCATGGCGCGCGCGTCTTCGCGTTGACCCTCGACCTCGTCGCGAGCCGCTTGACGCACAGCTTGGGCCTCGCGCCGGGCAAAGAAGACGAGGAGCAGAGCCACCAAGGACGCGCCAAGGAGCAGCAGGATCACTGCAACGGGTTCCACTGCGCTCCTTCGCCTAGTTAGTCGACACCTGCCTTATCGGCACGTTGCCAGTCTTTCACGACTGCGAAAGCGCTCGAAGGCGAGTATCCCTTGCGCGCCAACAGGCCCACCACGCGGCGGGTTCGCTTCTCTTCGTCCAGGCCTGCCAGCGACACCCAGCGCTTGAAGGCGATCTCGTGCGCGCGATCGTCGATGGAATCCGGGATCGGCTCAAGGGCCGCCGCGATGTCGTCCTGCGTGAAGCCCTTGCGCTGCAACTCAAGCCGAATCGCTCGCGGTGCCAGCCCGCGCTCCGCATGGCGGGTGCGCGCTATCTGCGCGGCCAGCGCGGCGTCGTCAAGGAGCCCCACCTCCACGTACCGCGCGATGAGAGAGTCGGCGAGTTCCGGCGCCACGTCGCGCGCGATGAGCTTCTCGCGAAGCTGCGCGCACGAGCGAGCGGAGTGCGTGAGCAACCGAAGCGCGATCTCACGCGCGCGCTCGGCGGGGTCCGCCGGTGTCGTGGGGGCGTCCTCCCGCCGAGCGCGAGTCATGTCAGACACGGCTCCTAGAAGGGCGCGTCTTCCTTGGCGATGGCCGCTCGCATTTTGGACGACGCAGCAACGTCGTCCACCTCGGGAACCTCTTGCGACTCTTCGCCCGCTGCGACAGCGCCGATGCCAAGCTTGGCCTTGATCTTTGCCTCGATCTCTTGCGCGAGCTGCGGGTTGTCCTTGAGGAACTGGCGCGCGTTCTCCTTGCCCTGGCCCAGCTGATCGCCCTCGTACGTGTACCAAGAGCCGGACTTCTTGACGAAGCCGGTCTCGACACCTAGGTCGATGATTCCGCCCTCGCTCGAGATGCCCTGGCCGTAGAGGATGTCGAACTCAGCCTGCTTGAAGGGTGGCGCCATCTTGTTCTTGACCACCTTGACGCGGGTGCGGTTACCCACGGGCTCGGTGCCCTCCTTGAGGGTCTCGATGCGGCGCACGTCGAGGCGAACGGAGGCGTAGAACTTGAGCGCCTTGCCACCCGTGGTGGTCTCTGGCGAGCCAAAGAACACGCCGATCTTCTCGCGCAACTGGTTGATGAAGATGGCCGTGGTGCCCGTGGTGTTGAGCGCGCCAGTGATCTTGCGCAGCGCCTGCGACATGAGGCGCGCCTGCAGGCCCACGTGGCTGTCGCCCATCTCACCCTCGATTTCCGCCTTGGGCACCAGGGCCGCAACGGAGTCGATGACGAGGATGTCCACACCGCCGGAGCGGATGAGGATGTCGGCAATCTCGAGCGCCTGCTCGCCGGTGTCTGGCTGCGACACGATGAGGTTGTCGGTGTCCACGCCAAGCTTCTTCGCGTATTCGGGATCCAGCGCGTGCTCGGCGTCGATAAAGGCCGCGGTGCCGCCGGCCTTCTGCGCGTTCGCGACGGCGTGCAGCGCAACGGTGGTCTTTCCCGAGGACTCGGGGCCGTAGATCTCGATGATGCGGCCGCGAGGCAGTCCACCGATCCCGAGCGCGATGTCCAGCGCAACGGAGCCCGTGGGGATCGCCTCAACCGCGACCCTCTCGTGCTCGCCAAGGCGCATCACCGAGCCTTTGCCGAACTGCCTGTCAATCTGACCGAGTGCCGCCTCAAGCGCCTTAGAGCGGTCCGCCGCGTTCGCCATGTCCTATCCCATCGTTCGTGGCATCACTGCCGCCTGTAGTTAAGGCCACTCTGTGCCTATGGCCACGACGCTAGTCGCGACCACTGACATAGGAACCAGCGCCTGCTGCCGACTGTGGAAAACGGCCCTCGAACACTGTCCTGTGCACATCACAGTAATCGAACGTCTGTTCGAATGAAAGCGACACGCCGAACCCAGCCACAGCGTCGGGCAGAAACGTCTTAGCGCCTCCGTGGCACCGTGCGGTGGGGATTGCTGCCGTCGCGCACTCCCGCAGGAATCTGCATCTCGTCGCACCACGCGTGCCACACGTCGCGAGCGGGAACGCCAGCGTCCAGCGCGGCGGCAGGCGTGAGGGACCCCAACGCAGTCAAGGACAATTCACGCCCAAGTGTGGGCGCATAGGTGTCGCCGAAAACCTCGGCGGCGAGTTCCCAGAACTCGCTGACCCGCATTAGCGGCCGCGGAACGTGCTCAGCAGCTCCGGAACGGTGTCAGGAATGGTGGGCATGACCGGCACGTCGCGCAGGGACTCGGCCGCGGCGAAGCGGTCGGAGACCTCACGGAGAATCGCGGACATGGGCACGTCGAGGGCGTCGCAGATCGAAGCGAGCAGTTCCGAGGACGCTTCCTTCTGGCCGCGCTCTACCTCGCTGAGGTAACCGAGCGACACGCGAGCGTCCGAGGAAATGTCGCGGAGCGTCTTGCCTTGGAGCAGGCGCGCGTCACGGAGGACATCGCCGATCTCATTGCGCAGAACAGGCATTCGCCCTCCCCTCATCTGTGAACCATTGATCATGTTGTACGCAACGCACATTACCCCACGGATGTTCCAGCGCTGTTACACATCAATCCGCGGTTTCGCCAAGGGCGAGCAACAGCATCCCCAACGCGTCCCCAACCGCGGCCTCGCGAACGGCCGCACGGTCCCCCTCATGGGTGACAGTCACCGCGTGCTCTCCTGACGGCCCGACGCTGCCAACGCACACCGTCCCCGCTCGCCTTCCCCCGTGGCTGGCTGGGCCGGCCACCCCCGTCGTGGCCACGGCAACATCGGCCGCGAACAGCGCGAGCGCGCGCCGCGCCATCTCGAGCGCCACCTCCTCGCTCACGACGCCGTAGCGCTCCATGAGCTCCGCGGGCACCCCAAGCACCCGCTGTTTTGCCGCGATCGTGTACGTCACCGCGGAGCCAGCCACAGCGTCGGACGCCCCGGGCACGGCGATGAGCGCCGAAACGACGTCGCCACCGGTCACTGATTCCGCACACGCGATGGTGAGACCGCGTGAAACCGCGGCGGCGAGGATGCGCTCAGGCAGCATCGGCGGCAGCGCGCCTCGCGCGCGCGAGTCGCGCCTCGTAATCCACCCACGTCACCACGGCGAGCGCCACGGAGGCGACGATGAGCCACCACGCGACGGTGTCCACGGCCTGGGGCATCCCTGGCAGCAGGTAGAGCCCAATGGCTACGAGCTGCAGCAAGGTCTTCACCTTGCCCCCGCGGGAGGCCGGAATCACCGCGGTGTGCACCACGCGCAAGCGCCCAACGGTGACCGCAACCTCGCGCACAAACAGAATCACGAGCGGCCACCACGGCACGCCGTCGATGATGCACAGCATCAGCAGCGTGCCGAGCACAAGCGCCTTGTCCGCGAGCGGATCCGCGAGCTTCCCAAACGACGTGATGACGTGCCAGCGGCGAGCCAAGTAGCCGTCGAGGAAGTCAGTGAGGCCCGCGACCACGTAGACAGCAACGGCCCACCAGCGTGCGGCACCGTCGCGTCCGTCGTCGTAGGCGAGCAGCACCATGACCACGGGTACGCACACGAGCCTGGCCCACGTCAGCCAGTTCGGCAGGCGATCCATGCCAACACCATAGCGGCGTCCACCCACCCTCCTTGGCGCCCTGGATAATGTCCGCATGACCCCTGAGCGCCCGTCCCACGCTTCGAGCGCGCGCGGCATCGCTGGAGCGGTGCTTGGCCTGGTTGTTGCCGCAGCGCTTGGCGTGGGCGGCGCGGTGGCCCTTGCCGGAAGCCAGCCCGACGCTGTGGCAAGCGGGCCTACCACCTCGCCTCAAGCGTCGGGCAGCGAGGGGCCGACGGAAGCCGCCACGCCGTCGGCATCCCCCTCCCCCACGCCGTCGGTGACGCCAGATCCCACCGTGACCTTCTCGCTCGTCGCGGGTGGCGACATCCTGACTCACGAGCCGGTGTTGCGATCCGCGCGTAGCGGGGACGGCTACGACTTTTCCGAGCAGTTCGCGCCCACCTCAAACATCCTCTCCGGCGCCGATATTGCGCTGTGTCACCTCGAGGTGCCCGTTGTGCCCAAGGGCAAGAAGCCCTCGGGATATCCCATGTTTGGAGCCCCCAAGTCGCTGGTAGGCGACTTGGCTGATGCGGGCTGGGACGGGTGCTCCACGGCGTCAAACCACAGCGTGGACCGCGGCTTCGCTGGGATTGAGGCAACTCTGGACGCGATGCAAGCGGCAGGCGTGGGCCACGCGGGCACCGCGAGGTCCAAAGACGAGTCCACGCAAGTGCAGTACTACGACGTATTCGAGGGCGACCGCGAGGTGCGCGTGGCGCACATCTCCTACACGTACGGCCTCAACGGACTGCCGAAGCCTGAGGGCAAGCCGTGGGCGGTGAACGTGTTCGACTCCGCGGATGCAGACGCCTCGAGCATCATCGACGCGGCCCAAGACGCGCGCGACGACGGCGCGGATGTGGTGGTGGCGTCCGTGCACTGCTGCGTCGAGTACACCACGCAGCCCAACAGCACGCAGAAGTCGATTGCCAAGCAGATTGCAGACTCTGGCCTGGTAGATCTCTATATTGGCCACCACGCTCACGTGCCGCAGCCCATCAAGAAGCTCAAGGGTGGGCCCGGCGGCGACGGCATGTGGGTGGCCTACGGGCTGGGGAACTTCATCTCCAATCAGGACGCGAGCACCGTGGGGCATCCGGAGACCGCGAACGGGCTGCTGCTAAGAGCCACCTTCACCGTGACGCCTGAAGACGACGTCTCCGTCGATGTGGGGTGGACCGCGGTCACGGTTGACCGCACGCACGGCCACGTGGTCTATCCAATCAGTGAGGACAGCGGGTCCGTTGGCGAACTGAGCGCGTCACAGGTGAAGTCGCGGTGGAAGCTCGTGGCCAAGGCGGCGGGCGACGCTGCGCCCGAGATTCCGGATGCCGGCGAGCCGCTTGCGGACCGCGTTGAAGTGAGCGTCCGCACGCCGTAAGGCAAGGTCTGGAGTTGGACTCCTGGTGCGCGCTGGGTTGGGTGCGCCTAGTTGCCGAACGCGGCGCCAGAGACGTCGAGCGGGTCATCGTGCTCTTGCGGGCGCGGGTCGATGAGGCTCGCCACGTAGTGCGGCTTCGCGTCCAGCACGGCCGCGGCGGGCTGCGCCACGCCAAACAGCCAGCCCTGGCCGTAGCGCCAGCCGCACGCGCTGAGGAACTGGGCCTGGGCCTCGGTCTCGATGCCCTCCGCGATGGTGGCTAGGCCCAACTCCCTCGCCAGAGCGCCAAGCGCGCGCGACACGCGCGCGCCAGCGGGGTCCTCGGGGATTCCGGCCACGAACGACATGTCCAGCTTCACGCCAGACACGGGAAGGTCGCGCAGATAGGACAGCGGCGAGACGCCCGTGCCAAAGTCGTCCAGCAGGATCGGCACTCCCGCATTGCGCAGTTCCGTGAGCTCGTGGCGGATGCGCGTGTTGGGCGCCACGAGAGACGCCTCGGTGAGCTCAACAACGATCCGCTGCGGACTGAGATGGTGTCCACCGATCGCACCAAGCACCCTGTCCGCAAACTCGGAGTCACCCAACTGATCCGCGGACACGTTGATCGACACCCACGTGGAGTCCGTGGGGTTCAGCGTGAGGAAGTTCGCCGCCTGCTCCACGAGCGCGGTGCCCAGCACCGTCGCGAGGTTGCGGTCGTCGATGAGCGGGAGGAAGGCACCGGGCAAGAGCAGTCCGCGGGTGGGGTGCTGCCAGCGAACAAGCGCCTCATAGCCCACCACGGAACGCGTGGCTAGCTCGAGGATGGGCTGATAGTGCAGCACCAGATCGCCGTGCTCGATAGCGCGCGCCAAGTCAGCGGCGAGCGCCGTCTGCGAGTCGCGGGACGTGCGCATCGTGGGATCGAACACCTCGGTGCGCGACTTGCCGGTTGCCTTGGCGCGGTACATGGCCGCATCCGCAGCCGAGAGCAAACCGGGCGCCCCACCGGCAATGATCTCCTCGTCCGCCATGGCGATACCGAGCGAGGCCCCAAGGTGGATCTGGTGACGCTTGACCTGCAGCGGTCGCTTGAGCCCGGCGTGGATGGCACCCGCGATGTCGAACAGCGCCTTGGAGCAGTCGGGATCCTGCACCACGATGACGAACTCGTCGCCACCGATGCGCGCCACAGTGCCGCGACCAGCGGTCGCAGACCGCAAAACCCCTGCTACATAGACAAGTGCGCTGTCGCCAGTGGCGTGGCCAAAGCGGTCGTTGAGGCCCTTGAACCCGTCGAGGTCCACGGCGATGACGCCCACGCGGCTCTCGGCGTCTGGCTGCTCGAGTACCTGCTGGAGCACGTCCTGCAAGAGCGTGCGGTTCGCCAAACCGGTCAAGGGATCGTGCATCGCGCGGTGCGCAAGCAGTTCAGAGTGCATGCGGTCATCCGTGGAGTCACGCACCTGCACGATGTAGTGGTCCGGCGCGCCGCCCGGGTAGCGAACCAGCCCTACATCGAGCACCGCCCACACCACGTTGCCGTCGGCGCGCACATAGCGCTTTTCCACCGAGAATCGACTCTGGTGACCCGCGTATAGACGCTGCAACTGGTCGCGCTCGGCGGCGAGGTCTTGCGGGTGGGACAGCGCAGAGAACGGCGTCCCACGCAGCGCCGCAACCGTGGATCCCATCATCTCCGCGAATGCCCTGTTGACCTCCATGAGCCGCCATTCCAGGTCAACCAAAGCCATGCCAGTCGGCGCGTTTTCCATCGCCTTACGGAACTGGGCGTCGGAGCGCGAAATGGCCTCGGCTGCCTCACGCAACCCCGTGGGGTCGGCGAGCGTAATGACCGTGATGGGCGCGCCGTCGGGCCTATCAGTGACCACCCCAGAGCGCACGTGAATCCAGCGAATGTCGTCCACCCCGCGCCTGCCGGGAACGCCAATGCTACGCGGCGTGTCCGTGGTGGGCGCGAACGCGTCCATGACGGCCACGGGCTGCAGGTTGCCGTCGACGATGCGAATCGGCAGGCGGTACAGCAGCTTGCCGATCGCCTCTTCTCGCGTGACCCCCACCATGCGCGCGGCGACGTCGGAAATCATCGCCACCTCGTGGTCGGAGGTGATCACGATGATGCCGTCGCGCGTGGAGGAAACCACCGCCTCGAACTGTCGCCTCAGCTCTCGCTCGCGGGCGGCCGTCTCCGTGTATGCCTTGCGGGCGCGGCCGGATCGCCAGAAGTAGAAGAACGCGCAGGCCGCCAAAATGACAAAGAGTGCCGTGGCAATGACGACGAAGGTGGACTGCGAGAAGAGGTCTACGAAATCCTCCATGCATCGTCCTCGCCGTCGTCGGTATAGGTGGGCTCACTAACGGTATCGGCCGAAAAGCCGCGAAGAATAGCCAAAGTGGACGCCAATTCGTCCGGAGTGACCAATACGTCACGAGCCTTGGAGCCCTGAGAAGGCCCGACGATGTCCCGGCTTTCGAGCAGATCCATCAGTCTCCCCGCCTTGGCAAAGCCCATTTTGAGCTTGCGTTGCAGCATGGACGTGGAGCCAAGTTGGGTGGTAATCACCAGTTCCGCGGCCTGAAGGAGGTCATCGAGGTCGTCGCCGATGTCTTCGCTCACGATTGCGCTCGAGCTGGCCTGGATGACGTCGTTGCGGTATTCCGGATCCGCCTGACGCTTGACGTGGTTCACGGCCGCGTGGATCTCGCTCTCGCTCACCCACGCACCCTGCACGCGCATCGGCTTGGACTCCCCCATGGGAAGGAACAGTGCGTCGCCCTGGCCGATGAGCTTCTCCGCACCCGGCATATCGAGCACGACGCGGCTATCTGCCAGCGACGACGTGGCGAAGGCGAGCCGAGACGGCACGTTCGCCTTGATGGTTCCCGTGATGATGTCCACGGACGGGCGCTGCGTGGCGAGCACAAGGTGAATACCGGCGGCGCGAGCGAGCTGGGTGATGCGCTGAATCGACTCGTCCACGTCTCGCGGCGCCACCATCATGAGGTCCGCGAGCTCGTCCACGATCACGAGCAGGTACGGGTACGTGTGGATCTTGCGCTCAGAACCGGGCAACGGCTTGACCTTGCCGGCACGCACGGCCTTGTTGAAGTCATCCACGTGCTTGAAGCCGAACAGCGCGAGGTCGTCGTACCTCATGTCCATCTCTTTCACCACCCATTCGAGGGCCTGTGCGGCCTTCTTTGGATCGGTGATGATGGGGGTGATGAGGTGCGGAATCCCCTCGTAAATCGACAGTTCCACGCGCTTGGGGTCCACGAGCACCATGCGCACCTCGTTAGGCGTTGCGCGCATCATGATGGACGTGATCATCGAGTTCACGAAGCTCGACTTACCGGCTCCCGTGGCTCCCGCGACCAGCAGGTGCGGCATCTTCGCGAGGTTCGCCATGACGTACCCGCCCTCGACGTCCTTGCCGATGCCGATCGCCATGGGGTGGTCGTTCTTGAGCGCCGTCGTGGAGCGCAGCACGTCGCCAAGCGCCACCGTCTCGCGGTCCACGTTGGGAATCTCGATGCCGATCGCGCTCTTGCCGGGAATGGGCGAGAGGATGCGCACGTCCGCACTCGCCACCGCGTAGGCGATATTGCGGGACAGCTGGGTGATCTTCTCCACCTTCACGCCCGCGCCCAGCTCCACCTCGTAGCGAGTGACGGTTGGGCCACGCGTGAATCCCGTGACCTCGGCGTCCACGCCGAACTGCTCGAGCACGCTCGTGAGCGCGGCAACCACACGGTCATTGGCCGCTGATCGCGCCTTGTGGGGCGTGCCCTTGACGAGCATGTCGGGGTCCGGGAGCACGTACGGGCTCGAGTTTTCGAGTTCGCCCTGCACCCCCGTTGGCACGATCGACGTTGGCGGAGCGGTTGGCGTGGGCAGCACGGTCGTCGGCTGGGTATCGACGTCCTCGCCAGCGGGCGCGTAGTCGTCGGCGGGCACGTAGGGGCTCAGAGTTGTCTGAACACCCGGTATGCCCGACGCTGGGGTTGCGTGTTGCGGCACGCCGTAGCCGGGCGTGTGGTCGTCTTCTGGTGGCGAGATGAGGTCATCGAACTCGGTGCGATGCACGGCCGTGGCGAACGCCTCGTCGGCCTCATACGAGTCCAGGGTGTCCGCCTTAGCGCGCTTGCCCCGGCGGCGCAGCGTGCCGTGCTCCGGCAAATCCAAGTCCTCGTCGTCGCCGTCCTCAGCCGTAGCGTCGGACCGTGTAATGAGGCCCTTGACGCGAGACACCACCTCACGAAGCGGCATGCCGATCGTCACCAGAATCGCAAGAATACCCAGCATTACCAGCACAAATATGGCGAGACCGGCGCCCAGCAGCGAAGCCAGAGGGGTGCCGACGAGGAAGCCGAGCAGGCCGCCTGCCGCCATGACCGCGTCCCAACTGGTGGTGGGCGTGGGCTGGTGGCGCGCGATGTGGATGATGCCGTCCACCGTGAGCGCCAGGAAGAGCAAGCCCACCATGATGCGGTGATTTGCGTGGCCCTCTTGCGGCTCGCGGAAGAGGCGGAGCGAGAGGAAGAGAAGGGCAATCGGGAGGAGCTTGGCGAGAACGCCAAACATCCCTGCGGCGGCGCCGTGAATCACGTTTCCCGCCCACGAGCCCACGCCAAACCACTCCGTAGCGGTCACCAGCACGGCGAGGATCAGCAGCAGGAACGCCCAGCCGTCACGGCGAACGTCAGGGCTCACGGCCTTGGCGCCCGTTCCGACGGAGCGCACGGCTCCCCCAACGGCGGCGCTGGTCCCGCGGCCAACAGCTTGGGCGCCGCGCAGGACTGCAGGCGGCTGGCTCTTCGCGGCAGGCTTGCGCGCCGAACTGCCGCCCTTAGGGGCGGAGCGAGCGCTCGACGAGCGCTGGGTGGACGCGCGCTGGTTCGATGAACGCTGCGGGGGGCGCGACTGACGGGTCTGAGCCATAACTCCGCACGCTACCCCGCGACGCGGCGGATGTTGCGGAGGCTCCCCGACGTGGATCAGCGGGGCGTTGTGGCCCGCAGCAACTAGAAGTCGACCTGAAAAGCTCCGTCGCCGAGATCGGTCACAAGGCGAGCATCGATGAGGCATTGATCGAAAGCTACGGTGTCATCGACGTTCCGATAGATCGTCATGAGCTCATCGCGTGTCGCGTTGGCGTCGACGGTGGCCCCCGCCGTGGCAAAGCACTCACGCACTGTTGGCAACATCTCGTCCCACCGTTTGTCGCGATTCGCCTCGTGGAGTGCGGACCTCCCGCCAGACGTCCAATACGCCTGGCGCGCGGCCGTCACCTCGCTCGACTCGCACTCATCGTCCCAAGCAACGATTTGAGCGAGTTGGGCGTCGTACTCCGGCGTACCAACCTCGGCGGTCAACTTGGGCCACGCGACCGAGTTTGCAAGATCGGGCACGCCGAAACTATCCACCTCAGTCACGGTCACAGTTGCGCCGTGCGACTCCGCACATCGGACATACTCCAAATTCGCCTGGCGATACTCCTCGAACGTGAAGGACGGGTCCGATGAACTCGGCGACGGGGCGCTGGGGCCAGGCGTGCAGGCGCAGAGTGACAGTGCTGCCAAGAGCGCTAGCGACCATCTGGCCGCGGCTAGTTGTGAGTCCACCAACTCGTACCCGAATATGGAGTGGAAAGGGTGCACGAAACAGGAGCGTTGACGGAACAACCTTGCACTGTCGTTGAGTCAGTAGCGGTAGGCATCGTCACACTCTTCAGCCCGTTGGAGGCCATCGAGCCACAGTTCGAAGTCTTGATCGTGACCACATCATCAAGGACAAAAACGCCTTTCACTGCTGCACTGTCGCAACTCGGTTGGCCACTCGGGAGGTAAATCTGGCCGTTCGCGTTGGCTGTCTTCTTGGCCTTGATCTGCGTCCCGCAGTGGTTGACCGCAAAGGCTGGCCCGGCGCCAAGAAAGAGGACCGCAGCGAGCAACAAGAACGCGGCAAGTGCGCCGGTTACCAGGCGGATGTAACGCCGCCGAACGGCGATTTGGTTCCATTCGAACATGAGTCCTCCTTGACTCGTTGCCGATGGCGCCGATGCCCACGTTACGCCCCGACTACCACGGCCGCAACGGGACGCGACGAGCGCGATGCCGCGACTGCGCGCGGCATGACAGACGTCGCGCGGCACGGCAACGACTGCGCGCTGCGCGACCGGCGCTACGCCTCGACGACCACCGGAATGATCATGGGGCGGCGACGCAGTTTGGTGCCCACGTACCTCCCGAGAACGCGGCGGGCGATCTGCTGGAGCTGATGACTGTCGGCGTTGCCCGCGCGGGCCGCCTCCTCGAGCGCCTTCTTGATCTCAGGAAGGATCGCGTCGAAGACCGAGTCGTCCTCCGCGATGCCGCGCGCGTGCACCTCCGGGCCACTCACAACGCGGCCGTTCGTCGAGTCGATCACCGCGAACACAGAAACGAAGCCCTCCTCGCTCAGGATGCGGCGGTCCTTGAGCTCGGAGTCCGTGATCTCGCCCACCGACGAGCCGTCCACGTACACGTTGTGCACCTCCACGGCGCCGGCGACGCGGGCCACGCCGTCCTTGAGATCGACCACCACGCCGTTCTCCGCGAAGATCACCCGCTCGGGATCAACACCCGTGCGCACGGCCAGGCGCCCGTTCGCGAGCAGGTGCCGCACCTCGCCGTGGATCGGCATCACGTTCTTGGGCTTGAGGATGTTGTAGCAATACAACAGCTCGCCCGCGCTCGCGTGACCGGAGACGTGCACGCGCGCGCTCCCCTGGTGCACCACGTTCGCGCCAAGCCGCATCAGGCCGTTGATGACGCGGAACACCGCGTTCTCGTTGCCAGGGATGAGGGACGACGCCAGGATCACCAGGTCGCCCTCGCTCACCCTGACCTTGTGGTCCAGGGAGGCGATGCGGCTCAGAGCCGCCATCGGCTCGCCTTGAGAGCCCGTGGACATGAAGACGATCTGATCGTGCGGGAGATCGTCAGCCTGGCGGGCGTCGACGAGGATGCCGTCGGGGACGCGCAAGAAACCTAGTTCTGCCGCGATGCCCATGTTGCGCACCATCGACCGGCCAACAAACGCCACGCGACGCCCGTGGTTCTCCGCAGCGTCGATCACCTGCTGCACGCGATGCACGTGCGACGAGAACGACGCAACCACAATGCGGCCCTTGGTCTGCGCAAAGAGCCGATCAATGACCGGCCCAATCTCCACCTCCGCCGTGGTGAAGCCCGGCACCTCAGCGTTAGTGGAGTCCACCTGGAACAGGTCAACGCCCTCCTCGCCCAAGCGGGCAAAGCTGCGCAGGTCCGTAACTCGGCCATCGAGCGGTAGCTGGTCCATCTTGAAGTCGCCCGTGTTGAGCACCGTCCCCGCCGGCGTGCGCACAAAGACGGCCAGAGCGTCGGGAATGCTGTGGTTCACCGCCACAAACTCGAGGTCGAACGCGCCCAACTTCTCGCGCTGACCCTCCTTCACCGCAAGGGTGATGGGCTGGATGCGGTGCTCGCGGAGCTTCGCCTCAACGAAGGCGAGCGTGAGCTGCGAGCCGAGCAACGGGATGTCCTGGCGCATGCGCAAAAGGAACGGCACGGCACCAATGTGGTCTTCGTGGCCGTGCGTGAGGACGATCGCCTCGACGTCCTGAAGGCGGTCTTCGATGTAGGAGAAGTCCGGGAGGATCAGATCCACTCCCGGCTGGTTGTCCTCGGGGAAGAGCACGCCGCAGTCGATGATGAGCAGGCGGCCCTCGTATTCGAGGACGTGCATGTTGCGGCCCACCTCGCCAAGCCCGCCAAGCGGGACAAGGCGGAGGGTTCCGGGTTCCAGCGCCTCTGGGAGCGGAAGTTCCGGGTGGAAGTGCATGAGTTACTCCTGAACTGGAAGGCCCGCATCCCTCAGGAACGTCGCGATCGCGACGTACTCCTCGTCGGTAGCGGGCACGTACGGAAGTCTGGTGGCGCGGCTGGGAATGACGCCTGCGGCCTGAAGGGCCGCCTTGGACATCACTCCGCCGGGGCCGCGGCCCATGATGGCGTCGACAACGGGAAGCAGCTTCTCGTGCCACTCGTCGGCGGCCGCGGTGTCGCCGGCGTCGTGGGCGGCGATCATCGCAGCAATCCACGGGGAGGCGACGTGGCTGATGACGGACACCACGCCAACGGCACCGGCCCGCAAGAACTCGAGCGTGAGCGGATCATCGCCCGAGTACCAGGCAAGGCCCGTGCGCTCGATGCGGTCCTTCGCGGCCGCAACCTGCCCCGTGGCGTCCTTGTTGGCGATGATGTTGCTGACATCAGCGAGCTCGTCGTAGCTGGCGTCGCTCAGAGCGATGCCCGTGCGCCCGGGAATGTCGTAGAGCATCACGGGAAGGTCGCTGGCTCCGGCGATAGCCTGGAGGTGCGCCACGATTCCCGCCTGTTGCGGCTTGGAGTAGTACGGCACCAGGCCGAGGATCCCGTCAGCACCCGCCTCCGCCGCCTGCTCGGCCATGCGCACGGCGTGGGCGGTGTCGTTGGATCCGGCGCCAGCAACAAGCTTGATACCAGGGCCGACGGCCTCGCGCACGGCCTCGATGAGCTCCACCTTCTCCGGGGCGTGCGTGGTGGGCGCCTCGCCGGTGGTGCCGCTCAGCACCAGGCCGTCGTTCCCCTGTGAAACGAGGAACTTCGCGAGCGCCTGCGTAGCGGCGAAATCGATCTCGCCGTCGCCGTGCATGGGAGTGACCATGGCGGTGAGCAGCGCGCCGAATGGGCGAGCGGTGGTGGTCATGCGCCTAACCTATCGCGGTGAGCGACACCTTCATCCTGCGCGCGGTCGCAGGATCAGTCCGCATCAATGATGAGCGTGACGTTGCTCAGGTCACGGGCGGTGTCTGCCCCAGAGACCACCGTGGCGTCGAACTCCACCACGTAGCCAATCTGGCTGAACTCCGCATTGGTGAGCTCGAGAACCAACTGGACGTCGCCGTCGGGCCCCGTGGCGGTGACCACCGCAGAGCGAGCGTCATCGCCAAACGTGTCGTTCCAAGCCTCGAAGAACTCGGCGGCATCGGTCGGCTCTGCAGCTCTGGTCTGCGTATCCACCTTGGCCACGGTGTTGCCCACGGCCGTGAGGGTAAGCAGGGTGCTGTCGCCGTCAGTGATCAGCGAGCCGCCGTCGGCGGTGGTGATGTAGACGGAGCCAGGGGTGTCGTTGCTGCCGCCGGTGAGGACGCCGATGAGCCAGCCGCCGCCGATACCCACGACGAGCGCGATGAGGACGATGATTGCCGTGAGGCGCATGCCCTTGTGGCGGGGTTCAAACTCGGTCATGGGGCAACTCGTCCGTTCTTGTTGAAGGCCTCGTAGGTGAGGGGCATGAGGTCCGCCCAGAAGTCTTCCATCTTTTCAGCGACCATCTCGATCTCTCGTTGCGGGAACGAGGGGAAATGAGTGCCCTCGCGCTTGGTGCGAAGGCTCAGGAAGTTCATGAGCGCGCGTGCGTTCATCGTGACGTACATCGACGAGTACGTGGTGACGGGGAGCACCGCGCGGGCGACCTCGCGGGCGATTCCGGCCTCGAGCATGCGCTGATAGCTCTGGTACGCCTGGGTGCATGACGCCTTGATCTCCCGCTCTACCAGGGCGGTCTGCTCTGGGGTGCCGGGCACGAACTCGTAGGCGCCGGGCTTTCCCTGCTGGATGAGGTTGCGGTCGGGGCCCGGGTAGTAGAAGACGGGGCGCAGTTCGCGGTAGCGGCCGGACTCCTCGTTGTAGCTCGCGATGCGGTGGCGCATGAACTCGCGAAACACGAAGATGGGCGCCTGCACGTAGAAGGTCATCGAATTGTGCTCGAAGGGGCTGCCGTGGCGGTCCCGCATCAGGTAGTTGATGAGGCCAGCGGACTTCGAGGCGTCCGCGTCGACGTCCTCAAGCGACTGCTCCCCCTTTGTGGAGACGCGCGCCGCGAACAGGACGTCTGCGTCCCCTGCGTTCGCTCGCACCAACTCCACCGTCATGTCTGTACGGAACTGGATTTCAGCGTCGGTCACGGTGGCCAGCCTAGTGCCTGCCGCCCTCCCGCCCCCCCGGCGCGCTGTCGGTACATACAGGTCGCGTCGGGCTGGCGCAGAGACCCAGGCGCGCGCGCTGCTTGATTGCTTGCGTGTTCGTTTTTTCACGCATCCGACACCCAGCTACTCAGGGAACGCGGCATCTGCCACGGCCCGACGCTGGGGCCAGGTGGGTGCCCCGCGGCACCGTGGGCGCGTGCCAGGATGGGCGGCATGGTTGAGCCCGACGTCCCGCAGCGCACGTGGCGAGTACCCGCACGCATCGAGACCGCGCGGCTCGTGCTACGTCCGTACACGCTCGAGGATGTGGCAGCAATGGACGACGTAATCCCCGCGAACCGCGAGCACTTGCTCACCTTCCTGCCGTGGGCGGTGGATGAGCCGGTCGGCACCGAGAAGCGCACCGAGCTTGTCGAGAAGTTCATCGCGGACTTCAAGGCGGGCACCGCCTTCACTCTTGGGATCTTTGACCGGGCCACCGGCGAGTTCATCGGCGGCACGGGACTGCACCTGCGCGATCACCCCGGCCACCTCGAGATCGGATACTGGCTCGCCGAGCACCGCCAGGGTGAGGGCCTCATGACCGAGGCCGCCGCGGCGCTGACGCGTGTCGCGCTCCAATGGTCGCACTCCCCGTTCGTCGAGATCCGCTGCTCGCCCGCGAACGCGCGCTCGCGGTTGGTGCCGCAGAGGCTCGGCTTTGCGCTCGTCGACACTCTCGAAACCACGTGCGGTTCCGACGCCCGCGAGGAGCTCACGGAGCTGTGGCAGCTCACGCCCGAGGCATTCCTCGACTCGCCCGCCTCGGCCGAAGCGCGGCCGGCCCTGGTCGATGGCATCGGGTCGCCCCTCGCATGGCCCGTGTGAGCCTCGGCTCGCCCGCGCGCGAGCAGGCGATCTCCGTCTCGATCGCTACGGGCGCGTATGGAGTGAGCTTTGGGGCGCTATCGGTAGCCGCAGGTCTCGACGTGTGGCAGACCATGGCGCTGTCTCTGCTGGTGTTCACGGGCGGCTCGCAGTTCGCGTTTGTCGGAGTTCTCGGCGCCGGCGGTTCCGCAGTGGCGGCGGTGCTCACCTCGACCTTCCTCGGGATCCGCAACGGCTTCTATGGGGTCGCTCTTGCGCCGGTGCTCCGTCCGATGCGCGGCCCACGCAAGGCCTGGGGCGCACAGGTGACGATCGACGAGTCGACCGCGGTCGCCCTCGCGCAGCCGCACGACGATCTGGCCGCGCGACGCGAGGGCTTCTGGTGGACCGGCGTGGGCGTCTTCGTGTTCTGGAACGCTTTCACTGCACTCGGCGCGTTGCTCGGCAGCGCGCTGGGAGATCCCGCGCGTTACGGGCTTGATGCGGCGGCAGCCGCGGCCTTCCTGGCACTGCTCTGGCCGCGCCTCGCCCCCCACCGCGCCAAGGTGGTCGCTGGCGTTGCCGCCGTGGTCGCGCTGGCCCTCACTCCCGTGCTGCCCGCGGGAATGCCGATCCTCGCGGCCGCAGTCGTCGCGATCGTCGCCGGATGGAACCCCCCGCCCTCCACCGAGGAGGTGCCGGAATGAGTGCCTACGCCTGGACCTGGGTCGCCATCGCGGCCGCCGCCCTTCTCGCGTGGGGCATCAAGTACGCGGGGCACTCCGTGCCCGAGAGTTGGCTGGAAAACCCGCGCGTCCACCGCATCGCCGGCTACATCACCGTTGCCATGCTCGCCGCGCTGTTCGCGGTGCAGGGATTCACCACCAAGGGCCACTTGGTGCTCGACTCTCGACTCGCCGCCGTCGCGGTTGCCGTGGTGCTGCTGTGGCGTAAGGCGCCGTTCTGGCTCGTCGTGCTCGCCGCCGCGGTCACGGCGGCCCTGCTGCGCACAATGGGCCTTCCGTAACGAGTAGATAATCAAGGGCCTGAGAGACGCGTGTGACGCACGTGACGCCATCTCGCTAAGCAGTACGTCACACGGTTCACTTCCGTCACTGAGACCCTTGGAAGTCAACGAGCACGTAGGCTTGGGCCGCGTGATTCACGCCGACGTCTCCGCCCGCCCCGCCGTTCCCGGCGATGAGGCCGCGATAGCTGCGATTCAGCTCGCATCGTGGCGCTCCTGGATGGGCGACGCGGTTGACCAACTCCCCGCCACGGACATCGAGCAGCAGTGGGCGCAAGCCATCTGTAGCCCGCCAAGCCGCCAACACCGCGTCTTCGTCGCAACGGACGGCCCGCGCGTGGTGGGCTTCGCGGCCCTCGCTCCCACCGAGATCATCGCGCTTGAGGTTGCCCCGGAGAGCCGCCGCCAGGGCCATGGCTCTCGACTTCTCGCCGCGTGCGTCGACACCCTGCGCACCGCCAACGCCACCGAGGTGCGCGCGTGGGCGCTCGAGGGTGACACGGTGCGCGAGACCTTCCTCAGCGGCGCTGGGCTAGGTGCCGGAGGCGTGAGAAGGGTCCTCGAAGGGCCCGACGGCGAACTCGCCGAGCGCTTGTGGGTTGCCTCGCTCTAGGGCTTGCTCAGGCTTGCGCAGCCTTGCGGAACAGCTCGGCCGCATAGCGAAGGCACTTCCGCGCCTGACGGCGGTCCCCCGCCGCGTCGTACGCCCAGGCAACGTGAAACCAGGAAGCCCAGTCCTCCGGCGCCATCTCCACTTCACGCGTAGCGAGCTGAACCGCTTCCTCAGCCGCAGCGTCGGGCAGGCGGCCAGACGGCAGCGCCTCCCCTTCAAACGCGGGCAAACGGCCCTCTTCTTCGAGGCGCGTGGCCATGCGCTGCACCGTGGTGCCGAGCCGCCACTCGTTTCCCAGGTACCACAGCCCCACGATGGGCAGCACGATGAGCGCAAAGCCCATGAGTTTGCCCACGAGGGAGTCTGACGTGACCAGCAGGATGGCGCGTTCGGCGAGCAGGCCGATGTAGATCGCGAGCAGCGCTGTCATCGCCGTCGCCGCGAGGAACGCGGGGTTGCGGAACAGCTTCACAGCGACAGGTAGCCGTCGAGGCCAACGGTGAGCCCGGGGTGGGCGGCGACCTCCCGAATGCCGAGCAGCACGCCTGGCATAAAGCTTTCGCGGTCAAAGGAATCGGTGCGGATCGTGAGCTGCTCGCCGGGGTTGCCGAGCAGCACCTCCTCGTGCGCCACGAGCCCGCGCAGCCGCACCGCGTGCACATTGATGCCATCGATCACGGCGCCGCGCGCACCGTCGGGATCGTGGGTGGTGGCGTCCGGTGACGGGCCGACGCCCTTGGCGGCTCGCGCTGCAGCCACGCCTTTGGCGGTGTGCACGGCAGTGCCAGACGGCGCATCCACCTTGCCTGGGTGGTGCAGTTCCACAATCTCGACAGACTCGAAATACGGCGCCGCGAGCGCCGCGAATCGCATGGACAGCACTGCGCTCAGCGCGAAGTTGGGGGCGATGAGAACGCCGATGCCCGGAGCTTCGGCGAGGTGCTCGCGAACCCTGGCCACAGCGTCGTCCGTCCATCCGGACGTTCCAACAACCACGTGAATACCAGCATCGATGAGCGCGTGGACGTTCGCTTCCGTGGCTGACGGGGCGGTGAAGTCCACCGCCACCGTGGCGCCGCGAAGCTCCAAGGGGTCACCGGCGTCGAGCTTCGCAACCACGCGCAGGTCAGGAGCGGCCTCGACGGCGCGAACAACGGTGGATCCCATGCGCCCGGGCGCGCCGAGCACAGCAACGTCAATCATGGGAATGAGCCTACCGGCGCCCCTCGGTGACGCCGGTAGACCCACGTGCTATCCGCTCGGCGGCCCGCCGAACCCGCCGCCGCCCTGGAAATCACCCGGCGGCTGGAAGTTGCCGCCGCCCGGTCCCTGCTGCTGCTCATCGCTCGAATCGTCGAGGCCAGAGAGCAGCCCGCCGGTGCTGGACGAGTCGTCATCGCTGCTGAGTTCGAACGCCAGATCTGCGAGCACCACCTGTTGGCCCTTCTCGAGGCCGTCCGTGATCTCGGTGTACGCGGCGCCCACGGCGCCGGTAGTGACGTTGACGACCTGCGGGGTGCCGTCCTCGCCGATCACCTGAACGGTCGCCTCGCCCGTGGCGTCGCTCACGGCCGAGGTGGGCACCACGAGCACTCCCGTGGCATCCGCGACCGTGATCGCCATGCGCGTTGCCGTGCCGATACGGATCTCAAACCCGGGGTCCGGTACGGCGATCTTCACCGCGTACGTCTGCGAGAACGAGTTGCCGCTGTTGACCGTGCTCACCGACGAGACCGTGCCCTCCACTTGCTGGTTGTCGCTCAGTAGCGTGAGGGTGGCCGGCTGGCCCACCTCAAGCATGCGCGCCTGCGTCAGCGACACCGCCAGGTTCACCACGTACGTGTTGTCCGCGACGATCGTGATCGCGGTGGTGGTGTCCGCGGCGCTCACGGAGTCGCCCTCGGCAAGGCCCACAGACACGACCGTCCCGGCCACCGGCGAGCTGATGGTGGCGAACTCGAGTTGAGCCTTCGCCACCTCCAGCGCGGCTTCTGCTGCCGTGACGTCTGCCTTGTCCGCGAGGATGTCGCCGGCACTCGGCACGGAGTTCGACGCACCGGAACTGCCCGACGCTCCCCCACCTCCCATATCGTCCGTCGCCGTGGCAACACGGCTGGTTTGGTAAGCGGCAAGGACGATCGTCGCTTCCCTCTTCGCGGACTGGTACGCGGCTGGTGCCGCGCTCGACGTGCCGTCGATCGCGGCAAGCAGGTCGCTCACGGCGTCGTTGAGGGCGGTGGCGGCGATCATGAGGTCCGCTTGCGCGTCCGCCGAGTCCTGTTGCGCGGTCAGCGCGTCATCCGTTGCCGTCTGGCACGCGGCCAGGGCGTCAGCGGCGGTGTCGTCTGCGGGGTCCAAAGCGGTGAACGCGGCACAGATGGTTTGGGCGTCGGTCTGCTTGGTCTTCGCGTTCTCGAGGGCCGCAGTGGCGACGTCGTACTGGGCAAGCAGCGCGTCCTGTGCGTCGCGGACGGCCTGCTCTGCGGCCTCGATCTCTGGAGAGGTGGTGTTTCCATTGTCGGAGCCGGCGCTGCCTGAGCCGCCGTTGTTGCCGGCGTTGCCGGATCCCTGCGAACCAGAGCCCTGCGAGCCCGAAGGTCCCGAGCCGCCCGACGACGAAGAGGTCGACGAGGTGGATCCGGAACTCTGTGCGTCGAGGTCGTCTGCGAGCGTCTGCTCCGCTTGCGACAGCGCGTCCTCGGCGGACTCGACCGCCTCCTCCAGGTCGCTCTGGTCGAGCGTGGCGAGAGTCTGTCCCGCCTCAACGGTGTCGCCTTCGGCAACGTCGACGGCGTCCACCGTCCCCGCCACCTGGAACGTCAGGTCGTAGCGGCTTGCGGACTCGATGGAACCGGAGGCCGCAAGAGTCTGGGTCACGTCTCCGGTGTCGACGAGCGCCGTGCGGTACGAGCCATCTTCGGCTGCGTTGCCACGCGTGGCGAACACCGCGACCACCGCGATGATCACCACCGCGACGATCGCGACGCGCCACTTCGAGCGGGTGAGCCGCTCCAAAGCCACAGCCATTAGCCGTTGTTCCCGTCTCGCATGCCGCCCATGCCACCGAATCCCCTGGCAGAGCAGCCGTCGTCACCCTTGGCGGACAACGTGATGGAGGTGGCATCGAAGCCGCCAGCATCGTCCGCCTGGCCCTGCGCCGTGAGGCACATGCCCACCGCAATCGCCGACGCGTCCGCATCCTCGGTGCCCGTAAGCGACGTCGTTGTACCGACAGCAACCTCGGTGGTGGCGGATGCGCTCGTGACGTCATCGCTTGCGACCGTGAATCCGGTGGCGCTCACCGCGCTCACCGACCCCGTCACGAAGGTGCCGCCAAAGCCCTCGCCGCCGCCAGGCATCTGCCCGTCACCGGGCATCTGCCCGTCACCAGGATCAAAGCTGGGCATGTCAGTGGGCCTGTCACCGCCGTCGGGCATGGCGGTTGGCGCGTCCGACGGCATCTCACCGTTGCTTGGTGCCTCGCCACCGCCCTGCCCACCACCCGGCCCGCCCATGCCGCCACCGAAGCCGGTGCTGCACTCTCCGTCAACCGGCTGCGTCACCGTCACGGATGTTGCCGTGCCGTCCTCGCCCACCATCGCGACGACGCACGAGCCAACGGTGACGTCACTGAGCGAGATCGTGACCTGCTGGGACACCGTGGTGTCCGCGGTGTAGCGCACGGCGGTCTGGGACTCGCTGTCTTGAACCTGCACAAGGCTGTCCGAGGCGAGCACGATCTCTCCGCTCACCCCGCCGAATCCTTGCCGGTCACCGCCCTGAACGTTGGGCTGGCCGCTGGGGGCCGCGCTTGGTTGCGTGGACGCGGCCGCGGCGGGCTCGTCGGTGCCCGAGGTCGTTGAGCACCCGACCAAGAGAAGGGCTGCGGCCGCGAATCCAACGGCGGGGGCAATGAGGGTCTTCTTCATGATGTCTCGTTTCTTGGGGTTACTGCGAACGCGGCGCTTACTGAGAACGCAGTGCATCGATTGGGGCAAGGCGCGCGGCGCGCGCTGCGGGGTAGACACCGAACACCGCGCCGATGCCCACGGCCACGAGCACCGCGAGGATCACCGCCTGTCCGGAAATGACGATCGTGGTGCCGAGAGCGGCCGGCAGGATGAGCGCGAGCGTGACGCCGATGAGCACTCCAAGCGCGCCACCACTGAGCCCAAGGATCATCGCTTCGGAGAGGAACTGGTTGCGGATGCTCGCGGGGTTGGCGCCGAGCGCCTTGCGCAGGCCAATCTCGCGCGTCCGCTCGGTGACCGACACGAGCATGATGTTCATGACGCCGATGCCACCAACCAGCAGCGCGAGCGCGGCGATGCCCGTCAGCAGCACGGTCAGCTTCTGATACACCGACGTGGCCGTGTCGATGAGGCCTTCTTGCGCCTCGATCGTGAAGTCCGCGTCGTCCGCCGTGGAAAGGCCGTGCAGGTTCAGCAGGAGCGTCTGCGACTCCTGAGCCGCCGCGCCAAGCACGTCGGGAGACGCCGCCTTGATGTAGATGGTCTGCACCGACTCGCTCGAGGTGGTGGAGATCACCTCCGCCATCGTCGACATCGGTACAAGCGCGACGTCATCGAGCGACTCCTCGCCAGACGAGCCCACCGCGGTGAGCACGCCGATGACCTCGTAGGTGTCGTCGTTGATGGTCACGTCCTGGCCCACCACGTTGGCGGAGCCGAAGAGCTCGTTGGCCGTGTCCGCGCCCAGCACGATGACATTGGCGCGGCTGTCCTGGTCCTCTTGAGTGAAGAACGTGCCGTACGCGAGGTCGCGCGACCGCACCTCTGGCCAGCTCACGCTCGTGCCGGTAACGGTGGTGGTCCAGTTTGAGTCGCCGTACTCAAGTGACTCCGAACTGGTCTTTTCCGCGGCAACCGCCACAGCGTCGGGCACCGAAACCGGGCTTGCGAGCGCCTCGGCGTCCGATTGCGTGAGGGTGGCGCCGGAGCCGAAGCCGCCGCGCATGCCGTTCTCGTCCGTGGACGAGCCCGGCGAGACGATGAGCAGGTCAGAGCCGAGCGCGGAGATCTGCTCGGAGACCTCTTGCTGGGTACCAAGGCCAAGGCCAACCGTGAGCACCACGGAGGCGATGCCCACGATGATGCCAAGAATGGTGAGCAGCGAGCGCATCACGTGCGATCGAATCGCGCGCCACGCGCTGCCCAGAACGTCTGAAGGCTTCACTCGGCGACCACCGCCATGTGCGTGAGGTGCGTGGTGCCATCCACGAAGTGGCCGTCTGTGACGTTGTAGATGGTGCCCGCGCGCTCAGCAACCTCGTGCTCGTGGGTGATGAGGACGATCGTGCGGCCTTCACGGTTGAGCTCGTCGAACACCGCGAGGATGTCCTCCGTTGAGGTGGAGTCGAGGTTTCCGGTGGGCTCATCGGCCAGCAAGATCGTGGGCTCAGTAACCAGGGCGCGGGCGATCGCCACGCGCTGCTGCTGGCCGCCGGAGAGCTCGCCTGGGCGGTTGGGCGCCTTGTCGGCAAGGCCCACCCTGGCAAGCGCCGCCAATGCCCGACGCTTCCTCTCGTTGGGTGCGACCCTCGCGTACACGAGGGGCAGCTCCACATTGGCGAGAGCGCTGAGGCTTGGGAGCAGATTGAACTGCTGGAAGACGAAGCCGATGCGCTTGTTGCGAACGGCTGCGAGAGCGTCCTCGTCGAGTTGCTCCACGTCCTCGCCCGCGAGCACGTAGCTGCCCGTGGTGAGCACGTCGAGGCAGCCGAGGATGTTCATGAGCGTGGACTTGCCAGAGCCGGACGGGCCCACGATGGCGACGTACTCGCCCTCGGAGATCTCACAGTCGATGCCTCTCAGGGCCTCGAACTCGATCTCCCCTGTGCGGTAGGTCTTGCGGGCGTCGGTTAGTTGGATGACTGGCTGATGCTGGGCCGTGCTCATCCGTTGCCGCCCTGGGGGCCGCCGCCCTGACCGCCTTGACCGCCACCGGGGAACTGCCCGCCCCCGGGGAACTGGCCGTCGGAGGGGAACTGGAACTCGCCGTCGGAGCTATCGCCAGAGCCGCCCTGCCCGAACACCGTCACCTTGACGTTCTCGCCTTCGCTAAGGCCATCCGTGATTTCCGTGAGGCTTCCGGAGGCCTCGCCAAGCGTGACCGTGCGCGTCTCCTCGGTGCCGTCCTCGGCCACGACGGTCACCGTGGAGGCGCCGTCGGCCGTGGTGATGGCGTTCGTGGGGACGGTCAGCACGTCCGTCTTGCGCAGGTAGATGATGTCCGCGGTGACGGAGACACCCTCGAACAGGCCCTCTGGCGTGCCGGTGACCTGGAGTGTCACGGGGTAGGTCGCGGCGCCAGAGGTGGTGCTCGGCAGCGCAGAGATGTCGGTGACGACGCCAAAGAACTCGTCCAAGTCGTCGGCGGTAAAGGTCACCTGGTTGCCCACGGCGATGAGGTCCACCTCGCTCGCGGTGAGGCTCACGTCCACGGACCAGGCGTCCTGGCCGATGATCGTGATGCCGCTGGTGGACGTGGTGGAACCCGTGGCGCCGCCGCCCGCACCGGCCCCGGCGCTTGAGCCGCCGCTTGAGCCTCCGCTGACCGAGTCGCCAACCGAATACGACTGCGAGGTGACGAGGCCATCGAAGGGAGCGACGAGTTCCGCGTTCGCGAGGTCGTCTTTGGCGTCCGCCACGGCCTCCTTCTTGAGCGTGACGTTCGCCTCTGCGGACGCGATCTGCGCGTCGGAGGAGTCTGAGCCGTCGGCCTCGTCTTCAAGGTTTGACAGCTGCGCCTTGGCGTCCGCGTAATCCGCCTTCGCGGACTCGTAGTCGGCAGTCAGCTGCAGGGTGTCGATCGTCGCGAGCACGTCGCCCTCGGCAACTGTGTCGCCCTCGGCAACATCCACCGAGAGCACCTTGCCGCTCGCGTCAAAAGAGACGGTCTCATTGTTCGCCGCAGCGAGCGTGCCCGTGGCGGAGACGGACTTCTCGATTGTCTCGAAGCTCGCCGTGGACGTCTGCGTGCTGGACGCGTCCGTGGGCAGCGCCTGCGCGCTCGACGAGTCGCCCCGCCACGCCATGAAACCAATGCCCAGTGCCACTCCACCGATCACGCAGACCGGCGGCAGCACCCATGTGCGGAAGAACTTCCACGAAAAAGCGCGCCTCGCCATCACCATTCCTGTTGTCGTACGACTGTCGTCGTTTCGACGGTAGGCGGCGAATCTGAGAGGTTGCTGTGAATCCCCTGGGAGATGGGTGAAGAGTTAGGTAGCGGGCCCCACGCGCACCACGGAGCGGGGCTCGCTCGCAAGGCCCGACGCTATGGCTTGGACGTCCTCGGCCGTCACCTTGCGTACGTCCTCGAGGGACTCGCCGATGCTCCACAGCTCGCCGAAGACGAGTTCCGCCTTGCCAAGGCGAGACATTCGCGAGTAGGAGTCCTCGAGGCGCAGCACCGTTGCACCTGCTATCTGGCCCTTTGCGCGCTCGAGCTCGTTCTCCGTGACGCCTTCCGCGATGCGCTCGAACTCCGCGATCATGAGGCGCTCCACCTCTTTGGCTTTGGAGGGGGCGCACGCGGCGTAGAGCGCGTACATGCCGGTCTCGGTGCTGGGGGCGGCATAGGAGCCCACGGCGTAGGTGAGGCCGCGCTTCTCCCGGATCTCTTGGAAGAGCCGCGAGCTCATCCCGCCGCCGAGGATGGCGCTGTACACGCCGAGCGCCGCGCGGCGATTGTCGGTGGCCTTGAGGCTACGCACGCCCACCATGAGTTGAGTCTGCTCGAGGTCGTTTCGCGGGATCACCACCTCCTCGCGGAAGCCGGCCTCGAAGCGAGCGCACGCGTCCCGGCGAGCAAGGGGGGTTGCGCCGTCGGCGAGGTGCCAGCCGCCCCCGGCCAAAGCGTCGGCCACGAGGGCGCAGACCACGTCATGATCCACGCCGCCCGCGGCCGTGATGATGAGACCCGCCGGGATGTAGTGCTGGCCATAGTGCTCCCAGACGGCGCCACGGCTCACCGCCTCGATAAGTTGGGGGGTGCCTCCGATGGGGCGGCCGAGCGGGTGGTCAAGGTAGAGGGACTCGGTGAGGCGCTCTTGCGCGACGTCGCCGGGGTCGTCCTCGTTCATCGCGATCTCTTCGAGGATGACCCCGCGCTCGAGTTCGAAGTCGCCCTCGTCGAGCTTGGCGGACGTGACCATGTCGAGGATCACGTCGATGGCCATCGGCACATCGGTGTCGAGGACTCGGGCGTAATAGCAGGTGTGTTCCTTACCGGTGAGGGCGTTGGCCTCTCCCCCTACCCTGTCGAACGTCTCCGCGATGTCGAGAGCGGAGCGTCGGGCCGTGCCTTTGAAGAGAAGGTGCTCGAGGAAGTGTGTGGAGCCGCCGTGCTGGGGCGCCTCGTCGCGGGAGCCAACGCCAACCCACGCGCCGATCGTCGCCGAGCGCATGCCGGGGATGGTCTCCGTGAAGACGCGAACGCCGCCGGGGAGGATGGTGCGGCGGATGACGGCGCCGTGGTCCTGCTCAAAGGTGAGCGTGCCGGGGGTCAGCGGGAGGGGGTGAGGCATGAGAGCGAGCCTAATGCGCGCAGTCGCTGTCATCCTGCGCACAGTCGCTATCATCCTGCGCGCAGTCGCTGTCATCCTGCGCGCAGCGCGACGGGGACGCAAAGAGGGCGGCCCCTTTCGGGACCGCCCTCTGTCGCTTGTGCGCGAAGTTACGCCTCGACGGACTCCGCCTCGTCGCCGCCCTCTTCGACAACGCCGAGCGAGAGCTTGCCGCGGGGGTCGACCTCGGTGATCTCCACCTGGATCTTCTGACCAACGGACAGGACGTCCTCGACGTTCTCCACGCGCGCACCGCCAACAAGCTTGCGGATCTGCGAGATGTGCAGGAGGCCGTCCTTGCCAGGGGTGAGCGAGATGAACGCGCCGAACGCGACGGTCTTGACGACCGTACCAACGAAGCGCTCGCCGATCTCAGGAACGTGCGGGTTGGCGATCGCGTTTACCGCCGCGCGAGCCGCTTCGGCAGACGGGCCGTCGGTGGCGCCGATGTACACAGTGCCGTCGTCCTCGATCGAGATGTCGGCGCCCGTGTCGTCCTGGATCTGGTTGATCATCTTGCCCTTGGGGCCAATGACCTCGCCGATCTTGTCAACGGGAATCTTCACCGCGATGACGCGAGGAGCGAAGGGGCTCATCTCGTCGGGCGTGCTGATCGCCTGCTCCATCACCCCAAGGATGTGGATGCGGGCGTCGTGGGCCTGCTGCAGCGCGCCGGCAAGCACCGAGGCGGGGATGCCGTCGAGCTTGGTGTCGAGCTGGATAGCCGTCACGAACTCGCGGGTACCGGCGACCTTGAAGTCCATGTCGCCGAACGCGTCTTCGGCACCGAGGATGTCGGTGAGCGCCGCGTAGCGGGTCTCACCGTCAACGGTGTCGGACACGAGGCCCATGGCGATACCGGCAACCGGAGCCTTGAGCGGCACACCGGCGTTGAGCAGCGCGAGCGTCGAGGCGCACACGGAGCCCATCGAGGTGGAGCCGTTGGAGCCAAGGGCCTCGGACACCTGGCGGATCGCGTAGGGGAAGTCCTCGCGCGACGGGAGCACCGGAACCAGCGCACGCTCCGCGAGCGCGCCGTGGCCGATCTCGCGACGCTTGGGACTGCCAACACGACCCGTCTCACCCGTAGAGAACGGCGGGAAGTTGTAGTGGTGCATGTAGCGCTTGTGCGTCTCGGGGCTGAACGAGTCGATCTGCTGCTCCATCTTGAGCATGTTCAGCGTGGTGACGCCAAGGATCTGCGTCTCGCCACGCTCGAACAGCGCAGAACCGTGAACGCGAGGAAGCACGGCGACCTCGGCGCTCAGCGGACGAATGTCCTTGAGGCCGCGGCCGTCGATGCGCACGCCGTCCTTGAGGATGCGCTGGCGAACCTGCTTCTTGGTGAGCGAGCGAACAGCGGCGCTGATCTCGCCCTCGCGGCCCGCGAACTGGGCGTCGAGCTGCTCGTGGGCAACGGCCTTGAGCTCGTCGAGGCGGTTCTCGCGCTCCTGCTTGTCGGCAATCGTGAGCGCCTGGGCGAGGTCGGCCTCGATGGCGCCGGACACGGCACCAAGGACGTCGTCCTGGTAGTCGAGGAAGCGCGGGAACTCGCGGGTCTCCTTCGCGGACTGCTCTGCTAGGCGGATCTGCGCCTCGCACAGCGCGCGGATGAAGGGCTTGGCGGCCTCGAGGCCCTCGGCGACAACGGTCTCGGTGGGGGCCGTGGCGCCCTCGGCGATGAGCTGGAACGCGTCGTCAGTGGCCTCGGCCTCGACCATCATGATCGCGACGTCGTCACCCGCGATGCGACCGGCAACGACCATGTCGAAGACCGCGCGCTCCTTCTGCGAGTACTTGGGGAACGCAACCCACTGGTTTTCGATGAGCGCGATGCGCACGCCGCCAACGGGACCCGTGAAGGGAAGCCCGGCAATCTGCGTGGACGCAGAAGCGGCGTTGATCGCGAGGGTGTCGTACGCGTCGTCAGGGTCGATCGCGAGCACCGTCACGACAACCTGAACCTCGTTGCGAAGTCCGGAAACGAACGTGGGGCGCAGCGGGCGGTCGATGAGGCGGCACGTGAGAATCGCGTCCGTGGTGGGACGGCCCTCGCGGCGGAAGAACGAGCCGGGGATCTTGCCTGCGGCGTACGAGCGCTCCTCGACGTCAACAGTCAGCGGGAAGAAGTCGAAGCCGTCACGCGGGCTCTTGCCTGCGGTGGTGGCGGACAGCAGCATCGTCTCGCCATCGAGGTACGCGGCAACCGTGCCTGCGGCCTGCTTGGCAAGGCGGCCCGTCTCAAAACGGACCGTGCGGGTGCCGAAGGAACCGTTGTCGATAACGGCCTCGGCGAACTGGATTTCGGGACCTTCCATGTGAAAGGTTGCTCCTTTTCGTAAAGGAGCAGGCAGGCAGAACTTCGGCAAAGCCTCAAGTACTGATCGTCAGTCGAAATGCGCGGGAGCGATTGGCCCGCTCATCACCACCGAGGATCAGCGTTCAGCCGGCCTGCTGGTGTGTTTGTTGTGGCGCCATCCCACAGGGAGGCAACCGGCAAATAGTCTACCAGGAACGGCGTTCCGCGTACCCTTTTGCCATGCCAAAGCGGGAAGTTCCACCACCAGAGCCTCAGTCTCAGTACGAGGGCTATCGCTGGCTCCGCTCCGACTGGGGACGCTCCGGAAAACCAAAGCCGTCCCGCATCGGCGGCTACGTGATGGCCGTTGCCGCGCTCATCGTCTTTGGCGTCGCGATCACCGCGACCACGTGGGACCGGCCCCTCTTCGTGCTCGTGAGCGTGATCGTCGGCGCGCTCTGCGCGGCAGCGTCCTGGTTCCTCTTTGTCGAGGCGCACTTCGCGGACCGCGCCTCCCGCGAACAGCGCCCCTTCACGCCCAGCACCTGAACACCTCTCCACACAGCGCGAGTGCCCCTCCACACAGGCGCGAGCGAATCTACGAGGGCCGAATGCAACGTGCCTGGTAGTTCGCACGTGTGCGTGGGCGGAGGCACGGACTGTGTGGAGACGCGATCGTGCTGTGTGGAGGGGCGATCGTGCTGTGTGGAGGGGCGATCGCGGCGGCACCGGTTGGGGGACGCGCTGAGGGCTCTCCGGTGGGAATGACAACGGCCCGGTCGCTCAGCTCCCTTGAAACCAAGGGGCGAGCGGACCGGGCCGCGGAGCGCGAGGTACGCGCTAGCGAGAGCTAGCGGCGGAGCCCCAGGCGCTCAATAAGCGAGCGGTAACGCTCAATGTCCACGCGCTGAAGGTAGTTCAGCAGGTTGCGACGACGACCAACGAGCAGCAGCAGGCCGCGGCGGCTGTGGTGGTCGTGCTTGTGCTCCTTGAGGTGCTCGGTGAGGTCGGCGATGCGCTTGGTCAGCATTGCGACCTGAACCTCGGGAGAACCGGTGTCGCCCTCGTGGGTGGCGTACTCGGTCATGATGGACTGCTTCGTAGCTGCGTCGAGCGGCACGTTATCTCCTTCTTCAAGGTTGTTGCGCGGCGCACCCGGGCCTATTCACCGGGGCACTGGAAACCGCGGCCGTTACACGGCGAAGATCAATGATACCAGCCGACGCTGCGTCACGCGAGCACGGAACGGCACCACTCCACGTCTTCAGTAAGCGCGGCGACAAGCGCGTCGAGGCCGCCGAAGTCGAGCATGGGCCGGCGCCACTTCACCAGGTCGAGAGTGACCTCCGTGTCATACAGCGGCAAGCCGGTGCGATCGATGATGAACGCCTCCACACGTAGGTCCGTGCCACCAACCGTGTAGTTGAGGCCAAGGGACACCGCGGCCGGCAAGCGCTCGCCCACGAGCGCCTCCGCGCCCGCGCTGCCGCGCGCATCCACCACCGTGAGCCAGCCCGCGTAGACGCCGTGACGAGGAATCATCCCGGCGCTGACGTCGATGTTGGCCGTAGGGAACCCAATCTCGCGTCCCAACTTGTCGCCGTGCACCACGCGCCCGCGCAAGCGATGCGGGCGCCCCAACACTTCGGCAGCAGACGGAAGGTCGCCCTTTTCGAGGAGCTCTCGCACCCATGTCGAAGACCAGCGACGCCCAGACTCGGACACCGCGCACGCGTCGTCGATGACCTCCACGGCGAACCCGTATTGCTCGCCAAGCGTTCGCATCGTGTCCACGTCGCCCGCGTTGCCGCGCCCAAACCGGGTGTCGTGCCCCACCACCACGCACGCCGCGCGCAGCCCCTCAACGAGGTAGGCGCGCACAAACTCTTCTGCGGTCTGCGACGCAAACTCAAGGGTGTAGTCGATGACGAGCACGCCATCCAGTCCGGTCTGCGCAAGCCGCTCGAGGCGGTCAACAACCCCGGTGACCAACTCCGGCTGGTGGGCGGGGTCGTGCACCGCCTTAGGGTGCGGGTCAAACGTCACTGCGATGGCAACCTGGCCACGCGCGCGCGCGTCGGCCACCATGCGCTCAAGAACCGCCTGATGCCCACGGTGCACACCGTCGAAGTTGCCGATGGTCACAACGGAAGGGCCAAGATCGCGCGGAAGTTCCGCGAGCGAGTGCCACACCTGCATGGATGTCATTGTGCCCGAGCGGGCGCGTCCTTCACTCCATCCGCCGTTCGCCGCTCGCTGATATCCCACCACGGGTGCAAGAAGGGCGAGGGCGCCCAACGCTCGAGCGCGCGGGTCAGCGCGAAGCTCAGGCCAAGACCCACTGCCGTCACACCAACGGGCACCGCCACGCCAAGACCCGTCACTCCCCTGTCAGCCAGTACAGGCGCGGCCACGAGCACAACAGCGGCGATGACCCAGAAGTGCACGGCGTAGATGCCAAGGGAGTTCCTGCCGATCGCACGGGCCCACGCGAGCGCTCGCGCCTGCCCCGCCACAGGGAAGACGGTGAGCGCAACCACGGTTCCAAGCACGGCGACCACCAACGCAGGGATCGCGGAGCGGTCAGACCCAATACTCTCGAGCAGCCCAAGCCTCCAGAAGCCAACTCCCACCGCTGCGAAGACCACAGACGTGCACACGGCGATGAGCGGCGTGCTGCGCGCCGCAAGCGCCCGGTAGGCGCGTGCCCCGCGCT
Source organism: Demequina sp. (assembly GCF_049841215.1). Lineage (GTDB taxonomy): Bacteria > Actinomycetota > Actinomycetes > Actinomycetales > Demequinaceae > Demequina. The sequence goes on from NZ_JASGEO010000021.1 coordinate 167,236, forward strand.
CGGCGCAGACGAAGAACACCCAGTGCTGGCCAAGGTAAAGCCACCACTGGGCGTTGTCGGCCCACGCCGGGTGCGGCCAGATGGCGTAGGAGGCGACGTTGATCAGCACCGCCGCCGCGATCACCACCACGCTCGGCACCGAGCGCAGCGCCCGCGCCAGCACCATGAACACCGCGAGCGCGAGGAAATACCAGACCCGCACGTGCGGCCTCACGAACAGCAGGCCGAGCTCGCGCAGCAGGTCCCATTCGGGATTGATCCTGAGCACCACCGCGAGCATCACGAGCGCCACCGCGCCCCACAACACATAAAACAGCAGCAGTGGAGCCGCGCGCCTTCGCCACACGTCCCGCCACGGCCACTCGCGAATGCTCGCTGCGAGGATTCCGGAGATCATCAACAGGGTGGGCATGCGAAACCCGTCGAGCACCGAGTTTGCGGCCACGAGCGCGCCAGACACGGGGAAATCGCGCATGGTCAGCAGCAGGCAACAGTGGAACAGCGCAACGAGCGCCAAAGCGAAGCCGCGAGCCGCATCAATCCATTGCAGCCGCTCGCGCGCCATGAGACCCCTCAACCGTTGGTACGAAACACCACCGCAGGCTTCGCGAGGCCCGCATTGCGCTCAACGATAGCGATCGCCTCGCCTTCACACATAGCAACAGCCGGCCCGACGCCGTGGGCAGGGATGCGCTGCCCATACCCCAGGGCGGTGGCCGCGCTGGTTTCGATAGTGAGCACGGGAAGGGTTCTGCTGGCGGCCTCTGCGAGGCTAACGAGGTGATTCAACGCACCGTCCTCCTCTAGGCGTTCGAGCGTGAGGGCCTCGGCGAGCGTGACGTCGCCGACGCGCGTGCGGCGAAGGGCCGTGAGGTGACCCCCCACACCAAGGCCAGCCCCCAGGTCGCGCGCGAGCGCGCGAATGTACGTGCCTGAACTCACGTCCACGGCGACGTCAATGTCGATAAGGTCACCGTGCCGTCGGGCAGAAAGAACCTCAAAGTGGGAAACGGTCACCGGCCGGGCGGCGAGCTGAACCTCCTCGCCCGCTCGCACGCGCGCGTACGAGCGCTCCCCCGCCACCTTGATTGCGCTCACCGAACTCGGACGCTGCTGAATGTCGCCCGTAAGGGCGGCGATACCAGCGGCGATGTCCTCATCGGTGACCTGCGCGGCGCTCACCGAGGCGATGACCTCGCCCTCGGCATCGTCGGTGACGGTGGACTGCCCAAGGCGAATCGTCGCCGCGTACGCCTTGTCGTGGGCGGAGATGTACTGCAGTAACCGCGTGGCCTTGCCGCACGCGATGACGAGCACCCCGGTAGCCATGGGGTCGAGAGTGCCGCCGTGGCCCACCTTGCGCGTACCCAGCAGGCGGCGCATGCGGCCTACGACGTCATGGGACGTCCAGCCAGCGGGCTTGTCGACGACGATCAGCCCCGACGGGCCGTCCGCCTGGCTCTTAGGCATCCTCTTCCGGGTGCTTGTAAGGGTCGGCGTCGCCCGCGTACTGCGCGTTCTCGCGCAGTTTTGCGAGCTCGGCGTCACGCAGGGCGGCCTCGTGGAGGGCCTTGTCGAGCGTCGCGGCAGTCTCGGGCACCGCGTCCAAGTGGAACTCGAGGCTTGGCGTCAACCGAATGCCAAGCTGCGAGCCCACAAGAGAGCGCAACCGGCCCTTGGCGGAGGCGAGCGCCGCGGCGGTGCCCGTGCGCTCCTCCTCTCCGCCAAGCACCGTGTAGAAGACGGACGCCTGCTGCAGATCGCCGGTGACGCGCACGTCGGTCACCGTCACGAAGCCCAGACGAGGGTCCTTGATCTCGGTCTCAAGCGCGCCGGCCACGATCTTCTTGATCGTGCCGGCGAGCTTGAGAGCGCGGGGATTGTCGCTCATCAGTCCCTCGGAATCTCCACCATCTCGAACGTCTCGATGAGGTCGCCAACCTGGATGTCGTTGAACTTGCCAAGGCCGATACCGCACTCGAAGCCATCGCGGACCTCGGTGACGTCGTCCTTGAAGCGACGCAGGGTGTCGATCGTCGGTTCGCCGACGATGATGCCGTTGCGGGACACGCGGGCCGTGGCGTTGCGCTTGATGACGCCATCGCGAACGAGGCAGCCGGCGATGTTTCCGAACTTGGACGAACGGAAGATCTCCATGATTTCTGCCGCACCGGTGGAGCGCTCCTCGAACTCCGGCTTGAGCATGCCCTTGAGCGATGCCTCCACCTCTTCGAGCGCCCGGTAGATGACCGAGTAGAAGCGCATGTCCACGCCCTCGCGGTCCGCAAGAGCCTGCACGCGCTCCGCGGGACGCACGTTGAAGCCGATGATGATGGCGTTGTCCACCGTGGCGAGGTTGACGTCGTTCTGCGTGACAGCACCCACACCGCGGTGGATGATCCGCAGATCCACTTCCTTGCCCACATCGATCTGCAGCAGCGCGTCCTCAAGCGCCTCGACGGCACCAGAGACGTCACCCTTGATGATGAGGTTGAGGGTGTCGACCTTGCCCTCCTCGAGGGCCTTGTTGAAGTCCTCAAGGCTGATGCGCTTGCGACGCTTGGCCAGCTGAGCCGCGCGCTCCGCGGCCTCACGCTTCTCGGCGATCTGGCGAGCCGTGCGGTCGTCATCTGCCACCAAGAACGTGTCGCCAGCGCGCGGCACCGACGTCAGACCGATCACCAGCACGGGGCGAGCAGGAAGCGCCTCGCTCACCGCCTGATCGTGCTCGTCGAACATCGCGCGGACGCGGCCGTGAGCCGTACCGGCAACGATCGAGTCGCCAACCCGCAACGTTCCCGAGTTCACGAGCACCGTGGCAACCGCACCGCGACCCTTGTCGAGGTGGGCTTCCACCGCAACACCGCGAGCGTCCTTGTTGGGGTTGGCCCGCAGGTCAAGACCGGCGTCTGCCGTGAGCAGCACGGCCTCGAGGAGGTCGTCGATACCCATGCCCTTGAGCGCGGAGACGTCCACGAACATCGTGTCGCCGCCGTACTCCTCCGCAACAAGGTTGTACTCGGTGAGCTGCTGGCGAATCTTGGCGGGGTTGGCCCCCTCCTTGTCCACCTTGTTGACGGCCACGACGATCGGCACGTTGGCCGCCTGGGCGTGGTTAAGCGCCTCAATGGTCTGCGGCATCACGCCGTCATCCGCGGCCACCACGAGGATCGCGATGTCCGTCACCTGCGCACCACGGGCACGCATGGCGGTAAACGCCTCGTGACCAGGGGTGTCAATGAAGGTGATGGCGCGCTCGACGCCTTCGTGCTGGTGCCACACCTGGTAGGCACCGATGTGCTGCGTGATACCGCCGGCCTCACCGGACTGCACGTCAGACTTGCGGATCGCATCCAGAAGGCGCGTCTTACCGTGGTCAACGTGACCCATGACGGTCACGACCGGCGGACGCGGCTCAAGGTCCTCATCCGTCTCCGCGGCAAGCTCCGCGTCGAGGTCGAGGCCGAAGTCCTCAAGCAGCTCCTTGTCCTCGTCCTCCGGCGACACGATCTCGATCGTGTAGCCAAGCTCGGCACCAAGCGCCTCGAACGTCTCCTCATCCAGCGACTGCGTGGCCGTTGCCATCTCACCAAGGTGGAACAGCACCGTCACAAGCGACGCGGGATTGACATCGATCTTCTCAGCGAAGTCACTCAGCGTGGCGCCACGGCGCAAGCGGATAGGCGTGGAGCCATCACCGCGAGGGATCTGCACGCCACCGATCGCCGGGGCCTGCTGCTGCTCGTACTCTTGCCGCTTGGCACGCTTGCTCTTACGCGAGCGCGCGGGCTTTCCACCCTGACGGCCGAACGCACCGGCCGTACCACCGCCACGGCCGCGTCCACCTGGAGCCGGACGGCTTCCAGGAGCGCCAGCACCAGGCCCACCCGGAGCACCAGCGCCTCCGGGGCGAGGCGCGCCGCCCGGGCGGGGGGCGAAGCCACCCGGACGGGGGGCACCGGCGCCGCCG
>NZ_JASGEO010000022.1:0-6078 GCF_049841215.1 Demequina sp.
CGGCAGGGATGGCGCGGCAGGGATGGCGCGGCGGGCTTGGGCGGCCTGGGATGGGGCGGCGCCGCAGGGACGGCGACCCCGCGCCGCCTGACGGCTACTTCTTCTTGGGCGCCGCCCGCTTGGCAGCGGGCTTCTTGGCGGGCGCCCGGCGGGCCGGCTTCTTGGCCGGCCCCTTGGCGCGCTTCTCCGCGAGCAACTCAACTGCCCGCTCGGGGGTCAGGGTCTCCACCGTGTCACCGCGAGGGATCGTGACGTTGGTGACGCCGTCCGTGATGTAGTCGCCGAAGCGGCCGGACTTCGCCACAATCGGCTTCTCCGACACCGGGTCCAAGCCAAACTCCGCGAGCGGCGGCGCTGCCGTGCGGCCGCGGCCGCGCTTTGGCTCCGCGTAAATGGCTAGGGCCTCCTCCAAAGAGATGTCGAGCAGCTGATCCTCGGACGCAAGCGTCCGTGAGTCCGTGCCCTTCTTGAGGTACGGGCCGTAGCGGCCGTTCTGGGCGGTGATCTCGGCGCCGTCGGCGGGGTCCGTGCCCACGACGCGCGGCAGCGACATGAGCCGTACCGCATCCTCGAGCGTGACGGTCTCCAGTTGCATCGACTTGAACAGCGACGCCGTGCGCGGCTTGGCCTTTGACTCCTCCGGCAGCACCTCGGTCACGTAGGGGCCAAAGCGGCCGGCCTTCGCAACAACGGTGGTGCCGAACTCAGGGTGCGTCCCCAGCTCGCGCTCGTCCCCACCCTGCGAGGCGAACAACTCCTCCGCGCGGGCAACGGTCAGCTCGTCGGGCGCTACCTCTTCTGGCACGGACGCGCGCTGCGTCTCGCCGTCAACCTCGCGCTCGATGTACGGCCCGTAGCGGCCAACGCGCAGCGAGATGCCGTCGCCAACGGGGAACGTGTTGATGGCGCGAGCATCGATCTCGCCAAGGTCGTCTACCAGGTGCTTCAGGCCCTCGTCGCGACCCTCCGCCCCAGACGCACCGGAACCAAAGTAGAAGCGCCCAAGCCACTCGCGCATGTCGGCCTCACCGCGCGCGATGCGGTCAAGGTCCTCCTCCATGTCGGCCGTGAAGTCGTAGTCGATGAGCCAGCCAAAGTGCTGCTCCATGAGCCCAACAATCGCGAACGCGATCCACGTGGGGATGAGCGCCTGCTTGTCGATGCGCACGTATCCGCGGGCAACGATGAGGTCCACCGTGGCGGCGTACGTCGAGGGACGCCCAAACTTGCGGTCCTCGAGCTCCTTGATCATCGAGCCCTGCGTGAACCGCGGCGGCGGCGTGGTGGCGTGCGACACCGGCTCGAGCCCTGACGCGTCAACGGCCTGCCCCTCGGCCAGCTGCGGCAAGCGCTCGTCGGCCTCGGTGACGTGGGTCTTCTTCTCGGACTCGTAGCGAGACTCCTCGCGAGACTCCTCGTACGCGGCTAGGAATCCCGGCGACGTGATGATGGTGCCGGACGCGGAGAACTCCACCGCGTGCCCAGCCCCAGAGGTGGCACCCAAGCGCACCGTGGACGTGGTGCCCACAGCGTCGGCCATTTGCGAGGCGACGGTGCGCTTCCAGATGAGCTCATACATGCGGAACTCGTCGCCACGCAGCTCCGCGCGAACGGAGTCAGGGGTGCGGAACTTGTCGCCAGCGGGGCGGATCGCCTCGTGCGCCTCTTGCGCGTTGGAGTCCGAGGAGGCGTACACACGCGCGGTCGCCGCCACCGAGTCAGAGCCGTACAGCTCCGCGGCCTGGGACCGCGCCGCACGCACGGCCTCGCCGGACAGCGTGGGCGAGTCCGTCCTCATATACGTGATGTAGCCGCGTTCGTAGAGGCCCTGCGCCACGCGCATCGCGTCCCGCGCCCCAAGGCGCAGCTTGCGCGACGCCTCCTGAATCAGCGTGGACGTAATAAAGGGAGCGGCGGGGCGCCGCTTGTACGGCTTGGACTCGACGCCAACCACCGAGAAGTCAGAAGCAGCCAGCCCGGCGGCCAAGGAACCGGCCGTGCCCGCGCTCACATGAAAAACCTTGTCGTTCTTGAGCACGCCGCGGTCATCGAAGTCCTTGCCAACCGCCACCCGGCGACCATCCACAGAGGTGAGGCGAGCGCTGAACGACCGCCCAGCGTCGGGCCCCTCCTTGGCGGCAAAGGTAGCGGTGAGATCCCAGTACTCCGCGGACTGGAAGGCCATTCGCTCCCGCTCGCGGTCCACCACCAGGCGCAGCGCGATCGACTGCACGCGCCCCGCCGAGAGCCCCTGTTGAATCTTGCGCCACAGCACCGGCGAGACCTCGTAGCCGTAGAGGCGGTCGAGGATGCGGCGGCCCTCTTGGGCTTCCACCAGCTCCATGTCGAGCTCGCGCGGGTTCTCAAGCGCCCTGGTAATTCCCTCACGCGTGATCTCGTGGAACGCCAGGCGCTTCACCGGCACCTTGGGCTGCAGCACCTCAAGCAGGTGCCACGCGATGGCCTCACCCTCGCGGTCCTCATCAGTTGCGAGGTAGACCTCGCTCGCGTCCTTGAGGCGCGACTTGATGTCCGCGACCACCTTCTTCTTCTCCGGGCTCACCACGTAATACGGCGCAAACCCGTTCTCCACGTCCACGGCGAACTTGCCAACCGAGCCCTCGCGCTTGCCCGCGGGCAGCTCGCTCGGCTGCGGCAGGTCGCGAATGTGGCCAATGCTGGAGACCACGTCATAATCCGCGCCGAGGTAGCCGCCAATGGTCTTGGACTTGGTTGGCGACTCGACGATGACGAGCTTGCGGGGCATGGTGCCTGCTTTCGTGGGGTGGAACGCACACAGAATACATACGGCGTCCGACGCTGGGTTGCGCGGGTGGGAACATGGGGATATGCCTGTGGTCACCCAAGCACTGTCCGACGCTGTCCTCGCCGCGATGAATGAGGCCACCGATGCGGAGGTACTTCCGCGGTGGCGGTCCCTTGGTTCCGACGATGTTCGCACCAAGGCGGGGCCCTGGGACATGGTCACCGACGCGGACGTGCTGGCCGAGCGGAGGCTCACCGCATCCCTCACAGAGTTGCTGGATATCCCCGTGGTTGGTGAGGAGGCGACGGCCGCCGATCCGTCGCTGCTGGACCTGGTCGCCGCCGCAGAGGCGTGCTGGGTGGTGGACCCCGTTGACGGCACCCGCAACTTCGTTCACGGTCAAGAGGACTTCGCGTGCATGGTCGCGCTCATCGAGGGCGGGCGGACCCAGGGAGCTTGGATCACGTACCCGGCGGTGTCGCGTGAGATGCACGGGGCCCTTGGCGTGGGGTGTTTCGTGGACGGGAGGCGAGCGCTGGCGCCCGAGCCAGCCGACCCGTCGGCCCTGCGCGGCGCCCTTGGTGCCCGCGCGTTCGTCGCCGATCCCGAGGCCGTGTATGCGGCGGCGGGCTCGCTGGGGCCGGTGCGCGACATTCGGTTCTGCGCCGGCTGGGACTACCTCGACATGGTTGAGGGGCTCAACAAGGACTACGTGCTGTTCACGCGCACGCTGCCGTGGGATCACGCGCCCGGATCGCTGCTGGTGCGCGAGGCGGGGCTGGCGTCGCTGCGGCCGGACGGCAGCGAGTACTTGCCCGGCGATGGGCGGCCGGGATTGCTGACCGCGCACCCGTCCGTGTGGGAGCGGGTGGCGAGGGCGCTGCTACCGGCGCTCTAGATCCGGCAGGTCTTCTGGGTGGATGACGTCGTAGAGCCTGCGGCCGCACAGCACCGGGGCGTGGGCGCCGCGGCGGATGACCTCGCGAGCGGTGGCGCGCACGTCCTCCCTGGTGTGGCGGGACGGGTCCACGCTGATCGTCACCTCGTACTCGAGGCCCGAGCGCATGATGAGCTCAAGCGACGTCCACACCGAGACGTCGTGGGCGCCCGCGGCTCCCACCTCGATCCCCACCCAGTCGGCGAGCGACAGCACGTCCGCGAGGCTGCGCGGCAGGCCGCCGCGCGTCAGCAGGCCTACCAAATAGCCCAGTTCGCGAGCCTGCGCCATCGCGTCCGCGAGAGCGCTCTGGCGGGTGGGCTCGTCGCCGCCAAACACCACGGCGTCCACGAGGCCGCGGCGCTCGCGCAGGCCCGCCTTGACGTGCGTCCATGGCACGCCAGGGCCGTCGCCGGCGAGGAGCACGCCTGTGGCCAGGCGGCCATACCAACGGTGCGGAGTGATGGGTTCAACGCCGCCAATCACTAGTGATTGGGCGTCAAGAACATGGAGGGGGCTATGGGACGTCAGTGTCACATGCCCGACGCTACGGTCGGGTTTGGCCGTTAGGCAGGGACTTTCGGCCCCTACTTTCAGGCCAGTAAGCCGGTTTCGATGAGTTCGCGGATGGCGGGGAGTTGGTCTTGGGCATGGTCCACGCCCAGCGCGTTCAGGGCGCTGAGGATCTGGCCTACCTTGAGCTCTCCGTCACACGCGCCAATGAAGCCCGCGAGGGCGGTGTCCGCCCTGATCGCGCGGCCAAAGCCGCCGCCCTGGCGGATCAGGATGTGCTCCGGATCCGGTAGCAACGGACGTCCGTAGACCTCGCGGGTGACGTCCGGCTGCACCACGAGGCGCTGCTCGCGCAGCGCCTCGTCATCCAGGTTCCGCAACCGGTCGTGCGCCGCCAACCCTGCGGCCAGGGCGGGCCCAAGGGGAGCCGCAACTGGGCCCTCCAAGAACTCAAGCCGCCGCAGCGTCGGGCGGGCACCGTTGAGGGGACGGCGCAGGAGGACCATGCCAAAACCAATCTCCCGCACTCCCCGGCGATCGAAGTCGCTGAGGTACGCGGCGTAGGCGTCGTCGAAGGCGGCGCGGCCGCGCTCGGGGACCACGCCGGCGTCGCGCAACCAGATCTCCGCGTACTGGGCGGCGTCAAGGACATCCCGCTGCACCACCCAGGCGTCCATGCCGGTGCCGTCGAGCCACTGCTCCCAGCGCTCGCGCCAGTCTTCGCGGATCTCCCAGTTGCCAAGCATCTGCGCCACGCCGCCGGGCGCGAGCACGCTGCCGAGCGTCTTCGCGAGCGTGCCCACGAGCGCATCGCCCGGCATGCCTCCGTCGCGGTATTCGAAGCTGGGGGCGCCGGGCGGCGTGATGACGAAGGGCGGGTTGGAGACGACGAGGTCAAAGTCCTCGCCCATGACGGGTTCCAGGAGTGAGCCGTGACGCAGGTCTAGCGTGACGTCCGCCAGCGCGGCGTTGAAGCGCGCGAACTCGAGGGCGCGTTGCGAGATGTCCGTGGCCGTGACGTGGTGCGCGTGGGTGGAGGCGTGGAGCGCCTGGATGCCGCTGCCGGTGCCTAGGTCGAGGGCGCGCGTCACGGGGGTGCGCAGGGTGATGGAGGCGAGCGTGAGGCTCGCGCCGCCGACGCCGAGCACGTGGTCGTCGGCGAGGCGCTCACCGGTGACCGCCTCGCCAAGGTCGCTCGCGACGTGCCAGAGGTGGTCCTCTGTCTCATAGGGGCGGAGGTCTACGAGCGCGCGCACGGGATCGTCGTCGCTCGCCCCGGCCGTCGCGATGAGGCCCGACGCTGCGGCCGCCTCCGCCGTAAAGGTTGGGAGCGCGCGGTTCACCTGGGCAACCGTGAGGGCGTCACCGAGGCAGAAGAGCCGGGTCAGCAGCGCGATGCGATCGTCACCGGCGGCGCGGGCCGCGAGCCGGGCGGGGACGAGTTGTTCGCGGTCCAGAGCTGCGACCGCGCGCTCGCCAATGAGCTCCGCGATGGCGTCGTTGGTCCAGGGCTCAAGGTCCGCGCGCAGGGCGTCCGGGTTGTCCAGGTGCACGCAAGCAGGGTATCCCGGCGCCCTCCACGCCCTTGCCCTCGCCCAGCCCTCAGACCCAGGCCCCGCCGCGCGGTTTAGGCATCTGACGTGTACCCGTTCGGGCAAATCCGCCTAGTTCAGGCAACTCACCACCCCCTGGAGCAGCGGCGCCAATTAGCGCCCCCAGGTTGGTGCGGCGCGGTGAGGGCGGTTGTGGTGCCATGCCCGTTTCCCTATTTTAAGGATTCTTAAAATAGGGAAACGGCAGTAGGAGTTGGCGCGCGGTGCTGGGTGACGGGGGCCGGGTGCGCGGGGCAGGCGGCGCGGGC
>NZ_JASGEO010000023.1:0-54195 GCF_049841215.1 Demequina sp.
CACTCCCAAGACGACCTCGACTACGTCGCAGACCAAATGAACCGCAGACCCCGCAAACGCCTCGACTTCGCCACCCCCTACGAGACAATGCAAGAGACCCTGTTGCAATGACCCATTGAATCCGCCGACTGGAACCAGCACTGAGACACTCAGGGAGAGCCGCGCAGTCCGGGGCCGCGCCAGTTCAGCCCGTGGCCGCGCCCGTCCTAGCGCCGCGCCCACTTGGACTGCAGGATCGGCTTCTCCATGAGATGCCAGCTGGCAGTGGCGATCGCGTAGGACAGCACCAGCACCGTCGCGGACATCAGCGCAAAGCGCCCCAAGTCCTGCACGGACCCGTACGTGAACTCCCCGTTCGTGAGCAACTCCACGAGCCCCACCATCAGGTAGTGCCACACGTAGATACCGAAGGACACGGTGGCCGTGTAGCGCGCGAACCGGTTGTCCATGATCCGCCCCAGCACCCGCGAGTGCGCCGCCCCCACCAGCGCCACCCCCGCACTCACCGCGAGCCACGGCCACAGGTACGGCTGGTTCTGGAAGTTGCCCATGAAGCCGGGCTCGTACGGGAAACGCGTGAACCACACGAGCCCAGCCAGCCCCAAGATCCCGGCGAGGCCCAAGAGGTCGAAACCCCAGCGTCGGGCACCGGAACGCACACGCCACCAGGCGATGAAACCGGCCGCCGCAATGCCCACCAAAAAGTGAGCGAAGAAGCCGACGGGATTGAAGAACGGCATCCACTCCTTGGCGCCGCCCACGTCACCGTACTGCCAGCCCTTGCCCTCGTCCGAGGGGATGAACGTCGTGACAATCCACTGGTTTACCAGGAGCACCACAATCAGCACGCCCACCCAGTAGCCCGCTCCCTTCCACGCGCGGCGGCGCCCCAACACGAACATGCCGAGCATCGCGAGCGGCATCAGGATGTAGCTCATCACCTCGAGGGAAATGGACCACAGCGGCCCGTTGGACTCGACCGGGAAGAACGTCAGCCAGTGCCAACCGCTCATGAAACTCAGCCCCGCGAGGTACCGCGTGAGCGGGCTCTGGGTGTCGGGGTACCAGGCGAGCACGGCGAGGAAGCTCACCGTCAGGGCCACGTAGAAGCCAGGGACAATTCTGGCTGCCCGACGCTTCGCATAGTGCCGTAGCGACGGCAGCTTTGCGCCGGTTAAGTAGGCGGTCCAGAAGGGGTAGCTGAGTAGCGTTCCGGACAGCACAAAGAAGATGGAGACTCCGTAGGCTCCCTTCATCGCGATGCCTTGGAGGTCGGCGATGAGGGCGCCGTGCTGGTCAAAGGCGAGGCGCTGGAAGAGGTGCGAGAACACCACGCCGAGAGCGGCGGCGGCGCGCAGGCCGTCGGCGCCAGCGATGCGGTGGTCTACACGTTGGGAGCCTTCAGCGGCGTCGGGCACGGCAAGGGTCGTCGATGACACGCTCGGAACACTAGCGCGCCGGGCTGCCTCACAACGGGACGCACCCCTGGCCGAGCCGGCGCGCACCGCCCCCGAATGGGTTCTGAGTGCGACTATCAGGCGAAATAGCCCCACTCAGAACCCATTCCGGGCGGTGGAGGTGGCTAAGGTGTTAGCCGGAAGGGGGCCACGCATGGGGGCATGGCATTCGACATACGCGAACCTACTGAGGACAAGGTTCAGCGCGCTCGTCGCATACGCGGAGTTGCTCGAGGACGATCGCGGGGCGGCCCGCGAGCTGGCGCAGTCCGCGACGGTGGCGGTCTTCTCGCGGCGCAAAGCGCCGCGAGACACCCGCGTCGCGGAGATTGCGTGCCGGGAATGGATGGCCGCACACGCAGCCCAAGACCCTGGCGCCGCTGGCCCCGCCGCCACGGTACTCATGGCCATCGACGGCAAGGACGCCGACGGCGTGAGGGCGATCCTCAAGAAGTCCACCCCCCAGCACCTCCCAGAGCCGAGCGCGGAAGACATCACGGCGCTGCGCACGCGATTCGCCGCCACCGCCTCGGCCTATGCCGTCCCTGGTGCCGGCGTGAACTCCGTGATGGCCCCCGCACAGGCCAAGCACCGATCCGCGATGCTGTCCGCCGGGGTCGGCACGGTGGCGGCCGTTGGCGCCGTCGCAGTCGCCGGGTGGTTTGGACTGAACCACCTCCCCAACCTGCTGACGAGTGCGAACGGAACCACGCCGTCGGGCAGTGCGAGCCCCAGTGCAACCGCGCTTTCGGTGACGTGGAACCCGCTTCCCGAGAGCAAGAAGGTGCTCGACGACTTCACGTTCCCGGAGTGCGGCGAGACGTACACGCCGGCCTCGCAAGCGGTCAACGGGATCACGCCGCAGCCATACGTGACGATCGAGTCCGACCCCGAGTACGAGACCTTCGTGATGGTGACCCCCGGATTCGTGAGCGAGGATCCTGATCCCACACAGGTGCTCGCGGGCGGGTCCACGTACGTGATCACGTTGGACGACAAAGTGGTGTTTACCACCGAAGATTATGACGTTTACCTGGACCTTTACACCGTCAACAACCCCATGGGCAGCGCCAGTTACGGCGGCATGGGTTTTTCGCGGGCGCGCATGTGCGATGTGCAAGACGAGCGCGTGGAGTTCGAGAAGACGCTCGAGGAGCCGGACTGGGCCACCGCCACCGAGGAAGAAATCGAGGCCTACTCCGAGGCGTGGAACGACTTCGATGAGAGCCTCGGCGACTTCCCCGCAGGAACGTACAAGGTGTACCAAATCTCGCCTATCGTCTTCGGCGAGCAGTTGGCTCTTGGCAAGGTGTTCGCGAGCGAACAACTGACCGATCTTGCCAGCCTCACCTACGACATCTCGTGGACTAACCTGGCGCAAGACCCACGGGTCTCGCCGTACTGCACGGGCGACAAATACGTGGGCGACTTCAAATGCGATCCCCCGGCGGACGTGCTCAAAGAAGTGCTGACGCGCGAGGTGGACCCGTCAACAGTGGACGACACCCCGTCCGGGCTCGGCATCAGCGAGCCGCTGGAGCAGGTGGTGGAGGCGACGGAGGAGTAGGGCTCAGCCACAGCGTCGGGCCGTGTTACGGAGCGGCTAACCGCCGGACTTGCGGCGGAACTCCTTGTGACCGTGCGCGGCACCGTCACCGTGCACCGCCTTGCCCGAGGGGCCGGTGCCGGAGGTAGGCCGGGCGACCTGCCCGTCGTTGCCTACTGCGGCGGCCATGACGCCCTGGTCCTCGCCTTCCGGGAGGTCCTTGATGGACTTGAGGAACTCTTGAGCGGGCTCGTCGCGCAGCATTTTGGCGAGTTTGCCGTGGTGGAAGATCACCACCTCGCCGTTGGTGCGGGTGGCGTATCGATAGTCGGCTGGCATGAGTCCATCGAAACATGCCAGGGGCGTTAGCGCGAGTTGGGGCCACGCCGCAGTACCCCCCCGCAAACCGGCGTCGCCGCGAATACGCGATAACCCCCATGGTCGCGTGTCACAGCGCAGACGAAGATGACATCAACGCCGCGATCCGCGGCGCAGCTGGAGGGAGCGACATGACCAAGCCTCGCGCGCGCACCGCGCTTTCGACATTCGCCATCACCGCGGTGATGCTCATGGGCCTCACCGCATGCGGAGGTGGCGACGATCCCACCGAGCCAGCGGGCGAGGGCACCACGGCCGACGCTGCCGGCCCCACCTCGGATGCCACCGAGGCTCCAGAGACGGACGACGGCGAGGGCGACTCGTCCTTCGTCACCGTCTCCGGAACCGGCGAGTACGCGATCGGCACCGACATCCCCTTCGGCGGCTTCCAGCTGCAGGGAGAGCCCGCGAGCCAGCCCGACGGCTGCACGTGGTCCATCGTCGGTGACGACGGCGAGGTCGTGGCAGAGAACCAAGGCTCCTACGCATTCCTCACCGACATCAATGAGGCCGACACCTTCGTCACCACTGGCTGCCCCGACTGGGAGCAGTTCGAGTAGCAACCCAAGGGTTGTCCTTTCAAGGCCCGACATCCCACGGCTCGCAACGACGTCTGAACCACTCAGCGGCGGTTTTGGCTCGGTGGAAGGCGAAAGCCAGCGTTCAGTGGTTCAGACGTATGCGACGGATGCGTCACCGGCGTGTCGCCGCCCACCCCGGTTTTACCAGGCCCCCTAACAAACCCCCTGGCAACGGTTGGAAATACCAGGCAGAACCTGTCTAGTCTGACCCCATGGTCAACGCTGCCCATGGGTCCCCAACCCTCGAGAACCTGTTCACCGAGACGCGCACTTTCCCACCTCTCGTGGGCTTTGCGGCGCACGCAAACGCCACCGCGTACGAGTACAAGAAGGCGGCTGTTGACCGCCTCGAGTACTGGCGCGAGGAGGCCCTGCGCCTCGCGTGGCATGAGCCCTTCACCCAGATCCTCGACTGGTCGGACGCCCCGGTAGCCAAGTGGTTCTACGACGGCACCCTCAACGCGTGCGACAACGCCGTTGACCGCCACATCCGCGAGGGCCGCGGCGATCGCGTCGCCTTCCACTTCGAGGGCGAGCCCGGCGACACCCAAACCCTCACCTATTCAGACATCCACCAGCGGGTCCAGAAGGCCGCCAACGGCCTCCTCTCTCTCGGCATCGGCAAGGGCGACCGCGTCGCCATCTACCTCCCCCAAATCCCGGAGGCCGTGGTCGCGATGCTCGCGTGCGCGCGCATCGGCGCCGTGCACTCGGTTGTCTTTGGCGGGTTCTCCGCTGAATCCCTCCGCCAGCGCATCGACGACGCGGAGGCAAAGCTCGTCATTACGGCCGACGGCGGTAACCGGCGAGGCGCCCATCTCGCCTTGAAGCCCCTGGTAGATGAGAGCCTCGCCCCGATCGGCGAGCACGACACCCCTGCCAAGACAGTCACCAACGTCCTCGTCGTCAAGCGCACGGGCCAGGACACGGCCTGGGTCGAAGGCCGCGACGTGTGGTGGCACGAGGTCGTGGACCCGCAGCCCGCCGAGCACGAGCCCGAGTGGGTGGACGCGGAGCACCCGCTCTTCATCCTCTACACGTCCGGCACCACGGGAAAGCCCAAGGGCCTCTTCCACACCACAGGCGGCTACCTCACGGGCGCGGCCACCACCCACCGCCTCGTCTTTGACCTCAAGCCAGAAACTGACGTCTATTGGTGCACCGCAGACGTGGGCTGGATCACCGGTCACAGCTACATCGTCTACGGCCCCATGACCAACGGCGCCACCCAGGTGCTCTACGAAGGCACGCCCAACACCCCCAACGAGGGCCGCTGGTGGGACATCATCCAGAAGTACAAGGTCTCGATCTTCTACACCGCCCCCACCGCCATCCGCACGGTCATGAAGTGGGGAGAGGCGATCCCTGCCGCCTATGACCTGAGCTCCCTGAGGCTCCTCGGCAGCGTCGGCGAACCCATCAATCCAGAGGCCTGGATGTGGTACCGCGAACACATCGGCGGCAACCGCTGCCCCGTGGTGGACACGTGGTGGCAGACCGAGACCGGCGCCATCATGATTAGCCCCCTACCAGGCGTGACGGCCACCAAGCCGGGCAGCGCCCAGACCCCACTTCCCGGCATCGTGGCCGACGTTGTGGACGACACGGGCCGCAGCGTCGCCAACGGCGAGGGCGGGTACCTGGTCATTCGCGAGCCGTGGCCGTCGATGCTGCGGGGGATTTGGGGCGACCGCAAGCGCTACGCGAAGACGTACTGGAACCAGTTCGACGGCCTGTACTTCGCGGGCGACGGCGCTAAGCGTGACATCGATGGCGACATCTGGCTGCTCGGCCGCGTGGACGACGTCATGAACGTCTCCGGCCACCGCCTCTCCACCACCGAGATTGAGCACGCGCTCGTCTCACACCCGTGGGTCGCGGAGGCCGCGGTGGTGGGGGCCAGCGATGAAACGACAGGCCAGGCGGTGGTCGCCTTTGTCGTCGTGAAGTCCGACGGCGAGGGCGCCCAAGCGTCAGGGCACGACGTGGCAGCGGCGTTGCGTGAGCAGGTGCGGCAACAGATTGGCGCGCTCGCTAAGCCCCGCACGATTCTCGTGGTGAGTGAGGTCCCCAAGACTCGCAGCGGAAAGATCATGCGGCGGCTCTTGCGCGACGTGGCCGAGCACCGCGCGATCGGAGACGTCACCACCCTCGCGGACAGCTCCGTGATGGACGCCATCAAGTCTGGATTGGACAGCGGCAAGGGAGAGTAGAGGCGTACGGTGAGGGCGTAAGGGAGGAATCATGAACGCACTCACACGCGCTCTGCGCACCACACTTGCCGTGACGTTCGTCGCCGCAACCCTCGCGGCCTGCGGCGACTCCGAGCCAGCGCAGACAGGCTCCACCGGCCAGCCAGCGGACGCCACCACCATCGCGGTCTCCGCCACCGAATACACCTACGAGGTGAGCGCAACAACCGCCCCCGCGGGAGCTATCACTTTTGAGCTCACGAACGACGGGATGATGGAGCATGACCTCGTGCTCGAGGGCGACCCCGGCGGCAACACGGAGATCATTGGCTCCGGCGAGACGGACTCCTTCACGGTGACGCTCGAGCCGGGCACCTACACGCTGTACTGCTCGGTGGGCAACCACCGCGCGCAAGGCATGGAGTTCACCTTCACGGTGTCATGAGCCCCCACGTGCCACACTGACGCGTGCTCATCTCCCGCGAAGACCCCGCAACCGCTGACATCGTCGCGCTCCTTGAGGAACACCTCGCGGACATGCACGCGGAGTCCCCTCCGGAGTCCGTGCACGCCCTCGACGTCCAACGGCTACGGGAACCACACGTGACCTTCCTTGCCGCTCGCGATGACGAGGGCCGGTTGCTCGGCGTGGGCGCCCTCGCCGAACTCACCGCAGACCACGCGGAGCTCAAGTCCATGCGCACCAACCGGGCCTTCCGAGGTCAGGGCGTGGCAGCGTCGGTCCTTTCTCAGCTCCTCGCGATCGCGAGCGAACGCGGGTACGAGCGCGTGAGCCTCGAGACCGGCACGCAGCAGTATTTCGCTGCCGCGCACCGGCTCTACGAGCGCTCCGGCTTCACCGAGTGCGAGCCCTTCGGCACCTACGCGGAAGATCCGTTCTCGCGCTTCTACACGCTGGAGCTCAGCGCCTAATCGTCGTACGCATGCGCGCCGCGCACCGTGTCCGCGCCCCCAAGGCCGCCCCACAGCCAGTCCTCGCCGTCGCCGCCATAGAGCGAGTCGTTACCGGCCTGCCCGCTAATGACGTCGTCACCGCCGCCGCCGTAGATGACGTCGTCACCGTCGCTGCCCGCGAAGAAGTTGTTGCCGCCGGCACCGAGCCCGCGCACAAACGTGTTGCTCGCCAAGATCACGTCGGAGCCCGGCCCGCCCACCACCACGTGGCCCTCGTTGCCGTCCACCCAGATGACGTCGCGCCCCGCG
The DNA here is from genome assembly GCF_049841215.1 of Demequina sp. GTDB lineage: Bacteria > Actinomycetota > Actinomycetes > Actinomycetales > Demequinaceae > Demequina. The sequence goes on from NZ_JASGEO010000023.1 coordinate 7,379, forward strand.
CCGCCGTAGGCAGAACCGCCCACGTTGTACACGCAGATGGTGTCGTCGCCGCCAAGGCCGTACACCTCTGCGTTCGCGTAGCCGGACACGATGACGTCATTGCCCTCGGTGCCCATCACCACGGCCGCGGCGCTCTTGATAGTCGGCTTCTTTCCCAGGCAGGTGTTGGTGCCTGCCGTCACTTGCGCGTCGGCGTCCGCTCGCCCAAACGCCCGCGCGGCCGCGAATGCGCCCGTGGCGCCCAACACGATGAGGCCCGCCGTGGCGACGGGGATGATGATTGCTTTCTTCATGATTGGCCCTCCCTTTTGGCTCGCGCCAAACGTAGGGGTCACACGCGGGACGTTCAAGGCCAAATACGGCCCGACGATGTGGTCACCGGCCTCTTTCGCGCGCCACCATGGCCTCTTCAAGCGTGGATTTGACCGCTGAAACTTTCGCGGGAATGTCGCCCAGCGCCCGCCGCACGGCCTCTTCCGACACGTCGACGGCCCTCACGTGGGTGCCCGCAAGCATGGTCATGATGCCTGCCGTGTCGAGGGCCGCGAAGGCGTCTTGCCAACGTTCCGCGTGGATCGCGATGGTGGTGGTGCTCCCCACGATGTCGGCCTCGCCACCCTCGGCAACCGCCCTGCCTTGCGACATCAGCAGCAGCCGATCGCACTGTTGCGCCTCTTGCATGTAGTGAGTGGTGACGAGCACGCCGACGCCGGAATCCGCGGCCTCGTGGATCGCGTCCCAGAGCCTCGCGCGGCTCAACGGATCCACGCCGGACGTGGGCTCGTCGAGCACCAGCAACTCCGGCGAGTGCCCAAGCGCCGCCGCGAAGGCGAGCTGCCGCTGCCTGCCAAGCCCAATTCCCCCGGCGAGGCTTCCCGAGAGCCCGGCCAGACCGTCGGGCACGGGGATGGGGCGGTCGCCGTAGGTCTCGCCAACGAAGGCGAGGTTCTCCTCGACCGTGAGCGAGTCCCACAGCCCAAGGCCTTGCGGCACGTAGCCGAGCCGGGCGCGGGTGGCGCGCGACGGTGTCTCACCGAACAGCGCGACCTCTCCGTCGCTGGCTCCGAGCAACCCAAGAATCATGCGAATAAGTGTGGTTTTACCAGCACCGTTGGCACCTAGGAGGCCAACGATTTCGCCGGGTGCTACGGACAGCGAGACGTCGTCTACGGCCACGAAGTCACCAAAGCGACGGGTCACGTTCCGGGCGCTCAGCAGCGGCTCAGACACGCGCTGCCTCCTTCGCGAGCGAGGCTGCTACCACGGCGTCCTCGAGGTCGGCGGCGCGCGGAGTACCGGGAGGCGGATCTCCGGGGAGCCATTCCCGGAACTCGTGGCCGCGTCGCCAGGTGTTCGCGCCGGCGCCGCGAGCCAAGGACGAGACCACGTGCCCTGGAATCGCCTCGAGCACCTCTTCGGGGGTGCCGCGCAGCAGTACCTCCCCGGCGTCGAGCACCACCACCTGGGCGGCGCGCTCGGCCTCGTCGAGATAGGTGGTGGCCATCGCGATCGCCGCGCCGTCCGCGGCGGCTTGCGCGATCATCCGCCACAGGTCAACGCGGCTCACGGGGTCCACGCCGGTGCTCGGCTCGTCGAGGAGGAGCAGCGGCGGGCGGTGCAGCATTGCCAAAGAGAACGCGAGCTTCTGGCGCATTCCCCCTGATAACTGGCCTGCAAGGCGGTCGGTCGCGTCCGTGAGGCCGGTCGCCTCAAGCAGCTCTGCCCTGCGTTGGGTCAGGTCCGCGCCCGTGACGTTCTGGGCAGCAGCCACGAAGGCGATGTTCTCGTCAACGGTGAGCTCTCGCCACACCCCGGCCTGCGTCGGCATGAAGCCGAGGCGGTTCACGGGCGGCGCATCCACCGTTCCGCCAGACGGCCGCACGGCCCCGGCGAGCACCCGCAGCAGCGTGGTCTTCCCCGCGCCGTCTCCCCCGGCGAGCGCGAGAACCTCGCCCGGCACCACCTCCACCGAGACGTCGGTGAGGGCCGCGACGTTGCCGTACCGGACGCTTACTGAACTGACGCCCCAGGTCACGTTCACGCCTCCTTGCGGGAGCGTCGGGCAGAAGGGGCGAGGTCGCGGCGAAAGCGCAGCACCGCGAGCGAGAAGATGAGCACGGCCATGAAGGCGAGCACCGCGAACGCAGGCCACAGCGAGTCAAGGCCCGCGCCGCGCAGCATGATGCCCTGGGAGATCTGCACAAAGTAGGTGAGCGGCAGGCAATAGCCGATCCACGAGATCGCGGCGGGCATGGCGCTGAGCGGGAAGATGAAGCCGGAGAGCAGGATCTGCGGCAGCAGGATCATGATCGCGAGCTGAATCGCCTGCGCCTGCGTCTGGGACGCGGTCGAGATGAGCACGCCGATTCCCAGCACGACGAAGAGGAAGATCGCGGCGCCGAGCGCGAAGATCCAGGGGTTGCCGTTGAACGGGACGTCGAAGATCCAGATGCCGAGCAGCGTCACGACCGCCATGTCCACGGCCGCAAGGATGAAGTAGGGCGCGATCTTGCCGACGATCACGTCGCTTGGTTTGAGCGGCATCACCGCGAGCTGCTCGAGCGTGCCGGTCTGGCGCTCCTTCACCAGGCCGATGCTCGTGATGATGGTGCCGATGAACGTGAGGATGAGGCCAACGAGCGCCGGGACCATGACCCACGAGGTGGTGAGGTTGGGGTTGTAGAGCACCTCGACTTTCAGCTGGTCGTCGGGGATTGCGTTGAAAGCGCCCACCGCGGTTTGGGCGGCGAAGAGGCTGGAGCCGTCCACAAATGCGGTGGGTGGGGTGGTGGTGGTGTCGATGACGACGTCGGCCTTGTTGTCCTTTACCAGGTCCTTTGCGTCTTGGGTGGTGCCGTCTGGGAGCGTTCCGTCAACGACGAAGAGTGGCGGGAGTTGGTCCGCCACCGCTTCTGCGTTGGGGCCCACCACCTGAGTGTGGAGCTCGTCGATGGTGAAGTTGGCGGCGTAGCCGAAGATCACCAGCAGCACGATCGGCAACATGATGAGCATCGCCATGGTGCGCTTGTCGCGCCTAAGTTCGCGGAACTCCTTGAGGATCATCGCTCGCATACGTTGAGCCTGGCACACTGGCGAAATGTCTGCTCTGCCTCAGCCGCGAAATCCGCGTCGCATGCCGTGGAGCGAGGTGCCCGACGCTGTGGTTGCGGCCATCGGCGCGCGCGCCGGGTCAGTGGTTGGTTCCGTTGAAGCGGCGGCTTTGGGGTTCAGCCCCGGGTTTGCTGGGGTGGTTCGATTTAGTGACGGCTCGCGGCTGTTTCTCAAGGTGATGAGCGGCGATCGCGACCCGTGGTCCATCCACCTCAACCGCCGAGAGGCGGAGGTGCTTGCGGAGCTGCCGGGCGAGCTGCCGGTGCCGCGGCTTGAGTGGACGCTCGAGGTGGGGGACTGGTTTGTGCTGGCGACCGATGTGATCGATGGCGAGCACCCGGTGGCGACGAACGCCGAGCACTCCGAGGCGTTGTGGGCGGTGTTCGAGGAGCTGGCGTCTGCTCCGGCGCCCGCCGGGTTGCAGGCCTTTCACGAGTCAGACGAGAGCTTCTTCACCCTGTGGCGCACGATCGCGGAGGATCCTGGCTGCGTAGAGCGGCTGTCTTCCCACGGTGAGGCGGGCAAGTGGGCTCTCGCCAATCTTGACCGGCTCGTGGAGTGGGGCGCGGACGGCGCCGAGGCGAGCGAGGGCGATGCCCTGGTCCACGGCGACCTGCGAGCCGACAACATCCTGTTGGCGGGTGGCCGCGCCTTCATCGTGGACTGGCCGTGGGCAACGCGGGGCGCTGCGTGGCTGGACCTCGCGGGCTACCTGCCGTCGCACGAGATGAACGGCGGCGACGCGTGCTGGGACGTCTTCCACGCGCACCCGCTGAGCCGCGGGGTTGAGCTGCGGCACGAGCGCGGCATCGTTGCCGCGCTCGCGGGCTACTTCACGGTGATGTCCACGGAGCCGCCGCATCCGGCGCTGCCTGGGCTGCGAGAGTTTCAGCGCGCGCAGGCGGCGCCAGCGCTGCGCTGGCTCCGCCGCCTCACCTGATCAGCCGTGCCCGCACCTGATCACCCGCACCCGCACCCGCACCCGCACCCGCACCTGATCACCCGCACCCGCACCCGCACCCGTATGCGCCCTGGCGGCAAGCAACAGGTCGCATGGGGCGTTTAGGACGCGCTCAGTGCCGCCAGGACGCTATTCGCCAGTGGGCGCAGCGGGCGCGGCGGGCGCGGCGGGCGCAGCGGACTCCCCGTGCGCCGCAGCGGACTCCCCGTGCGGCCCGTCATCCCGGAAGTCATGAGTCCGCACAACGCCCACCGCAACCCCAAGCACGGTGAGGGCGGCGAAGAAGCCGGCCACAACGTCGGTCAGGAAGTGATACCCCAGGTAAAGGCGGGAAAGCGCCACCATCCCAATCACCACAACGGACACAAGTGACCACCACAGCAGCACCTTCAGCGAGCGGTCCGTGCGCCACGCGAGGTACCCCGTCACCAGCACAAAGGTTGCCGCGCACAGGGTGTGCCCGGAAGGAAAGGAAGGCGTGTGGGTGCCGCCGGGCTCTTGCCAAAACTCCTCGGGCGGCCGCGGCCGGTCCACCGTGTACTTGAGCACCAGCGACAGCAGCCCCGCGAACGCCATGGACCCCACCAAGACGCACACGTTGAACCACTGCCGCGTGCGCCACCCCCACACCGCGCCACCGAGGGCCACCAGAATCGGCAGCACCACCGGCCCAAACACCCACGACACCGCCACCATGAACGTCGTCAACGCGCCACTGCGATGCGCAGCGAAGAACTCCAAGATGGGGTCGTCGAGCGACCACAGCCACTCCTGGTCCTCTACCGAATCCAGCAACTCGGCGTACCCGACGCCGCCGATGACCACCAGCACAAGCGCCGGCCACCATGCGCGAAGAATCAGGCGGCCGGACATGCGCCAAGACTAGTCAGCCCCGCAGGTCTCTGCGCTGATACCCCAGCCAGCCAACAACAATAAGCACGCCCGACGCTACGGCCAGCGCCACCAACCCACCCCAGTTCATGCCGTGGTCCAGTGGGTAGTTGGATACGGCCCAGTGGAAGGGTGACAGCCTGGCGAGCCACTCCAGTGAGTCGTTCACGCCAACGAACGTATTGAGCGCCCAGCCTCCCAGCGCCACCCCTGTACCGGCCCACGCGGCGGCTTTGGAGTTGCCGGTACAGCCCGCGACGGCGAACGCCGCCGCGCCAAAGACGAGGCCGAGCCCGGCTTGGAGTGTGGCGGCCGCGGCGATATTCGCCACCGAGATGCCGAGCCCGGCAATCACGGAGCCCAGCCAGATCCCACCGAACAGCAGCACGCCGCATAGCAGGGTGAGCTCAAGCAAGGCGGCGAGCTTGCCGCCGGCGACACGCCCGCGCGACACCGGCGCACTCAACACCACGGAAATGGTGCGCCACCGCTCCTCCGTCGCAAGCGCGACGCCAGCTCCAATGGTGACGATCGCGAACACCGCAGGGCCCGTGATGGAGAGCACCTCGCCGTGATACCAACCGGTTGGGGTGGAGTAGTCGGCGAAACCGACCATGGCGAGCAGAGCGTCGGGCATGGACGCCACCACGTCGCCGATGGTGTCCGCGAGCGCGTTGTACATGGGCCCCATGACGATCGTCAGGAAGAACAGCCCGTACGCGCCGAGCATGGCCACGCCCTGCTTGTCGCTGAGCGCCTTGGCCGCGAGGCTGCGTGTGGAGCCGGAGCCGCGCCACTTGTCCATGAGCGAGGCCATGCGCGGATTGGCGCGGAGGCGATCCGCGAGCGAGCGGGTGGCGCCGCCCGCGTGAAGGTCGCGCCGCGCGAAGGCCGCTCCGCCAACCCCAAGCATCACGGCCCACGCCGCGGTGAGGCACGCGAGCTGCAGCGTATCTGGCCCGTCTACCAGCGGCGATGCGCCGTCGATGTAGTACCAGGGGAAGACCTTGGCAACGTTCTCCCACCCGTCGACGAGCGGCAGCAGGCCCGCGCCAAGGAAGGACACAACCAAGAAGCCGGTAGAGATGCCCGACGCTAGCGACCGGTTTCCGGTTGCCGCACCTATGGCGAAGGCCAGCACCCCGTAGACGAGGATCACTGACGTCATGTGCGCGGTTGCGGCGGCGATGTCGAGCGAAGAAATGTCGGCGCCCACGATTGCCGCTGCCAAGTAGTAGCTCGCGCTCGCAAGGATCGAGCCACCCACCAACAGCGTCAGATACGCGGCGGCCTTGGAGGCGTGGAGGCGCTCCCGCGAGCGCGGCACGGTCGCGAGCACGTCGAGCGTGCCGTCGCGCTCCTCGCCCGCGATGGCGCTGGCCCCCATCGAGATCGCGAGCCCGCCGAACACGAACGCCCCCATGAACCCGAACATCATCGACATCATCAGGCCCGCGGTCCCCGAATCGCGCGTGATGCCGAGCAGATCTACGTAGGCGTCGGGGAGCGAGGCGAAGTACGTGTCCGCGTCGTCCACGCCCGAGTACGCCCAGATGCCCATCCACGCCACCGCGAACAGCGACAGCACGCCAATGCTCACGCCGATCACGTGATCGCGCAGGCTCTTGAGGTAGACGGTGCGGAGCATCAGGCGGCTTCTGGGTCCGCGCCCTCGCGGTAGTACTCGAGGAACAGTTCGTCGAGATCCACGGAAGCCGTGGTGAGCGACAGCACCCCGTTCGCGGTGGCCACGGCGAGCAGCGGCGCCATCGCGCCCTCGTAGCGCGCGGTGACTTGATTGCCCTCGGCAACCGCATCGTGCACGCCCTCCACGCCGTCAAACGCGCTCGCCGGAACCGGCGCAGGGAACTCCAGAGTCACCCGCCGCAGCGACTTCTCTTGCAGCTCGCTCATGCGCTCCACGGCCACCAGCCGCCCGCTTCGGATGAACCCCACGCGGTCCGCCACGCGCTCCACCTCGCTCAGCGTGTGGGAACTCAGAAACACAGTGTTACCAGCGGTGACGTGCTCGCGCATGAGCGTGTGGAACTCGAGCTGCACCAGCGGGTCCAGGCCCGTGATCGGCTCGTCGAGCACCACCACTCGCGGGTTGTGCATGAAGGCAAGGATCAGCCCGATCTTCTGCCGATTACCGCTCGAGTACTCGCCCACCTTGCGGTCCAGCTCCGCACCAAAGCGCTCGGCCAGCCCGTCTACCACCCCCATGTCCACGCCCCCGCGCAGGTTCGCGAGGTACTCGATCGTCCGCCGCCCCGTGAGGTTCGGGTAGAGCGCGAGATCAGCTGGCAAGAACCCAAGCGACCGCCGAATCTCCACGGAATCCGTACGCGAGTCGAGCCCGAGTACGCGACAGTGCCCCGCCGTCGGGCGAATCAAATCCAGGATGCAGCGAATGGTGGTGGACTTGCCCGCGCCGTTTGGCCCAAGGAAGCCAAAGATCTCGCCGCGCTCGATCGTCAGCGAGAGGTCATCCACGGCCGTGAAGTCGCCAAACTTCTTAGTGAGCCCATCCACCTCGATGGCAGGTGCGTCGGTCATATCGCGCCTCCTTACCCCTCGTTTCTACTCCCCTTTGGCGGCGTTTTCCTGCCGCCCCGACGCTGTGGCAAGGCACGTACGAAAGTCACCAAAGCGTCGGGCGGGTAAACGGGGTCGCGAGAGGGCGCGTTGCCATGCCACGATGGGCGCATGTCCGAGAGCATCGACGTCTCGAACGTCGCGCCCGTCCCCAAGCCGGCCACCGACGAGACACCCGTCTACGAGTCCGAGGAGACGTACGCCATGCCCACCGTAGAGGTGGGCGGAACTGTCGTGGCGACCACTCTCGACGAGGACCGCTTCCTTGATCGCGAGCTGCAGTGGCTCGCGTTCAACCAGCGCGTGCTCGAGCTTGCTCAGGACCCCGCGACGCCGCTGCTGGAGCGCGCGCGGTTCCTGTCGATCTTCGCGTCCAACCTCGACGAGTTCTTCATGGTGCGGGTGGCCGGGCTGAAGCGGCGCATTGCTGCGGGGTTCGCGGTGCCGTCGGCCACCGGAATGAGCCCAACGCGCCTGGTAGAGGTGCTCACCGAGCGTGCCCACGCGCTTATGGACGAGCACGCGGATGTGTTTATGAACCAGGTGCGGCCCGCGCTTGCCGAAGAGGGCATCCACATTGTGCGGTTTGACGAGTTGAGCGGCGGGGAGAGGGATCGCCTCCGCAAGCTGTACCGATCGGACATCTTCCCGGTGCTGACCCCGCTTGCCGTGGACCCTGCGCACCCTTTTCCGTACATTTCCGGGCTGTCGCTCAACCTTGCCGTGCAGGTGCAGGATCCGGATACGGGCAAGGAGTACTTCGCACGCGTGAAGGTGCCGGAGACGCTGCCGCGCTTCCTTGCCGTGGATGCGGAGGGGCACGCGCTCCAGGTGGTTGACGCCTCCGCGCTGTCCGACGAGCCGCGCTCGTTTGTGCCGCTCGAGGACGTCATCGCCGCTCACCTCGACTACCTGTTCCCTGGCATGAACGTGGTGGACCATTTCACGTTCCGCGTCACGCGCAACGAGGACGTGGAGGTAGAAGAGGACGACGCAGAGAACCTCCTCAAAGCGATGGAGCGCGAACTGCTGCGCCGCCGCTTTGGGCCCGCCGTGCGGCTTGAGATCGCGGAGGGCTCGTCCCAGGCCACCGGTGAACTTCTCGCGCGTGAGTTGGGGATCACGGATCTGGATGTGTTCCGGCTGCCCGCGCCACTTGACCTCACGGGGCTGAACCTCATCGCGGACCTTGACCGGCCGTCGTTGCAGTTCCCCGCCTTCCGGCCAACCACCAACCATGCGCTGGCTCCCGTGGAGTCCGCGCAACAGCAGTCCATCTTCGAGGCCGTGTCTCGCGGAGACGTGCTGCTGCACCACCCATACGACTCGTTCTCGACGTCCGTGCAGACCTTCCTGTCGCAGGCGTCCGTGGACCCGCGCGTGCTCGCCATCAAGCAGACGCTGTACCGCACGTCTGGCGACTCCCCCATCGTCGACGCCCTCATCGAGGCCGCGCGCAACGGCAAGCAGGTGCTGGCCCTCGTGGAGATCAAGGCGCGGTTCGACGAACAGCGCAATATCTCGTGGGCCCGCAAGCTTGAGGAGGCGGGCGTGCACGTGGTGTACGGACTCGTGGGGCTCAAGACGCACTGCAAGCTCTCCATGGTGGTGCGCCAAGAGGACGACGGCCTTGTTCGCTACTGCCACATCGGCACCGGCAACTACCACCCACGCACCGCGCGACTGTACGAGGACTACGGGTTGCTGACTCGCGACCCTGAGGTGGGCTCCGACATCGCGAAGCTCTTCAACCAGCTCTCCGGATACGCGCCAAAGGCGAAGTTCCGCCGCCTGCTAGTGGCTCCTACTGGGCTGCGCTCCGGCCTCATCGAGCGCATCGACGCCGAGGCTGATCGCGCGCGGGCCGGCAAGCCCGCGTGGGTGAAATTCAAGGTCAACTCCGTGGTGGACGAGCGCACCATCGACGCGCTGTACCGCGCGTCTCAGGCTGGTGTGCACGTGTCCCTTGTGGTGCGCGGCACCACCGCCATTCGTCCAGGAGTGCCCGGGCTGTCAGAGAACATTCGGGTGCGGTCCATCCTTGGCCGATTCCTTGAGCACTCCCGCATCTACGCTTTCGCGAACGATGGCGAGCCCGAGGTGTTCATCGGCTCCGCCGACCTCATGCACCGCAACCTCGATCGCCGCATCGAGACGCTCGTCTCCATCAGCGACCCCTCGCAAGTGGCGTTCCTCATCGAGAACATCGACCTGGCGATGTCCGAGGAGGTGGCCGCCTGGGAGCTAGGCGCCGACGGTGAGTGGGAACGCAAGGCGTGGGACGCGAACGGCAAGCACCTCGCGGACCTGCAGACTATCTACATCACGCGTCAACCCAAGCGCAGGGCCAACCGCAAGTGACCAAGGTTCCCGCGCCCATGACGCAGGTGGCCGCAGGCGCGCTCGTGTGGCGCGTCCGCGATGGCGAGCTGCAAGTGCTCGCCGTGCATCGCCCCAGGTATAACGACTGGTCGTGGCCTAAGGGAAAGATCTCCAAGGGCGAGACCCTGCCGCAGTGCGCGATTCGCGAGGTGGCAGAGGAGACCGGCAAGCAGATTGTCCTTGGTCAGCCGCTTCCCACGCTTCGCTACCCCATTGGCGCCGGACGCCAGAAGGTGGTGCGCTACTGGGCCGCGCAGGTCGCGGGCAACGAGGGGCGCGCGGTGAAGGCGCGGCCGTCCGTGAAGACCGCACCAAAGCACGAGGTGGATCGCGTGCGCTGGCTCACCGTGGAGCAGGCCCAAGCCAAGATCACCTTTCCCGACGACCTCCGCCCCCTCGAGGTGCTCGTCGAAGCGTTCGCTAACGACCGCCTCGATACCCGCGCTTTCGTGTTGGTGAGGCACGCGCGTGCCCGACGCCGACGCTCCTGGGCGGGCACAGATGAGGAGAGGCCGCTAACCAAGGCGGGGCAGCGTCGGGCACGACAACTTGTGCCGCTGATCTCCGCGTTTGGGGTGACCCACGTGGGCTCGTCGCCCGCGACGCGGTGCGTCGAGACGCTGAAGCCGTACGCGAAGGCGGCGAAGCTCGACATCAAGTCGTATCCCGCGCTCACAGAGCCCGGGCACGCCGAGGCGCCGCTTCGCACCGCCGAGGTGATGATCAACCTGCTGGCCAAGGGCGGTAATCGCGCGGTCTGCGTGCACCGGCCAACGCTGCCCACGATTGTGGAGATGGTCAGGGCCGCTACCAGGCCGTATACGCGGGGCGCGCTGCCGCGCAAGAACCCGTACCTGCCGGCGGGTGGGGTGCTCGTGGCGCATGTGGTGGATACCGAGTCCGGGCCGCGGGCCGTGGCGGTGGAGACGCACCTGCTGCAAGTGCATCCGTAGGGTTTGCTCCTGAGGAGCGACGCCGGGCCGGTTGCACCTGACGGCGCGAAGGCCGCTCGAAGCGGCTGAATTTGGAGCCCGGGGCTACGCAGCCCGGCGTCGCTAACAAGGGTACGTCACGTTGCGTGTAGAAAATCAAGGGTGTCAGTGACACATGTGCATGAAGTGACACCAGAGCCCTTCCATGGACGTCACAACTGTCACTCCAGTACCCGTGACCCTTGATTGTCTGCCGAACGGCCCGACGGCCCGGTTCAGTCCAGCTTGTCGTCTCGCCAGAGCGCGGCGCACCGCTCCAGGTCTTCGCCCGTGCGCAGCAACTGGGCCGCGCGCAGCGTGGTCTTGTGGGCGCGAGCGTCGGCGTGACCCTCATCGGTCGCGGCCTCAAACGCGGAGCCGGTCGCGACCACCCGGCAGAACGCCCCGGCCCGCTCCAGCGCAACGGCGAGGTCTCCCGCGAACACCCCTCGCAGGATCGTGTCCGCGAGCCGGCGCACCTCGTCGGGCCCTGGCGGGTCCTCCACGCCGGCAATCGCATGCCGCACGTGCGCCGCGTGGACGCCCTCGTGATACGAGCGCGCCACGGCCTCCGCGTCTTGCGACACCCACTCGCGCAGCATGTAGAGCCGCCACAACGCGCCGGGCAGGGTGAGGGCGTCGGCCTTGGACCACATCATCGCGACGGTGTCCACGCCCTCCTCGTCCACCAGCCGCACCAGCCGCGCGATGAGTTCCGGATCTTCGGACTCGCGCGCCTGGCCAACGATCGCCGCGGCGGTCTCGTGCGCGATCAGCGCACGGTCCGCGGGGTCAATGTCGCCGACGAGTTCGTCGGCGAGCTCCATGTCGAGCATCGCCGGCCGGCGGAAGCGGTGTTCCACCACCTACTCGACCGCTTCGTCGAACGTCAGCGACACCGAGTTGATGCAGAACCGGTCGCCTGTGGGTGTCTGCGGAGCGTCGGGGAACACGTGGCCAAGGTGCGAGTCGCACGTGGCGCAGCGCACCTCGGTGCGCACCATTCCGTGAGTACGGTCCTCGATGAGGGTCACCGCGTCGCTGTTTGCGGCCTCGTAGAACGACGGCCAGCCGCAGTGCGAATCGAACTTGGTGCCCGAGCCGAACAGCTCCGCGCCGCACGCGCGGCACTTGAACACGCCGGGCCGCTTCTCGTCTAGCAGGGCGCCCGTCCACGGACGCTCGGTCGCCGCCTCGCGCAGCACCGCGAACTCAAAGTCGTTGAGCTGCGCGCGCCACTCGGCATCGGTCTTGATGATCTTGTTGGGGGACATGTCCACTCCTTTACGGATCCAGCCTAAGCCGGGAACGAGCCGCCCGGCAGCCCCGGGGGGTTGGGCGCCAGGCGGCTCGCGTACTTCACCCGAGTGGCCACCGTGACTAGGTGCCGGCGGTCACACCATGTAGTACGCGATCGGCCGCCCGTTTGTTCCCGGCCCGACGCTGTGGTCACCCTCGCGCCCAAGCCGCCACAGCGTCGGGCTGGCTTTATGGAAACAGGAGCGTTGCATTAATGCAAATAGGAAATGTTGATTTTGCATTTATCAGAAATGCACCACAAATGAATTCTTGAGCGTTATTCTGGATGCATCAGGCTTCCTAAGGAGGAATCATGCCGGTCTCTATCGGACTCCCCATCGTCAGCACCTGCTCCGTTGACACGTGTGGCTTCAACCACGACGCCAACTGCCACGCAGGCGCAATCAACGTCTCCGCGACGGCGGATGGCACGCACTGCGTGACGGCCACCCACACGGACACCCCCGCCGGTCGCGAGGCCCTCGCCGCCGTTGGCGCGTGCTCCCGCACGGACTGCAAATTCAACGACGCGATGGTGTGCAACGCCACCGAAATCCAGGTGGGCGCGGACTTCGACACCGCGCACTGCCTCACCTTCGCCACGGCCTGAGTGAATCGCTAGTCACCACCAGGTGACAGACTGGCGCGCATGACGCGCCGCACCGTGCTTGGCATCGCGCCCAAGCAATGGGCCGACGCTTGGGCCGGGCTGAGGGCGATCGGCCCCTTGATGATTGGGTCGGGGATTTTTGGGCTTGCCTATCGCGCGCTCGTTCGCGACGTGGGGATAGACCCCTGGGCGGGCCTGTTCGGCTCGGTCTCCGTAGTTGCTGGCGCGTCCCAGATTGCGATCATTGAGTCCGTGCGCGCAGACGCACCCGCGATCGTCGCAATCCTCACGGCCGTGCTGATCAACGCGCGCTTCGCGCTGTATTCCGCCGCACTGGCTCCGCTGTGGACGGTGTTTCCGCTGCGCTGGCGGCTCGCGCTCGCCTACCTCATGACGGACCAAGCCGCGGTGGTGTCGCTCCGCGAGGCCGACGAGCCGGATCCCGTGCGCCGACGCTGGTTCGCGATGGGCGCCGCGCTCCCGTTTGTGCTCATCTACGTGGTGGGCACCGTGATTGGGCTGGTGCTAGGGCCGGTGATTCCCGAGGCATGGGAGGTGGGCTTCATCGTGCCGCTCATGTTCATTGCCGTGCTGGTGCCGGGGCTGCGCAAGCCCGCGGAGCTCATCACGATCGCCGGCGCGGCCGTGATGGTGCTGTTGGGCCGCGGCTGGCCCTTTGGGCTCAACGTCTTCATCGGAATCATCGCGGGCATGACGGCGGGCGCCCTCTTCGAAACGTGGCAGGAGCGGCGCAGGGCAGGTGACCCGGCGTGAACATCTGGTGGATTTTCCTCTTCGCCGCTATCGGCACCTACCTGATCCGCATCAGCGGCGTGGTGCTGCTGAGGGATCCGGAGAGGATTCCGGCCCCCATCAGGCGCGCCCTCACCATGGTGGGCCCAGCCGCCATGGGCGCGATTATCGTCAACTCGCTGTTTCTTGACCACGGCGAGTGGCGCGCATTTGGCGCGTGGCACATCGCCGCGGCCGTGGCGATTGGCGTTGCCCTGTGGCGCCGCAGCCAGGGCTGGTCAATGCTTGCCGGCGCGCTGACGTTCGCTGCCCTGATCGCGACCGCGCTGTAGGAGCGAGATACTGCGACGGTGCGCAGCATGACGTGCAACGCCTGTCGAATCCGGCGCGCGCCATTCGTGGTCATGACACAGTGGACCTAGGAGAGGACACCCCATGACCCAATACCTGTTGTCCGTGCACCACGACTACGACGCCCCCTTTCGCCCGGACATGGAGCAGATCTTCGCCGACGTCGACGCCTTCAACCAGACCATCGCTGACGTGCAGGTCTTTGGCGGCGGCCTCGAGGCGCCCCACACGGCCACCACGGTGGCCAATCACGACGGCCAGATCGTTGTCACCGACGGCCCCTTCGCCGAGACCAAAGAGGCGCTTGGCGGCTTCTGGGTCATCGACGTCCCTGATCTCGACGCGGCTCTGGAGATCGCCGGCCGCGCCACCACCGCGTGCCGCGCGCCCATTGAGGTGCGCCCCTTTGAATCGGAGTAAGTCATGACCCAGTACCTGTTCAGCGTGATGCACGACTACGTCAACAACCCGCCCATCGCGGATCCAGACAAGGACGCCGAGATGTACGCGCGAGTTGGCGCCTTCAACGAGTCCATCTGGGACCAGATCGTGTTCCTCGGAGGGCTCCACGCACCGACATCCGCCTTCACCGCCCAGGTGCGCGACGGCCAGGCAATCGTCACGGATGGCCCGCACGTCGAGACCAATGAGATGATCGGCGGCCTGTGGGTCATCGAGGCCGCAAGCGACGACGAGGCCCGCGAACTCGCCAAGCGCGCCACAGCGGCGTGCGGGGTTCCCGTGGAGGTTCGCGCATTCCAAGCAATTCCGGAGCAGCAGTGACCGCTGAGCAGGACGCAGTTGCGGAGGCGTTCCAACTGGAGCGCGGCCGCGCCGTGGCCACGCTCGTGCGCATGCTCGGCGACATCGACTCCGCGGAGGAGGCCGTCCAGGACGCCTTCGTGCGCGCGCTCGAGGTGTGGCCGCGCGACGGCATCCCACCCAATCCGGCGGGCTGGATCATCATCACGGCTAAGCACCGCGCCATCGATGTGGCTCGCCGAGAGGGAACGCGGCAACCACGCCACGAAGCCGCCCACCGCCTTGCCGGGGACGGCACGGAAGCCGACCCAGCGTCGGGCATTGCGGAGCGTTTGGACGAGCCCGTTGACGACGACCAACTGCGCCTGATGTTCACGTGCTGCCACCCCGCGTTGGGGATGGAAAGCCAGGTGGCGCTGACGCTGCGGCTCATCGCGGGGCTCGAGACGCGGGACATTGCGCGCGCGTTCCTCACGCCAGAGGCGACCATGGCGCAGCGGCTCACGCGTGCCAAGCGCAAGATCTCGGCGGCGAAAATCCCTTACCGCGTGCCGTCGGCGGAGGAGCTTCCCGAGCGCGTGGAGGCCGTGCTCGCCGTGCTCTATTTGGTGTTTAACCAGGGATATGGCGAGGCGCGCACGGACGTGCCTGACCTCTCGCGCGAGGCGATTCGCCTGACGCGGGCCGTGGTCGCGCTGTTGCCAGAGAACCTTGAAGCGCGCGGTTTGCTCGCGCTCGAGTTGCTCACAGAGGCCCGACGCGCGGCTCGCTTTGGCGCCGACGGCGAGATCGTGGTGCTCGCCTCGCAGGACCGCTCGCTCTGGAACGCGGCGCTTGCTCGCGAGGGGCGCGGCATCATCGCTGACTGCATGGTCAAGCGCCAGCCGGGGCCGTATCAGCTCCAGGCCGCGATCGCGGCAGTGCATTCCATGGCGCCGTCCTACGAGCGCACCGCATGGATGCAGATCCTGGCGCTGTATGACCAGCTCTTTGCGCTGCAGCCCACCGCGGTGGTGGAACTCAACCGCGCCGTGGTGGTCGCGGAGCTCGCCGGCCCGGAGAAGGCCCTGGAGCTCGTGGACGGCCTGCCGCTCGAGAGGTACCACTTGTGGCACGCGACGCGCGGGAATCTCCTTGACCGGCTTGGGCGCACGGAGGAGGCGCGCGCCGCGTATCTCGCGGGCGCTGAACTGGCGCCCACGGACGCCGAGCGCGAGTTCCTCGAGGGCAAGGCGCGGTGAGCAACCTCCCCGATGCCCACCCGGCGGTGAGCGCGGAGACGGCGCGGGCGCTCGTCGACTCACAGTTTCCGCAGTTCGCAGAACTGCCATTAGGGGACATGACGTTTGGCTGGGACAACGCGATGGTGCGTCTGGGCGACTCGCTCGCGGTGCGCATGCCCCGCATCCCCGAGTCCGTGGGTTCCCTGCTCAAAGAGCGCGATCTGCTGCATCGCCTGGGCGAGGCGTGGACCTTTCCGTTCCCGCGCATCGTGGGCGATGGTTCGCCCGGTCACGGGTATCCGTGGCCGTGGAGCATCATCACGTGGCTGCCCGGATCGATCGCTGCCGAGCGGCCCCTGAGCGCTGACGGCGCCGGGGACTTGGGGCGGGCGCTCGCGCAGGTGCATGTGCCGGCGGACCCGAATGCGCCTCTCAACAGTGAGCAGTCCGTGGAGATGGAAGCCCGCAACGATGTCACGGTGAGCGCCATGGAGGCGGCGGCCGTTACCGGTGGCCCGCGTGGCGAGCAGCTTGATCTAGGGCTGGCACGGTCGGTTTGGGAGCGTGCCCTGGGCGCGCCGGGCCCCCAAGAGCAGGTGTGGGCCCACGCCGATCTCCACGCCTTCAATGCCCTTACTAGGGACGATGGCGCACTCGCGGGCATCATCGACTGGGGCGACATGGCCGCGTGCGACCCAGCCGTAGACCTCGGCTTTGCGTGCATGCTCACCAGCGCGGAAGGCCTCGAGGCGATGTTCGACGCGTACTCAGAGACCCACCCCGTCGATGCAGCCCTGCGCGCCCGCGCTCACGGCATCGGCCTGCAGAAGGCCGCGCGGCTCGCAGCGTGGCACGAGGAACTCACGCGCGCCACGGGTTGGCGAGGCCTCGCCTCCCTAGGGCTGGTACGTAACCGCTGATAGCGTCGGCCCATGACAAGGGTGTGGCGCGCTGGGCGCGTGGTGGTGGCGCTGCTCATGCTGGCCGCGGTGATCCGGCTCATGCTGGACGGCTTCGACAGCGGCGACTTTCTCTTCTGGAACTTCTTTGGATACTTCACCATCCAGAACAACTTGATCGGCGCCACCGCTTTGTTGGTGGCGGCCGCGTTCACGGGGGGCGCGCGCCCGGCCTGGGTGGAGTACCTGCGCGCGTGCGCCGCTACGTACCTGGCCATCGTCGTGACCGTCTACTGGATATTGCTCGCTCCCGTGAGCGAGGACAGCCCCTGGACGTGGACCAACCTGGTGGTGCACGGTGTCTCGGGTGTAGCACTGGTGGTGGACTGGCTCGTGGAAGGGCCGCGTTCGCCCTTGCCCCTGCGCACGGTGTGGGTGGTGATGGCGTACCCCACCGTGTGGCTGGCGGTGGTGCTCATCCGCGGCGCCACCGACGGCTGGTTCCCGTACCCGTTCCTTGATCCGGCCAACGGCTACGGCTCCATCGCCGTGGTGATCGTGGGGATCTTCGTGGCGGGGATTGCGATTGGGTCGTTGCTGTTCCGGGCCACGCGCTGGCGCGTGATTGGTCCGCGCGCGTGAGCTTCGACACCGTCCCGCCGCCGGCGCATTCGTCGATCTCGGTGGAGGCCGCGCGGGCACTCGTCGAGTCCCAGGCTCCCGAGTACGCGCACCTGCCGCTTGGCCAGCACTACGAGGGCTGGGACTGCGCCATGTACCGCCTCGGCGGCGTGTTGGCCGTGCGCCTGCCCCGCACCGCGGACGCCGTGCGCTTCCTGCTCGCGGAGACGCGCTGGGTGCCAGAGCTCTCTGCCGGGTGGTCCTTCCCCTTCCCGCACTTCCCCTTCGTTGGCGTGCCCGGCGCGGGGTTCCCGTTTCCGTGGGCGATCGTTTCGTGGCTCCCGGGTGACATGGCGGTTGACGTGCCGTTGCTCGCCTCGGAGGGCCCGACGCTGGGGCTGGCTCTCGCCGAAGTGCACCAGGTGGCGCCGCTCGAGGCCCCCATCAATGTGGAGCAGTCGATCCCCATGACCGCGCGATCCGAGAAGGTGCTGCGGAGGGTCGCGGTGCTCGGCGAGCGCGGCGGGCCCAATGGTGAGCGGCTCGATACTGACGCGGCCCTTGCTCTCTGGGCCACAGCGTCGGGCATACCTGATCCGGACCGTAGCGAGTTTGTGTGGAGCCATGCCGACCTCCACGGCGCGAACGTGTTGTCGATGGACGGGCGGTTTGCCGGCATCGTGGACTGGGGGTCGATGGCGGCGTGCGATCCGGCCGTGGACGTGGGCTTCGCGTACTCGCTGATGCCGGGTGAGGGCGTTGCGTCTCTGATGGCGGCCTACGGCGAGGCGACGGGGCGCGTGGACGACGCGTTCGTGGCGCGAGCTCGTGGGATTGGGCTGGCGAAGGCCGTGGGGATCGCGATGAATGCGAAGCCGGAGACGCTCGCGATGGGATGGCGGGCGCTCGACGCACTGGGCTTGTGCCTTCCTGCGCGGACGTGATGTCATGCCGCGCGAAGTCGCGGCATCTAGTGAGCCGCGGGATCCCGGGCACACCGCCGCCGCGTGCGAACCGCGCCACCCCCTGAGTGCCTGAGTGCAGGATCCGGGCTCTCATCCGACACTGACGCACTCACAGGAATCGCGGGCACGTGGCCCAAGCGCTGTACGTTGTCCAGACCATGACTACCCACTTCTACGTTGGCCCCATCGTGGCCGCGGCCGGCACCGCCTTGGTGCTGGGCGCGATCGCGGTGGTGCCTCGGCGGCCGTGGCGGTGGCTGCTGTGGCTGTGCCTCACGGCAGTAGTGGGGATGATCCTCTGGCTCACGCTCGCGCTGTCGTTTGGCGACGCGGGGGGAACGGGGCTCAACCTGACGCCGTTCCAGGAGATCCGCCGGGTGCTGGACTCGCCTGGCGAACGGCAGTACCTCAATGTGGTGGGCAACGTCGCGATGTTCGTGCCGGTGGGGGCCCTGCTGGCGTGGCTCCTCCCGCGATGGCGAGTGGTGAGCGCGACTGTTGTCAGCGTCGGGCTGTCTGTTGGCATTGAGCTCGCCCAACTCAGCCTTGGGCGCGTTGGCGACATCGACGACGTCATCCTCAACACCGCGGGCGCGCTGATTGGCGCCGTGCTGGCCGTGACGTGGCGCGCGTTGGTACGGCCGCGGGATGAGCAAGGAACCGAAATGGGGCTGGGCGCCGCTGCCGGGTGAGTAGCGCGAGCCGCGGAGCGGCGCGGACAGCCTGACGTCGATTTGGTGGCCGACGCGAGCGACTAGGCTGGTCGCCGCGGGCCTCTAGCTCAGTTGGTAGAGCAGCGGACTTTTAATCCGCGGGTCGTGGGTTCGAGCCCCACGGGGCCCACTTATTCGTGTTCCGGCAACCGAGGCGCGCTCACTCCCTGATCCCTGCCGATGAGCGCCGCGCGCGTCACAGCGCGCGCACCGAACTTGTCGCGCACCGCGTCCAGCGCCGTGTCCAGGCGCGCGCCGTCGTGCCAATCGATGGGCAGTTCCGGCTGCACGGAGTTGGCCCCGGAGAGTTGCGCCAGCGACACGCCGAGGAGCGTGATGCCGCGATCGGCGATCTCCGCGTCCGCACTGGCCAGGAGCCCCTGGGCCACGCCCAGCAGAATGTCGGTGCGGTCCGTTGGGGCCGTGAGCGTGCGGGACCGGGTGGCCCTCGCATAGTCGCCAAAGCGCAAGCGGAGCACCACGGTGCTGCACGACGACCCTCGATCGCGCAGGCGCTTGGCGAGCCCGTCAACGATCTGGGTGAGGATGAGGCCCAGTTCAGTGCTTGACCGCGGTCTCTCTCCCAGCGCGCGCTGCGAGCCGATCGATCCGTGCCGCGTGGTCGCCTCGACCGGGCGCGGGTCGCGGAGCCGCGCCAGCGCGTGCAGGTGGGCGCCGGCAGCCTTGCCCAGCATCCGCTCGGCCGTCGCCGATTCAAGCTCAGCCAATTGGCCCACGGTGTGGATCCCCCGAGCGTGAAGCTTCTCGGCGGTCACGGCACCAACCCCCCACAACCGTTCCACCGGAAGTGGGTGCAGGAAGGCCTCCTCACCGTCGGGCGGGACCACGAGCAGGCCGTCGGGCTTGCTGACTGCACTGGCGACCTTTGCCAGGAACTTGGTGCGAGCGATGCCCACCGAAATCGGGAGACCAACCTCTGCGCGCACGCGCGCCCGCAACCGCACTGCGATCTCTTCTGGCGTGCCGGCGATGTGGCGCAGCCCGCCCACCTCGAGGAAGGCCTCGTCGATCGAGATTCCCTCTACGTACGGCGTGGTGTCGTGGAAGATGTCGAAGACCGCTCGACTGGCCGCGCTGTATGCCTCCATTCGTGGCGGCACCACGATGGCTTCCGGGCACCGAGCCAGCGCCTGGCGCACCCCTGTTGCCGTGCGCACCCCGCGGATCTTCGCTTCATAACTCGCGGCGGTGACGACGCCGCCGCCCACGATGACCGGCCGGCCCCGTAGGGAGGGATCGTCCCGTTGCTCAACCGAGGCGTAGAAGGCGTCGAGGTCGGCATGCAGCACCGTCGCTTCGCCGCGCACTTCGCCTCCTGTCCTCACGTTCCGCCACTGGAATCGTCTCACCAGCGGCGGACATCGACGTGCGCACCACGTCAGCGGGCGGTACTACTGCGGTAGCATCGCGGTATGACCGTAAAGATCAGCATCAGTTTGCCGGACGCGGATGTGGAAACCCTAGACGCGCTGGTCACCGGAGGGCTCGCCACCGGACGGTCCGATGCTGTGCAACTGGCGATCGCGCGCGTGCGTGAGAGTGTCGTTGAAGCCCGGTTGGCTCAACAGTTCGCCGCCGCCCTTGAGGAAGACTACGACCCCGCATGGGACGTCACGGTGGGAGACGGTTTGTGAGTCGGGGCGACCTGTGGTGGCTAGATCTGGACCCCTCGGTAGGGTCTGCGGCCGCGGGTAGGAGACCCGTGCTGATCGTCGGACGCGAGGCGTTGGTCAACTATTCAATGGGCCGTGGCACAGGGACAGTCACAGTAGTTCCGCTCACCAGCAACACATCCACGATTCACGACTTCCAAGTTCTCCTGCCTGCCGGCACCGGCGGTCTGACCAAAGACTCCAAGGCCCAGGCAGAGCAGCTGCGCACGGTGTCCGTCCAGCGCCTCACGGAGCGCATCGGCAAGGTACCCGAGCGAGTGTCCCGAGAGGTCGACGAGGCAATCCGGATCTACTTGGGCCTGTAGCGCGGCCTCAGCACCGGGCTCGCAGTACCCGCGCCGTCGGCCATGCCAGCCAGCACCTCCTCAACGGTGGAGTACGCGCTGCGCCGCGGCGCCCATCCCAGCACGTCCTTGGCACGGGCCGTAGACATGATCGGCGAGCCCGCGGCCATGTCCACCCACCCCGGGCTCACCGGCACCACGCGCGCATTCCACGCCGCGGACACCGCCCCGCGCAACACGGACGTTGGCGTCTCTACCAGCCGTCCACCCGCCATCAGCTCAGCAACCACAGAGCCCGTCAAGACGTCATCGGCCGCCACATTGAACGCACCACCCCGCCTCAACCGCACGGACGCCAGATACGCGGCCGCGACGTCGTCGGCATGAAGCGCCTGCACCCGCGTCCCCGCGGGCCACGGCAGCGCTGGCAGGTTGCCGCGGAACGCCACCGAGGGCGCCAACGACCCCACGAAGTACCGAATAATCTCCGCGCCCGCCGCGCGCTGGAAGATCAGCGCGGGCCGCAATCGCGTGATAAGCACCTCCGGGTGTTCGCGCTCGTGGTCGTCGAGCACGCGCTCCACCGCGGCCTTGTCCACGCTGTACTCGCTGCCGGGAATCCCGCCGGTGGCCCAGGACTCGTCGCGCACCACGTCCTTGCTGCTCGCCGAGTACGCGCCAACCGACGACGCCACCACCACGTGCCCCACCCCCGCCGCCCGCGCCGAGGCCAGCACCCGCTGCGTACCAGCGACGTTGACCTGGCGCAGGAACTCCCGATCGTGGTTGGGCTGAATCACCCACGCCAGGTGCACCACCGCGTCGGCCCCCGCCATGGCGCCCGCCAAAGCGCCAAACGACGCCGGCGACGCGACATCCGCGCGTACCCAGCCAGCCACATCGTAAGGAGGCGGGGGGACTCGGCGAGGGGTCCGTCGGGCAATACCAGTGACCTCGGTGACATCCGGCGCCTCGCCAAGCGCGCGCAGCAGCGCCGTGCCGACGTTGCCGCTCGCCCCCGTGACCACAACCTTCACGCGCGCCTCCCCCTTCATGCTAAACGGGCGTTCCGCAATACTGGGAGGATGCGGGTGATGGTGGCGGGCGCGGTGGCCGGGTGCGCGGTGCTGCTCAGCGGCTGCGTGGCGAACTACACCACCATGGAGTTCCCCACCTGGACGCCGGAGCCCAACGTGACCATTACCGACGCCCCCACCGCCATAGTTCAGCTCCCGCCAGACGGCGGCCTCGATTACCAGCTCGGCGGCGCCTACGAGCCCCCAGACGGCACGGCGATCGTCGCCCGCGACTCCACGGACACCCCAGCTCCCGGCCTGTACAACATCTGCTACCTCAACGGCTTCCAGTCGCAGCCGGGAGAGGCGGGCAAGTGGGACGGCCTGCTGCTCGAAGACGCGAACGGGCCCGTCACGGACCCCGGCTGGCCCGACGAGTTCCTCCTCGACACCTCAACTCCCCAGAACCGCAAGGCCATCGCCGAGGCGCTGGAGCCGCTCATGATCGGCTGCCAAGAGGCGGGCTTCCAGGCCGTGGAGTTCGACAACTTGGACTCCTACACACGGTCCGACGGCGCGCTCACCCAAGACGACAACCTCGCCTTGGCAGCGGAGTTCGTGGAGATAGCCCACCGTGCTGGGTTGGCCGCGGGGCAGAAGAACGGGGCGGAGATCGTCGCCGAGGGCGCCGCGCGTGGGTTCGACTTCGCCGTCACCGAAGAATGCGGGCACTACGACGAATGCGGTGTCTACCAGGAGCATTACGCGACCGTGCTGAACATCGAGTACGGCACTGCCGATGAATTCCGCGCACTGTGCGAGGCGGGCACCCTTCCCCCGCAAACGGTGAGGCGCGATCGCAACCTGGCCACGCCGTCGGACAGCGAGTACGTCTTTGAGCGTTGCGACTAGGTTGGGCATATGAACGACGCCACGCCCCTGATAGTCCGCATCACGCGGTTCCCAGATCTGCTCGCGCTCGCGGCGGTGATGATGGTGTTCTGCGCCGCACTGCTGTGGCTCGTGGACGTGGATCGTGTGGTGGTGCTCGCGGTGGCAGGGGTTGCCGCGATCGACGCCGTGATGTGGGTGGTGTTCCGCTACCTCGAGGCGCGAAAGCGCGACCGCGCGGCCTCCGGCGTGCCAGGGATGCTGCCGTGACCCGGGCGTCGCGGGTTCTCGCAAGCGCCGTTGCGGTTGCGGCGGCAGCGCTCATGCTGAGTGGCTGTGCGGCGCTGCGCGAGCTCGTGGCCGAGGTTCCCGTGGACGTGCCGCAGCCCTCGTTGCCGGCAAGCGCGGAGCCGTTCACCAAGATCTACCAGGGCGGCGACGCGTCCAAGAACACCGGGCAAGAGGATTGGGCAACCAAGGCGGAGCGGCGCATCGTTGCGGCCGCCGCGCTCAAGGGGATCTTCGTCTACAGCGTGGAGAACGAGCCCGGCACAGACGGCCTCACCGTACGCATCAAGGGCGATCCGGAAGACACAGCGCTGATCGCCAACGTCGAGGACAACCTGGTGCCCGTCGCCCAAAACTGGGCGCCATCCGTCACCATCATCATCGATCCCAGTCTGTGCGGAATTGTGGGCGAGGTGCGTGACGAGTCGCCGGTGTGCGACGCCCTCGCGGGTCGCTAAGCCGCGCTAGTCCTGCTCCATCTGCGCGTTGAACTCGCGCTTGGACGCGCGCCACGCCTCGTCCGTGTGACCCGCACGCCAGTAGCCTGAGACCGACAGGTGTTGGCGGGGGACGCCGAGTTCTCCTAACAGATACCGCCGCAGTGGCCGCACCATCTCCGCGTTGCCGTGCAGGAACACCTCGGCGTCCCCCTGCGGCAGGGTGGCTGCCAGCACCGCCGCCACAAGCTTCTCCCCGTACTCGGCGCCGTCGCGATGTACCCACGTGACGTCGCCGGCGGCGAGCGGATACTCCTGCTCCGCAGCGCCCACCTCGGCAAATACCAGGGCCTTCGATCCCGTCGGCATCAGCTCAAGCCCGGAAGCGATGGCCGGCAGAGCGCTCTCGTCACCAATGAAGAGGTGCCAGTCCGCGTCGGGGCGCGGCGACCATTCACCCCCAGGCCCCACGAACTCGAGTATGTCGCCGGGAACGGCATTCGCCGCCCACGGACCGGCGAGGCCCTCGTCTCCGTGAACCACGAAATCGATGGTCATGCGCGCACCCTCGAGAGAGCGGATCGTGTACGCACGCTGCACTCCATCGAAGAGAAGCTTCACGTAGGAATCAGCGAAGAGCTCCGGCGCATCCAGCGGAACGTCGAACACCACGCGCACCATCGCGGGCGTGAGCCACTCCTGGCTCACGACCGCGGCGGTGTGATGGGGCCGCACGGGGCGGCCGGAAAGAGGTTGGGGGGAGGTCACCCTATGAGGCTACCGAGATGTGCTCACGCGAATGGTCGCCCGACTCGATGACGTCCAGCACCGCAAGCGCGAGGTCCGCGCCGGTGATCGTGGAGGTGCCGTTCTCGTCGAGAATCGCCACGTCGTCGCTCAGGCGGTAGGTGCCGGTGGGCTCGCCGGGGATCCACGATCCGTACTGGGCCGGCGGGCTCACGAAGACCCAGTCCACTCCCTCTGCCGATGCGGAAAGCGTCTCGAGGGACTGGTGCCCAGCATTTGCCTCGGCGCGGTACTGCTCCGGAACCTCGCCCTCGATGAAGCGTGGCTCACCCGCAGCAGGGCGCAGCGAGGAGAAGCCCCCCACGAACACCACGCGCGCACCAGAGGAGGCCGCGCGCTCAACGAGTGCGGCGGCAATCTGCGGAGCTGCCTGCGCAGCCTCGCCGCGCGAGGAGACGGCGGTGACCACAGCGTCGGCCCCTTCAAAGGCGGTGTCGAGGATGGCGCTGTCGAGCGCGGAGCCGGCCACGTACGTGACGCCGGGCGTGGGCGCGGACGGCTCGGAGCGGGAGATGACGGTGACGGAGTGGCCGCGCTTGACGGCCTCGGAGACGACTGCGGCGCCGGTGTACCCGTTGCCGCCGATGACGGTGATGTTTGACATGTCAACGAATAACGTTGTCACTCCGCGCGGCATTCCTGGCGCCGTTAGGATTCTCAACGTGGAGTCGATCCGTGTATTCGCCGGCAGCGGCGGCGTCCAATTTGCCGATGCGATGTGCGCGGAGTTGGGGGTGCCGCGCAGCGAGGCTCGCCTGCAGCGCTTCGCCAACGACTGCCTGCAGGTGCAGCTCATGGAGAACGTCCGCGAGCGCGACGTCTACCTGGTGCAGCCCATCGTGGCGCCAACGCAAGAGAACCTCGTGGAGTTGCTGCTCATGATCGATGCCGCGCGTGGGGCGTCTGCCAGGCGCGTTACCGCCGTGATGCCGCATTTCGCCTATGCGCGCAGCGACAAGAAGGACGCGTCTCGCATCTCGATTGGCGGCCGGCTGGTGGCGGACATGTTGAGCGCGGCGGGCGTGAGCCGTGTGCTCACGATGACGCTCCACGCGCCTCAGGTGCACGCGTTCTTCCGCGTTCCCGTTGACCAGCTTCACGCGCTCACGACGCTCGCCGACCACTTCCGCAACGGCGGCCTGCCCAACACCACGGTGGTCTCCCCCGACCTCGGCAATGCCAAGTCCGCCTCGAAGTTCGCGAAGCTCCTCGACACCCCGGTGGCTGCCGGCGCCAAGGAGCGCTTCGAGGGCGACCGCGTGGAGATCAGCCACCTGATTGGCGACGTCAAGGATCGCGACGTCATCGTGCTCGACGACGAGATCGCCAACGGCACCACCATCCTCGCGATCCTCGACAAGCTCGAGCAGCATGGCGCCCGCAAGATCTCCATCGCGTGCACCCACGGCATCTTCAGCAACGGCGCCTTGGAGCGCATCGGCGACGACCCCCGCGTTCACGAGATCGTCACCACCGACACCGTTCCCCACACGCTGTCCTTCACCCATCCCAAGCTCACGGTGCTGTCCGTAGCGCCCGCGTTTGCGGAGGCGGTGCGCCGCATTCACTCCGGCGAATCGGTAAGCGTGCTGTTCTCCTGATCGCTCCTCCTGCCCGACGGCTGGGTTGGCTTGGGCGGGCAGGTTACGCGGTGCGGTTCTCGCCGATCCAGCGGTCGATCCTCTCCCACCAATCAAAGAGCCAGACTTCGCGCTCCTCGAGAGTTGCCGGCACCTCGTCCGCCGGGACCGTCCACATTTTGAGTGTGATGCGCTTGTCGACGGGGAGCGCCTGCCAGATATCGCCAACGGTCTCGAGCTGGTCCAACCCCGTGTGGCCCATCATGACGATGCGCGCTTGCGGCGCGTTCTCGATCGCGGCGAGGAGCCCTCCCGCGTGCGGCGCCATGACGTGCTGCATCGCTTCGGATCTGGCCGCGAGGTCCGCCTGCCCCTTCGCGCGCAACTGCTCGATGCGTCGCGCACGGCGGCGCGGCGTCACGTTGCCGCCCTCGGGGAAGATCAGCAGGGTGTCGTTGTCTTTGAGGCCGGCCGCAAGCTCCCCAATGGCGAGGGCACCGCCCGGCCCCTTCCGGCGTCGGCCCGTGGTGACAAACCGCGTGGGCACGCGGTTGAGCAATACGTCGATCGCGGGGTCCCATTGCAGGGTGTCCTTCATGACGATCGCGGGTTCGCGGTTGAAGCGGTTGATGAGGGTGTTCACGATGATGAACGAGTCCGCGGGGCCGCCGTGGCGGCTCACCACGATGGTTGGTACCGTGGGACCGGCCGGCTGGAGGTCCGCATCGTCCACCACGATCTCGAGACGCAAGAGCCACTTCGCCGCCCAGAACAGGGAGCCGAGCATCGCCGCCATCAGGCGGAAGTGTCGACGCTGGAACCAGTCGCGATGGATGGCCCAACCAAAGCCGGACGCGACCCACAGGATGAACATCCAGACCAACGCGAGCGCGTCCCACAGCAGGTACAGACCCACCATGAAGACCACGCGCAAGATTCGCAACTTGCCCGGCAGCGCCCAGGCCACCACGCCCGCCGCAACAATGCCGAGCCACAACGCAACCGGCATCCACACGAAGGCGAGCAACACGATCAGCGGCGCAAGCACTACCCGCCGCACCCACAGCGGCGGGAGCGACCAGACGCGGCTCATCGGACGTGCTCCTCGAGGTAGGCCGCGCTCGATTCGAAGGCCGCCTGGATGCGGCGATGGGTTGCGTCGAGGTTGCGGTAGGCGGTGAACTTGTCGTCGCCGGGGTGGGAGCCGCCGTAGGGAAGCACATGCACGCTCACCGCAGCGGGCACCGCAGCCATGTCGCGCGCGAAGCGGTGGCGCCGGGCGATCTCGAAGGCGACGCGCGCCACCTCGGAGGGCTTTGTGGGAACCGTGAGCGGCTCCTCGATGCGGCCCACTTGCAAGACGTAGACGGTAGTTGCGCCGCGCGAGATCGCCTCGCCAAGGGGAATGGAGTTAACGATGCCGCCGTCCACGAAGTGCTCACCGTTAAGGAGCGCCGGGGGCAGCGCAGCGGGAACCGACGCAGAGGCGATCACTGCGTCGATGACGTTGCCGGAGTCGAACCACACCTCCGCGGCACGCTCGATGCTTGACGCGCAGACGGCGAGGGGCACGGCGAGTTCGCTGAACTGGGTCTCGGACCCGATGATCGAGCCCAGCAGCTCCCGTAGCGGTGCGGGGTCGTTGAGGTGCGTACGCGAACGAGCGAGGCGCTGCATCTGCCGCGCCCAGCTGTCTCCGTACACCGCGTTCGCGGTGGGTGAGGCCCAGGCATCGACGAGCGTGTCCACGACGTCCGCCGTGGGATTCGCGGCAACCGCGGCGCCGTTGATGGCGCCGATCGACGTGCCCACCACGAGGCCCGGAGTGATGCCCGCGGCGAAGAGCGCGCGCAGCATCCCCACTTCCACGGCGCCACGGACACCGCCTCCACCGAGCACGAACGCCGTCGTCATGTGCTCAACATTAGCCGCGGACGTAGGGTGGACAGATGACTGAGCACCTCATCCTCAACGACGGCCTCTCGCTTCCAGAGATTGGGTTTGGCACCTATCCGCTGCGCGGAGACGAAGGGTATCGCGCGGTGCGCTCCGCGCTCGATGCCGGCTATCGGCTCATCGACTCGGCCGTGAACTACGGCAACGAGGAGGAGGTGGGCCGCGCCATTCGCGACTGGCTGAAGGACACGGGCACCGACCGCGATGAGATCGTGGTGCAGACCAAGATCCCGGGGCGCGCCCATGAGTTCGAGGCGGCGAAGCGCGCGGGCCGCGAGTCTCTGGCCACCATGGGTCTGGACCGAATCGATGTGGTGCTTATCCACTGGCCCAACCCCAGCGTCGGGAAGTACAAGGAGGCGTGGCGCGGGCTTGTGGAACTGCGAGAGCAAGGCGTTGCGCGATCCATCGGCGTGAGCAACTTCACCGCGGAGCATCTGGCAGCGATCATCGACGACTCCGGCGTCACCCCTGCTATCAACCAGGTTGAGCTGCACCCCTACTTCATCCAAGAGGAGTTGCGGGCGGAGCACGAGCGCCTTGGCATCGTCACCGAGTCGTGGAGCCCGCTGGGCAAGGCGAGCGCGCCATACGAGCAGCCGCCGGTGGTGGAGGCGGCCACGCGGCACAACGTCACGCCCGCGCAGGTGATTCTGCGATGGCACATCGAGTTGGGCGCGGTGCCGCTTCCCAAGTCGGGGCGGCCGGAGCGTCAGGCGGAGAACCTCGACGTGTTTGGGTTTGAGCTCACGCCGGACGAGGTGGAGGCGATCTCCGCGCTCACCCGCGCGGACGGGCGGCTGTTTGGTGGCGACCCCAACACCCACGAGGAGATGTAAGCGCGCCTGCGGTACGTAGCGCGTCCTAAACGCCCCTTACGGCGCGGTGGTTGCCGCCAGCGCGCATCTGGGTAAGGGGTGGCTCTGGTGAGGCTCAGGCATTAGCCCGACGCTGTGCTCGCTGTCCGTACATTGCGGCACGAATCGCGCCGCACTCGTGCCGGGTTGTACGGACGCAGGTTCCGGGGGACAGCCGGCTCAGGGGGACAGCAGGTTCCGGGGGACAGCCGGCTCAGGGGGACAGCCGGCTCAGGGGGACAGCCGACGAGCGGCTGTTTGGCGGCGACCCCAACACCCACGAGGAGATGTAAGCGCGCCTGCGGTACGTAGCGCGTCCTAAACGCCCCTTAGGACGCGGTGGTTGCCGCCAGCGCGCATCTGGGTAAGGGGCGGCTCAGGTGAAGCTCCCGGGGGTGGCTCAGGTGAGGCTCCCGGGGTGGCTCTGGTGAGGCTCCCGGGGTGGCTCTGGTGACGCTCAGGCATTAGCTCGACGCTGTGGCCAGGTTCCGCTCCGCGGCACCCCTTACCCTTCCGGGCACCTCTCGGCGGCAGCAAGCAGTGGATCCGCAATCGCCTTCCACCGCTCGCGCAGGTCAAACGCGGTGGGGTCGCGCAGCCAGTTGAGTTGCAGCCCGTCGGCAACCGCAAGAATCTGCCGGATTAGCTCCTCGGGATTCGCGTACTCCTCCGCCACGATGGGCGCGAACTGCGTCACGATCGCCTCTGCGCGCCCAAGGAAGTACTCATGCCCGGGGTGCCGGGGATCGATCGCCTGCGCCTCCACGATGGCAAAGAGCTCCGCCGCCTTGGGCCGCGCCACGATGTTGTCGATCATCGCGTCCACCATGCGCCGGCTCATGCCGGGCCCGGGTTCGATCGCGGAGAACAGCTCCTCGTCCCGCTCCTCGCGATACTGAACTACGGCAACTACCAGGGTGGGCATGTCGGGGAAATAGTGCATGAGCCCGGGCGCTGACAGCCCGCATTCCCGGGCAAGACCGCGCATCGTGAGGCCCTGATGGCCTTGCTCGTCGATGATCGCCATCGCCGTCGAGAGGATGGCCGCTCGGCGCTCGTCGCGCTCCATGCGAGTGCCCAAAAATCACCTCTTCGTTGCGGTTGCGCACATCCTACTTGCGAGTTAACATCAACCTATCTAACATTGTTAGATAGCGCGCGGGCGTTTGATTCCCCCCCTTAACGCCCGCGCGCTTTTTCTTTGCCCTGGGGACGTCCCCTCCCCGCAACGACGCACTAGAGGGAGCCATGCGCGACACCACCGCCGCGGCCGAGCGGATCGTCGCCGGCCTCAGCCTTGACGACAAGATCCGCCTGCTGAGCGGGAAGGACCTGTGGACCACGGAAGAGGCGCCCGGCGCCCCCTCCATCATGGTGACCGACGGCCCACACGGCTTGCGTAAGCAACTCGCCACTGGCGACACCTTGGAGCTTGGCAAGTCCGCCCCCGCCACGTGCTTCCCCACCGCCGCCGCGCTCGGCTCCAGCTGGGACACCGAGCTACTCGAAGAGGTGGGCGAGGCGCTCGGCCGCGAGTGCCGCGCGGAGAACGTCGGCGTGCTGCTTGGCCCCGGCCTCAACCTCAAGCGCCACGCCGCGGGCGGCCGCACCTTCGAGTACTTCAGCGAGGACCCGTTCCTCAGCGGTCACATGGCCGCCGCGCTCGTGAAGGGCGTCCAGTCCCAAGGCGTCGGCACGTCCATCAAGCACTATGTGGCCAACAACCAGGAACATCGCCGTATGACGATCGACACGATCATCGACGAGCGCACCTTCCGTGAGCTCTACCTCACCGGCTTCGAGATCGCCGTTCGCGAGTCCAAGCCCTGGACCATCATGAGCTCCTACAACCTCGTCAACGGCGAGCACGTTGGCGAAAGCCGCACCCTCATGACCACGATCCTGCGCGAGGAGTTCGGCTTCGACGGCCTCGCCATGACCGACTGGGGCGCCACCTACGACCGCCCCGCCGCCGTTCACGCGGGCCTCGACCTCGAGATGCCAGGCTCCAACGGCTCGTGGGATGAGGCCGTCAAGGACGCAGTCGCGAGCGGCACCCTCAGCGAGGCCGACGTTGACCTGGCTGCCGTACGCGTGCTCGACATGGCGCTGCGTGCGCAAGTGCCCGACGCTGGCCCGGCAGACTTCGACGCTCACCACGCCCTCGCCCGCCGTGCGGCGGCCGCGGGCTCCGTGCTCCTCACCAACGATGGGATCCTCCCCCTGAAGCCCAAAGGCACCATCGCGGTCATCGGCGCCTTCGCCGAGGCGCCCCGCTACCAGGGCGCCGGATCGTCTCTCGTCACAGCCACCAAGGTGGACGCGTTCCTGCCGCTCTTCCGCGACGCTCTCGGCGCCAAAGCCACGGTGACGTACGCGCCCGGCTACGACGCACGAACGGGCGCCGCGACCAAGGAGCAGCTCGACGAGGCCCGTGCCGCAGCGTCGGGCGCCGACACCGTTGTGCTGCTCGTTGGCTTGCCATCCGCCCTGGAATCCGAGGGCTTTGACCGCACCACACTGCGCCTTCCCGACGGCCACGAGGCCCTCATCGCGGCCGTCACCGAGGCGAACCCCAAGACCGTTGTGGTGATGCTCAACGGCGGCGCCGTGGTCACGCCATGGGCCGACAAGCCCGCCGCGATCCTCGAGGCGTACCTTGGTGGACAAGCCGGCGGCGGCGCGATCGCTGACGTGCTGCTTGGCGTGGCCGAGCCGGGCGGGCGGCTCGCGGAATCCTTCCCGGTCGCCCAACAGGACGTGGCCGCGGACCGCAACTTCCCCGGCGGCCTCACGCAGGTGGAGTATCGCGAGGGGCTCTACGTTGGCTACCGCTTCCACGACAGCGCCGGCGTTCCCGCGCGCTTCCCGTTTGGCCATGGCCTCAGCTACACGAGCTTTGGCTACAGCGGCCTCAGCGCCCGCAAGAGCGGCGACGGCTACACCGTCACCGTGACCGTCACCAACACCGGCAAGCGTGCCGGGTCAGAGGTGGTGCAGCTCTATGTGCGCGACGTCGAGTCCACGGTGTACCGCCCCGCGAAGGAGCTGAGGGCCTTCGCGAAGGTGGCACTTGCGCCAGGTGAGTCGCAGAAGGTCACGCTGCGGCTTGACCGCCGCGCGTTCGCCGTGTGGGACGTGGCCGCACATGCGTGGCTCGTGGAGGTGGGCGAGTTCGAGCTGCTGGTTGGCTCGTCGTCGGTGGACATTCGCGAGCGCAAGATCGTCAAGGTGGCGTCCGATGACGTGCTCGCCCCCTCCGCGGGGCCGGTGGACTTTGTTGCCACCGACGAGGAGTTCGCGGCGATGCTTGGGCACGCCATCCCGACGGCCCGGCCGGTTTTGCCGTTCACGCTCGACTCCACGTTGGGTGACCTCACGATCAGCCCGGTTGGTCGTCGCGTGGTCGCGGCCGTGAAGAAGCAGGTGGAGAAACAGTTCAACCTCGCGGACGCCGCACCGGATGATGCGCAAGCGGGAATGTTCGCCTCGATCCTCGAGGAGCTCCCTGTGCGCGGGCTGTCGATGATGTCGGACGGCAAGGTCTCGCTGACGTCGGCCAAGCGACTAGTCCGCATCCTCAACCTCACCACCCCCAAAGCCTGGGGCAAGCGCTAGGGCACGCAGCGTCGGGCCGTGCCATGCTGGGACGGTGAGCCGTTGGGAGACGTGGGCGAGGCTAGACCTTGGCGACCACGGGATGGGGCTGCAGCGAGACGACCCCCAGCGCGTGGGCTTCGTGGAGCTGACGGACAGGCTGCGGTGGGTGCCGCGCGAAGGTGACGACTGGGCGGTGCCGATCGCATCGCTCACCGTGCGGACGCGAAAGCGCCGTTTCGCGCCTCCCCACAATGGGGTGGAACTTGAGGTCCCGAACATGGGCATTGTGCGAATCCGCGCGCTCGCGCAACGGCCTGGGACCGCGGTGCCCGCGCAGACTGCGTATCAAGGGCAGGCGGGACGGTCGCGAAGACTGCTCGCCGAACTCATCAAGCGCGGGGCCGCGTATGACCCGCGGGACTAGCGGAAACTAGGAAAGTCGCGTCGCCTTGACGTACTCGCCGCCGTGGACGCTCACCTCGTACCGACTCTTCTCTTTGGCGGCGAGAGCAATGAGCACCGCCCACAAGCCAAGATCGTCCGCGAGGCCAAGCGGCCCAAGGAACAGTTCGGGGATGAAGTCGAGCGGCGAGATCGTGTAGACAACCGTGGCCACGGCCGCCACCCACGTCATGGGCGCCAACTTGTGCTCGCCGTGGAACACGGCCTTAGTGAAGTTCCACCAGCTCATGAGTACCTCCCGGGGTGAATCTGGCGCTTCCAGGTTAACCCCGCGCTGGGGTTAGCGCTCCAAGACGGCTGACACCGTATCCGCAATGTAGTCGATGGAGGTTGGCGAGAACTTGGGCTCATCGGGGAAGGCGAGGTGCCAGCTGTCGATGACCGCGAGGCCAGCAGCGACCGCCGCTGTGGCTCGTACCAGATGCTCTGGTTGAATCTGGGCGGGGTCGGTGGTTCCCGAAAGGGCCGACGCAAGCGTGATCGCCAACACGTTGGTGATGCCGGAGGCGGAGATCTCCGCGCTGACCAGGGCCTGGATTTGCGGGTCCTTGAACACGGCGATGGACTCGGGATCGCATTCGGCCATGGACGCGATGATGTCCCGCACGAATGCCCTGCGGTCGCTCTCACTGGCGAGAGGGGGTTGCTTGTCCATGACGCTGCGCACACTCGTGATGGGCTGGTCCACGATGGCCCGGAGAATGTCGTCCTTCGACGCGAAGTGGTAGTACAGCGCGGCCTTGGTCACTCCAAGAGCGTCGGAGATGTCGCGGATGGACGTGCCTGCGAAGCCGCGGTCCGCGAATAGGCCCGCGGCCACCCTGATGATGCGGTCGCGCGTGTCGGTTCGCCGAGCATCCGCGAAAGTATCCGTGCTCATGCCCTCATCCTCCATCGCACGTCACCAAGAATTCGCTTGACGAACGTTTAGTTATCGTGCCAGTATCGGCCCTGCAACCATCTTAACGGTCGTTCAGTAAAACATCCAAGGGGAGAAAATCATGAAAGCCATCGCCCGACTCTCCACCCGCAGGCCGCTCGCCGTGCTGCTGGGGTGGATCGCCCTCGTCATCGGCCTCCAAGTGCTCGTGGCGACCGTAGGCCAAGACATGCGCGACACCTACGCGCTCAAAGGCAGCGACTCTCAAGCCGCCTATGACCTCCTCGAGGAACGCTTCCCCAGCACCGCGGGCGACTCGGACACGATCGCGTTCAAGGTGGCGTCCGGGACGGTCGAGGGAGCGCGCGGCGAGATCACCGAGGTGCTCGACGAGATCGCCGCCGTGCCGTCGGTCACCTCCATCACCAGCCCCTTCCAGCCCGACGGCGCCGGCCAAGTCTCCCCCGACGGCACCATCGCCTTCGCGACAGTCACGTACGACGACCAGGCCTACAACCTCCCGCTTGCCGACATCGAGAAGGTTGGCGAGATCGTGGGCGCGGCAAACTCCGAGAGCCTCACCGTTGGCCAGGCGGGCCAGGCCGCGAGCCGCCTTAGCAACCCCGAGGTGGGGGCGGGTGAACTCATTGGGCTCGCGATCGCCGCCGTGATCCTGTTCGTCGCCTTCGGATCCCTCATGGCAACAACCGTGCCGCTCATCAGCGCGATCATCGCGCTCACGGGATCGCTCGCCGCGCTGAGCCTGTTCTCCAACCTCACGCCTGCGTCCACCTCCGCGCCAACGCTCGCGGTGCTGCTTGGACTCGGCATCGGCATCGACTACGCCCTGTTCATCGTCAACCGCCACCGCCTCGGCCTCAAGGCGGGCCGCGAGGTGCGCGAGTCCGTCCGCGCGTCCGTCACCACCTCAGGCCGCGCGGTGGTGTTCGCCGGAATCACGGTGTTCATCTCGCTCGCCGGAATGTTCGTTCCGCAGATCGCCTTCTTGTCCTCGCTCGCGATCGCCGCCGCCATCACCGTGGTGTTCTCCGTCGCCGCCTCCATCACTCTGGTGCCCGCACTGCTCACGCTCTACGGTCACCGCGTGCTGAGCCGCCGCGAGCGCGCGGCCCTCGACCAGCACGGCGCCATCCCCAACGCCGTTCCCCAGCCAGGACGGTTCGCCAACCTGGTGGAGCGTCGGCCCTTGATCACGAGCCTCGCCGCGCTCGCCCTTCTCGCGGTGGTCGCCATCCCGGCGTTCTCGCTGCGCCTGGGGAACGCGGACCAAGGCAACGACCCCGCCGGCTCGCCAACGCGCACGGCATACGACCTGGTATCCGAGGGCTTTGGGCCGG
Source organism: Demequina sp. (assembly GCF_049841215.1). GTDB lineage: Bacteria > Actinomycetota > Actinomycetes > Actinomycetales > Demequinaceae > Demequina. The sequence continues at coordinate 42,599 of NZ_JASGEO010000023.1, forward strand.
GCGCCAACGGCACCTTGGTAGTAGTGGCCGACGCTGGGGATACCACCGCGCTCGCCGGCACCATCGCGTCGGACGCCGACGTAGCGGCCGTGCGCGGGCCTATTCCGAACGCTGGCGGAACGGCGCAGATGCTCGTGGTGGTGCCCGCAACCTCGCCGCAAGCGGTGGAAACCGAGCAGCTCGTGGAACGCATCCGCGACACCTACATCCCGGACGCTGGCGTTGACGCTCACGTGGGCGGGTCCGTGGCCAGCCAGGCCGACTTCACGGATGCGATCGCGGACTCGCTACCGCTGTTCTTCGCGATCGTGATTGGGCTGTCCGTGCTGGTGCTCATGGTCGCGTTCCGCTCGGTGGTGCTACCGCTTGTGGGCGCGGCGATGAACCTGCTGTCCGCGCTTGCCGCGTTCGGCGTGATCGTGGCGGTGTTCCAGTGGGGCTGGGGTCACCAGCTCATCGGGGTTGGAGAGGGTGGCCCCATCGAGCCGTTCGTTCCCCTCATCCTGTTCGCGCTGCTCTTTGGGCTCTCGATGGATTACCAGGTGTTCCTCGTGTCCCGGATCGCCGAGCTGTACCACGGCGGGCGCTCCAACTCCGTGGCCATACGCCGCGGGCTCGCGGAGGTCTCGCGCGTGATCATCGCCGCAGCGTCGATCATGGTGGTGGTGTTTGGATCGTTCGTGACGTCCGAGTCGCGGATCATGAAGCTGCTTGGCCTTGGCCTGGCGGTGGCGGTGTTCATCGACGCGTTCGTGGTGCGCGTGGTGCTCGTCCCGGCGATCATGCGGTTGCTTGGCCGCGCTAACTGGTGGATGCCAGCGTGGCTCGACCGGATCCTCCCCCACCTCGATATTGACGGGGAAGGTGACGCGCACGCGGAAGCCAGCCGCAGCGTCGGGCAGGAAAAGCACCTAACCCCCGCCTAGCCCACATCCCCTGAGTGCCTCAGTGTCGATCCGCGCAGGAAAGTAGCACTGAGGCACTCAGGGAACACCAGGGCGCTAGGCGATGTCGAAGAACGCCTCCCACTGGGCAATGAGGTCGTCGCGCTCGAGGCGGCGGAAGACGTCGATCGCGAGGCTCGCGAACAGGTCGCGCTGCTCGCCGAACTCGCCGGCCCGGTCGCGGTAGGTCTCAAGCAGGGCGATCGCTTCGTCGGCCCTGTCGAGCGAGACCAACGCGTTGGCGAGGTACCACAGCGAGGGCGCGGCCGTCTCGTAGTTCTCCGCGGCGAGGGCAACAGCGAGCGCGTCGCGAGCAAGGGGCTCCACCGTCTGCGGCTCACCGTGGTCGTATTCGAGAGCAACCCTGGTGCCCATCGCGTCGACGTACGCCTCGGGATCCTCGATCTGACGCGAGACGTCGACGAGGTGGTCCGCGCGAGCGCGCCACGAGTCCACGCCCATCTCGGCGAGCACCGTGGCGAGCTGCTTGGTGAGTTCAAACTCGAGGGCAGGCTCCGGGTTCGCGGCCAGCTGCCCAAGCCCGGCCTCCGCGGCCTCCACCGCCGCGTCCCAGCGTTCCTGGAAGCGGAACTCGCGCACCGCATACGTGGCCGCCTGCGCGGCGGCGAGCGGAGCGTCGTCCCTGATGAACTGGGTGACGGCCTCGCGATAGTGCTCACCGGCGCGGCGGTCGTACGAGTCGTCGTAGGCCCGCCCAAGCCGGAAGTGCGTCTGCGCGAGCGCGCCCGGCTGCGTGTCAGGATCCGCGCTCTCGACCGCGAGGATGCCCTCGAGCATCGGCACCGCGCGGTCGGCCTCGCCCGTGTCGATGAGCGCGAGCGCCCACGTCCATTGAATGCCCATGGGCAGGCTCTCGTCGCCGCGCAACAGGCTCTGGGCATACTCGAAGCGCACACCAGCGGCGCCCGGGTTGCCCGCATTCGCCCAGGCGGTGCCGGCGTCGAGCGACGCGAATACGGCGCTGCGCACAAAGCCAGCGGCCGAGTACAGCGTTGCCGCCTCGTCGAACAGTTCGGCCGCGGCGTCCGTGGCTCCCAGCCTGCCCAGCATGTTCGCCTGCATCGTGAGCAGCGACGCGCGGATCACTCGCGACGGCGACGCCTCAACACCCGCAGCAACGGCATTCACCGCGGCCTCCGGCTGCTGCTGGGCAAAGCGCAACTGCCCCAACTGCTGTAGCGAGGAGGCAAGCGACAGCGCGGTGCCATACCGCTCGTCATCGTCGCCCTGCCCTGCGAGCTCAGCCTCCAATTTCGCGATCCCCTCGGCGAAACGATCGCCTAGCGCCGCGAGCACCTCGCCATCCGGCTCTCCCTCGCCGCCCAGTTGGGCGCGCAGCTCAAGCGCTGCGGAACGCAGCCGCAGCCCGACGGCCGCGTCAGGGTAGGCGGCAAGCGCCGCCTCGATCTGGGGCTGGGTAGCGTCGGGGCCAGTCTCGCGCGCGAAGGCGGCGGTGTCTGGCCCGTAGCGCTCGTTGAGAGCGTCGACGTAGGCGGCGAAGGCCTGGTCGAGGCGAGCGACGTCACCCGTGATCTCTGCCGCCTGGGTGAGTGCGCCGTACGCACGAACCCGCAGAATCGGCGTGAGCTGCGCTTCACTGACGAGCGCGGTACGGGCGGCAGACTCCGCGGCGTCAATGTCACCAGCCCACAGGCAATCGACGGCGCGCCACACCCAGTCGCTGGGCGTCGACGGCTCGTTCGGAAGCACCATGATCGCGGCGAAGTCCTGATCCTGGTCCAGCTCGAGCGGGTGCTCTTCGCCCCGCAGGGCGCGCGCTTCCGCAACGCGGCCGGCCCAGTAGTCATTGCCGTTGCGCTCGTCGAAGCGTGCCGCCAGATCATCGGCGAAGGCCCACAGCACCTCGGCCACCTCCGTGACGCGAAGGGGGCGCTCGGCCTCGGGCAGGATGCCTGCTAGTGCGGCGTTCGTGGACGCGCGAACGGCGGCATCCTCTCGAATCGCGGCGGCAAAGCGGTCAAGCGCCACCGCAAAGTTCAGGCTTGCCTTGAGCTGATCCCGCTCGCGGAGCGCGCCGTGGCCAAGGCCCGCGAGGTGGCGCTCGACGGTGCTCAAAGCCAGCTCGTGGTTGCCGGTGAGCGACGCGAAGAGCGCGACGAAGCTCTGATTCTCCACCTGCTCTGCCTCGCCGCGAGACGCCTCAAGCACCAACTCGTACGCCTCCACTGCCTCGTCGGAGCGGCCAGCGCGCAGCAGCGGGATCAGCACGCGAGCGAGCATGCTCTCCGGCTCTTCGGCACATCCTTCGCCGTCGCGCCAGGTCTTGATCGCAACGCGGATCGCCTCCGCCTCGTCGCCCTGGAGCAGGGCCAAGTCGACGTAGTTGGCCGGGGTGCACGCCGCGCACGAGGAGAAGTCGTCGCGCGGTGTCGCGGCCGAGATGGCACCCAACTCGGTTGCCTGGGCCACGCGCCCGCGCCCAATCGCCGTCTCAAACTTGGCGCCAGCAACGGCGGACAGTGGCAGACCCGCGTTGCGGTACGTCGCCTCGAAGTCGGCGAGCACCGCATCGACCTGTTCGGCGCTGAACGCGGGCGAACCCATCAGCAGTCCCGGCATCCACTTGTACTGCCAGAAGATCGTGTCGCTCGAGTCATCCGCGGGGCCGACGAACCGGGCGGGGTCCTCGGCGTGCTTTGCCGCACACCACGCGAAGTTCGCGAGCGCGAGATCGCTGATGCCGCTCATGACGCCCTCCGCCGTGAGGCGCATGCGGCCGGAGAACTCCGCGTCGAGGTCTCCCACTTCTTGCGCTTGCGCCACCACTGCGGTGGCGGCCTCGCGGTGCGCCGGCCCCCATGGCATGTAGCGCAGCATCTCCGCCTGCTCGTCGAGGTCGATCTGTGTGGTGTCGTCAGTCATGGGTTCCCTCCCTGTTAAGCCCAACGCTCAAGGTGATGAGGTCGTCGAGCGATTGGCTCATGAGCGCGCGGTCGCGCTCCGTCAACGGACGTCTTCCGGCAAGCAACGCCTGCACGTACAGCAGGCGCACACCGCGATCGAGCACCGCGCCGTCGTCTAGCGACGCGAGGCGCTGCACCAGGGGCGATGCCCAGTTGAGGCAGATCTGCGCGCGCGTAGCCGTGCGCCCTTGCGCCTCTGCGGTTTCGTCAACGCGCGTGGCCGCGGTGCGCAACACGGCCGCCCACGGGCCCTTGGCGATCTCGCTCGCGCGCGTGAGATCCACGCGCGTCAGCACTCGGGCGTCTGCCACGTACAGCGATGGCACCTCGGCGCCGGGAAGCACCTTCACCACGGCCTCCACGTCCACGTCCGTGAGCGCCGCCGTTGCGCGCGCAGCGAGCGCGGACGTCCTCGCGAGATCCTCCACCGCGGGCTCGTCGAGCTCCGCAAGCCACGCCACCACATCCGCGCGGGACACGTTCAGCCCGGCAAAGATCTGCGGCGCGATCGTCAACAGCTCCTCGTGATGCACGTACGAGCCATTGACGAGCGTGCCCGTGGTCCCGAGCCCGCTCAGCATGCGGAACTCGTCGAGCGACGGCGCAAACTGCACGTCGCCGTCCTGCGCGAGCTCCCTGAGCTCACGCGGCCCGGCAGCAGTCTCAAATGTGAGGTACGGCCCCACGATGCGGAACAGTTCCTCGTCCTCGCGGCACGCCGCGCGAATCGCGAGGTCGTGGACGCTCAGGAACTCCCGCAGACGCGGCTGGTTGCGCTCCGCGAGGTCCCGCACCCACGCGCGCACGGCGTCAGCAATGCCGTCCCGCGTGGCCTTAAGGGCGTCGTCGCGCACCAACGACTCGCGGCTCGCCGTTGGCGTCAGCACATCGGACGTCACCACCGGCCGCAAGAAGAACGCCCAATCCGGCACCAGTTGCGGCTCGTCAGGGCTTAGCAGCATGCGCCCCACGTACACGCGCGCGCCCCGCGTTTTCAGGCCCGACGCTCCACGCAGTACGTACCCAACTCCCGTTGTCGCGGTGCCGGGTACGCGCAAGGGGATCGCGTCAAGCGGCTCGTGCCCGATGAGCTCGTGGCCGTACGCGAGCACCTGCGCGCGGTGCGTGACAGCGTTGAGCAAGAAGGGCGCATCACCGCTGATGCGCTCGCTCTCGCCATCGCGCTCGAGCACCACGGGCACTGGAAGGAACTCGGCATACATGCGAGCAAGCCTTGCCACAGCGTCGGGCCCAAGAAGTTCACCTCTGTCAAAGGACGGCCGCAGGGTAACGCGAGTGCCGATGGGCACGGCGTCGCTTTGGTGTGCCGGCAGCTCTTCCACGGCGTAGGTGCCGTCCGCGCTGCCGCGCCACACGCACGCGGGGCGGCCGTCCTTGCGGCTGAGGATCTCGATCGTGTCCGCGACCATGAAGCAGCTCAGCAGGCCGATGCCGAAGTGGCCAAGGAAGTCCTCGTTGGGGAGGTCGAGCATGTCGCGCTTCGAGGAGCGGCCAACCGTTGCGAGCAGGTCCGCGACCTCGTCGGCGGCGAGGCCGATGCCGTCGTCGATCATGACGAACGGGTTGTCCGCGGTGGCCGGGCGGATGCGAATAGCCCAGTCGGGATTGGGCTCGTGGTGGTCCGCGCGTGCGATGATCGCGTCCCGCGAATTCTGCAGGAGTTCGCGCAGGTAGACCTCTGGCCCGGAGTAAATATGCCGCGACAACAGGTCAATGACCCCGCGCAGGTCTACACCGAACTCGCTCACGTGGAAGCCCTCCCCAGGCGCCCCCGCAGCGTGGTGCCAAGGGGTTCTGGTGACGAAGCCTGCCGGGTTTATACCACTTCGCGCAACTCGCCCGTGTGGACGTCGAACACAAAGCCGCGCACCTGGGTGGTGTCGACGAGGAATGGTGAGCGGCGCACGCGCTCCATCGACTGGCGCAGATCCGCGTCGAGGTCCGTGAAGGATTCCGGGCTCCACGCGGGCTTGAGGCCCGTCTCGTCGAGCAGTTGGTTACGCAACTGATCGTCGGTGAACGTGAGCGCGCCGCAGTCCGTGTGGTGAATGAGGATGACCTCACGGGTGCCGAGCTTGCGCTGGGAAATCGTGAGCGAGCGGATGACGTCATCGGTCACCACGCCGCCCGCGTTGCGCATGACGTGGGCATCGCCAACCTCAAGGCCGAGCGCAGCGAAGATGTCGAGGCGAGAGTCCATGCAGCTCACCACGGCGAGCTGCCTCCTTGGGGGGAGTGGGCGGTCCGGGGTGTACTTCGCGGCGTAAGCCTTGTTGTTCGCGATGAGCTCGTCGGCAATTCCCATGGGGAAAGACTACGGGCCCGCCCGATGCGAGGATGGACCCATGTCTCGCATCTTCATCACCGGCTCCGCCCAAGGCATCGGCGCAGAGAGCGCCCGCCAACTCATAGATATGGGCCACGACGTGGTGCTCCACGGTCGCAATGAGGAGCGGGCCGCGGCGGCGCTCGCACTCCTGCCCGACGCTGTGGGCGCCGTAGCGGGCGACCTCGCCTCGATCTCTGGCGCCACCTCGGTAGCTGAACGGGCCAACGCCCTGGGGCCCTTCGATGCCGTGATTCACAACGCGGGTATCGGTGGCGGGCTGCGCGAGAGGACGCTCACCGAGGACGGGCTCGAGCTCATTTTCCACACAAACGTGGTTGGTCCCTACGTGGTCACCGCGCTCATGCCCGTGAGCCCGCGGATGGTCTACTTGACCTCCGGTCTTGAGGGCCAAGGCGTATGGCGGCCGGACGATCTGCAATGGGCCAGGCGCGAGTGGGACGGGATGCAAGCCTACAGCGACTCCAAACTGCACGACTCGATGCTCGCGTTCGAGCTCGCCGCTCGGCACCCGGAGGCGATTGTCAACTCGGTGGATCCGGGCTGGATCAAGACGCAACTTGGCGGGCCCAACGCGTGGGACGAGGTCGCAGACGGCGCCGAGACTCAAGTGTGGCTGGTGACGTCAGACGAGAAGGCGGCCACAGCGTCGGGCCGCTATGTGAAGCGACGCGAGAGCCAAGAACCCAACGCCGTTGTGCGCGACGTGGCCGCGCGAGCGGAACTCGTCGAGGAGCTCCACCGCATCACCGGCCTCACGCTGCCCTAAGGCAGCACAAGGCCCCGCCCACCGAATTGAGCGGGGCCCGTTGCCCTTGTTAATGACTTAGCGGGAGCCAGCCCTGCGCTTGTTGTAGACGTCGAACGCCACGGCGAGCAGCAGCACGAGGCCCTTGACGATGTACTGCCACTGCTGCGGGTAACCGAGCAACTGCATGCCGTTCGACATCGTGGCCATGATCAGACCACCAACGATCGCGCCGGAAACCTTGCCCACACCACCCGTGACGGCCGCTCCGCCGATGAACGCCGCGGAAATGGCGTCGAGCTCGAAGAAGTTACCAGCCTGAGGGGTTGCACTGTTGAGGCGAGCCGAGAACAGGATGCCCGCCACACCGGCGAGGAAGCCCATATTGAGCATGATGCCGAAGTTGACCCACTTGACCTTGACGCCGGAGAGCGTCGCGGCGGTGAGGTTGCCACCGATCGCGTACACGTGTCGGCCGAACACCGTTCGCGCCGTGACCACCGAGTAGACCAGCACGAGGACGCCTAGGATGACGAGCACGATCGGCAGACCCTTGAAGTTAGCCAAGCGCCATCCGAGCCACATCACCACCGCGCCAATGGCGACGAGCTTGATGATGAAAAGCGGTAGCGCCGCCACAACCTGCTTGTACTGAATGGCCTTGCGGCGAGCTCGGAACTGGCTGAACACGTAGCCCGCGACGCCGAGTGCAAAGACCACGAGTGTGAACACGTCGTAGCCGTCGCCGCCGAGCCACCCGTTGATATGGCCGTTTGCCAGGCTCTGGTACTGCTCGGGGAAATTCGACAGCGAGGTGTTCTTCAGTACCTGCCACGTCGCTCCACGGAAGATGAGCATGCCGGCGAGCGTGACAATAAACGCCGGAATGCCAACGAAAGCCACCCAGAAGCCCTGCCATGCGCCCACCAGCAGGCCAACAGCCAAGCCGGCAATGACGCCAAGCCACCACGGATGCTGGTCCTTGATGACCACCACTGCGGACACCGCGCCCGCGAGCGCTGCAACAGATCCCACCGACAGGTCGATGTGGCCGCCGATGATCACGATCACCATGCCGATGGCGAGGACCAGGATGTAGGAGTACTGCAGGACGATGTTGTTCAGGTTCTCGGGCCCGAGCAGCTTCCCGTCCGTGAGGATCGTGAAGAGCAGCACGATCGCGACAAAGGCGATGAAGATTCCGCTCTGGCGGAGGTTGCGAGTGAAGAGTTCCTTCACGTTTGCGATGCCGGTCATGCGGCCGTGCCTTCCCTTCCCGCCGAGGCGGAGGTACGACGCTCTTGCGTCATGAGTGTCATGAGTGCCTCTGGCGTCGCGTCCTTGACGTCCATGACGCCAGTGATGCGCCCAAAGGCGAGGGTGTAGATGCGGTCACACGTGCCTAGCAGTTCCGGCAACTCTGAGGAGATCAGGATGATCGCCTTGCCCTCCGCCGCCACCTTGTTGATCAGCGTGTAGATCTCAAACTTTGCACCAACGTCGATACCGCGCGTGGGCTCATCGAGGATCATCACCTCGGGGTCCGTGTACAGCCACTTGGAGAGCACCACCTTCTGCTGGTTTCCACCAGAGAGGTTGCCCGCCTTCTGCAGCACAGTAGGCGTCTTGATGTTCATCGCAGCGCGGTACTCCTCGGCGACCACCGTTTCCTCGTTGCCGTTGACAAAGCCGTTCTTCGACAGCTTGCCCAGCGCCGCGGCACTGATGTTGCGCTTGACGTCCTCGATGAGGTTGAGGCCGTAGCGCTTGCGGTCTTCCGTGGCATAGGCGAGGCCCGCGTCGATCGCGCGCGAGACGGTACTCGTATTGATCTGCTCGCCGTGCATGTAGACCTCGCCGCTGATGCCGCGGCCGTAGGTGTGGCCGAAGACGCTCATCGCGAGCTCCGTGCGGCCGGCGCCCATGAGGCCGGCGATGCCGACCACTTCGCCCGCGCGGACGAACAGCTCCGCATTGTCGACCACCACCCGCTCTGGCTGGGTGGGGTGGTGAACCGTCCAGTTCTCGACCCGGAAGATCTCATCGCCGATGGTGTGATCGATGCGCTCGGGGTAGCGGTGCTCGAGGTCCCGGCCCACCATGCCGCGGATGATGCGGTCTTGGGTGGACGCGGGGTCGCTCATGTCGATGGTCTCGATGGTGCGGCCGTCACGGATGATCGTGGTGCGGTCGGCGACGTACTCAATCTCGTTGAGCTTGTGCGAAATCATGATCGACGTGATGCCGTGCTCCTTGAGCCCCTTGAGGAGGTTCAGCAGGTGCTCGGAGTCGTTGTCGTTGAGGGCCGCGGTTGGCTCGTCGAGGATGAGCAGCTTCACGTCCTTGGAGAGCGCCTTCGCGATCTCGATGAGCTGCTGCTTGCCAACACCAAGCTGCCCGACGGGTGTGGCTGAGTTCTCGTTGAGGCCCACCCTGTGCATGAGCTCGTTCGCTTCGTGGTTGGCCTGATTCCAGTCGATCAGCCCAAGGAAGCCGCGGCGCTCGTTTCCCAGGAAGATGTTCTCGGCGACAGTCAGGTGGGGCACCAGGGCGAGCTCCTGGTGGATGATGACGATGCCTGCGGCTTCAGAGTCGTTGATGTTACTGAACTGCGCGAGTTCACCGTTGTAGTGAATCTCGCCCTCGTAGGTGCCGTGCGGGTACACGCCCGACAGCACCTTCATGAGGGTTGATTTTCCTGCGCCGTTTTCGCCGCAGATGGCATGAATCTCGCCCTGACGGACCTCGAGGTCTACGTCAGACAGTGCCTTCACGCCAGGGAAAGTCTTGGTGATGCTGCGCATCTCCAGGATGTTGCTGGCCATTGGTCCTTCTCCGTTGATGACTCGACCGGGGTCGTCGGCCCCCGCCCGCTAGCGGGGGGGGGCCGACTTCCTTGTGCTTCTGAGACTAGCTGGCGACGCCAGCCGCAACCTCGTCAGCGGTCCAGTAGCCCGAGTCAATGAGCAGGGACTGGATGTTGTCCTTGTAGACGATGTCCGACTCGAGGAGGTACGACGGCACAACCTTCACGCCGTTGTCGTACGTGGTCGTGTCGTTCGCCTCGGGCTCCTCGCCAGCAAGCAGGGACTCGGCGCTCGTGATCGCCTGAGCGGCGAGCTTGCGGGTGTCCTTGAAGATCGTGGCGAACTGAACGTCGTCGTTGATCAGCTTGACGGAGGCGATCTCGGCGTCCTGACCGGAAACGATCGGGAAGCCGTCGGAGATCGTGGCGGGGTAGCCAGCGTTCTGCAGGGCGGTGATGATGCCGCGAGACAGACCGTCGTAGGGCGACAGCACGCCCTGGACCTTGTCGCCACCCGTGTAGGTGGAGGTAAGCAGGTCCTCCATGCGCTTCTGAGCGACGTCCTGCTGCCAACGAAGGATGGCAACCTGCTCGAAGTCCGTCTGACCCGACTTCACGACGAGCACGCCGCTGTCGATGAAGGGCTGGAGCGTGTCCATCGCGCCGTTGAAGAAGAATCCGGCGTTGTTGTCGTCGGGCGAACCGGCGAACAGCTCGATGTTGAACGGACCGGTGGCCGTGCCCTCGGAGCCGTCAGCGTTGAGAACGCCAAGGCCAACGAGCAGCGAGGTGGCCTGCTGGACGCCAACCTTGTAGTTGTCGAACGTGACGTAGAAGTCAACGTTCGCGCTGTCACGGATGAGGCGGTCATACGCGATGACCTTGATGCCCTTGTCCGCAGCGGACTGCAGCTGAGAGGACAGCGCGGTGCCGTCGATCGCGGCGATGATCAGCACCTTGGCGCCGTTCGTGATCATCTGGTCAACCTGCTGCGACTGCGTGGGGATGTCGTCGTTCGCGTACTGCAGGTCAACGTCAAAGCCGAGCTCTTCAAGGCCGGCCTTGACGGCTTCGCCGTCAGCGATCCAGCGCTCGGACGTCTGCGTGGGCATAGCGACACCAACGAGGCCACCCTCGGTTGCGGTGCCGCCAGTGGGGGCGTCCGACGGGTCGTCGGTGCCTGCTCCGCCGCCGGAGCATGCCGCGAGCGTGAGTGCCATGAGGGCACCGGCTGCGGCCGCAAGGAACTTCCTTGACTTCATTTCTCCTCCTTGAGAGATGGCACGCGTCCCTGCGTACCAGTACTTGTCAGTATGTTTGCGTTCACATTCTCAGTCAAATACAGCAGGTCACGCTTTGATTACGGTTAGTAAAGTGCCTGGTCTGAGCCATGTTTGGCGTGAACAAAAACGGCCCGACGCTGGGGCCGGGAGAGACTGTGACCGGTCCCAATCACGCTCCTTACCAGGGGTAAGACTCTCCGACCGGGCGGTAGGGCCCCGGATCCGGCGGTGAGCGCTGACGCACGGCGGAGTGACGAACCCGACAATTGTTAGCGCCCCGCACCTGGTGCCATCTCCGGGGTCTTGCGATTCGCATCGCGGCCACCCCGAAACGGCAACCCCGCTGCCTGCGAAAAGCCGCTCCCTGAGTACGTGTGTGCTGGATCCAGCCCATATCCGGCACTCAGGTACTCAGGGAACGCAGCCGACCGCTGGAGGTAAGCCGCGCGGCGCGGGCCGGGCGCACCCGGACGGGTCGGGCGCGGGCGGCGCGGGCGGCGCGG
>NZ_JASGEO010000024.1:0-244342 GCF_049841215.1 Demequina sp.
CATCGAAAAAGCCATGGCCGAAGGCGTCACCAAAGACGAAGCCTTCCTGTGGAGCGTCTACGAAACCCTCTTCAACGGCATCAAAGGCATCTTCGCCCCCACCAGCGAACGCACCGCCTACACCTACGCAGAACTCGGCACCACCCTGCCCCGCTACGAAGGCACCAGCCCCGCCGCCTACAAAGAGAAGCTGCGCAATAAGGCAAAGCGTGCCAACGAGTACTACAACCGCAAGGGCATCAAGGTGGACGTGCCGCCGAACTCCTTGCCGCGCAAGGTGGTGCGGCGGGCAAAGCGCCTCCTCAAGAAGTTGCGTTGAGGTTGTCAGCCACGCGCCGCGCGTACGTGCGCTCGTGAGCCTGGCACGGTAGCCCACCGCCGGGCGTTGACCTAGAGGCCCCCGCTAGACTTGCGACCAAACCACAGATGGGATCGACACCAACTATGCCTATAGATGGGATCCGCAGCGCCACAAGCGCAATCGTCAACCAGGACATCAGCGAAATCGTCGCTCTTGATCTGCCCTGGGACAAGCTCGCCGGCAAGACGGTCCTCGTGACCGGGGCCGCGGGCATGATTCCGGCGTACGCGGTGTACACGCTGCTTGGCCTCAACGACGCACACGCGCTCGGCATTACGGTTCTGGGCCTTGTCCGCGATCCCGACCGTGCGCGCGCCGCCCTCGCGGTGCCCGCTGACCGCACGGACCTGGTGCTCGTGAAGGGCGATGTGCGCAACCCGCTCGCGCTTGAGCGCCCCATCGACGTGGTGATTCACGGCGCCTCTCCCGCCCGGCCCGCGCTGCACGCGCAAAGCCCCGTAGACACCATTCGCGCGAATGTGCAGGGCGCGTTCACTCTCCTGGACCTGTGTGTGGAGTCCGGCAATGCGCACTTTGTGCTGATGTCCTCGTCTGAGGTCTACGGACAGCAAGCGGACGACGCCGCTCTCGTCACCGAAGACAGCTACGGCGCCGTGGACATCCTCAATCCCCGCGCCTGCTACACCGAAGGCAAGCGCGCCGCAGAGACCATCAGCGTGAGCTACCGCGCCCAGCACGGGATCCCCCTCACGATCGCGCGCTTTGGCCACATCTACGGCCCGGGAATGGCGCTCGATGACGGCCGCGTCCAGGCGGACTTCGCCGCGGACATCCTCGCCGGCAGGGACATCACGCTCAACTCCGATGGCAGCGCCCGCCGCACCTACACGTATGTGGCCGACGCTGTGGCTGGGATGTTCTACGCGCTCCTGGTTGGCGAGGACACGGCATACAACATCGCGGATCGCGATGGTTTCGTCTCGATCAGGGAACTGGCGGAGGCGTTCACCAAGGCTCGCCCCGAACTTGACCTCAACGTGCGCTTTAGCGAGGGCGTTGACGTGTCGAGGTTCAACCCCGTTAAGGGGCTCGGCCTCGACGATTCGCGGCTGCGAGGGCTTGGCTGGTCTCCTTCTGTGGGCCTTGCATCCGGTCTCGATAGGACCCTCGCGTGGCACGAGGAACGGGCGCTCACCGCATGACGACCGCCTCTGTCCCCGTGGAGCCCACAGAGCCTCAGGAGCCACCGGCACCCTCGCTTGCCGTGCGTGTCCTCAACGTCACGTGGGAACGCGTGCACCTCACGATCCACCTGCTCGCTACGCCCGCAATCGGCGCAGACCTTGCCGCGGACAAGCCCGTTGACTTCGAGATCTTCACGGGCGCTCGCGCCTTTCCCGTGGACGTTACGGACCACGGCGATGGTCGCTACGACCTGGTCTTCAATGTGACAACCTTTGTGGATCGCAGAGCCATTCCCAACGGCACGTGGCGCATCCGCGCGGTGATCGACGGCCAGCCAGACGGTGTCGCAACGCTCGAGGCCAGCCACCTCGCGGCGCTCGACGACGCCGCGCGCGTGTTCCTGTACAACTCCAACCGCAGCGCGTACACGGTGTCGTTTGGGATCTCAGAGAACGACATCGAGCTCGAGTTCCAGTTGCGCGTCTACGAGTTCAATCAGCCACCGGGAAAGACCAGCTGGCGCCGGTTCCCCAAGCGCATCCGCAAGGCGCTGCTGGGGCCTAACGCCAAGCGGCGATACGCGAGGTGGATTTACAGTTTCTTCCGGCGCACGATTGGCCCGCGCAAGAACCAGATTCTGTTCGCGTCCGAGCAGCGCGTGGCCATCGAGGGCAACTTGCGCCGGGTCCAGGAGCGGCTCATCGAGCGCGGGCTCGATGAGCGCTTCTCGCTGCGCTACTCCTTCAGGGTGCCAGGCAATTCCGAGTGGAAGACAACCATCCGGATCCTCTACTTGCTTGCCACGAGCGAGATTGTGCTGCTTGACGACTATTTCGCGATGTTGGGCAACATCGAGATAGACGATCGCACCAAGGTGATCCAACTGTGGCACGCGGGCAGCGGATTCAAGGCCGTTGGCTTCAGCCGCTTCGGCAACGCGGGATCGCCAAAGCTCAGCAACGCGCACCGCGCCTACACGTACGCGATCACGGGCTCCGAACACTTGGTGCACGTCTACTCCGAGGCGTTCGGCATCGAGCCCGCAGCGGTGATCCCCACAGGCCTTCCGCGCGTCGACTGGTTCCTCGATGAGGCGCGCACCGCCGAGTTCACGAGCGAGTTCTACGCGGAGTACCCGGCGCTCAAGGGTAAGAGGGTCATCCTCTTCGCCCCCACCTTCCGTGGACGCTCCATCAAGTCCGCGTTCTACGACTACGACCTCATCGACTTCGCGAAGCTCTACGAGCTGTGCGGGCCGGACACCGTGGTGCTGTTCCGCATGCACCACTTCGTGAGCACGCCAATCACGATCCCTGCCGAGTATGCGGACCGGTTCTTCGATTTCACCAAGTACCCGCGTGGGCTCGATCTGCTGCATGTCACTGATCTGCTGATCACCGACTACTCGTCAATCATCTACGAGTACTCGCTGCTGGACCGCCCCATGCTCTTCTTCGCCCCCGACAAGGTGAACTACGCGGCCACGCGTGGCTTCCACAGGGACTTCGACGAGACCGCGCCCGGCCGGGTTGCCATGACCTTCGACGAGGTTCTCGACGCCATCCGCGACGGAGAGTTCGAGGTGGAGAAGGTCGCTGCCTTCCGTGCGGAAAACTTTGACCGCGTGGACACGGGGGCCGCCGATCGCGTCATCGACTGGCTGTTGCTCGCTGACCCCGCGCCCTCGGCTGGGCGCGCGGCTCACGCCACCACGCACGCCGACGACGCAGAATTGAACGAGGAGCGCAACCAGGAGGACGAGGGCTTATGAACATCGCGGCGATCTTTGCGGGCGGCATTGGCTCCCGAGTAACCTCGGCAACCCTTCCCAAGCAGTTCCTGCAGATCCACGGCACGCCGTTGATCGTGCACACCATCAACCACTTCCAGTACCACCCAGAGATCGACGGCGTGGTCGTCTCCATCCTCCCCGAGTGGCGCAATCACTTCGCCGAACTCGTGACCCGGTACAACCTCACCAAGGTGCGGTGGATCGTTGACGGTGGCGCCACAGGCCAGGAGTCTCGCCACCGCGCGCTACTCGCGATCGAGAACGAGGTGCCCGGTGACACGGTGGTGCTCATGCACGACGGCGTGCGCCCCCTCATCACCGCAGAGCTGATCTCGGAGAACATCCGAACGGTGAAGGAACGCGGCCCAGCCGTCACCACCACCAAGGTCACGGAGACGATCATCGAGGCACGCGGCGACGTCATCGATCAGGTCATGCCGCGCGAGTTCCTGCACATCGCCCAGGCCCCCCAGAGCCTCACCCTTGCTACCGCGCTCGAGGTCTACAACAATGCGGTTGCCGACGGCGAGGACAACTCGATCGACACGGCAAGCCTGTTGCAGCGCTACGGCCACACCATCCACACTGTCGAGGGCCCGCGGTCAAACATCAAGATCACGACCGTCGAGGACTTCTACATTTGCCGGGCCCTGTTCGACGTCATCGAACACAACCAGATCGGCGGTTAGAGCAGCCCAAGCTCCCGCACGGCGTCGCGCTCCTCAACGAGCTCAGCAACCGACGCGTCAAGCAGTGAGCGCCCGTGGTCGGTGAACTCGAGCCCCTGGACGATCTCCCATTCGCCGCCCTTTGACGTGGCTGGGAATCCGCTCACGAGGCCCTCAGGCACACCGTACGAGCCGTCGGACGCGACGCCGACCGAGACCCACGTGTCCGCGGGGGTGCCGAGCACCCAGTCGCGCACGTGATCGATAGCCGCGTTGGCCGCGGAGGCCGCCGAGGAAGCTCCCCGCGCGTCGATGATCGCAGCGCCGCGCTTTGCCACGGTGGGAATGAACTCCTGGTCAATCCACGCCTCGTCGGCGATGACGTCCTCTGCGCGCCGAGCGCCGATGCGCGCGTAGTTCGTGCCGGGGAACTGCTTGGCGGAGTGGTTGCCCCAAATGGTGACGTTCTTCACCTGCCCGACGCTGGTGCCGGCCTTCGCTGCCAGCTGGGCAAGCGCACGGTTATGGTCCAGGCGCATCATGGCCGTGAAGCGGCTGTCAGGCACATCAGGGGCGTGCGCCGACGCGATGAGCGCGTTGGTGTTGGCGGGGTTGCCCACCACGAGCACCCGCACATCGTCAGAAGCGCCCGCGTTGATTGCCGCGCCCTGCGGGCCAAAGATGCCGCCGTTGGCTGCCAACAGGTCGCCGCGCTCCATGCCGGCCCCGCGCGGACGTGCCCCCACGAGAAGTGCCACGTTCACGCCATCGAAAGCCGGCGTCGGGCTGTCAAAAATGTCAATGCCGTCAAGGAGCGGGAACGCGCAATCCTCGAGCTCCATCGCCGTGCCCTCCGCAGCCTTGACGGCGGCGGGGATCTCCAGCAGGCGCAGGCGCACAGGGGTGTCGGGGCCGAGCATCGCGCCGGACGCGATGCGGAACAGCAGGGCGTAGCCGATCTGGCCGGCGGCGCCCGTGACGGTGACGTTGACTGGGGAGGTCATTGGTTGCTCCGTTGCAAGGGGTGTGGGGTCTAAGCGAGACGAGTAGCGAGACGCTCGTCGAGCGTGGCGAGGAAGCCCTCGGTGGTCTCCCAGCGCTGGTCTGGGCCAACGAGGAGAGCGAGGTCCTTGGTCATGTGGCCGTCCTCGACGGCCTTGATGATGACGTCCTCGAGGGTCTCGGCGAAGCCGATCACCTCTGGGGTGCCGTCGAGCTTGCCGCGGTGCTTGAGGCCGCCCGTCCACGCGAAGATTGACGCGATGGGGTTGGTGGACGTGGGGTTACCCGCCTGGTGCTGGCGGTAGTGGCGCGTGACGGTGCCGTGCGCCGCCTCCGCCTCGACGGTCTTGCCGTCTGGGGTCATGAGCACGCTCGTCATGAGTCCAAGCGAGCCGAAGCCCTGGGCAACGGTGTCGGACTGAACATCGCCGTCGTAGTTCTTGCACGCCCACACGTACCCGCCCTCCCACTTCATGGCGGCGGCCACCATGTCGTCGATGAGGCGGTGCTCGTAGGTGATGCCTGCGGCCTTGAACTGGTCGGCAAACTCTGCGTCAAAGACCTCCTGGAAGAGGTCCTTGAACTGGCCGTCATAGGCCTTGAGGATCGTGTTCTTGGTGCTCAGATACACCGGGTAGTTGCGCTGCAGGCCGTAGCTGAAGGACGCGCGCGCGAAGTCCCTGATGGACTCGTTGAAGTTGTACATACCCATCGCGACGCCGCCGCCCTCAGGCATCTTCACCACCTGGTGCTCGATGGGCTCGCCGCCGTCGTCAGGCGTGAAGGTGATCGTCACCGTGCCGGCGCCGGGAACCTTGAAGTTGGTGGCCTTGTACTGGTCGCCGTGCGCGTGACGGCCGATCACGATGGGCTTGGTCCAGCCCGGCACCAGCCGGGGGATATTGGAGATGATGATGGGCTCGCGGAACACCACGCCGCCGAGGATGTTGCGGATGGTGCCGTTGGGGCTCACCCACATCTTCTTCAGCCCAAACTCCTCGACACGCGCCTCATCAGGGGTGATGGTGGCGCACTTGACGCCAACGTTGTGGCGTTTGATGGCGTTGGCGGCGTCGATCGTGATCTGGTCGTCGGTGGCGTCGCGGGACTCGATGCCGAGGTCGTAGTACTCGAGGTCGATGTCCAGATAGGGATGAATCAGGCGGTCCTTGATGTTCTGCCAGATGATTCGCGTCATCTCGTCGCCGTCGAGTTCGACGACGGTTCCCTCGACCTTGATCTTCGACATGGGTGCTCCTAGCGGGCGCGAGTGGTTTCTGGGCACAAATCTAGTCCACGGTTGACGTCCCAGCTTCCCGCCCGACGCTGGGTACAGGTGGCAGGATGGCTTGCGGTGGGGCTCGTTCCCCACCTCCAACCAAGGAGGAAGTATGTCCGAGACGCCCGCGGCCGACGCCGCCGAAGAGTTCACCGAAGAACTCGACAACGACATCTGGGCCGACGAGCCCTCAGGCCCAAGCCTCATCGGCCGCATGCTGGCCGAGGTCGCCGGCACGTTCATCCTGGTACTGCTCGGTGTCGGCACGGCGCTGCTGATGGCGACCGGGGACAACGGCACGCAGACCGTTGGCCTCGCGTTCGGTACCGCGGTCATCATCTCCGCGGTCGCGTTCGGTGCCATCTCGGGCGCCCACCTCAACCCCGCCGTGACGATCGGTGTGTGGCTCGCTGGCCGCTTCCCTGGCCGCGACGTGGTGCCGTACATCCTCGCGCAGGTCATCGGCGGTCTGTTCGCCGGTGGCGCGCTGTTCCTGTTCATCTCCTCGCACCCCACGGTGGACAACGCCAAGGAGATCTACTCCGGCGCGTCCATCGGGTTCGGCGATCACTCGCCGTCCGGATTTGGGCTTGGCGTTGGCCTCGCGGTTGAGGCCGTCGCTACGGCGCTGCTCGTACTCGTGGTGCTCGCGGCGACGTCGCGCATCGCGAACGCCGCCGTGGCGCCCTTCGCGATTGGCCTCACGCTCGCGGCGCTCGTCGTGTTCGCGATTCCGTTCACGAATGCGGGCCTCAACCCTGCCCGCGCCACCGCAACGGCGCTGTTCTCCGACAGCTGGGCGCTGACCCAACTGTGGGCCTTCTGGGTGGCGCCGATCGTCGGTGCCGCGATCGTCGGCCTTCTCTACCGCGCGTTCGCGCCCGTCGAGGAGATCGAGATCATCGAGACGATCGAGGTAGTCGAGGCCTAGCCCCCCGCAACCCGACAGGGGCCCGGCGCCACAGCGTCGGGCCCCTTCTTCGTGCCCAACCCCTCTTATGTGTGCGTGGGAACCACCTTGAGCACTGTCACCCGCCGCATGTGTGTCTCACCACCACGCGAGTTATCCACAGATCTGGCTGAAGCCGCGAAACCACATGCACTGTCCCTGTACCTATATCTCTATGTCCACTGGTGCTGCCAACGAACTCGCTGAGGCCTTGTCTCGCGACGTGCGCGCTTGGCGCGGAGAGGACTTGGCGCACCTTTGGTCCGCGGCCGCACTGCGCTCAGCCCTACGGGCGGGCTCGGTCGCGAAGATCCTGACGGGGGTGTACGCCTCCGCGCTGCACGCAGACTCGTTCATCACGCGCGCACACGCCGCGCAATTGTGGTGCGGTCAACCTTCGGTCGTCATCGGAGCTGGGGCCGCGTCCGTATGGGGACTGTGCGACACCCCGGACACCGTGGTGCTTGGCACGACGTACTTCACTCAACGCGCATGCCCCGAGTGGCTAGCGTTTCGCAGGTTCGGCGCGGCCGTGCCGAGCGTCCCATGGCACTCTCTCGCCGTGGCCACGCCCGCGTGGGCGGCTGTCACTGCGTATGAACGCGCAACGGTGCGTGACCGTGATCAGTTCCTCTATCGGGCCGGGCAAAGCCGACACACGAACGCCGCCGAACTTCTCGCCGCCGCCGACAGCATCGGTCGCCTCAGAGGCAGAGACCATCTGAAAGTCGTGCTGTCGGCGATTGCGCGGGGCTCCGAGAGCCACCTCGAGACACTCGCCTTGCGCACCGTCTTCAATACCTCGTTCTTCGCCGACTTCCTTCCGCAACACTGGGTGCGCACCGCCGGTGGGCCGTTCCGACTCGACACGTACCACGCACCCTCCAAGACCGCGGTAGAGCTTGACGGCGCAGGCGACCATTCCAAGCCGGAGCAACGGCAGTACGACATAAACCGGGATGTCTACGTCGCGCGCGAGGGCATTCTCACGCTCCGGTTTAGCAAGCGGGATATCGAGGAACGCGCAAGGGAGTGTCGCGAGTCGATCAAGGCTGTCGTGAACGTCAGGTCGCACTAGAACGCGACTGCCACGCACACACAGGGCAGGTGACAGCTACGGAAGTGGCGCTGACGCACACATACCCGGGGGTTAGCCCAACGGGGTGGTCATTCCCAGCAGCATGAGCGCGGCGCCAAGGACCCCAAGCACCACCACGTCCACGATCCGCGAGCGCACGGCAAACGCCTGCTGCTCCGGCGTGACGAAACGCGCCACAGCGCCCGCGATCGCGAACGCGCCGAGGAGCAACACCGCTGCACGCGCGTTCACGAGCACGCCAACCAGCACGATCGCGAGCCCGCCAAGGGGCGCGAGCACCGCGATGCGGAGCGGCGCGAGCGAGGGCGTCTTGGCCATGTCAGTGGAAGAAGTGCCTGGTACCAGTGTGATAGAGGGTGACGCCGGCAGCCGCGGCCGCCGCAATCACTTCTTCGTCGCGCACCGAGCCGCCCGGTGACACCACGGCGCGAACGCCCGCGTCGATGAGCACCTGCAGCCCGTCCGCAAACGGGAAGAACGCGTCGGAGGCGGCGACGGAACCCTCGGCGCGATCGTCGGCGCGCGTCACCGCGAGCCTGCACGAATCCACCCGGTTGACCTGCCCCATACCGATTCCCACTGCGGCGCCGTTGGCCGCGAGCAGGATCGCGTTGGACTTCGCGGAGCGGCACGCACGCCAAGCGAACGCGAGGTCGGCGAGCGTCGCCTCGTCCGCGGGCGAACCAGCGACGAGCTGCCAGTTGCGTGGATCGTCGCCGTCGGCGTCGAGGCGATCGGCGCGCTGCAGCAGAATCCCGCCCGCGATGTGCCGCACGTCGGATCCGCTGGGGGTTCCCAGAACCTCGAGCACGCGCAGGTTCTTCTTCGCGGACAGGATCTCGAGCGCCTCTGGCTCATAACCGGGCGCTACCACCACCTCGGTGAAGATGGGCGCGATGGAGCGCGCGGCATCGGCCGTGATCACACCATTAGCAGCGATGACGCCGCCGTACGCGGACACGGGGTCCGTGGCGTGGGCGCGCGCGTGCGCCTCCGCGATCGTGTCACCCACCGCAATGCCGCACGGGTTTGCGTGCTTGATCACCACAACAGCGGGCTCGCTGAAGTCGTGGGCTGCGCGCCACGCGGCGTCCGCGTCCACGTAGTTGTTGTACGACATCTCCTTGCCCTGCACCTGTCGGGCCCCAGCCAGCGCGGTGCCGCCGTGATCGTCGGTGTACAGCGCCGCGCCCTGGTGCGGGTTCTCGCCATAGCGCAGCGCCGCAACCCGAGTGCCGCTGAAGCCCACCCAACCGGGGAAGCCGTTCTCGCCGTCGGGCGCTACAACGTTGCCCATCCACGAGGCGACCGCGATGTCATAGGTGGCCGTGTGGCGGAAGGCCGCGGCAGCGAGCGCTTTGCGCTGCTCCAGCGTGAAGCCGCCCGACGCTACGGCGGCCAAGGCGTCGTCGTAGGCCTGGGGGGTGGTCAGGACGGCGACGCTCGGGTGGTTCTTCGCGGCGGCGCGCACCATCGACGGGCCGCCGATGTCGATCTGCTCCACCACCTCGTCTTCGCTCGCGCCGGACGCGACAGTGGCGGCGAATGGGTAGAGATTCACCACGACGAGGTCGAACGGCGCAACCCCAAGGTCCTCGAGCTGCTGGACGTGGTCAGGGAGGCGGCGATCCGCGAGGATGCCCGCGTGGATGCGCGGGTGCAGCGTCTTGACGCGGCCGTCGAGGCACTCGGGGAACTCGGTGACGCTCTCGACGGGCGTCACCGCGAGGCCGAGGTCAGCGATCCGCTGGGCGGTAGAGCCCGTCGAGACGATCTCGACGCCAGCCTCAACGAGGCCGCGCGCCAACTGCTCAAGTCCCGTCTTGTCGTAGACGGAAATGAGCGCTCTACGTACAGGGATCTGGTCTGTCATGGGGTCTCCTTGTTGGCTGTGAAGCTGGCGCCAATGCGAACGGTGCGGCCGTCCACGTGCCACCCGTCGCGCAGCATGCGCCCTACGGTGTCGGCTACCAACCGCCGCTCGACGAGCTTGATGCGCTCGTGGAGGGACTCTTCGGTGTCGTCATCCTCAACCGCGACGGCGGCCTGGGCAACGATGGGGCCGGTGTCGACTCCGGCGTCGACGATGATCACGGTGCACCCCGTCACCTTGGCACCGCCCGCGAGGGCGTCGCGCACGCCGTGCGCGCCGGGATACGCGGGCAGCAGCGCGGGATGCGTATTCACCATGCGCCCCCCAAACTGGTCAAGCGCCGGCTGGCCGAGGATGCGCATGAAGCCCGCGAGCACAACGAGGTCGGGGGTGAAGCTGGCAATGGTTCTGGCGATTGCCTGGTCCCAGACGGAGCGGTCAGGAAAGTCGTTGAGGCGCACCACGGCGGTGGGAATCCCCGCGGCGGATGCGATGTCGAGGCCCGCCGCGCCGTCGCGATCTGCGATGACCGCGGCGATGCGCGCACCGTACGCAGGGTCCTCGGTGGCCTCGAGGACTGCCTTCATGGTGGAGCCCGCCCCAGAGATGAGGACGACGACGCGAGCTGGGGCCACGCGAAGAGCCTAACGGTGCGCCGTCGATGGCACCTACGCTTAACCCATGACCCCCACGTCCACTCCCGAACGACCCACGCTGCCGAAGCCGTTGCGTCGTGACGCCATCTGGACGTTTGCCCTGCTAGGAGCCAGCGCGCTGTTGTGGGGCACCGGAGTGCCCACCCAGTTCCTGGTGCTCCTGACGGGGCCAGCAACCATTGGCTTTGCGATCTCCGCGCTGCTTAATTCGCGCGGCGTGGACGCCGTTGCCGGAATCCGCATCTGGCTGTGGATCGCCATCGGGATGGGCGGAATGATCCTGCTTGGCGGCTTTGGACTTGTTCTTATGAAGGGGCCGACGGAGGAGTACCAGGCGTGCATGGATAGGGCCATCACCCAGTCAGCAAAGCGCGAGTGCGAGACGCAGTACAAGGAAGCCCAAGAGGAGCTCCTCAAGCGGTATCAGAACTACGGCGTCACTACGGGGTAGCTACCGGCTCTGGATCGGGGACAACGCTGAGGCGCGGCGCGGTGTCGCGGCCCTTGCGCACAAGGCCTCCGAGGAGCAGCAGGCCATGGCCAACGCCGTAGCCGACGGCAGCGAGCACGCCAAACAACACCGCAACGGGAAGCACCTCAACGCCCACGAACTCGAGCCTGCCTGGCCCAAGCGCGCCCGTGGCGAGTGCGCCAAGCGCCGCCATTGTGACCGCGGCCGTGGCGACGGCCGCCCCAACGGCGGGCAAGTGCGCCAGTTCGGTGGTGATGCGCCGTCGCAGGGCGATCCGCGCCGCCGCAGCCAGCACCACGATCGCCAGCGGCGCCCACACGAGCCACCCGCCCTCTACCGTTGGCAAGGCGCCAAAGATGGGGAAGGCGGGCACAGCGTCGGCCGCAATCTCTCCGGGCGCGTAACTGGTGCCCTCCCCGACGGAGAAGCCAAGGCCGGTCATCCAGCCCACCATCCAGATGGAGATATTGGGCGCGTACAGCGCCTGCCCAAAGGCCAGCGCAACGCCGCCGAGAGGATCGATGCCAAGGGCAGCGCCTGCCTCCGCGATGCGCCCCCTCCCCAGGTAGGTGAAGGCGGCCCCCACGAGCGCGGCGGCACCGAGGGCGGCGGCAGCGGTGGCCACTCCCAGCCGGAGGCCCCTGCGGAGCGTCGCGGGCACGCGCGGCACCCAGCCAAACTCCGCGCCATACGCACGCCAAATGCCGGCGGCCACCGCAGGTCCCGCGATGAGCAGCGACACGGCCACGGTGCGCGCAGTAGTGGCCGCGAGGTTGGGGAAGCCGCGCATCGCGGCAACCTCAGCGAGCGTCACGAGCCCAACGTAGGTGCCAGTAGCCACCGCCCAGCTGGCCCAGCTCTTGGTGCAGAAGCGCCGCGCGATTGCCGCGATGATCGCCACGCAAAGCGCGGTCATTCCTAGCGGTACCAGGGTGAACGCGACGCCTTCCACGTAGAACGGCACGCCGTGCGCCATGAGCCACAGCCGCACGGACAACTGAGTCACACCCATCCAGTCGATGGCCGCGGAGCCGTTTCCGGTTGGCGCGGCAGCGGCGGCAGCGAAGGCGGGCGTGATAATCACGATCAGCCCAATCACTGCCGACTGCACGCCGGTGAGCACGCCACCCACCCAACCAGGGGCGCCGGCGAACAGCGACTGCAGGCGGCTGCGGGGGTGCTCACTCACCAGGTAATGGTCACCCGAACCCACCCAAGACGACGGCACCGCCGCGCGTGGACCCCACCACAGCGTCGGCCAATCCGCGGCCCTCCTCCACACATTCTGCGTGGCAAAGCCCAGGTAAAGCCGATCTGCCAGGCGTTTTGGCGATGCACCGTGCTAGCCCAACCCCATTTGTGTGGAGCAGCAGCACGATGGGCGTGTCAACTGATCGCGGTGAGTATCTCCCGCATCAAGCGCGCGGTCTCGGACGGCGTCTTGCCCACCTTCACGCCGGCCGCCTCGAGGGCCTCCTTCTTGGCCTGCGCGGTGCCCGAGGACCCGGACACGATCGCACCCGCGTGACCCATGGTCTTGCCCTCTGGCGCCTCGAAGCCAGCAACGTAGCCCACCACGGGCTTGGTCACGTGCTCCCGGATGTAGGCCGCTGCGCGCTCCTCCGCGTCCCCACCGATTTCGCCGATCATCACGATCGCCGTGGTGTCTGGGTCGTTCTCGAACGCCTCAAGGCAATCGATGTGGGTGGTGCCGATGATGGGGTCACCGCCGATGCCAACGCACGTGGAGAAGCCAAGATCGCGCAGCTCAAACATCATCTGATACGTAAGCGTTCCGGACTTGGACACGAGCCCGATGCGACCAGGGCCTGTGATGTTCGCCGGGGTGATGCCCACGTTCGATTGGCCCGGGGTGATGAGTCCGGGGCAGTTGGGGCCGATGAGGCGCGTGCCGTGCGCGGTCGCGTACTCGAAGAACTCGGCGGTGTCCTTGACGGGCACGCCCTCGGTGATGATCACGACGAGCGGCATGCCCGCATCGACTGCCTCGATCACGGCGGCCTTGGTGAAGGCAGGGGGAACGAAGACAACGGACACGTCGGCGCCCGTGGCGGCCATAGCGTCGGCCACCGTGCCGTAGACGGGAATGGTGACGTCGCCGGGGAAGTCCACCTGCTCCCCCGCCTTGCGCGGGTTGACGCCGCCCACGATCGCGGTGCCGGAGGCGAGCATGCGCGTGGTGTGCTTCATGCCCTCGGAGCCGGTCATGCCCTGCACGATGACCTTGGATTGTGCGGTCAGAAAGATTGCCATGAGATACAGCTCCTTACGCTGCCGCGGCGGCGAGCTCTGCGGCCTTGGCCGCGGCGCCGTCCATGGTGTCGACAATGGTCACGAGGGGGTGATTGGCGGCCGCGAGAATCGCGCGGCCCTCCTCAACGGCGTTGCCATCAAGGCGAACTACCAGGGGCTTCGACGCCTCTTCGCCCAAAGTCTCGAGCGCACCGACGATGCCGTTGGCCACCTCGATGCACGAGGTGATGCCACCAAAGACGTTGACGAACACCGACTTCACCTGAGGGTCGTTGAGGATCACATCGAGCCCATTGGCCATGACGGCCGCGGAGGCGCCGCCTCCGATGTCGAGGAAGTTCGCCGGCTTCTGGCCACCGAACGCCTCCCCCGCGTACGCCACAACGTCGAGCGTGGACATGACAAGGCCCGCGCCATTGCCGATGATCCCCACGGACCCGTCGAGCTTCACGTAGTTGAGGTCGAGCGCCTTGGCCTTCGCCTCGAGAGGGTCTGCCGCCGCGGCATCCTCCAAAGCAGCGTGAGCCGGGTGACGGAAGTCCGCGTTGGCGTCGAGCGTCACCTTGCCGTCGAGCGCGATGATCTCACCGCTCTCAACGCGCACCAGCGGGTTCACCTCAACCAGCGTCGCGTCCTCGTCGCGGTAGACCGCCCACAGCTTCTCGATCACCGAAGCAACGGCCGCGCGCAACTCCTCAGGGAATCCGGCCGCCGAGACAATCTCCGCGGCCTTGGCTGCGTCAATGCCAACCAGCGGGTCAACCGCAACCCTGGCCAAAGCGTCGGGCCGCTCAACGGCGAGCTGCTCGATCTCCATGCCGCCCTCAACCGAACACATGGCCAAGTACCGGCGCTCTGCGCGGTCAAGCAGCACGGAGAAGTAGAACTCCTCGGCGATCGCGGCACCCGCGGCGATCATCACGCGGTGCACGGTGTGGCCCTTGATGTCCATGCCGAGGATCGCCTCTGCGGCGGCCTCCGCCTCCTCGGGCGAGCGCGCAACCTTCACGCCGCCCGCCTTGCCGCGGCCCCCCACTTTCACCTGCGCCTTGACCACGGTGACGCCACCGAGCTTTTCGGCGGCGGCGCGAGCCTCTGCCGGCGTGGTGGCGACGATGCCCGGCAGCACGGGTACGCCGTGCTTCTCGAACAGATCGCGCGCTTGGTACTCGAAGAGGTCCATCCTGAAGTCCTTTGGCGTTCGGGGGCTGCGCTGCTGTGCGCTGTGGACAAGCCTAGCCGCGGCCCGACGGTCCACTCGCCCACGCGAGTTGGCTCACCCTGGAGCGGGGCTGGCTAAGGGGTCACGCGTCCCCCGGCGCCACGAAGCCGGATTCGTAGGCTGCGATGACCGCTTGAGTGCGGTCGCGAACGCCCAGTTTGGTGAGGATCGACGCCACATGAGACTTCACCGTCTGCACGGACACAAAGAGCTCCGCGGCGATCTCCTGATTGGAGCGGCCGCGCGCGAGCTCGCGCAGCACGTCGCATTCGCGCTCCGTGAGCTCGCTGAGGTCGGTGGGGACCGCGCTGGTCTGCGCAAAGCGCTCGATGACCGCGCGCGTGGATGCGGGAAACAGCAGCGACTCCCCCGCAGCCACAATCCGCACGGCCTCGATGAGTTCGCCCGGCGGGATGCGCTTGAGGACAAAACCCGCCGCTCCGGCCCGCATCGCGTCAAAGACGTACTCGTCAACTTCGAACGTAGTGAGCACGAGCACCCTGGTATCCACCCCGTTGGCGACGATCTCGCGAGTCGCGGAGAGCCCGTCCATCTCTGGCATGCGGATGTCCATGAGCACCACGTCTGGCGCGAGCTCGGTGACGACGTCTACGGCCTGCGCGCCGTCGCCCGCCTCGCCGACCACCTCCCAGCCTTCTTCCGAGCCAAGGATCGCGCGCAGGCCCATGCGCACAAGGGGGTCGTCATCGACGATCACGAGTCTCACGCGCTAAGCCTCTCGCGAAGCGGCGCCCATGGGGAGTCCGGCGCGCCATCCTCCGACAGCGCTGTGCCTATGGGCAGCAGCGCGAGCACCTCGAACGTGCCTCCCGGCCCCTCACCCGCGAGCAATGTCCCTCCCAAGAGCGTGGCCCTATCTCGCAACCCCGCGAGGCCGCTTCCGCGGCCGAGACTCGCGGTGCTCTCAGCGCGGGCGGCACGCGCAGTGCCGCGCGGGTTACGCACCAGAACCCCGATCGCGTCGCCGTCTGGAGCCACGGTCACCTCGACGGGCGCCCCTGGGGCATGCTTCGCGGCGTTCGTGAGGCTCTCCCTCACAATCGAGAACACCGCCCTGCTGACGGCTCCGTTCGCGCCACCGGCATCGATTGTTGCCCTGATGTCGAGTCCCGCTGAGCGAGAATCCTCAATCAGGCCCGGCAGCGCCTCCACGCCCGGAAGCGGCGCGAGCTCGTGGTCGGATGCCCCGCGCATGGTCGCGATGATGCGGTCCAGCTCTCCCATCGCGGCGCGCCCACGCTCTTCGATGGTTCGCAGAGCCTGGCGGGCAAACTCGGGATCAGTGTCAAAGACGTGGGCCCCTGCTCCCGCCTGAATGACCGTCATCGTGATCATGTGACCAATGGAATCGTGCAGGTCCTGATCGATGCGCACCCGCTCCTCGGCGAGTTGGGCCCGCTCGGTGGCACGGCGCGTCGCTTCCTCTCTGCACGGGCCAAGTGCCCACCGGGCAATCGGCTCGTGAACGGCGGCGAAGCCCCGCACTAGCCATGCCGCGCCCACAGCCAAGATGAACCCCAACGGGACGAGCAATAGCAGCCATGGGCACCACCACCAGGGCGCCTCGCCATAGAACGGTTCGCCCTGCCACGAGATGTCGAATACACCGATCTCGGACAGCACGTAGACCATCGCCTGGGTGAGAACCGCAACAGGAACCACAAAGGCGACAACCGCCACCACAAAGCCGATGGGCCCCAAGACGCCGCGGATCACGGTCCAGGCGAACACCCGCCACGCGTGGGTGTCGTGCATGCGCGCTCCACCCCAGTAGAAGGTGCGCTTCCACACGCCGCGAGCGCCGTCCGCACCAGGGCGGGGCGCCACGGGCTCTGGCTTGCCGATGCGCATGCCCAGCAGGCGGTTCGCTTGCCAGCGCTCCGCGGCGCCAATCCATCTCATGCTGAGCTGCGTGAACACAAGGATGGGGATACCGATCCACACGATCACCAGCGCGGCGCCCGTGACGTACATCGTGACGGACCAGCTGAGCCACAGCACGCCGGCAAGTAGGCCCACCAAGAGGTAAGCGAGCGCCTTCCACGTGCGGCCGGACCACAGCGCGGAGACGAAGGAACGAAGGCTTGACATGCGCCAATCGTGCCGGTTGTCGTCCATTCCGCACCACACCCGCAGGTGCGGATTTCCTCCTCCCCCATACGGGTGACCCCTGAGGGTTGATCCCCCATCCCGCGACCCCACAAATCACCCAAATGGCCCGCCGGAACCACTCTGTAGCGGGCTGTGGCACGAATACCCCAGTCCCTAGGTTCGAAGAGCCACCACCCGGGGTGGCATTCCCACTGAAGGAGGGGACATGAAACTGAGCCTCACTGGCAGGATCGCCCGAGCATCCGCCGCGCGACCTTGGCTCACCATTGGCGTGTGGGTGCTGGCACTCGCCGCCGCGATTGTGATGTCTGGCGGGCTCGGCGACGCGCTCGTGCAAGACGATAGGAACCTCGTCACCACGGAGTCCGACACCGCGGAACACCGCGCGGAGCAACTTCGCGGCAACGACGTTCCTGACACCGAGCTCGTGGTGGTGAAGTCCGCCGCCGCCGTCTACGGAGACGCGGAGTTCGACGCTGCGGTTGCTGACGCCATCACCGCTGTTGAGTCTGTTGATGGCGTCGCTGCCGTGTCACCTCCCGCGCCCGAGGCCGGCGGGGTGTCCGCGGATGGCCACGCGGCTATCGTCACGGTCACCCTCGACGCGGACGCCGCAGAGGAGACTGGCGAGGCTTTCGTGGCCGCGCTCGACAACGCGCAACCCGCCAACTTCCAGTATTTGCCGTTTGGCGAACAGTCCGCGGGCGCCGCGTTTGACGCCCTCGCAGAGGACACCCTCATGCGCGGCGAGGTCATCGGCATCTCTGTTGCGTTGCTGATCCTGGTGGTGGTCTTTGGCGCGCTCGTGGCGGCAGGCATCCCCCTGCTGGTTGCGCTCGTATCCATCACGGCCGCGATCGGCGCCACCGCGATCGTCGGCGGCGCGTTTGACCTCTCGTTCTTCATCATCAACATGATCACGATGATGGGACTCGCGCTGGGCATCGACTACTCGCTCGTCACCGTGCAACGCTTCCGCGAGGAGCTCGCGCACGGCCGCACGCCGCGAGAGGCCGTCGCCATCGCGGGCAATACCGCCAACCGCGCCGTGCTCTTCAGCGGCGGCATTGTGGTGCTCTCGCTCACCGGACTGCTCCTGGTGCCCTCGACGATCATGCGCAGCCTCGGTGCTGGCGCGATCATCGTGGCGATCATGTCCGTCATCACCGCGCTCACGCTGCTTCCCGCCGTGCTCAAGCTGCTCGGTCACCGCGTCAACAAGGGTCGCTTGCCTGGCGCTCACCCCGGCAAGGAGCCGCGCGCGTGGGCGGCCATCGCTCGCGGTGTCACCGCTAAGCCGCTTCTCGCGGCCGTTGGTGGCCTGACCATTTTGGTAGCCCTTGCCCTGCCGATGCTGTCCATGCGGCTCACCTTCCCCGGCACGGACGCCCTCCCGGAGGACAACACCTTCCGCCAGGCGGTGGATACCTTGGTCGATGACTTCGGCCACGGCAGGGACGAGACCTTCGTGGTGGTCACCAACGGCGACGTCACAGAGGTGGACGCCCTGGCCACGCGCATCGAGGACTCGGCTGCCTTCACGGGCACCCAGGTGGACTGGTACGGCGAGTCCGCGATAATCACCACGGACAACGTCTACGACGCCGCCGACGAGCGCGCCGCCGATGCCATCGGCACCATTCGCACCACGTGGGTGCCCGACGCTATGGCTGGCTCGGGCTCGCAGGCGTACGTCGGCGGTGAGCAAGCAGGCAGCGTCGACTTCACGAACCTCATCGCCGACGCGACACCCTGGGTGCTGCTGTTCGTACTCGGCACGAGCTTTGTGCTGCTGCTCGTGACCTTCCGTTCCGTGGTCATCGCGGGCACGGCCATCGCGCTCAACCTGCTGTCGGCGGCTGCGGCGTTTGGCCTCATCGTCGCCGTGTTCCAGTGGGGCTGGGGAGCCGATGTGCTCGGGATGCCACAAGTGGACGGCATCGCGCCATGGATCCCGTTGTTCCTGTTCGCGGTGCTCTTTGGACTCTCGATGGACTATCACGTGTTCCTCTTGAGCCGCATCAAGGAGCGTCACGATGCCGGCGACGACACCCGCACGGCGGTGATCCATGGACTGTCGCGCACCGGTTCCCTCATCACGGGCGCCGCACTCATCATGGTGGCAGTGTTCCTTGGCTTCGCGCTTGGCGACCTCGCCGAGTTCGCGCAGATGGGCTTGGGCCTTGCGGCTGCCGTCATCATCGACGCCACCGTGGTGCGGACCCTGCTTGTACCAGCCATCATGACGCTGCTCGGCAACGCCAACTGGTACCTGCCCACGTGGCTCGACTGGCTGCCCCAGATGCACATCGAGGCGCCGGAACACGGCGAGCCCGTGCTCGCCACCTCACCACAGGAAAAGGTGACGGTGCCCGCCTAAACCGGCACCAGCGTCGGCCCTGCGCTTGCCTTCCCAGGCAGCGCGGGGCCGTTCGCGTTCCTGAACTACTCCGCGCCGAACTTGACGGCGGTCTCCCGAATGGACCGGGCGGAAGACGCGAGCGCCGCGTGCTCGCTTGGCGACAAGCGCACCTCGACCTTCTGCACGATTCCGGCGCGGCCAACGATCGCTGGCAGCGACATGCACACCTCGCCAACGCCCGCAAAGTCCACGAGCGTAGACACGGGAAGCACGCGGTGCTGGTCGCCGAGAACGGCCTCGACGATGCGCGCGCCCGCCGCGCCAATCGCGTAGTTGGTGGCGCCCTTGCCGTTGATGATCGTGTACGCGGACTGCACCACGTCGTGGTGGATGCGCTGGCGGACTTCATCGGTCATCACGACCACGCCGTTCTCGTCCACCCACTCGGTGAGCGGGACGCCGCCAATGGTTGCGGAGGACCACAGCGCCACCTCGGAGTCCCCGTGCTCACCGGCGATGTACGCGTGCACGTTGCCAACGGCCACGTTGACCTCTTGCGAAATCTGGTGGCGAAGGCGCGAGGAATCGAGCACGGTTCCGGAGCCGAACATCCGCGCGGGGTCCGCGCCCGACTTCTTGATGGCCGCGTACGTCACCACATCCACGGGGTTGGTGACGAGGATGAAGATCGCGTTGGGAGCCGCCTCGAGCAGTGGCGGCATCACCTTGTCCATCAGCGAGATCGTGGCGCCTGCGAGCTCCATGCGGCTCTGGCCAGGCTGCTGCTTGGCGCCGGCGGTCACCACCACCACGTCTGAGCCTTCGACAACGGCCACGTCATCGGAGCCGAGCACCTTGGCCTCTGGCATGAACTGGATGCCCTGGGCAAGGTCAAGGGCCTCCGCCTCGACCTTTGCCTTGTTGATGTCGTACAGCGCAACGGTGCGCGCGAATCCGCGCATGAGCCCCGCGTACGCGAGCGTCGAGCCAACGGCTCCCGCGCCAACAATGGCTACTTTCGAGGTCTTGGCTTCCATGGGGGTCAGCCTAGTCGGAGGCCCGGCCTACGAAATGGCGAGGCAGACGGAGTCTTCGTCCGCCCCGGCACTGCTTGAGGCTCCTCCAGCCTGCACGGTGAAGCCAACGCCGGGGCACCACGTGCCGCGGAAGAGGCCAGAGTCGGGAAGCGAGGTGGGACCTTCGAAGGTCCAGGTCGAGTATGTCTGGTCTTCGTCGGTCTCCCCGGCATAGACCACAGCGTGACCGTCGCAGTCCGTGAACCAGCCACTTTGCACCAGTTGCGATGCCTCCGAGAACCCGTGATCGCACGTGGGGAGAATGACCCACGCGGACATCTGATGTGTTGCGTTGTTCCCACAGGCAGCCTTGCCGGGGCCAGACATCGCTACATGGTCGATCGTGAGGTCCCGAACCTCCGCAACGCCCCACGGGTTCAGGATGGGGCGCGCAACCGCGTAGGAGAACGTGCCGTCGAACGAGACGGCGGAGCACTCCTCCGAGCCCACCCCGGTGCTTGCTTCGGCGTGACCCACGGTCGACATTCCTGGCTCAACGACCACGGGCACCACGGTGAGCGCCACTAGCAACGCGATGACAGCGACGCCCGCGCCGATCCAGATCGACACCCTCTTCGCGGTCATGTGCCCCCCTCTATCCTCGGTTGCGCTAACGCTACAGCTTCTCCACCGGATTGAACCGGAGAAGCAGGCGCTTGACGCCCTCCGCGCCAAAGTCCACCTTCGCCGCAGCGCTCGCGCCACCACCCTCGAGCGCCACCACCTTGCCAAGCCCAAACTTGTCGTGGGTCACGCGGTCGCCCACCTCTAGCCCGTAATCGCCCGACGCTGGCGCACCACTCCCTCCAGGCGGGCTTGGGGGAACCTTGCGTGAGCTCACCGCCCCTGCCCGCGAGTAGACGTTGCCGTCATCGCGATCCTGGCTACCTCCGTAGCCCATTGAGGTCCATGCGCCGGAGCGGTTTGACGCGCGATCAGAGCGGGCGCGCAGCGTGGCCATCGATGTCTGGGATCGGGTCCAGCCAACGAGGTCTGCGGGGATCTCCTCCGCGAACCGGGAGGGCGGGAAGTACTGCGGGGCTCCAAAGCTTGCGCGCAACTCCGCGCGCGTCAGGAACAATCGCTGACGGGCGCGCGTGAGGCCAACGTACGCGAGTCTGCGCTCCTCTTCCATGTCCTTGGTGCTTCCCGATTCGATCGAGCGCGCGTGCGGGAACGTGCCGTCCTCAAGACCAACAAGGAAGACAACGGGGAACTCCAGGCCCTTCGCGGTGTGCAGCGTCATG
The DNA here is from genome assembly GCF_049841215.1 of Demequina sp. GTDB lineage: Bacteria > Actinomycetota > Actinomycetes > Actinomycetales > Demequinaceae > Demequina. Next base: position 21,612 of record NZ_JASGEO010000024.1, read on the forward strand.
AGCGTGACCACACCCCCGCCCGCCTCGGCGTCCGGGATCTGATCGGCGTCAGCCACGAGCGCGACCTTCTCGAGGAAGTCTGCGAGCGTGCCCTCCGGGTTCTCCTCGCTGAACTCCCTGCCCACCGCCACGAGCTCCATGATGTTCTCGATGCGGCTCGCGTCTTGAGGGTCCTCTGAAGCGCGCAGGGCGCTCAACATCCCTGACCGGTCCGCGATCGCGTCGAGCACCCCCGCGGGGCCGTTGTCCGCGGCCAAGGAGCGAAGGTCGTCCATCAGCGCAACGAACGCGTCGATCGCGGAGACCGACCGGTTGGCAATCCCCGCTTCCGAGGCAAAACGCAACGCGCGACCAAAACTGGGCAGAGCGTCGGACCGTGATCGGCGCAGCGCGTCGATGCCTTCAATGGCAACGTCACCGATGCCGCGCTTGGGAACCGTGATGGCACGGCGCATGGCAATGTCGTCGTCCTCGTTCACCACGGCGGCGAGGTACGCGAGCATGTCCTTGATCTCTTTGCGCTCGTAGAACCGCGTGCCACCAACGAGCTTGTACGGAATCTCCGCGCGAATGAAGCGTTCCTCGATCGAGCGGGACTGGGCATTGGCGCGATACATGATCGCGACGTCGCTCCAACTGAACTCGCCGGAGTCCGTGAGCAGGCGGATCTGTTCCGCGACGTACCGAGCCTCGTCCTGCTCGGTATCCGCAACGTAGCCGGTGATGCGTTCACCGGCCCCAGAGTCCGTCCACAGGTTCTTTGGGCGCCGGTCCGCGTTGTTTGCGATGACCGCGTTTGCCGCGCTGAGGATGGTCTGCGTGGAGCGGTAGTTCTGCTCCAAGTGGATGACCTCAGCGTCTGGGTAGTCCTTCTCGAACTCGTTGATGTTGCGGATGGATGCGCCGCGGAAGGCGTAGATGGATTGGTCCGCGTCACCCACAACCGTGAGCTCGCCGCGAGGTAGCGAGGGATCGTCGCCAGGCCCAACCAGCTCCTTTACCAGGATGTATTGCGCGTGGTTAGTGTCTTGGTACTCGTCCACGAGGATGTGCCGGAAGCGTTCGCGGTACTGGTGGGCCACCGTGGGGTTGTCTTGGATGAGGCGCACGGTCTTCACGATGATGTCGTCGAAGTCAACGGCGTTGGCGGCCTCGAGCCTGCGCTGGTACTCCGGGTAGGCGATAGCGGCGGCGTGATCAACGGAGTGCCTGCTCACGGTGTCCGCGGCCGCGAGCGCCACCTCTGGCGAGATGAGCTCGTCCTTGAAGCGGCCGATGCGCCCAAGGATGGACTTGGGCGTGAACTTCTTGGGGTCCAGGTCCAGCTCGCGCATCACGAGCTTCATGAGGTTCACGGAGTCGGCGGTGTCGTAGATCGAGAAGGAGCTGGTGAGCCCTGCAAGCTCATGATCCTTGCGCAGAATGCGAACGCACGCGCTGTGGAACGTGGCCACCCACATGAATCGCGCCTCGCCACCAACGAGCGCCTGCACGCGCTCGCGCATCTCCCCAGCGGCTTTGTTGGTGAACGTGATCGCCAAGATCTCATGGGGCCTAGCCCGCCCGGATTCCAGCAGGTGCGCAATCCGGTGGGTGAGCACGCGCGTCTTGCCGGATCCAGCCCCCGCCATGATCAGTAAAGGTGTGCCTGAGTGCAGCACCGCTTGGGCCTGCTGCGGGTTGAGCCCTGCGATCAGGGGGGAATCGTCGAAAGAGAAGAGCGCGTCCATGGCCTGATGAAGTCTAGGCGGTGGCGCCCACATGCCTTCGCGGGCGGTCCTAACTGGCGCGCGCGAAGGTACCGCAGTGCTCGAAGTGAACGAGAGCGCGCTCCGCCGCGGAGCGCACCTCGGCGTCATCGTCGTACTTCGCAAGCCCGAGCATGGCTCGCCACACCTCACGGTCCGCAGGCGCCTGGTGTGCCTTGGCGAGGATGGAGAAGCACGTAGCGGCGGCTGCCCGCACGTAAGGACGTGAGTCGCGCGCCAGCCCAAGCAGTTGCGGGGCGAGGGCCGCGAGCGCGCCTATACGTTCGGCGCGGATGGCCTCCGCGAGGCGCAACGCACCGGTTTCCGTTGGCGGCTCGTACTGGTGTTGGCCATTCCAGAACGCGACGGCGCGCAGAGGATCGCCCTGATCTCGCCTGAATGCACTGGGCAAATAGGCAATATCGACATACTTTGGGGCAACATGCGTGCTCACGGTGTGAGGTACGTCACTTTCTGGCATGGCCACAGATTACTCAGCACGCGAGATTAGGCAACCCCAGCGTCGGGCATGCGCGGACTAGCCTGAGAACGTGGCCAAACGCACAGACAAAGCCGTACCCGCAGGAGAGCATCGGTGGCCCGCGGTGGCGGCCGTCTTGGTCGCCACGGCGCTCTACGCGACGCTCCCCAACCTGATGCATCCGGCGGCGCATTGGGGTGTGGTGGCGATCTGCGTGCTGCTGCTCATCCCGCTCATCGCGATCAACCCCGTGCGCCTCACCAACGAGACCGCACTCGCCCGCGGCCTGTCGATCGCGCAAGCGCTGATCCTGTTTGTGGCGAACCAAGCGAGCGTGGTGTTGCTGGTGATTGCGCTCGTAGAGCCCGATCCGGATTCGGGGGCGCGGCTGCTGCTCAGTGCCGCGCAGGTGTGGGCAACAAACGTGATCGCGGTGGCGCTGGTGCTGTGGGAGATGGATCGCGGCGGTCCGTTCAAGAGGTGGTCAAACCCGCGCAGCGCCATCCCGGCGGCCGATCTGCGCTTCAGCCAAGACGAGGACAGGGATACCGATCCAGAGGTGCGAAAGGCCTCCGCGTTCAGCTCCGAGGACTGGCGGCCGCAGTTCTTTGACTACCTGTACTCATCGCTGAGCAACGCGATGGCGTTCTCCGCATCCGACTCGATGCCGCTCTCGCTGCGCGCGAAGGCTCTCATGGGGCTCGAGGCGCTTTCTGGGTTCGTCATCCTCGCGCTCGTCATCGCGCGCGCCGTATCGCTGCTGGGCTAGGCGCCGCAGTACCCGCTACGAAATCCCTCGCCTCGCGGCCCAGTGCGCCAACTCGTGGCGATTGGATAGCTGCAACTTGTGCAGCACCTTGCCCACGTGCGTCTCCACGGTTTTCACGGAGATGAAGAGCTTGGCCCCCACCTCTTTGTAGGTGTAGCCGCGCGCGATGAGGCGCATCACCTCTTGCTCGCGCTCCGTGAGCTTGTCGAGGTCCTCATCCGCCGCTGCGACCTCGCCGCCCGCCGCGTTGAACGTGTCGAGCACAAAGCCGGCAAGGCGCGGGGAGAACACCGCGTCGCCCGTCGCCACGCGCCGCACGGCATCGGAGAGATCAGGCCCGGAGATCGACTTGGTGACGTACCCGCGCGCGCCCGCGCGCACCACCGCAACCACGTCCTCAGCGGCGTCTGACACGGACAACGCCAACACGCGCGGCGAGGTAGGCGCACCCAGGATCTCGGCGAGCACATCGAGCGCGCCACCGCCCGTTCCCCCTGGCAGATGCACATCAAGAATGACAACCTCAGGCTTCGTGACGCGCACGGCCTCGATGGCGCCCTCGACATCGCGCGCCTCGCCCACCACGTCGATATCGGCGTCGAGCGACTCGCGCACGCCAACCCTGATCACATCGTGGTCGTCAACCACCACCACGCGCACGGTCATGTCGTCTCCTCTCGGGGAACGGTGATAGTCACTTCGGTTGGCTCGCCTGCGGCGGAACGGATGACGGCGTCGCCGCCGGCTCGCCGCACGCGCCCCACAATCGAGTTGCGGATGCCAAGCCGGTCCTCGGGCACCGCGTCGGGATCGAAGCCAGGTCCGCCATCGCGTACAAACACCTCGTAGCCTCCCGGCGTCACCTCGCCGTAGACGGAAATAGGCCCGACGCCGTGGCGGGCTGCGTTTGTCGCGGCCTCTCTCGCGGCACTCACCGCGGCGGCGAGGGCCGGGGTCGTGGGAACGTCGCCCACCGTGACCACCTCGATCGCCACGCCGTGCGCGTCCTCGACCTCGCTGATGGCGGCGGCGAGGGCGGCAACCACGGACTCGGACGGGGAGCGTCGCTCCTGGTAAAGATAGGAACGGAGGTCCCTCTCCTGGGCTCGGGCGAGGCGCGCAACCGTCTCCGGCTCGCTCGCGTGCGCACGGATAAGGGTGAGCGTCTGCAGCACAGAGTCGTGCAGGTGAGCGGCGATCTCCGCGCGCTCAAACTCGCGCACGCGCCGCTCGCGCTCCACGGTCACTTGGCGAATAAGCCGTAGCCACCATGGGGCAAGCAGCAGCGCGGTGGCGAGCATCGCCACCCCCACCACCACCCATGTCCGCACCAAAGGCGAGGTAGTGAACTTGCTCACCGCGAACAACCACACAGCAAAGGCGGCCGCGAGCAATCCCACGACGATGCGCAGCCACGCGTCGCGAGAGACCAGCGACATCACATCCGGCCGCTTGGCATCGCCGGCAACCACAGCGTCGAGCGGGCTCCACACCAGCACGAGCGCCGCCGCGTAGATGATCGCGGGAATCAGCCACGGTGGCACGGCGAGGTCGTCGCCTTGGCCAAGCGCCAACACGATGCCGGTGCCCACCATCGCGAGCCCCACGAGGGCGCGCCACCACAGCTTGGGCGCCGAAGGGCGCGCAAGCGGGCGAGCAACGCGAACGGAGCGTGGTGCGGCGGTCACGCGCCCATCGTCACATACCCGGAGGCTCCACGGCCCTGACCCAAGGGTTCATTCAGGGTGCAAATCAGGGGTTTACCTCATGGCGGGTGCCGCCGCGCCCAACGCAGACTTGCCGCAGACAACAGACAAGGAGTCAACCGTGAGTGCCGAACCCACCCAAGAGGCCGCGTTCTTCTCGACCATCCGGTCGTGGGGAATCGTGCGCGCCGACAACAAGTTTCTCGGCGGCGTCCTCAGCGGTGTGGGCGCCCGCATCGGCATGGCGCCCGCCCCCGCACGCATCATCTACGCCGTGCTCGCGTTCTTCATTGGCGGCCCGCTGCTGGTGCTCTACGCGGCCGCATGGGCGCTCCTTCCGGACTCCGAGGGCCGCATCATCATCCAAGACTTTGGCCGCGGCCGTCCTCAGGTGGGCTCCCTCGTTGGCATCGGCATCATCGGTCTCATCGGCATTGGCCTTTTCGGCAACATCGGGTGGAACCGGTGGTGGAACCTGGGCGTCTGGGACTTACGGTTCGGCGACGTCCCTGGCCCCAGCTGGATGCTCGGGATGTTCCTGTTCCTGATCCCCGCGGCGATTGTCGCGGGCATCGTGTGGCTCATCGTGTGGTCCGTGCGGTACGGCCGCAGCGACGAACGCGCGGCGCAGGGCTTTGCCCGCAGGCCCGACGGCTCGCTCCCTGACGCTTCCGCCGCACCTGCCGCTCCGGTCGCCTTCGCGGCAATGCCCGCGGGCGCGGGCGCCACCGCGTCCACCCCTGCGGCCACCCCGGCGTCGCCAGAACCCGTGGCGGAGGCCGAGGTGGAAGACGCGCCGCCCGTGTACGCGGCCCCTGTCTACACCGCGCCTCCCCGGCCCCCGCGACCCCGGGTTCCGGGCCCAGGCAAGGTGGGCTACCTGCTTGCTCTGGCGATGATTCCCATCGCGTGGGCCATCACGCTGTACCTCGAGGCCACGGATCAGCTCGCGGTGTTCCCCACGATCGCGGCCTTCGTGATCTGGGTCGCGGGGCTTGGCGTGATCCTTGCGATCACCGCTTTGCGCGGCCGCAAGCTTGGCTTCCTTGGCTTCGTCTCGGTGGTCGCGCTGATTCCGATCGGCTTCATCATCGGCTACGCGGACGACATCCGTGAGGCGCGCTACGAAGGCTCGGGCCTGTGGTGGGACTGGGAAGAGACCGTCAGCGAGGAGTGGGGCTCGGATCCTGAACCGATCTACACCCCACCGCCGCCCTTCGACGCCTCTGCCAAGTTCCCTGACTACGCGACCGTCGCCATCAACGGCGGGTGCTACGCCACCCCCGAGGACTACTTCTACGCGGATGTCACGGGCAGCGTGCGGCTTACCGACGTTGCGGCGGACCAGACCATCACCGTGACGTCGTACACCACGGTGCTGTCGATCCCCCGCGGTACCAGCCTCACTATCGTGAACACCGGCGGCATGGATGGCGCGGCGTACGCGAACGTCTCATGGAGGGACCGCAACGTCACGTGCGACCTCACGTCAGTTGGGGGCCCCGCCGCACAGCTGACCAACCCCGACGCGCCCGTCCTCACGGTGCGCCTTGATGACACCGAAACCGACGGCTCCATGAGCCTGTGGATCGAGGAGAACTAGCCATGAAGACGCTCCGACTCACCACGATGCAGCGCATCACCGGCGCCCTGTGGGGCCTCATCGTCGCCGGCGTGGCGACCACCGCGATGTTCGCGCTGAGCGGCGCCGACATCGACCTTGTCAACGTCGTCATCGTGGGTCTCTTCGTGCTCGGTGGGTGGCTCGTGGTCTCTGCGCTTGCCTCTGTGCGGCCGCGCAAGGCACCAAGCCAGCCCGACGCTGTGGTGGACTCTGAGCCCGACGTCACCCAGGCGTCGGTCATCGACGAGAGCTAGCCGCCGATGCCGTGGCTCACCCTGCTGTCATGCAGCGTTCGCCGGTTGTCTCGGCGACAGCCACCGCGGCTTCGACGATCTCACTGACTGCCGCATCCTCATCGATCGAGCCGCCGTGGTCGCGGATGCACGCGAGAATCGCGGGCGTCCGTGCCGCAAAGTCGGCGTCCCACGCCTCCACCGTTGTGGGCGCAAGCTGAATTGCCTTCCATGCATAGCCCACATACGTGTCTTCGCACGCACGCTGCAGTTCGATCGCGGACTGAATTTCCTCGTCGGTGTTCATCGGAAGGTCGATGTAGGCCACAACTACTTGCGGGAGCTCCACATCTGGCCCCACCTCCATCGTGCCGTCAAACTCTCCGCGCATACCGTGGTCCGCAAGGCATTCGAAGTACGGTCCGAGCAAGGGTGTGACTTGAGCGGAGGTGAGTTCGCCCGTGCGCGCCGCCGCCCGGAGCACCTCGACCTGCTCAGCGGTAGCCCCTTGGGCCTCGGCAACATCCGCGGACTCGGCAAAGTAAGCCATACTGCGCGCCACCGTAGGATCAACGGGGTCTGATGCGGGTGAGCACGCGACGAGCGCGGTTACCAGCATCAGCGTGCCTAGCGGAAGCGCCGCTGAGAGAGCCCGCCTCAAAGCCAGAATGACTTCGGAGCGGGGGGTGTTCTTAGGTTGTCAACCCAGTGGTTACTTCCGAAGTACGAGTTCACCGGCGAGTAGACCTCGGACCATGAGCCACCCCAAGAGCCCGCCTTCGATTTGGTGATTCCGCCAACCTTGTAAAAGATCACGCTCTGGAGATTGCACTCGCCACCGGTTCGCGCAGTTGTCGCGATGGGTGTCTGCGCATCGCCGCGCGAGTTATATGCGTGCGCGGAACACCCGTCATATGAGTAATCGGCCTAATCAGCATTCGCGGCCGGTGCGATCACGAGCGCTGCAATGACCGTGCACGCGCCCAGTACCCCTAGTTGCTTGATGTTCATAGTTCCCCGCCGTCTGCGCGACAACGTTGTCGTGCCACGACGACCGTACACGGAGTCACCCACGTGGAAGGGGATCCCGATAACAGCAACGCAAAATCTCGCTAGATCACCACACGGTCCCTGCCGGCCTCTTTGGCGCGGTAGAGGGCGGCATCGGCGGCGGAGATTGCGGCCGCGGGATCGGCGTTCGCGAGAGCGGAGACGCCGATAGAGAGAGTGATGTGGTGCGGCTCTCCTGACGAGCAGGGCACCGTGCGCTCGGCAACTCGGCGTCGTGCGCGTTCGAAGATCGGCACGGCCTGATCGAGCGGCAGTTCCACGAGGAGCACAAACTCCTCGCCTCCCCACCTGGCCACGAGGTCATCGGCCCGTAGCGACTCCACCAGTACGGCAGCGACGTGACGCAGCGCGTCGTCCCCGCAATCGTGGCCGTACGTGTCGTTGAGGCGCTTGAAGTGGTCCATGTCCGCCAAGCCAACGGAGACCTCGCGGCCTTCGAGCGCCGCGGATTCGAGGCGCTCCCAGACCGGCCTGCGGTTGGCAATCCCCGTGAGTGGATCGGTCGTGGCCACGAGTTCTGCGATGCGGAGCGATTGGTCAACGAGCTTGCGGCCCACTCGGTTGGAGCGCGTGAGCTCCAGCGCGAGCGCGAACAGCGCGATGGTCATCATGGTGCGGTTGAACGTGTTGAGCGCCGTGGTCTGGTCGTAGCTGAGGGGCGCCCAGGCGTTCGAGCGCGGGAACGCGATCTGCGTGGTGGCAACTGCGGCAACAAGCACCGCGAAGCACACGTACCGTGCGCGGTTGTGGCCGTCGGGGATTGTCACCATCACGCCGAGCGCGCCGATGAACAGATACGAGCCAAAGCCAGCGTCGGCGGAGAACGCCGACGCGGCGTAGAGCACGGGCAGAATAGGCAACAACTGGCACAACACGCCCGCGAGGTAGCGATGCCCCCGCACCGCAAGCACGAAGTTCACAACCTCGGCAAGCGCGAGCCCGAGCGACACCAGCGCCACGCTCATGGGGATGTTCGAGTGGTTGACGTAGTAGATGCCAAGCACAAACGGGATTACCGCAGACACACCGATGTAGATCAGCAGCACCACGTGCTGGCGTCGCGACTCCTTGGCGCGGTCCTCCCACAACTGGAGGCGCGCTGCGTCGAGCTCGCTATCTACTCCCACTCGATCGTGCCCGGGGGCTTCGACGTCACGTCCAGCACCACGCGGTTCACCTCACGCACCTCATTCGTGATGCGCGTGGAGATGCGCTCAAGGACGTCGTAGGGGACGCGGGTCCAGTCGGCCGTCATGGCGTCTTCCGATGACACGGGGCGCAGCACCACCGGGTGACCGTAGGTGCGGCCGTCTCCCTGTACGCCAACCGAGCGCACGTCTGCGAGCAGCACCACGGGGCACTGCCAGATGTCGCGGTCAAGGCCTGCCGAAGACAGTTCCGCTCGCGCAATGGCATCTGCCGCGCGCAACACCTCGAGCCGCTCGTGCGTCACCTCCCCGATGATGCGAATTCCAAGCCCAGGGCCGGGGAACGGCTGCCTCCACACGATCTCCTCTGGTAGCCCCAGTTCGAGGCCAACCGCGCGCACCTCGTCCTTGAACAGCGCCCGCAACGGCTCAACAAGTTCAAACTTCAGGTCGTCAGGCAGACCGCCGACGTTGTGGTGGCTCTTGATCGTGGCGGCACCTTCGCCGCCTCCCGACTCCACGACGTCCGGATACAGGGTGCCCTGCACGAGGAAACGCACCTCTTCGCCCAAGGCGGCGTCGTAGACGAGCTTCGTCGCCTGCTCCTCAAACGCGCGGATGAACTCGCGGCCGATGATCTTGCGCTTCGTCTCCGGATCCGTAACGCCCGCGAGAGCGTCAAGGAAGCGTGCCTTCTCGTCGGCAACCACAAGGCGCACGCCCGTGGACGCCACGAAGTCGCGCTCCACCTGCTCCGCCTCGCCGGCGCGCAACAGCCCGTGGTCCACGAAGATGCACGTGAGTTGGTCCCCAACGGCCTTCTGCACCAGGGCCGCTGCCACGGCCGAGTCCACGCCGCCGGAGAGCCCGCAGATCACTCGGGCCGAACCCACCTGCTCGCGAATGCGCGCCACCTGCTCATCGATGACGCCAGCGCTGGTCCAGTCGGGACTGAGCCCCGCGATCCGGTACAGGAAGTTCTCGATCGCCTGCTGACCAAGGGGAGAGTGCTTCACCTCGGGGTGCCACTGGACGCCACTCATGCGGCGCTCAACGTTCTCGAACGCGGCCACAGGGGCGCCCGGAGTCGTGGCGAGCACCTCAAAGCCGGGCGGTGCGGTGTGCACCGCGTCGCCGTGGCTCATCCATACCTGCTGCTCACTGGGGCTGCCAGCCAAAGCCGTGCCAGCGTCGGGCACCTGCACCTGGGTGCGCCCATACTCACGTGAGCCGGTCTGCGCCACTTCGCCGCCGAGCGCTTGCGCCATGGCCTGGAAGCCGTAGCAAATGCCCATGACCGGCACGCCAGCCTCGAAGAGCGCGGGGTCGATGGTGGGCGCGCCATCTTCATAAACAGAAGAGGGGCCGCCGGAGAGAATCACCGCGGCCGGGTTCTTCTGGAGCATCGTGGCGGCGCTCATCGAGTGAGGAACGATCTCCGAGTACACATTCGCTTCACGCACGCGACGCGCAATGAGCTGGGCGTACTGGGCCCCGCAGTCGACAACGAGGACGGGACGGTGGGCTGTGCTCACGCGTCTAGGGTACCGGCGCGAGCGGCCTTCACCTCTTGCGCATACCGGTGCTCAAGGAAGAAGGACAGGAACGGAACAATGCCACCGAGCGCCATAATGATGAGTCGGCCAAGTCCCCAATGCATCACGAGCCAGAGGTGGATGGTCGCGGCCAAGTAGATGATGTAGATCCAGCCGTGGGTCATCGCGATGAAGCCGGTCACCGCGTCGAAGCCGTCGCTCGTGTCAACGAGCGCCTTGATGATGAGGCCCGCGAACACCGCGATGAGGAACGTTCCGGTGATGACCGCCATGATGCGGTAGCGGGTCAGCGCGCCGTTCACGCGCGGGTCTAGGGCAGCCTCGGTCACGCTTTGCTCTCCTCCGGAGTTGGGGTGGTGCGGCTATTGTCCCGTAGCCAACGGGCCGCAACGAACACGGCGAATGCTCCAAACACCCACCACTCGAGCGCGTACAGCAAGGACCGCATGTTGAGGTGCTCCTCTGGCGGAGGTGGCGGGAGCGGCTCCCAGCTTTCGCTGCCGTCATACGAGCCGAGCACCGCCGAATACAGCGGAGAGGGCCACTCTTGTGCCAGCTCTGACGTGGAGATGGTGTCGCTCCACACCGTCCCTGGAATGACCTCGCCTTCGCTGCCCGACGCTGTGGTCGCCTCTTCTGGGGACCTCAAGTACCCGTCGATTTCGACATGCTCAGGGCCGGGGTCCGGCGCCATCGGCGAGTCTGCTGGTCGCCAGCCAACGATCACGGCGAGGGTGGCAGGCTGCCCCGTACCGGTGGAGTCTGCATCCACGATGAGCGCGCGCACGAGGAGTACCGCCTCCTCGCCGTCCACTTCGCGGCCAGGCACTAGCACGGCGTCCTCGTCCGCCCAGATTCCCTCCACCGTCACCTGGCGACTGATGGCGCTCCCGGCGGCGGACGCCGGCGCGAGCACCTCCGCGATGGGCACGGACGGCTCCGGCGCAACGGGCACGGCCTTCGATTGCGCGCGGTTCCATTGCCACAGGCCAAGGGCTCCGCACACCACCACGGCAACGACGGCGAACGCGGCCACGCCGATGCGCGACCCAAGGGAGGCCTTCATGAATCCTGCCGCCTGCTGCTTGGCGTGACGGGGCGGGGGGCGGGCGCAGAACCGCGCACCACGTGCACCGCGTTGCGACCCGCGGCCTTCGCCTCGTACAGGGCGGCATCCGCTCGCTGCAGCGCGAGCGACGGCATGCCATCTGGGTTGGCGTCCGTGAGGCCAAAGGACATCGTGGTCTCGTGCGCGTGGCCCATGCACGGCATCGGCTCCGCGAGGTTCGCGCGCACGCGCTCCACTGTATCTACCGCGTCAGCCAGCGTTGCGCGTTCCATCACCACGATGAACTCCTCACCACCCCAGCGTCCCACGGAATCAGAGTCCCTCAGACCCTCGCGAAGGCGTCGCCCCACCTCGGCGAGAACAACGTCACCACAGTCGTGGCCAAAGGTGTCGTTGAGGCGCTTGAAGTGGTCGAGGTCGCCGATGGCCACGATGTATGGGGACCTCGAGCTGAGCTCGGCAAGGCGCCGCAGTACGGGGCGCCTGTTCGACAGACCTGTGAGTTCGTCCGTGTTGGCGAGGTATTCCGCCCGAGCCGCGGCGCCGTCGGCCTCTGAGCGGGCACGCACCGCGCCAGCGTGACTTGCCGCGGCGAGCAAGAACACGAGGAGCACCGTGACCGTGGCGTTGATTGAGAACATCACCGCGCTCGCGCCGTCGGCGAGCGCCGTGCCCCACCCGTGTTCCGGCACCAGGAGTTGGCAGTACACAAACGAGCCAACCGCCACCGCAACGTAGCAGGAACGCAACAAGCTTTGACGGTCGGTGAACAGCATGAATACCAACTGCCCACCCGCGATGAGATACAGCTGAAAGCCGGCAATCCAGCCCAAATAGGTGGTCACGAACGCCACTTGCGCGGTGCCAACGAGCACCGCGATCACGGCCGAGGGGAGTTGCCGGCCGCGAGACACCAAGACAAGGCCAAGTCCAAAGAGGGAGATCGCAACCAGCGCGGAGATCACGTTGGGGCGGAAGTCCGCGAGGTCGTAGATAGCGAAGAACACGGCGTAACCCGCGGTGAGCAACAACGAGAACACGAGAAAGGCTTGAGTGGCGCTTGCCGCGCGGCCCGCTGGCCCCGTCAGGCCACCTGTTGGGCGATCGAGGTAATCCGCGAGGTGTTCGCCAAGACCCACGCGCGAGGTGCGCACGGCGCCGTGCTTAGTCACCCCGCACCTCCCTCACCTGGACGACCGGTGGGTGGACACTCCCAGCGTACGCCGCGGGCACACGCGGGGCTCAGTCGCGGACGCCCTCCTGGAGGTCGGATCCCACAACCACGTTGCGCCCCGACGCCTTCGCCTCGTAGAGATTGGCGTCCGCGAGGCGCAACAGCTCGTCTTTGGGCGCCAGTTGGCGGCCATGTGCCACTCCGGCGGAGATAGTCACGGGCTGCTGGATGCCTTCCATCGCGTACTCATCTTCCACCTCCGCGCGCATGCGGTCGAGGATCGCGATCGCCTGCTTGAGGGACGTCTGCGGGATGACGACGAGAAACTCCTCGCCTCCCCATCGCGCGACCGTGCCCGCGTCGCCAACCGAGCGCGCGATCGTGCGCGCCACGTTCGCGAGCACCACGTCTCCGGCACCGTGACCCAGGGCGTCGTTGATGCGCTTGAACCGGTCAAGATCCACGAGCGCCAAGGAGTATTGGCCCTGGCGGGCAGCTGCGGCAATGACCGGCGTGATGCCGCGCCGGTTAAGCGATTCGGTGAGCGAGTCCGTTTGCGCGGCCGCGCGTGCCTCGGTCAAGAGGACCTCGTTGCGCTTGCGCTCGCGCTGATAGAAGAAGCTGTTGAACGCCGCGATCGTGTACAGCAAGCCAAGCACGGACACGACGTTGGCGATCGCGAGGGCGTGGATGGTGCGCGTGGGGATCTCCGCGTACGGCTCGTCAAACGTAGGCACCACGTAAATGGCGAACAGTGTGGCCGCGCCGATGAGGCCTATCCCCAGCCGGATTCCCCATCGGCGCGCGGGGAACATCGCAAAGCTGAGGGCGGGGACCGCAAGCAAGTGGAGTTGGAAGGCGGCTCCGCGCGAGTACACGTCGGTGAGGTACGCGTACTGCATGAGCGGGGCAAGCAATGCGAGCACGCTCGCCAGCAGCGGCATCCGAAGGCGGTTGAGCCACAGCCCTGCGGCCCACGTGAGCATCATGACGAAGTGCGTGACCACGGGCGCTGGCGTTGGCCCGCCGATGATCGGCAGCACCACGAGCCAAGGCAGGTTCGCGACGATCGCGAGGGCATAGACGCGGTTCGCGGAGGCGACGGCGCGCGCGTCGTCCGCCCGGGGCGTGTCCGTGCCGAGCCGCGCCAACTGCGCCCAGGTGGTTCTCAACCACACGTGCGCACGCGTCACCATGTGCGATCTGCCCCCAAAGTGAGTCCGGAGAGGCGCCCCTCAGGCGCGCACCCGCAGTCTATGGCGGTGCGCGGACGCGGGGAATGGCGTGTGGAACAGTGCACAGCGGCCCGACGCTTCAGGGACCTTTGGCAGTGAGGTCACCTCGGGTTCGTGAAATGCTTGGAACGTGGCTCGAAGCATTTACATCACCTCTACAGAGGGCGATTCAGGAAAGTCAACGGTGGCGCTTGGCATTACAGCTGCGCTCGCGCGGTCCGTTGGCAAAGTGGGCATCTTCCGTCCCGTGGCGCGTGTGGCCGACGGCTCCGACTACGTGGTCAAGCTGTTGCTTGACCACGACGGAATCGACCTCTCATACGAGGAGTGCGTTGGCGTCACCTACGACGACGTCCACGCGGATGCTGAAACGGCCCTCGCGACCATTGTCGCCAGGTATCACGACGTGGCGAGGCGCTGCGATTTCGTGGTGGTCGTTGGCACGGACTACACGGACGTCTCCGGCGCCGCCGAGTTCGAGTTCAACGCCCGCATCGCCGCCAACCTCGGCGCCCCCGTGGCGCTCGTGGTGCACGGCATCGACCGCACCCCCGCCGAGATAGCGCAGGTCGCCGAGCAGGCGCGCGCCGATCTTGAGGCCAACCACGCGCACGTTGCCGCCATCTTCGCGAACCGGTGCGATGCCCAGCAGCTCGACGAGATCCTCGGGGCCCTTCCCGCAGACGTGCGCATGGGCGCTATGCCGGAGGATCCCCTACTTGTGGCACCGCTGCTCAGCGAACTCATGGCCGCGACGGGAGCAGAGTTTGTCTCCGGTGACCCCGAACTGCTGAGCCGTGAGGTGCGCGCCATCCTCATCGGCGCTATGACAACCGAACACCTTCTTGAACGCCTCGAAGAGGGGGCTGTGGTCATCACCGCCGGCGACCGCGACGACGCCCTGCTCGCGCTGCTCAGCGCGCACTCCGCCGGCGGCTTTCCCGCTCTCGCAGGAATCATCCTCACCGGCGGCTTCGAACCGGCCCCAAGCGTCGCCAGACTGATGGCAGGACTGCGGGCGCCGCTGCCCGTACTCCGCACAGCGTCGGGCACGTTCAAGACGGCCACCCGCGCCTACCGCACGCGTGGGCGCCTGAGCCAAGACAGCCGCCTCAAGGTCGACACCGCGCTCGCGATGTTCGAGAAGTACGTGGACGCGAGCGCGCTCCTCGAGACACTCGACGTGGCGCGCACCGACGTGATCACGCCGCTCATGTTCGAGTTCGATCTCATTGACAGGGCGCGGTCCTCGAAGCGTCGAATTGTGCTCCCAGAGGGCGGCGACGACCGCATCCTGCGCGCCGCTGCACGCCTACTCACACGCGACGTATGTGACCTCACGATCCTCGGCGAGGAAGACGCGATTCACACGCGCGCGGGAGAACTGGGCCTCGACATCTCTCGCGCGACCGTGCTGTCGCCAGCGGACCCCCACCTGGTGGACCGCTTTGCCGCCGCGTATGCAGAGGCGAGGGCCGCGAAGGGCGTCACCTACGACCAGGCACGGGACCAAGTACAAGACGTGAGTTACTTCGGCACGATGATGGTGAAAGAGGGGCTCGCGGACGGCATGGTGTCCGGCGCGGCACACACCACCGCGCACACCATCACCCCTGCTTTCCAACTCATCAAGACGCCGCCGGGCGTCTCGATCGTGTCGTCGGTGTTCTTCATGTGCCTTCCTGATCGCGTGCTCGTGTACGGCGACTGCGCGGTGAACCCCGATCCCACGGCGGAGCAGCTCGCGGACATCGCGATCTCATCCGCGGAAACCGCCGCGCTGTTCCACATCGAGCCGCGCATCGCGATGCTGTCCTACTCCACCGGAGAATCCGGATCGGGATCGGATGTGGATAAGGTGCGGCAGGCCACCCAACTGGTTCGCGAGCGCAGGCCAGATCTCCTCGTGGACGGCCCTATGCAGTACGACGCCGCGGTGGAACCGTCCGTGGCCGCGTCCAAGGCCCCCAACTCCCCCGTTGCCGGCCGCGCCACCGTGCTCGTGTTCCCCGATCTCAACACGGGAAACAACACCTACAAGGCCGTGCAGCGATCCGCGGGCGCGGTGGCCGTTGGCCCTGTGCTGCAGGGCCTTCGCAAGCCCGTGAATGACCTGTCGCGTGGCGCCCTTGTCCAAGACATCGTGAACACGGTGGCGATCACCGCCATCCAGGCCCAGCAGCTTTCCTAAGGAGACATGACCGTGACCGTCCCCAACCACGGGCTCGTGTTGGTGCTCAACTGCGGCTCGAGCTCCATCAAATACCAACTCATCGATACGCGCGTCGACGAGCCCCTCGCCGTCGGTCTCATCGAGCGCGTGACCGATCACGCGACGGGAGTCGCGGAGGTGATTGCGACTCTCGAGGGCAATCCGCAGATCTCGCTCACGGAGCTTGCGGTGGTGGGCCACAGGGTTGTTCAGGGCGGCGACGAGTTCACCGCGCCCACAATCATCGACAACGACGTAGAACGCAGCATCGTCAAGCTCGCGGCGCTCGCCCCGCTCCACAACCCCGGGCACGCGGCGGGCATTCGCGCTGCGCGCGAGGCCTTCCCCACGATCCCGCACGTGGCGATCTTCGACACGGCGTTCCACCAGACCATGCCGCCAGAGGCGTACACGTACGCTCTCGATCGCCGCGTCGCGGACGAGCACGCGATTCGCCGCTACGGCTTCCACGGCACGTCTCACGGTTTTGTCTCCAGGGCAACGGCCGACGCTATGGGCGCCGATGTGCGTCAGATCAACCAGATCGTCTTGCACCTTGGCAATGGCGCATCGGCCTGCGCGGTAGCCGGGGGACGATCGGTGGACACGTCGATGGGCCTCACGCCGCTTGAGGGGCTCGTGATGGGCACGCGCACAGGGGACATCGACCCCGCCGTGGTGGCTCACCTTGGGCGTGCGGCCGGCATGACGATCGACGAGATCGACGACCTGCTGAACAAGCACTCCGGAATGCTTGGTCTCACGGGCTACAACGACATGCGCGATGTCCACGCGGCGGCGGAGGCGGGAGATCACGCGGCCAAGCTTGGCCTGCAGATCTACTACCGCCGCATCCGCGGCTACGTGGGGCGCTACTACGCAATTCTTGGTCACCTCGACTCGATCACCTTCACCGCTGGTGTTGGTGAGAACGACGACCTGGTGCGCCTGAACTCGCTTGCCGGCCTTGAGGAACTGGGCATCGTCATCGATGCGGAACGCAACGCGGGCCGCAAGAAGGCGCCGACGCTGATCTCGAGCGACGACTCTCGCGTGCAGGTGTGGGTCATCCCCACCAATGAGGAGCGCGAAATCGCAGTACAGTCGCTCGCGGCGATCGCGTAATTGCCCCCTACGTGCCCCTGGGCGGCGCGCGTGCGGGTGAGATGAGCCACACCGGTTCGGTGCATGTCGGTGCAGCGCGCTAATCTCGCCTCACTAGGTCACTACGAGGGGGGTTATCCCATGAAGTACTCGGTCCACGCGCGCACCATCGCGGTTGCCGCCATCACATCGCTTCTTGCCGTAGGCGTCGCAAGCGCTGGCTCCGCAGAGGAAGGCGAGCTGCCCACTCTTGGGCTCACCACCGCGAGCGTGCTGACGCTGCCGGACGCCGACGGCGTGCGTGACACGACGTCGGTCACCGTGAGCTCCACGCTCCCCACCGATGTCACCGCAGCGCTCGTCCCCACGGCTGGCGGGGACCCCGTGAAGGTGTTCGCTCCGGTGACCCTCGCGGAGGGCACGCTCAGCGCCACGATTGATATCCCTGTCACTGGACTCGCCGCTGGAAATTACGACCTCGTCGCAACGCCAACCACCGGCGCCAGCGTCACCACGCCCGTGACGGTAGGCTCCGGCGAGCCCGCCACGGTGTCACTGGCCCTGTCCGCCGCCAAGATCTACACGTGGAGCAAGGCAACGCCGCGCTCCACCACAGCAACGGTGTCTGCCGTCGATGAAACGGGGCTCGCTGTGCCCTTCTCCGGCACTGTCACGGCCAAGGTAGGAACCAAGACCGCCTCCGCTGCTATCGCGTCCACCACGGGCGCGGCCGCCACCGCAACGTTCGCGGTGTCGAAGTTCGTGGCCGGCTCGGGCACCGTCGCGGCGACCGTGCACGGCGCGAGCCTCGTGGACTACTCGAGCAACGTGGCGAGCCTCAAGGTGCTCTCGACTGCCGTCTCCAGCGTGAAGGTGGCGCGCAGCCTTGCCACCGTTTACCCCGCGAAGGACTCGTACCGCGACACCGTGAAGTTCACCGTCACGCCCACCACCACCACCGGCACCTCATTTGCGTCCACCGGCACGGTCAAGATCACGCGCAAGGGCAAGACGGTCAAGAGCTGGAAGCTCACGTCCTCCGCGGCGAAGTCCTTCACATGGGATGGCAAGGTAGGCGGCAAGATCGTTCCCGGCACCTACACCGTGAGCGTGTCGCTCAAGGGCCCCGAGGGCGCCACGAAGACCGTGAAGTCCACCATCAAGGTGGACAGCGGCAAGCTCAAGACGAAGACCAAGACCGTATCGCACTACCCATCTAAGGTATTCACGACGTACTTGGACTACTCGGCGTCCGGCCTCGGTGAGTGCGGTTACGGATGGTCAGCAACGTACGACATCTACTGCGAGGGATACAGCGCGTACTACGACGACACCTTCTCGATCTTCTCCCTTGGATCGGTCGCGATTCCGTCGGAGGTGAAGTCAGCTCAGAAGTACGGCTCGACCACTGCGGCGGTCGCTCTCACCGTCCCATACGCCTATGGATCTGGAGCTTGGGGTTACGGCGACTCAACTTCCGAGATCAGCAAGGCGGGTTCGCTCAAGCTTGGAACGACAGGCCTCGGCAAGTTCACCCTGGCGAAGGGTGCCAGCCGCGTCTACATCTCGTTCGGCCTGGGCGAGTACACCGATATGAACATCACGAAGGTCAAGGTCACCTACACCTACAAGGTGATGACGCACTAACTTCGCACTCAATCGCAGGAGCCCCGGTCGCGTTGCGCGACCGGGGCTCCTGCGTTCCCTTGCGCGCACCGCCGCCCCTTCCCCCCGGCACGACCTGCCGAGGGGAACCGGAAATCACCAGTTCTCGTCGATTCCGGACCTAGGAAGCAGCCCATCCCGGTTGAGTTGACTCACAGCGCCCCTGGAGACTGCGATGTGCAGGCGATCGCCGCGCGGAGGCTGAACCTTAGGTGTACCTGCGACGTTCGGCCCGCCTCCCGCGGTGCTTTCCTCATAGGGTGGGAGGGGACACACCAACACCAGGAGGACACCATGACTGGCACGCCTTGGAGCCCCAATCCAGACGGCTTATCTGACGACGAGATCTCGAAGATCGACAAGTGGTGGAGAGCCTCGAACTACCTCAGCGTGGGGCAGATCTACTTGCTCGACAACCCCCTCTTGCGGGAGCCGCTTACCCGCGACCATGTGAAGCCGCGCCTCGTTGGTCACTGGGGCACAACGTCGGGCCTCAACTTCCTCTATGCCCACCTGAACCGCGTCATCGCGGACAGGCAGCAGCCCACCATGTACATCATCGGACCCGGGCACGGTGGCCCTGGCCTGGTGGCGAGTAGCTTCCTCGATGGCACGTACACGGCCACGTATCCCGATATCTCCAACGATGAGGCTGGCATCAAGCGCCTCTTCAAGCAGTTCTCGTTCCCCGGTGGCATTCCGTCTCACGTGGCCCCAGAGACCCCGGGGTCCATTCACGAGGGCGGCGAGCTCGGCTACGCCTTGAGCCACGCGTATGGCGCGGCCTTCGACAACCCTGACCTGCTCGTGGCCGCGATCGTCGGCGACGGCGAGGCGGAGACGGGCCCGCTCGCCACCAGTTGGCACTCGAACAAGTTCATCAACCCCGCAACCGACGGCGTGGTGCTGCCGATCCTGCACCTCAACGGCTACAAGATCGCCAACCCCACGGTGCTTTCCCGCATCAGCGAGGAAGAGTTGGTCAACCTCATGAAGGGGTACGGCCACGCGCCGCACGTCTTCACCGCCGGGTTCGACGATGAAAGCCACGAGTCCATCCACCGCCGCTTTGGCGAGCTGCTGGACACGGTGCTCGACGACATCAGCGCCATCAAGGCACAGGCCGCGCAGGATCCTGAAATGGATCGCCCTATGTGGCCGATGATCGTGTTGCGCACACCCAAGGGCTGGACCTGCCCCAAGGAGATCGACGGCAAGCAGACCGAAGGATCGTGGCGCGCGCACCAAGTGCCGCTCGCCTCCGCACGCGACACCCCGGAGCACCTCGCGGTGCTCGAGGACTGGTTGCAGTCCTACCGCCCCGACGAGCTCTTCGACGATGCGGGAGCGCCGCTTGCCGAGTACACATCGCTGGCGCCGGATGGTGATCTGCGCATGAGCGCCACTCCGCATGCCAACGGTGGGATGTTGCTGCGAGACCTTCGCTTGCCGGACTTCCGCAACTACGCGGTGGACGTGCCAACCCCGGGCTCGAGCCCCGTGGAGGCCACGCGGGTGCTTGGCGACTGGCTCCGTGACGTGGTGGTGGACAACCCAGAGAACTTCCGCATCTTTGCGCCGGATGAGCTCGCCTCCAACCGCTTCGCGGCCACCCTCGACGTCACCAACCGGGTGTGGATGGGCGAGATCTACGACACCGACGATCACCTTGCGAAGTCCGGCCGCGTCGTGGAGATGCTCTCCGAGCACCAGTGCCAAGGCTGGCTTGAGGGCTACCTCCTCACGGGCCGCCACGGCATGTTCACGTCCTACGAGGCCTTCATCCACATCGTCGATTCGATGTTCAACCAGCACGCCAAGTGGCTCAAAGTCTCGCGCGAGCTTCCATGGCGCAGGCCCATCGGCTCGCTCAACTACCTGCTCTCCAGCCACGTGTGGAGGCAAGACCACAACGGCTTCAGCCACCAAGATCCCGGGTTCATCGACCACGTGATCAACAAGAAGGCAGAGGTGGTGCGCGTCTACCTTCCCGCTGACGCCAACACCCTGCTGAGCACGTGGGACCACTGCCTGCGCAGCCGCGACTACGTCAACGTGGTGGTGGCGGGCAAGCAGCCGCAAGCCTCGTGGCTCACGATGGACGAGGCGATCTCGCACTGCACCCGCGGCCTTGGCATTTGGGAGTTCGCCTCCAACGTGCCGCTCGGCGAGGAGCCGGATGTGGTCATGGCCGCGGCCGGAGACGTCCCCACCTTGGAGGTTCTCGCCGCGATCGACATCCTGCGCACCGAGCTTCCCGACCTCAAGATCCGCATGGTGAACGTGGTTGACCTGATGCGCCTGCAGCCGGAGAAGGAGCACCCGCACGGGATGTCGGACCGCGAGTTCGATCAGCTCTTCACCACGGACAAGCCCATCATCTTCAACTACCACGGCTACCCGTGGCTCATCCACCGGCTCACCTACCGTCGCAACGGCCACGACAACCTGCACGTGCGCGGCTACAAGGAAGAGGGCACCACCACCACGCCGTTCGACATGGCGATGCTCAACGACATCGACAGGTATCACCTGGTGATCGACGTGATCGATCGCGTGCCCTCGCTCGGCTCGCGTGCCGCATCGCTGCGCCAGAAGATGTTCGACGCTCGGTTGGAGGCCCGCCGCTACGCGCGCGTTCACGGTGCGGACATCCCAGAGGTGGACGCCTGGGTATGGCCCGACGCTCGGGGCGAGGACGGCGCCGAGGTTTCCGCCGTCGCGGCAACAGGTGGAGATAACGAGTAAGGCGCACGGGCGCCCTGGCGAGTTCTCGTCAGGGCGCCCGTGCGCGTCGGTGTAGGGGAGGAGCTACACCGAGGCCGGAACCGACGCGGAAGGTGCGTCGCTCGCGGTGGCAACCGCAGCGTCGGGCAGTGAGTGACGCTTTGGCGCGGTGCGGTAGTGCGTGAAGTAAATGGCCGCGGCTGTGAACGTGAGCCCGCCAACCAGGTTGCCGAGCACGGTGGGCAACTCATTCCACGCGAAGTAGTCCGCCCAGGTGAAGTCGGCGCCAAGCATGATGCCAACGGGGAACAGGAACATGTTGACCACCGAGTGCTCGAAGCCCATGGCGAAGAACAGCATGATGGGCAACCACATGACGAGGATCTTGCCCACGACGTCCTTGGCGATGAACGCCCCCACCACGGCGGTGGAGACCATCCAGTTGCATAGCATCCCGCGCACGAAGACAGCGAGCCAGCCGCCCGCGCCGTGCGACATGTAGCCAAGCGTGCGGTCGTGGCCGATCGCCATGAGCTTCTGCCCGTACGCGGCGAACTGGTTGGCGGCGTCGTCGACCGAGGTGGAGAAGCCGTAGGTGATGAAGATCGTGACGAGCACGGCCACGGTGAGCGCGCCTACGAAGTTGCCAACGAAGACAAGTCCCCAGTTGCGCAGCACCGCGCGGCCCGTCACGCCAGGGCGCTTAGCGATCCACGCCAGGGGTGCGAGTACGAATAATCCCGTGAGGAGGTCGTATCCCAGCAGGTACAGCAGGGCGAAGCCAATGGGGAACAGCAGCGCGCCAACGATCGGCAGGCCGGTGTCCACCGTCATCTTGACGGCGAACGCGGCGGCGAGGGTGAGCATCGCGCCACCCATGAAGGCGCGGATGAGGGTGTCGCGCGTGGACATGTGGACCTTTGACTCGCCCACCTCGATGAGGGTGGTGGCGAGTTCCGGGGGCTTGACGTAGGTCATGGTGGGGGGACTCCTCTTGGGTGAAGCCAGCTCATGTTGGCTGTTCCGACGCTATGCGCGTGCGGTTTCGGCCCAAGATCGCTACCGAAACAGTTCGGTGAAATCTCCCGCACGGTTGCGCTAGCGGCGTTGTGAGAAGTCGCGCACGCGAAAGCGCCCCGCACCAGCAAGACCGCTGGTACGGGGCGCTTTGCGTGAGGCTTTAGCTCAGGCTGATGGCTGGGCCCGTGATGGTGAGGCCGAGGTTGGCCGCGGTCATCGCGAAGAGCAAGAAGAAGGCCAGCGCGCCGCCGATGAGCGCCACGTTCTTGTTGAACATGATCTGGTCGCCCTGCTTCGCCTGAGCGTCGCTCTCCTTCCAGTACGCGTGCATGAAGAACGTGATGGGGATCAGCGTGGCCGCGATGAGCAGCGCGCCGATGTCTCCGAAGATGCCGAGCAGCACCATGAGGGCGCCTGCGCCGAGCGTGATCCCAGAGAAGATGACGCCGAACTTGCCGCCGGGAGCGCCCTTGAACTTGGCGTAGCCAGCCATGTCGTCAGCCTTGGCGATGTGGCCGATGGCGCTGGCAGCGAAGATGAGCACGAACAGAATGCGTGCCACGAGGAAAACGACGTCCATGATGTCCTTTGAGTAGTTGACGGTTCAACTAAGGTTAGGGCGCGTTTGTTGACGTGTCAAGTTAGTTCGTCCCGGGGTTAGTCTTCAGGCCACGGCACGGAGACGCAGAAGTAGTCCGGCTGGGCCTGGAACCCTTCCTCGGTGGCGAACACGTCGGCGGCGATCTTCGTCTCCGCGTCGGTGCCAAGGATCCAGTTCTGGACGGCGGCGTTGGGGTACCCCATCGAGCCGCGGGCCCACCGGGTGAGCTCTGGGTCCGATCCGGTCTCGTTGAACACGGCCGCTAGCGCGGCAACCGCCTCTTCCGCCGTCTCGCCACTCGCGCCCCCAATCGCCCACCCGGGAATCGCGCCCATCTCACATCCTGCATCGGCCATGGTGCTCGTGGACCAGTAGCCGTTCGGATCCTCCACCTGCACGGTGACCGTCTCCCCCTCCACCTCGGACGAGGAGCAGTTCAACACCAGCTCACCTGGCGACGCATCGATCGCCCACTGCGCTGGCTCCGCGGGAAGCTCGTCTCCGCCAACGCCGTAATTGAGGTACGCCCCTGCGGGCGCCTCGCTCGAGACCAGCAGCAACACACCAGCGGAACTCGCCACCACCGTTGGCGCAGAGACAGAGAGCACGAAATCCGAGCCACACGACACCTCGAGGGGCTCAGCGGCTACCGACGGCGCGGTGCTCGGGGAGTCCGCGGGCGGCAGGGAGGCTCCAGGCGATGTCGGCACGCCGGTGGGCGACGGATCCGGCGACGCCGTGTCTGTGCACCCCGCGAGCAGCACAAGGCCCGCCGCAGCACCCAGAACTCGCAGCGCGTGTGTCATCACAGGCTCCTGAGGTACTCCCTGATCATCGCGATTCCCGCCATGACTGAAGTATCGCCATGTTCCACCCGCTGGGCGCGCAAATCCGCCAGGTCAAAGCCCCAGCGCGCCAGATCCCCCGCGTGCCCAATGAGCCAGCGTTCGTGCATTTCCGGATCGGCCTCCGGGTGGAACTGCAGAGCGAGCGAGTTGCCATGCGCAAACGCCTGATTGGGATTGAGAGACGAGTTTGCGAGCAAGGTCGCTCCGTCCGGCACAGAGGCGACGTCTTGATGCCAATGCAGCACCGGCACCCCGGCGAGGTGCCGTACGGGAGTCTGTGCAGCGTCGGGCAGCAAAGTCAGCGGCGCCCAGCCCACCTCCCTATTGCCGCGCGTAAGCTCGCCACCCAGCACCAGCGATATGAGCTGCGCGCCGAGGCAAATCCCCAGGGTGGGCAGGTCCGCGGCCAGGCGCGCCGCGAGCGCCTCCTTGACCGTGGCAAGCCACGGGTAGCGCGCCTCGTCATCCGCATCGATAGGTGCGCCGAGCACAATGCCGAGATCAGCGTCGGCCAGCGGGGCGGGGTCGTCAACGCCGGCCTCGAGGTATCGCACCTCGTATCCATGGGCGGCGATCTCCGCTTCCCACGTGCCAAGGTCTTCGAAGGCCACAAACCTCACCACGTCACAGCGCATGAGGCGAGACTAGCGGCGCGCTGTGGTCAGTGACCCAACTCGTGGGGGCGAATCTCCTCGCGCAATCGGCCCATGCGCTCGTCAAGGTCCGCGGCGAGGCGAGCGGCGTCGTCGAGCTCGCTGATCACCTGCGGCGAGAGCTCGCGGCCGTACTTGTAGTTGAGCTTGTGCTCGGTGGAGGCCCAGAAATCCTGCGCAATGGTGCGGATCTGCAGTTCGACGGGAACGGTCTCCGTGGTGTCGGAGAGGAAGACGGGCACTTGCACGATCACGTGCAGCGAGCGGTAGCCATTTGGCTTTGGCGACGCGATGTAGTCCTTGACCTGCAGCACCTCAAGGTCCGGCTGACGCTCAAGCATCTGCGCGATCCAGTAGACGTCCGCCACGAACGAGCACGTGACGCGAATACCTGCGATGTCGCGAATCGTGGCCCTGATCGCCGGCACCGTGTCCTCGCACCCAAGACGGTCCATCTTGGCGCGCAGCGACTCCTTGGACTTGAGCCGCGAGCGCACGTGCTCGATGGGGCTGTAGTCGTGAATCTGCTCAAACTCGCGGCGCAGGATGGTGATCTTCGTGAGCACCTCTTCCACGCCGAACTGGTAGATGGTCAGGAGCCTGTCGACGTCGTCGTCGGCATTCACGGAGGTGGTCACGTATGGCTAACGCGCCGGGTGCGCGGGGAGTGCCCGTAGCCTTGCCGCATGAGCGACGAACTGGCCGAGCACTGGGAGACGAGGTACCGCGAGCGCACTCGCGCGTGGTCCGGCAAGGTCAACCCGACGCTGGTGTCGGTCGCCTCGTCCCTCACCCCTGGCACGGCGCTCGACTTGGCGTGCGGCGAGGGTGCGGACGTGCTGTGGCTCGCTTCCGCTGGCTGGGTGGCCACCGGCGTGGACATCTCGCCGACGGCCGTCTCGCGTGGGCGCGAGGCGGCGGCTGACGCTGGGGTCGCCGGAGCGACGTTTGTGGCCGCGGACCTTTCCGCGTGGACTCCGGATGCCGCATTTGACCTGGTGTGCTCCTCGTTCTTGCATTCCGAGGTGGAGTTTCCGCGCATCGAGATTCTGCGAGCGGCGGCTGGTTGGGTAGCCCCCGGCGGCCACTTCCTGACGGTCACCCACGCCGAGGCGCCCTGGTGGAGCGCGCTCGCGCATGAGCACCACGCGCTGCTCAGGTCGCCTGAGGAGGATGCCGCTGCGTTGGCGCTGGATCCGCAGCTGTGGGATGTGGTTGAGGTGGGAGTGCGCGAGCGCGAGGCCGTGAGCCCCGACGGCGAGCCGGGGGTGCTGCGCGACGGAGTGCTGCTCTTCCGCCGCCGCCCGTGAGCATCGTGTGAGTGGATTCGCGCGGATTCGGCGGAAGTTTCCGCGCGAATCCACTCACAGCGCGTAGGGGCGGGGGCGCGTGCGACGCCCGACTACCCTTTACGGGTGGCACACCTCCTTGGCGTCGAGTCCGTTCACGTCGACTTCGGCATGGGCACGGTCCTCGGCTCGGTGACCCTCGGCCTCCAGGACGGTGACCGTTTGGGCATCGTCGGCGCCAACGGCGCTGGTAAATCGACTCTTCTCAAGATCCTCGCGGGCCGTTTCACGCCGCACGACGGCCGCGTCACCTCCGCACGCGGCACCCGCGTGGGTGTCCTCGACCAAAGCGACCACGTGGACACCGACCTCACCGTGCTCGAGGCAATCGTTGGCGACAAGGACACCCACGAGTGGGCGTCTGACCCGCGCATCCGCGACGTCATGTCCGGCTTGGTACCTGACCTCCCGCCCGACGCTGTGGTTGGGTCGCTCTCCGGCGGCCAGCAGCGCAGGGTTGCCTTGGCACACGTGCTCGTGGGCGAGCACGACGTCCTCATCCTCGACGAGCCCACCAACCACCTCGACGTTGAGGGCGTGACCTGGCTCGCCGAGCACCTCAAGCAACGCTGGCCCGCGAGCAAGTCCGCGCTCGCGGTCGTCACCCACGACCGCTGGTTCCTCGACGAGGTCACCACAGCAACCTGGGAGGTCCACGACGGCGAGGTGGACCAATACGAGGGCGGATACGCCGCCTACGTGCTCCAACGCGTGGAGCGCGAGCGCATCGCCAACGTCACGGAGCAGCGCCGCCAGAACCTCATGCGCAAGGAGCTCGCGTGGCTGCGCCGCGGCGCCCCCGCGAGAACCTCCAAGCCCAAGTTCCGCATCGACGCGGCCAACGCACTGATCGCGGACGTGCCGCCGCTCCGGGACCCCATCAAGCTCCAGCGCATGGCAACCGCGCGCCTTGGACGAGACGTCGTGGAGCTCATTCGCGCGTCCGTCAGTTACGGCGACAAGCAGGTGCTGAAGGAGATCGACTGGAACCTCGGTCCCGGCCAGCGCGTGGGACTGCTCGGCGAGAATGGCGCAGGCAAGTCCACGTTGCTCAAGCTCATCACGGGCGAACTCGAGCCAACCAGCGGCCGTGTCAAGCGGGGGCTCACCGTCAAGGTTGCAGCCCTCTCGCAGCAGCTCGCGGAACTCGAGGAGCACAAGGAAGAGCGGGTATCGGCCCTCGTCAAGCGGTTCTCGAGCGTCACGCTTGCCGACGGCTCCGAGCTCACGCCTGGCCAACTGCTCGAGCGCCTAGGCTTCTCAAGCTCCCAACTCAAGACCCCCGTCGGGCGGCTGAGCGGCGGCCAGAGGCGACGACTCCAACTACTAGTAGTCCTACTCAGTGAGCCCAACGTGCTTGTCCTCGACGAGCCAACCAACGACCTCGACACGGACATGCTCGCCGCGCTCGAGGACCTGCTGGACGCATGGCCCGGCACGCTCGTGGTGGTCAGCCACGACCGCTACCTCATGGAGCGCGTCACCGACGAGCAGTTCGCCGTCATCGACGGCGGGCTACGTCACTTGCCCGGCGGCGTGGATGAATACGTGCAGCTTTCGCGTGCCCGACGCCGTGGTTCCGGTGGGGTTGGCACGTTTGGGCAGGCGTCGGTTGCCGCCGCACCCAAGGTGGACGCGCAGGCGCAGCGCGCCGCGCAGAAGGAGCTGCAGGCGGTGGAGCGGCGCATGTCGCGCGTGGCCGCCGAGATCGAGAAGCTCCACGCGAAGATGGCGGACCACGACCAGAGCGACTACGCGGGGATCGCGGCACTCGCGAGGGACTTGCAGGCGTTCGAGGCCGAGAACACTGACCTTGAGGAGCGGTGGCTCGAGCTCAGCGAGGCGCTGGGCTAGTCCCGCCCGCTCCCCCAGTTCACCGGCGGCTCCTCGCGCAACACGATCGACACACCTTCGCGCGGGATGCCGATGACCTCGAAGCGCTCCAGAATCTGAGAGTAGAGCGCCTGCTTCATCTCCTCCGTGCGCCCCGAGTAGCAGTCGATAGAGACAAGCGTGCGGAACTCGGGCCGCGCCAACGTGTGGCCCACAGCGAACCGCCCTGGCGCATGCTCAAAAAGCCGAATGTTCTTGTCATCGTCCGGAATGCCGAAAGCGTGTATGAGCGACGCGTGAACCGCCTCGATGATCGCGGTCTCCTCGTGATCGCTCCAGTGGCGGCGAACCTCAATGGTGACGAAGGGCATGAGCCGACCGTAGCGGACCAACGTCCCAACCTTCCAGCAGGAGGTAATCCATACCCTTAGTAGGTATGGAGCGCACCATCAACATCGTCGGCATGACGTGCGCCGCATGCGAGCAGACGGTGGCGGACGCCGCGCTCGCGTGCGGGGCCACGTCGGCAATGGCGCATGCGAGGACGGGCACTCTCGTGATGACCGGCGACGCACTACCGACGGATGGCGACCTCACCCGCGCTCTCGCCAACACCCCATACGCCCTGGGGCACAGAGCCTGGCTCACCAAGGATCGGCCCGTGTGGCGTGACGTTGCGATCGCGGTCGTCGTCGTAACCCTTGCCGCGGTGGCCTTCGCGGCAACGGGCGCGGGCGATGCCCTGCAGAACGTCACGCGCCTCGCCACCTCGGGCTCGCTCGTCTTCATCGTCATGCTCGGCGTCACCGCGAGCGTCTCCACGTGCATGGCCCTCGTTGGCGGCCTCGTGATGTCGATCGCGGCGTCCGCGCCCCCAACCGCGCGCCTACGTCCTCACCTCGCGTTCAACGCGGGCCGCATCCTTGGTTTCGCTGCGCTCGGAGCCCTCGTGGGCGGACTGGGCCAGGCGGTGGCGCCAAGCGGCACCGCGCTGTCGGTGGCGATGATCGCGGTTGCGGTTGTCATGGGCCTCCTTGGCCTCCGGCTCACCGGGCTCTCCCCTCGCCTCGCGGCCGCACAGTTCTCGCTCCCCGCGTCGTGGGGCGGGTGGGCTCGTCGCACACAGCGGCCCGACGGCATGGCTGGCTCGGGCGCAGCAGCCGGCTTGGCACGTCCCGCTGTGCTTGGCGCGGCCACGTTCTTCCTTCCCTGCGGATTCACGCAAGCCGTGCAAGTGATGGCCCTCACCACCGGCTCCCCCACGCGCGGCGCCCTCATCATGGGCGCCTTCGCACTCGGCACCACCCCAGGGCTACTGGCGGCCGCGACCGCGTCGTCGGCCGCCCGCACGCCAAAAGCCGCCCCGGCCCTGCGAGCCATAGGGGTACTGGTGCTTGCTTTTTCGGTGACCACAGCGTCGGGCGCTCTGCATACCCTGTTTCCGGGGCTGGCGGCCGAGCAGATCAGCGCCACCGCACGCACGTCAAATGTGACCGATATAGCGGGCACCCAACGCGCAACCGTGGAGATTGTTGCGGGCGGGTACTCGCCCGCGAGCACCGTGGTCTACGTGGGCGAGACCGTTGAATGGGTCGTTGATCCGCAGGTCATCTCGTGCGCGAGCCTCATCACGGCGCGCGAACTGGGGGTGGCGGACTTCAACGCGATCGATGGTGCGGTGACCACGCGGCTGACGATCAAGAAGCCAGGTACCTACTCGTACGGGTGCCGCATGGGGATGTACTCGGGCACCATCACCGCAATTGAGCGGCCGCCAACCACTTAGTGCGGCTGGTACGGGCTGACCACGATGTCCACACGCTGGAACTCCTTGAGGTCGCTGTAGCCCGTGGTGGCCATGGATCGGCGCAGGGCCCCCATGAGGTTGGTGGTGCCGTCTGCGGTGGTCGCGGGGCCGCTGAGGATCTCCTCGAGCGTGCCCACCGTTCCCACGTGTACGCGCTCGCCGCGCGGGAGCTCTGGGTGGTGAGCTTCGGAGCCCCAGTGGTAACCGGCGCCCGGAGCTTCCTCCGCGCGCGCAAGCGCGGCGCCCACCATGATCGCGTCCGCGCCGCACGCGATCGCCTTGACCATATCGCCCGAGCGGCCAAGGCCACCGTCAGCGATGACGTGCACGTACCGACCCCCTGACTCGTCAAGGTAGTCACGGCGCGCGGCAGCAGCGTCGGCCACCGCGGTGGCCATGGGGGCGTGAATGCCGAGCGACGTGCGCGTGGTCTGAGCCGCGCCACCGCCAAAGCCAACGAGCACACCTGCGGCGCCCGTGCGCATGAGGTGCAGCGACGCCTGGTAGGTGGACGCGCCGCCGACGATGACTGGCACGTCGAGCTCGTAGATGAACTTCTTGAGGTTGAGCGGCTCATCGTTCGCGGAGACGTGCTCCGCGCTCACGGTGGTGCCGCGGATGACAAAGAGGTCAACGCCGGCCTTAAGCACCGTGCCGTAGAACTCCTGGGTGCGCTGGGGGCTGAGGGCTCCCGCGACCGTGACGCCCGCCGCGCGGATTTCCTTGAGGCGAGCCGTGATCAGCTCTTCCTTGATGGGCTCCGCGTAGATCTGCTGCATGCGGCGCGTCGCGTCTTCGCCGGTGAGCGCGGCGATCTCCTCGAGCTGCGCGGTGGGGTCCTCGTAGCGCGTCCACAGGCCCTCGAGGTCGAGGACGCCAAGGCCGCCGTGTTGGCCGAGCGAAATGGCCGTGGCCGGTGACATCACCGAGTCCATGGGGGCGGCGATGACGGGGATCGAGAACTCGAACGCGTCGATCTGCCAGCGCAGGGATACGTTCTGGGGGTCGCGCGTGCGGCGGCTCGGCACGATCGCCACGTCGTCGAAGGAATAGGCGCGGCGGCCGCGCTTGCCGCGGCCAATCTCGATCTCGTTGCTCACCTACCCAGCCTACCGGCGCGCCGTCTTGGATACCCAAGGGTGCCAGGTGCGGAAGTGACGCATGTGACGAAACCTGGCCCCGCCGTCGGGCACATACGTCACATTGGTCACAAGCACCCTTGGGAGTCAACGCGGTGTCAGTTGGCCGTGGGAGAGTTGGCGCATGACCTGGCTAGACGAACCGATGGTGGGATTCGACACCGAGACCACGGGCGTATCAACCGCACACGACCGCATCGTCACCGCGGCGCTCATCACGCGCACTGGATCTGGTGATCCAACACAGCGCACCTGGCTCATCGACCCTGGTATTCCCATTCCTGAGCGCGCCACCGAGGTGCACGGAATCAGTACGGCGCACGCCAGGGAGCACGGCCAAAGCCCGGCCGACGCTCTGGCTGAGATCGCAGACCTCCTCGCCTCCGCGTTGGGTTCCGGGGTGCCCGTGGTGGGCTTCAACGTGCAGTACGACCTGTCGATTCTCGAGGCTGAGCTTGCGCGCAACGGGCTGCCCACGCTGTCTCAGCGGCTGCCTTCCGGCATCCGGCCCGTGGTGGATCCGCTGGTGCTTGACCGGCACCTTGACCGGTGGCGGCGCGGCAAGCGCAAGCTGATCGACATGTGCGGCACCTATGGTGTGCCGGTTGTGGCCGATGACCTGCACGCGGCGGATGCGGACGTGCTCGCAACGCTTGATCTGGTGCGCGCCATTGCCGGGCGCTACCCGGCACTCGGGACCGTTCCGCTTGCGGACCTGCACGATCAGCAAGTGGAGGCGCATCGCGTGTGGGCCACCGAGTTCTCCGCGTGGCTGCGCTCCAAGGGCACCGTGGATGACTTGCCAAGCCCCGTGTGGCCGGTTGCGCCCGCGGCGGTGATCGCGTGAGCATGTATCGCGCGCATCTCGACTTCCACATCTCGTTCGCCAATGGAGGGCATCTGGACGGCGAGGGGTTCCGGCTGGACGTGCCACGGCGGGACGTGTCGCGAGAGGAGGTCGCCGCGCTGCTTGTGCGACACCTGGGGCTTGCAGTCGTGGGAAGCGTGGATTTCTCCCACTTCACGATCGTTGAGGAAGCGCACAAGGGCAGCCGGGGAGTCGAGGCGGCGCGACCGGCAGGTCGCACGGTCGTCGATCTGTCTCATCCCATCCGTGCGGGGCTGGTGACCTATCCAGGCCTCCCTGTGCCCATCATTGAGCCATTCCTCACGCGCGAAGCATCCAGTGACCGCTACGCACCGGGCACCGAGTTCGCGATGGACGTCATCACCTTGATCGGCAATACGGGCACCTACCTCGACTCGCCGTGGCACCGCTACGTCGACGGCGCGGACCTCGCGGGCCTTGCTCTCTCCACGCTGGTAGGACTGCGGGCGGAGGTATTCCATCTGAGCGATGCCTGGGGTCCTGAACGTCGCGGCATCGGCGCGCTGGCATTCGCAGATCGCGACGTACGCGGCGCCGCGGTGCTGATCCACACGGGGTGGGACCGGCACTTTGGGAGTCCTGCCTACGCGACCGGAGCGCCGTTCCTCGCCGCGGACGCTGTACACGCGCTGATCGACTCAGGCGCCGCCCTCGTTGGCATCGACTCGCTCAACATCGACGACACCGAGTCCGGCGGAGAACGCCCCGCGCACAGCGGACTGCTGGCCGCCGGCATCCATGTGGTTGAGCACCTCACGCGCTTGGGCGACGTGCCGGCCCAGGGAGCGGAATTCACCGCCGCCCCGCCCGCCGTTGAAGGCTTCGGAACCTTCCCGGTTCGCGCGTTCGCCCTGGTTACTCCTTAGGGGAATCAGCGGTAGTAGATTGAGGAGTGACGAAAGAGGTCACAATGACGTGGTCCCAAGCCGTCGCTGAGGGCCCCCTCGGTGACGCACACGCCCAACTTGCCGCCGCCGTCGGGCACCTGGGTTATGACGACGGCACCCACCAAATGCTCGCCACTCCCCGGCGCGAAATGCAGGTAGCCGTACCCCTGCGGCGGGAGGACGGCTCAACCGCCGTGTACTCCGGCTACCGCGTGCAGCACAATTTCAGCCGCGGCCCGGCGAAGGGCGGCCTGCGGTTTGCGCCCAACGTGGACCTCGACGAGGTGCGCGCCCTCGCGATGTGGATGACGTGGAAGTGCGCCCTGCTTGACGTTCCCTATGGCGGGGCCAAAGGCGGCGTCGCGATCGATCCGCGCGCGCACACCACGCTTGAACTTGAGCGGGTTACCAGGCGCTATACGAGCGAGATTCTGCCGATCATCGGGCCCGAGGTGGACATCCCCGCGCCCGACATGGGCACCAACGAGCAGACCATGGCGTGGATCATGGACACCTACTCGGCGGCCATGGGGCACACGGTTCCGGGCGTGGTGACGGGCAAGCCCATCGCGCTCGGCGGCTCACTTGGCCGTGCGGCCGCGACCTCGCGCGGCGTGGCGCACATTGCTCTGCTCGCGATGGAGGCGCAGGGGTTCAAGGCGAGCCACGCAAGCGCGGCAGTGCAGGGCTTTGGCAAGGTGGGACGCGACGCAGCGCGCTTCCTCGACGACGCTGGGGTAGCCGTGCGCGCGGTGTCAGATATCGACGGTGCGGTGTTCAACAAAGAGGGTCTCGACATCTTCGCGCTCGCCAAGCACGTGGACGCCACGGGCACGGTCGTGGGCTTCGAGGGCAGCGAGCCGATCGACCCCGCGGAGCTGCTGACTCTCGATGTTGACGTGTTGGTCCCGGCCGCTCTCGAGGGCGTGCTGACCGGAGCGAACGCTGGCGCCGTGCAAGCGCGCATCGTCGTGGAGGGCGCCAACGGCCCCACCACCAAAGAGGCCGACCAGATTCTCACGGATCGCGGTGTGCTCATGGTTCCCGACATCCTCGCGAACGCGGGCGGTGTCGTCGTCTCGTACTTCGAGTGGGTGCAGGCGAACATGGCGTTCCAATGGAGCGAGCAAGAGGTGAACTCGCGGCTCAAGGAGCGGATGACGAAGGCGTGGCGTGACGTGGTTGCTTTCGCCGGGGATCGCTCGCTGACGTATCGCGAGGCTGCGACGATCCTCGCCGTGCAGCGCGTGACGGAGGCACACCGCCTGCGCGGCCTGTATCCGTAACGTGTAGACGATTCGTCTACACGCGCGTACGGTGGGGACATGACCGACACCACCACGATTCGCGTGTCTCGGGTCACGCACCAACGGCTGATGGAACTCAGCGAGGCCACGGGCAAGCCATTGGGGTCAGTGCTCGAAGACGCTCTTGAGGCGCTCATCAACGCGCGCTTCGCCGAGAGAGTCTCCCGCGAATACGAGGCCCTCGCCGCCGACCCCGAGGAGTGGGCGGCGTACCTCAAAGAGGTCGACCTCCCAGCGGGCCATGATCTCCCCGAGTGAGATCTGGCTCGTAGATTTTGGTGACCCACACCCGAGCGAGCCTGCCTACACACGCCCTGCCGTGATCATCGGGCCGCCCACGGGATTCGGCGAACGCTTCCCGCTCGTCTTTGTGGCGCCGCTGACTACTCGGGCACAAGAAAACAGCCTGCACGTCGAGCTCGAGCCCACCCCAGCGTCGGGCCTCGATGCCGTGAGTTACGTTCAGACAGAGGGGCTGCGCTCAATCGGGAAGTCTCGCCTCGTGCACCGCATGGGCGAGGTTGACCCGGTTGCGATGCGCGAGATTCGCGTGGTGCTGGCGCGCCTGCTAGCGATCGACAGGCGCTCGCTCTAGTTGCGTCCCGAGTAGTTGGGCGCCTCTACCGTGATCTGCACGTCGTGCGGATGCGATTCCTTGAGCCCTGCCGGCGTGATTCGCACAAACTGACCCTTGGCCTGCAGTTCAGGGATGGTGCGAGCGCCCACATAGAACATCGACTGCCCAAGGCCACCAACGAGCTGACGCACCACGGAAGAGAGAGGCCCCTTGTAGGGGACACGGCCCTCGATGCCCTCGGGAATGAGGTCGTCGTCGCTGGGTGCATCGGCTTGGAAGTAGCGGTCCTTGGAGTAGGAGGTACGACCGCGCGAGGCCATCGCGCCAAGCGAGCCCATGCCGCGGTAGCTCTTGAACTGCTTGCCGTTGACCAGCACGAGGTCACCCGGCGTCTCCTCGACGCCCGCGAACAGCGAGCCAAGCATCACGGAGGATGCCCCGGCGACCAGCGCCTTGGCGATGTCACCCGAATACTGGAGCCCGCCGTCGGCGATCACAGGCACGCCGTGCGGCGACGCGGCGACCGCGGCCTCGTACACCGCCGTCACTTGGGGAACGCCAACGCCCGCGACCACGCGGGTGGTGCAGATGGAGCCGGGGCCAACGCCAACCTTGACCGCGTCAACGCCCGCCTCAACCAGGGCGGCCGCGCCATCGCGAGTGGCGACGTTGCCGCCAATCACCTGCACGTGAGAGGTAGCGGGATCGGCCTTGAGTCGGCGAATCATGTCGATCATCGCGCGAGCGTGTCCGTGCGCGGTATCCACCACAAGCACGTCCACCTCGGCCTCTACCAGGGCAGTTGCGCGCTCCCAAGCGTCGCCATAGAAGCCGACAGCCGCGGCCACCAAGAGCCGCCCCTCGCCATCCTTCGAGGCGAGTGGGTACTTCTCCGTCTTCACGAAGTCCTTCACGGTGATGAGGCCCGTGAGGCGGCCGTCGCCGTCCACGAGGGGCAGCTTCTCCACACGGTGCTTGGCCAGCAGTTCCGCGGCGTCGGCGTTGGCGATGCCCGCATGGCCCGTCACGAGCGGCATGGGCGTCATGTGGTCACTGACGCGGCGAGACGCGAAGTCGGAGGCGTTGACGAAGCGCAGGTCACGGTTGGTGATGATGCCGAGCAGGCGGCGGTCGTCGTCAACAACTGGCAGGCCGGACACGCGGTACTTGGCACACAGCGCGTCAAGCTCGGCAAGGGTGGCGTCCGGACCCACGGTGACGGGGTCCGTAATCATGCCTGATTCGGAGCGCTTGACGATCTCCACCTGGTGCGCCTGGTCCTGAATGGAGAGATTGCGATGCAGCACGCCGATGCCGCCGAGGCGGGCAAGTGCGATCGCCAAGCGGGACTCCGTGACGGTGTCCATCGCGGCGGAAAGAAGGGGGACGTGGATGCTCAGTTCGCGCGTGAGGCGAGTGGTCGTGTCAACCTCTGAGGGGATGACATCGCTCTCTCCAGGAAGGAGCAGAACGTCGTCGTAGGTGAGTCCGGTGTAGCCGAAAGGGTCGTTCGGGGCGGGCATCATTGCACGATTCTACAGTCCCGTCCAGTCCCGAAATGGCGCCGGAAATTGCCTCTTCCCAAGCGCTCGAGGACGCGGTAAGAATGGCTATAGGCGGTCCCCGACGTTGAGGATCAACCGAAGCACAAGGGCCCGCTGCGCGTTGTTACAGAACCCTGTGACCGGAGGCAAAGGCGCCACCGGTTGCCCTAAACCAATAGGGGACTTGATGGACTCGGTGGCCAAGTTGCCAGCACCAACTCAGGACCAGTGGGAGTGGCAGTACGAGGGATCCTGCAGAGAAGCGGACCCGGAACTGTTCTTCCACCCAGAAGGTGAAAGAGGGTCTGCAAGACGTCGACGAGCGGAAGCCGCGAAGAAGTTCTGCGCCCGCTGCCCCGTCATGGACCTCTGCCGCGAACGCTCCATCGATGCCCGCGAGCCGTTTGGCGTGTGGGGGGGCTTAAGCGAAGACGAGCGCCACGCGCTGCTCGCCGGTCGCCTCAAGAGGGCGAGTTAGGCCCGACGCCGGGGCGGCTTCACCTCGATCTCACCCGGTCTCGCCAAGGTAGACCTCGCGGATTCCGCGCTCGGCTCCTTGCGCGTCCGCCTCGATGAGCGCGCGTCGCACACGCTCGAGCCCCGCACGGGATGGAATCGCGAGCGCATCCGGCCGGTGACGGGCCGTCCACGCGATGCGCGCCGCGAGAGTGCCGGCGAGATGTACCAAGATCTCGTTTCCACACAACTCGTGCAAAGGGGCTACGAGCCGGACGGCGGCCGCAACGACTCCCTCCGCCGTCGTCGCACGCTCCCACTGAGCCGAAGCCTTCGACATGGCGGTAGCCACCGCGGCGGGCTCGCGATCGATGGCGAGGCGTGCCTCGAGGACGCGCAGCACGGCGAGGGCGCGGCGGACGTCGCTCGCACTCGCCGAATCCATCTGCGCGACGTGCGCCGTCCTTTGGTGTGTCAGGTCCACGAGCCCCGTGAGCGCGAGTTGCGTGAGGGCTTCGCGAACGGGTGTGCGCGAGATTCCGAGCCACCTCATGAGATCGGCCTCTCTGAGCGGCTCGCCAGGGACCAGCGTTCCCGCCAACACCTCGCGCTCGATCATCGCTGCCGCCTTGTCGCGCAAGGTAACCGGGTGGCGCGCCGGGGCCGCTGCCGGCGAACCACCGTAGGCGATGTCCGCGAGCAGGCCACGGGAGAACTCGTCCCACGCGTGCCCGGCGGCTTCCGCGTCGTCGCCAAGCGTCGCGTCGATCGCGGCTGCGAATCGCGCGCGCAATTCTCTGCTCACCGCGTCCACGTGGAGGGCAGCGTGCCGATCGACGAGCGGCGTCACGAAGGTCAACAGCCGCTGGTACTCGCGGTTGCCCACGCGCGCGACGAAGACCTCAAGCAGCTTTCGGTGATCGCGAGCCCGGACACCGTGCCGATACGCCCCGGCGCTGGCGAAGAGCGCACGCGAAGCCGCCTGGATGGCGGCACGATCGTCGTCCCCTAGCGTCCCCACGACCTCGACGATGACTTGGCGCATCACGGCGCCCTCGATCTCCAAGCAATTGCGATCGGCGACCGCGTCAACGGGCGCCACGCGGGTCGACCGGCGCGGCGTCACCTCGACAAGTCCAACGAGCGCCAGTTCGTTGAGTGCCTCCCGCAGCGGGCCGCGCGATGAGTCGGTAAGGCGCAAGAGGTCCGAATCTGACAGGCGAGCACCCGGAACGAGTTCCCCCGAGACCAAGAGCCGCTCAAGCCGCGCGCGAACCTCGTGCCGCGCCGGAGCGTCGCGGATGACGTTGGGCTCTGTGGGTATTGGCATGTCGCCATCCAATCGCTGAGTGTGGATCCCAATCTAGGACATTGGTCTCTGTTTGTGGGTGTGGCCGCTGAAATACATTAGAAGTAAGCGCGGCGATTGGCGTCGCACCTCTCAAAGGAAAGACCATGTTCACCCGAATCACCCGCCCGCTCGCAGTGGTAGTGGCGACCGCAACCCTCACCAGCGTCGGGCTTGCCGCCGCGAGTGCAGAGCCCGGACACCCCGGGAACCCGGGCGACCCAACCGTCGTCTTCCACGAAGACTTCGAAAAGGCACCGCACAGTGGCGATCGCACCATGCTCAACGACTACGACGACGGCCAGTACACGGCCGACTCCTATTGGCTCAGCAACGTGATGGCCAACGGCATGGTGCTCAGCTGGAACAACACCGCCAAGGCGAAGGACGGCACCGGCGCCAACAACGGCACCGAGGACGTTGCGTTCGCGACGCTCCGCCAGCTCGCCGAGGGCATCGGAAAGGTCAACGGCTCCGCGGACGCGAAGAACAACGAGGTCATCTCGGCCTACACGCAGAGCACTGGCGCCGCCGTGAGCGGCAACCGAGTGATGCTCCAGACCAAGAGCGAGTCGCTCAAGGTCAAGGACGCGAAGGGGCGCTTCCTCGCCTTCTCGATGTCCGCCGCCGCCACGAACTGCAAGAACGCGAGCAACCCCACGCGCGAAGACCCGCAGTACAAGCTGTACCTCGTGCAGGGCGGCAAGGAGACCTCGCTGTCCACCACGCCCATCAACCCGTGCACGGACTCGCGCGCGTCGAGCGTCGCCGTGTCCAAGGCCGGCGTCCGGGCGGCCACGACAGTCAAGGCGGGCGTGTTCGCGTCTGACAACTCGTTCCTCTACGACGGCGAGTCCTTCGGCTTTGTGCTGCGCAACGGCACGTCTGCCCACATGGGCGACGACGGCGCGTTCGACGACATCGCGGTGATCGACGTCACCCCGCAGCTGGACAAGAAGTTCAGCGTCTCCAAGGCCGAGGTTGGCGAGTCCGTTCGCCTCACTCTCACGGTCACCAACACCAGCGAGCTCGCGGAGAAGGACGGCTGGTCGTTCACCGACGCGCTGCCGGCCGGCATGGTTGTCGCGGACAAGCCCAATGTCGAGGTTGGCGGCACCGCGAAGGTGAACGCGACGGCTGGCTCGAACGAGATCGTCGTCACGGGCGGTCAGCTCGACAAGGGCGAGAAGTCATTCACCATCTCTGTGGATGTCACCGTGAGCGCGGCCGGCGAGTACTCGAATGGCGCGGCCAACATCGAGGCCCGACGGGGCATCGACGCCCCTGGTACCGCGACGGTTCGCTTCATCGAGCCCGAGAACCCGGTGGTCACCGGTGACCTCGTTGTCCGCTACGTGGACGAGGACGGCAACCCGGTTGCCGACGGCGACAGCGATTCGGGCGCGGTGGGCGACGCCTACTCGACCACGGCGAAGACCGTCGACGGCTACGTGCTCAAGGAGACCCCCGCCAACGCTTCCGGCAGCTTCGCCGAGGGCACCACGACTGTCACCTACGTCTACGCCAAGGTGATCCCTGTCCCCGTGACCGGCGACCTCACCGTCCGCTACATCGACGAGAACGGCAACGACATCGCCGACGGGTACACCGACTCCGGCAACGTCGGCGACGCGTACTCGACGGCCCCCAAGACCGTTGACGGCTACATCCTCACCGCCGTTCCGGCGAACGCCGCCGGCGAGTACGTCGAGGGCACCACCGAGGTCACCTACGTGTACAAGAAGGTCGTTCCGGCGCCGGTGCACCCCGTGCTGGTTGTTCGCTACGTCGACGAGCGGGGCGTGGAGGTCGCGGCCGGCTACACCGACAGCGACCAGAACGTCGGCGACGCGTACACGACGGCCCCCAAGACCGTCGACGGCTACGTCCTCAAGGTCGTGCCGGCAAACGCCAGCGGCACTCTCGCGGAGGGCACCACGACCGTCACCTACGTCTACGCCAAGGTGACCCCGGCTCACCAGTACGCGGACCTGACGGTGTGCTTCGTCGACACGAAGGGCAAGCCCCTCGCGCCGAGCACGTTCCGCACCGGCGAGATGAACGAGAACTACGTGACCACCGCCGCGAAGATCAAGGGCTACAAGCTCGTGGCGACGCCGGCGAATGCGAACGGCTCGATGCTCCCTGGCACCGAGGTGGTCTACGTCTACAGCCCTGAGGCGCCCGTCACGCCCACCAAGGGTCACACCCCAACCGGCACCCTGTCCTTCACCGGCTCGGACTCCGCTCGCCTGATCGCGATCGCCGCCGCGCTCGCGATGGGTGGGTTCGCGCTCATCGGCACCGCCCGCAGGCGCCGCGAGGACTAGGACAACGCCCGCACACGCAGAGAGGCCCCGGTCGCGATGACCGGGGCCTCAATGCTTGTGTATGGTGCTTAGCTCACCACGGCGAGCAGGTCGCGAGCGGAGAGGATCAGGTAGTCCTCACCGGCGTACTTGACCTCGGTGCCGCCGTACTTGCTGTAGATCACCTTGTCGCCAACCTGAACGTCCAGCGGGACGCGGTTGCCGTTGTCGTCGATGCGACCCGGGCCCACTGCCACGACCTCGCCCTCCTGGGGCTTCTCCTTGGCGGTGTCCGGGATCACGAGGCCAGAAGCCGTGGTGGTCTCTGCCTGAGCAGCCTTCACCACAACCTTGTCCTCAAGAGGCTTGATTGAGACCGACACTGCGGACCTCACCTTCCACTTGGTGCGTACAAGAACTTGGGGCGCCCGGCCATGCCGTCGCGGGGGTCATTTCCGGGGCGAACGCTCCTTGCGGAGCACGTCCAATCTAGCACTCTCACCCCGAGAGTGCTAACGCACCGTCGCCTTGCGCGCGGCTGCAGGGCCCGTGTTCGCCCCCCGTGAAACGATGGTCCCATGGACGCCATCGCCGCCCGCCTCGCCATGAGCGCCGAGTGTCGCGCCCTCGCCGACGCCATCGGCGAGTATGACGCGAAAGGTGCGTTGGCCGTCGGGCAGCGTTTGCGTGCGGAGGGTGCTCGCGCAGAACTGGTGGCCGCGGCGCTCACCCAGGCGCGATTGCGTTCCGCGGCGACGGCCAAGTTTGGCGAGTTCGCCGCTGGCATGGCGTTCAGTCAGGAGGGGCTTGAGCAGGCAACACGCCTCACCGTTGCCGCCTTGCATGCCCGACGCTACAAAGAGGCTGGTATTGAGCGTGTCGCGGATCTGACGTGCGGGCTTGGGGCGGATGCGATGGCCATGGCGGCACTCGGTCTTGGCGTGGTGGCGTTCGAGAAGGACGAGGCGACGGCCGTGCTCGCCGATCACAATCTGCGGCACTGGCCTGATGCGGTGGTGGTGCATGCGGAATCGCTCTCCGTAGTGCGAGACGTGGAGGTGGACGGCATCTTCGCGGACCCGGCACGGCGCTCCGGCGCCGGGCGTCGGCACTCCCCTAGTGACTACCTGCCGCCGCTGGACTCGGTGCTGGGACTGCGCGATCAGTTCCCGGCCTTGGGCCTCAAGTTGGGGCCAGGAGTTCCGCATGAGGCACTTCCATCTGATGCCGAATGCGAGTGGGTCTCTGTGGATGGCGACGTGGTGGAGGTGGGAGTGTGGTGCGGGCCGCTGGCGCGGCGCGTTGGGCATTCCGCCTTGGTGATCCGCCACGGCGTTGCCCATGAGTTGGCGGGCGATCTGCATCGCGGCGAGGTGCGGCCGCTTGGTGAGTTCGTCGCCGAGCCGGATGGCGCGGTGATCCGGGCGGGGCTCGTGGGTGCGCTCGCGGATGAGTTGGGCGCGGGCCTGCTGGATCAGACGATCGCATACCTCACGGCGGATGAGGCGGTGGAATCTCCGTTCGCGCGGTGCTTCCGCGTGGAGGAGGTGTTGCCGCTGGATGTGAAGAAGGTGGCAAGCGCGCTCCGGGCGCGGGGCGTTGGAACCGTGGAGGTCAAGAAGCGCGGCGTAGACGTGGTGCCCGAGGTGTTGCGCAAGCAGCTCAAGTTGCGGGGCGACGGTTCGGCGACGGTGATTCTGACGAGGGTCGCAGGGAAGCGAGTGGCGATGCTCGCGCAGCCGGTCTAGGAACGCGCACGCGTCACACCCCGCGCGCCACACGCCACCCGGCACACCCCACCCAGCACACGCCACCCGGCACACCCCACCTACGTCTGAACCACTTTTCCGGACTTTGCGGCCGTGCGCGTCGCGATTCAGGCGCTGAGTGGTTCAGACGTATGTTGCGGGCGCCGCTAGGCGCTCAGCACCAGCCCTAGCGCGAGAGCGATCATCACCACGGCGATGATCGCATCAAGCACACGCCAGGCGCGCTCGGTGGCGAGCACGGGCGCCAATGCCCGCGCGCCGAAGCCAAGTCCTGTGAACCACAGCACCGAGCCGGTCATGGCCCCAGCTGCGAACACCCACGGGAGCGCGTGAGTCGCAGCCACCGTCCCCACGAGGAACACCGTGTCGAGGTACACGTGCGGGTTGAGCCACGTGATCGCGAGGCACGCCATCGCAACCGGGAACGCCCTCGAGGCGCCGACTACCGGCGCAGCCCCGTCAGCCTTCAGCACACCAGGCCTCCACGCGCGCTTCGCCGCGAGCAGCCCGTAGACGAGCAAGAACGCCGCGCCCGCCCATCGCACCCCGGTCAGCACTCCAGGATGCGAGGTGACCACGGCCCCGACACCGGCAACTCCCGCCGCGATCAGCACAGCATCGGACACGGCACAGATCCCCACCACAAGCCACACGTACTCGCGGCGTATCCCTTGACGCAGCACAAAGAGGTTCTGCGCTCCGATCGCCACGATGAGCGAGAGCCCAAGGCCCAGGCCCGCGAGATACGACGTCATGCACACTCCTCAAACGGCACATCAACCTTCACCGGCCACGTCCCCTTCGCCGTCGCTGGCTGCGCCAACACCGCAGCCAGCGCGTCCATCTGCGCCGCACCTCTCCCCCAGATCGCCACATAGGTGCGCGCCGAGGACTTCTGCAGCCCCCACGGTCCATTGAGCGCCACCACCACGTCGGCCTTCGCGGTGCCGCGGTCAAACGGAACCAACGCAACAGTCGTGTCCGCCTTGGCGTAAGGCACCACCTCAACACCCTCAGCACGCAGCGCTTTCACCAGCCGCTTCCGCTGCGCTTTGGTGCCGCCGGACACCCCAACGGACCCCTTCACGAGCGCGGAACAGTCCTTCGCCGCCACCACCGCGGCGGCCGCTGAGTACTCGACCACGCCTAGCCCCACGCTGCCCGACGCTGTGGTCGCCTCGGTAGCAGAGGCCAGCAAGGAGACCCTCGCCACCGCCTCGTCCAGTCGCTCTCTGCTCAACTCACCGGAGTCCAGTGCAGCACGAATCCCCGCGACCGCTTTGGGCACCGAAGCCGGGAACAGCACCACATCCGCGCCCGCCGCCAGCGCCTTCGCCTCCACCACGCCAGCCGGGTACACATCGAGCACCCCATCCATGTTGAGCGCGTCAGTGAAAATCACGCCCTCAAAGCCCAGCGTGGAGCGCGCGTACTCGTACGCGCGCGGGTTCACCGTCGCGGGCTTCTTGCCCCACCCCTTCACCACCAGGTGCCCCATCATCATCCCGGCAACGCCAGCGGCAGCAGCGTCCGCAAAGGGCACGAGGTCTCGCTTCTCGAGCCCGCCAAGCGACCGCGCAACCCGCGCCACTCCAAGATGAGAGTCCTGTTTCACCGAGCCGTGGCCGGGGAAGTGCTTGACCACCGGCATCACCCCGCCGGCCTCCAGCCCCGAGGACGCCGCTAGCACCGCTCGCGACGCCCGCTGAGGGTCGGAAGACGCCGAGCGCGTGCGAATGGTCGGATCCGCTGGCCCAATCGTCACGTCGGCAACCGGCGCGAAGTCCACAGTGATGCCGAGTTCGCGTAGCGCCACAGCCCGCGACCGCCACGCGTCCGCCGTCAACTCCGCATCGTCCACCGCTCCCGCCGCCATGAACGCAGGCATAGCAGGCAGGATGCGGCGCAGCCGCGACACCTCGCCACCCTCCTCGTCCACGCCAACAAGTACGGGCACGCCCTGCCCAGCTCCCGCCTGCTGCACGGCAGAGGTCAACGCAACCACGCCGTCGGCCGTCTCAAGCGAGCCGGGCATGAGGATGACCCCACCCAGCTTGTACTTCTCAACCAAAGCGGCCGCGGCGTCAGGATCCGGCGCGGACACGGCCGCCATGATGACGCGCCCGATCGCCTCGTCCTCGGGGAGCGCCCGCGCGGCCGCGAGCGCCACATCCCAATCGCTCGCCGTGGGCGTTGGGCTAGGGCTGGGGCTGGGAATCGGCCTGCCCGACGGCGTGGTCACCGAAGCGCTCGGCGTCGCCGCGGCCGGCGGCTCGGAATTCAACTGGCCGGTCACGACGATGCCGACGCAGACCGCGAGCCCAACGATCCAGGCGGCGGCGATGAAGACTTTGGTGAGCGGCCTCATACCAAGACGGTGTTCAGCGGCATCGAGGAGTCCACCCCAATGCCAAGCGACGACGCCGGAGCCCCGTTCCGCACCAGCGCGGAACCGAGCGCGGCGATCATCGCGCCGTTGTCGGTGCAATAGCGAATGGGAGGGATGCGCACGTCGATGCCGGCTTCTGCACCTCGCGCGGCAGCGAGCTCCCGTAGCTGCGAGTTGGCGCTGAACCCGCCGCCGATCACCAACGTGTCGACCCCGTGCTCCTCGCACGCGCGCAGGGTCTTGGCGACGAGAACGTCGGCCACGGCATCCGCGAACGACGCGGCAACGTCGGCAACCGGCACTTCGTGCCCCGCCTCGCGGCAGTTCTCCACCCACCGCGCCACGGCGGTCTTGAGGCCGCTGAAAGAGAAGTCGTACGCGTGCTTGGCCTGATCCTTGGGGGCCGTGAGGGCGCGCGGGAACGCGATCGCGGTGGGATCGCCCTCACGCGCGAGCCGGTCAATGTGTGGCCCTCCGGGATAGGGCAGGCCCAGCAAGCGGCCCACCTTGTCGAAGGCCTCGCCCGCAGCATCGTCGAGGGTGTGGCCCAACTCCGTGACACCGCCGGCCGCGAGCGCCGTGCTCCCGCCCTCAAAGAGCAGCAGAGACGTGTGCCCCCCGCTCACCACGAGCGACATGGTGCGCCCGGGGAACTCGCCGTGC
Source organism: Demequina sp. (assembly GCF_049841215.1). GTDB lineage: Bacteria > Actinomycetota > Actinomycetes > Actinomycetales > Demequinaceae > Demequina. Next base: position 66,522 of record NZ_JASGEO010000024.1, read on the forward strand.
ACCAGTTCGTCCACCACGGCGTGCCCAATCACGTGGTTCACGCCGTACAGCGGACGGTTGAGCGCCAAAGCGAGCGCCTTCGCCGCGGAGTTGCCCACGGTGAGGGAGCCAACCAGCCCAGGTCCAGCGGCCACTGCGATCGCGTCCACGTCACCCAAGCCAAAGCCAGCGCGCGCGAGTGCCTCCTCCAGCGTCGGGACGAATGCCTCAAGGTGAGCGCGAGACGCCACCTCGGGGACGATGCCGCCAAACCGCGCGTGCTCGTCCATCGAGGAGGCGGTGACGTCCGCGATGAGCTCGGTGCCGCGCACAAGCGCCACCCCGGTCTCGTCGCACGTGGACTCGATTCCCAGGACCAGCATCAGGCCACCCTATCCGTCATCTTGCGCCGCATCACGAGCGCGTCTTCGTTCTCCGGCTGGTAGTACCGCGGGCGGATGCGCACGTCCTCAAACCCGTATGACCGGTACAGCGCGAGCGCGGCGGTGTTGGCCACAGAGACCTCGAGCCACGCTTCGCGCGCGCCTTCGCGTCCCGCCTCCGCGAGGAAATCGTCCATCAGCGCGCGCCCCACGCCGCCACGCCGAGCCCCGAGCACCACCGCGATGTTCATGAGGCTGAACGCGTCGCCGTCGTAGCCGTACACGGCATAGCCCACGAGCTCGCCCTCCACCTCGGCACCCCGATACCGCTTGCCACCAAAGTCAAAATCGTCCCTGATGAGCGCCAGCGACCACGCCGCCGGGCCAAAGATCACCTTCTCTTGCTCGGCAACCCACGTCAGTTCCGCCTCCGTCAGGTCCCGCAACTGCGGTTGAGACAGCGCTGTCACGCGCCCGGCACTCCGTGCACGTCTGGCCTCCGCAGGTACAGCGGCTCGGTTGGCAGGTCCATGCCCGACGCTGCGGCAGCGTCCGCGGCAAGCACCAGGAATCTGGGGTTGGGATCGGCGGCGGTTCCGTCCGTGAAAACGTCCGGGTAGAGCGCGGCGCCGCGTCCAACGACGCGGTCGGCGACGGGGACGTCGCCGGGAACGGCCACGTCTGGGCCCGCGACGCGCACGCGGTCTTCGTACCGAGCCCAATAGACCTCGCGACGGCGGGCGTCGGTCACCACGGTGCACGTGCCAAACTCGGCGCCGAGCGCATCAAGGGAGCACACTCCCTGCACCGGCACGCCCCACGCGAAGCCAAGAGTGCGGGCCGTGACGAGCCCAACGCGCAGACCCGTGAACGTGGCAGGACCGGTGCCCACCACGATGCGAGCGGGAGTCTCCCCACCCGCGCCGGCGAGCACCTCCTGCACCATGCCAGCGAGAAGCTCGGCATGGCCGCGAGGCGCGAACTCGGTGCGTTCGGCAAGCACCTCACCGGATTCGGAGACGGCCGCCACCGAAATAGCCCCCGACGTGTCAATCGCGAGAATCACGCGGCACCTCCAAAGTCCACGCCCGCCCAGCGCTGCCCGTGACCCTCGAGCGTCACCACGCGGTCGCCACCGTCCGGCGCCTCGGGGTCGATGTCGCCTCCGCGGGTCCGGGAGATCGTCACGTGCAGGCGGTCCTCAGACAGCGCGGCCGCCGGGTCTCCCCACTCGACAACGGTCACCGCATCCTCAAGGGTCGCGTCCAGATCCAGGTCATCGAGCTCCGCGAGCGAACCAAGGCGGTAGGCATCCACGTGGACAAGTGCCGGCCCGCCAACGAGCGACGGATGGGTGCGCGCGATGATGAACGTGGGACTCGCGATGGGCCCCCGCACTCCCAGCGCCTCGCCGAGACCCTGGGTGAACGTGGTCTTGCCTGCGCCGAGGTCACCAGAGAGCAGCAACAGGTCACCGGGGCGCAGCACGGGAGCCACAACGTCGTGCGCCAAGGCGCGCATCGCGTCGGCGTCGGGCACCACCACGCTCACGAGGCCACCTTGGGCCGTAGCCCACCGAAGCGGCAGACCACCTCGTAATCGATGGTGCCAAGAGCGTCGGCCCATTCGCGGGCCGTTGGCCCGCCAGCCCCAATGAGCACCACCTCGTCGCCAACCACGCACTCGGTCACCGGCCCAAGGTCAACCACAAACTGGTCCATGCACACGCGCCCCGCAATGGGGTAGCGGCGGCCGCGAATCGACACCTCACACACGTTTCCCGCCGCGCGCATGATGCCGTCCGCGTATCCCGCGTCTACCAGGCCCAACGTGGTGGGTATGGGAGTGACGTACTCGTGGCCGTAGCTCACGCCTTGACCCGCCGGCACGTCCTTCACGAGCACCAACTCCGAGGCCACCGACATCGCGGGAGTGAGACCCCAGTTCTCGCCGGAAGGATCCGGCACGGGCGGCAACCCATAGATCGCGATGCCGGGCCGCACCAGGTCAAAGTGCAAGTCAGGGCGCGTGAGCGTCGCCGCCGAGTTCGCCAGGTGCCGCAACTGCACCTCCAGCCCGTGCTCCGCGAGCCGCACGATCGCGGACTTGAAGACCTGCGCTTGCGCATCGATCGTCGCGTGGCCCGGCTGATCCGCCCACGCAAAGTGAGACCAGATGCCAATCAGCTCCACGAGGCCCTCCGTCTGGGCCGCGGCGATGAGCGCCATCAGGCCATCGAGACGAGCGGGCTGCACGCCCTCGCGTCCAAGACCCGTGTCAACGCACAACTGCAGGCGCGCCACGTTTTCGGTCTCGCGAGCGGCCGCGAGGATCACACCGAGCACATCAGGCGAGCTCACCGAAAGATCCACGCCCGCCGCGAGCAACTGCTCCACGGGCAGTTCGGGGCCGTACAGCCACGTGAGAATGTGGCCGTCGTCTCCCTCGGCGCGCAGTTGCAGGGCCTCGTCCGGCTGGGCTACCCCAAGCCACGTGGCGCCTCCCGCGCGGGCAGCGCGCGCGGCGTCCACGAGCCCGTGGCCGTACGCGTCCGCCTTGACCACGGCCATGACCTCCGCGCCGCCTGCCCGCCTCACCAGCTCCTTGACGTTCGCGGTGATCGCGTCGTAGTCGACGCGAATCTGCAACCTGCTCATGCGCTCTCCCCTATGACCGTGCCTTCTGCAACCACCACGGCCGACGCTATGCCGGCATCGTGCGAGAGCGACAGGTGAAACGTCACTATCCCTAGTTCGGCGGCCCTCGCCGCTACCGTCCCCCGCACCACAAGCGTCGGCCTGCCCGACGGCTCGCTCACCACTTCCGCATCCTGCCAGTTAAGCCCGCCTGGGCTTCCGAGAGCCTTCGCGAGGGCCTCTTTCGCGGCCCAGCGTGCCGCGAGGCTCGCGATGCTGCGCTCCCGCTCGGCTGGCGTGAACACGCGCTCGAGGAACCCAGGCGAACGCTGGAGCGACTCCTCGAAGCGCGAGATAGCCACCACGTCGATGCCAAGGCCGAGGATGGCCACTACTCCACCGTCACGGACTTGGCGAGGTTGCGCGGCTGGTCAACGTCGTGACCCTTTGCCGTGGCGAGTTCTAGCGCAAACAGGTGCAAGGGCACCACCGCGAGCAGCGGCTGCATGAGCACGGGCGCCTTGGGCACGTAGAACACCTGCTCGGCGTAGTCCGCTGCGATGGTGTCGCCCTCCTCGGCGATGACGAACGTGCGAGCGCCGCGAGCGCGCACCTCCTGCACGTTGCTCACCACCTTGGAGTGCAGCGACTCCCTCCCGCGTGGGCTCGGCAGGACGATGACCACCGGCTGGCCCTCCTCGACGAGCGCGATGGGGCCATGCTTGAGCTCTCCGGCCGCGAAGCCTTCCGCGTGGATGTACGCGAGCTCCTTGAGCTTGAGGGCGCCCTCGAGCGCAATGGGGAAGCCCACGTGACGGCCAAGGAACAGCACGGTGCGCTCGTTCGCAAGGCTCTTCGCCACCTCGCGAACAGTGTCCGAGGAGTCGATGATCCACTGGATCTTCGCCGGAATGTCATCGAGTTGCGCGAGCAGCGCCGCGATTTCGTCGGGGAACTTGTTGCCGCGCAGTTCCGCGAGGTAGATGCCAAGCAGGTAGGCAGCGGTGATCTGGGCAACAAAGGCCTTGGTCGATGCCACCGCGATCTCCGGGCCCGCGCGCGTGTAGAGCACTGCGTTCGCCTCGCGGGCGATCGTGGAGCCTTGCGCGTTGACGATCGCGATGACGTTGGCGCCCTGTTGCTGGGCGTGGCGCACGGCCATGATCGTGTCCATCGTCTCGCCCGACTGGCTGATGGCCACCACCAGGGTGCGCACGTTCACCACGGGGTCGCGATAGCGGAACTCGTGGGCCAGCTCCACTTCCACGGGGATGCGCGTCCAGTGTTCGATCGCGTACTTGGCCACGAGCCCCGCGTACGCGGCGGTGCCACACGCGATGATGACGATCTTGTCCACGGAGTTGAGGATCGATTCGTCGATGAGGCCCGCGTCCAGCTGGAGCTTTCCCTTCGCGTCGATGCGGCCGCGCAGAGTGTCCGCCACCGCCGCCGGCTCCTCGAAGATCTCCTTCTCCATGAAGGTGGCGAAGCCACCCTTCTGGGCCGCCTCCGCGTCCCAGTCCACGTGATACGGCTCGCGCTCCACGACGTTGCCCGCGGCGTCGGTGACCACCACGGCGTCCGGGGTGATCTCCACAACCTCGTCCTGGCCAAGCTCGAGCGCTTCGCGCGTGTGCTCGATGAACGCGACGACGTCGCTCGCGAGGAAGTTCTCTCCCTCGCCAAGGCCAACCACCAGCGGAGAGTTGCGGCGCGCTCCCACCACCACGTGGGGCTCGCGCGCGTCGACCGCAAGGAGAGTGAAGGCGCCCTCAAGCTGACCGACGATGGCGCGCATAGCGTCGGCCAGGCTCTTGCCGTTCGCCACCTCGCGTGCCAGCAAGTGCCCCGCCACCTCGGTGTCGGTCTCCGAGGTGAACGCGACGCCTTCGCTCGCGAGGTCGCTACGGAGCGTGGCGAAGTTCTCGATGATGCCGTTGTGAATGATCGCGATGCGGCCACCGGCCGCGATGTGCGGGTGAGCATTCGCGTCTGTCGGCGCGCCGTGCGTCGCCCAGCGCGTGTGGCCGATCGCGGCGCTGCCATCCTGAAGCGGGTGCTCCGCGAGAGCTTTGGCGAGGTTGACGAGTTTTCCCGCGCGCTTGGCGACGTCGAGTTGGCTGTCATCGTCGGTGACTACGGCGATGCCCGCGGAGTCGTAGCCGCGGTACTCAAGACGCGCAAGGCCACCCATCACCACGCCCTGAGGGCGTCCGCTGGCATCGCCAGATCCGACGTATCCGACGATTCCACACATGGCGCCCAGTCTAGTTGGCGCTCTGGAAAGGCCCGCCGTGCGCCACAATGGTGGCGTGAGCGAGAGAGTAGAGACGCCGTTCATCACTCTCGACCGCAACGAGTGGGCGGCGCTCGCGGATTCCACTCCGCTTCCCCTCACCGAGGACGACATCGCGCGCGTGCGCGGCCTTGGCGATCCCATTGACCTGCACGAGGTGGACCGGATCTACCGGCCGCTATCGCGCCTGCTAGATCTGTACTCGGAGGCTACCGGCCGCCTGCACGACGCTACCTCGGCCTTTCTTGGCGAGCGCTCCTCTCGCACGCCTTTCGTGATCGGCATCGCCGGTTCCGTTGCGGTGGGCAAGTCCACCACCGCACGCGTGTTGCGGGAGCTCATGGCCCGCTGGCCGGGTTCGCCACGGGTGGAACTGATCACCACGGACGGGTTCCTGTTCCCCAACGCGGTGCTCGAGCAGCGCGGTCTTTTGCAGCGCAAGGGCTTCCCAGAGTCGTACGACAGGCGCGCGCTGCGGTCTTTTGTGTGGGCTGTGAAGTCTGGGGCGGCCGAGGTGAGCGCCCCCGTGTACTCGCACATCACCTACGACATCGTGCCCGGCGCCTCCGTGACGGTGCGGCGCCCAGACATCCTGATCGTCGAGGGCCTCAACGTACTCGCGCCTCCATATCGCCGCCAAGAGGGCGGGTTCAGCCATGCGATCAGCGACTACTTCGATATCTCGATCTACGTGGACGCCGAGGCCGACGACGCTCGCCGCTGGTACATCGACAGATTCTTGGAACTGCGGCGCACAGCGTTCACCAGGCCGGACTCCTACTTCCACACCTACGCCGCACTGAGCGATGATGAGGCGGTGGCCCGCGCGTCCTACATTTGGGACACGATCAACGCGCCCAACCTGGTGCGGAACATCGCGCCCACGCGCTCGCGCGCCACGATCATCCTGCGCAAGGGCGCGGATCATCACGTGGAGTCGGTGAGCCTGAGAAAGCTCTGAGCCGTCACCAGCGTGGGACGGTCGCCACCTACGAGGAGGCGCCGTGCTCGGCGGGCGGGTCTTCCGCGTCGGGAATCTTCACGCCGAAGCGCGCCAAGATGCGGTCCACGAGCCAACCCAGCACAATGCCGCCAGCCACGCCAACACCGATGGAGACGAGCAGGTTGTCGAACAGCCCGGCCGCGGTGATGCCGATGAGCATGCCGTAGGTGGCCCAGATCGCGACGGCGACGGCGTCGATCACCATGAACCGCACGCGATTGAACGCGAGCGCGCCCGCAGAGAGGTTCACGGCCACGCGGCCGAACGGGATGAAGCGCGCGGCGATGATGAACGCCGCGCCGCGGTGCTTGAGCGCGTGCTCCGCCCAGTCGAGCGTGCGCTGGCCCTTAGGCCCGCGGAACATGCGCATCGAGCGAATGTGGATCTTGGAGCCAACGAAGTACGCGAACTGGTCGCCGCACCACGCGCCCGCGGCCGCGCATATCCAGATGAGCGGCAGCAGCGGAGTGCCCGTCTGCGACCACAGCGTGGAGGTGGTGATCACGATGGTCTCGCTCGGCACCACGGGGAAGATGCCGTCGATGAGGGACATCGTGAACAGCCAGAAGTAGATCCACAGCGAGTCCGCGGCGGCGACGATGGCCTCCTCGGCCGTCGACGTGAAGTGAACTACCCAGTCCCACCAGCTCATGGCAGCGCGAGCCGCTCACGCACCACGCCCGCCAATGCGTCCGCATGGCGCTTGGCGTCCTCCGAGGTGCTTGCCTCCACCATCACGCGCACCAAGGGTTCGGTGCCCGACGGCCGGAGCAGCACGCGCCCTCTGTCACCGAGTTCTGCGCGCGCCTTGGCAACGGCGTCGCCGAGTTCGCGGTCCGTGTGGACTCGGGTGCGGTCGCAGTTGGGCACGTTGACGAGCACTTGCGGCAGCGACTTGATGCCACCCGCCAGCTCCGCGAGGGTGCCATTGGCGGCAACCTGGGCGGCGAGCACGAGGGAGGTCAGCACGCCATCGCCCGTGGTGGCGTAGTCGGTGAGGATGATGTGGCCGGACTGCTCACCACCGAGCGTGTAGCCGCCCTCACGCATCGCCTCGAGCACGTAGCGGTCGCCCACCGCGGACTCGATGATGGTGATGTCGGCTGCGCGCATCGCCTGGTGCAGCCCCAAGTTACTCATCACGGTGGCCACAAGCGTGCCGTGATACAGCGAACCGGACCGCTTCATCGCGAGCGCGAGCAGGCCCATGATCTGGTCGCCATTCACCACCGCGCCCGTGGCGTCCACGGCGAGGCAACGGTCCGCGTCGCCGTCGAAGGCCACGCCAAGGTCGGCGCCCAACTCCACCACCGCGGCCTGGAGTCCTTCGAGGTGGGTGGAGCCAACCCCGTCGTTGATGTTGAGGCCGTCCGGCTCCACGTTGATCGCGTGCACCTCCGCGCCCGCCGCTCGCAAGGCTGCGGGGCCCACCTCGCTCGCGGCGCCGTGACCGGCGTCAACCACGATGCTCACTCCGGCGAGCGGGGTGTCGACGCCCGCGAATGAGGCGACGGCAGAGACCACGTGGTCCACGTACTCCTGCGCAAGGTGCGCGGACTGGACGATCCTGCCTACTGCGCCGGCCGTCGGGCGTTCCCACGCCTCACCGAGGCGAGCCTCGATGGCCTCTTCCACAGCGTCGTCCAGCTTGTGGCCGCCGCGAGCGAAGAACTTGATGCCGTTGTCGGGGGCGGGATTGTGGGAGGCGGAGAGCACCACCCCAAGGTCCGCCTCCGTGGAGGCCGTGAGGTAGGCGATGCCGGGCGTGGGCAACACGCCGACGTTGAGCACGTCAACACCCGCAGAAGCGAGTCCGGCCGCGACAGCCGCACTCAGGAACTCGCCTGAGATGCGGGTGTCGCGGCCGATGACTGCTCGGGGACGGTGCCCAGAAAATTCGCCTCGCTCGGCAAGGACGTGCGCGGCGGCAACCGCGAGATCCACCGCAAGCTCTGCGGTGATGTCGCGATTCGCTACGCCACGGACTCCGTCCGTGCCGAACAAGCGCGCCATGCGCTCGAACTTAACGCTTCGAGTACTGCGGCGCGCGGCGGGCCTTCTTGAGACCGGCCTTCTTGCGCTCCACGGCGCGAGCGTCGCGGGTCAGGAAGCCAGCCTTCTTGAGGGCGGGACGGTTGTTGTCCTCGTCGATCACGTTGAGGGCACGGGCCACGCCGAGGCGCAGCGCGCCCGCCTGGCCGGAGGTGCCGCCGCCGTGGATGCGGGCGTGGACGTCAAACTTGCCCTCGATGTCCAGGAGCGCGAACGGGGAGTTCACGAGCTGCTGGTGCACCTTGTTGGGGAAGTACGACTCAAGGTCACGACCGTTGATGGTCCACTTGCCCGTGCCGGGGACGAGGCGAACGCGCGCCACGGCCTCCTTGCGGCGGCCAAGGCCGGCGCCGGGGTTGACAGCGGAGGCACCCTTGCCGCGGACCGGAGCGGTCTCGCTGGTGTACTCCGTGGGGGTCTCGTCGTCGATGTCGATGTCGACGGTCTCAGTCACGTCAGTCACTGTGTTCAGTCCTTAATTCCCGCGCTTACTGCGCGACCTGCGAGATCTCGAATGCCTGCGGCTGCTGCGCGGCGTGGGGGTGCTCAGAGCCTGCGTAGACCTTGAGGTGGGTCAGCTGCGTGGCGGCAAGCTTGTTCTTGGGGAGCATGCCCTTGACCGCGTTCTCGATGACGCGCGTGGGGTGCTTCTCGAGGAGTTCGCCAACCGGCATCTCCTTGAGGCCGCCCGGGTAGCCCGAGTGACGGTAGACCATCTTGTCCGTGAGCTTATTGCCCGTGAGGGCAACCTTCTCTGCGTTGATGACGATGACGAAGTCGCCACCGTCGACGTGGGGAGCAAACGTCGCCTTGTGCTTGCCGCGGAGCAGCGTAGCAACCTGAGAAGCAAGACGACCGAGGACCACGTCAGTAGCGTCGACGACGTACCAGTTCTTGGTGACGTCCGCCGGCTTGGGGGTAAACGTGCGCACTGTAAAGCCCTAACTATCCTGAAGTGTGAGCGGTGAAAAGACACCGCGAGGTTCGGTCGGCGAGTCCTGCGGCGGCGAGTGGGATGCACCAGTCCACGTGGAACGCACAACGAGGGTCAATCATACCGGCGAGCACGTATCCGGGTCAATCTGGGGGAGCGACGCGCTGCGGTGCGAGGATTGACCGGCTCTAGCCCGTTCCCTGAGCGGGTGAGTGCTGGATTCCTCGCGAAACCAGCACCTGTGCACTCACAGGACGCGGCGGGCCCTCGTCACCTCGGCTCGAGCGGACAGTTCCGTATCCGGCGGGTAGCCCACCTCCTCGAGCGTCAGGCCGTACGGTGGAGCCACCCAGATGGCCTGGGACCGCGAGCTCGAGGCGGCGACTTCCTGCAGCCACGCCACATCGCGCCGCCCATCCCCCACCACCAACAGCGCGCCAACAAGCGAGCGCACCATCGAGTGGCAGAACGCATCGGCGCGCACCGTCGCCTCGATCACACCGGAGTCCGCGCGCGCCCAACTGAACTCGTGGAGCGTGCGGATGGTGGTGGCACCCTCGCGCCCGCGACAGAAGGCCGCAAAGTCGCGTAGCCCTGTCACCATGCCCGACGCTGCATTCAGCAGTCCCACATCGAGGCTGCGGTCGTGGGCAAGCACGTAGCGGTGGTTCAGGGGGTCGGGGATCGTGTCCGTCACGCGGTAGATATAGCGGCGCTCTGTCGCCGCGAACCGGGCATCGAACCCGTCAGGCGCCTCGGTCACCGCGAAGATGCGGATGTCTTGCGGGAGCACGCCGTTGAGGCGCGTCAGCAGCCCGTCCGCGGGCGAGCGATCGGAGCGTCCGGGCATGCGTTCCCACGCACCAACAGGCAGGTCCACGTGCGCCTGCTGTCCCCTCGCGTGCACTCCGGCGTCGGTGCGGCCGGCCACCGTCACGCGCAGCGACGGCACGCGCGTGACTTGCTCAAGCGCGCCCTCCAACTCCCCCTGCACGGTGCGTAGCGCGGGCTGCGCGGCCCAGCCGGCGAAGTCGGTGCCGTCATACGCAAAAACGAGGCGGGCCCGCACAACCGATTCAGTCATGGGGCCCGCCTCGCTAGGTCCTGCGACTACGCGCAGGATGACGTACTTACTTGGCGTCCTCGTCGACGGAGTCGTCCGCACCCTCAGCGGGAGCGGCGGCGGACTCGGTGGTCTCGGCGACCTCCTCGGTCACGTCCTCGGCGCCCTCGGCGGGAGCGTCGGAGTGAGCGCCCGTCTTGGACTCCTCGGCGATGGTCTCCTCGACCTCTTCGGAGGCAACCGTCTCCTCGGCGACGTCCTCGGCGGGAGCCGCCTTAGCGTCGGCCTTCTTGTCCGCCTTCTTAGGAGCGGCAGCCTTCGCGGTGGCCTTCGAGGCCTCCTTGACGACAGCCTTCTTGGCGGGAGCGCCAAACTCGACGAGCTCGATCACGGCCAGAGGAGCGTTGTCACCCTTGCGGTTGCCCACCTTGGTGATGCGGGTGTAGCCGCCATCACGCTCGGCGAAGCCGGGAGCGATCTCGGTGAAGAGCTTGTGCACAACGCCCTTGTCGGGAATGGTGCCGAGCACGCGACGGCGCGAGGCAAGGTCGCCACGCTTGGCGATCGTCACGAGACGCTCGGCGTAGGGACGCAGACGCTTGGCCTTGGTCTCGGTGGTGGTGATGCGGCCGTGCTCGAAAAGGCTCTGCGCAAGGTTCGCCAGGATCTGACGCTCGTGGGCAGGGCCGCCGCCGAGGCGGGCACCCTTGGTGGGGGTAGGCATGTCGATAGTTCCTTAGGTGATGTGCGACTTAGTCGTCGGAGCCGGAGAAGTAAACACCAGCGGCGGAGCGGTCGTAGTCCACGACGCCGTCCTTGAGGGCGAAGCCAAGCTCTGCGAGCTTCTCCTTCACCTCGGTGATGGACTTCTGGCCAAAGTTGCGGATGTCCATGAGGTCAGCCTCGGAGCGAGCGGTGAGCTCGCCAACCGTGTGGATGCCCTCGCGCTTGAGGCAGTTGTACGAACGCTGCGTGAGGTTCAGCTCCTCGATGGGCTGGTTGTAGTCCTCTTCGAGCGCCTCGTCGGAGTCCGACGGGCCAATCTCGATGCCCTCAGCGAACTCGTTCAGGCCCTTGGCGAGCGAGAACAGCTCCACGAGCGTGGAACCCGCGGACGCCACGGCGTCACGGGGCGCGATGGAGTTCTTGGTCTCAACGTCGATGATGAGCTCGTCAAAGTCGGTGCGCTGCGCAACACGCGTCGCCTCAACCTTGTAGGTCACCTTGAGCACGGGCGAGTAGATGGAGTCGACGGGGATCTGGCCGATCTCCGCGTCGTAGCTCTTGTTGAGGGCGGCGGGCACGTAGCCACGGCCACGCTCCACGGTGAGCTCCACCTCGAACTTGGCCTTCGAGTTGAGCGTCGCGATGTGGAGGTCGGGGTTGTGCACCTCGACGCCAGCCGGCGGGGCGATGTCGGCACCGGTCACGGCACCAGCACCCGACTTGCGCAAGTACAGGGTCACGGGCTCGTCGTGCTCGGAGGAGACAACGAGGTTCTTGAGGTTCAGCAGAATCTCGGTGACGTCTTCCTTGACACCGTCGATCGTGGTGAACTCGTGAAGCACGCCCTCGAAGCGCACCGACGTGATGGCGGCGCCAGGAATCGAGGAGAGCAGCGTGCGGCGCAGCGAGTTACCAAGCGTGTAGCCAAAGCCGGGCTCGAGCGGCTTGAGGGAGAACTGCGAACGGTTGTCCGAGAGAACCTTTTCGGTCAGGGTGGGACGCTGTGCAATAAGCACGGTTATTTCCTTTCCGAGCACCCACTATTTGATGCTCGCACCTGCGGGGGATCCTTCCCGCGGGGTCTGTGAAGTTGTTGGCGGGGCCGGGAGGCCCGACGCTGTGGTCACCACAGCGTCGGACGTCCCGTAGCGACTAGTTGCGGCGACGCTTAGGAGGGCGGCAGCCGTTGTGGGCCTGAGGCGTGACGTCCTTGATGGACGTGACCTCGAGGCCAGCGGCAGTGAGCGAACGGATCGCGGTGTCGCGACCGGAGCCCGGGCCCTTCACGAACACGTCAACCTTGCTCATGCCGGCCTCCTGGGCGCGGCGAGCAGCGGCCTCGGCGGCCATCTGCGCGGCGTAGGGCGTCGACTTGCGCGAGCCCTTGAAGCCAACCTGGCCGGAGGACGACCACGACACCACGGCACCGGAGGGGTCCGTGATGGAGATGATCGTGTTGTTGAACGTGGACTTGATGTGCGCCTGACCGTGAGCGACGGTCTTCTTGATCTTCTTGCGCGGCTTGCGCGTGGGAGCGGCCATGGCTTACTTCTTCTTTCCGGCGACGGTCTTCTTGGGGCCCTTGCGAGTGCGGGCGTTGGTCTTGGTGCGCTGACCACGGACCGGCATGCCACGACGGTGGCGCAGACCCTGGTAGTTACCGATCTCGACCTTGCGGCGGATGTCCGCCTGCACCTCGCGACGCAGGTCACCCTCAACGGTGAAGTTCGCCTCGATGTAGTCACGGATCGCGACGAGCTGGTCGTCGGTCGCGTCCTTTACGCGCAGGTCCGGGCTGATGCCAGTGGCTGCCAGAATCTGCTGGGAACGGGTACGGCCAACGCCGTAAATGTAGGTGAGCGCGACTTCGATGCGCTTATCGCGCGGAATGTCGACGCCGACAATGCGTGCCATGTTCTTCCTGATCTCCATCAGTAGTCGGAGGTCTGACGCTCAGGCTTCCCGCTGATGTGGTGCGGGCCTCGGCCTCCGAGCCGAGGGCACAAACTGTGCCTGAACGAGGATCTATGTAGTTGTCTAGCCCTGACGCTGCTTGTGGCGCAGGTTCTCGCAGATGACCATTACGCGGCCATTCCGTCGAATCACCTTGCACTTGTCGCAGATGGGCTTGACGCTGGGCTTAACCTTCATGGTTCTTTTCTTACTTGTAGCGGTAGACGATGCGGCCGCGCGACAGGTCATAGGGGCTGAGCTCCACCACTACGCGGTCCTCTGGGAGGATCCTGATGTAGTGCTGGCGCATCTTTCCCGAGATGTGAGCGAGGACGAGGTGCCCGTTCGTCAGTTCCACACGGAATGACGCATTCGGCAACGCCTCGACCACAGTGCCCTCAACCTCGATGACGCCGTCTTTCTTGGCCATGACTCCACTAACGTTGATGATTGGGAATGCGGGCGCGCAAAAACACCCGACCTGCCACTATACGCCACTTCGCCGTTGGGCTCAAGCCCGGGTCACGGGCACCGGTCCTGGTTCCGGCCCCTAGGCGTAGATGCTGCGCAGGCGCTGTTCGGCGGCGTCAGCCACGCGCTGCACATGGTGGTCCGCGAGGTTCCGCACCACCGACGACGGCGTGCGCGGGTTCGAGATGAGCGCGAGCAGCACCTCTGGCCGGTGATCGTGCCCGAGCGAGATGAGCGCTCCTGCGGGGCAGTCTGTGCGGCTCGCAATCGCGGCCCTCACAGACGGCTCGCGATGCACCGCGAGCGACAGCAACTCGCTAGAGGTGACGTCTTGGGCGCCCGCCCTGTACAGCGCGTAGCGCACGTCGTGCGTTGTGACGTTCACCAGTGAACCCCTCCCGTTGGCCCTCAAATGTGGCCTGTGGTCCCAGCCTATCCCGCACGGCGCAGGAAATGCCGCTAGTCGCGCACTTTGAATCCGCGCACGGGGGCCGTGCGGGTTGGGGCCGGCGCATTGGGAGTTGAGTGCGGGGTAAAGATCTGTGGCACGGATGCTGGGGCCGGTTCACTGCCCGACGGCGCGGCCTGCACGGGTGCGAACGTCACCATGGGCGGGGGCTGGGTGGGGACGGGCTGGGTGGGGACGGGCTCACCCGTGGCGATGTCCACCACGTTGAGGGGAGCCAGCTGCGGAATCACCATGCCATCCGCGGTCATTTGGGTTGGCAAGGGCGCTACGTGTTCGGCGAGCTCTGGCGTGTGCGCGTCCTCTTCCTCGGGCGAGGTTACGAACGTTCCCCCCGCGTCGAGCCGCGCTGCAGCCGCAGCGCGCACCGCGGACTTCCGGTGAAATGCGAGCTCCTCCACGAGGTCTCGCGGCAGCGCCGGATTCTCAAGAAGTGCGGTGACCACGTCCCCGGAGCGGTCCGCGCTGAGGTAGGCCATGACCGTCCGTTGCGCCCTGGGGTTGCGCGCGACGGCCGCACGCACCTCTGCCGAGTAGTCGTGGGCAAGCGTGACCATGAGTCCCCACGGGCAGTCATCGCGGCCCGCGATGCCTACGCGAACAAGAGTGTTGCGGCTTGCACCAAGCTCGAGCACTCGCGCCTTGTCCAGTGCAGGCTGAATTGCCTCGGCCACCTCGGCGCTCGCGCCCGGTGCGTAGTTGAATCCTCGCGCCATCTTGGCCCCCTGCCCGCCGGGCCCCAGGGTGAGGCCCCGTTGCATGGCCGACGCTATGGGCGAGTGGTTTCAGTCACCGTCACCGCAGGTAACCGGCGTGTTAACTAAGGTCAGGATGTGAAGAACCCGACACCCAGCCGGGACTTACCAAGCCGGGACGGGGACCACGCCGAACGGGGCGAGGCCCTCAGCGCCGCCGTCGGACGCCGTAAGAACCCAGATGCCCGCCTCGTGAACTGCCACCGAGTGCTCCCAGTGAGCCGCACGGGATCCGTCGGCGGAGACTACCGTCCACTCGTCAGAGAGCGTGAGCGACTGGTCCGTTCCACGGATGAACATGGGCTCGATCGCGAGGCACATTCCCGGCTGCACCTTGGGCAAGCGGCCGCGCACGCGGTAGTTCAGGACGTCGGGCTCTTGGTGCATCTCGGTGCCGATGCCGTGGCCAACAAAGCCCTCCATGGGGTGCAGCCTCGCGGCAATGGCGACGTCCTCGATCGCGGCACCCACCTCATTGAGCCGCTTGGCGGTCGTGAGCGCAGCGATGCCCGCCCACATCGCGGTCCGCGTGGCGTCGCTCAGCGCGACATCGTCAGGGTCTGGGGTGTCGCCGATGACAAGCGTGATGGCGCTGTCGCCATGCCAGCCTTCGACGATGGCTCCGCAATCGATCGAGACCACGTCGCCGTCTTCGAGCACGCGGTTGCCGGGGATGCCGTGCACCACCTCGTCGTTGACGGACACACACGTGGTGGCGGGGAAGCCGTGGTAGCCAAGGAAGTTGGACGTGGCGCCCCGCTCCGCGATGACTGCGGCGGCGGCCGCGTCAACGTCAGCGGTGGTGGCGCCGACAACCGCCGCTGTGCGCGCCGCCGCAAGTGCTGCCTCGACCACAACGCCTGCGCGAGCCATGATGGCCATCTGCGCCGTGGTCTTGAACTGGATGCCCATCAGGGGTCAGGCCCTTAACTACGACAGCGCGGCGATGATGCGTGCGGTGACCTCGTCGATGTCACCAAGTCCATCAACCTGCACCAGCAGTCCGCGGCCCGCGTAGAACGCGGTGAGGGGGGCGGTTGACGTCGCGTACACGTCGAGACGCGTGCGAATGACCTCTTCGGTGTCGTCCGCGCGGCCCTCGATCTCGGCACGCTTGAGCAGCCGAGCGGTTACCTCGTCGAAGTCCGCCGTGAGCTCGATCGCGGCGTCGAGGCGAGTGTCGAGGTCGGCGAGCATCGCGTCCAGCTCAACCGCCTGCTCAGGGTTACGGGGGTAACCGTCGAGCAAAAACCCGGGCACAGCGTCGGGCTGTCCAAGGCGGTCACGCACGATGGCGTTCGTGAGCGAATCCGGAACCAACTGCCCAGCGTTCGTGAACTCTTGGGCTTGCTTGCCCAGCTCGGTTCCACCCTTGATGTTGGCGCGGAAGATGTCGCCCGTGGAGATCGCGGGGATCCCAAAGTGCTCCGAAAGGCGCGCGGCCTGCGTGCCCTTGCCGGCTCCGGGAGGGCCGAGGAGAATCGCCCGCATTACTTGAGGAACCCTTCGTAGTGACGCTGCTCAAGCTGGGACTGGATGCGCTTGACGGTGTCGAGACCAACACCAACGAGAATCAGGATCGACGTGCCACCGAACGGGATGTTGGTGGAGACGCCCATCATCACGAACGCCACCATCGGCACCAGCGCAACGATCGCGAGGTAGATGGAGCCCGCGGCCGTGATCCGCGACAGCACGTACTCGAGGAAGTCGGCGGTGGGCTTGCCAGGGCGAATGCCGGGGATGAAGCCACCGTACTTCTTCATGTCGTCCGCAACCTGGTCAGGATTGAACGTGATCGCCGTGTAGAAGTAGGCGAAGAAGATGATCAGCAGGATGTAGAGCAGCATGTGCCCCGGCGCCTTGGGATCGGCGATGTTGTTCTGCATCCACACCACCCAGTCCGCGGGGTCATTCCCGGAGAACTGCGCGATGACAACGGGAAGCGTCAACAGCGACGACGCAAAGATCACGGGGATAACACCCGCCATGTTGATCTTCAACGGGATGTACGTGGACGAGCCACCAAGAGTGCGACGGCCAACCACGCGCTTCGCGTACTGCACGGGGATACGGCGCTGGCTCTGCTCAACAAAGACAACCACCGCGATGACAACGAGCAGCAACAGCGCCAGCAGCAGCGTGTTCATGGGGCCATTGCTCGAACGCCAGATCGCCGAGATGTTCGACGGGAACGAGGCGGCGATCGAGGTGAAGATCAGCAGCGACATGCCGTTGCCAACGCCGCGCTCGGTAATGCGCTCGCCGAGCCACATCACGAACACGGTGCCCGCGGTCATCGTCAGCACCATCATGGTGATGGTCTGCCACGACTCGTCAGGAACGACGGGGTACGCGCACCCAGGGAAGAACTGGCCGTTGCGCGCGAGCGTCACGTAGGACGCGGACTGCAAGGCCGCGAAGCCCACGGTAATGTAGCGCGTGTACTGCGTGAGCTTTGCCTGGCCTTCTTGGCCCTCGCGGTACAGCGTCTCGAACCGCGGAATCAGCACGCGGAGCAACTGCACGATGATCGACGCGGTGATGTAGGGCATGATGCCGAGCGCGAAAATCGACAAGTGGAGCAACGCGCCACCTGCAAAGAGGTTGAGGATGTCAAACGCCGCGTTGGTGTTGGTGCTTGCCGCACACAACTGCACGTTCTCGTAGTTGACACCCGGCGTTGGGATCGCCACACCAAGGCGATACACGGCCAGGATGCCAAGCGTGAGCAGCAGCTTCTTGCGCAGGTCCGGCGTGCGGAACGCACTCACGAAACCACTGAACATGAATCCTCCAGTTGTGGGGCGCCTCTCACGAGGCACGGTGTGGGCCCGCTGCCAACATTGGAGCGGGCCCAGCGACCGATTTTAGCCCTCGTTGACCGCGCCGCCCGCGGCCTCGATCTTGGTCTTCGCGGACTGCGAAACCTTGTCCGCGTCCACAAGGGTCACCTTGACGGAGATGTCGCCGTCGCCCAGCACCTTGACGGGCTTGTTCTTGCGCACGGCACCCTTCTCGACGAGGTCAGCCTTGGTCACCTTGCCGCCCTTGGGGAACAGCTCGGCGAGCTGCGCCACATTGACAACCTGGTACGTGACCTTGAACGGGCTCTTGAAGCCACGCAGCTTGGGAATGCGCATGTGGATGGGCGTCTGTCCACCCTCGAAGCGCTCCGGCACCTGGTAACGGGCGCCGGTTCCCTTGGTACCGCGACCAGCGGTCTTACCCTTGGACGCCTCACCGCGACCCACGCGGGTCTTCTTGGTGTGCGCGCCAGCGGCAGGACGCAAGTGGTGCAGCTTGAGCGTCGCAACCTTGTCCTCACCCTCTGCGGGCTTGGACGCGGCCTTGGCGGCAGGCTTCTTGGCGGCAGCCGTCTTGGCGGGCGCCTTGGCGGCAGGCTTGCTGTCCGACGCTGCGGGAGCCTTAGCGGCAGCCTTCGGCGCCGCCTTCTCCGCGGTCGCCTTGTCTGCCGTCGCCTTAGCGGCGGGCTTCTTGGCGGCAGCCGTCTTCGCAGCGGGAGCCTTGGCGGCAGCGGCCTTCGCCGGAGCCTTCTTGGCAGCAGGCTTATCAGCCTTGGCGGCCGCAGGCTTGTCAGCCTTGGCAGCAGCAGGCTTCTTAGCCGGAGCCTTCTTGGCGGGGGTCTTCTCCTCAGCCATTAGTCAACCTCCTCCACGGCAACCAGGTGGTTGACCGCCTTGACCATCCCGCGAATCTCGGGACGGTCCTCCTTCACGACAATGTCGCCGATGCGCTTGAGACCGAGCGAACGCACGGTCTCGCGGTGCTGCGGCTTGACGCCGATGACCGAACGCTTCTGCGTGATCTTGAGGCGTGCCATTACTTCACCCCTGCAGCCTGAGCGCGCAGCATCGCCGCGGGGGCGACCTCTTCGACGCTCTTGCCGCGGCGCGCAGCCACGGCCTCAGGACGCTCGAGGCGCTTGAGCGCGTCGACCGTCGCGTGGACGATGTTGATGGCGTTGGACGAGCCGAGCGACTTGCTCAGCACGTCGTGGATGCCAGCGCACTCGAGCACCGCGCGCACCGGACCACCGGCGATAACACCGGTACCGGGGGACGCGGGGCGCAGGAACACGACACCGGCAGCGGCCTCACCCTGCACGGCGTGCGGGATGGTGCCCTGGATGCGCGGCACGCGGAAGAAGGAGCGCTTTGCCTCCTCGACACCCTTCGAGATGGCGGCAGGCACCTCCTTCGCCTTGCCGTAACCGATGCCGACGTTGCCCTCGCCATCGCCAACGACCACAAGGGCGGTGAAGCTGAAGCGGCGACCGCCCTTCACGACCTTGGAGACGCGGTTGATGGTGACGACGCGCTCGACGAACTTGTTCTCCGGCTCCTGGCCGCGACGGTTGTCGTTGCGGCGGCCGGTGTTGTTGTCAGCCATAGTGTTTCCCTAAACCTGTTCCGGCCGCCCCTACAGGGACAGGCCGCCCTCTCGTGCGCCGTCGGCCACTGCCGCAACGCGGCCGTGGTACTTGTTGCCACCGCGGTCGAACACGACAGCGTCGATGCCCGCAGCCTTGGCGCGCTCGGCGACCAGCTGGCCCACCTTCGACGCCTTGGCCGTCTTGTCGCCCTTGAGCGAGCGGACATCGGCCTCGAGGGTCGACGCCGACGCGAGGGTGGTGCCCTGCGTGTCGTCGACAATCTGCGCGACCATGTGACGCGACGAGCGAGTCACAACGAGACGGGGACGAGCCGGCGTACCGGAGATCTTCTTGCGCAGGCGGAAGTGGCGACGCTGACGCGACACCGCCTTGCCCTTGCCCTTGACAGTGATGCTCCTCATGGCTACTTACCTGTCTTTCCGGCCTTGCGGCGAACCTGCTCGCCCGCGTAGCGGACACCCTTGCCCTTGTACGGCTCGGGCTTGCGAATCTTGCGAATGTTGGCCGCAACCTCGCCCACCTGCTGCTTGCTGATGCCAGCAACGGAGAACTTGGTGGGGCTCTCCACAGCAAAGGTGATGCCGGCGGGCGGCGTGACGACCACGGGGTGCGAGAAGCCGAGGGCGAACTCGAGGTCCGAGCCCTTGAGCGCCACGCGGTAACCGGTGCCGACGATCTCGAGCTTCTTCTCGTAACCGTCGGTCACGCCCGTGACCATGTTCGCGACCAAGGTGCGGGTAAGACCGTGAAGGGACTTCGCGAGGCGCTCGTCGTTGGGACGCTTCACCTCGAGGCCGTCTTCCGACTTCTCGACCGTGATCGGGGCGGCCACCGTGTGCGTCAAGGTGCCCTTGGGGCCCTTGACCGTCAACTCGGAGCCGTCAATCGTGACATCCACGCCCGCGGGGACCGCGACGGGGATCTTTCCAATGCGCGACATATCTGTTCCTCCCGCTTACCAGACGAACGCGACGACCTCGCCGCCGACGCCCTTCTTCTCGGCCTCACGGTCCGTGAGCAGACCAGAGGAGGTGGACAGGATGGCAACGCCAAGACCGCCAAGAACCTTGGGGAGGTTCGTGGACTTTGCGTACACACGCAGGCCCGGCTTGGAGACACGGCGCACACCGGCAAGCGAACGCTCGCGGTTGGGGCCGTACTTGAGGGTGAGGGTGAGCGTCTTGCCCACCTCGGCGTCGGCCACGGAAGAGCCGGCGATGTAGCCCTCGGCCTCGAGGATCTTGGCGATGTTCGCCTTGAGCTTCGAGTGAGGCATCGACACGGTGTCGTGGTACGCCGAATTCGCGTTGCGCAGACGCGTGAGCATGTCTGCGATCGGGTCAGTCATTGTCATGAGTGTTGAACTCTTTCTCGCCACGGTTTCCTTGAACAGGACCTGCGGCGTAGTTGATTACCAGCTGCTCTTGGTGATTCCGGGCAGCTCGCCAGCGTGCGCCATCTCGCGGAAGCACACACGGCAGAGACCGAACTTGCGGTACACCGAGTGCGGACGACCGCACTTCTGGCACCGGGTGTAGCCGCGAACGGCAAACTTGGGCTTCTTGGCCGCCTTGTTCTTGAGGGCAGTCTTCGCCATGTCACTTCTCCTTGAACGGGAAGCCCAGCTGCTTCAGCAGCGAGCGACCCTCGTCGTCCGTGGACGCGGTCGTGACAATGGTGATGTCCATGCCGCGCACGCGGTCGATCTTGTCCTGGTTGATCTCGTGGAACATCGACTGCTCGTTGAGACCGAAGGTGTAGTTGCCGTGGCCGTCGAACTGGCCCGGGTTGAGACCGCGGAAGTCACGGATACGGGGAAGCGCGATCGACAGCAGTCGGTCGAGGAACTCCCACATCCGGTCGCCGCGCAGCGTCACGTGGGCGCCGATGGGCTGACCCTCACGCAGTTTGAACTGCGCGATGGACTTGCGGGCCTTGGTGACCTGCGGCTTCTGGCCCGTGATCGCGGTGAGGTCGGCGATGGCGCCCTCGATGAGCTTCGAGTCGCGCGCGGCCTCGCCCACACCCATGTTGACGACGATCTTGGTGAGACCGGCAACCTGGTTCACGTTGGCGTGGTTGAACTCCTCGATGAGCGCCGGGGCGATCTCTTCGCGGTACTTGGCCTTCAGGCGCGGCTGAGTGTTAGTCGCGGTAGCCATTAGACGTCCTTACCCGAGCGCTTGGCGACGCGGACGCGCTGAGTGCGCGTGCGGCCGTCACGCTCGACCTGCTCGGTGCGGTACCCAACACGGGTGCCCTTCTTGGTCTCGGGGTCAACCAGCATCACGTTCGAGACGTGAATGGGGGCCTCGATGTGGACGATGCCACCCGACTGCTGGTCCCGACGAGTACCGGGCTTGATGTGCTTGGTCACACGCTGAATACCCTCGACGATCACGCGGTCGGAGTCCTTGAGGACCTCGAGCACGCGACCCTGCTGACCGCGGTCCTTGCCCGCGATGACGACGACGAGGTCGCCCTTCTTGATCTTCGCCATGGGACTAGATCACCTCCGGTGCCAGCGAGATGATCTTCATGAACTTCTTGTCGCGCAGCTCGCGGCCAACAGGGCCGAAGATGCGGGTGCCACGGGGGTCACCATCAGTGTTCTTGAGGATCACCGCTGCGTTCTCGTCGAAGCGGATGTAGGAACCGTCGGGACGGCGGCGCTCCTTGGTGGTGCGCACGACGACTGCCTTAACGACATCGCCCTTCTTGACGTTGCCGCCAGGGATAGCGTCCTTGACGGTGGCAACGATCGTGTCGCCGATGCCGGCGTAGCGACGGTGCGAGCCGCCGAGCACACGGATGCAGAGGATCTCCTTGGCACCCGTGTTGTCGGCGACGCGAAGTCGCGACTCCTGCTGAATCATGTCTGTGTCTCCTGTCGTCTGGTTCTCGCTGATCGCTCAGCGAGCCTGGTCGAACTTTCTACTTGGCCTTTTCGACGATTTCGACCAGGCGCCACCGCTTGGAAGCGGACAGCGGGCGGGTCTCCATCACCACAACGAGGTCGCCGATACCGGCGGTGTTGGCCTCATCGTGGGCCTTGATCTTGCTGGTACGGCGCATGACCTTGCCGTAGAGCGGGTGCTTGACGCGGTCCTCGATCTCCACGGTGATGGTCTTGTCCATCTTGTCTGACGTCACGTACCCGCGACGCGTCTTGCGGTAAGCGCGGTGCTCGGTCGTGGCCGTCGTGTGCTTCTTGGTCGACATAGTGCTTCCTTACTCGGCCTTCGCGCTCGGTGCGGTCCTGATGCCGAGCTCGCGCTCGCGCAGGATCGTGTAGATGCGGGCGATGTCACGCTTCACGGCCTTGAGGCGGCCGTGGTTCTCAAGCTGACCCGTCGCGGACTGGAAGCGCAGGTTGAACAGCTCTTCCTTCGACTTCTTGAGCTCCTCGAGAAGGCGCTCGTCCTCCATGGCGTCGAGCTCGGAGGGAGCAAGGGCCTTAGTACCGATAGCCATCAGATGTCACCACCTTCACGGGTCACAAAACGGGTCTTCATAGGCAGCTTGTGCTGGGCGCGGCGCATGGCCTCGCGGGCCAGCTCCTCGGGCACGCCGGCGAGCTCGAACATCACTCGGCCTGGCTTGACGTTGGCGACCCACCACTCGGGCGAACCCTTACCGGAGCCCATGCGGACTTCGGCAGGCTTCTTGGTCAACGGGCGGTCGGGGTAGATCGTGATCCACACCTTTCCACCACGCTTGATGTGACGCGTCATGGCGATACGAGCCGCCTCGATCTGGCGGTTCGTCACATACGCAGGCTCAAGAGCCTGGATGCCGAAGTCGCCAAACGTCACCTGGGTACCACCGGTAGCAGCGCCGGAACGTCCGGGGTGGTGCTGCTTGCGGTGCTTGACTCGACGGGGAATAAGCATGGCTTAGCCTTCCTTCCCAGCGTCAGCTGCAACAGCCTCGGCCGCAGGGGCCTCGGCGCCAGCCTCAGCCTGAGGGGCGGAGTCGCGGCGCGGGCCGCGAGACGGACGGTCACCACGGTCGCCACGGCCGGTGCGCTGGGGGCGCGGAGCCTTGGCCTGCTCGGCCGCCCACTCCTTCTCGGTCATGTCGCCCTTGTAGATCCACACCTTGACGCCGATCTGGCCGAACGTGGTGCGGGCCTCAAAGAAGCCGTAGTCGATGTTGGCGCGGAGCGTGTGCAACGGCACACGACCCTCGCGGTAGAACTCGGAGCGCGACATTTCCGCGCCGCCAAGACGACCGGAGCACTGCACGCGGATGCCCTTGGCGCCGGCACGCAGCGCGGACTGGATGCCCTTGCGCATGGCACGACGGAACGACACACGCGAAGCGAGCTGCTCGGCGATGCCCTGGGCAACGAGCTGAGCGTCCACCTCGGCGTTCTTCACCTCGA
This sequence comes from Demequina sp., assembly GCF_049841215.1. Lineage (GTDB taxonomy): Bacteria > Actinomycetota > Actinomycetes > Actinomycetales > Demequinaceae > Demequina. The sequence goes on from NZ_JASGEO010000024.1 coordinate 90,043, forward strand.
GGATGTTGAGCTGAACCTGCTTGCCCGTGAGCTTCTCGAGGCTCGCGCGCAGCTTGTCCGCCTCAGCACCGCGGCGACCGATGACGATGCCGGGACGAGCGGTGTGGAGGTCCACACGCACGCGCTCGCGGGTGCGCTCGATTTCTACCTTGGACACGCCCGCACGCTCGAGACCCTTGGCCATGAGCTGACGGATCTTGACGTCCTCGTCCACGTAGTCGCGGTAGCGCTCGCCCTTCTTGGTCGAGTCGGCGAACCAGCGCGAACGGTGGTCGGTCGTGATGCCCAGGCGGTAGCCGTGGGGGTTGACCTTCTGACCCATTACTTGGCCCCTTCCTTGACGGCGACCGGGGTCGCGACAACGACAGTGATGTGGCTCGACCGCTTGAGGATGCGGTTGGCACGGCCCTGAGCGCGCGGCTGAATGCGCTTCATGGTCGGGCCCTCGTCCACGTAGATCTCCTTGATGACCAGGTCACGCTCGTCAAAGCGCTCGCCGGCGATGTCTGCCTTCACACGCGCGTTGGCGACGGCGGACTCGATGAGCTTGCGCACGTCAACGGCAACGGCCTGCGGCTGGAACTTCAGCGCCGTGGCTGCCTCGAGAGCGTTCTGACCACGGACAAGGTTCACGACGCGGCGAGCCTTCTGAGCGGTGACGCGAAGGTGTCGCGTCTGCGCCTTGGCTTCCATATCTGACTCCTACTTCTCTCGCCCGGGCGCCTAGCGGCGGCCCTTGCGGTCGTCCTTAACGTGGCCCTTGAACGTGCGCGTGGGAGCGAACTCGCCCAGCTTGTGCCCAACCATCGACTCGGTGACGAACACCGGGACGTGCTTGCGGCCGTCGTGCACGGCAAAGGTGTGACCAAGGAAGTCGGGGGTGATAACCGACCGACGGCTCCAGGTCTTGATGACATTCTTGGTACCGGCTTCGTTCTGGCCGTCCACCTTCTTCTGCAGGTGGTCGTCGACGAAGGGGCCCTTCTTCAGACTGCGTGGCATATCTCAGGCTCCCTATCGCTTGTTCTTGCCGGTCTTGCGGCGACGCACGATGAGCTTGTCGCTTTCCTTGTTGGGACGGCGGGTGCGGCCCTCGGGCTTGCCCCAGGGGCTCACCGGGTGACGACCACCAGAGGTCTTACCCTCACCACCACCGTGGGGGTGGTCCACCGGGTTCATGACGACACCACGGACGGTCGGGCGCTTGCCCTTCCAACGCATACGGCCGGCCTTACCCCAGTTGATGTTCGACTGCTCGGCGTTGCCCACCTCTCCGACGGTGGCGCGGCAGCGCGCGTCGACGTTGCGGATTTCGCCGGACGGCATACGCAGCTGCGCGTAGGCGCCGTCCTTGGCAACGAGCTGCACCGACGCACCAGCGGAACGCGCGATCTTGGCGCCGCCACCGGGCTTGAGCTCGATGGCGTGAATCACGGTACCGGTGGGGATGTTGCGCAGCGGCAGGTTGTTGCCGGGCTTGATGTCAGCACCGGCACCGGCCTCAACGCGGTCGCCCTGGCCGAGCTTGTCGGGGGCGATGATGTAGCGCTTCTCGCCATCTGCGTAGTGCAGAAGGGCGATGCGCGCCGTGCGGTTGGGGTCGTACTCGATGTGCGCAACGGTCGCGGGCACGCCGTCCTTGTCGTGACGACGGAAGTCGATCACGCGGTAGGCGCGCTTGTGACCGCCACCCTGGTGACGGGTGGTGATGCGGCCGGTGTTGTTGCGGCCACCCTTCTTGTGAAGGGGGCGGACGAGCGACTTCTCGGGCTCCGAACGGGTGACCTCGACGAAGTCGGCGACGGACGAGCCACGGCGGCCCGGCGTCGTCGGCTTGTACTTACGAATAGCCATGTCTGTTCCTTACCTAGCCAACCTGGCCGAAGATGTCGAGGGTCTCACCGGCACCAAGGGTGACGATGGCGCGCTTGACGTCCTTGCGCTTGCCCATACCGAAGCGGGTGCGACGCACCTTGCCCTTGCGGTTGATGGTGTTCACGGCCAAGACCTTGACACCGAAGATCTGCTCAACGGCGATCTTGATCTCGGTCTTGTTCGAGCGGGGGTCCACCTCAAAGGTGTACTTGCCCTCGTCCATGAGCGAGTAGCTCTTCTCCGACACGATGGGACGGATGAGAACGTCGCGGGGGTTCTTGTTGATCTGCGTCATCTCAGGCCTCCTCGACCTCAGACTCGGTCGCGACAGCCTTCGCCTGCTTGCCCGTTGCGGGGCCTGCGACGAACGCCTCGAGCGCGCCGGCCGTGAAGACGGTGTCGTCGTTCACGAGCACGTCGTAGGTGTTGAGCTGGTCAACGGCGAGCACGTGAACGTCGGCCGCGTTGCGCAGCGACTTCCATGCGGTCTCGTCGTTGCGCTGAAGCACCACGAGGGCGCTACGACCGGCCGTGAGGGCCTGGATCGCGGCGAGAGCGGACTTGGTGGACGGCACGTCACCGGCAACAACGTCCTTGAGGACGTGCACGCGGCCGGCGCGAGCGCGGTCAGAGAGCGCACCGCGCAGGGCGGCCGCCTTCATCTTCTTGGGCGTGCGCTGCGAGTAGTCACGCGGCTGGGGACCGTGAACGGTGCCACCACCGGCGAACTGGGGAGCGCGGGTTGAACCCTGGCGGGCGCGACCGGTGCCCTTCTGCTTGTACGGCTTGCGGCCACCGCCGGAGACGTCACCACGGGTCTTGGTGGCGTGCGTGCCCTGGCGGGCAGCCGCACGCTGTGCCACGACAACCTGGTGGATCAGCGGGACGTTGGCGTCGACGTCGAAGATCTCTGCAGGAAGAGCGGCAGTGCCGGTCTTCTTGCCCTTCGCGTCAATCACGTCGATCGTGAGGTCAGCCATGTCGATCACGCACCCTTCACGGCGGAGCGGATCAGCACGATGCCGCCCTTGGCGCCGGGAACGGCGCCCTTGATCAGCACGAGGCCCTTCTCAGCGTCAACCGAGTGGATCGTGAGGTTCTGGATGGTACGGCGCTCGTTACCCATGCGACCGGCCATCTTGAGGCCGCGGAACACGCGCGAAGGCGTGGACGCGCCGCCGATGGAGCCCGGCTTGCGGTGGTTACGGTGCGAACCGTGGGAGGCGCTGACGCCCTTGAAGCCGTGACGCTTCATCACACCAGCGGTGCCCTTGCCCTTGGTGGTGCCCGTGACGTCGACCTTCTGGCCGGCCTCGAACACGTCCGCAGCAATCTCCTGGCCGAGCGAGAACTCGGCGGCGTTGGAGGTGCGGATCTCTGCAACGTGGCGGCGCGGCGTCACACCGGCGGCCTCGAAGTGGCCCGCGAGCGGCTTGGTCACGCGACGCGGGTCGACAGCGCCGAACGCCAGCTGGACGGCCTCGTAGCCGTCGCGGTCCGCGTTCCGCACCTGGGTCACAACGTTGGTGTCTACCTGGACGGCGGTGACCGGAACAATCCGGCCTGCCTCGTCCCACACCTGCGTCATGCCCAGCTTCGTACCGAGCAGCGCCGTCACGGCGCGCTGGGCATTGGAAGTGGTAGTCATGATTGTTAAGTCCTTATGGGCCTAGAGCTTGATCTCGATGTTCACGTCCGCGGGCAGGTCGAGACGCATGAGCGAGTCAACAGCCTTGGGCGTGGGGTCCACGATGTCGATGAGGCGCTTGTGGGTGCGCATCTCGAAGTGCTCGCGGGAGTCCTTGTACTTGTGGGGAGAACGGATCACAACGAACACGTTCTTCTCGGTGGGCAGCGGGACGGGTCCCACCACGGACGCACCGGCGCGAGTGACCGTCTCAACGATCTTGCGGGCGGAGGAGTCGATGACCTCGTGGTCATAGCTCTTCAGCCGGATGCGGATCTTCTGTCCCGCCATGGCGTGTCTGCCTTTTCTCTCGTACAGCTATGGTCTTCACCCCGACCCCCGCGCTCGGGCGTGTCGCGCATCTTCGACGCGCGCACACCCCAGCCGGTTTTTCACGGCGATTCGTGGGTGAGTGATGGCTACCCCAAAAGGGCAACCTGAATATTGTGCCAGATTGGGCGTGCGCACGCAAACGGCACCGTGGGCGCTCAAGCCCACCACAGCGTCGGGCATGCCCGACGCTGGTGTCAGTTCACCGGTACGTCGCCCTTGGTGCTCTTGCGATCGTAGTAGGTGGGGCTGAAGAACAGGATGAGCCACATCGTTAGTGCGAGGATGCCCACCACCAGTCCCGCGTCTACGAGCGGCATCGGGTCAGACCCCAGGTAGAACAGGACGCCCTGTGTGGCGAAGAACGTGAGCACAACAATGCCCATCTGCTTGAGGAACTTCCCCCACGTCTCGCGGCTCATCGGGTCTCCCTCACCGAGCGTTCGCTCGAGGTTGAGTCCCAAAGGGCCACCGCACGCCCAGTCGTCGATAGTTGCGGAACTGCAGGATGTTGGTCCAGACAATCGCGAGGCCCGACGGTAGCAGCAGCCACGCGCCAAGGTCTGGTCGCACAAAGGCGAAGTAGAACACGGCGAGCGTAGCGATCCCCAACAGCGTTGTCACCGCTGCGTGCACCGGCGTCGCGAACAGCGGCTTGGTATTGAGGTCGAACGTGCTCACGAATCGTGGCGGCTGCTCGCTGCTCATGTTTACCCCCTTGTCCCCCGCCCATTCTCCCTGGGCCGATAAATCGGACGTTACCACAGCGTCGGGCAGACCCGACGGCCCGGGCGCCTCCAATTCCCGGTCCCCTGAGTGCCTGAGTGCTGGATCTGGCGACAATCCGACACTCACGCACTCAGGGAGCGAGCGGAGGCGCCCGGAAACGCAACGAGGGCCCCCAGCCGAAGCTGGGAGCCCTCGCGCGTCAGTAAGTAAGTACTTACTTGAGGATCTTGGTCACCGTGCCGGAGCCGACGGTGCGGCCACCCTCACGGATCGCGAAGCCCTGGCCCTCTTCCAGCGCGATGGGCTGGATGAGCTCAACCGTCATGTCGGTGGTGTCACCAGGCATAACCATGTCGGTGCCCTCGGGCAGCGAGATGACGCCGGTCACGTCCGTGGTACGGATGTAGAACTGCGGGCGGTAGTTCGTGTAGAAGGGGTTGTGGCGACCACCCTCGGACTTGTCGAGGATGTAGCAACGGCCCTCGAACGAGGTGTGGGGCGTGGTGGTGCCGGGCTGGACCACAACCTGGCCGCGCTCAACGTCCTCACGCTTGGTGCCACGAAGAAGCAGACCGCAGTTCTCGCCGGCCCAGGCCTCGTCCATGCTCTTGTGGAACATCTCGATACCGGTGACGGTGGTCTTCTGGGGCTCGCGGATACCGAGGATCTCGACCTCAGAGTTGATCTTGAGCTTGCCGCGCTCCACCTTGCCGGTGACGACGGTGCCACGACCGGTGATCGTGAAGACGTCCTCGATCGGCATGAGGAAGGGCTTGTCCATGTCACGCACGGGCTCGGGGACGTTCTCGTCCACCGCGTCCATGAGAGCCTGAACGGTGGCAACCCACTTCTCGTCGCCCTCGAGGGCCTTGAGAGCGGACACCTGCACGACGGGAGCGTTGTCACCGTCGAAGCCCTGCGAGGACAGAAGGTCACGGACCTCGACCTCGACGAGCTCGAGGATCTCCTCGTCGTCGACCATGTCGGACTTGTTGAGGGCCACGAGCAGGTAGGGCACACCCACCTGGCGGGCGAGCAGCACGTGCTCACGCGTCTGGGCCATGGGACCGTCGGTCGCGGCAACCACGAGGATTGCGCCGTCCATCTGGGCGGCACCGGTGATCATGTTCTTGATGTAGTCAGCGTGACCCGGAGCGTCGACGTGAGCGTAGTGACGCTTCTCGGTCTCGTACTCGATGTGCGCGATGTTGATGGTGATACCGCGCTCGCGCTCCTCAGGAGCCTTGTCGATGTCCTCGAAAGGCGTGAAGGGGTTGAGGTCCGGGTACTTGTCGTGAAGCACCTTGGAGATGGCGGCGGTCAGCGTCGTCTTACCGTGGTCGACGTGACCAATGGTGCCGATGTTCACGTGCGGCTTGGTCCGCTCGAACTTGGCCTTGCCCATGATGGGTTCCTCCTGGAATTTCTCTGTTCTGAGACTCGGGTAGTGGATCGGTGCCTGGTGGGGCGCTATCCCTACTGGTCGTTATTCTTACTTATTTTCAACCGGTGGGACTACTCGCCCCGGGTCTTTGCGATGATCTCCTCGGCAACGTTGCGAGGAACCTCGGCGTAGCTGTCGAACTGCATCGAGTACACCGCGCGGCCTTGCGTCTTGGAACGCAGGTCGCCGACGTAGCCGAACATCTCGGACAGCGGCACCAAAGAATCAATGACCTTCACGCCAGCGGCGTCCGTCATGGAACGGATCTGACCGCGACGCGAGTTGAGGTCGCCGATGACGTCGCCCATGTAGTCCTCAGGCGTACGGACCTCAACGGCCATAACGGGCTCGAGGAGCACGGGGTTCGCCTTGCGCGCGGCCTCCTTGAAGGCCATCGAGCCGGCAATCTTGAACGCCATTTCGGACGAGTCAACCTCGTGGTACGCACCGTCGACGAGGGTGGCCTTGATGCCCACCATCGGGTAACCGGCGAGCACACCGAGCTGCATCGCGTCCTGCATACCGGCGTCGACCGACGGGATGTACTCGCGAGGCACGCGACCACCGGTGACGGCGTTCACAAACTCGTACTGCACCTCGGCGTCTGCCTCGAGCGGCTCGAGCCCGATCTGCACCTTGGCGAACTGACCAGAACCACCGGTCTGCTTCTTGTGGGTGTAGTCGTGCTTCTCAACCTTGGAACGAATGGTCTCGCGGTACGCAACCTGGGGCTTACCGACGTTGGCGTCCACCTTGAACTCGCGCTTCATGCGGTCAACGATGATGTCGAGGTGGAGCTCACCCATACCGGAGATGACGGTCTGGCCGGACTCCTCGTCGAGGCGCACGCGGAACGTGGGGTCCTCTTCGGCGAGCTTCTGGATGGCCGTCGACATCTTCTCCTGGTCACCCTTGGTCTTGGGCTCCACGGCCACGTGAATCACGGGCTCGGGGAACGTCATCGACTCAAGCACAACCTGGTTGGCGGGGTCGGACAGGGTGTCGCCGGTGGTGGTGTCCTTAAGGCCGATGACCGCGTAAATGTGGCCAGCGGTCACGGACTCGACCGGGTTCTCCTTGTTGGCGTGCATCTGGAAGATCTTTCCGATGCGCTCCTTCTTGCCCTTAGTCGCGTTGACGACCTGGGCACCGGATTCCAGGTGACCGGAGTACACGCGGATGTACGTGAGGCGGCCGAAGAACGGGTGCGCAACAACCTTGAACGCGAGCGCGGAGAACGGCTCAGCGGCGTCGGCGTGACGCTCGATGATCTTCTCTTCGTCGTTGGGGTCGTGCGCCTCGATGGCGGGCACGTCCAGCGGCGAGGGGAGGTAGTCAACGACGGCGTCGAGCATGGGCTGCACTCCGCGGTTCTTGAACGCGGAGCCACACAGCACGGGGTAGATCTCCGAGGCGATGACCATCTTGCGGATACCCGCCTTGATCTCTGCGGTCGTGAGCTCCTCGCCACCGAGGTACTTCTCGAGCAGCTCGTCGCTGGACTCAGCAACGGCCTCGAGCAGTTCGGCCCGGTACTCCTCTGCCTTCGCCTGCATGTCGGCAGGGATGGCCTCGATCTCGTACTTGGCACCCATGGTCACGTCGCCCTTGGCGTCGCCGGGCCACACGAGGGCACGCATCTCGACAAGGTCGATCACGCCGAGGAAGTCGTTCTCAGCGCCGATGGGGAGCTGGATGACGAGCGGGCGAGCGCCAAGGCGGGACTTGATGGTGTCCACGGTGAAGTAGAAGTCGGCGCCCAGCTTGTCCATCTTGTTGACGAAGCAAATGCGGGGAACGTCGTACTTGTCGGCCTGACGCCACACGGTCTCGGACTGGGGCTCAACGCCCTCCTTGCCGTCGAACACGGCAACAGCGCCGTCGAGCACGCGGAGCGAACGCTCCACCTCAACGGTGAAGTCGACGTGGCCGGGCGTGTCGATGATGTTGATCTGGTTATTGGCCCAGAAGCACGTCACAGCAGCGGACGTGATCGTGATGCCACGCTCCTGCTCCTGCTCCATCCAGTCCGTCGTCGACGCACCATCGTGCGTCTCACCGATCTTGTAGTTGACACCCGTGTAGAACAGGATGCGCTCGGTCGTGGTGGTCTTGCCGGCGTCGATGTGCGCCATGATGCCGATGTTGCGGACCTTCTTGAGGTCCGTCAGCACGTCCTGTGCCACTGGGGGTTCTCCTAAAGTTGTTCGGATCCGTCGAACGAGGCTTGCGACTACCAGCGGTAGTGCGCGAACGCCTTGTTCGACTCGGCCATCTTGTGCATGTCCTCACGGCGCTTCACAGCGGCGCCAAGGCCGTTGGACGCGTCGAGGATCTCGTTCATGAGGCGCTCGGTCATCGTCTTCTCGCGACGCTTGCGCGAGAAGTCAACGAGCCAGCGAAGTGCGAGCGTGGTGGCGCGGATGGGGCGCACGTCAACCGGCACCTGGTAGGTGGCGCCACCAACACGGCGGCTCTTCACCTCAAGGGCGGGACGGATGTTGTCGAGCGCGCGCTTGAGCACGACGACGGGGTCCTGGCCGGACTTCTCGCGAACACCTTCAAGTGCGCCGTACACGATGGCCTCAGCCACGGAACGCTTGCCATCGAGCAGCACCTTGTTGATGAGCTGGGTCACGACGGGGGCGCCGTAAACCGGGTCGTTGATGATCGGACGCTTGGGCGCCGGTCCCTTGCGAGGCATTACTTCTTCTCCCTCTTCGCGCCGTAGCGGCTACGAGCCTGCTTGCGGTTCTTGACACCCTGGGTGTCGAGCGAGCCACGGACGATCTTGTAGCGCACACCGGGGAGGTCCTTCACACGACCGCCGCGGACGAGCACGATCGAGTGCTCCTGCAGGTTGTGACCCTCACCGGGGATGTAGGCCGTGACCTCAACACCGTGGGAAAGGCGCACACGCGCGACCTTGCGAAGCGCCGAGTTGGGCTTCTTAGGCGTGGTCGTGTACACACGCGTGCACACGCCACGACGCTGCGGGCTGCCCTGAAGGGCCGGGGTCTTGGTCTTGGACGCCTTGGGGTGGCGACCCTTCCTGACCAGCTGCTGAATCGTAGGCACTACTTCTCCGTGTTCGTATTTGTTGCAAAAACTTTGGTGGGGCACGACCCCCGCGCCCGGGCGTGTCGTACCTTGGTTGTGGCGCACCGGCGAGGGCGCGCGCAAGAGCCCGACGGCGCGGGCACGAGTATCTACGATACCCGCGACGCGCCTGAACGTCAAAGCAGAGTTTGCGTGCTAGCACGCCCGACGCTTGGCTCACCGGAGTTTTCCGGCCCACCCATTCTACGGCATCGGTGAGGGAGCAAGGGCGGTGAGCCGCTCCCTTTGGTCTTCATCAAGGCGGATGGGCCGCCACGTGGCGACATCGACGAGGACAAGAGTGGTGGTCGCCTTCACGGCGACGTCGCCTTCAAGGAGGATCTCGTAGCCGATCACGAAGCTCGCTCCCCCGATGCGTTCCACCGTGACAGCGATGTCAACGGCCTGCACATACGGGATGGCCTTGCGATAGGTGACATGAGCATCGGCCACCACCACCTGGACGGGCGTTCCCGCCGCGAGCGTGGGCAACACCGGAGCGCCTGGGTCCCAAAACGCCTGAACTCGCGCTTGCTCAAGCAACCCGAGCACCGCAACGTTGTTGACGTGTCCGTAGGCATCAAGGTCGCCCCACCGCACCGGAACCGAGACTGTACGTGCGGGCATAACCCAACCCTAGCGTCGGGCATGCGCTTAACTATGGGCATGACAACTCAGGGGGGACCCAATCCGAGTCCATCGTCGCGCCGCACCAAGCCATGGGTCGAGTGGCTCGTCGTCGCCGTGCTGATCCTTGCCGTTGGCGGCATCGCCTATTGGTATGCCATGGGGCGTGAGGCGCCGGAGCCGATCGTGACGCCGTCCCCAACACCAACCATCAGCGAAGAACCGGCAGCGTTCGCGGACGTAAATGGCCGCTGGTGTGACCCGGTTGAAGGCGAGAGCTCGATGGGGTGCGTCACTGTGGAGCTACCGGCGGCGACGTGGGACAACTTCCCCGACGAGCCCGACTACGTGTTCACGGATGACCTCGACTCCAGTGCGGACCCCGCCACCATCGACTACGACTTCGCCCCCAACTACGCAGAATGCTGGAGCGGAGTCGTGATGCCGGCGGGTGGTGACAGCGGCGCCGCGTTCGTCTACTGCCCAGTGGGGGCTCTGCCCGACGACGAGGATCTCGCAGTTGCCGACGCGAGCGTCGAGCGGCTGTGGGTCACCCAGGACACCACGGCTCTCCCGTTTGTGCGCGAGGAGTGAGTGCCGTGCAGCGTGGGAGTGAGTGGATAGCGCCATGACCGAGCCGCACGCACAGAACAACTCGCGATCGTGGATCGCGTGGCTGGTCATCATCGTTGTTGCGGTGGTCGCCGGACTGGGCGTGTGGTGGTGGACGGGCCGCGACGACGCCGCGCCAGCTGTGTCGCCAGCGCCCAGCGTCACTCCTTCTCCGTCGGCGACGCCTAGCGCCACGCCCTCACCATCGGTGACGCCGAGCGCGACTCCCACCGCGACCGTGGCGGCCCCCTCGATGAGCGACATCAATGGTCGCTGGTGCGCCTCGTCCGAACCAGACCAGTGCCTCACATTCGAACTCCCCTATGTCTCCGACGACGACGGTGCGGACCCACCCCGGGTCGTCTACCCGTGGGACGCAGATGTGTCGCAAGACCCTTCAACCTATGACTACGACGTGCCGCCGACTACCGGCGGATGCTGGCAGGCGACGATCGACTATTGGCCCGGCGAAAGTGGCGCACCGCTGATCTTCTGCCCGGCGGGCACCGATGGCGCGGGCGAGTTTGCAGACATGCCAGGGCCCACAGACGCAGACCGGCTGTGGATCTGGTTCGAGCGACCCGACGACCCGCCGTACCTGCGCGCGGACTGAACCACGCCGTCGGGCAGTGTGCCCGCCCGGGGCAAGCGAAAGGCCCGGTCCCCTGAAACCGGGGCCGGGCCTTTGCGCTGTTGCGAGACTAGTCGCGCGGGAAGTCGAACTCCTCGAGGCGCACGGCTTCGCCGGTGCCCTCGGAGAAGAACTGACCGTCCCACTCCTCGTACCCAAAGGTGGGGAAGAGGTTGGCCTTCGCCTCTTCGGTGGGCTCGATCGATGCCGCGCGGTAGTGGGCAAGGCCCGTACCAGCAGGGATGAGCTTTCCGATGATGACGTTCTCCTTGAGGCCAAGGAGCGAGTCAGAGCGGCCCGACATCGCGGCCTCGGTGAGGACGCGCGTGGTCTCCTGGAAGGAGGCCGCGGACAGCCACGACTCGGTCGCGAGCGACGCCTTGGTGATACCCATGAGCTCCGGACGGGCCGATGCGGGCTTGCCGCCGGCCGTAACCGTTGCGCGGTTGGCGTCCTCGAAGCGCGAACGCTCCGCGAGCTCACCGGGCAGCAGGTTGGTGTCACCAGAATCGAGCACGGTCACGCGACGCAACATCTGGCGCACGATGACCTCGATGTGCTTGTCGTGGATCTCCACACCCTGCGAGCGGTACACGTTCTGCACCTCGTCAACAAGGTGCTTCTGCGTGGCACGCGGGCCGAGGATGCGCAGCACGTTCTTGGGGTCGACGGCACCGGCGATGAGCTGCTGGCCCACCTCCACGTGCTCGCCGTCCTGAACGAGCAGACGCGCGCGCTTGGTGACGGGGTACTCGATGGGGTCGTCGCCGTTGTCAGGCGTGACCACGAGGCGACGGGTCGCCTCCGAGTCGTCAACCTTGAGCACACCGGTGACCTCGGAGATCGGGGCCTCACCCTTGGGGGTACGGGCCTCGAAGAGCTCCTGGACACGCGGCAGACCCTGCGTGATGTCATCGGCCGAAGCCACACCACCGGTGTGGAACGTACGCATCGTCAGCTGGGTGCCGGGCTCACCAATGGACTGCGCGGCGATGATGCCAACGGCCTCACCAATGTCCACAAGCTCGCGGGTTGCGAGCGAGCGGCCGTAGCACTTGGCACACGTTCCGACGGCCGACTCACAGGTGAGCACGGAGCGCACCTTGACCTCGGTCACACCTTCGGCGATGAGTGCATCGATCAGCACGTCACCGGCGTCAGAGCCGGCCTTCGCGATGACGTTGCCCTTGGCATCCGTGACGTCCGACGCGAGCGTGCGGGCGAACACAGAGGTTGCCACGCGCTCGTGCTCGGTGGTGGTACCAGCCTCGACGATCGGCATGGTCAGACCGCGCTCGGTGCCACAGTCCTCTTCACGCACGATAACGTCCTGCGACACGTCGACGAGGCGACGCGTGAGGTAGCCGGAGTCCGCGGTACGCAGCGCCGTGTCAGCGAGACCCTTGCGGGCACCGTGGGTGGCGATGAAGTACTCGAGGACGGACAGGCCCTCGCGGTAGTTGGACTTGATGGGACGAGGGATGATCTCACCCTTCGGGTTCGCCACAAGGCCGCGCATACCGGCGATCTGACGCACCTGCATCCAGTTACCACGAGCACCAGAGCCCACCATCGTGTGAACGGTGTTGTGCTCGGGGAAGGACTCACGCATGGCGCGATCCACCTCGTTGGTGGCCTGGGTCCAGATCTCGATGAGTTCCTGGCGGCGCTCGTCGTCCGTGATGAGACCCGTCTCGTACTGGTCCTGGACCTTGGCGGCCTGGGCCTCGTAACGCTCGAGGATCTCTTGCTTGTTGGACGGCGTCGCGACATCGCCGATGGCGATCGTCACGCCGGAACGCGTTGCCCAGTGGAAGCCGGCGGCCTTGAGAGCGTCGAGCGACGCGGCAACCTCAACCTTGGGGTAACGCTCCGCGAGGGTGTTGACGATGTCGCCAAGCACCTTCTTGTCCACGTTGCGGTTCACGTACGGGTACGTGACGGGAAGCAGTCCGTTGAAGATCGAGCGACCAAGGGTCGTCTCGAGCAGGAAGGGCTCGCCCTCGACGTGGTCGGCGGGGAGCTCGTGGTCCACAGGGGGCACGGTCTCGCCGTCAACGCGCAGCGTGATCTTGGAGCCAAGCGTGATCTGGCCAGCGTCGAACGCCATGATGGCCTCGGCCTCTGACGTGAATGCCAGTCCCTCACCCTTGTCGCCGTCCTTGCCAAGCGTCAGGTGGTACAGACCAATGATCATGTCCTGCGAAGGCATGGTCACCGGGCGGCCGTCCGACGGCTTGAGGATGTTGTTGCTGCTCAGCATGAGGATGCGGGCCTCAGCCTGCGCCTCCGCGGACAGCGGAAGGTGCACGGCCATCTGGTCGCCGTCGAAGTCGGCGTTGAAGGCGCCACACACGAGCGGGTGCAGGTGGATGGCCTTGCCCTCAACCAGCTGGGGCTCGAACGCCTGAATACCAAGGCGGTGCAGCGTAGGTGCGCGGTTCAGCAGCACGGGGTGCTCGGTGATGACCTCTTCGAGGACGTCCCACACCTCGGGGCGGCTGCGCTCGACCATACGCTTCGCGGACTTGATGTTCTGCGCGTGGTTGAGCTCCACGAGGCGCTTCATGACGAAGGGCTTGAAGAGCTCGAGCGCCATCTGCTTGGGCAGACCACACTGGTGCAGCTTCAGCTGCGGGCCAACCACGATGACCGAACGGCCAGAGTAGTCAACGCGCTTGCCGAGCAGGTTCTGACGGAAGCGACCCTGCTTGCCCTTGAGCATGTCAGAGATCGACTTCAGCGGACGGTTGCCGGGGCCCGTGACGGGGCGACCACGACGCCCGTTGTCGAACAGCGCGTCAACGGCCTCCTGCAGCATGCGCTTTTCGTTGTTCACGATGATCTCGGGGGCACCGAGGTCGAGCAGGCGCTTGAGGCGGTTGTTGCGGTTGATGACGCGGCGGTAGAGGTCGTTGAGGTCGCTCGTCGCGAAGCGGCCACCATCGAGCTGCACCATGGGGCGCAGGTCCGGCGGGATCACGGGAACGGCGTCAAGCACCATGCCGACGGGGCTGTTGGTGGTCGTCAGGAACGCGTTGACCACCTTGAGGCGCTTGAGGGCGCGGACCTTACGCTGACCACGGCCATTGGCGATGATGTCGCGAAGGCTCTCGGCCTCGGCCTCAAGGTCGAAGTCCTGGAGACGCTTCTGAATCGCCTCGGCACCCATCGAGCCCTTGAAGTAGGAGCCGTAGCGGCGCGACAGCTCGCGGTAGAGCAACTCGTCGCCCTCGAGGTCCTGGACCTTGAGGTTCGCAAACCGGTCGAACACGGCGTCGAGGCGATCGATCTCGCCGTCGGCACGCTTGCGGATGTTCGCCATCTCGCGCTCCGCGCCGTCCTTCACCTTGCGCTTGACGTCGGCCTTGGCACCCTCGGCCTCGAGCTCGGCGATGTCCTTCTCGAGCTTCTCGGCGCGGGTGTTGATGTCGTTGTCACGCGCATTGGCGATGCGCTTCTTCTCCACCTCGAGCTCGTTGCGGAGCTGCGGGAGGTCCTCGTGACGGCCGTCCTCGTCCACCTCGGTGACCATGTAGGCGGCGAAGTAGATGACCTTTTCAAGGTCCTTCGGCGCCAGGTCAAGGAGGTAGCCAAGGCGCGACGGCACGCCCTTGAAGTACCAAATGTGGGTGACGGGAGCAGCAAGCTCGATGTGTCCCATGCGCTCACGGCGCACCTTGGAGCGGGTCACCTCAACGCCGCAGCGCTCACAGATGATGCCGCGGTAGCGGACGCGCTTGTACTTGCCACAGCCGCACTCCCAGTCACGGGTGGGACCAAAGATCTTCTCGCAGAAAAGACCGTCCTTCTCCGGCTTGAGGGTGCGGTAGTTGATCGTCTCAGGCTTCTTCACTTCGCCGTGCGACCATTCGCGGATCTCCTCCGCGGTCGCGAGGCCGATGCGCAGTTCGCCGAACTCGTTGACGTCAAGCATTCTTAGGAATTCCTCTTCTTACGTTTCGTCTAGATCTCGTCGACGCTCGAGGCATCGGGGCGGCTGGACAGCGAAATGCCAAGCGACTCGGCCGCCTGGTAGGCGTCCTCCTCGGTCTCGCGCATGTCGATGACGTGGCCGTCAACGCCGAGCACCTCGACGTTCAGGCAGAGCGACTGCATTTCCTTCATGAGCACCCTGAACGACTCCGGCAGGCCGGGGTCGGGGATGTTCTGGCCCTTAACGATCGCCTCGTAGACCTTCACGCGGCCGGGGACGTCGTCGGACTTGATGGTGAGCAGCTCCTGCAGCGCGTAGGCAGCGCCGTACGCCTCAAGGGCCCACACCTCCATCTCACCGAAGCGCTGGCCACCGAACTGCGCCTTACCACCGAGCGGCTGCTGGGTGATCATCGAGTACGGGCCAGTGGAACGGGCGTGGATCTTGTCATCCACGAGGTGGTGCAGCTTCAAGATGTACTTGTAGCCAACGGAGACGGGCTCGGGGAACGGCTCGCCGGAGCGGCCGTCGAACAGGAGCGCCTTGCCGTCGTCGCCCACGAGGCGGTCGCCATCGCGGTTGGGGTTGACGTGGCCACGAAGACCCGCAAGCACGTCCTCGCCAAGACCGTCGAAGACGGGGGTGGCAACGGGGGTGCCGGGCTCGGACTTGACCGCGCCAGCGGGGAGCTTCTTGGTCCACTCGCCCTTAGCGTCGGTCGCATCCCAGCCGTTCTTGGCAACCCAACCCGTGTGGGTCTCGAGCACCTGGCCGACGTTCATACGGCCGGGGACACCGAGCGGGTTGAGGATGACGTCAACCGGCGTGCCGTCCGCGAGGAACGGCATGTCCTCCACGGGCAGGATCGTCGAGATGACGCCCTTGTTACCGTGGCGGCCGGCGAGCTTATCGCCCTCCTGGATCTTGCGGCGCTGAGCGATGTACACGCGCACCAACTGGTTCACGCCCGCGGGAAGGTCGTCGCCGTCCTCCTCCGTGAAGACGCGAACGCCGATGACAGTGCCGGACTCGCCGTGGGGCACCTTGAGCGAGGTGTCGCGAACCTCGCGCGCCTTCTCACCGAAGATCGCGCGGAGCAGGCGCTCCTCTGGGGTCAGCTCGGTCTCACCCTTAGGCGTGACCTTGCCCACGAGGATGTCACCGGCGCGAACCTCCGCACCGATGCGGACGATGCCGCGCTCGTCGAGGTCCGCGAGCACCTCTTCGGAGGCGTTCGGGATGTCGCGAGTGATCTCCTCAGGACCCAGCTTGGTGTCGCGGGCGTCAACCTCGTGCTCCTCGATGTGGATCGAGGAGAGGGTGTCGTCCTGCACGAGGCGCTGCGACAGGATGATCGCGTCCTCGTAGTTGTGACCTTCCCAGCACATGAACGCCACGAGCAGGTTCTTGCCGAGGGCAAGGTCACCGTTCTCGGTGGCGGGGCCGTCGGCGATGACCGAGTTGACCTCGACGCGGTCGCCCTCGTCCACCACAACGCGCTGGTTGTAGCTGGTGCCCTGGTTGGAGCGCTGGAACTTGGCAATGCGGTACGAGCCCGTGGTGCCGTCGTCGTTCGCTACCGTCACGAGGTCAGAGGAGACCTCGGTGACGACGCCAGCCTTGGTGGCGATGACAACGTCACCGGCGTCCACGGCGGCACGACGCTCCATGCCGGTGCCGACGAGCGGCGCCTCGGAGCGGACGAGCGGCACAGCCTGACGCTGCATGTTGGCACCCATGAGGGCGCGGTTAGCGTCGTCGTGCTCGAGGAACGGGATCAGGGCAGTCGCAACCGACACCATCTGGCGCGGAGAGACGTCCATGTAGTCCACGGCCTCAGCGGGCACGAACTCAACCTCACCACCACGCGAGCGCACGAGCACGCGGGCGTCGGTGAAGTTGCCCTTCGCGTCGAGGCCGGCGTTTGCCTGGGCGATGACGAAGTGGTCCTCGTCGTCAGCGGTCAGGTAGTCCACCTGGTCCGTGACCTTGCCCTTGACGACCTTGCGGTACGGGGTCTCGACGAAGCCGAGGGGGTTGATGCGACCGAACGACGCCAGCGAGCCGATGAGGCCAATGTTGGGGCCTTCAGGGGTCTCGATGGGGCACATGCGGCCGTAGTGGGAGGAGTGAACGTCACGGACCTCCATGCCCGCGCGGTCACGTGAGAGACCGCCGGGGCCGAGCGCCGACAGACGACGCTTGTGCGTCAGGCCGGCGAGCGGGTTGTTCTGGTCCATGAACTGCGACAGCTGCGAGGTTCCGAAGAACTCGCGGATCGCGGCCACGACGGGACGCGTGTTGATGAGCGTCTGCGGCGTGATGGCCTCGACGTCCTGCGTGGTCATGCGCTCGCGAACGACGCGCTCCATGCGGGACAGACCGGTGCGGATCTGGTTCTGGATCAGCTCGCCAACCGCACGGATGCGACGGTTGCCGAAGTGGTCAATGTCGTCGGTCTCGACGCGCACGTCGCCAGCAACGGCGGCGAGGCTCGTGTGACCGGCGTGCGCCGCGGCGATGTACTTGATCGTCGAGACGATGTCGTCAAGACCGAGCACAGAGTCGCCGAGCTCCTTGCCCACGCCAAGTTTCTTGTTGAGCTTGAAGCGGCCCACCTTGGCGAGGTCGTAGCGCTTGGAGTTGAAGTAGAAGTTGTCGAGCAGGTTCTGACCGGCCTCGACCGTGGGCGGCTCGCCCGGACGCAGCTTGCGGTAGAGGTCGACGAGCGCCTCTTCGTGGCCGTGCACGGTGTCCTTGGCGAGCGTCTCGAGGACCGCCGGGAAGTCCTTGAACTCCGCCGCGATCTCGTCGTCGCTCATGCCGAGCGCCTTGAGGAACAGGGTCACGGACTGCTTGCGCTTGCGGTCGACGCGCACGCCAACGGCGTCACGCTTGTCGATCTCGAACTCAAGCCATGCGCCGCGCGAGGGGATGATCTTCGCGGTGAAGATGTCCTTGTCGCTCGTCTTGTCTGGCGTGCGCTCGAAGTACACGCCGGGAGAACGGACCAGCTGCGACACGACGACGCGCTCGGTGCCGTTGATGATGAACGTGCCGCGGTCGGTCATGAGCGGGAAGTCGCCCATGAACACGGTCTGCGACTTGATCTCACCCGTGGTGTTGTTCATGAACTCAGCGGTCACGAAGAGCTGAGCTGCGTACGTGAAGTCCTTCTCCTTGCACTCGTCAGGCGTGTGACGAGGCTCCTCGAAGTATGGGTCCGCGAAGGACAGGGACATGGTCTGTCCAAAGTCCTCAATGGGGGAGATCTCCTCAAAGATCTCTGTGAGACCTGCGACCTCGGGAACGTCGTTGCGGCCGGCCTTCTTGGCGGCGGCGACGCGGGCCTTCCAGGCCTCGTTTCCCAGGAGCCAGTCAAAGCTCTCGGTCTGCAGACCGATCAGGTTGGGAACCTCGATCGGCTCAGAGATCTGAGCGAAGGAGACGCGGTGTGAAGCGGTGCGGTTGTCAGTGGCGGTAGCGGTGCGCGAGGCAGCCAAGGGGGGGTCCTTCCCTTTTGTTCGTGCAAGACACGAGTCGAATCCACGGCTCCACCGGATCCCGGGGCGTTACTGCCAGATAGCAGGCGCACGCAAGGTAGGCATATGAGGGCAGGGCATTAGACAGCGCAAATCGCTAGCCTACCCGAAGCGCGCGCCATTGTCCACCCCGGAACCCCATTGTCCAGTCGGCACACCGAGCGGCTCTCGCCTAGCGCTCAAGAATACTCCTCCTGCCCGACGCTGCGGCGAGGTTTGTGCATAACTGGCCCCAGCGTCGGGCCGGCTTTGGCAACCCGGGCGAGCCCTGCCCGCGCGGAAGCTGACGGACCAAACCGCCGCGCGCCCGTCGGAACCCCGCCAAACACAAAGGCCGGGCCGCCCCATTCGGAGCGACCCGGCCTCGTGAGACAGAGCTGAAGTTACTTGAGCTCGACCGTGGCGCCGGCGGCCTCGAGGACCTCCTTGGCCTTCTCGGCGTCTTCCTTCTTGGCACCCTCGAGGACCGTCTTGGGGGCCTCGTCGACGAGCGCCTTGGCCTCGCCAAGACCGAGGTTCGTGAGGGCACGGACCTCCTTGATGACCTGGATCTTCTTGTCGCCAACGGCGGTCAGGACCACGTCGAACGCGTCCTTCTCCTCGGCGGCGCCAGCGTCGTCGCCACCGCCAGCGGCGGGGGCGGCAACGGCAACGGCGGCCGGGGCGGCAGCGGTGACCTCGAAGGTCTCCTCGAAGGCCTTCACGAAGTCGGAGAGCTCGATGAGCGAGAGCTCCTTGAACTGGTCAATGAGCTCAGCAGTGGAGAGCTTAGCCATGATGCTTGTTTCCTTTTCTTTTGCCTGCGTTAACAGCAGATCGCTTGTGGGGATCGGCCGTTAGGCCGCGGTCTCCTGCTTTTCGCGCAGGGCGTCGACCGTGCGCACCGCCTTGGAGAGCGGTGCCTGGAACAGGTATGCAGCACCAAAGAGCGACGCCTTCATGGCGCCTGCAGCCTTGGCGAGCAGAACCTCGCGGGACTCGAGGTCGGCCAGCTTCTGGACCTCTTCGGGAGAGATCACCTTTCCTTCGAGAACGCCGCCCTTAATGACGAGCTTGTCGTTCCCCTTGGAGAAAGCCTTAAGACCCTTTGCAGCCTCCACCGGGTCACCGGTGATGAATGCAATGGCCGTGGGGCCGACGAGAAGGTCGTCAAGACCCTCAACACCGGCATCCTTGGCCGCGAGCGCCGTCAGAGTGTTCTTCGCAACCGAGTAGGTTGCGGCGCCGCGGAGGTCGCTACGCAGCTTTGCAAGCTGCGGAACCGACAGGCCGCGGTACTCGGTGATCACGACAGCGTTGGAGTTACGGAAGTTGTCCGCGAGCTCCTTGACTGCCGCCACCTTGTCTGGCGTCGCCATAGTTATCCTTCCTGGACGTTGACCACCGTTGGCTCCAGGAAAAACAAAAGGCCTCGCGCAGGCGAGGCCGTATCTGCCCGACGCCATGGCTGGGTCGAGCGTTTCGGTTCACCTACGCAGGACTTCCGTTTTCCACGGAACTTCGGCCATGCTGAGCGAACTCGGCAAGACGACCGGCGGTCTTGGGCGCATCTACTTTACCCGAGCGCGGGGCCGGGAGGCAAACCGCCTCAGTGTTCGCTTGCCGTTCACCGCGTCGCAAGGTCTTGGCAACCTCGCGTTCGTACCGTGTGCGAGTGACAGAGCCCTCGATTGTTGTGTGCTCGTTCTACACGGACGACGACTACTACCGCGCTGCCGCGCAGCGCCTCGCTACGGATCTGGACGCGCTGGGCGTGCACCACGTGATCGAGTTGCTTGAGCGCGCGCCCGGCGAGCAGTGGCCAGACATCTGCCGCAAGAAGATCCCCTTCGTCGAGCGCGTGTGCGCCCAGTTCCCGAACGCCCGGGTGTTCTGGATGGACGTGGACTGCACGTTGCAAGGCATGCCTGACTTTGTGCGGGACTTCACTGCCGACTTCATCGGCTTCCAGCGCGGCTTCGACACTCCCCTGTCCATCGGTTACCAGAAGCGCGCGCGGTTCTGGGAGCCGAGTTTCTTCGGCATCAACGCCACGGTGGCTGGGCGCGGGCTCATCGCCGAGGCCGCGCGCCTCGAGCGCACCCTCTCCGTACGCGCAACCGACGACTACTTTCTTGAGGAGGCGTGGCGCGGGGCGGCCGCAGGGTTGTCGTTCCAAGTGATCCCTTCGGTGCTTTCCTCACGCAGCGGCGCAGGCTACCCCGACGAGTTCTTCACCTTTGGTGCCAGCGGCAATGTGGCTCAATTCAAGGGCAGCGTGGTGCAGCACACCCCCGTCAAGCGTCCTCGTCGGAGCGTTCGCCGCGCCCTCAAGCACCGCACCGTACGGTTCGCCAAGGCCACGGAGGCGCGGTTGCCCGAGGCCATGAGCCGTCGGTTGCGTACCGCCGCGGACCGCGCTGGCGTCACGGATCGGCTCGTCACGAAGGCCGTGGCCGCGACACCCAAGCGGGAATCGCTGATCAATGCCGCGATGCGCGCGGCGCAGGCCGGCGACGCCGACGGGCTCGCCCGCTCGGAACTCGCTCTCAACTCCACGGCGCGCGCGACGCCAAGCGAAGAGGCGGCGCTCGCGGCTGCTGGCTCGTTCCTGGCCTACGCGACGGGCTCGTCTGACGCGGCTCCGCTCCCCCTGTCGTGGTGGGCGCGCCCGTACCCGGGCAACTTCGGTGACTGGCTCAGCCCGCTCGTGGTCCGCGCCCACACGGACCGGCCCCTTCGCTTTCAGCAGCCGTCCGGGTTCGCTCCCGACCGTCACCTCGTGGCCATTGGGTCGATCGGGCGCTTCATCAAGCCCAACTCTGTGGTGGTGGGCACCGGCATCGCGCAACCAGACACCGAGCTTGCCACCAACGCGCGCTACCTGTCCGTGCGCGGCCCGCTCACGGCCGCGGCCCTCACCTCCCAAGGGGGACCGCAGGTGGAGTCCTTCGGCGATCCCGGGCTGCTGCTGTCCCGGGTGATCCCCGTGGACATCGGTGCCACCAACGGACGCGTTGCGGTGGTACGCCACACGAACCACCGTGGCGCTCCCTTGCGCCTGCCCGCCGACGCGGACGAGGTCAGCGTGCTGATGTCCAGTCCCGATCACATCCGCGAGTTCGTGACTACGCTCGCCCAGTACGACGCCGTGGTCACGTCCGCGATGCACGTCATGATCGCGTGCCACAGCTACGGCATCCCGTGTGCGCTCGTCACCTTCGAGGGACTTGAAGACGCGGTGCCCGGATCCGGCATGAAGTACGCGGACTACGGCCTGGGGGCCGGGTTCGACACCGAGTATCAGCCGCTTCCCGTGCCCGCCGACCTCACCTCGCTGACCCTGCGGGATCTTGTGACGCGGGAGCACGTCTCTCCCGCCAAGCTCGATGAAATCGAGGACGCGCTCCGGGTTGGGCTTGATCTCCTCGCCCCGGCGGCCGCGCGATGACAATGACCGCCGCCGTGAGCAACACCGCGCCGTCACCGGGGCCCGCGGGAGTCACCGCCGCGGACCTCACGATCGGCTACTCGTCCCTCACGGACCGCGTGCGCACCATCGAGGTGCCAACCTCCGCGAAGGCGGCCGAAGTGCTCATCCTTACCCAGCGTCGGCCAGGCGCACCCGACGCCGTGGTGCCGCGAGCGCTCGAGGAACGTGCCAGCGTGGTCGCGTTGGATTCGCTTGGCGTGGCCAAGAGCCGAAACGCCGCGATCTCGATGGCTGGCCGGACGTACCTGCTGTTCGGCGACGACGACGTGGCGATCTACCTCAAGGGCGTGCTCGATGCTGCTCGCCACCTCGAGCGGACCGGTGCAGCCTTGGCGCTCGGGTGCGCGGTGGACGACTCTCGGCGCACGCGCGGGCGGCGCAGTGCGCGGGCGCAGCGGCTCACGCTGCGCAACTCCGGCCGCGCCGCCACCTATCTCATGCTCATCGATGTGGAACAGGTGCGCTCAAGCGGGGTGCGATTCGACGAGCGATTTGGTGCCGGAATGCCCAACTACCTGGGGGACGAGTACATCTTCATCGCGGACCTGCTCCGAGCGGGCCTGCGGTGCGATGCGGTGCCGTTCGTGGTGGGCATGCATCCATCGCACAGTTCCGGGGCGTTGTGGTCGATTGGGCGCGATCTGCCCGCGCGTGCCGCGGCGATCGAGCGCGCGTGGGGTTCGCGGGCGATGATCCCCAAGGCGGCGATCGCCGCAAAGAACTGGGGAAAGATTCGCAACGTGCGCGCCGCCGCGGCATTCGTCTTCCGGCGGCACTTCACCGACGCGTCGTAGCATCGGCCCATGAGAGTGGCCCCGGACGAACTGTCAGCCTGGGACGGAAGCTAGCCACAGCGTCGGGCATCCCAGCCACCTCTCCACACACGCCGGATGCCTCTCCACACAATGAGTCCTTGCCTGTCCCACCTCGAGCCGCCTACCAGGGACGATGTCGTGGAGGTCAGCGCGAGTGCCGATTTTGTGTGGACAGGCATCCGCGTTGTGTGGAGGGGTGTTCGTCGGGGATGCCGCTGTCGGACAAGAACAGAGGCCCGGCCCCCATTAACAGGGGACCGGGCCTCGCGTTCTTGCCAGCTAACTACTCCGACTTGGCCAGAGCGTCGAGCGGGATGCCGGGACCGGTGGTCGCGGAGATCGACGCCTTGACGATGTAGCGGCCCTTCGAGGACGCGGGCTTGGCGCGCAGCACCTCGTCGAGGACGGCCTTGTAGTTGTCGAGCAGCTTGTCGTCGCCGAAGGACGCCTTGCCAAGCACGGTGTGCAGGTTGGCGTGCTTGTCGACGCGGAACTCGATCTTGCCGCCCTTGATGTCAGACACGGCCTTGGCCACATCCATCGTCACGGTGCCCGTCTTGGGGTTCGGCATGAGGCCACGCGGACCGAGCACGCGGCCAAGCCGGCCGACCTTGCCCATGAGGTCCGGGGTGGCGACAACGGCGTCAAAGTCCTGACGGCCGCCGGCCACCTCGTCGATGAGCTCGTCGCCACCGACGATGTCGGCGCCAGCCTCGCGGGCGGCGTCTGCCTTCTCGCCGTTGGCGAAGACCAGGACCCTAGCGGTCTTGCCAGTGCCGTGCGGAAGGATGACGGTGGAACGGACCATCTGGTCCGCGTGACGAGGGTCAACGCCCAGCTTGAAGACGACGTCGATGGTCGAGTCGGTCTTCTTGGAGGACGTCTTCTGCGCGAGACGAACGGCCTCGAGCGGGGTGTACAACTGGCTACGGTCAACGAGCTGAGCCGCGTCGTTGTAAGCCTTGGAGCGCTTAGTCATCTGCTTCTCTTTCCTGTGCAGTCGTGGGTAGTGGGCCAGCGCGACCCATCCACTGGTGTTGCTTGGTTGCGGCCTTAGGAGACCGTGATGCCCATCGAGCGGGCGGTGCCGGCAATGATCTTGGCGGCAGCGTCGAGGTCGTTGGCGTTGAGGTCTTCCATCTTCTGGGCAGCGATCTCACGCACCTGAGCCTCGGTCAGCGAGCCGACCTTCTGGGTGTGCGGAACGCCAGATCCCTTGGCCACGCCAGCGGCCTTCTTGATGAGCTCTGCGGCCGGCGGGGTCTTCGTGACGAACGTGAAGGAACGGTCTTCGTAGACCGTGATCTCCACGGGGATCACGTTGCCGCGCTGCGACTCGGTCGCGGCGTTGTACGCCTTGCAGAACTCCATAATGTTCACGCCGTGCTGACCCAGAGCGGGGCCAACGGGCGGGGCGGGGTTCGCCATACCAGCCTGGATCTGGAGCTTGATCAGGCCGGCAACCTTCTTCTTAGGGGGTGCCATTTTTGGGTCCTTTACTTACTTGCTTAGCTTGTGCGGCTGGCGGCCGCGTGCTTGCTGACGTCGACTAGATCTTCTGGACCTGGTTGAACGACAGCTCGACCGGGGTCTCCCGGCCGAAGATCGAAACGAGCACGTGGAGCTTCTGGGACTCCACGGAGATCTCGGAAATGGTGCCAGGCAGCGTTGCGAACGGGCCGTCGATGACGGTGATCGATTCGCCAACCTGGAAGTCAACCTCGATGGCCTTAGTAGCGGCCGACGCTTCCTCGCCCTGGGCAGTTGCCTGGACTTCGGCGGGGTTCAGCATGGAGACGACCTCGTCGAGGGTAAGCGGGACGGGCTGGTGGGCGTGGCCCACGAACCCGGTGACACCAGGAGTGTTGCGGACGGTGCCCCAGGACTCATCGGTGAGGTCCATGCGCACGAGCACGTATCCGGGCATGCGCACTCGGGTCACGAGCTTGCGCTGGCCACCCTTGATCTCGGTGACCTGTTCCATGGGAACTTCCACCTGGAAGATGTAGTCCTCCATGTGGAGCGACTCAATGCGGTGCTCGATCGCCTGCTTCACGCGCTTCTCGTGGCCGCTGTAGGAGTGCACCACGTACCAGTCGCCCTCGCGGGCGCGCAGCTCGGCGAGGAACTCTGCCGCGGGGTCGGCGGGCGCCTCGTCGGCTGCTGCCTCGACTGCTGCCTCAACCGGCGCGTCGGCGTCGTCGGCCGCGTCCTCAGCCACAGCGTCGGACTCAACGGCAGCGTCGGACTCAAGTGCGTCGTCAGCCAACACGTCCGCCTCGTCGATGGCGATGTTGTCTGCGTTCTCGTCGGACACGCGAATCTCTCCTTACGTTCGGCAGGCGTTAGCCGCCGAAGACCCAATCAGCTGCGAAGCCGAGCACGAAGTCCAGCACAAACACAATGAGCATCACCACGAGCACGAAGCCGAGGACGATCCAGATGTACCGAATGGTCTCCTCGCGCGACGGCGTGACGACCTTCTTGAGCTCGGCGATCACCTGGCGCACGAACAGCGCAATGCGGCTGAAGATGTTGCGACGCTCGCGGTCCTTGCGGCGCGGGCCCTTCTCTTCAGAATCGGTCAAGGCGGTATCGCTCACCGAACATCCTTTGCTTGCTGTAATTGCGGGTGCTTGTTGTGCGGGGATAGACCCCTGCTCACGCAGGGCAGGAGGGACTCGAACCCCCAACCGTCGGTTTTGGAGACCGATGCGCTACCAATTGCGCCACTGCCCTTCGGGGGTTGGGCCCCGCGGCTCTCTCCGCTCATCATGGGGCTCGCGAGGGCGCGAATCATCATGACGAATGTCAATCGCCGACTTGCCAGTGTACGTGGTTTCGGGTGCGGATGCGAACCCGGGCGAGTTGATGACAATCAAGGGCCTCAGTGACGGAAGTGACCAGAGTTGTCTAGCCCGGGCTCCGGCGCCGCCACTTCTGCCTCACCCGTAACATCGACCCTTGATTGTCACCCGCGCTCAGCCAGCATGCGTCGGACGTCCGCGGCGATGCGGCCTCGCGACTGCTCGACCTCGCTACCCGTGTAGCGGAGTCGCCGATAGCCAAGAAGTTCACACGCACGGTCGCGACGACGATCTTCGATGAACGCCTCCTCGTCGCCGTGATACGTAAAGCCGTCGCACTCCACTACGACCGTGGACTCCACAAGAAAGTCGACATGCCCGACGCCAGGAAGTTCTGCCTGCGGCTCTACAGCGTATCCCGCGGCAATGAGTTCAATTCGTGCCTTCGTCTCGCGAGGAGATTGCGTGAGCGGCTCGGCATTCGAAGCTAGCCACAGCGTTCGTCGAAGTGGAGTGGCCGAGAACGTTCGGATGTCATCGAGCGACAGTCGACCTTCGTGCAGCGCCGCATCGATGGCCGCCAACTGGCCAAGCGGACTTGCACACATGCCCAGGTGGTCGAGGACCGTAGCAATCGGGGCAACGAGCGACACCCCTTGAACCTCTTCGATCCTGTGGAAGCGGTACCCATCCCGCAATCGCGGATCTCCCTCGACAAAGCCCCTGTGCGCCGGGATGGCCAGGTGAAGCCCCGAGTACGAGTCGATGCAGGGGAGCTCAAGCGGGCGCAATGCACTCATGCAGGTCAGTTGAGAGGAGAGCACGCGCGCTTTAACGCTGGACCAAGGTGCGTCCGGTAGGGCATAGCAGCCGCGGTGTGGTCGAGTCACTCGCCCTGCCGCAACAGCTGCCATCAGGTCTTGGTCGGTGAGGCCGAGGGCAAGCAAGTGCTTGCGGCGGGCGGCCGAGCCCAAGCTGGCGAGTACCGCTGCTGCGTCCATGGTGGACAAACTTCCCTAGCGTCGGGCAGTTCCGAGCGTGGTGCAGAGCAAACTGGGGATAACCGCTCTGACTACCGTCGCTGGGGACGCGGCTAGACGGCCGCGAAAATCAAGGGCCAGAGTGACAGTTGGTACGCAAGTGACGAGACTGGAATTCACCACAGTCCCACCAGTCTCATCAGTACCAAGGACCCTTGGAAATCGACTGCGCGGGGCGTGGAAGAATGAGTCTCATGACCGCTCCTGCTCGCCGCGTATCTGCACGTCTCGCCGCCATCGCGCCTTCCGCCACGCTTGCCGTGGACTCCAAGGCGAAGGCCCTCAAGGCCGCGGGCAAGAATGTGATCGGCTTCGGCGCGGGCGAGCCGGACTTCCCCACGCCTGACGCGATCGTCGAGGCCGCCGTTGCCGCGGCCCGCGACCCCAAGAACCACCGCTACACGCCCGCGACCGGCCTCCCGGAGCTTCGCGAAGCGATCGCCCGCAAGACCCTGCGGGATTCCGGCTACGGAGTGGACCCCGCCAACATCATTGTCACCAACGGCGGCAAGCAGGCCGTATTCCAGGCCTTCGCCGCGGTCGTGGACCCCGGCGACGAGGTCATCCTCCCCGCGCCCTACTGGACCACCTACCCAGAGGCGATCACCCTCGCGGGCGGCACCCCGGTTGAGGTCTTCGCCGGCGCGGACCAGGACTACCTCGTCACGGTCGAGCAGCTCGAGGCCGCCCGCACGCCCAACACCAAGGCCCTCCTGTTCTGCTCCCCCTCCAACCCCACGGGCGCCGTCTACTCCCCCGAGCAGACCAAGGCGATCGGCGAGTGGGCGCTCGAGCACGGCATCTGGGTGCTCACCGACGAGATCTACGAGCACCTCACCTACGACGACGCCGTGTTCTCCCCCATCGTCAAGCTCGTCCCCGAACTCGCGGACCAGACCATCGTCCTCAACGGCGTTGCCAAGACCTACGCGATGACCGGCTGGCGCGTGGGCTGGATGATCTCCCCCGCGGACGTCACCAAGGCCGCCGCAAACTTCCAGAGCCACCTCACGTCCAACGTCGCGAACGTCTCGCAGCGCGCCGCCATCGCGGCCCTCGACGGTGGCCTCGACGCCGTCTACGACATGCGCACGGCCTTCGACCGCCGCCGCACCACCATGGTCGGCATGCTCCGCGAGATCGATGGCGTCGTCTGCCCCACCCCCAAGGGCGCGTTCTACGCCTACCCGTCCGTTGAGGGCCTCATCGGCCGCACCGTTCGCGGCCGCGACATCACCAGCAGCGCCGACCTCGCCACCGTCATCCTCGAAGAGGCAGAGGTGGCCGTGGTACCCGGCGAGGCGTTCGGCCCTAGCGGGTTCGTGCGCCTCAGCTACGCGCTCGGTGACGACGACCTCGCGGAGGGCGTCGGCCGCATTCAGCGCCTGCTCGCGGAGGGCTAACCAAGCAGGCCCGACGCTAGGGCAAGGGACGTACGGAACCCACCACAGCGTCGGGCTGGCAAAGCGCCCCCATCATCCGCGCCGATGACCCACGAATCATCCGCGAGGGCGACGTCAGTACCTCCGCCATGCCACTAGCGTCGAAGCCATGACAACTGCGATCGAGGTCACCGACCTCCGCAAGGAGTACGGCGACAAGGCGGCCGTGGACGGCCTCAGCCTCAGCATCCGCACCGGAGAAGTGTTTGCCTTGCTCGGCCCCAATGGCGCCGGCAAATCCACCACCGTGGAGATTCTCGAGGGATTCCGCAAGCGCACAAGCGGCGATGTCTCTGTGCTCGGTCACGACCCCGCGCACGCGAGCCGCGAGTGGCGCGAGCGCGTGGGCTTCATGCTGCAGAGCACCTCGGACCAGATGCTCCTCACTCCGCGCGAAGCGATCACCCACATGGGGCGCCTGTACCCCAACCCCAAGCCAACTGACGAACTCCTCGACGCGGTTGGCCTGAAAGAGAAGGCGGACGTGAAGCCGCGGACCCTCTCCGGCGGCATGCGCCGCCGCCTCGACGTGGCCTTGGCCCTCGTGGGCAGCCCGGAGCTGGTGTTCCTCGATGAGCCAACAACCGGCTTTGACCCGGAGGCGCGCCGCCACTTCTGGGCCCTCATCGAGTCGCTCAAGGATGCCGGCATCACGGTGCTCCTGACCACCCACTACCTTGACGAGGCGGAGCACCTTGCGGACCGCATCGCCATCATCAACGATGGGCAGCTTGCCGCCCTCGACACCCCTGCGGGCCTTCGTGCCAAGGCGATCGATTCCGTGGTGACCTGGACGGAGAACGGCACGCAGCGTCGGACCGTGACACCGACGCCAACCGCCACCTTGCGCGAACTCCTCGCCGCCACCGAGGGCGAGGTCGCGGACCTCGCGGTCACCAAACCAAGCCTGGAAGACGTGTACCTGGAGATCATCGGGGGCAACGAATGAACCGCCCAAGCTGGACCTCGATCGCAATCGACCGCACCCGCGTCGAGATCAAGGAGTTCATGCGCTCTCGCGAGCAGATGATCTTCATCTTCGCTTTCCCGGTGTTCCTGTTAGTGATCTTCGGCTCGATCTTTGGCGGCCAAGACGTGGGCGAGGGCGTGAGCTTCAGCCAGTACTTCCTCGCGGGCATGATCGCGAGCGGCATCATGAACACCGGCTTCCAGTCGCTTGCGCTCGGGCTGTCTGCGGACCGTGACCTCGACATTCTCAAGCGGCTCCACGGCACCCCTTTGCCCACCACGGCGTTCTTCGCCGGCAAGTTTGTGCAGGTGCTCTTCGTCTCGGTGGTGCAGCTCGCGGCGCTCATTGCGCTGGGCGTGATCGCCTATGACGTGGACCTACCCACCACCACGAACGCGTGGGTCACGTTCACGTGGGTCTTCCTGCTGGGAACCGCGGCGTCGGTGGCGCTCGGCATCGGCATGAGTTCCGCGCTGCGCAATGCGCGCGCCGGCTCAGCGATCCTCACACCTGTGACGCTGTTCTTGCAGTTCATCTCCGGTGTGTTCATCGTGTTCACGCAGGTGCCGCCATTCCTGCAGACGGTCGCGTCGATCTTCCCGCTCAAATGGCTTGCGCAAGGCATGCGGTCGGTCTTCCTGCCCGACGCTTTCGAGACTCAGGAGGCCACGGGCAGTTGGCAGCATGGAGCCACCGCGCTCGTGCTGGCCGCATGGT
Organism: Demequina sp.; assembly: GCF_049841215.1. Taxonomy (GTDB): domain Bacteria; phylum Actinomycetota; class Actinomycetes; order Actinomycetales; family Demequinaceae; genus Demequina. The sequence continues at coordinate 119,819 of NZ_JASGEO010000024.1, forward strand.
TCGTGGTTGGCACCGTGTGGGCGGTGCGCACGTTCCGCTGGCAGCGGCCAGAGGACAAGTAACGCCCTGCCAATAGTCTGAGGTGGTGAGAGTGAAGACCCCGCGGCTCGGTGACTCCCTTATCGCCGCGAGCGTGCTCCTGCTCACGTTCGTGAGCGCGTTCGCGCGCACCTCCCAGCCGCAAGGAGCGCAACGCGAGTGGGATGTGCTCGGCTTTGTGCTCGTGACGTTGCTGGTGTTGCCGCTCGCGTGGCGGCAGTTGTACCCCAAGACGGTGGCGTGGGCCACCACCGCCGTGTGGATCGTGGTGCAGGGACTCGGTTACCCGGATTCCCTCGCCGTGATCGCGCCCTTCATCGCGATCTACGGGCTTGCGGTGTATTTGCCGCGTAGATCGGCGCTGATCCACGGGATCACCATCAGCGCGTTGCTTATGACATGGACCGCGGTGGGACTCATCGCCACGGGCTTCGTCAACTGGACCGCCCTGCTGTCCGTGGCGTTTGGCACGGTGCTGCCTCTGCTCATGGGCTTTGGGGAGCGCAGCCGCGCGAGCCGTCTCGCGGAACTCGAGCGCGCGCACGCCCGTCAGGAGCAGGCGGAGGCCGAGGTGGCGCGCGAAGCCGTGGCCACGGAGCGCGCCCGCATTGCGCGCGAACTGCACGATGTGGTGGCCCACGAGATGACCGTGATGACACTGCAGGCAGAGGGCGCGCGCCGCCTCGCCGCCGACGCGGACCCGCGGATCGCGGAGGCGCTCGGCACCATCTCCGCGTCCGGTCGCAGCGGGCTCGCGGAAATGCAGCGCATGATCGGCGTTCTGCGGGCCGACGCTGACGGCACCCAAGGCCTGACCCCCGCCCCCGCGCTTGCCGACCTCCCTGCTTTGGCCCGCCAAGTAAGGGAATCCGGGATGCCGGTGCGGCTCGTCATCACAGGAGACGCCCCCACGCCTGCTGGCGTGGAGCTCAACGCCTTCCGCATCATTCAAGAGGGACTCACCAACGCGCTCAAGTACGCGGGGCCCGGCGCCTCCGCCACGGTTGAGGTGCGCAAAGCGCCCGGTTCGCTCACGGTTGAGGTACGGGACGACGGCCGGGGAGGCTCCGCGAACCCCTCACCTTCTGGAGGGCACGGCGTGGTGGGCATGCGCGAGCGCGTGGAGGCGCTTGGGGGGTCGTTCGACATTGGGCCTGCAGCAGGCGGCGGGTATCGGTTGCGGGCGGTGCTGCCCACGTCGCGCGCCTTGCCGGACACGAAGCGACCCATCGGCACGCTCACGGGAGACGCATCATGATCCGCGTGGGGCTTGTGGACGATCAGGCGATGGTGCGCGCAGGTCTGCGCATGATCCTTGACTCCGAGGCAGACATCGAGGTGTGCGGCGAGGCCGGGGACGGCTCGCAGGCCGTGGAACTCGCCGCCTCGACTCACCCAGACGTCATCCTCATGGACATCCGCATGCCGGGCCTTGACGGGATCTCCGCCGCCCGCGATGTGCTCGCCCAATGCCCCGCCGTGCGCGTGGTCATCCTCACCACCTTTGACGACGACGAACACATCTACGAGGCACTGCAGCTGGGGGCCTCTGGGTTCCTCCTCAAGAGCGCGGACGGCGACACCCTCGTGAACGCCGTGCGCGTGGTCGCGAGCGGCGAGGCAATGCTCGCCCCCGAGGTCACGAGGCGAGTGATCGAGCGATTCTCAACCACAGCGTCGGGGCGAATGCCCACCCCTGCCGAAGCGATAGGTGACCTCTCCGAGCGCGAACTGGAGGTGCTGCGCCTCATGGCGCGCGGGCTGTCCAATACCGAGATCGCGAGCGAGCTGTTCGTGAGCGGCACCACCGTCAAGACGCACGTGAGCCACATCCTCACCAAGCTGGGCGTGCGCGATCGCGTGCAGGCGGTGGTGGAGGCGTACGAGTCGGGGATTGTGGTTCCGGGCGCGTAGCCCCCAAGGGGAATCCCCCATGCGAACGATGGACGAACCATCCGCGCGAACGATGACTGGCACCACGCGCATCGGCAAGACTGGCGTCATCGTCAACAACTCTGGGAGAGAACTATGACTGAGACCGTGCCTTACGCGTCCGAGGTGTCTATCGCCGCGAGCATGCGCGGCGGCTACAAGGACTACGGCTCCGGTGAGGCCGCCGTGCGCGCCCTCAACGGCATCAACGTGGACATGGCGCGCGGTGTGTTCACCGCGATCATGGGCCCGTCCGGCTCTGGAAAGTCCACCCTGCTCCACACGCTCGCGGGCCTTGACCGGCTCACGGCAGGTGAATCGTCGATTGCCGGCACGGTCATCACCAACCTCAGCGAGGCGCAGGTCACGCAGGTGCGCCGCGACCTCATCGGCTTCGTGTTCCAGTCCTTTAACCTCATCCCCTCGCTCACTGCGAAGGAGAACATCACTCTGCCCATCGACATTGCAGGGGCCAAGGTTGACCCCGCCTGGTTCGACGAGATCATTGGCATTCTTGGCCTTGGCGACCGCCTCACCCACCTGCCGGCACAGCTCTCCGGTGGCCAGCAGCAGCGTGTGGCGGTGGCGCGTGCGCTCGTGTCGCGCCCCCAGATCATCTTCGCGGACGAACCTTCTGGAAACCTTGACGCGCGCTCCGGTGCGGAGCTGCTTGGCTTCATGCGCCGTGCGGTCAAGGAGTTTGGCCAGACCATCGTGATGGTCACCCACGACCCCACGGCCGCGTCCTACGCGGACCGCATCCTGTTCCTCGCCGACGGCGTGATCGTTGACGAGATGCGCGAGCCCACCGCTGAGAAGGTGCTTGACCGCATGAAGCAGATGGGCCGCTGACCCATGTTCAGACTTGCTCTCAAGTCCGTCAAGCAGAAGCCTGGGCGGCTCATTCTCACTGCGATCGCGGTGGCGCTTGGTGTGTCCCTCGTGGCCGCCACGTTTACCTTCACGTCCGCGCTGCGCAGCGGATTCAACGACCTCTTCGAGAACATTTACGGCTCCACCGATGTGGTGGTGGAGCAAGACCCCAACGCGCAAATCGACGAAGGAGACCCCTTCGAGGCCGGCGACGCGATCTTCACCGCGGACGATGTGACGGCGGTTCAGGCCGTCGACGGCGTGGAGATCGCGCACGGCGGCATGCAGCTCAACGCGATGGTGATGCCCAAGGAGGACACGGGACAGCCCAGCTTCGGCGGCACCCAGATGTTCAACTGGTACGGCGATCCGCGCATCGACCTCTCGACGATCGTCGACGGCCACGGGCCGGAGGCTGACTCGGAGATCGTGTTGGACCTCGACGGGGCCGAGAGCCTCGGCTACGCCATCGGTGACACGGTGCGCGTTTCCACTGAGGAGGGCGTGGAGGAGTTCACGCTCGTCGGCACCGTGCGATTCGGCGCCGACAACGACCTCCAAGGCGCGGTTCTCGCGTTTGTGACCGACGCCGCGGCGGAGGCCATTCAGGGCGAGCCGGGCTTCTCCACCATCACCGTGGTGACGGCCGAGGGCGCCAATAAGGACGACGTGGTGGCCGGGATCAACCAGGTCATCCCCGACGGCACTCGCGCTATCACGGGCGAGGACAAGGTCGAGGAGCAGGTTGAGCAGATGGGGACCTTCCTCAACTACATCAACATCTTCGCGATTGCGTTTGGCCTCATCGCGCTGTTCGTTGGCTCCTACATCATCGTCAACACATTCCGCATCATCGTGACGCAACGCACCAGGGAGTTTGGCCTGTTGCGGGCGATCGGTGCCACGGGCAAGCAGGTGCGCGCCACGGTGCTGGCTGAAGCCACGATTCTTGGAATCGTCGGCTCCACGCTCGGCATCATCGTCGGCTACCTGTTTGCGCTGGCTGCCGCGGGACTTGTGAAGCTCATCGGGGCCGACCTACTGGGCACTGTGACGTTGCCGCTCACGGCGGTGCTGTGGAGCTACGTGCTTGGCCTCATCGTCACGCTGGGCGCGGCGATCGCTCCCGCGATTCACGCGTCGCAGATCTCCCCCATGGAGGCGCTGCGCGAGGCGGCGACGGATTCCCGCAAGCCCCTCGCTCGCCGCAACGTGGTGGGCGGCGCTCTCGCCCTGCTCGGTGTCGTCGCCGTGATCGTTGGCCTCTACACAGGGGTGGCGAAGCCGTTCATCTACGTGGGTGCCGGTGCAGTGCTGCTGGTGCTGGGGGCCACCCTGCTGGCCGCTCAGGTGCTCGTACCCCTCGCGTACGGCTTGCGAGGAGTGCTGACCGCCTGGATGGGAGTTGACGGCAAGCTGGCCGCCAACAACATCCACCGCGAACCGCGCCGTTCTTCCAACACGGCCGCAGCGATCATGATCGGAGTGATGCTGCTGGCGCTGACGTCCACGTTCACGGAATCGCTCAAGGCCACGCTGACGAGCCAGTTCCAGCAAATGCACGCGCAGATCATCGTGGTGGGCACCCAGGGTGCGATCCCGCAGGGCGCCATCGACATCATCGAGGCGAACTCCGACGTCGACGCCGTCACCATCCTTGGCGTTGACCCGGTGCGCTTCGACGGCGAGAACTACACGCTCACGTCATTCGACGCGGACACGATCGACAAGACCATCGACATTCCCACCGAGCCCGCGCTCGGCGAGATTGATGGCGGCGTCTACGTAGACCCCGTGATCGAGGCGCTCGGTGTCAAGGTGGGTGACGAGATCACGCTCGAGGGTGACGAGGGCTCAGTGACTCTCCCCGTCACCGGCACCTACGCCAACGACGACGGCTCGCACTTCTGGGTGGACTGGGAGACGGGCACCGAGCTCGTCGGCGAACCCGACATCCTGCAGGCGCTCGTGCTCCTCAACGAAGGGGCGGACGCCGACGAGGTGCAATCGACCCTCGAGGACGCCCTCGCCGATGAGTACCCCGCAGTGTTGTTGCAGCAGCCGGATCAGCTCCAGCAACTGATCTCTACAGTGATCGACTTCATCCTCGCGGTGATCTCCGCACTGCTGCTCACGGCCCTGCTGATCGCCCTGCTTGGCGTGGCAAACACCCTGTTGCTCTCGGTGACCGAGCGGACGCGAGAGATCGGTCTGCTTCGCGCCGTTGGTCTCAAGCGTGGATCCATCTGGAAGATGATCACGATCGAGTCCATGGTGATGGCGATCTTCGGCACCATCCTCGGCATGATCCTTGGAGTTGGCCTTGGCTCCGCCTTGGTGCTGTCGCTCGAGGATCAGGGCTTCAACGGAGTTGCGATTCCGTGGTTCTGGCTCGCGGTGTACACCGTGCTTGCCGCCATCGCGGGCGTGCTCGCGGCGATTTGGCCGGCATGGCGGGCGTCCCGCCTGGACATCCTTCAGGCGATCGCGGCGGACGGCTAGGAGACAATCAAGGGCCCTTGGGGCTCATGTGACAGGAGTGGCGGGTGTGGGCGCGGAACGCGTCCCACCCGCCACATCTGTCTCTAGGGCCCTTGATTGTCGGCAACGATGACGGGCTCCGGCACCAGCGCGATTCCCCACGCGCGCGCGACCGTCACTTGCACGTGCGTCGCGAGTTCCAGCACCTCCTGAGCACTCGCATCGCCCCTATTGGTCAGCGCAAGCGTGTGCTTCGACGAGATCGCCGCTCGCGATCCCGGCAGCGCAAACCCCTTGTGGATCCCCGCCTTTTCGATGAGCCACGCGGCGCTCGTTTTCACGTCGCCCTCGCTGCCCGACGCTGAGTACTGGGGGGCGCCCTCCGGCACCTGCCCCTGTGGCACCACGGGGTTAGTAAAGAACGAGCCGGCGGACCAGGTGTCGTGATCGTCCGCGTCGAGCACCATTCCCTTGGAGGACCGCAGCGCCAACACGGCCTCCCGCACGTCAGCGATCGACGCCGTATCGCCTTGCGAAATGCCCAACGCGTCCGCAAGCTGCTGATACCGAACAGGCGCCGAGCGCGTACCAAACCGCGTGTGAACTGTCACGTCCAAGACCACGTACCGCGGCGTCGGGCCGTACGGGGCCTCAACTGAGCGTTTCAAGATCGAGGTGCGATACCCAAAACCCAGCTCCATGAGGGCGAGAGTGCGCACGGCGGCACGCTCGCGGTCCCACACGCGCACGCTCGCGAGCGTGTCCGCGAGCTCCGCGCCGTACGCGCCGATGTTCTGCACCGGTGCCGCGCCAACTGAGCCAGGGATGCCGCTCAGCGCTTCGAGGCCGATCCATTCGCTCGCCACGGCCTGCTCAACGAGCGCGTCCCACGAGGCGCCCGCCGTGGCGGTCACGGAGACGCCGCCGCAGAAGCCGTCGTCCTGGATGCGCACGTCTTGGCGCGCGTCTCGAAGAACGAGGCCGTCAAATCCCGCGTCAGTGACGAGCAGGTTTGAGCCGCCGCCAATGACGAGGAGCGGGATGCCTTCATCGTCGGCGCCGCGGATCGCGTCGACGAACTCCGCCTCGGTGGCCGCCTCCTCGTAGCGAGCCGCGGGGCCACCCACGCGCAAGGTGGTGAGCTCGGCGAGCGTGGTCATGAGGCCAGGCTAGCGGCGGTCCTGGAACTCGTCGGGGATGCCGTCAGCGTTCTTGTCCTCCTCGAACCGCACGGCGTCGCTCTCGATGGCCGACGCTCCGCTCACGGACCGCGCGAGCGCACGGTGAGAACGAAACAGCGGACCCTCGGTTCGTACAGCGCGGGCGATGGCGAAGGACAGCACCGCCGCGACGCAGGCCACCGTGAGCGCCTTGCGCAACTCGATGACGTCGCCGAGGTGCCCGATGACCTGGGGCATGATGAGGCCAGCCACGGTGGCGAAAGAAGAGACCGCAGCAACGCGAGCCGCGGACTTCGTGGGGTCATCCGAGGCCGCGGAGAAGCCGATGGGGACACCAAGCCCGGCACCAAGACCCCACAGGATCATGGCCACCGGAACGGCCCAGAACACCGGGGTGAACGCGAAGATCAGCACGCCGACGAAGACGAGCGCGGCGGACACGCGCAGCGACACCACTCGGCCCGCCCGCCCGATGATGTGCGCGCCAAACCCGCGAGTGGTCACCATCGCCACCACGAACACCCAATAGGCGATGTCGCCAACGGCCTCCGTGGCGTCAAACGCCTGCACCACGGCAAGAGAGGACCACTGGGCCGCGGCGCCTTCGATCGTGGACGCGGCGAACACGATGAGGCCGATGAGCACTACGCGACGGTCGCGGTATTCATTGCGCGCGGTCTTGAAAGGGCCGCCGAAGCCGCCCGGGGCGCCGCCGGGATCCGGAGCGCCATGAACGACGGCGGCCGGGATGATCGCAAGCCGCACCACGGTGAGCGCGAGGGCAACGCTCGCGAAGTGCCACGCAGGAGACACGCCCGCATGCGAGAGGCCGGCACCAAGCGCAAGACCCATCGCCATACCCACAGAGAAGGAGGCGTGGAAGTGCGGCATGACCGCCCGTCGCATCCAGTGTTCGACGTTCGCCGCCTCTGCGTTCATCGAGACGTTGGTGAAGGCGAAGGCGAAGGACACGAAGAACTGCCCAGATGCGAACCAGAACTGCGAGCCGATTGCCGTTGACCACGCCACAGTCAGGAACGCGGCGAGGTAGACAAAGGTTGACCACCACAGCACGCGGCGAGTGCCGAACTTTGCGACCACCCAGCCGGTCACCGTGAGGGCCACGAGCGCGCCCATCGCGCCCGCGAGCATCAGCAGTGCCAAGCGACCGGTGGTGACGTCAAGGAGCTCTGCGACGCTTGGCACACGAGACACGTAGGTGCTGAGCAAGACGCCCATGAGCCAGAACAGGCCGAGCACGCCGTAGCGTGCGCGAGCTACCCGTGCGGCGCTTGGCGCAAGGGCCGATGTGGTCACGCTCCATTCTCCCGTACCGCCCAGCCCCAACTGACCACCTGGTAGGCGCGCCTTAAATCGTTACGAACCGATGGCCGTGTGCCGCTACGCTTAAGCTCAACATTTCGTTCAAAGGGGTGCGACGTGGCTAAGACCAAAAAGCCGACAATGGCGGATGTCGCCGCGAGGGCAGGGGTATCCCTATCCACGGTGTCCTTGACGTACTCCGGCGCGGGCCCTATCTCCCCCGACACAAAAGCGCGAGTAGAACGTGCTGCTGAGGAACTCGGCTACGGCGGCCCCTCGCCGCAGGGGCGCGCGCTCCGTTCCGGCCGCTCAGGAATCGTCGGCGTGGTCATTCACGAGAAGTTTGCGCGCTCCTTCCGCGATCCCCTCAATCTCCGCATTCTCGACTCCCTGATCGCCGACTTTGGCGCCATGGGCGTAGGCGTGCTGCTCATCCCCCAGCCCACGGGCGAGCCCGGGGAGCGCACGCTGCTCGACACGGCGGCGATGGACGCCGTGGTGGTGCTTCGCGTACGCGACCACGAAGAGCCAGCGCTCACTATTGCCCGCAAGCGCGGCATCCCCATGGTGGTCATGGAAGGCCCTGCGCCAGAAGGCGCCGGATCGCTCGACATCGACGACACCGAGGCCACCGTGCGCCTCATCAGCCACTTGCGCGAGCTCGGCCACGAGCGCATCGCCACCGTGACCCTGCCGTTTGGCGTCGAGGCGGACACGCGCATCATCACGCGCGAAGAGACCGCCCGCGCCGCATGGACCCCCATCCACCACCGCCTCGACGCCTTCGAGCTCGCAGGGCTCGAGCCGTGCGTCATCATCGAGTCGCACGCGTCCATGGTGGAAGCCGGAATCGCGGCGGGCCACCTCGCGCTCGCGCACCCGTCGAAGCCCACGGCGATCGTGTGCCAGTCGGATCTGCTCGCAGGAGGCGTCATCCTGGCCGCCAAGGAGCAGGGCCTTTCCGTTCCCGACGACCTCTCCGTCACGGGCTTCGACGGCCTGGACCTGCCGTGGGTGGCGCCCCACGAGGTCACCACGATGAAGCAGGACGGCGCCGCCAAGGGCCGCGTACTCGCGGCAGAGGTGAAGGCGTTGCTCGAGGGCCGCACACCTGAGCGAGTCCTCATGCCGCTCGAGTTCCGTCGTGGCAACACCACGGGGCCCGCAAACCCTTAAGCCAGCCCGACGCTGCGGAAAGCCCCCTGGTACGCTCCCCCGAGGCGCGATTTACCACGCGCCAAGTACGCCAACTAAGGGGGAACAATGACGAAGACTCGCTTTTTCCGTGGTGTGATCGTGGCGACCTTGTGCGTTGCACTCACGGCCATCTCTCCTGCAGCCCAGTCGTCGGTATCGGTGGGCGAACCCGTCGACACCAAGTGCACGACGTGGACCAACTGGACGGGGACTGTACCCACCGGCACGTGGCTCATCTCCGCAACTCCCGCAAAAGGCAAGGTGCGCCACTGCGCGCGAAAGTACAAGGTCCTCGACAAGGACACGAAGGCTGACTACTACTTCGTGACGGTCAAGAGCGAGTATTCCGTCACGTCCGCGGCAAAGACCCAGCTCTACCCCTCGGGATCAAAGACGACGCCCCAGCGAGCGACCATCTCGATTACCTCCAACAAGACCGCAGTCGGCAATGACTACGAGGCGACACCCACGGTGAAGCTCGAGAAGAACTGTGGAAACCTTTCCCTCAGTGTTGGGTGGATCGTGTCGATCGGCACCACGCTGGAGGGCAAGTGCAAGCAGCAGTTGACCCGCACCTCGTACACGAAGACGGGAGCGTCGTGGTCTGTGGACGACGTCGCCAAGTGGGAAGTGGTGCAGGCGGTCTACGCACAGAAGGTTGCCCAAGGCGCTGTTCCCAAGTTCACCGTCAAGATGACGCGGCCCGTTGAGGTGTACACGACCGCAAAGAAGACGGTGGGCATCACCGGCTCGCGCTACGGCAACGCCACGATCACGCTAAAGAAGTTCACCGCAGTGAAGCGTGCGGCGTCGTCCTACACGACCACCTTCGTCTTCTAGCGACAGACGGCAGGGGGCGCCACGGGACTCCGTGGCGCCCCCTCCGCGTCGCTCTAGAGCCCAAGCAGGTTCTGCAGAGCCGGCAGCGCGAAGTAGATCGCGAACGCGACCGCGCCTCCCCACATGAGGGGCTTGACCTCCTTGGCCTTACCAGTGCACGCGCTCAGGACCACGTAGGCGATGAAGCCGATGCCGATGCCCGCCGCGATCGAGTAGCCGAAGGGCATGACGATGATCGTCAGGAATGCGGGCACCGCGATGCGGTAGTCGCGCCAGTCGATGTCCACTGCGGAACGCAGCATCATCAGGCCCACCAGCACCAATACGGGCGTCGCAGCCTCAAAGGGCACGATCTTTGCCACCGGCGCAAGGAGCACCGCTACAAGGAACGCGATGCCCGTGACAAGCGACGCGAGGCCCGTCCGAGCGCCGTCTCCGACACCGGAGGCGGACTCGATGTAGGCGGTGTTAGACGACACGGAGGCCGCACCGCCCGCCATGGCGCCAACGGAGTCCACAATGAGGATCGCTTGCGCATTGTCTGGAATCCCGTCCTCGTCGTTGAGGTCAGCCTCTTCGCCCACTGCGGTCATCGTGCCAAGGGTGTCGAAGAAGTCGACAACCAACAGCGAGAAGATGATCAGGAGGACGGTGATGACTGCAGGCCCCGAGGTGAACGCGCCAAATACGCTCACTTGGCCAATGAGGCTAAGGTCGGGCACGAATGACCAGTCCTGACCCGTGAACGTGGGCACAACGAGCGCCCATCCACCTGGGTTCTCCGCGCTAGCTGCACCGAAACTCCAGATGAGCTCCGCGATGATGCCCACGGCCGTCATGACCAGGATCGTGATCAGCAAAGCGCCGTGGACCTTGCGCGCGAGCAACACTCCGCCAAGAAGCACCCCGAGCACAAAGAGCAGAGTTGGGAACGTGTTGATCGCCCCGCCCTGACCAAACTGTCCGGGTGTGTCATCGTGACCGGGATCGTTCACCAGTTTCGAGTCCCAGAACGCGATGTAGGCAAGAAACAGGCCAATACCGGCCGCGATCGCCTTCTTGAGAGCCATGGGAACCGCGTGGAGGAACTTGATGCGCACCTTTGTCAGCACCAACAGGAGCACGATGGCACCTTCGATGACGATCAGTCCCATCGCTTCAGGCCAGGTAAAGAGCCCGCTGCCGACGAGGCCGAACGTGACAAATGCGTTCAACCCGAGTCCCGCGGCGATGGCGATGGGGAAGCGCGCCAAGGATCCCATCAGGATGGTGAGCACGCCGGCCACGAGCGCCGTTGTCGCTGCCACTGCGACGACGTTGGGGCCGTCTGGGCTTCCTCCGATGAAGTTCCCTTCCTTGTCAGGAACCTTGGACAGGATGATGGGGTTGAGGACCACGATGTACGCCATCGTGAAGAAGGTCGTGAGCCCACCGCGGATCTCACGACCAGTCGAGGATCCCCTTGCGGAGATCCGGAAATAGCGGTCGAGTCCCGACGTGGGCTCGACCTTCTCCTGTGTTTCTGCCATGCCGGAATACTGGCAGTAAACAGCGGGTTAACGCGCGCTCAGAGCGGCAACTCGCCGCAGAATTTACGCACAGGTAACGATGGCCTGAGCCTTGCCTAGGACGCGAGTCCCATCAAACTCCACAATCACGTCAATTCGCGCCGTGTTGAGCTCTGGATCGAGCGCTCCGACCGTGGCCGTGATGGTGACCACGGCGGCGCCGGGATTGGGCACGGGGATGGGGCGGGTGAACCTTGTCTGGAAGTCCTGGACGTTGCCTGGGCCTGCCCACTCCTCCACCACGGAGGCCGCGGTTCCCATGGTCAGCATGCCGTGCGCGATCACGCCGGGCAGCCCCACCTCGGTGGCGAAGACATCGTTGTAGTGGATGGGGTTGAAGTCTCCAGAGGCACCCGCGTAGCGCACCAAAGTGTCCCGCGTGAACTCCACGTCGCGTGTGGCGACCACCTGGCCAACCTCGAGCCCCTCAAAGGTGGGCAGGTTCTCGTCGCTCATGCGTCTTCCCTCACGGCCAGAGTCGAAATCACGGTCGAGACCGGGTTGCCGTCCGCGTCCTCGAGTTCCGCGCGCGTGGTCACCATGGAGATGCCCGCACGGGGTGGCGTGATCTTGTCGATATGAACGGTCGTGGAGATCACGTCGCCTGCCACGATGGGCCGGTGATGAGTGAAGCGCTCATCGGCATGCACCACTCTTGAGAAGTCCACGCCCACCTCGGGGTCCACCACCACGTGGAACTCTGCGCGCTGCGCGATGATGACTGCGAACGTGGTGGGGGCCACGAGGTCGTCGTACCCTTCCGCGCGCGCGGCCTCAACGTTGAAGTGGGCGAACGAGTTGGCGTCCACGGCGTCCGCGAACTCGCGGATCTTCACGCGAGTCACCTCATACGGCTCGTGGGGGCCGTATGCGCGGCCCACAGCTTCGGGGTTCACTGGCACGGTTCAACCCTACCCAAACCCGGCCCGACGCTGTGGCCGGGTAGCGCACGGAAGCCAGCCGGGCCGTCGGGCAGGAGCCCGCGGAAACGGACGGACCACGGTGAGCCGCGACCGTCAAAATCCGTGACCTCACGGAAACTGACGGTCACGCCTGCGTTGAATCCGCGGGGGCCCGTCCACCAGGACGCGACCGCCCTGGACTCCCCGGCCCCGCGCTGTGGCCGGGTAGCGTACGGAAGCCAGCCGGGCCGTCGGGCAGGGAAAACACAAACGCCCGGCCCCCTGGGACAGGGAACCGGGCGTCTGAGAACAGCTAGATCAGCGGGTCTCGCGGTGCGCCGTGTGCTTGCCGCACTTGGGGCAGAACTTGTTCAGCTCCACACGGTCGGGGTTGTTACGACGGTTCTTGCGCGTGATGTAGTTGCGGTTCTTGCAGTCAACGCACGCGAGCGTGATCTTGGGACGAACGTCATTCTTTGCCATGTGGATTGCTCCTAGCCTTGTTGGGCACGCGCCCGCTTTAGCGCGTGATTGGGTGCCTTGTGCACCCCGTAGCGAGGGCGGGACTTGAACCCGCGACCCCACGATTATGAGTCGTGTGCTCTAACCAACTGAGCTACCCCGCCGTGTGGTGCGGCCACTGTGATGACCGCCCAACCGAGCCCCAACAGGGAATCGAACCCTGGACCTTTTCCTTACCATGGAAACGCTCTGCCGACTGAGCTATTGGGGCAACGCCGGACAAGAATACACGGCCCGACGCTGGCGTGCGAAATCGCGTAGGCGCGGCTGTCAGTGGGGTTGGCTATGGTGGCGACGTGACCCAGACACTTTCGGCCGCCGAGGCGCGGCGTGTGTTCTTGGCGGCGCAAGGGATGGCCTCGAAGCGCCCCGCCGGCAGGGTGCGTGACAGGCAGTTCGCGCAGTACCTCAACCGCCAAGGCGTGCTGCAGTTGGACTCCGTGAATGTGTTTGCGCGAGCGCATCACATGCCGGTCTTCAGCCGCTACGGCCCCTACGACATCACGGCGCTTGACTCGTTCTTGTGGGGGCCTTCTGAGGGGCATGGAGCGCACGGATTTGAGCATTGGGGGCACGAGGCGGCGGTGATGCCGCTGTCACTGCTGCCCGCGATGCTCCCGCGCATGAAGAGGCCGAGCGAGTGGGCAACGAGCACGCGCGAGCGCCTTGAGCGTGAACGCCCTGGACTCATTGACGCCGTGCTCGCGGCAGTGAACGAGCGCGGGCCGGTAGTTGCCAGCGACATCGACCACTTGGCGCCGCGCGAGGGCCCCAAGGGAACGTGGTGGGACTACAGCCACGTGAAGTCGGCGCTTGAGTACCTGTTCTTCCGGGGAGACATCGCGGGCAGCAGGCGCGCCAACTTTGTGCGCACCTACGACTCTCTCGAGCGCGCGTGGGGCGAGCACGCCCTCGCGGCGCCCCCGCTCACTCTCACTGAGGGTCGCCAACTGTTCTTCGACCACGCGATCTCTGCGGTGGGGGTGGGCACCCCCAGAGACATCGCGGATCACTTCCGCCTGCTGTCGCCCAAGTCCCTTACTGCCGCGGGGCTCGGCCCGTTTGCCGAGTCCGCAGTGGAGCGCGGCCTCGCGTCGTGGGCGGAGGTGGAGGGCTGGGGCGAGCCGGCACTCCTGGCCGCGGGGGCGGAGCCGCCGGCGCGCGCCACCGCGCAGGCTCTGCTGAGCCCCTTCGATCCCGTGTGCTGGTTCCGCCCGCGGCTCGAGCGCATGTTCAGCGTGGACTACCGCATCGAGATCTACACCCCAGCTCCCAAGCGCATCTGGGGCTACTACTGCCTGCTCTTCCTGATGGGAGACGACATCGTGGCTCGCGTGGACCTCAAGTCCGATCGCAAGGCAGGGGCGCTGATCGTCGCGTCGGCCTGGCGAGAGCCCACCACGGCTCTTGGGGCGAGGCGCAAACCAGATGCGGCGATCGCCCAAGCGCTCGCCGCGGAGCTCAGCCTGGCAGCAGCGTGGCAAGACCTCACCGACGTAGTGGTTGCAGGGCCCGGAGACCTCGCGCTCCACCTCGCGGCGGCGCTACAGTGACGTAAGTGCGGCTCGACGGAGAGCCGCCTCACAAGGGGAGATGCCATGCCGACCACCGCGGGGCCAGCCAAACTCAACAAGAGGGTCATCACGATCACGATTGGTGCTGCTCTCGGCGGATTCCTCTTTGGTTTCGACTCCTCCGTCATCAACGGCGCGGTGAGTTCTCTGCAAGACGAGTGGGGTTTGAGTGAGGCCCTCAAGGGCTTCGCGGTGGCATCGGGGTTGCTTGGTTGCGCGGTAGGAGCGTGGTTCGCGGGCGCCCTCGCAGACCGCTGGGGCCGCATCCGGATGATGGTCATCTCGGCCGTCATCTTCTTCGTCTCGGCAATCGGCTCAGGGCTAGCCGTTGGTGTCACCGACTTCATCCTGTGGCGCATCTTCGGCGGCCTCGCGATCGGTGCGGCGTCGATCATCGCTCCCGCCTACATCGCCGAGGTGGCCCCCGCCGCCTATCGCGGGCGATTGGGATCGCTGCAACAACTCGCGATCGTCCTCGGCATCTTCGCGGCGCTACTGAGTGACCAGATGCTGCAATCCGCTGCTGGCGGACCCGCAATCGAACTGTGGTGGGGCGTCGAGGCGTGGCGGTGGATGTTCATCGTTGGGGTAGTACCAGCGGTCGTCTATGGCTTCGCCGCGTGGCGATTGCCTGAGTCTCCCCGATACCTCGCCTCGCGAGGTCGCCGCGAAGACGCGGAGCGAGTTCTCACGGAGTACACGGGAGAGACCAACCCGAGCGCCAAGGTGGACCAGATTCTCGCCACGAGCGAGTCCGAGCGCGGACGCTTGAGCGACCTCCGGGGCTCGTCGTTTGGCCTCAAGCCGATCGTGTGGACGGGCATCATCCTCGCGGCGCTGCAGCAGTTCGTGGGGATCAACGTGATCTTCTACTACTCCACCACGCTCTGGGAATCCGTCGGTTTCTCGTCCGACGATGCGTTCCTCACGTCCACAATCACGTCCGTCACCAACATCGTGGTCACAGTCGTGGCCATCCTGCTCGTGGACAAGATCGGCCGGCGGCGCCTGTTGCTCATCGGTTCGCTCGGCATGTTCGTCACACTCGCGCTGATGGCGGTTGCGTTCTCGACGGCAACCCTCGTCGAGAACGCCGACGGCACGCAAACCGCAACGATGAGCGACACGTGGTCGCTGATCGCTTTCATCGGCGCGAATGGATTCGTGGTTTTCTTTGGTGCCACATGGGGCCCGGTGATGTGGGTGCTGCTCGGCGAGATGTTCCCCAACTCGATCCGCGCCGTGGCTCTCGCCGTTGCGGGCGCGTCCAACTGGATCGCGAACTTCATCGTCACCATCACCTTCCCTTCGCTGTCCGCCTTCTCGCTGTCCGCCGCATACGGGCTTTACGCGTTGATGTCGCTGCTGTCCTTCTTGTTCGTGGTCCGACGCATCCGTGAAACTAAGGGCGTGGAGCTTGAGGCGATGACGGATACCGGCACAGTCCAACGGGTCACCGCCTAAGCCGATGGATTCAGCCGAACTGCAGCATGCAGCGCAACAGCACCTGTGGATGCACTTCACAGCACACTCACGGTTCGCGAGCGAGGACGTGCCCATCATCGTTCGCGGCGAGGGCGCGTACATCTTTGATGACAAGGGCCGCCGCTACCTCGACGGCCTCGCTGGGCTGTTCGTCAACCAGTTAGGGCACGGCCGCACGGACCTGGCCGACGCTGCGGCGGCTCAAGCGCGAGAGCTCGCCTTCCACCCCATTTGGTCCTACGCGCATCCGCGTGCGATCGAGTTGGCGGAGCGGCTCGCCTCGCTGGCCCCCGGCTCGCTCAACCGCGTGTTCTTCACGTCTGGCGGCGGCGAGGCGGTGGAGAGCGCGTGGAAGCTCGCCAAGAACTACTTCAAGCTGCAGGGAAAGCCCACCAAGCACAAGGTCATCAGCCGTGCCGTGGCGTATCACGGCACCCCGCATGGAGCGCTATCGATCACTGGGCTTCCCGCACTCAAGCAGCCCTTCGAACCCTTGGTGCCCTCCGCCTTCCGGGTGCCCAATACGAACCTGTACCGAGCGTCGGACGTCACGGCAGGGCTGCTAGACGGCAGCGACCCCGAGCGCTTTGGCCGCTGGGCCGCTGACCAGATCGCCCTCGCTATTGAACACGAGGGCCCAGAGACCGTTGCCGCGGTGTTCCTTGAGCCGGTACAGAACGCGGGCGGGTGCTTCCCGCCGCCGCCAGGGTATTGGCAGCGCGTGCGCGAGATCTGCGACACGTACGACGTGCTGCTCGTCAGCGACGAGGTGATCTGCGCGTACGGGCGCCTTGGCGAGATGTTCGGCGCCCTGCGGTACGACTACGTGCCCGACATCATCACGTCGGCAAAGGGCATGACCTCCGGGTACGCGCCCATGGGTGCGATGATCGCAAAAGACGAGCTCATGGAGCCGTTCCTGCGCATGGGATCCGCGTTCCTGCACGGGTACACCTGGGGCGGGCACCCGGTGGGAGCGGCGGTGGCGCTCGCCAATCTCGAGGCGTTCGACCGCGAAGACGTGCTGGGGCACGTGCGCGAGAACGAGGGCGCGTTCCGCGCCACACTCGAGCGGCTCACGGACCTGCCGATCGTTGGCGATGTGCGCGGCGCGGGTTACTTCTACGGGATTGAACTGGTGGTGGACAAGGCCACGCGCCAAACACTCTCAGACGAGCAGTGCGAGCGCGTGCTCTACGGCTACCTGTCGAAGGCACTGTGGGACGCGGGCCTGTACTGCCGCGCCGACGACCGCGGCGACCCCGTGATTCAACTGTCTCCCCCACTCATCGTGGGGCAAGCCGAGTTCGACGAGATGGAACGCATCCTCCGAGAGGTCCTCACCGAAGCCTGGGCGCGGCTCTAGTGCCACCCCGGCCACAGCGTCGGGCCGTGAAAGAGCCGGCCCGACGGAGTGGTCACCGAACGGCGAGCAACTTGCGTCGGCGCCGCGCACCCACCTCGCCGATGATCACGATCGCGAGCGCGATGATGAACATCAATGTGCCGATGACGTTGACCTGCATGGGCAGCGAGCGCTGCGCAGCACCCCACACGTACATGGGGAAGGTCACGGTCTGGCCGGAGTTGAGGTTGGTGATGATGAAGTCATCGAACGACAGCGAGAAGGCAAGCAACGCCGCGCCAAGGATGCCGGGGAAGACGAGCGGGAAGGTGACCCTCCAGAACGTCTGCGACTCCGTGGCGTAGAGATCCATCGCAGCCTGCTCAAGGTTGGAGTCAAGGCCGGCGAGGCGCGACTTGACCGTCACCACCACAAACGACAGGCAGAACATGATGTGCGCGATGAGGATCGTCACGAAGCCAAGCTGACCGCCAAGGCCCGCGGCGATGAACAACGCAAGCAGCGACGAACCCATGACGATCTCTGGCGTGGCCATGGGAAGGAACAGCAGCAGGTTCATCGAGGAGCGGCCCGTGAAGCGGTGGCGCACAAGGCCAAACGCGGCGAGCGTGCCAAGAGTGGTGGCCACGATGGTCGCGAGCAACGCGATCTCGATGCTCGTCACCACCGATTGGCACATTCCGGCAGGCGCACATGGGTTGAGCCAGTTGTCCCAGGTGAACTTCTGGAACGAGTACAGATTGCGGTGCTCCGAGGAGTCGTTGAACGACATGAGCGCCACGATCATGTTGGGGATGTACATGTAGACGATGACGCCGATGCCGAGAATCAGCACGCCGTTCTTGCCTAGCCAGCGACCAAAGCGAGCCATCAGAGTAGATCCTCCGTTCCCGCCTTGCGGATATAGAGCATCACCATCACCACGATGATGACCATCAGGATCACGGACAGGGCACCCGCGAGCGCGTAGTCGCCCGTGGTGGTGAAGAGGCTCTGGATGACGTTGCCAACCATGCGCTCATTGGGGCTACCGAGCAGGTCGGCGTTGATGTAGTCGCCGCTCGCCGGGATGAACGTGAGTAGCGTGCCCGCGACCACACCAGGGAGCGAGAGCGGCCACGTAACCTTGAAGAAGGTCTTGAACGGGTTGGCGTAGAGGTCGTTCGAGGCCTCGTGAAGCCGAGTGTCGATCTTCTCGAGGCTCGCGTACAGCGGCAGGATCATGAACGGCAAGAAGTTGTACGTGAGGCCTGCAACCACCGCCACCGGGGTGGCGAGCAGGCGCCCCTCATCGGGGATGAGGAAAATGGTGCGCAGCGTGCTGACCACCCATCCGTCGTCCGCGAGGATGAGCTTCCACGACAGCGTGCGCAACAGGAAGCTCGTGAAGAACGGGGCGATGACGAGCACCAGCATGACGTTCTTCCAGCGGCCCGCCTTGAACGCGATGGCGTATGCGAGCGTGTAGCCAAGGATGAGGCAGAAGAGAGTTGCGAGGCCCGCGTACCACAGCGACCTCAGCATCACGGGCCAGTACTGCGACAGGGCGTCCCAGTAGTTCTGGATGTGCCACGTCATCTCGTAGCCGGTAAGTACCGAGCCCGTGGGATCGAAGAGCGAGCTCGCTAGCAGCGAGTAGAGCGGGATGACAAAGAACATCCCCAGCCAGATAGCGGTGGGAATGACGAGTAGGTATCCCGTTCGCTTGCGCGAGAGGGGGGCCACGTCAGTCCTCCTCGCGCCCGGCGTCGACGTCTTGAGAGGCGTCAAGAAGGAAGGCGAACTCTGGGCGCCACGACACATCCACCTTGGTGCCGGGTGGGAGCACGCCACGCTTTCCGGTGTTCTGTTCGTGACACAGGATCTCTTGGCCCCACGGCATCTTGATGAGGTACTGGGTGGAGACACCCATGAAGCTCGAGTCCACCACAACGGCACCCGTCATGTGGTTGCCGGGAGCGTCGATCTCTTCGCCCTCGGGAGCGATCAGCACCTTTTCTGGGCGGATGCCCACCCAGCCGGTGCCGCTGTCGGTGTGGGCTCGCGCCGCGTCAATCGACACGATCGTGCCGTGCATGTCCACCTTGACCACGCCGGCCTCCTTGCCGATCACGGTGCCGGCGATGAGGTTGGACTGGCCAAGGAAGTTCGCCACAAACGTGGTGGCTGGGTTCTCGTAGAGCTCCGTTGGCGCACCCATCTGCTCGATGACGCCCTGGTTCATCACCGCCACCGTGTCCGCCATGGTCATGGCTTCTTCTTGGTCGTGGGTGACGTGCACGAACGTGATGCCCACCTCGCTCTGAATCTGCTTGAGCTCAATCTGCATGGCGCGGCGGAGCTTGAGGTCAAGTGCGCCGAGCGGCTCGTCGAGGAGCAGCACCTCTGGGCGATTGATGAGCGCCCGCGCGAGCGCCACGCGCTGCTGCTGTCCACCGGACAACTGCGCGGGCTTCTTCTCCGCTTGCGCCGTGAGTTCGGTGAGCTCCAGCATGTCCTTCACTTGCTGAGCCGTCTCTTTCTGGCCGCGGCGCTTGAGTCCGAATGCCACGTTCTCGGAGATCGACAAGTGCGGAAAGAGCGCGTAGTTCTGGAACACCGTGTTGACAGGCCTGCGATACGGCTTATCGTGCGTGATTTCCTGCGTGCCGATCGCGATGGTGCCGTCGGTTGGCTCCTCAAGCCCGGCAACCATGCGAAGGGTGGTGGTCTTTCCGCAACCGGACGGTCCAAGAAGCGCGAAGAAGGAACCGGCGGGAATCACCAAGTCGAGCGACTTCACGGCCTGGAAGCCATTGGGGTACGTCTTCGTCAACCCCGTGAGCTTCAGATCGCGGCCTGATTCATTAGCCACCTGAGACATCGGCAAACTCTCCTTCGTATTCGCGCATCTGGTACTCCTCCAACGCCATGAACGGGTGCGTCGCGGCGAGGTACTCCTCAGTGGGGAAGATCAGCGGGTTATCCACGAGCGTGGGATCGATCTTCTCCATCTCCTCGCGGGCTCCCTCTACGGGGCACACGTACCAGACGTATGCCGCGAGCAAGGCGGCGATGTCTGGCCGGTAGTACCAGTCAATCCATCGCTCGGCGTTGCGCTGGTGGCTCGCCATGTTCGGCACCAGCATGTTGTCGGCCCACACCATCATTCCTTCGTCAGGCGGAAGGAACACGAGGTTCTCGTCATCGGCGGCCGCAACGTCGCCGGACCACGCAACGCACGCGGCGATGTTGCCGTTTGCCAGGTCATTCACGTACTCGTTTCCCGTGAAGGCGCGGATCTGGCCGTCGGTGCGTGCCTTGCGGAGCTTCTCCATCGCGGTTTCCCACTCGCTCTGCGAGAACTTCGCGGGGTCCGCGCCATCGCTCAGCAGGATGAGGCCCATGGTGTCGCGCATCTCGGTGAGCAGCGTGACCTTGCCCTTGAGGTCTGGGCGCGTAAGCAGCTCGTCGATGGTGCGCACCTCGCCCACGAGCGACTTGTTGTAGGCGATGCCGGTGAAGCCGGCCTGCCACGGTGCGGAGTACTCGCGCTCCTCGTCCCAGCCCACACCACGTAGCGACGAGATGAGGTTTTTGTCGAGGTTGGGAACGTTGGCCTTGTTGAGCTTCTGAATCCAGCCCATCTGGATCATGCGCGCGGCCATCCAGTCCGTAAGCATGAACATGTCACGCTTCGTTGGCTGGCACGTGCCCAACTGGTTCACGACCTTGGAGAAGAACTCCACGTTGTCATTCACGTCCTGCACGTACGTCAGATCGATGCCGTACTCGTTCGCGAACATCGTGCTGGTCGACTCGTAGCCCTCGTCATCGATGTCGATGTACTCGGGCCAGTTCGACACGATGAGCTTCAGATCCGTATCGGACATGTCGGGCGCGATGCAGTTCGCTGGATTCTGTTGCTTGCCCGGCGTGGAGAACAGTGGCAGCACTGCCAAGCTCCCGATTCCGAGCGCTCCACCGACGAGCACATTGCGCCTGGACACACGACTGTTGCCTCGAGGCATTTCCGCCACAGCTATCTCCCTCACCCCGGCGCCGCCATCCGCGCCGATTTCCTGATACTGGCAGATGCAACTCCTCTCCACCATTCGAAACCGCGATTTTCCTTGCGTTTTGCAGGTATTTACGCAAGATTTCACCTCGCAGAAACGCGGCGGCAACGCGCTGCAGCGGCCTTTGACGCCCGACGCTGGGGCGGCAACACTTGTGCCATGAGTTCCGCTGTGGGCGGTTACGGCGCCGTCTCCCTCTGGCTCGAGACGTGTGGCGATGACCTCTCCCCGCAGGCGCCTTTGGCTCGCGACATCGAGGTCGATGTCGCGATCGTCGGGGCTGGCTTAACCGGTCTGTGGACGGCCTACTACGTGAGCGAATCCCGGCCAGACCTACGCATCGCCGTACTGGAGAAGGAGATCGCAGGCTT
Organism: Demequina sp.; assembly: GCF_049841215.1. Classification (GTDB taxonomy): domain Bacteria; phylum Actinomycetota; class Actinomycetes; order Actinomycetales; family Demequinaceae; genus Demequina. Next base: position 141,531 of record NZ_JASGEO010000024.1, read on the forward strand.
TGGAGCGTCGGGCCGGAACGGCGGCTGGGCGTCTGCGCTATTCCCTTCCTCGATGGCCCAACTCGCCAAGGAGAGCAGTCGCGCGGCCGCGCTCGCGCAGCATGCTGCGATGCGCGCCTCGATTGATGAGGTGATCCGCGCCGCAGCGGCCGAGGGGATCGACGCCGGGATTGCGAAGGGCGGCACGGTGACGCTCGCGCGCTCCGACGCGCAGTTGCGCGCCGCGCGGGCGGAGGTCGATGACGCGCACTCGTGGGGCCTCGACGAGGTGACACTTCTGGATGCGGAGGCGGCGCGCGCGCGGGTCAACGCCACCGGCACGCTGGGCGCGATGTTCACCCCGGACTGCGCCGCGATCCAGCCTGCGAAGCTCGTGCGCGGGTTGGCGCGAGCGGTGCGCGCGCGGGGCGTGCAGATCTTCGAGCGGACCCCGGTAGTGAGAATCGAGCCGCATCGCGTGGTGACCGGATCGGGTGTGGTGACCGCCGATTTTGTGGTGCGTGCAACCGAGGGCTTTACGTCCACGCTTGAGGGGCACACGCGCGAGATCGCTCCCGTGTACTCGCTCATCGTCGCCACCGAACCGCTGCCTCAATCGACCTGGAACCAGATTGGGTTGGCGCAGCGCGAGACGTTCACGGACTTCCGGCACCTGATCATCTACGGGCAGCGCACGGCGGATGATCGGCTGGTGTTCGGCGGGCGCGGGGCCCCGTATCACTTTGGGTCGCGCGTCTCCCCGTCCTTCGATCGGCACGATCGCGTGCACCGCTCGCTGCGCAACGAGCTCGTGTCAATGTTCCCGGTGCTGGCCGAGGCTCGATTCACGCACCGATGGGGCGGCAACTTGGGTATCGCCCGCGATTGGCATGCCTCGGTGGGTCTTGAGGCCGCCACGGGACTGGCGTGGGCGGGCGGCTACGTGGGCGACGGTGTCACCACCACCAACCTCGCAGGGCGCACGCTCCGGGACCTGATCCTGGGGAACGTCACCGAACTCACCGCGCTCCCGTGGGTTGGCCACCGCTCGCGCGCGTGGGAGGTGGAGCCGTTTCGGTGGCTCGCAATCAACGCGGGGCTCAGCGCGATGAAGGTCGCGGATGCCGAGGAGCGGCTCACGAAGCGCAAGAGCCTGCTTGGACGGGCGATGTCGCCGCTCATGGGTGGGCACTAGGTCCGGGTGGCTTCCTGGCTCACGGAAACTGACGGGCTGACTGCGGTGAGGTCCGTCACAAGCCCGCGTTTCGCGGAACCTGACGGACGCGAATGGCGAGCGACCGTCAAAACCGGGCCACAGCGTCGGGCACACGGGCACACGGGCAGACAGGGCAGTAACGCAAGCAAAACGAAAACGGCCCGACGCTGTAGCGCCGGACCGTTGTCCGTGGCGGGTGAGGGATTCGAACCCCCGTAGCTCTCGCAGCTGATTTACAGTCAGCCCCCTTTGGCCGCTCGGGTAACCCGCCGTGCACCACCCAAACTGCAAGCGGCGCGCATGGAAGGATAGCAAGATGTTGACCCTGGGCGCGAACTCGCGCCCCGTTCACGAAGGGAGCCGCGCATGGCAGGCGACAGCAGTTTCGATGTGGTGAGCAAGGTGGACCGCCAAGAGGTGGACAACGCGCTCAACCAAGCCGCCAAGGAGATCCAGCAGCGCTACGACTTCAAAGGCGTTGGCGCCTCGATCGAGTTCTCGGGCGAGGCCGTGCTCATGAAGGCGAACTCGCCAGAGCGCGTCAAGGCGGTGCTCGACGTCTTCATCGCCAAGCTCGCCAAGCGCAACATCTCCCTCAAGTCGCTCGAGTACGGCGAGCCGCAAGCGTCCGGCAAGGAGTTCCGGCTGGTCGCCGAGATCAAGGAGGGCATCTCCTCGGAGACCGCCAAGAAGCTCACCAAACTCGTGCGCGACGAGGGCCCCAAGTCCGTCAAGGCGCTCATCCAGGGCGACGAGTTGCGCGTGAGCTCCAAGTCCCGCGATGACCTGCAGGCCACCCAGGCCCTGCTCAGGGGAGCGGACGTGGACACCGACCTGCAGTTCGTCAACTACCGCTAGTGGACGCCGAGCCGGGGGCCCGCACGCCAGATTCGCTGCTGCGCGTCGAGTCTCAGGCCATCTGGCTCGCGCTCGTCTGCGGAGGCGTTGGCGCGCTCGCCGGCCTCGTGCTGACGAGCGTCAACGGGTACGTGCGGCTGTCTGGCGCGGACTCATTTGGGCTGGCGGCAGCGGCTCTCGCAACCGTGGTCGCGGCGCTCGTCTCGGCCGTCGGTTACTGGCGCTCGCGCAACCGGCCGGGTCAAGAGTGGCGGCTGACTCTTGGCCGCTGGACCACCTTTGTAACCCTGCTGTCCGTGGTGCTCGTCCACTCGGCGCTCGCATTCCTGGGCACCTACGCGCTGTACGTGGTGCTATCGCTCGCGTTCATTGGGCTCAACGTGAGCGGGCTGTTCGCGGCCGTCATGATGGGCGCCACGCTTGGCCTTGTCGCCTTCCTGGTGTTCCCGTCCGTGGCGCAGGTGACCACGCAACGGCTCTCGACACTGCTCATGAGCTACGTCGTCGTTGGCTGCCTCACTGCCGCCGTCACCACCTCCGACCCCTTGTGGTGGCGCGTCCACTTCAGTCAACTGGGTACCTTTGGCGACATCTCGAGCTGGATGTTCAACGCCACCCTCGTCGCGGCGGGCCTGCTCGTCACCACCTTCGCGGTCTACCTCGCCCACGACATTCGTGAGCTCGTCGCGGCAGGCAAACTCGCCAACGCCAGCGCTCCCCAGTGGGCCGCCAGGCTCTTCGTCATCCTTGGCGTCATGCTCGCCGGCGTGGGCCTTGTGCCCGTAGACGTGAGCTTCCTGGTCCACACCATCTGCGCCTCTGGCATGGCCGTGGTGTTCCTCATCCTGCTCATCGGCGGGCGTTCGCGCCTGGCCGGCATGGAGTCCGGATACTTCGTGGCCGCATGGGCGATCCTCGCGGGGATCGCGGTGTCTATCGCGCTGTTCCTCGCGCGAGTCTTCTCGGTGACCGCGTTCGAAATCATCGTCTTCGTGCTCATCTTTGGGTGGATCGCGGTGTTCATTCGCTTCCTTGGCTTGGCAGCGCGGAACGATTAGGCATGCCCGACTCTCACGCCCCTTTGCTCGTTGCCCTCACCGGTCTTCCCGGCAGTGGGAAGACCACGGTTGCGCGGGTATTGGCGCGAGAGTTGGGTGCGGTGCACGTGCGCATCGACGTGATCGAGACGGCGCTCGAGACGTCGGGGGCGGTGTCGCTCGAGGAGCACCCCTCGCTCGGCTACCGGGTGGCGTACTTCGAGGCCATTGAACACTTGCGCGGCGGACGATCGGTGATCGCGGACAGCGTCAACCCCATCGCGGTCACTCGCGAGGCGTGGCACTGGGTTGCGACCGAGGGCGCCGCGCGCATCGTCGAGGTGGAGGTGGTGTGCTCCGACACGCACGAGCACCGGCGCCGCGTGGAGGCGCGCGTCGCGGACATCCCAGGGCACATTGAGCCAACCTGGGAAGAGGTCGTTACCAGGGAGTACGAGCCGCTCGAGCTAGGCCCAGCGGCGTTCCGTATCGACATGGCGCCGGGAGTTGAAGACGCGTTGCCACAACTGATCACGCACCTGCGCGCCCACACCTAAGCCACGCACAAGGCGGGGCCGCCTACGCGACCCCGCCCCAGCGTCGGGCCGCGGAAGGGTCTTGAGGCGCCTCGTTATGCCGTCATACTTGCGCGTTTACCAGGTATTTTCCTGCCCGACGCGCACGCGCCCTGGCGGCCACGGGACCTTAGTCCCCGGTTGGCTTAGCGGTTGTCGCGGGCCATTCCCTCGAGGCGTGCGATGCGCTCGGCCATGGGCGGGTGCGTGCTGAAAAGCTTGGCGAGGCCCTCCCCGCGGAACGGGTTGGCGATGAACATGTGGCTCACGTTTTCGAGTTGCGGATCCTGCGGCAACGGGCGCGCCTTGGTGCCTTGCTCAAGCTTGCGCAGCGCGGACGCGAGAGCGAGCGGATCGCCCGTGAGGGTAGCGCCGTCCTCGTCCGCGTCGTACTCGCGAGTGCGGGAGATCGCGAGGCGAATGAGCGAGGCCGCGATGGGCGCCAAGAAAAGCATCGCTAGCGCGCCGATGGGGCCAAGGGGGTTGTCACGGCCGTTGCCGCCCCCGCCAAACCAGAAGAGCATCTGCGCGATCGCCGTGATGATGCCGGCGAATGCGGCGGCCACGGCGCCGATGAGGATGTCGCGGTTGTAAACGTGCTGGAGCTCGTGGCCGAGCACGCCGCGCAACTCGCGCTCGTCGAGGAGCTGCAGGATGCCCGTGGTGCAGCACACCGCCGAGTTCTTGGGGTTGCGGCCCGTGGCGAACGCATTGGGCGCATCCGTTGGGGACACGTAGAGAGCGGGCATGGGCTGGTTTGCCTCGCGGGACAGCTCGCGCACGATGCGGTACATCGCGGGCTGTTCCACCTCGGTGACGGGACGCGCGTGCATCGCGCGGATCGCAAGGTTCGCCGAGTTCCAGTACCCGTAGAACGTGCCGATCAGGCCAAATCCTGCGAACAGCCACAAGTACTGCCCACCGGCAACGAACGTACCGATGCCAAGCAGCACCATCCACATGACAACAAACAGGCCCATGGTCTTGAGCCCGTTGAAGTACTTCTTACCCACTCATCCTCCTGGTCGCGTGCGGCCATTGTAGGAACGGTTTGGGGGGTGGCTGGGGTTCCCGGCCCGACGGTGTGGTTACCTCCGAGCGAAACCACGCCGCAGCGTCGGGCTGGCAAGAGACAAACAAGGGTCCGAGTGACAGATGTGACGCACGGGTCGCTTCGCGAGCGCTCGCGAGTCACATGAGCAACACGCGTACCTCACACCCTTGTTTGTCTATGCGTGGGTGCGCTTGAGCGCCACGTCCGTCATGTCCTCGCGCGGAACCACCTTGACGCGCTCGCGGCCAGAGGGCTCGCCGAGGCCGCGCTCGTGAGCGTCAAGCACCTCCCAGTCGCGCCACTGCACCACCGGAACGCCACGGTCCTTGAGCAGGCGCAGGATGTTGTCGGGGCTGAGCTGTTCGGCGGAGGCATGCGTGCCCGCGTAGAGGCTTGGCGCGTCCTCGACCACGTGGGAGATGGTTTCCGCGGCGTCCGACTTGGTGTGGCCGATGAGGCCAACTGGGCCGCGCTTGATCCAGCCCGTGGTGTAGAAGCCGGGGACGGGGGTGCCGTTGTCGTCGACCACGCGGCCCTCGACATTGCGGATCACGCCCTTGTCGTGGTTGAAGGGGACGCCGTCGATCTCCGTGCCCCAATACCCAACCGCGCGGTAGACGGCCTGCACGGGGTAGTCGATGAACTCTCCCGTGCCTTCGACGTTGCCGTCGCCAGTGAGGCGCTGGCGTTCCATGCGGATGCCGACTACGCGGCCGTCCTCGCCGAGCACCTCGTGAGGGCTCTGCAGGAAGTGCAGGTGGATGCGGCGGCTCGCGCCCGTTGGCTCCCGCAGCGTCCAGTCGGTGAGCGTCTTGACGAGTTGCTTGGTCTGGTGGCTCGCCTCGATCGCAGCCATGGAGCCTTCGTCGAAGTCGTAGTCCTCCGGGTAGACGATCACGTCGACGTCGGGGACGTGGCCAAGCTCGCGCAACTCGAGCGGGGAGAACTTCACCTGGGCAGGTCCGCGGCGGCCAAAGACGTGAACATCCGTGACCGGGGACGCCTCAAGGCCCTCTTGGACGTTCTGGGGGATCTCGGTTGGCATGAGGTCGGGGACGTGCTTGGCGAGGATGCGAGCAACGTCGAGCGCGACGTTGCCCACGCCGAGCACCGCGACCTCCTTGGCCTCCAAGGGCCACGTGCGGGGGACGTCAGGGTGGCCGTCGTACCAGCTCACGAAGTCCGCAGCACCGTACGAGCCTTCCAGGTCAATGCCAGGGATGTTGAGGTCTGCGTCGTAGAAGGAGCCAGTGGCGAAGATGATTGCGTCGTAGTGCTCGCGGAGATCCTCAAGCGTGAGGTCCGTGCCCACGTTGACGTTCGCCAGCAGGCGGATGTCGCCGCGGCCAAGCACGTTCGCGAGCGCAACGATGATCTGCTTGATGCGCGGGTGGTCGGGCGCCACGCCGTAGCGCACGAGGCCAAAGGGCGCGGGCAGCCGCTCGATGATGTCGATGGACACGTCGAGGCCCTGCTTCGTGAGGATGTCGGCGGCGTACGTGCCGGCGGGTCCGGCGCCAATGATGGCAACGCGCAGCGGTCGTTCGGTAGTCACGGGATACTTCCTTGGCTTGGGCGGCGGCAACGACTCCAGGTTAATGGACGTGCTGGAGTCCGACGCTGAGCATAGCCTCCCCATACCCTACCAAACATAGGGGGATTGGGGGTGTGCCTTTTCGGCTTTCGTGTCACACTTGCCGGCATGACGAGCACCCTGAGCATCCGCGGATTCGACTCCGCGCGCTCGCTGCGCGTCATGTGTGCCATGGCCTGACCGCCCATGGACTGTCCCAATCAATCCTGGGCGCTCGGCCACACCGGGTGCTCTGCCCGGCTGGCCGGTGCCCAACACCGCTAGAGGAGCGCCGGTGAGTTCCACCACCGACACCACCCCCACGGCACCTTCGCGCACGCCCGCGGACGACGCGGCCGCCGCCGAGGCCGAGGAGCGCAGGCGCCACCGCGAAGAGGCACGCCTCATTCGTACCCGCGAGGCCGCCGCCCGCCGCGACACCGTCAACAAGGATGGACAGTGGGCGCTCGGCGACCGCACTCCCCTCAACCCCAACGAAGAGATGAAGGCCGCGGGAGACCCGCTCGCCGTGCGCTCGCGCATCGAGACCATGTATTCCAAGTGGGGCTTCTGGTCCATTCCCCCGGGTGACCTGCGCGGACGGTTCCGCTGGTGGGGACTGTATACACAGCGTCGGCCAGGCATCGATGGCGGCAAGACCGCGATCCTCGAGCCGCACGAGCTCGACGACGAGTACTTCATGCTGCGCGTGCGCAGCGATGGCGGGCAGCTCTCCCTTGAGCAGGCGCGCACCATCGGCACCATCTCTCGCGATCTTGCCCGCGACACCGCAGACGTCTCCGATCGTCAGAACATCCAGTTGCACTGGATCCGCATCGAGGACGTCCCCGACATTTTCAACCGCGTCGAGTCCGTTGGCCTGCTCAGCGAAGAGGCGTGCGGCGACGTGCCGCGCGTGGTGCTCGGCTCCCCCGTTGCCGGCGTTGCGAAGAACGAGCTCATCGATCCCACCCCGCAGATCCGCGAGATCGTTGACCGCTACATCGGAGACCCCGAGTTCTCCAACCTGCCGCGCAAGTTCAAGACCGCGTTCACGGGCATGCCCGTCCCCGACATCCTCCACGAGGTGCAAGACATCGCCTTCTGCGCCGTGGAGCACCCAGAGTTGGGCATCGGCTACGACCTGTGGGTGGGCGGCGGCCTCTCGGTGAACCCGTTCCTTGGCCACCGCCTTGGCGTCTTCGTCAAGCCCGAGATCGCGCACGAGGTGTGGAAGGGCGTCATCAGCATCTTCCGCGACTACGGTTATCGCCGCCTGCGCACGCGCGCTCGCCTCAAATTCCTCGTGAAGGAGTGGGGACCGGAGAAGTTCCTCCAGGTGCTCCAGGACGAGTACCTGCACTACGAGCTGCCCAAGGGCCCCGCTCCGCAGCTGTCCACCCCCGCCGAGCGCGGCGATCACGTGGGCATCCACGAGCAGAAGGACGGCAACTATTACGTTGGCGTGGCGCCCGTGGCCGGCCGCATCAGCGGCACCACACTGCTGAAGATCGCGGACATCGCAGAGGCCGCGGGCTCCAACCGCATTCGCCTGACCCCGCTGCAGAAGATCCTCGTGCTCGACGTCCCTGAGAACAAGGTCAACGACGTGGTCAACGGCCTGCGCGCCCTCGAGCTCGACTCGAGCCCCGGCGAGTTCCACCGCAACGTCATCGCCTGCACGGGAATCGAATACTGCAAGCTCGCGATCGTCGAGACCAAGGTGACGGCTCGCGAGGTGGTCAAGAAGCTCGACGAGATCTTCCCCACTCTCGACTCCCCCATCACCGTGCACGTCAACGGGTGCCCCAACTCTTGCGCGCGCGTGCAGATCGCGGACATCGGCTTCAAGGGCCAGATGGTGCTCGACGAGGAGTCCGGCGAGCAGGTGCCCGGCTTCCAGGTGCACCTTGGCGGCCGGCTTGGACGCGGGGACGACAACGATTTTGGGCGCAAGATTCGCGCCCACAAGGTCAAGGCCGACGGCATGCCTGAGTACGTGGAGCGCGTCACCAAGAATTACCTCGCCACCCGTGAGGACGGCGAGCAGTTCGCGGACTGGGCGTTCCGGGTGGAAGAGGAGCTCATCAAGTGAACGCCGTGACCACTACTGCCGAACTCGTCGCCGCCAACCCCACCACGTGGAATGCGATCACGTGCGCCGAGGTCAACGCACGCCTGGAGAACGCGAGCGCCGAAGAAATCGCCGATTGGGCCGTGGCGACGTTTGGAACCAAACTGGCCGTAGCGTCGTCCATGCAGGACACGATCCTTCCGCACCTCTTTGGTGCGCGACTGGCCGGCGTTGACGTGCTGTTCCTCGAGACGGGTTACCACTTCAAGGAAACGCTCGAGACTCGGGAGCGCGCGGCGAAGGCCTTCCCCATCACGGTGGTGAACGTGATGCCGCGCCAGACCGTCGAGGAGCAGGACGCCGAGTTTGGCAAGGACCTCTTCGCACGCGACCCCAACACGTGCTGCTTCATGCGCAAGGTGGACCCACTCGCGCGCGCGCTGGCCGGGTACGACGCGTGGGTAACCGGGGCGCGCCGCGTGGATGCGGTGACGCGCGCCAACATGCCCGTCATTACCTGGGATGACAATCACGGTTTGGTGAAGATCAACCCCATCGCGCTGTGGAGCGACTTCCAGGTGGAGATCTATCAGACGGCCCATGGACTGCCGCGCAACCCCTTGGTGGCGCGGGGCTACCCCTCTATTGGGTGCGAGCCGTGCACGCGCAAGGTGGCCGCTGGCGAGGACCCGCGCTCTGGGCGCTGGGCGGGCACCGACAAGACGGAATGCGGGATTCACAAGTGAGCATCGAGACTGTGGACACTCAAGTGGACACCCTGCGCGCCCTCGAGGCGGAGGCCATCCACATCATCCGCGAGGCGGTGGCGACGGCGCGAAAGCCCGTCATCCTCTTCAGCGGCGGCAAGGACTCCGTGGTGGTGCTGCACCTGGCCACCAAGGCGTTCTGGCCCGCGCGCGTTCCCGTGGAACTGCTGCACGTGGACACCGGCCACAACTTTGACGAGGTGCTCGACTACCGCGACGCGACGGTTTCCCGCCTGGGCCTGCGGCTGCAGGTTGCGTCCGTCCAGGACTACATCGACGACGGTCGCCTCCGGGAGCGTCCTGACGGCACGCGCAATCCGCTGCAGACGGTGCCGCTGCTCGACGCGATCGCAGGCCACCAGTACGACGTCGTCTTCGGCGGCGCTCGCCGCGACGAGGAGAAGGCCCGCGCCAAGGAGCGCGTGGTCAGCCTCCGCGACGAGTTTGGCCAGTGGGATCCGCGCAACCAACGCCCCGAGCTATGGAACCTCTACAACACGCGCCACCTGCCCGGTCAGCACGTTCGCGTGTTCCCACTCAGCAACTGGACCGAGCTTGACGTGTGGCGCTACATCGAGCGCGAAGGCATCGAACTGCCGTCCTTGTACTACGCACACGAGCGGTCCGTGTTCTTGAGGGACGGCATGTGGCTCACCCCGCACCCCGCGGTTCCCGTTGGCCCGGCCGACGCTGTGGTCACCAAGACGGTCAGGTACCGCACGGTGGGGGACGCCTCGTGCACGGGTGCGGTGGAGTCTGAGGCGGCCACGGTTGCCGATGTCATCGCCGAGGTGGCGGCCACGCGCATCACCGAGCGCGGCGCCACTCGCGCCGATGATCGCTTGAGCGAGGCCGCCATGGAAGACCGCAAGAAAGAGGGGTACTTCTAGTGAGTACGCTTACTGAGACTCGGACTACCTCGCTGCTGCGCTTCGCCACCGCCGGCTCCGTCGACGACGGCAAGTCCACGCTGGTTGGGCGGCTCTTGTATGACACCAAGTCGATCCTCGCGGACGCCTACGAGGCCGTGGAACGCGTCTCGCGTGCCCGCGGCGCAGAGACCGTGGACCTCGCCCTCCTCACGGACGGGCTGCGCGCGGAGCGCGAGCAGGGCATCACGATCGATGTCGCCTACCGCTACTTCTCCACCCCCAACCGCACGTTCATCCTCGCCGACTGCCCCGGCCACGTGCAGTACACGCGCAACACCGTGACGGGAGCGTCCACCGCGGATGCGCTCATCGTTCTCGTTGACGCACGCCACGGAGTGGTGGAGCAGACGCGTCGCCACCTCGCGGTTGCCGCGCTGTTGCGCGTTCCGCACGTGGTGGTGGCGGTCAACAAGATCGACCTCATCGACTTTGCGCGCGAACCGTTCGAGGAGATCGCCGCCGACGTTGCCTCCCACGCGGCCAAGCTCGGCATGCCTGATGTTGTGGCGATCCCCGTCTCCGCCCTTGAGGGCGACAACGTCGTCGAGCGCTCGGCCCGCACGTCTTGGTACGAAGGCCCCACGGTGCTCGAACTACTCGAGACCGTTCCCGGCGCGGACGAACTCGCCGCGATCGCCCAAGGCGGGTGGCGCGTTCCCGTTCAGTACGTGCTGCGCCCCCAAGACGCCGCCGTGAGCCCCGAGTATCGCGAGTACCGCGGCTACGCGGGCCAGGTTGCGGAGGGCACCATCCGCGTCGGCGACGCCGTGGTGGTCCAGCCCTCTGGCCGCCGCACCACCGTTGCCGGCATCGATACGGCCGACGGCCCCCTCACCTCAGCTCCCGCCGGCGCCTCGATCTCTGTGCGGCTTGCCGACGACGTGGACGTGGCGCGCGGCGATCTGCTCAGCGCCGCGGGGGATGCTGCGCTCGCGGTCAAGAACTTCCACGCCCACGTGGCCTGGCTCTCCGAGCGTCCGCTGCGCGTGCGCGATCGCGTGCTCGTGCAACACGGCTCGTCGCTCGTGCAGGCGATGGTCACGGGCATCGAGGGAACTCTCGACATCTCGCTTCCCGGCGGCACCCTCGACGCCTCAATCATCGCGGGCGAAGACCTCGAGTTGGGCCTCAACGACATCGGTGTGGTGGCGCTGCAGCTGGCACAGCCGCTTGCGATTGAGGACTACGGCAACCACCGCCGCACCGGCGCGTTCTGCCTCGTCGACCCGCAGGACGGCAACACGCTCGCCGCGGGAACGGCGAGGGCCGCGGTGCCCGGAACCGGCGTGGACGGGTACCTGACAATCTGACCCGGCCACAGCGTCGGGCCGTATCGCTACCTGAAACCGGTCCCTGGTTTCTTCACGCAGAGTTAACAAAGCGGACACCCAATGGACCTCCAACGGGGCTTAGCCTGACAACGCACGCGCCAAAGTCGTCGAACCAACTCCGGGGGGAGCGGTTCGCTCCCTCGCTCACCATTGGGGGACGACATGGCGGAAAACAACCGGACCGGCGCGCATTCGCCGGTGATGACGCTGCTGGTGCTCATCGCCACCCTGGGCATTCTCGTGTACTCGGCGTTCCTGCTGAACCCGGCCAACCGCGGAGATGCGCTGCCCTACATCATGGTCATCAGCGCGGAATCGGTGCTCGTGGCGCACGCCCTGCTCGCGATGTGGACCATCCTCGCGGGCAGCGTTGATCCGCGAGACTTTGCCTTTCACCGCACCCAGCGGCTGCTCTTTGGCCGCTCCCACGCTGGCAACCCAAGCGAATGGCCGCTGCAGGTCAACGACCAGCGGGTGTACGTGGACGTGTTCATCACGGTGTACGGCGAAGACATCGACATCATCCGCCGCACGGTGACCGCAGCGCTCGCCATCAAGGGCCGCCACCGCACGTGGGTGCTCGACGACGGCCGCAGCGACCAGGTGCGGGACATGTGCGGCACACTGGGCGCCCGGTATGTGCGGCGGCTGAGCTCTGGCGGTGCCAAGGCGGGCAATGTCAACCACGCGCTCACGCTCGCGAAGGGCGACTTTTTCGCGATCTTCGACGCCGACTTTGTCCCCGCCCAAGACTTCCTCGTGGAGACGGTCCCCTTCTTCGTAGACCCTGACGTTGCGTTTGTGCAGACCCCGCAGACCTACGGCAACCTCCACACCACCATCGCCCGCGGCGCGGCCTACATGCAGGCCGTGTTCTATCGCTTCATCCAGCCGGGCCGCAATCGTTTCAACGCGGCGTTCTGCGTGGGCACAAACGTGGTGTTTAGGCGCGCCGCCATCGACGACATCGGCGGCATGTACACCCAGTCCAAGTCCGAGGACGTATGGACCTCGCTCATGCTCCACGAACGCGGCTGGCGCTCGGTGTTCATCCCCACGGTGCTCGCGGTCGGCGACGCTCCAGAAACGGTCGAGGCGTACTCGAAGCAGCAGTTGCGCTGGGCAACGGGTGGCTTCGAGATCCTGCTGACGCACAACCCGCTAAGCCCACGCCGCCGCCTCACCATGGACCAGCGCATCCAGTATCTGGTCACCGCGTCGTTCTACCTCACCGGCATCTGCCCGTTCATCCTGCTGCTCGTGCCGCCGCTCGAGATCTACTTTGACCTGCGCCCCATGAACCTCACGATCTCGGTTGGCACCTGGCTGCTGTACTACTCGGGTTTCTACGTGATGCAGATTGTGCTGGCCTGGTACACGGTTGGCTCGTTCCGCTGGCAGACGCTCACCCTCGCCACGGTGAGCTTCCCCATCTACATCAAGGCGTTCATGAATGTGCTCAAGGGCAAGGATGTGGGCTGGCAGGCAACGGGCACCGCGCGCGGCTCGTCGCCGTTCAACTTCATCATTCCCCAGGTGATGTTCTTCGTGTTCCTGGTGCTGACCTCGCTCGTGGCCATCTGGCGAGACGTCGACAACGGCGTCTTCACTCTCGCCACCGCGTGGAATCTCACCAACACGGTCATCATGGGCGGCTTCATGCTCACGGCTCGCCGCGAGGCCCGCGCGCTACGCAAGGGCCTTCCCTTGGTTCCGGATATGCCCGACGCTGTGGTCGCCTCTCCCCCTCCCGTCACCGTGGTGGCGCGCCCGGTTTCCGAAGCCGCAAACGATCACATCGCGGAGGTGGTGTCATGACGTGGGCAAACCGATTGAAGATGTTCGTTGGCCTGCTGGTGGTGCTCATCATCACCGCGGGTGCGCTCTTGGTGTTCAACCAGCGCCAAACGCACGCCACGAGCAACAGCGCACAGATTGCCGCGCAACTGTACGACGTGGGCACCGATTACGCCGGCATCATCACCGATTCGTTCGTGGACGAGGGCGATGAGGTGAAGGAGGGCCAACGGATGTTCGCGGTGCGCAGCCTCCAGTTGGAGCGCGACATCGCCACCGGCGCTGTCTCTCCCGGCCAGGAGTCCGTCCAGCAAGACGGCACGCTCGTCATCAGTGCGGCCACCACGGGGGTTGTCTCCAACATCGACATGGACGAGGGCTCATACGTCTCCCAGGGAGCGGTGCTCGCGACGATCGATGCGGCGGGATCGCTTTACGCGGAGGCGGAGTTCGTGCTGACCCCGCGCGATTTCTCGCGCATCGATGACGGCGCCGCGGTCACGCTGCGCCTGCCCAACGGCACCGAGTTCGACGGCGCCGTGGATGACCTCACCGTCGAGACGGTGGACGGCAACGCCCACGTGACGGCGACCATTGCCTCGGACGGACTCGCCACCGCGGAGCCCGCGCCCCTCCTCAAACCCGGCACCCCGCTCGACGTCTCGGTGAGCCTGCACGATGACGGGCCGCTCGCGGGAGTCCATGATGCGCTCAGCGACTTCGCGCGGAAGATCGGCCTATGACCCAGCGCCCCCTCTCCGTAGCGGCGGGGGCGCTGGCCGTGGCCTGCGCGCTTGCCGCGTGCACCGCAGGGGGCGACGGTTCGGCATCGAGCGCGCCGCCCGAGTTACCTCCGCCCGCGGTGACCGTGCCGGAGCAGTCTCTCGGCGTGGACGTGGCGATGCGCCTGGCAGATGATGTGGTGCCGCCAACCAATCGCTGGTACTCGTCGCTCGCGTTCGGGGATCCCGGGCTTCCGGTGTTCCCCAAGCCGCTGTCGTTCGCCCCTAGCGAGGGTGGGTTCACGATGGGCCTCACGCGGCCCGCCGCGAGCGCTCAAGCGATCATGGCACCCGCGAGCGCCGACCTCTCAGTGACCGTCATGGGCGCGGCAGGCTACGGAGTGGTGAGCCACGCGGATCCGGTGGCCGTTGGCATCTCGATGGGGGACGTCGAGGTCACCCTCGCCCAAGGCTGGCCGGTGGTGGGCGTGATGGCCGACGCTGCGGCCACCATGACGCTCGGCTCACCTTTCGTCGCGGCGGGCGAAGGCATCGGCGAGGCAGCGATCAACGGCACTCAGTACGCAGTGGTGGTGCGCGACGGCGTGATCGACGGCACCACGATCCAGTTGGATGAGGGCGGCAGCGCCCAGTTCTTCGCGGTGCCAAACGGGGGCGACGTGAAGGCCTTCGCGGATGCCCTCGGCGACCCCGTGCACGCGGCGGAATGGACCGGAAAGGTGAGCCAGCCGTCGGCCAGCACCAGTCTCACCTACGGGGCCAAGACCGTGGTGGCGGTCCCCTCATGGCGGGCCGACGGGCTCGACTGCGAGCTGGGCACCTACGCCACGATCGACGGCGAGTTCGAGGTTTGCGCAGCAGGGCAGGTGTCGTGGGATGTCCCGGCCGTCGCTCCCAGTGGGGAGCTCGACCTGTCGCGCATCACCGACGACCAGCGCGAAGCGATCATCACCGCACTCAAGGGAGACGTGGCCGCCCTGCCAGCCGTGCCGTCGGACAGCTACTTTGGAGGAAAGGCGCTGTACCGCATGGCCAACCTGCTGACGATCGCCACAGAATTGGGCGAGGAAGAGGCCGCCGAGACCGTGCGGGCGGCACTCGCGGAGGCGCTCGGCGAATGGGGAACTGCGGATCGGTGCGCGAGCGGCGAGGCCAGGTGCTTCGTGTACGACCCCATGCTGCGCGGCGTGGTTGGCGTGACCCCGGCGTTCGGTTCAGAGGACTTCAACGACCATCACTTCCACTATGGGTATCTGCTGTACGCGGCGGCGGTCGCTTCGGCGGATGACCCTGCGCTCGGCGAGGCGATCGGGCCCGTGTTTGACCAGGTTGCTGCTGACATTGCAAGCGCCGACATTGCTGCGGCCAGCGGCGCCTCACCAGACTTCCCCGCCATCCGCACGTTTGACCCGGCGGCGGGCCACTCGTGGGCGTCGGGGTTCGCGCCATTCGCCGATGGCAACAACCAGGAGTCAAGTTCCGAGGCAGTGTCCGCGTGGAACGCCGTAGCGCTGTGGGCCGAGGTTCGCGGGAACGCGGCGCTCGAGGCGCGCGCCACGTGGATGCTCTCGCTCGAGGCAGACACCGCGCGACGGCTGTGGCTGGCACCGGACCTGGCGGCGTTCCCCGAGTACGAGCACTCGATCGTGGCGATGGAGTGGGGCGCGAAGCGGGACTACGCCACGTGGTTCAGCCCCGAGCCCTCCGCGATGCTGGGCATCCAGCTGATCCCCATGGCGCCGTTCTCTGTTGCGTACCTGAGTGCGATTGATGCTGGCCACATCGCCACCACCATCGCGGAGGCCGGAGCTCCCGCCCAGTTTGGGGACTACATCCTCATGTACCAGGCACTCCAGGGGCTCGAGGCGCGATCAGAGTCGTGGACGGCTGCCCTCAACCTTCCGCCTGGGGCAATAGATGACGGAAACTCGCGGACCTATCTGCTCGCGTACATCGCGGCGCTGGACTCGTAATTCGGGGGCCAATCCAGGGGCCACTTGAGGCGTGAGCGGCCATGGTGCGAGCGTCGGGCCTGAAACAATGCTGAGGTGACGAGCACCCCACTGGACAGGAAGGGACTGCTCTTTGGAGCGTCGGCCTACGTCATCTGGGGCCTCTTCCCGCTGCTCATGCACGCGCTCATTCCCGCGGGCGCGCTTGAGATCACGGCACAGCGGGCGGTGTGGTCGCTCGTGGTGTGCCTCGTCATTGTCACGTTCGTGCGCGGGTGGCAGCGGTTGCGCGTTGTGCTGGGCAATCGGCGCGCGTTCTGGACGCTCGCGCTCGCCGCGGTGCTGATCGCGGCCAACTGGCTCATTTACGTGTTCGCGGTGGTGACGGACCGAGTGGCGTCCGCATCGCTTGGCTATTACATCAACCCGCTCGTGACGGTGGCGCTTGGCGTGCTGGTGCTCGGCGAGCGGCTGCGGAGGATGCAGTTGGTGGCGGTGTCGATCGCAGCGGCGGCTGTCGCTGTCATCGGCTTTGAGATGGGTGAGCTGCCGTGGATCTCGTTAGCGCTTGCGCTCAGCTTTGGGTTCTACGGGCTCATCAAGAAGCGCGTGGGCGCCTCGGTTGATGCGATCACGGGACTCACCGTGGAGACACTGGTGCTGTTCCCCTTCGCCGTGGCGGTGCTGGTGTGGATGGGGCTCGGCGATCGACTCACGTTCGGCTCGCGGGGCTCGGAGGGCCTTGGCCTCCACCACGACCTTCTGCTGATGTTCTCCGGCGTGGCCACCGTTGGCGCGCTGCTGCTGTTCGCGGCGGGGGCCGCGCGCCTGCCACTCAACATCACGGGGCTATTGCAGTACATCGCTCCCACCATGATGTTCATGCTCGCCGTGTGGCACTTCCACGAGCCCATGCCTGCCGGGCGGTGGATCGGCTTTGGGCTGGTGTGGGTGGCTCTGGTGTTCATCACCGTGGACTCGTGGCGCGCGTGGTCGCGGCGAGGCAACCCAGACGAGGAGCCGGAGTTTGCGGAGAACGTCTAGTTCTCGCCGGGATCACTCCCCGGTGGTGTCGAGTGCGATCCATCCGAACTCGTAGCTGTCGGCGCCCAGACCGGTGCCAAGGAAGACGACGAACTGCGAGTCAACGAGATCGGCTTGCGTGTAGTTGCCGCACGGCACCAGGCGATCGAGCGGCTGGTAGATGCTCTGGTAGACCAGCGTGGTGCCGTCAGTTTGTGGCGCGCCGCCGGCCGCATCGTTGGGCCCAAACCCTGAGGCGTCCTCCCCGTCTACGGCGAGCGCCCCAACAACCCTGCCGTTGAGCACCGCACCAGACCATGTATAGAGGCCCGCGCCAAACACGCGGTCGCCAGAGGCTTGCCAGGTTCCAGACCACCCCGGCGTAAAGGATGTGGCGCCGTCGCCAAAGGTGCTCTCGAGATCGCCCGTGATGAGGACTCCCCCGGTGCCCAGGTCGATCGTCGCGTCGGACTCGACCGGGTGAGGAACCTTCCCCTCTGCCCAGGTCACGTCCAGCCCCACGGTGCCGTTCAACTCGTCCGGCATGAGGGCGCCACACGCGAAGACAGCGGACTCGGGGCCCGAGAGCGCCTCCGGAGTGCCCCCTTGAGAGACTCCCGGATCTGGGGATGAGCCTGGCAAGCTGCCAGTGGCCGCGGGCTCTGGAGTGCCGGTAGCCGTTACCGTGACGCTCGACGAGTTCGATGCGCATTCGAGCAGGGCCGGGTCCACCGCGTGGTGCTGAGCCGTGAACGTGTACGTCTCGCCTGTCGCGAGCGTGACCCGAAGGGCCACCGAAGCCACGCTAGAGAGGTCATCGCCGACACCGCTGGGGCCCCCGTAGTCGACGCGGCTTACTTCCGTGCCGCCATCGGTCGTGGTGATGATCTCGTCGGTCACGGCTCCGTGCGGCACATAACTGGAGTCGTAGCCGGCACCACCAAGACCCATCGCCAGTCGCAACGAGCTTGAGAGCATGACCGTGTCGAAGCCCGTAGGAAGATCTTCGGGGAGAACCATCGTCCATTCATAGTCATCGGTCTGCGGTGAGACACCGTCCCACAGGTCGCCGCCACCGCCTTGCTCTCCGAACTCCCCCACCATGGGCAGCTCTAAGACCTCTTCGGGCAGATCGTGGCTAACGAGGACGTCTCCGTTGTAGACGTAGTCCCCGTTCTCATCCGGTTGGACATCGGTGACAACGCCATCGAGATTCACCACGTGCACGCCCCTGTGCGGAGCGTTGGGCCGTAGATCCTGGTAGACGCGGTAGTCGATGGGTGCGTCTCCAAGGGCCCCTGGGTTTGGTCGCAGGTAAAGCTCTGCGTCCGTGCATGAATCGCTCGGCAACTGCTGCGCGGGGCTCGCCCAGCGCCCGCCAGGGGCGAGCCACCACACGGCTCCAACCGCGCCGATTCCCACGGCGGCCGCAGTGCCCATGCCAGCGGCCCGCGCCGCCCGCCGACGGCGAATAGCGCCAACCATCCGGCCAGCGTCGAGCGCATTCGCGCGCCCGGCGTCCGCAGCAAATGACTCATTCAGGGCGTCGCCTAGCGTGTTCATCGCCCCTCCTTCCCTGGCGCGGAGACCCGCACCTTCTCCCCTGGTTCGGCATCCACGGCAAGCTGGGATGCCAGCGTGCCCGACGCGTCGGCCAGGTATCGCTTGACCGTTCCCTCCGCGAGGCCCAGCTGGGCGGCGATTTGGGGAACGGTGAGGTCGTCAAAGAACCTGAGCACCACGCACGCACGCTCGCGCGGCGGCAGTGTGGAAAGCGCCCGCCGCACGTCGACGCCGGCGTCGAGGTCCGCGCCGCCACGCTCGCGTTCAAATGCTCGTTGCGTGGTGCGAGAGCGCGCCGCCCGTGATCGCGATCGATCGATGATGAGCGTGGGCATCACGCGGCGCACGTACGCCTCCGCGTGGTCCACGTCGTGGATATTGCGGCCGCGCGCGAAGGTCTTGACGATCGCGTCGTGCACCAGGTCCTCGGCATCGTCGCCAGGACCAACCAGCATGCGGCCATATGCCACGAGACGCGAGCCGCGCTCTGCTACGAGCCGCTCAACAATCTCTTGCCAGTCCCGCACAGTGTCTCCCCTGGTCGCCCCTACCCCTGTACACGGCGCCGACGCGAAAAACGTTGGGCTACAGCACCGTGGCGATGACCATGCCGTCGTAGAACTTGGCGCCAACGGTCTGCACCACCGACGCCTCCACGCGCACGTCGGCGCCCACGAACTCCACGATCGCCCGCGAGCCCTTGATGCGCGGGTCCTCCGAATCCGCGTCGATGAGACCGCCATCCCGCACCACGTTGTCCACGATGATCACCGTGCCGGGGTGCACGCGCGTCATCGCGGCCTGGTAGTAGGCGAGGTTGTTGGGCTTGTCCGCGTCGATGAACACCAGATCGAAGGGGTCGTCACCCTCGAGCGTGGAAAGGTTGTCCACCGCAGGGCCGACGCGCACCTCCACGCGCTCTCCGACCCCGGCCTGGGTGAGACTCGCCATAGCAACGTCGGCATGGTGCTGCTCAAGCTCGAAGGTCACCACGGCGCCCTCCGGCCCGACGGCCCTAGCAAACCACAGCGTCGAGTATCCGCCGAGGGTGCCGAACTCGAGCACCCGGCGGGCATCGCATGCGCGGGCAAGAACTGACAGGAGCTTTCCTTGTGCAGGGCTTACTGCGATGTCTGGCAACCCCGCACTTCGCTGATTCTCGAGCACCGTGGCGGCCACAGCGTCGGACCGCGTGTAGTGGTCCTCGATGTATGCGTCGACGGCGGCCCAGCGCTCCGCCCCGTTGAGATCCGTTGCTCGCGACATGTGCCCACCCTAGCGATCCCGCGACTGCGCGCGGGATGACGGCCTTACGCGGTGCGAGCCACCAGCGAGTCCGCGAAGTCGATGAGCGACGCCTTCACGTCACCCTCGGGGAGCATCGCAATTGCCTCTTTGGCGCGTGCCGCCCACTGCGCCGCAAGTGCGGCCGTCTCATCCACGACGGGGTGAGTGGAGAGCCACGCAACGACGGCGGCCAGCGCCTCGTCGGAGGACAGGTCGCCGTCGATAGCGGCAAGGAGGTCGGAGTCCTCGGCACTTCCACCGGAGGCCACTCTGCGTCGCAACAGCAGCACGGGCATCGTCGCAACGCCCTCACGCAGGTCCGTGCCAGGGGTCTTGCCCGTGGTGGCGGCGTCGGAGCGCACGTCGATGACGTCATCGGCAAGCTGGAAGGCCACGCCCGCCAGCTCGCCATAGCGCGTCACCTGCTGCACCACCGCGGGGGCACACCCGGCAAACATCGCGCCAAAGCGCGCGGAGGTGGCGATAAGCGAACCAGTCTTGTCCGCGAGCACCTGCAGGTAGAACTCGATCGCGTCGTCGTCGGCAGACGGGCCAACGGTCTCGTGAAGCTGGCCAAGGCAGAGGCGCTCAAAGGTCTCTGCCTGAATGCGCACGGCTTGCGGACCAAGGCCGGCGACCACGGCGGAGGCGCGCGCGAACAGCAGGTCCCCAGTGAGGATCGCTACCGAGTTTCCCCACACCTCGTGGGCCGCGGGAGCACCACGCCGAGTGGGCGCGGAATCCATGACGTCGTCGTGATACAGAGTGGCCAGGTGGGTGAGCTCAACGACGACGGCCGCGTCGACAACCTCGGGCCGCGAGGCGTCGCCAAGATGCGCGGTCAACAACGCGAGAGCGGGGCGAAGGCGCTTGCCCCCGGCGTTCACGAGGTGACGGGACGTCGCGTCCGCGAGGCGATCGGACTGCGACACCGCATCGCGAAGCCGCTCCTCAACAAGCGCAAGGCGAGACTGCAAGGCCTCGTCAAGGCCCCCCTGGCCCACGAGCGACGCCATGTGCCGCTACTTTCCGTCCGTCAGCGACGAGAGCATCACCGCGGCATCCTCGGCCACCGCGAGCGCGGGGCCGGGCACCACACCAAGGACCAGTGTGAGCGCCGCCGTGACGACCACGACGGCACGCGTGAGCGGCGAGTACTCAATCTCGATCGACTCCGCCTGACCCTCAGGCACGTCCGTGAAAAACATCAGCACGATGAGGCGAATGTAGAAGAACGCGGCCGCGGCAGATGCGAGCACCGCCACCAGCACGAGCGGCCACGCGCCCTCAGTGATCGCGGAGCGGAACACCACGAACTTTCCCACGAAGCCGGCCGTGAGCGGGATGCCCGCAAACGACAGCAGGAAGATCGCCATCGCCGCAGCGAGCCACGGCGCTCGCTTGCCCAACCCGGCCCACTGCCCAAGGCGAGTTGCCTCCGCACCCACCGCGCCGTCGGGCGTGCGCTCACGCACCTGGGTGACGATCGCGAACGCGCCGATGGTCGCAAGGCCATAGGCAAGCAGGTAGAACGGGAGCGAGCTGAGCGCCTCGGCGGAGAAGCCGGCGAACGCCACGAGGATGAAGCCCGCGTGCGCGATCGAGGAGTAGGCGAGCATGCGCTTGATGTCAGTCTGCACCAGGGCAACGAGCGTGCCAACGATCATCGTCACGATCGCGATGGTCCAGAACAGCCAGTTGAGCTCCCACTCAAGGGGGTAGAACGAGGCGTAGACGATGCGCAGCAGCGCGGCCACGGCCGCGGCCTTGGTGGCGGCCGCCATGAACGCGGTGACGGGGCTTGGCGCGCCCTGGTAGACGTCGGGCACCCACGAGTGGAACGGCACGGCGCCTATCTTGAAGAACAGGCCAACCAGGATCAGTACGGCCGCGGCGATGATCAAGGGATCGTGCCCGGCAATGATCTCGATGGCGCGCTGCACAGCTGTGAACGAGGTCTGCGTGGTGGCACCGAAGAGCAGCGCAACACCGAAGATGTAGATCGCCGAAGAGAAGGCGCCAAGCAAGAAGTACTTCAGCGCGGCCTCGTGGCTCAGAGACCGGCGCCGGCGGGCGAGCGCAACGAGGATGTACAGCGGAAGCGAGAACAGCTCAAGCGCCACGAACAGGAACACGAAGTCCGTGACCGCGGTGAAGAGCATCATGCCGCCAACCGCGAACAGCGCGAGCGGGAACACCTCGGTGACCTGGAAGCCCTGACGGAGCGCGCGCGTCTCATCAAGCGTGCCGGGTGAGGTGGACCCGAGCGGGGTGAACTCCTCCTCACCGCCACGAGTGCGCGCGGCAAACAGCAGCACGGCAAGAATGCCAAACACCATCAGCATGATCTGCCAGGCAAGAGACTGCTTGTCCACAACAAGCATGAGTCGCAGCACTACCGTGCCGCTGCCCTCGTGCGTTGCCCAAAGAACAATCGCCGCCCCAAGCGCAACCACGAGCGCGCCAACAGAAAGCACAAACTGCACAAGGCGACGCGTGGCGTGCGTGCGGATGAAGGCCTCGACGAGGATGCCGGCGGCAGCGCTCAGGAGGACCACCAGGATCGGGACAAGCGGTCCCCAGGTGATGTCCGGCTGGGTCCAGTTCACTTGCCAGCCTCCTCGACGGACACGATGGTGACGATGTCCTGCACCGGCTCTCGCAGCACGTCAAGCAGGATGCCCGGAACGAAGCCGAGTACGAGCATCGCGGCGATGAGCGGCCAGGTGACGAGGCGCTCACGCAGGGACAAGTCCCGCGTGCCCTCCATCTTCTGGGGCGCCGGCCCAGTGAACACCTTCTTATAGGTGAGCAGGATGTACAGCGCCGCGAGCACCACGCCAAGCGCGGCAAACCAGATGGCCACGGGAACAACGGGGTAGGCGCCGATGAACACCAGGATCTCCGAGATGAACGGCGACAGGCCCGGAAGCGACAGCGCGCTGAGGCCGATGATGAGGAACGTGCCGGCAAGGACGGGGGCGATTTTCTGCAGGCCGCCGTAGTCCTTGAGCGAGGCGCTACCGTGGCGCTGGATCAGGTACGCGACCGCGAAGAACAGCGCTCCCGTCGAGAGCCCGTGGTTGAACATGTACAGCGCGGCACCCGTGACGGACGTCTGCGCGAACGCGAAGATACCGATGATCATGATGCCGAAGTGACTCACCGAGGTGAACGACACGAGGCGCAGCATGTTCTCCTGGCCAATGGCGAGGATCGCGCCATACAGCACAGAGATGACCGCGAAGATGATGATCACGGGAGCGGCCCATTGCGCGGCGTTGGGGAACAGCACAAGGCACAGCGTGAGCATGCCGAACGTGCCGATCTTGTCGAGCACCGCCACGAGCAGGGCCGTGGTCGAGGGCCGCGCGCTCTCGGCAACCGTTGGCAGCCACGTGTGCACGGGGAACATCGGCGCCTTAATCGCGAAGGCGATGAAGAACGCGAGGAACAGCAGCCGCTCTTGCGCGGTGCCGAGCTCGAGCCCGGTGAGCTTGTCCGTAAGGAATCCTTGCTCGCCGCCAGGCCCCGCCGCGTACAGCGCGATCACCCCAACGAGCATGATCAGCCCACCAACGAGCGAGAAGATGAGGAACTTCACCGCGGCGTAGCGGCGCTGCAGCCCACCAAACGAGCCGATGAGGAAGTACATCGGGATGAGCATCGCCTCGAACAGCACGTAGAACAGGAACACGTCACGGGCGGCGAAGATACCCACCATGAACGCTTGGCTTGCGAGCACAAGGGCCAGGTAATTGGCCCGACGCTTCGCGTCCTTATCGTCTCGCCACGCCGAGAGGATGGCTAGGGGAACGAGCAGAGCGCTGAGCACCACAAGGGACAGCCCGATGCCGTTCACGCCGAGAGCCCACGAGGTGCCGATCTGCGGAATCCACGCGTAGGTCTCGCTGAACTGGATCGTGCCCGCCTGGCCCGCGTCAAAGCGGAAGAACAGGATCGCGGCAAGCAGCAGCTCGACTACCGCGAAACCAAGGGCGACCTCTCGAGACTTGGCGCGCACGCCGTCGGGCAGTGCAAAGAGAACTGCGGCACCCACGGCGGGAAGCGCCACCATGACGGTGAGAATGGGGAACATCACTTACCCCCAATCACAGCGAAGAAGGCGATCAGGAGCACGCCGGTGGCCATGATGAGCGCGTAGGAGCGCACCTTGCCGCTTTGCAGCTTGGTGAGGGCCTCACCCGTCTTGGCCGTGCCTCCGCCGGTGCCATTTACGGCGCCGTCAACGACGGCCGCATCCATGTACACAAGCGTCCTCGTGAGGTGCGTGCCGGGGCGCTCAAGCACCGCGCGGTTGACCGAATCCTGGAAGAGGTCGTTGCGGGCGGCGATCGTCGCAAGCGACGCGGCGGGAGCGGTGAGCGGCACGTCTGCCTTTCCGTACTTGAGCCAGGCATAGCCGGCGCCGAGCAACACCAGCACGAGCGTCGACACTGTGATGACGGGAACGGAGAGCACCGGCTCACCGTGCTCGGCGTGACCGGTGACGGGCTCAAGCCACGTGACGAAGCGATCTCCAGAGGCGAGGATCAGGCCAAGGAACGCGGAGCCGACCGCAAGCACGATCATCGGCGCCGTCATGATGGCGGGGCTCTCGTGAGGGTGCTGCTCCTCCGTCCAGCGGGCCTTGCCGTGGAACGTCATGAAGAACAGGCGGGACATGTAGAAAGCCGTGAGCCCCGCGCCAATGAGGGCGGTAAGGCCGAACACCCATGGCTGCCAGCCCTCGCCGATGAACGCGGCCTCAATGATCTTGTCCTTCGAGAAGAAGCCGGAGAACGGCGGAATACCGAGGATCGCGAGCCAGCCAAGGCCGAATGTCACCCACGTCACCACCATGGCGGTGCGCAGGGCGCCGAAGCGACGCATGTCGACTTGGTCGTTCATGCCGTGCATGACGGAGCCCGCGCCAAGGAACATGCCAGCCTTGAAGAAGCCGTGCGTCACAAGGTGGAAAATCGCGAAGGCGTAGCCAACCGGACCAAGGCCAGCGGCGAGCATCATGTAGCCGATCTGCGACATCGTGGAGGCGGCGAGCGCCTTCTTGATGTCGTCTTTGGCCATGCCGACGATGGCACCGAAGGTCAGCGTCACGGCTCCGACGATCGCCACCACCAGTTGCGCATTGGGCGCACCCTCGAAGACCGGCGCCGAGCGCACGATGAGGTAGACGCCGGCGGTCACCATGGTGGCCGCGTGGATGAGCGCGCTGACCGGGGTGGGGCCGGCCATCGCGTCTCCAAGCCAGGACTGCAGCGGGAACTGCGCGGACTTTCCGCACGCCGCGAGCAGCAGGGTGAGACCGATGGCCGTGAGTTGCGCGGTAGAGGCGTTCTCCACTCCCGCGAAGACCGTGGCGAAGTCCACGCCGCCGAAAGCGGTGAACATGAGGCCCATCGCGAAGATCAGGCCAAGGTCACCAATGCGATTGACGATGAACGCCTTGTTAGCCGCGGTGGCGTAGTCATTGCGGTAGTTCCAAAAGCCGATGAGCAGGTACGACGCGAGGCCAACGCCTTCCCAGCCAACAAAGAGCAGCAGGTAGGAGTCGGCGAGCACCAGCAGCAGCATCGCCGCGATGAACAGGTTGAGGTAGGCGAAGAAGCGGCGACGGTCGGGATCGTGCTCCATGTAGCCAACGGCATAGATGTGGATGAGCGTGCCCACGAAGGTCACGAGCAGCACAAACGTCATCGACAGCGGATCTACAAGCAGTCCCGCGCTGAGGTTGAGATCGCCCGTGTTGATCCACGAGAAGAGTTCCACGGCGTGCGAGCGGTGGTGCTCGTCGAGGCCGAGCATCTGGAGGAACGCGATGAGCGCCACGACGAAGCCAGCGGAGGACGCGGCAACGCCGAGCCAGTGCCCCCACGGGTTGGCACGCTTGCCGGCAAGGAGCAGCACAAAGGCGCTCGCGAGCGGCACGGCGATGAGGAGCCAGGTCAGATCAAGCATGGTCAGCCCTTCAGCTCCGACGGATCATCGAGGGACACGGACTGCCGCGCACGGAAGATCGCGACGATGATCGCGAGCCCAACCACCACCTCGGCCGCGGCAACCACCATCACGACGAACGCCATGACCTGGCCGTCAACCGTGCCGTGGATGTTGCTGAAGCCCACGAAGGCGAGGTTTGCCGCGTTGAGCATGAGCTCAACGCCCATGAACGCGATGATCGCGTTGCGTCGCAGCAGCACGGCTGCCGTGCCGATCGCGAAGAGCACCGCGGACAGGTAGACGAAAGCGATGGGATTCACTTGTCGTCACCCTCCTCGATAGCCTTGTCTGCGCGGTATGGATCCTGATCATCCATCTGGTGACGCACCTCAAGCACGCGCGAGATCGACTCCTCGATGGGCTTGCCGTCCGGGCCAAGCGCCGGGACGTCAAGCGCGTTGTGACGTGCGTACACGCCCGGCATGGGCTTGTTCACGGGGTTGGCTCCCACGCGGATGCGATCCTCCGCGATCTCCTTCTGGGAGTGCTTGGGAACCAGTCGCGGCATGTGCGTGAGCACGAGCGCTCCCACAGCGGCCACGATCAGCACGAAGCCGAGCGTCTCCATCACCACCACGAAGCGGCCAAACAGCGCGCCGGCGATCTCGGCCGGGTTGCCTTCGGTGGCGCCACGCAGGTTGAACGACACGCGGGACACCACGCCCCACAGGAACAGGCCGGTACCGACGGCAACGAGGATGCCGATCCAGCGCTGACCAACGATGGACTCGCGCAGGCTCTCCTTGCCCTTCACGCCGATGAGCATGAGCACGAAGACGAACATCATCATGATGGCGCCGGTGTAGACCACGATCTGCACCATGCCGAGGAACGGGGCCGCGAGCATGATGTACGCCACGGCGAGACCGAGCATCGCGAACACGACGCCCATCGCCACATGCACGGCCTTGCGCGCGAACAGCAGCGCGAGAGACGGCAAAACGGTGATCGCCGCGACCACCCAGAACAGGAACGGGTTAACCACGGGCGGCTCCCGTACTAGGAGCTGATGCGTTCTCCGGCAGCGTCGGGTCCTCTGGGCGGTGCTCACGCACCCAGTCCACCTGGGTGTCGACGGGCCCGGTGACGTCACCGCGGTAGTAGTCGCCGTCGGTGGTGCCCGGCACCATCGGGTGAGGCGCCGCGAGCATGTTGGCTCCCATGGGAGCGAGCAGATCCTGCTTCTCGAAGATGAGGCCCTCGCGGGTGGGGCCCGCAAGCTCGTACTCGTTGGTCATGGTGAGCGCGCGCGTGGGGCATGCCTCGATGCACAGGCCACAGAAGATGCAGCGCAGATAGTTGATTTGGTAGACGCGGCCGTACCGTTCGCCGGGGCTGAACTGCGCGTCGGGCGTGTTGGAGTCGGCCTCGACGTAGATCGCGTCCGCGGGGCACGCCCACGCGCACAGCTCGCAACCGATGCACTTCTCAAGGCCGTCTGGGTGACGGTTGAGCTGGTGGCGCCCGTGATAGCGCGGCATGGGTGGCGTCTTCTTGTACGGGTACTGCTCCGTCACCACCGGCTTGAAGAAGTTGCGCAGCGTCACGCCAAAGCCCGCGACGGGCGCGAGCGCTTCGCCAAGCGATCCCTTCTTGGGGAGGTTCGACTCAAACGGCTTAGAAGCGCCGTCACGCTCGCGGTTCACCTGCCACCGCTCGTCATGGTCACTCACTGGCGTCCTCCTCACGTGCGGTGTCGCTCGCGGCGACGCGGGCCTCAACCGTGCGTCCAGAACGCGGCGAGGGCGGCAGAACTTGGTGCGGCAACGGGGGCACAGGGTAGCCACCAGCGAAGGCGTCGAGCACCTCGCCGTCCGGCTCAGGCTCCACCTCGGCGCGTGCCTTCTTGGCATCAGAGATGAAGCTCCAGAACGCCACAACGATGAGAATCGCCACAAGGCCAGCCACTGCGTCAAACACGCTCAGGTTGCGGCCCCATGCACCGAACGCCTGGCGACCAATCGCGAAGAACGCGAGCCAGCCAAGCCCAACGGGGATGAGCACCTTCCAACCGAACTTCATGAACTGGTCGTAGCGGAATCGCAACACGGAGCCGCGGATCCACACGAAGACGAACATGATCAGCCAGATCTTGATGATCAGCCAGATGGGCGGGAAGATCCCGGAGTTCAAGAAGTCTGCGCCAGGCCACGAATCGGCCCACGGTGCGCGCCACCCGCCAAGGAACAGCGTCGCCGCCACGGCGGAGACGTTGATCATGTTCATGTACTCCGCGAGGAAGTACCAGGCGAACTTGGTGGACGAGTACTCGGTCATGAAGCCCGCGACCAACTCGCCTTCCGCCTCCGGAAGGTCGAACGGCAAGCGGTTGGTCTCACCGATCATCGAGATGACGTAGAGCACGAAGGCGGGAAGTAGCGGCCACACCCACCAGCGGTCAACTTGCGACTCGACGATCGCAGAGGTGCTCATCGAGCCGGCCATCATGAACACGGTGACGAGCGAAAGACCCATCGCGAGCTCGTAAGAGATGACCTGCGCGGTGGAACGCACCGCACCCATGAGCGGATACGTGGAGCCGGAGGCCCACCCACCGAGCACGATGCCGTACACGCCAACGGACGCACACGCGAGGATATAGAGCACCGCCACGGGGAAGTCGGTGAGTTGCAGCGGCGTGATCTCGTCGGTGAACGGGATGCGCGTGGACGGCCCAAACGGGATCACCGCGAAGATCAGCAGGGCGCAGAACACCGAGATGATCGGCGCCGCGATGTACACCAGCTTGTCCGCCGCGCGCACCGTGATGTCTTCTTTGAAGACCAGCTTGAGCGCGTCCATGAGCGACTGGAACAGGCCAAAGGGGCCGTGCACGTTGGGGCCGGGGCGCTGCTGCAGGCGGCCAATCACCCGGCGCTCAAACCACACCGCGAACAGCACGGACAGCAGCAAGAACACGAGCACCAGCACGGCCTTGATGATGACGATCCAGATCGAGTCGCCGCTGAGGCCTGCCTCGGCAATGCACTTGGCCTGCTCGTCGGTGGCCTTCACGGCGGGGTCGGTCATCCCGCAAAGCTTCTGCACGGCATTCAGCGGCACCACCGTGGGGTCCACGGCAAACGGGAGGACGAGCGAGGCGAGGCTCACGCGGACACCCCCTTGGCGGTCACCGCAGTACCCGGCTCAACGCCAAGATCCCTGGCAACCCACGAGCCCGGCGACTTCGCGGGCACCCAAACCACGCCGTCGGGCATATCCGTGATGACCACGGGCAGCTCGATCGTGGCGCGCGAAGCACCCTTGAGCGATACGGCGGTCTCGGCACCAAGCTGCGCGGCCGTGGCGGCGGACATGCGCGCCACCGAGGTGCGGCCCGTGCCAGCAAGGAACGGCTCGCCGTCTTGCAGCGCGCCCTCGTCCACCAGTTGGTGCCACGAGGCAAGCACAACGCTGCCCGACGCTGCGGTTGAGTTTGCACCAGCAGTCGCCTTTGCCTTCGCGGGCGCCTTGGGGGCGGCGGGCCGGGCGGTCTCGTCGACGCCGAGCGCGGAGATCTCGCGAGAGATGTCCCGCACCGAAGCGGTGCCGAGGGTCACGCCGAGCTCCCTCGCGAGGACGTCGAGCACGCGGTGATCGCTCAGCGCTTCGGTGGGAATCGCGGTGGCGAAGGAGCGCAAGCGACCCTCCCAGTTGAGGAAGGTGCCGGATTTCTCCGAAGGAGGCGCAACGGGCAGCACCACGTCCGCGTACTCGGAGACCTCGCCACGGCGAACCTCAAGGCTCACCACAAAGTCGGTCTTTTCCAGGGCCTTTGTGACGTCTCCGGTGAGATCGGAGGGCGTCACGCCGCCGATCACGAGGGCGCCGATCTGGCCCTTGGCGGCAGCGGCGATGATGTCCGCGGCGCTACGGCCGGCCTCGGCGGGGAGGCTGTCAACGCCCCACGCCTGAGCCACGGCAGCACGAGCCGCGTCTTTGGCGACATCGCGTCCACCGGGGAGCAGGCTCGGAAGCGCGCCGGCCTCGACGGCGCCGCGCTCTCCTGCGCGGCGCGGGATCCAGGCCAGCTTGGCGCCGGTCTTCTTGGCCAGGGCAAGGGCCGCACCGAGCGCGCCCGGAGCTCCCGCTGCCCGCTCGCCAACGATGATGACGGAACCTGCCTCGCTCAAGGCGGCAACGGCGTCGGCGGGGAGGTCGGCGAGCGCGGCCGCCTCATCCCCGGGGCGCGTGGCCACGAGAGTGGCGCGAAGCTTCTGGTTGCCGCGGCTGAGCCACGGGGCAACAGCGATGACCTTCTTCGCGGCCTTCTTGAGGCGCAAGAAAACAACGCCGCCCTCGTCCTCGGGCTCAAACGCCACGAGCAGCACGGCGGGAGCCTTCTCAAGCTCGGCAAAGGTCACGCCGAGGCCGCGGCCCGCGACGTGATGACCGAGGAACGCGAGTTCCTCGTCGCTCGCGGTGCGCGTGCGGGCGTCGACGTCGTTGGTGCCCAGCACCACGCGCGCGAACTTCTGGTAGGCGTAGGCGTCCTCGAAGGTGACGCGGCCGCCGGGGAGCACTGCTGCTCCCTTTGGCTTCTTTCCCTCTCCAGCCGCCCTGATGCCGGCAGCCGCCGCCGCAATAGCGTCGGGCCATGAGGCCTCAACCAACTCGCCGTCGATCCGAACAAGAGGCCTGGTAATGCGGTCATCGAGGTTCTGCCACGTGAACGCGAAGCGGTCCTTGTCCGTGATCCAGTCCTCGTTGACGATGGGGTCCTCGTCCGCGAGGCGGCGCAGGATCTTGCCGCGGCGGTGGTCGGTGCGGATCGCGGAGCCGGACGAGTCGTGCTCGGAAATGCCTGCGCTGCTGACCAGGTCGAAGGGGCGCGAGCGGAACCGGTAGGCCGCGCTCGTCAGGGCGCCAACCGGGCAGATCTGCACGGTGTTGCCGCTGTAGTACGAAGAGAATGCCTTGCCGGACTCGTCCTCGGCGGCGACGCCGATGGGGCGGTAACCGTCAAAGTCGAGCACGTCCTCGTCGAAGGTGCCGATCTGCTGCATTGCGCCGCGGTTCTGCAGGTCGATGAAGGCGTCGCCGGCGATCTCCTTGGAGAAGCGAGTGCAGCGCTGGCACAGCACGCAACGCTCGCGGTCAAGCAGGATCTCGCTGCTCAGCGCGAGCGGCTTTTCGAAGACTCGCTTGACGTCAACGAAGCGGCTCTCGGGGCGGCCGTGGCTCATCGCCTGGTTCTGCAGCGGGCACTCGCCGCCCTTGTCGCACACGGGGCAGTCGAGGGGGTGGTTGATGAGCAGCAGCTCCAGCACGCCCTTCTGGGCACGGTCCGCCTCCGGCGACGTGTGCTGCGTGTTGACGACCATGCCCTCGGAGACCGTCATGGTGCACGAGGCCTGCGGCTTGGGGAAGGCGCGCAGGTTGCCGTCGGGGCCCGGGCTCGCCACATCGACGAGGCACTGGCGGCACGCGCCCGCGGGCGCGAGCAGCGGGTGGTCGCAGAAGCGCGGGATGTCGATGCCCACCTGCTCGGCGGCGCGAATGATGAGCGTGCCCTTGGGGACCGTGACCTCGGTGCCGTCAATCGTGAGCGTGACGGTGTCCACTGCCGCGGCCGCCGCCTTGTCTGCGGTTGCGGTCATGCGAGCACCTCCTCAGGCTGGGCATCGGTGTACTCAAACAGGGCCGACGCGGCGCGATCGAACGGGCACCCGCCGCCCGTGACATGGGCCTCGTACTCCTCGCGGAACAGCTTGATGGAACTCGTGATAGAGCTCGTGGCGCCGTCACCGAGGGCGCAGAAGGCCCGCCCAAGGATCGAATCGCACGTGTCGAGCAGCTGCTGGATGTCCGCCATGGTCCCCTGCCCGCCTTCGAGGCGCTTGAGGATCTGCGTGAGCCAGTACGTGCCCTCGCGGCACGGGGTGCACTTGCCGCAGGACTCGTGCTTGTAAAACTCGGTCCACCGCATGACCGCCCGCACCACGCACGTGGTGTCATCGAAGATCTGCAGGGCGCGGGTGCCGAGCATCGAGCCCGCGGCGCCAACGCTTTCGTAGTCGAGCGGAGTGTCGAGGTGCTCGTCGGTGAAGATCGGCGTGGAGGAGCCGCCGGGGGTCCAGAACTTAAGGGTGTGGCCCTCACGGATGCCGCCCGCGTGCCCGAGCAGCTCGCGGAGCGTGATGCCAAGGGGCGCCTCGTACTGGCCGGGCTTCTGTACGTGGCCCGACAGCGAGAAGAAGCCCATGCCCTTGGAGCGCTCAGTTCCCATTCCCGTGAACCAGTCAACGCCCTTGTCCACGATCGCGGGCACCGAGGCGATGGACTCCACGTTGTTGACCACGGTGGGGCGCGCGTAGAGGCCGGCGACCGCAGGGAACGGGGGCTTGAGGCGCGGCTGGCCGCGACGGCCCTCGAGGGAGTCAAGAAGCGCGGTCTCTTCGCCGCAAATGTAGGCCCCCGCACCGGCGTGGACGGTCACGTCAAGGTCAAAGCCCGTGCCGTGAATGCTCTTGCCAAGGTGGCCGGCTTCATACGCCTCGCGCACGGCCTGCAACAAGCGGCGGTACACGTGCACCACCTCGCCGCGCAAGTAGATGAAGGCGTGGTTGCAGCCAATCGCGAAGGACGTGATGATCACACCCTCCACCAGGGAGTGCGGGTTCGCGAGCATCGTGGGGATGTCCTTGCACGTGCCCGGCTCAGACTCGTCGGCGTTGACAACGAGGTAGCGCGGCAGCCCGTCGTCCGGAGGCAAGAAGCCCCACTTCATGCCCGTGGGGAAGCCAGCGCCGCCGCGGCCGCGAAGCCCAGAGTCCTTCACGGCCTGAATGAGGTCTGCGGGCGGCTGCTTGAGCGCCTTCTTGAGCGCCTTGTAGCCGCCTGCCCTGGAATACGTGTCAATGGTCCAGGACTTGTCCTGGTCCCAAATGGCGCTCAGTACGGGGGCGAGGTCTGTCATGACTACTTACCTGCCTTCCACCCACTGGCCTTTGCGGCCTCAAGCCCAGCCAGCGTCGGGCCGCCTGCGCCTTGGTCCTCATTGGCGAGGCCATCCTCAAAGCCGGCGAGCACGCGCTCCACCTGCTTGAAGGTCTGCACCTTGTTGGGCCCACGCGTGGGGGTGACGTCCTTGCCGGCGCGAAGGTCGTCGACGACCTGCTTGGCGGATTCTGGGGTCTGGTTGTCGAAGAACTCCCAGTTGACCATCATCACGGGCGCGTAGTCGCAGGCCGCGTTGCACTCGATGCGCTCAAGGGTGATGGAGCCGTCTTGGGTGGTCTCACCATTGCCCACGCCGCAGTGGCCGCTGAGCTCATCCCAAATGCGGTCGCCGCCCATGACGGCGCACAACGTGTTGGTGCATACGCCTACCTGGTACTCGCCGTTCGGACGGCGCTTGTACTGCGTGTAGAAGGTGGCGACGGCGCTTACCTCGGCGGCCGTGAGGCCAAGCTGGTCCGCGCAGAACGCGATGCCGTCAGGGCTCACGAAGCCATCGACGGACTGCACAAGGTGCAGCAGGGGCAGCAGCGCGGAGCGCGGCACCGGGTAGCGCGCGATGACCTCTTGCGCATCCGCCGTGAGCTGCGCGAGCGTCTCTTCGTCGTACGTCATCGGTCTACACCTCCAAGCACCATGTCGATGGTCGCGATCGCAACCACGACGTCGGCGATCTGGCCACCCTGGGTGAGGATGCCAAGCGACTGCAAGTTGTTGAAGCCGGGGTCGCGGAAGTGGGCGCGCCACGGCTTGGTGCCGCCATCGGAGACCAGGTGGCAACCAAGCAGGCCCTTGGGGCCCTCGATGGCCGTGTACACCTGGCCGGGCGGAACGTGGAAGCCTTCCGTCACCAACTTGAAGTGGTGAATCAGCGCCTCCATGGACTCGCCCATGATGGTGCGAATGTGATCGAGCGAGTTGCCCTGGCCGTCGGGGCCAAGCGCGAGCTGTGCGGGCCACGCAATCTTCTTGTCCGCGACCATCACCGGCTGACCCTCGAGCGCCTCAAGGCGATCCGCGCACTGAGCAACGATCTTGAGCGACTCGTAGCACTCCTCAAGGCGAAGTACCACGCGGCTATATGCGTCGCCATCGGTGCTCGTGGGGACCTGGAAGTCGTAGGTCTCGTAACCGCAGTACGGCTCTGCCTTGCGCATGTCGTACGGCAGGCCAGCGGAACGCAGGATGGGGCCGGTGACGCCGAGCGCCATCGCGCCGGAGAGGTTCAGGTTTGCGACACCCTTGAGTCGCAGCTTGAAGATGGGGTTCTGCAGCTGCAGGTCCGCGAGGTTGTCGATCTGCTTGCGGATCTTGGGGATCAGCTCGCGGATGTACTCCACGGTTCCTGGGGGCGCGTCTTGGGCCACGCCGCCGGGGCGGATGTAGCCGTTGTTGGTGCGCAGGCCCGTGATCATCTCGATGATGCGGAACGTGTCTTCGCGGCCGATGAACGCCTCGGTCATGACCGTGGTGGCGCCCATCTCGTTACCGCCGGTGCCCACCGCCACGAGGTGCGAGCCGATGCGCGTGAGCTCCATCATGAGCACGCGCAACACGTTCGCGCGCTCTGGGACGTCGTCCGTGATGCCAAGCAGCTTCTCGACGCCGAGGCAATAGACCACCTCTTGGAAAATCGACGCCACGTAGTCCATGCGCGTGCAGAAGGTCACGCCCTGAGTCCAGGTGCGGAACTCCATGTTCTTTTCGATGCCCGTGTGGAGGTAGCCGATGCCCGCGCGGGTCTCCGTGACGGTCTCGCCCTCGATCTCGAGCATCACGCGCAGCACGCCGTGGGTTGAGGGGTGCTGCGGGCCCATGTTGACGACAATGCGCTGCTGGGCAAGGCGAGCGGCCTCGTCGGCGATGTCGCTCCAGTCGGAGCCATATGCGGAGTACTCAGCGGCGTCTGGGTGGTCCGTGAAGGCACCCATTGCCTCGTACTCGGCCTGCTCGGCGTTGGTGGTGCGCGGGCTCATCGGTACTGCCTCCGCTCGTCCGGAGACGGGACGGTGGCGCCCTTGTACTCCACGGGAATGCCCCCCAGTGGGTAATCCTTGCGCTGCGGGTGACCTACCCAGTCGTCGGGCATCTCGATGCGCGCGAGCGAGGGGTGGCCGTCGAAGATGATGCCGAAGAAGTCCCACGTCTCGCGCTCGTGCCAATTGTTCATGGGGTACACGGAGACGATGGACGGGATGTGGGCATCCTCGTCGCTCACGGCAACCTCAAGGCGAAGGCGGCGGTTGTGGGTGATGGACTGCATGGGATACACGGCGTGCAACTCGCGACCGGTCTCTGCCGGGTAGTGCACGCCGGACACGCCAAGGCACATCTCGAAGCGCAGATCCTGGTCATCGCGCAGGTGCTGGGCCACCTCAAGCAGGTGCTCGCGCGCGATGTAGAGGGTGAGTTCTCCGCGATCAACGACCACGTACTCGATCGCCTCTGCGGCGCGGTCGCCAAGCAGTTCCTCGAGGATGTCCACCACGCCGTCAAACCACTCCCCATAGGGGCGGTCCGTGGCGCCGGGCATCTCGATGCGGCGCACAAGGCCGTCATAGCCGGACGTGTCTCCGCGAGCGCCAAACATGCCCTGACGCACGTTGATGAGCGTGAGTGCCTCGCGGCCGTCGGCCTCTGGCGCAATCGCCTCTGGCGCGCCGGCGGCGGGAGCCGTCGAGTCGGGAGCGGGCGCGTTGTCCACGGCGGTGCTGTCATCCACGCCGGTACTGTCCTTCACAGCGTCGTCCGTCACCGCAGCAGCCCCGTCATGTCAGAGGTGGGCGTCGCCTTGAGCGCGGCGGCCTCGGCGGCGGCAGCGATCTCGCGGCGGTTGGCGCCAAGCGGGGTGTTCTGGATCTGGGTGTGCAGTTCCAGTAGCGCGTTGAGCAGCATCTCTGGACGGGGAGGGCAGCCAGGCAGATAGATGTCGACGGGCACAATGTGGTCAACACCAGGCACGATGGCGTAGTTGTTGAACATTCCGCCCGACGAAGCGCACACGCCCATCGCGAGCACCCACTTGGGCTCCGGCATCTGGTCGTAGACCTGGCGGACGATGGGCGCCATCTTGTTGGAGACGCGGCCGGCAACGATCATCAGATCCGCCTGGCGCGGCGAACCGCGGAACACCTCTTGACCAATGCGGGCAATGTCGAAGCGCGGGGTGCCCGTACCCATCATCTCGATGGCGCAGCAGGCAAGACCAAACGTGGCGGGCCACAAGGATCCGGCGCGCGCCCAACCCAGCAAGCCCTCGACCGTGCCCAGCATGAATGGCGGTGCGTTTTCTTCAAGTCCCATGGATTACTCCCACTCAAATCCGCCGCGGCGCCACTCGTACACGAAGGGGATCGTGATGAGCACCACAAAGGTCATGATCGCGATGAGCCCAAACCATCCAAGCGCCTCGTGGGCAATGGCCCACGGGTACAGGAAGACCACCTCGACGTCGAACACGATGAAGGTCATCGCCACGAGGTAGTACTTGATGGGCATGCGCCCACCCTCGGCCGCGCCAGGGGTTGGCTGCAGGCCGGATTCGTAGCGATCGAGCTTGGCCGCGTTCTTGCGGTGCGGGCCAAGGACGCGGGACGCGGCAACGCCACCTACGGCGAGGAGTCCGGCGACCACCATCATCACGATGATCGGCACGTAAGGGTTCATGCCTGGCCTTCCTTCTTCACGAGTGACACGCCCCTAAGCCGCCGGGGCAATCTTGGTCATCAGGGCCAGCAATCGGTCCGACCATGACCCGCCACGGGGCTCATAAACGTCTGCCAGCAGTCTAGAGACAAATTCCATGATGAGCGGACGCGGGAGGCCGTAACGCGTGCACAGCTCCATCACGGTGGGGTGCTCCACGAGCGACGCGAACACGCGCCCAAGTGAGTAGTACCCGCCGAGGTCGTCCTTCATCATCCTTGCGTAGCCCTGCAACGCCGCCTCACGGCCCGACGCTGTGGTCGCCTCTCGCGCCGCAACCGCCGCTTCTGTGGCTCGGCGGGCGGCCTGCATTGCGTACGCGATTCCCTCGCCATTGAACGGGTTGACCATGCCGCCGGAGTCGCCGACGAGCATCATGCCGGGGACGTAATGCGGTTGGCGGTTGAAGGCCATGGGGATGGCGGCACCCTTGATGTCGCCCACCTGCTCGCCGAACTCCCAGTCCTCAGCTGAGTTCGCGAGCCACTCCTTGAGCATGGCGCGATGGTCCAACTTTGAGGGGGTTCCCTTGGCGCTCAGTGTGCCCAAGCCCACATTCGCGGTGCCGTCTCCCAAGGGGAAGATCCAGCCGTATCCCGGTAGCAACTTGTCTTTGCCGTGCGAGGTGTCCCGGATGGTGAGGTGCCCCTCCATCCACTCCTCCTCGTGGCGGGGAGTCTGGAAGTAGGTGCGCACCGCAACACCCATGGGGCGGTTCTTCTTGCGCTCCATGCCCAGCCCAAGGGCCATGCGCGCGCTCACGCCGTCGGCTGCGATGACGAGGGGCGCGCGGTACTCAACCGCCTCGCCCGTCTTGCGCCCCTTCTCGTCGACCTCGCGAGCGGTGACGCCAACCACCCTGCCGTCTTCCTGAATCGGTGCGTCGACATGCCAGGCCTCACGAACGTCGGCCCCTGCCTTGCGGGCGTGCTGGGCCAGGCGGTGATCAAAGTCCGCCCTCGGGAGGCTGAGCCCAAAGTCGGGGAACGCTTCGAGCTCGTGCCACGGGAATTCAAGGCGGTGGCCGCCGCCGATCATCCGCAGCCCACGGTTGGGGATCCATCCCTCCTCGCGCGGCGTCTCGAGGCCGATCAATTGGAGTTCGCGCACAGCGCGCGGCGTGAGGCCGTCGCCGCAGACCTTTTCGCGCGGGAAGCGGGACTTCTCGAGCGCGATGACGTCGAAGCCTTCGCTCGCAAGGTAGCGGGCCGCGGCCGCGCCGCCGGGACCGGCGCCCACGACGATGACGTCGGCCTCAGTTTTCACGACCTCAAGGGTAATCGCGCTGGGCCGGGACCTTGACCCATCGCCGATATCAGCCACGACCACTATGTGGCACTTTGGACCCTTCTCACGCCCTCAAAGACCCTGAACGCGGTCAGGGCTGTTGCGCAGCCGGACGCGCCTAGGCTTGCCTTATGTCCGACGCTGGAGTCACCTGGGCGGGAACCCACACCTTTGGCGCTGCTCGGCTGGTGATGGCGCGGTCCATCGAGGAGGCCGCGGAGGTGTTGCGCTCCGCGGATGGACCGGTGCGCGCGCTCGGCACGCGCCACTCGTTCCACGACCTCGCGGACACCGAGGGCACGCTCGTTTCCTTGGTAGACGTTCCTGCAGATCCGGTACTCGACGAGGCGGCGCACACCGTCACGGTTGGCGCTGGCACGCGCTACGGGGTGCTTGCGCTGTGGCTTGAGGAGCGTGGCTGGGCGCTCGCGAACATGGGCTCACTTCCGCACATCTCGATCGCTGGCGCCACCCAGACGGGCACTCACGGCTCTGGGGTGGGCAATGGCAATCTCTCCTCGTCCGTCGAGGCCCTCGAGTTCCTGGATGCCGTCGGTACAACAGTGACGGTTCAGCGGGGGGACATGGACTTCCATGCGCTCGCCGTGGGCCTTGGGGCGTTCGGGGTCGTGACGCGCGTGACGCTAGACATTCAGCCCACCTACCAGGTGCAACAAAGCGTGCTCGCAGGGATTACCTGGGAAGACTTCCTCGCCGATAGCGATCATCTCCTCGCCGCCGCGTACTCCGTGTCCGTCTTCACCAAGTGGGGCGAGCCCACGCTCGAGCAAGTGTGGGTGAAGGCGAGGGAGGGGCGAGACCCAGCCATAGCGTCGGGCTGGATGGGCGGAACCTTGCTGGACGGGCCAACCCGACTCGTGGACGGGGATCCTGCCGACCTCACCGAACAGGGCACGCCGGGGGCGTGGCTGCACCGGCTGCCGCACTTCCGGCTGGACGGCACGCCGAGCAACGGCGACGAGATTCAGACCGAGTACTTTGTGGCGCGCGAGGACGCCGCAGACGCGCTGCGGGCGGTGCGCGAACTCGCGCCCGCGATCGACCCGCTGCTCATGATCACAGAACTGCGGACGGTGGCGGCGGACGGGCTGTGGCTGTCGGGCGCGTATGGGCGGGACACGCTCGCGATTCACTTCACATGGCGGAATCTTCCGGGACCGGTGGCCGCGGTGCTGCCGAAGATTGAGGCCGCGCTGGCGCCCTTTGCGCCGCGACCCCACTGGGGCAAGTGGCACGCATTCGACAGCGAGCGAATTGCGGCGGCGTTCCCCAGGCTCGCCGACGCGCGCGAGGTCTTTGAGCGACTGGACCCGCATGGCAGGTTCGTGAACAAGCACCTCACCCGGCTGGGGGTACGTTAGCGAGGTGACCGTCCACGCCCCCACGCCCGGCCCGTTGGCGGTGCGCACGATCGTCATCGATGATCCAGGACCGCTCCTCGAGGTACTCCCCGAGTCCGCTGGTATCTCGTGGGTTCGCCGCGAGGAAGGCATGGTCGCGTGGGGCGAGGTGGCGCGGATCGACGTTGCCGGGCCCGCGCGCATCGATGACGCAGCGGCCTGGTGGCGGCGCTTGGTTCGCCACACCACGGTGCGCGATGAGGTGCGTTCGCGCGGCACGGGGCTGGTGGCGTTCGGCTCCTTCGCGTTTGCGGATGACTCGACGGCAGGTGGCGCGCTCGTGGTGCCGCGCTTCGTGGTTGGCTCGCACGAGGGAACGCACTGGTTCACCGTCATCAGCGAGGACTCCTCGGAGGAAATGCCAAGCCTGGCCGACGCTCGGGTCATGTTTGCCTCCCCCACCCCCTTGGGTGCGGTGACGGTGGAGGACGGTGACGAGGCCGCGTGGCAAGCGGCCGTTGGTGCGGCCGTTCAGCACATTCAGGGCGGCTCGCTCGAGAAGGTGGTGTTGGCCAGGGCCGTGGAGGCGCGCGCTTCGCGGCCCGTTGACGTACGGACCTTGTTGGCGCCGCTTGCCGCCGAGTACCCCACGTGCTGGGCCTTCCACGTGGACGGGTTGGTGGGCGCCACCCCGGAACTGCTCGTGCGTGTGGATCACGGTTTGGTGGCTTCCCGAGTGCTTGCCGGAACCATCCGCATGACGGGCGACGACATGGGCGATCTCGCCCGCGCGGGTGCCCTTGCGCGGTCCTCGAAAGACCGCGAGGAGCACGAGTACGCGGTTCGCTCGGTGACCCAAGTGCTCGCGGAGCACTGCGGCTCAGTCAACGTCCCGGACGAGCCTTCGGTGCTGCACCTGCCCAACGTCATGCACCTGGCCACCGATGTCACGGGGGTGCTGTCCCACAACGTTTCCGCGTTGGAGTTGGTTCGCGAGCTGCACCCGTCCGCGGCGGTGTGCGGAACGCCCACTCTCGCCGCGGCGCGGGTTATTGACGCGCTAGAGGGGCTCGATCGTGGTCGGTATGCGGGGCCGGTTGGGTGGATCGATGCGGCGGGGGATGGCGAGTGGTGCATTGGGCTGCGGTCTGCTGAGATCTCCCGCGCCGACCCTCGTGAACTGCGGCTCTTCGCCGGTTGCGGCATCGTGGCCGCGTCCGATCCTGCCGACGAGTGGGCCGAGTCCGAAGCCAAACTCGAACCAATGCGCAGGGCCCTGGGGCTCGCGTAGCTGGCAACCTGCGCAAACCGTCGCCCTGCGCAGCATGACAGCGCATCACACGCTTCGCCCCGCCTCGCCGGATCAGGCGGCGAGGCGTACGGAGCTGGACGGTTGTCGTCGCCGAAGCGGATCCACGCTGGAGGGTGGGATGAACCACACCTGACCCTCGTGGTCCACCTCGATGTCCCAGCCACAGTCGTGCACCCGATGGTGACACCCGACGCACAGCATCAGTCCGTTCTTCGCGTCCGACCTTCCCTTGCGGGACCAGAACTGGATGTGGTGAGTATCGCACCATGCTGGCGGTGCGGTGCACCACGAGCAACCTCTGTCTCGCTCCCCGATCACAATGCGCTGCGCTTCCGTGAAGTACCTGCGCGCACGGCCGACGTCCACCGGCAGCGACGCCCCACCGAGCACCACCGGCAGAAACTCCGCGTCCACGGCCATCCTCCGCAAGATCCCATAGTTGACGGGGCCCTCGAGCGAGTCGCACGTCCCGAAGCCCACTGCCTTCTCCAGGACCTCGTGGTCGATTCGCACCACCACGGTTGTCTTGGGCCGGGTGGTCGCGCGGTCGCACCCGGACGCATGCTTCGCGAGCGCAGCGAGGGTGTCGGCATTGATCTGGCCAATGCTCTGCCGTTCCGCCTCGTCCCAGCCGCGCTGATTCGCCATGGCGGCGCGCGCCTCCGCCCCAAACCAGGCGAGCGCAAAGGCGGCCGTCTCTGAGTCGAGCAAACCGCTCACCCTGACCATGCCGTCGGGCTGGGGAGAGAAGGCGAGATACCGATCCTCGCGTTGGCGCGTCTGCCGATCCTCGTAAGCGACCGGGTCTAGTTCCGCGAACCTCGCCAGGCACCAGACGCGCAGCTGCCGCAAGGTGAGCCGAGGCGCCTTGACGACCGCGTCGGCCTCAAACTGGGCCGTGTCGATAGACATCGCCGTAACAGTGGTCTCAATGATGCGGATCTTCTCTGGCGGCAACGTGCCAGACCGTGCGGCTTGCGCGAGAGGCGAGATCACGCGCACCGGCGCAGGCGCGACGGGCGGTGGTGGCACCTCCACGGGCGCCAGGTCGACGGCGCGCACGTCGACGGCGGGCGCGTCGAGATCGAGCGGCACTTCCACGGGAGCAGGCTCCGGCTCGAGCTCAACTGGCGCGCTCACTTCCACGGTGCGCTGCATAGTCTTCCCGAGCGAGATGAGCCGGTGGGCATCGCTCTGCGTGATGCCCGTGCGCCCCGACAGCAGGGCCGCCGTGCTGGGGAATCCCTTCCACCGCGCGAACCGCTCGGGGCCTTCGGAGAGCTCTTCTATGCGGCTCACGAACGGCGCCGCGAATGCGTCGATGGCATTGCGCACCTCGATGAGTCCCGTGGTCCACGCGAGCGCTTGGTCGCCGCTGAGCGCGCCGGGGTCGGCGTCGGCCAATCCGGCCAACGCCTCCATGCGCTGCTGCAGCGACTCGAGCCCGTCCATGCCTCTAGCCAACTCAGGGGGTCTGACATGAACACCCCAAAATCGGCCCTACGAAGGATTCCGTTACCAAAACGTGTCCAAATGTGGATAAACCCGACGGACCGGTCACCTGGGGACGCAGCTTGCCCATCCCAGTGAACAAGCCAAATAGCAGGTACAACTCACCTATCGACCGCAGCCATGTCCACGCGCGTGTCAGCGTCAAACTGCACAGACAACGGCTGGAACTCACCCGTCTCGGGCGTCCACAGCCCGTAAGCGCGGCCATACGTCGACTGTGCGCCAAAGCCGTCAGAGCTCGTCATGACGAGAAGCCGCCCATCGACTACCCCAAGCCCACGAACAGGCGCGTCGCCAACTGACACGGCCACACCTCCAGACGTAGTCAAGATCGGATCGCCCTCGGTCGTCGATCGATTGACATAGATCATGTCCCCTACGACCAGAGGCGGCTCAAGCGGCCCACGACCCACAGCGGTGGTGGTGCTCTCACCGCTCGACACGTCGGTGACGTAGAGGTACGTCGCCCCTCCCGCTGTCGCGCACGTCATCGAGTAGATCTGGCCCACTCGCACGCTCGCGCCGACGCACCGGACAAACGCCAACTCGGGGTCTCCGGGGTCCGGCATCGGAGCAATAGTCGCCTCAGAGCCCGATCCCACCGGACACCATCGATACGCATCCACGCTTCCAAACGAACCCGCACACGGGTCCACAACCATGACGGTTTCACCCAGACCCCAGTTATAGACCGCAATCCGCGCGGTTCCGCTATCGGTGGAATTGCTCAGTAGGAACACTGCCCGCGAAAACTCAGGCTGCACCTGAACAAGGGAGATCTCGGGCCAGTCCGCAACGTCGTCGCCAAGAGCCGCGCGCACCTCAAACCCGGGCACCCGTTCAACCGCCGTCGCGTTCGCATGCACGATTACCACGTCGTTCGCGACACTTCCCACACCATGAGTGCTGACGCTCAACACGGCATCACTCGCGCCGACAGTTCCGAGAATCCCCAGTGGCGAAGCCTCTCCCGGCGTCGCTGCGGGCGCCACCGGCTGCCCGGACCCCGCAAGCCCGTATGCGACCAGTCCCGTCAGGACAACGGAGAGGCCCGACGCTGCCGCCAGGCCCGCGCGCAACCGTCGCCTTCGCGCTACCTCGCCATGGATGCGCGAGACGGCAACTTCGTCCGACGCGCCAGGAGACCACTCGTTCGAGTACCGCACCGCACGCTCGCTCAATTGTGTTTGCAGGCTCACGACCCTCTCCTCACTTTGTGCACAACCACCTCAACGGCTTCCTCGGCTGGGTCCTGCGTGTAGACCCCCGCAAGCACCCCCTGCGCCTCATGCAGGTACCGCTTCACGGTCCCGTCCGCGAGCCCCATAGAAGAAGCAATCTGCGGCACCGTGAGGTCGTCAAAGAACCGCAGCACCACGACGGCCCGCAACTGCGGGCTGAGCGACGCTAGGGCGCGATCAA
Organism: Demequina sp.; assembly: GCF_049841215.1. Lineage (GTDB taxonomy): Bacteria > Actinomycetota > Actinomycetes > Actinomycetales > Demequinaceae > Demequina. Next base: position 184,872 of record NZ_JASGEO010000024.1, read on the forward strand.
GATCTACGGATCCCTCGGCGACAGGCACTACGTCGTTGCCAGCAAGAGCGGGCGCCGCCTCCCGGAATCGAGCGTCGCGTCGCGCTCGATCGATGAACACCGACACAATCGCCCGGCGCACATACGCGTCCGCCTGATTCACATGAGCGAAGCCTCGCCCTCGCGAGAACGACTTCACGATCGCGTCATGCACCACGTCCTCGGCTGCGGCAACGTCGCCCGTCAGCAGCGCCGCGTAGCCAACGAGCGCGCCTCGGCGCGTCCGCATCAGCTCGTCCAGCACGGCTGGCCATGTCGCCACGTACCACTCCCCTCATCTTTGAGGACTAACGCCCGGCACCCCGCAAACCGTTGTGCCGCGCCCCACGAGAGGCTTACGCGACCACAGCCTCCACCACCTCAACCCCGCGCGGCGCGCGGCGCAGAGCAAGGCCAAGCTCAGCTACCGAAGAAACGAGCGAGTACCCCGCCCCGTACGCCGCACACAGCGGCCCAATCGCCACGCCATGCGGCGTCGTGAACACGCGCTCCACATGGTCGGAGGGCGCCGCCGAGTGCTCAAGCCCGCCAAAGATGGTCCCGCCCCCGTCGTTCACCACCACGATCCGCACGTCCGGCCGCGCCTCGAGCGGCCCAACGAGCAGCCCGCCAACGTCGTGCAGGAACGTCACGTCGCCCATGAGCGCCTCCACTGGCCCGCGCGCCCCAAGCGCCACCCCCACGGCCGTGGACACGGTGCCGTCGATCCCAGACAGTCCGCGGTTCGCCAGCAGCTGCGGCGCGCGCCCAACGGGCCACGCTGGCGCCACGCGATCGATCGCGCGAATCGGCCCCGACGATCCCACCACAGCAAGGCTCTCGGGCCCCAACGACGCCAGCCACGTTTCAGCGACGGCTTTCGCGTTCCACCCCTCTGTCACCGGAATGCCCGACGCTATCTCTAGCCACGCATTCAGCCACCCCTGGTCTGGGGTTACGTCTGGGCGGTCGAGCCAGGCTCGCGGCACTCGCGGCAACACCTGCGTGGCGTGCAGCGGCGCTTCGCGCCACCGCGCGCCGTGCGCGGCCACATACAGAGCAGGAGCAGACGCAATGAGCGACTGAACGCCGCGCGTGAGCGTTGGCCGCCCAATGACCACCACCTGCTCCACTGAACCGGCGAGTTCCCGCCCCTCCGGTGTGCCCAGCGCGTGCACATACCCCGCAACACAGTTCCCGCCCGCGCGCGCCCCGGACGTGGGTTCCGCGAACAGCGGCCACCCATGCGCCTCGGCAACGATCCGCGCCGCATCCCCCGCGCCGTCGCCCGCGATCACCACGCCACGCGCTACCGACGGCAGCGGCTCACCGATGATCTCCGCCGGCAGCCCCACATTGATCACCCCGGAGAATACGGGCTCTACGCGCGCGGTCTCCGGCCACGCACCGCCATCGGGCCCAAGCGGCTCGCGGAACTCCACATTCAGGTGAACGGGCCCTGCCGCCGCCCGGGCCTCATCGCTCGCCGCGTCACCAGTGGCCGTGGCTGCCGCCCGCGACGCAAGGCGAGTGGCCCGCCCAGGCGGCTCAGCGTCGGCCGGTGCGGCGATGTCAGCGGACCACCGCACAAAGGTGCCGAAAATCCCCACTTGGTCCGTGGTTTGGTTGGCGCCAACGCCGCGTAGTTCGCGCGGACGATCCGCCGTGATGACGATGAGCGGCACGCCCGAATGATGCGCCTCCATGACCGCGGGCAGCAGGTTGCCAACCGCCGTCCCAGACGTCGTCACCACCGCCACCGGCCGCGGCGTGCCCACGGCCGCAAGCCCGCGCGCAATGCCCAGCGCCAAGAAGGCCGCGGAGCGCTCGTCGATGCGCACGTGCAGGCTCACCTTTGGTGCGCCCTCACTGCCCGACGCTGCGGCCACCAAAGCGTGTGCCACCGGTCCGCTTCGGGAGCCCGGGCACAGCACAAAGTCCTCGACACCGTGCACGGCAAGCGACGCCACCAGTTCGCGGGCGAACGACGCCGCGGGGTGCGTCATACGGTGACCTCCAGTTCGCGGGCGCGCAACACGCCATCCACCGGAACCAACGTCTCGGTGACGGTATCCGTGGCAAGAAGCAGACCCGTGCCAAGCCCGCACGCGTACGGAAGCTCGGGGAGCGCCCGCGCAAGTGCGATGCCCGCGGCGAGACCCACCGAGGACTCAAGCGCGCTCGAGACCACAACCGGCAACCCAGCTCGCTCCGCGATCTCGAGGCACGCCTTCACACCGCCAAGAGGCGCCACCTTGAGCACGATGATGTCCGCGGCCTCCGCGGCAACCACGGCGTCCGCGTCGCCAGGGAGGCGCACGGACTCATCAGCGGCGATGGGCGTGTCCACGCGGCGGCGCAGCGCCGCGAGATCGGCAACCGTCGCGCACGGCTGCTCCGCGTACTCGAGGCCCTCGATGCCCCCACGCCTCGCGGCGAGTTCAAGCTCGGTGAGCGCTCGCACGGCGTCGTCCACGTCCCATGCGCCATTCGCGTCCACGCGCACGCGCCCGCCGGGCCCTAGCGCCCCGGCCACGGCCTCTACGCGAGCCGCGTCCTGCAGCGTGGAGCCAAGCCCGCCCACCTTGACCTTGGCGGTCCGGCACCCCGACGCCGCGGCCATCTCGGCCGCCTGGGCCGCTGGCACCTCGGGGATTACGGCATTGGTTGGCACCTCATCGCGTACGGGATCGGGCCATTCGCCGCGCGCCGCCTCCATCGCCGCCGCCCACCAGCGCGAGGCCCTGCGCGGGGTGTAGTCAGCGAAAGGTGAGTACTCCCCCCAGTGGTCCACGCCGTCGGGCCCCTGTGTGTGAAGAAGCACCCCCGAGCGTTCGGTGACCCCCCGAAACCGAGTGGTGAGCTCAACGCGGAACGGCCGGAAGTCCATGCACCTAACCTAAGCGGTGCACCCGGCTCAGCCCAACGGCTCCAAGGCGGGGGCGGGGGCAACGTCCAGCACGCCACGCGGCGTCGTGTCGCTGCCCGACGCTGTGGTGAGGTCGATCACTCGCGTCACCTCATCGAGGGAGACAGAGAAGTAGAGGTCTCCACCCGCGATATACCAGGTGTAACGCCCGTCTCGACACGAGTCGATGGGGCTACCGTTCGCCGTGAGAGCGACGGCGTGGTCGCCCTCGATGGTGCCGACCCCAACACTGCCGTCGGAGAGCGTGCCGTAGAGCGCTCCCGTGCCGCACAGCTTGGAGATGTTGGGGAGCGTGTCGACACCAGTCAGCGGGACCACGGTTCCTGCAATCTGGCCCGCATCCACCTCGAACCCACTCTCCGTTTGGCATCCCACGCCCACCAAGTACTGGCGTGGCATGACAAGCGGCACGCACTTCGTGGTGTCCATGAAGAGGTCCGTGTTCCCCACCATCACGCCGTGGTCGTTCGGTTCGATGCCGGTGATCCCTGCGCGCGGGAAGACGGCGTCGAGAAGCGCCACCTGCTGCTGGTCCGTGAGCTCCGTGCGCACGCTACCGTCCGTGGTGAAGAACTCCTCGCCACATCCGTTGCGCACGACGTAGCCGTCCTCGAAGGCGGCCGCGTATTGCTCCACAACGGGAGCGCCGGGATCGTTCATGCACTCTGATGTCCACGCATTCTCCGTGCGGTCAAGGCTGATCACGGCCAGCTCGGCGTCTGCTGAGATTTCTTTCGCTCCTCGCGGCGACGTGGAGATGAGCGCGGTGCGCGCCGCGGGATTCCAAGCAAGCAGTTGGGCATCGGGGTCGACGGCGACGAGGTTGGCGTTCCATGTGCTGCCGTCTGGGCCCACGATGATGAGCATGACTCCCGCGTTTGGCTCCATCTCCCACATCGCGAGCGCCCAGCGATCGTCAATGAGGTCAAACACCCGCGCGGAGCTAGGAAACGTAGGGTACTCGCCTTGATCGAGTTTGGTGACGCTCACCGCGTCCCTGGATGTCACGTCAACAACCTGCGGCTGAATAGCGGGTGGCACAGGCGTAGGAATATTCACGAGGTTCAGTGCCGCGAGTGTGACCCCGGCGGCCGCGACGATCGCGCCCACTCCCATTCCAAGGGCCCGGCCGGTGCGGCGCCGTTGCACGGACCGCATCACCTCATACTTCGCCGCCAGCGCGTCCACTCCGGTGGCGCCGCTCCGCTCGGCGGCGATGAGCCGCTGCTGAAGATCGTTCATGACCGCACCTCCTTCACCACCACGTCTGCAAGGTCTTCCTCGTCGGCGTCCGTGCCCAACGCTGCCGCGAGCGCTCTCACTCCGTCATAGACATTGCGCTTGACCGTGCCCTCGGCGATGCCAAGGGCGTCGGAGATCTGGGCGATCGACTGATCCGAGAGGTACCGAAGCACCACACACGCCCTCACCCGAGGGGCCAACTGAGCCAGCGCGGCGGCGAGCGCGGGATCTGGCTCAACCACAGCGTCGGGCCCATGCACGGCCTCCATGGGCGCTGCCGCACGTTCGCGCCTGAGCCGCCGGGCGCTCGAGCGAGACATGTCGACAAACCGCGAGGCGATCGCGCGCCGCACGTACGCCTCCGCGCCCGCCACCGAATCAAACCGCGCGCGCCGCGTGAAGGTGGCGATGAGCGCGTCCTGCACCAGCTCCTCGGCATCGTGCCGATTGCGCGTGAGCAGCAGCGCGTAGCCAACGAGCGCGCCGTAGCGCCGCTCTATCAGCTCGTCCGCAACCGCCTGCCAGGCTCCCATCGCGCCTCCTTCGCCCATTGAACGGCACCGGCCGCGTTCCGGGTTGGTACGCGCACTAGGCTCGCCACATGAGCTCTGTTCCGGCCCAGGTCTCCGATCTCATGGACGCCTCCCAGTGGCGCGCCATCGAGGGTTTTCCCGACGCTGACATCACCTATCACCGGTGGGTCGCCAGGTCTGGTGATGAGGAACGCGACCTCCCTGCCGTGCGCATCGCGTTCAACCGCCCCGAGGTGCGCAACGCCTTCCGCCCCCAAACCGTGGACGAGCTGTATCGCGCGCTCGACCACGCGCGCCAAACCGTGGACGTTGCGGCCATCATTCTCACCGGCAACGGCCCGGCGGCCGACGGCGTGCACGCCTTTTGCTCTGGCGGCGACCAGCGGATCCGTGGCCGGGATGGGTACCTGTACGAGGGTTCCGCTGCCAACGCACCGGCCCACGGCGGCCGGCTGCACATCCTCGAGGTGCAGCGCCTCATGCGGAACTCCCCCAAGGTGACGATCGCGGCCGTGAACGGCTGGGCGGCGGGCGGAGGGCACTCGCTCCACGTGGTGGCCGACCTCTCCCTGGCGAGCAAAGAGCACGCGAGGTTCAAGCAGACCGACGCCAACGTCGGCTCTTTTGACGCGGGCTACGGCTCTGCGCTGTTGGCGCGTCAAGTGGGGGACAAGCGCGCCAGGGAGATCTTCTTCCTCGCGCGCGAGTACTCCGCCGAGGACGCCGAGCGCTGGGGTGCCGTGAACGAGGCGGTGCCTCACCTGGAACTGGAGGCGCGCGCCCTCGAGTACGCCAAGATCATCGCCACCAAATCCCCGCAAGCCATCCGCATGCTCAAGTTTGCGTTCAACCTGGCAGATGATGGTTTGGCGGGCCAGCAGGTGTTTGCGGGCGAGGCCACGCGGCTCGCCTACATGACCGAAGAGGCGCAAGAGGGGCGAGACGCCTTCCTCGAGCGCAGAGACCCGGACTGGACCAAGTTCCCGTACGCGTTCTGACGGCGCCGCGCCCTAGTCGCTGAACGTCACCTTGGTCGCGAACTCGCCGTTGGTCGGCACCAGCTCCCACCACGTCTGACCCGGGGCCATGGCCACCGCGTCCCCATTGGAATCCTTAAGCACGAATGGCGCGGTGCGGCTCTTCTTGGACCACGTCACGGCGATGCGCTTGCCGCCGGTAGCCACAAAGCCCTTCCCCTTCTCGCCCGCAACGAGGGTCTCCGGCACCGACATCCCCACCGAGGTTGCCCCGGTCTCGCGCACGGTCACGTAGATGACCACCACGTTGGTGGCGCTGAGCTGCGTGCCTGACGCGGCCTTGTGGGGCGAGTCGTACTCGTAGCGCATCCACAGGGACTTGTCTGCGTTCCACTCCCAGTGCGGGTGCGAGTAGGACGAGAACCGGATGTCGATCTTGGACGTCGGCTTGCCTAGCAGGGTTGCTGTCGCCATAGTGCCGGGATAGGCGAACGCCCACTGCTCCTTGGGCGCCACGGCCCCCTTTGACTGCTCAGCGAAGTCCGCGGGATGCCCGTGCAGGTTGTGGGGGGCAGGCTTGTCGCTGGTGCGGAAGAAGCCGTAGGAGCCCACATCTTGCGCAATGAGCACCGTCCCCGATGCCGCAGCGTCGTTGATGAAGCGCCGCTGCGCCCCAGAGAACACGAGCGGCCCACCGAGCGAGCCCATGATGTTCTTGTCCATAGGACGCATCGAGCGAATGGGGCCAACCTCATCCGGGTAGTTGCTCTGGTACACCGCGATGAGGCGCGAGATGCCGTACTCGACGTTCTCCTCGAACACAACGTCCGCGAACTCGAGGTTGGTCTGCGGCCGCGCGGCCTCCGTGTTCTCGATCTTGATAGACAGCGCGGGCCGCTTCAGGTCACTGGCCGACGCTGTGGTTGCGTCAAGCCCCGTCAGCGGCCAGGTGACGGCCGGCTTGGGGTCCGCGGGCGGGCTGGGTGCGGGCTCGCGATCCACCGGCGACGCCGATGCCTGGACCGTGGTGTTGGGCTCCACCGTGTCGGCGGGCGCGCACGCCCCCACCGCGAGTGCAACGGCAACCGTTAGCGCCGCAAGCCCCGCGGACCTCACCCTGATCATGTCGCGCAGTCTACGGCGCGGCCTACGCTTGACCCATGCAGCACGCCCGCCTTGCCGACAATCCGCGGCGAGCGCTCATCGCCGCGCTGACCGGCGAGGCGGCGGGAATCGCGGTGGAAACGTCGGGCTCCACGGGTGAACCGCGCGAGGTCCTCATCGACACCGACGCCGTGATCGCCTCGGCGCGTGCCACCACCGCGCGCTTGGGTGGGCCTGGCTCGTGGCTGCTTTCTATCCCGCCAAAGAGGATCGGTGGCGCGCTCGTCATCGCTCGCACCTACGTCGATGGCACCGAGTTGCTGACGCGTCCCTCAAGCCTGTCAAACGTGGAGGAGTTCGCCGCCGCCGCGCGCGAACTCGAGGGCCGCCGCCGTTACACGTCGCTCGTGCCAACGCAGGTGGTTCGGTTCGCGCAGACCCCGCAGGGCCGCACGGCCTTGGCGAGCTTTGACGCCGTGCTTGTGGGCGGCGCTCCGCTGCCACCCCTGGATCTCGACGCCAACCTCATCTCTACTTACGGCGCCACGGAGACGTGCGGCGGGTGTGTCTACGACGGCGTGCCTCTTGACGGCGTGGACGTTGCGGTCGTGGACGGCGTGGTTCGCGTCGCCGGCCCGACGCTCGCGCAGGGTTACGCGGATGGCGACGACTCCGCGTTTGTCACCGAAGGCGACGAGCGGTGGTGGGTCACCCCCGATATCGGCACCTGGGATGGCTCCATGCTCGAGGTCCACGGCCGCGTTGATGACGCGATCAACACCGGGGGCTTCAAGGCGCACCCGGCGCGGCTCGAACGCGCGCTCGACGCTCTTCCGTATGTTTCCCGCGCCGCAGTCGCGGGGGTCGCCGACCCCGAGTGGGGCGAGCGCGTCACCGCGTGGGTGGTGCCAGCGTCGGGCATGCCAAGCCTGAAAGAGGTGCGCGAGGACCTCAAGCCGCTCCTCACCCACCTCTATGACCTCCCGCGCGAGCTGCGCATCGTCGAGGAGTTGCCCCTCACCGAGGGTGGCAAGATTGACCGACGCGCGATGCGAACGCTCGCCGCGGGTGAGGAGCAGTAGGTGGCGACATCGTTCGACGACTGGATGGCCGGAGCGCGGCCGCGCACCCTGTGGACCGCGATTACGCCCGTGCTGGTTGGCACGGCCGCGGCCGACGCCGCGGGCGCGTCTCACTTCCTGTTCTCGATCCTCGCGCTCGGTGTGGGATTGGCGCTCCAAGTGGGCGTGAACTTCGCGAACGACTACTCGGATGGCGTGCGCGGCACGGACGTGGATCGCATCGGCCCCGATCGCTTGGTGGCGACGGGCAAGGCCACGCCGTCCGCGGTGAAGGCGGCCGCACTTGGGTCGTTTGGCGTGGCCGCCGTGCTTGGGCTGGCCCTGGTGGCGCTCAGCGGGTACTGGTGGTTGCTTGGCGTTGGTCTGGTGGCGATCGTGGCGGCCTGGTACTACACGGGGTCCGAGCGACCCTATGGATATGCGGGCTGGGGCGAGGTCAGCGTCTTCGTGTTCTTTGGTCCGGTGGCAACGCTGGGAACGATGTACACGCAAGCAGGGCGCGTGACGTGGTGGGCGGTGCTTGCGTCCTTCGCGCTTGGCCTGTGGGCCGTGGCGATGCTGCTGGTCAACAACATCCGCGACATCGAGACCGATGCCGCTGCGGGCAAGCGCACCCTCGCGGTGCGCGTTGGCGACTTCAGGGCACGCCAGCTCTACGCCGCGAGCGTGTCGCTGCCGCTGATCCTGTCCGTGCTCATCGCGTTCGCGCAGCCGTGGGTGCTCATCACGTTGTTGCTCTTGCTGCCCGTTGGGCTGCTGGTGCTTGGCATGCGCTTGCGCGTGGGCGCGGCGCTCAAGCCGCTGTTCCTTGGCACCAGTGCTGTGGGGCTGGTGTACGGGTGCCTGCTCGCGGTGGGGATTGCGCTGTAGGGTCGCGCTACGCCCCCGGACCTCACGCACCTATAGCGCGCAGGGATCCCTAGAAACCGGATCTGACGTACCTACAGGAGACCTCAGGACTCTCGGTCGTCCCTGGTGAAGGCGCCGATCTCAGCGTCTTCTTCCGCGTCCGCCTCGTGAATGTGCTTCTCGGACCTGGTCATCCAGCCGTCCATCTGCGCCGCCGCCTGGCGCCGCATCCCCGGCAACGCCAGGTAGCTCACGAGCCACGCGAGCACAAAGGACGCGATGAGCGAGATCAGGTCTTGCCACTTCACCACCCACCACAGCAGGGCCGCAATCGCGGCCCAAATGCCCAGTCGGGCCAGCCAGTAGGTGAGCACTCTCATGGGACCAGGCTAGTCGCGACCTACGCGCCCATCGAACTACAGTGTGGCCATGCGATATCTGGTGCTGGTGGTGCTCTACGTGGCGATGATCTCGTGGTGCGTCACCGACGTTGCCAATCGCGAAGAGCGCGAGCCCTTTGGATTGCACAAGGCGCTGTGGGTCATTTTCATCGTCCTCGTTCCTTACGTGGGTGCCATCTTCTGGCTGGTGGCCCGCTTTCGCACGCGCCGACGCTACGACGGCTCCGCGCCCGTAGCACCTGACGATGACCCCGACTACCTGCGGTGGCTCCGCGACCAGCAGCGGCGCAAGGGTACCGAGTAGGCGCTCGCCCTCCTCGCGTCCCCCGCAATCAAGCAAAGCTTGCCCCAAGATCCACGATTAATTGTGGTTGACACAATCACCAATTACGGTGGACACTATTCGACGTGGGGGTCACGTGGACGGCCAGCGCCGACAAGCATGGGATCCCCCATGACGAGGCTCTCTACTCCATGGCACACGCGGTACATGTGGCACAGGACGTCCGGTCGGCCGGCCAGAGTGCAACGCTATTCATTGGGCCAAGCCGGTTTGGGACGCTGGAGGTGCTCGCCGAGATCACGCCGCCAGACGGCGTCATGATCTTCCACGTGATGCGGTTGCGGGAATCCACTCGCACCGCCGTTGGCTACGAAGGAGACTGATCGATGAGCAAGATAGCGACCGACCGCACCGATCCGCTCTCATGGTCACCACCCGCCCAAACGCTGTCGGGTGAAGACGCCGCCGCCTACGGGCGGTCCGTCCTCGAGTCAGCGGGCGTCGATGTGGAGGAACTGAATCGACGCGTTGGACGGCCACGTGTCGGCGGCGCCAGAGGTCGGCACGGCGAACGCTCTCCGCGAGTAAACATTGCCGTCACGAAGCTCCAGTACGACGCGTTGCTCGAAATCGAGGAAAGCGAAGGGCGCTCTCGAAGCGAGATCGTCAGGGAGGCGCTCGAGGAGTACTTGGAACGTCGGCTCGCCCGGCCGGAAGGTCACTCCACCCCGTAGAGCTCCCGCATCACGCGCGCGCCAACGAGGTCAAGGTCGAACGACTTCACGTGTTCCTGCTGCGCGGCATGCAGCTCCTCGCGCAAGGCAGCGTCCTCAACCAGTCGCGTCAGAGCGGCGGCGAACGCCGTCGCATCCGTGGCATCCACAGACACCTCTGGGCGCGGCCCAATCACGGACAGGTACCCCGGATTCGCGCCAGCGAGCACCACCCCAGCACCGGAAGCCATCGCCTCGATCAGCACAATCCCAAAGCTCTCACCGCCGGTGGCGGGGAACACCGCGATGTCTGCGTCCGCGAGGAACTGTGGCTTGTCCTCTTCGGACACGAACCCCACGAACGACACGACGTCAGCAAGGTCGTTGCGCACCACCGCGTTCTCCGCCTCGTCCAGCAGCGGCCCTCGGCCCGCGATCCGCACGTCAAGCCGGTCCAAGAGGTCCTGCTCAAGCAGCGGCAGCGCCTCGAGCAGCTCGAGCACGCCCTTGCGCTCCACGAGCCGCCCAAGGAACGCCACGCGCAGCCGCCCGCGCTCTCGCTCCGGAACGCGCCGGAACGCACCAAGGTCAATGCCAATGGGGATCACACGGCAATCAATCCCAAACGACGCGGCAGCGAAGGCGGCGGCCGGCGCGGACACCGCCGCGAAAGCATCAAACTTCCGCAGGTTCTTCCGCAGCGCCACCCCAAGCGCCTTCGTACCCCACTCGGACACCCGCCCATCAGGGAGGATGTGGAACGTCGCCACGATGCGCACGGACCGCGCGCGCAACTTGCGCGCCTCCTCCACCACCCGCCCCGCAAACACCGGCGAGTGCGGCGTCTGCACGTGGATCACGTCGAAGTCTTCAGCGGCCAACACCTCGCGGATCGCGCGCCGTGAAGCCGGGAGCGGAGTCCTCAAACCATTGCCGTTGAAGCGCACAGACGCATTCCGCGCCAAGGAGTGCACATGCGGATCCGCGGAAGAAGAAACAGAACACAACACGTGCACCTCGTGCCCAACCCGCTCCAAATAGGACCGCAGCGAACGCACGTACTGTTGCACGCCGTCGGGCCTATCAATGCTGTCGTCGAGCACCAGCGCAATCTTCACGGAATCAAGACCCCGCGGCGTAGGTGTGGAGGCCCTGGAATACGAAGTTCACCACGGTGAAGTTCATGATGAGCGCGCCAAACCCAACGAGCGCAAGGTAGGCGCTCTTGCGGCCCGCCCACCCCTGCGTGGTGCGCGCGTGCAGATACGCGGCGTAGATCACCCAGATGACGAAGCTCCACACCTCCTTGGGGTCCCATCCCCAGTAGCGGCCCCACGCGTGCTCGGCCCAGATCGCTCCGGCCATCACCGTGAAGGTCCACAGCACAAAGCCCACGGCAATGAGCCGGAACGCGAGCGCCTCCAGCACGTCCGGCTTGGGCACGGCCTCGAGGAACCGCAGGGAGCGGCCCCGCGCCCACGACGTCCGCGGCGTTCCGGAGTCCCGGTAGTCCTTGAGCAGTTGCAGCGCGGTCACGATGAACGCCACTCCAAAGATGCCGGTGCAGATGATCGCGATCGACACGTGGATGATGAGCCACATCGACTGCAGCGCGGGCGGCAGCGTCTGCGCCTCCGCGTAGAGAACGGTGAGGCCAAGCCCCAGCGCAATGGTCGCAAGCCCGGTCACGCCCGCGCCAAGGAAGGTGACGTCCCGCTTGCGTTGCACCAGCAGGAACACGCCAACCGCCACGAGCGCGCCCGTGATCGAGTACTCGTACATGTCCGACCACGGCACATGCTTGGCCTCAATACCCCTGGCAAGTACGCCAACGGCGTTCAGGATGAAGCCAACGAGCGTTGCGGATTTGGCGATGCCAAGCGCCTTGCGCGCGGAACGCGGCAGTTTGAGAGGGATGGGCCCTGCATTGCCCGACGCCGCGGTCACCCCATCGCCAACAGTCGCCGGCGCTCCGGTCACCACCGCCGGCTGGGCCACACGCTGGGCGGCAGCCTTGCGCGCCTGCACTTTGGCGTCCGCCTCGCGCGCCAAGCGGATGGAGTACGCGACCATCGCCACGGCATACAGGATGCACGCGCCCCACAGGGCGGCAACGCTGATGGCTTGAGCGTCGATCATCACTCCTCCTCCCGGCGGCCCGCTGCCGCCATGGCTCGCGCCAACTCCGCTTTGGCCTTCGCCAGGTCATGCGGCGGCGCCAGCGCGGCACCATGGACAAGAGTAACTGGGGCGTCGCCAGCGCCAGCCGTCGCGATCACCCAGATGCGTCTGCGCGCGCCGAACAGGCTGAGCGCCAATCCAAGCAGCGCGGTCACCGCAAAGAACAGCAAGAACGGCAGCGAAGGGTCCGCCCGGATATCAAAGGCGGCATAGCGATAGGTGTCATTCCACGTGAGGCTGCCGGAGCCGTCGGGCAATTCCACCGTCTCCCCTGGCTTGATGACCATCACCGCTTGCTGACCGTCCTCGCCGCGCACCGGGCTGAGGCGCGATTCGTCGAGCTTGTAGACGTTTTGGGGCACGCCGTCGTCGAGGCCGAGGTCGCCCGTGTAGGCGGTGAAGACGATGACGGGGTTGGTGAGATCGGGGTGAAGTGAGAGGAAGTCGGTGCCTTCGCCCACCGCAGTGGGATACAGGGTGGCCTTGATGCCCACCTGCTCGCCGCTCGTGACGTCGGGCGCCTTCACCACGCCCGTGGACGTGTAGAAGCCGTCTTGTGGGATGAACACCACGGGGCCGCTGTAGGCGACGTTACCGTCCGAGTCCGTGAAGGTGAGATCCGGCGCATAGCCGTTGCCCTGCAGATAGATATTGGCGCCGTCAACGCCAAGCGGGCTGTTGACCTTGATGGTGTGTTGGGTGGGTTCGCGGCCCGGCTCGGTGAGGGTGACGTCTGCGGCGAAGCTCTCCGGGCGCCCCGCCAGTGAGAACTGCGAGTGGAACTCGTCAAGGGTGAGCGTGAACGGCTCCAGGGAGTCCTCATTGAACAGCCGCCCAGAGCTGAACGTGTCATACGCCACCACTGAGTTGGTGAAGGAGCGCCCCTCCACGATGATCGCCTGGCCCCGGTACGTGAACGCCGCGCCAAACCCCACGCAGATCAAGATGCCGATGAGCGAGACGTGGAACACGAGGTTGCCGAGCTCGCGGATGTGACCCTTCTCCGCCGCGAGCGCCACCTGGCGCTCGCCCTTCGTGACCCTGTCATCGATGCGCACCCGGTAGCCGGTGAAGGTTCCCCAGAAGCCTGGGTTTGGGCGCAGCGCCTTGGCAACCTGCCCGACGGCCTCGCCGGGTTCACCGCTTGCCTCGCCGTGGGCTTGGGGCTGGTAGCGATCGAGGCGGCTTGGCGCCTTCGTCACCGGGGCGCGCATTTCGCGGTAGTGCGCGATGCAACGCGGGATGATGCAGCCGATGAGGGAGGCGAAGAGCAGCACGTAGATGGCGGTGAACCACGCGGAGCCGTAGACGTCGAGGAAGCCGGCCTTCTCCAGGAACTGGCCCCACCAGCCGTTAGCCTCGACGAACTCGCGGGCCTTGACCGGCTCGCGCGGAGCTTGCGGGAGCACGGACCCTGGGATCGCGCCCATCGCGAGCAACAGCAGCAGGATCAGAGCCACGCGCATCGACGTGACCTGACGCCAGATCCACCGCATCCAGCCGCGGAAGCCGAGGCGCGGCGCCTCGGGAAGCACGTAATTGTCGAGCTTGACGCGGGCCATCAGACGCTCACCCAGAACCCGTCGATCCAGCCTTGCAGCAGGCCCGTGAGGTTGGACCACAGCCCTGTGACGAGCAGGACGCCAAGGATGATCAGCAACGCGCCGCCCACTCGCATGAGCGCCAGGCGGTGCTTGCGCAGCCAGCCAAGCACCTTCGAGGAGTGCTCAATCCAGAACGCGAGCGCAAGGAAGGGTAGCCCCAGCCCGAGGCAATACGCGATCGCGAGAATGATGCCCCGCCCTTGCGAGCCTTCGGTGAGGCTCAGCGTCAAAACTGCAGCGAGCGTGGGGCCGATGCACGGGGCCCAGCCAAGACCAAAGGCGACGCCGAGCACCGGCGCTCCAGCCAGCCCGGCGCGCGGCGAGACGTGCATGCGGCGCTCGTTCTGGAGGAACGGCACGGCGCCCATGAAGGCGAGGCCCATCAGGATCACCACCACGCCGAGGATGCGGCTGATGACGTCGATCTGCGCCTGAACCTGCGCGCCAAGCGCGGACACGGCCACGCCCAGCACGATGAAGACCGCGCTGAAGCCCGCGATGAACAGCAGCACCCCAAGCACCAGCCGAGGGCGGCGGTTCTTGGCGCCAACGTCGGCACCGGCCATGCCGCTCACGTAGCCCAAGTAGCCAGGAACCAGGGGCACCACGCACGGCGACGCGAAGCTCACGAGGCCAGCGAGGATGGCGATGGGAATGGCGGCGAGGAGCGAGCCGGTGAGAACAGTGCCGCTCACGGCGCGGTGTCTCCCGCCACATCATCCACGAGGGACTTCAGCGTTGACGGCTCCGCCTCGCCGATAATGCGGGCATAAATAGTGCCGTCCGGCGCCACCACCAGGGTGGTTGGCACGGCGTTGATCGAGACCAGGCCCTGAAGCTGGGCGATCGCCTTGCCGTCCTCGTCGAAGATGCTGGGGTACTCCACGGAGAAGGTGCGCTCAAAGGCCTGCGCGGTAGGAGCGTCGTCCCTGTTGTTGACGCCGATCACCTGCACGTCGTCGCGAGCGTCAAGCTCCACCATGAGCGGGGCCTCGCTGCGGCATGGCGGGCACGCGGCGTACCACGTGTTCACGAGCACCACCTGGCCCGCGAAGTCCGCGCTATCCACGGGCTCCCCCGCGAACGAGGTACCGGTGAGCGCGAGCTCCTTGGGGTCGTCGAACACCGTGACCGTGCCGTTGCCGCTCACGTAGCCGGGGGAATCGGGGGCGTCCCCAGGGGTGCAGCCCACGAGCCACAGCGCGATAGCGATCAGCAGGGCGATGCCGATGATCCAGCGGGCGATGGGCCTCACTTGGGCGCCTCGATGTGCGCAGCCGGCGTCGAGTAGGTCATGTCAGTTGCCTTGCCGTCCTCGATCGTGAAACTCGTCACGGACGCGACCGCGCACTCGCGAGAGCGGGGGTCGTGGATGAAGCGACGCTTCTCGAAGCTCATGCGCGCCACCCAGATGGGCAGTTGGTGCGAGACCATCACGGTGTCGTGATTGGGAGTGGCCGCGGCGGCGTCCCGGATCGCGGCCCACATGCGCGCCTCTTGCTCCTTGTACGGCTCCCCCCATGACGGCCGCCACGGGTTCCGCAGCAGCCACCAGTTGCGCGGGTGCAGAAAGTCCTTGGGGCCAGACTGCACCTTCGTGCCCTGGTAGACGTTCCCTGCCTCGATGAGCCGCTCGTCGGTGTCCACCTCTAGGCCGAAAGCGGCCGCGATCGGTGCCGCGGTCTGTTGCGCGCGGAGCAAAGGCGAGGCGACAACCCTGCCCACGTCAGTGCCTTGTGCCACGAACGAATCGGCGACGGCGCGCGCCATCGCGTCGCCAGCGTCGGACAGGCGAAACTCCGGAAGGCGGCCGTACAGAATCTTGTCCGGGTTGTGGACGTGACCGTGACGCACCAGGTGGACCAAGGGCATGGCGCCTATTGTCCCAGGGCTACGCGAGTGCCTGGGCCAACACCTGGGGGTCGATGCGCCAGAACCCAACCGTGCTGCCGTCCACGGTGACTACGGGCACCTGCTCGCCGTAGGCGTCCTTGAGGGAGGGATCGGCATCCACGTCCACCAGTTGGTAGTCACTGCCCGACGCTTGGCAGACGGCGGCGACCACCTCAAGGGCGTCGTCACACAGGTGGCAGCCGGCGCGGGTGTACATCACGACGCGAGCGCTCATGTGGTCAGGCTACTTCGTGTTGGTTGGTCGCCGCTGGGTACCATGGCGGCGTGAACTCCCCGGCGTCAGGCACGCAAGTTGCGGCCTTCTTCGACGTGGACAACACCATCATTCGCGGGGCGAGCGCGTATCACCTGGCCCGTGGATTGCGAGAGCACGACTACCTGCGCACGCGCGACATCTTCAAGTTCGCGTTCGAGCAGCTCAAGTACCGGATGTTCGGCGAGACCCAGCAGCAGATGGATGCCGTGACCTCTCAAGCTCCCAAGTTCTTCCGTGGCTGGTCCGCGGCAGAAATTGTGGCGATTGGTGAAGAGGTGTGGGACACGGTGCTCACGCACCGCATCTTCCCTGGCACCAAGGCGCTGATCGACTCCCACTTGGAACGTGGCCACGAGGTGTGGCTCGTGACCGCGTCGCCGCAAGAGATCGCGCGCCTCATCGCGTCCCGCATCGGCGCCACAGGCGGGCTCGGCACGGTCGCCGAGCAGGAGCAAGGTCACTACACGGGCGTCATCGAGGGTGGGCTACTGCACGGGCCGCGCAAGGCAGAGGCGATCCAGGCGCTCGCCGTGGAGCGCGGGCTGGACCTCTCGCGGTCCTACGCGTACGGCGACTCGTCCAACGACGTGCCAATGCTTGAGGCGGTTGGCGTGCCGGGGGCGATCAACCCCGATTCGCGCATGCGGCGCATCGCCGCGGAGCGCAACTGGCCCATCCGCGAGTTCCGCAAGCGCCGCAAGAGCGGGCGGCGTGGGGTGATTCGTGCGTCCGTGACGGGGACCGCGTGGGTGATCCTAGCGGTAGGGCGAGGGATGCGGAAGGCGATCTTCAGGCGGTAGGTCATCCTGCGCGCCCGGCAGGCCAGCCGCCCCACCGAAGTGGGGAGGTGGCACCTGGTGGTAAAGGAACCTACGGAACTTGACGGAGGCAACGCGAACGTGTGGTTGAAACCTGGCACTAGTGACGCACCGCTGTGGCCGTCGGCAGAACCGTTGGTCATGGTGTTTCGCTCGACGACGCAGTTTCCCAACGTGATGCGCGGCTGGATCCTGGGCGCACAGAACATTGGCAAGACACCGCAAACCGAGCGCTTGGCCCTTGAGGAGCGCGACGTGCTTACCCCGGGAGGCGCGTTCCTCATCTTTGAGAACACTCGTGACTTCGCAAAGGAGGTTGGTTCTGACCGACCGCATTGGTCCACCGAGGGTTTCTATCGCGTCGAGATCGCTACTGGTGCTGTCTCGCGGGCGACGTTCGATCCGCCGGTGAAGAAAGGGACCGGTCGGTATCCATTTGGGGGATCGCCATCTGGGCAGCAACTCGTCATGGCCGAAGGAGTGGTGGACGAGGCTGTCAGGGAAGGGGTCCTGCGTGGCGTGGACCAGAGCAGGATGAAGCCTTGGGAACTCAACGACCTGTTGTACCAGGCCTCCCGCACGCGACTGCTGGTCGCGACGTTCGGCGGTGAGCCGCCGCGCACGATTGAAGTCCTTAACGCCGTCCTAAATGGAGTTACGGACACAACCACGATCCAGTGGTCGCCGAACGGCCGGCTGGTGGCAATCTCTCTCGTGTACCGGAACGAGACCAACCGGTGGCCCAAAGAGGTAACGGTCTATGACACTGACACATGGGAGGTGGCGGCCCGGCTCGAGGGCGGAAATCTCTCCGGGTCAGCGTCCTGGGGGCCTGACAGCGATCGCGTCCTCGTGGAAGGAACCGGTGACGAGGCGTGGATCCATCATCTTGACGGCACCAAAGAGCCAGTGACGGTGCTGCCGTCATATGGCACTCGCGACACCCGCCCGGTCCGCGCGCTTGGACTGGCTGACAATGAGCATCTGCTCACTCTGAGGGTCCGCAACGATCGAGCTACCATCATGCGCACATCGCTGTCCGAGGGAACTCACGAACGGCTACTCAGTTGGGACGGTCAAGAGGACACGTACCCCGTAATTGCGCAGATGCCCCCCGAGACCTGGCGCTAGAGACATAGCCAGCCACAGCGTCGGGCCGCCAGGGCATGAAAAAAGCCCGCCTTAAGCGGGCTTTGATCACTTCTTGTTGCGACGCTGGTGGCGCGTCTTCCGAAGAAGCTTGCGGTGCTTCTTCTTCGACATGCGCTTGCGGCGCTTCTTGATGACGGATCCCATGGAACCAACCTTGGAGCTAGAAACTTATAGTCACAGTCCGTCGGACGTGACAGACAAGGAACTATCCTACCGTGCCGGAGCGGTGCTCGTCATCCTCGGTGATGTAGCCCCCGGCGAGCTCGGCCTGTTCCATGAAGGTCTCGACGGCCTGCTGGGGCACGCGGAAGGAGCGGCCAAAGCGCACGGCGGGGAGTTCGCCCGTGTGAATCCAGCGGTACACGGTCATGCGCGACACACGCACCATCTCCGCTACCTCCGCTACCGTGAGGAACGTGGTGCGATTCGCGCCGCTATTGGCCATGTTCGTTGGTTCTCCCTCGTGAGACTTCACCGCGGATATCGGCTGTCTTGAGGCTCCACTGTAGGGGCAGATGTGACTGTTGTGAACCCTGTGACTCGTGCCGATAGTGATAACGGCGGCACTGCCGCACAGCGGGCTCACAAGTGCCGCGATTACTGGAGTTTGGGAGGGTGATGGGCGCCACGAAGTCGGTGCGTTCCGCCGTAGGAGAGTGGGTCAACCGCACCGCCCTCCACACTCCGGCGCGCCTCGCGCTTGGCGCCTTCGCCATCATCGTCTTCTTCTTCGCAACCCTGTTGATGATTCCCGGGGTCACGGTGGACGGCAAGGGCACCCATTTCATCGACGCGCTCTTCGTGTCCACGAGCGCGGTGTGCGTGACGGGCCTGTCCACGATCGACATCTCCACCCACTTCAACCCGTGGGGGCTCGCGATCATCGCCGCGGCCATCAAGGTGGGCGGCCTTGGCATCATGACGCTCGCGTCGCTCGTTGGCCTCGCGGTCTCTCGCCGCATCGGCCTCACGCAACGCATCCTTGCCGCAGGCGAGGCCCGTGCATCTGGGCTGGGTGACGTGAAGTCGCTACTCGCGATTGTGGTGGTGGTGTCTACAGCCACCGAGCTCCTCATTGGCGCCATCCTCTTTCCCAGATTCCTAACCCTTGACTATGGGTTGGGCCGCTCTGCCGGCTTCTCGGCGTTCTACGCCATCTCCTCCTTCAACAACGCCGGCTTCTCCCCCGACCCCGTTGGCCTGTACCCCTACTCAAGCGATCTGTGGATGCTGGTGCCGATCGCGGGCGGAGTCTTCCTTGGCGCGCTCGGCTTCCCCGTGTATTTCAATCTGCTGCGCGCGTGGCGCACCCCCAAGAAGTGGACCCTGCACACCAAGCTCACGGTCACGATGGTGCTGGTGCTGTCGACCGTCTCCGCGTCGTTCCTGCTGCTGTTCGAATGGGACAACCCGGGCACCCTTGGCAGCGAGAGCACGATGGCGACGATCGGCAACGTGTTCTTCCAGTCCATCAACCAACGCTCCGGCGGGTTCTCATCCTTCAACATCGGCAACGCGACCCAACAGACCTGGCTGCTCGAGGACGTGCTGATGTTCATCGGCGGCGGCTCCGGCGGTACAGCCGGAGGTATCCGGACCACGACGCTTGCCGTGCTGTTATTGGCGATCTGGGCCGAGGCGCGCGGCCGCCGCGACATGGAGGCGTACGGGAAGCGCATTGGCACCGAGGTGCTTCGCCTGGCGGTGTCCGTCACGCTCGTGTCTCTGTTCATCGTCATCGTCGGCACGGTCGTGTTCATGTCGGTTACGGGGATCGCGCTTGACCGCGCGCTGTATGAAGTGGTGTCCGCCTTTGCCACGTGTGGCCTCAGCACCGGCATCACCGCTGACCTCAACTACGGCGGCAAAGTGACTCTCATCGTGCTGATGTACGTGGGCCGCGTAGGCTCGCTCACGGTGGTCGCCGCGCTAGCGTTGAACCGGCAACGGCGTGTGATCCGCTACCCAGCAGAAAGGCCCCTCGTTGGCTAAGAACGAAACTTCCTCGCGTGGCGTGCTCGTGGTTGGCTTGGGCCGGTTTGGCTCTGCCGTCGCCGACACCCTGGACAACATGGACGTCGAGGTGCTCGCGGTGGACAAGGACTCGCGCCTCGTAGAGCGCTGGTCAAAGCGCATCCCCGTGGTGGAGGCGGACCTCGCGGATCCGCTCGCGCTCGAGCAGATCGGCGCCTCAGACTTCTCGGCAGCCGTGGTAGGAATCGGCAACGAGCTCGAAGCCTCCGTGCTCATCACGGGAAACCTCGCGGACTTTGGCATCAAGGAAATCTGGGCAAAGGCCATCTCGGCCGAGCACGGCCGCATCCTTGAGCGCATCGGCGCCCACCACGTGGTGCTTCCAGAGGCGGCAACTGGCGTTCGCGTTGCCCACTCCGTAGGCGGCCGCATGATCGACTACATCGAGGTCGAGGACGGCTTCACGATCGTCAAGATGCGGCCACCGCTTGAGACCCATGACTTCTCACTGGGGAAGCTCGATCTCCCTGGTAAATACGGCGTGCAGGTCATCGGCGTGAAAAGCCCCGGCCACGCCTTCGAGTACGCCACCCCTGACACCATCGTGCGGCCCGATGACCTGCTGGTGGTCGCCGGCGAGGGCGAACTTCTCGAACGCTTCGCGCAGCGTCCGTAGAACTGCAGCGTCCCACAAGGCGACGGCACACCCAAGACTGACACCAGCGTCGGCCCCCAGGAGATCATCCCGGGGGCCGACGCTGTGTCTCACCTCAGTTCGTGAGGGTCTGCAACCAGAACTGGTAGGACGTGTCAGTGCTCGACGGGGCAGTCGAGTTCGCCTTCACGATTCCGTTGGACTGCACCTGGAGGTAGCGTCCGTTGGAGTCCTTGATGCGGTACTTGGTGCCGGCCACCTGCTCCATCGTGAATCGCGCGGCGGTGGTGGTGGAGGTCTGGTCGGCCTTCAACTGCGTGGTGCTGGTGCCCACATACTTGTTGCCGTTGCGGGCCTTGAAGTACGTGTACGAGCCAGACGTCACTCGTGACATTTGCTCCCACACACCGACGTCCTGACCGGCCGCCTGCAGGTTCCCCGAGTTGTTCACGTTGACGTACTTGCCGTTCGAGACCGACGTCAGCGCTGTGATCTTGGAGTTCGAGATGCACCATGCTGGGGCGCCGCTCACCGACGCGGCACCATCGGCAGACCGCTGCGTCTTCACGAATCCGTTGTCCACCGCGTAGAGGCACTCGGAGTGCAAGACCCTGTTGCGGGGCTGGTTCTCATTCGCGGCCGGTCCGTCGTGATACACCAGCACTAGGCGGTACGTGCCATCCGGAGCCTTCACCTGCTCAATTGTTGCCTGGTTGGTCCACTCTGTGGACGAACCGCACATGATGATTCCGCGGTACTGGTACGGACCGGTTACGGTGCTCGCCGTGGCGTACGCGATCACCTCGTTCGAGGTGTTGGGCTCTCCGTTTGCGGATGTGCACCGTGACGGCACAATGCTCGGCTTGGCGGCGAACACCAGCAGGTACGGCCCCGGCATTCCTTCGTTTGCTGTCTTCGCAAGCGACAGCTGCCCGGTGTGGAACAGCTCGCCGCCCTCGATGTAGGGCCTGCCGATGTCGATCTGGTGCGTGGTGGGGTACTTCTTCACGCACGTGCCGAGCGCATCGGTTCCCGAGTTGAGGCCCCGGATGTCAAGCCAGGCCTCATTGGGGTCGTGGAACTGCTGCACGGTCCACTGGTTGGTCATCTTTCGGATAGACAGGCCGCCACACGAGCTCGCGTCGCCATCGGCCCACAGCAAGTAGTCGTCGAACTCGTGGTCCCAGTAGGTGTTGTCGGCGGCGGACGTGTTGGTGAAGACGTCCGGGTCGCTCATGTAGAGCGGATACCGGTCCTTGAACCTGTCGATGTCCGCGGCCGTAGGAATGCCGAGGATCTGCTGGTTCGCGTTCCCACTTGGCAGGCCCCAGATCGCAGTGTTGCCATACCCCGAGTACGGGTTGTTCGCGTATGTCACCCAGATGCGCGAGGAGAACCTATCCTCTTTGTCGAGCAGGTCCGGGGTGTAGAGGAAATAGTTCTCAACCGGGCGCTCAGCGCGGCCGCCTGGGGTGATGAGCGTACGAACCGACGGCGCCCACAAGTGCTTGGTTCCAGACAGCGTTTGGATGTTGCCGTTGACGACCTTCTGCAGCTTCGTCTCATTGAGGGCCGCGGTGATCGTGGTCCACTTGAGACCGTCGCTCGAGAAGAAGGCTCGAGTGGTGCTCATGGGGTAGTAGTTCTCGCCCAGTTGACCTTTGCGCAGCGGAGCCTCGCCGAGGTCTTGGGACGTCACCATGCAGTAGCCCTTGTTGTAGGGCGACACGGGGTTGTAGCACTCAAAGTAGGACGGGTCCGACGCATTCGACGACGACGCGAAGTCGGCATCAACGTCAGCCTGCGCTGGGATCGTGAGCGCGAAGCTCGTGAGCCCCACGCCGATGATGGCCGCGGCACTGATGAGCGCGCGGCGGCGGGTTTGAGTCATTGGTCACTCCATTGTGGCTGGCGCGTCCCTGCCGGCGGCGAGGACGGCCCGACGCCGTGGCTGGCTGAAGCTGAGGGGTCTCCGCCAGTCCACGGCGTTGGGCGTGACGACTATGGGCGAAACGGAATTTGTTCGTCAACACGACAAATTCGCTTACCACTGGTAGATTTCGACGCACGCCAAAGAGGTATAGGTTCGAAACGATTCGCGATACTTTCGCACCTCGAAACACCTGGTAACGGCTAGGGTGCACGATACTTTCGGGCCAGCACCCGGCCAGCCCCAACGAAACGGCTAGATGACCCCAAACGCGATCATCGCGTCGGCCACCTTGGTGAAGCCGCTGATGTTCGCGCCCACCACGTAGTTGCCCGGGGCGCCGTACTCTTCTGCCGTGGCGGCGCAGCGCTCGTGGATGTCACGCATGATGACGTGCAGGCGCTCCTCGGTGTACGCGAAGTTCCACGAGTCGCGAGACGCGTTCTGCTGCATCTCAAGCGCCGAGGTGGCCACCCCGCCCGCGTTTGCCGCCTTGCCCGGAGCGAAAGCCACGCCTGCGTCCTGGAAGGCGCGCACAGCGTCGGGCGTGCAGGGCATGTTGGCGCCTTCCGCAACCGCCACCACACCGTTGCGAATAAGCGATGCCGCATCTTCCGCGGTGAGTTCGTTCTGGGTAGCGCACGGCAGAGCGACGTCGCACGGCACATCCCACACGCTGCCGCCCGTGACGAGGCGTGCGCCTCCCCCGCGCTCATCGACGTAGTCGCTGACGCGTCCCCTGCGCTTCTCCTTGATGTCCTTCATGAGGTAAAGGTCGATGCCGTCCTCGTCCACGACGTACCCGCTGGAATCCGACATCGCGATCACGCGGCCGCCCAACTGGTACACCTTCTCCGCAGCGTAAATCGCCACGTTTCCGGAGCCCGAAACGACGGTCTTGACCCCATCGAGCGAACGCCCACGGCGCTTAAGCATCTCGTCAACGAAGAAAACGGTGCCGTACCCCGTGGCCTCCGTGCGCACCTGCGAGCCGCCCCACGTGAGGCCCTTTCCGGTCAGCACGCCGGATTCGTACTGATTGGTAATGCGCTTGTATTGGCCAAAGAGGTAACCGAGCTCGCGGCCGCCAACGCCGATGTCGCCCGCAGGAACGTCCGTGTACTCGCCGATGTGCCGGTAAAGCTCCGTCATGAAGGACTGGCAGAAGCGCATGACCTCGGCATCCGAACGGCCCTTGGGGTCAAAGTCAGAGCCGCCCTTGCCGCCGCCGATGGGCATGCCCGTGAGTGAGTTCTTGAAGATCTGCTCAAAGCCTAGGAACTTGACGATGCCCAGATACACGCTGGGGTGGAAGCGCAGTCCGCCCTTGTACGGGCCAAGGGCAGAGTTGAACTCCACACGGAAGCCGCGGTTGAGCTGCACCTCGCCCGCGTCGTCGACCCACGGCACCCGGAAGATGATCTGCCGCTCCGGCTCGCACATGCGGCGGATGATCGCGGCATCCGCGTAGTGCGGGTGCTTGGAGACCACGGGGCCAAGGCTCTCGAGCACCTCGCGCACCGCCTGGTGGAACTCGGCCTCACCAGGGTTCCGGCGAACTACTTCTTCGAAGACAGGGGTCAAGCGGTCATGCAGGTCGGTCACAGTAGGCCCTTCACGCGACGGGAGTCGCGGCAATAATCGTCAGGTTGCGGGTGCCTTTGGGCGCGTCAATGGTGGCGACGTCGCCCACGTAGAGGCCGTTGATGGCGGCGCCCAGTGGCGATTCAGGGGAGTACACGGCAACATCGAGCGACTCGTCGTTGCCCAAGAGAGTCCGCGAGCCGATCACGAACTCCGTGATGGAGGCGTCGTCCTCGAAGCGCACGGTCACGCGCATTCCCGGCTCCACGAGGCCGTCGTCCGGCTTGGTGGTTGCCTCCGCGCGCGCAATCAGGGCGCGCAGCTCCGCGATGCGGGCAAGCTCCGCCGGGGCGGCGGTGTGGGGGTTGAGGCTAGCGAGTTCGTCCCGTAGGCGCTGCAGCGCCGCAGGCGTGAGCCACACGGTTTCAGTCGTCATGAGGTGCTCCCTTGCACAAAACCCCCGCGAGTGCGGGGGTACCGAGCCATGCTAGCCCAGCCACAGCGTCGGGCAGGCCGCGTGCCCCATGTTGTGCCTGGCAAACGGCAAGAACCTGCGTAACCAAGGCGTGACCTAACCGAGACACCCCCGCGCTTCTTTGCTGCCAAGCGTCTCAATAACATGACCACCATGACCACCACCGCTGGTGCCGCGATGACGCGGTTTCGCCTCGCAGCACTTGTGTTGCTCGTTGTGCTCGCAGGAGCACTTCTCGCGGGTTGCTCGTCGAGCGCCGATGGCCTGGCATCCGCGGCAGGCGCGCCGGTGATCGAGGCCGACGCGGGCGCCGACTCCGCCGCGAATGGGGACGTTTCCAATGAGACTCCTGCCTCCAGCCGCTCGATGATCGTGACGGGGTCCATGTACATGACCGTGGACAAGCCACTCGAGGCGGCAGACCAGGCGTCCACGATGGTGAACGACGCGGGCGGGCGTGTGGATGCGCGATCGGAGACCGCCGCGGACGAGTGGAACGGGGCCTCGGCGAGCCTCGTACTCCGCATCCCCGCATCCAAGCTAGACGCTGTCGTGGAGCAGCTGCGCTCCCTTGGCACGGTTGACCAATTCGAGACCACGGCCTCGGACGTCACCAATAAGGTCACGGATCTCGACGCGAAGATCTCCACCCTTCGCGCCTCCACGCTGCGCATCGAAGGGCTGCTCGCGGACGCCAAGGATATCGCCGACATCATCAAACTCGAGAACGAGCTGGAGTCCCGCCAGGCGGAACTCGAGAGCCTCGAGGCGGAGCAGCGCGGGCTCAACGATCAGGTGTCGCTGTCGACGATCGAACTGTCGCTCACCACGGTTCCGGTGGAGGCTGCGGACGAGTCCTCGAGCACCTTCGTTGACGGCCTCGCTACCGGCTGGAACGGGCTCGTGAACTTCTTCTCCGTGGTCCTCGTGGCGCTTGGGGTGCTGCTTCCGTGGCTCGTGGTGTTCGGCGTGATCGGCGTTGCGGTGATTGCCGTGGTGCGGTGGCGCAAGTCGCGTGCCGGCAAGGTCGACGCGCAGCCGGCCGCACCGGTGGCCGAGGAGCCCCTCGACGAGGTGACGACAGCGCCGTAGGCGACAACAGCGTTGGCCAATCCCACCCGTGGGCGCGCCCCAGCAATAGCATGTGGCCACCGGCGCGAAGGGGCGTCGGCAGAAGGAGCACCACGTGACCGCGACCACCGACATGTACGGCAACCCCACTCCAGTGACGCGAAAGATCCGATCCTTCGGCTCGGAGCCCACGGTCGCAATCACAGGGACCGGGATCGCGACCCTCGCCCAGGTAGCCTTCCTAACCTACGCCGTCCTCGTTGAGCGCGGGGTCGCCGACACCGACCAGGCGACCTGGGTCGTATGGCTCGCGGTGATCGTGATCGGCATGCTCACCGGCTACGGAACGTTGCTGCGCTGGATGTTCGCGGTCCGCTCTCGCTTGTTGCTTGCCGGCTACGACAGCCCCGCCCCGTGGAAGCTCTGGGCGGCGTGGATCATTCCCATCTACAACTTCTGGGGTCCATACAAGGTCTTCGGTGCGTTCCGCGTTCGAGTTCGCCGTCCCTCCGCTTGGGCGGCGCCGACGTGGTGGACCGCGTGGGTGGTGTTCCTTGTCGTCGACAGGATCTACAGCCGGATTCCAGAGACGAACGCGCTCACGACCGGGCTGCTCGTTCTGTCAATCGTCGCGATCGTCGCCGCGTATGCTGGTCTCGTTGTGCTCATCCGCGAGATCTCCGCGAGCTTTGTCCCTCGGCCGGCTCAATAGCGGCTCAGTGGAAAAACACAACGCCGGGCCGGTTCCCTCCTCCGGCCCGACGCTGTGGTGAACTAAACGCGCGCCTCCACCTTCACGGTGGCACCGGCAGGCGCGTACGGCACGTGGTTGCCCTCGATGGGCTCGCCGTCGACAGTGAGCGACGCACGGCCGGAACCCGAGTTTGTCACGTGGATCTCATAGGTGGCTCCGCGCACCTGACGACGCACGGTGAACTCGCCAACTTCCGCGCCGATGCACGGGTCAACGACGAGGCCGTCGTAGTCGGGGCGCACGCCAAGCAGGTACTGCGACACGGTCACGAAGTTCCACGACGCCGTGCCCGTGAGCCACGAGTTCTTGGCCTCGCCGTGACGCTGCGCGTCCTTGCCTGCGATCATCTGCGCATACACGTAGGGCTCGAGGCGGTGCACCTCGGAGATCTCCTCGCGGTACGCGGGAGTGATCTGCTTGTAGTACTCCCACGCGTACTCGTTCCGGCCAACAATCGTCTCCGCGATGATGATCCACGGGTTGTTGTGGCAGAAGATGCCGGCGTTCTCCTTGTACCCGGGCGGGTAGCTCGAGACTTCGCCAAGCTCCACGTGGTACTCGGTGAACGCGGGGTTGAGCAGCACGATGCCGTGGGGGGTGTTGAGGCGCTCGCGCACCGAGTCGAGAGCCTGGATGGCCTTGCCGTCCTCGAGGCCCACGCCGCCCATGATGCAGTAGCCCTGCGGCTCGATCCAGATCTTGGCCTCTGCGTTCTCGTCGCCGCCCACCACGTTGCCGTAGTAGTCGTACGCGCGACGGAACCACGCGCCATCCCAGCCGTGATCCACTACGGCCTGCTTCATCGCAGAGACGGCCGCTTCGGCACGTGACGCCTCCGCCTCGTCTCCACGGCGTCGGGCAAGCGCGGCGTAATCCGGGCCAATGGCGCAGAACATGCCCGCAATGAACACCGACTCCGCGACGCCGCCCGCCTGGTTCTCCGTGGTCTGGAAGGACTCACCGGGGGTGGTGGAGAAGCAGTTGAGGTTGAGGCAGTCGTTCCAGTCGGCGCGGCCGATGAGCGGCAGCCCGTGGGGCCCCATGTTGTGCAGCGGGTGGTCAAAGGACCGCTTGAGGTGGTCCATGAGCGACGTCGCCTTGGACTCGTCGTTGTCGAACGGCACGGACTCGTCAAGGATCGCGAAGTCGCCGGTCTCCTTGATGTAGGCCGCGACGCCGGCGATGAGCCACAGCGGGTCGTCGTTGAAGCCCGAGCCGATCGCGTTGTTTCCGCGCTTCGTGAGGGGCTGGTACTGGTGGTACGCGGAGCCGTCCTCGAACTGCGTGGACGCGATGTCGATGATGCGCTCGCGAGCCCGCTCAGGGACCAGGTGCACAAAGCCAAGCAAGTCCTGGTTGGAGTCGCGGAAGCCCATGCCGCGGCCAATTCCCGTCTCAAAGTACGAGGCAGAACGCGACATGTTGTAGGTCACCATGCACTGGTACTGGTTCCAGATGTTGACCATGCGGTTGAGCTTGTCGTCGCCGGATTCCACCATGTACGAGCCCAGCAGGTTGTCCCAGTACGCGTTGAGCTTGGCGAACTCGGCGTCCGTGGCCTCGTTGGTGGCGAAGTGCGCGAGCAGCTCGCGGCCGCCCTTCTTGTTGACGACGCTGGGGGCCTCCCACTTGTCGTCTGCCGCGTTCTCGAGGTAACCGAGCACGAACGTGAACTGCTTGGACTCGCCCGGCTCAAGCTCAACGGAGAGCTGGTGCGAGCCGATCGGGTACCACCCGGACGCCACGGAATTAGTGGCCTTTCCGGTGTGAGGCACCACAGCTTCGTCGAAGCCGTTTCCGTAGCCGAGGAACGAGTCGCGGTCCGTGTCAAAGCCCGCGACGGGCGCGTTCACGCCGTAGACCGCGTAGTGGTCACGACGCTCGCGGTACTCGGTCTTGTGATAGATCGCGCCGTCCTCAACCTCGACCTCGCCGATGTTGAGATTGCGCTGGTAGTTGGTCTGATCGTCCTCGGCGTTCCACAGGCAGAACTCGATGAAGCTGAACAGCTGCAGGGACTTGGCCGCGTCGCTCGTGTTGGTCAGCGTGACCTGGTGGATCTCCGCGTTGATGTCCACGGGCACAAACAGCAGCACCGAGGCCTCGACGCCCCCGCGCGCTCCCGTGATGCGCGTGTAGCCCATGCCGTGACGCGTCTCGAAGCGGTCGAGCTCGGTCTTGTACGGGCGGTACGAGGGGCTCCACACGTCGCCACCGTCGTTGATGGAGAAGTAGCGGCCGCCGTCGTCAACGGGAATGTTGTTGTAGCGGTAGCGCGTGAGGCGACGCATCTTGGCGTCGCGGTAGAAGCAGTAGCCACCGCCCATGTGGGACACGAGCCCAAAGAAGTCTTGAGCGCCCAGGTAGTTGATCCACGGGTAGGGGGTGTGCGGCGTCGTGATGACGTATTCGCGGGCTTCATCGTCGAAGTGACCGAACTGCATGACATCCCTTCCTCAGGATGGTTAGAGGCAACCAATGGCCAAGCGTAATGCTCCGCTCGAAACGTTGCGACCGCGTAACCGAAACGTTATGGAAACGCCCGTGCCTTGGCCACCCCAGCGTCGGGCCGTGGGAGGCGGTAGGTTTGCCGCATGCTTCTCTCCGATCGCGACATTCGCGCCGAGATCAATGCCGGGCGCGTGGTGCTTGACCCCTACGACCCCGAGATGATTCAACCGTCCTCCATCGATGTGCGCCTCGACAAGTTCTTCCGCGTTTTCGAGAACCACCGCTACGCCGCGATCGACCCCGCCGCCGAGCAGGCCGAGCTCACGCGGCTCGTGGACGTGGGCAGCGAGGGGCCGTTCGTGTTGCACCCCGGCGAGTTCGTGCTCGGCTCCACGTTTGAGTCCGTGGTACTGCCCGACGATGTGGCAGCAAGGCTCGAAGGCAAGTCCTCGTTGGGTCGCCTTGGGCTTCTCACGCACTCCACGGCCGGCTTCATCGACCCTGGCTTCGAGGGCAACGTGACCCTGGAGTTGTCGAACACCGCGACGCTGCCGATCAACCTGTGGCCGGGAATGAAGATTGGCCAGCTGTGCTTCTTCCGGCTGTCCTCCCCCGCGGAGAATCCGTACGGCTCCGCGAAGTATGGGTCGCGCTACCGCGGCCAGCGCGGGCCAACGGCCTCGAAGAGCTACCAGAACTTCCACCGCACGGACGTGTGACCCACCACTGCCATCGCGTGTGAGTGGATTCCCGAGAATCGGGGGTCAGATTCCTTAGAAATCTACTCACAGCTGACGCAATCGGGCCCGAACTACCTGTCTGACCGTCTCGCGACACCAGGCGGGACGCCGCGTCAGGTCGTCGTGCGTGAACCGAATGGTGATGTAGCCAGCAGCGGCAAGTTCGATGTCTCGCCGCCGGTCGCGCTCGCGGGCTTCGGCGCTCCCGTGATACTTGTGTCCGTCGAACTCGAGGATCACGCGCGCACGACGTAGTAGCGCGTCGGCCCGCCGAAAAGTGCTCGAGTCCTCGATTCGCGCCTGCCACTCAATGTCCTGCCACTCCGGACCGGTGAAGACCTGGGTGCGGGCGATCGCCTCAAGCGGAGAGGTCATACCAGCCGAAACCGCGTCGAGAATGCACCGTAGCGCGCCCCGGTTCTTCACCCGCGGCATCCGCGCGAGCTCTCGCAGCGCAGCTTTCGCCGTGGTGGCTCGCGCCCATAGTGCCTCGTACACGACTGTGTCGCGCGACGAAGGGGAAGCAGCCTGCCAGGCGTCGACCAGTGCGCGCTCGGCAGCAACGCACCGCACTCCTTGCGGCAGCTGGCTGGTCAGAATGGGAGCGCGTTGCCACACCACCACCCCGTCAACCGGGGCAAGTCGGACGCCGTAGGGCACCACTGCGTAGGCGGTCGCTGGCGCGCGAAGTCCGGAAGCCATGAGATGGAGCGCGAGTGCGCCCGTCACGTGAAGCTGCGGGTTCCAGAGTGCCAGCGCGAGTCCGCGCACTCGCGGCTCGGTCGCGAGCGCGCGGTGGGCAATGACGCCAGGCAAGACGGATATCGCCGCTCCGCTGGAGACGACCGCGCGTGGAGCCCACGCTCCCCATCGTGCCGCGAGGTCAGCGACCCGATGCGGTTCACCGCTGGCCTCCAGCCACGCCGCAAGTTCCCGAGTTGACACTGGACCAGCCAACAGGAAGCGGGCGCGTGCCGCGCACGCCCTGTGGACAACTGCCCTGTGAGTAGATTCGCAAGGATTGCGGCGAGGATTCCTCAAAAATCTACTCACGGCAGCGAGGATCGGGCGTTGTGTGACGTTGGCCGCATCGCATTGCGAGCGAGCGCCGGGTTCGAGCACACTCGCCCCATCACCAGTCCATGCTGAGGGGGTTCCCATGACCACACGTCGTACTTTCCGTGCCGTCGCCGCCGCGACTACGGCGGCCTTCTTGCTCGCCGGTGCGGGGTTATCCGCCGCGTCAGCGGCGCCCGCTGGCACCCACGAGCTCGTGCCCACGAAGACCTACGCCAACTGCACCGCGCTCAAGAAGGTCTACCCGGGCGGCGTCGCCAAGTCCAAGTCCACCGTGAACAAGGTGAACGGCAAGAAGAAGAACGGACTCAAGAAGAACACCAAGGTGTCCGCGACGCTCTACGCGCAGAACAGCAAGATGGACCGCGACAAGGACGGCTGGGCCTGCGAGTAGCGGAGCGGTGAGGCGCCCGCCTACGCCCGGACCACCCGGCGAGCGGCAACCTGCGCTGATATCTTGTGGCGACGGCCCAGAAGGAAGGCACAGTTCGCATGAAGGCCCCTCGGACGGTGGGCGCTATCGTCGTTACCCTCGTTCTCAGCGCCGCGGTGGCGCCAGGGGCGAACGGCGAGCCGGGCGACTTCGTCGCCTTCGGGAGCGCAGCGATCGAGCACTGCGTGCAAGAGGCGCTCGGCCTTGGATCGACCGAAGCTGTGCCGCGCGATGAGTTCGCCTCGCTCACGAGTCTCGACTGCGAGACTTACCAAGTCGAGTCGCTCACAGGCCTGGAGGCCGCGACGCGCCTTGAGCGCCTCAGACTTTACGCGAATTTCCAGTTGTGGGGCGTCCCGGAAGGCGACCCCGGAAGAGACGAGTACCTCGACACTTACTTTTCACCCATCGGCGCACTAGGCGCGTTACGCGAACTAGAGATCTCCTCCATTCCACAAGGCGTCAATGCCGCGCGGATCTTGGAGGCGCCAATCGAGACGATTGCGGTCAGTGTCGGAGACAGCACTGCCACACAAGGATTGGGATGGTTGAGCGGCTCGACCACCCTTAAGGGCCTAAGCGTCTGGGCGAGCGGACAGCAAGTCGACGTCGCGCCACTCGCGTCGCTCACGACTTTGGAGCGCCTGCGGTTCGAGAGATTCGCCTCTGGCTCCGCGACGTCGCTCGCCAGCCTGATAAATCTCCAGACTTTGGAACTCCCCGGGGCCAATCTCACCGACTGGAACGCGCTGACTACGCTCACGGATCTCCGCGCGGTGGACCTGAGCAACTCCAACGTCGACGCGGTCGACTGGCTCGGCGGCGCGCCGCTCACGTGGCTGTCTCTCGACGAGACGACAGTCACAGACCTCGACGTACTCGCCGACGCGACCGCACTCGAATACGCCTCGCTGCGCGGCCTGGGGATAGAGCACATCAACTTCCTCGCCGACCACGGCGACCTCTCAGAGCTTCACCTCGACGACAACCAGATCACGAGCCTCGCCCCATTGGCCGACTCGACTGGACTAGTCACCCTGACGCTCGACAACAACGAGGTGGAGGACATCTCGGTCCTGTCGACCCTCCCTGCACTCACGACCGTGCGGCTCGACCACAATCGCGTGACCGACGTTTCGCCGCTCGCGTCGCTTCCGATGTTGGGCGATTGGTCAGCGCACGACGAGCGCGGCACCCTGCCGCCCATCGCGGCGTGCGTACAGCACACAATGACCGCTGGGACTGACATCGACGGCACCGCCCGCCCACTTGTCGCACGAGACGGTGTGTACGACGAAGTTAGCTTCGTGGTGCCATTTAACGGCGCGGTCTCGTTGCGTACGCGCGGCGGCTCCAACTTCTCCGCGACGTTCGAGTCGGAAGCTTACGGCCACGACGAGCCGTGCCCGTGGCCCGAGGAGTATTTGCCTACGATGAGCTTCCCGTCCCAACTCGTTGTGGGACAGGTCGCGAGCATCGAACTGGCCGCGTGGGGCACGAGGCGCGTCGAGCCCACCTACCGATGGACCGTCGGAGACGGCACGGACTCTACCTACACACGATCTGTCATCCCGCTCGCGAGTGGAATCGGTTCGACGGTCACGCCGAGCGCTATCACGAGAGCCGACGGCATGGCGACCGTGATCGTATCCGGCGAGCCACTGACAGTCTTGGGCGTCCTCCCCGAGGACATCGGCCTGCAGTTCGTCGAGTCGCCGACTGCAGGGATGACAGCGGCGCCGTGGCCCCTCTTCAAGATCAAGGACGCCACGTGGACATGTGAGTGGATCCTCAACGGCGTGACTGTCCCGACCAACGGGTCATGCTCATGGGCGGTGCCCACATCAGCAATCGGAAAGTCGCTCGTGGTGCGGGCAACCGCATCGAAGACCAACTACCTTCCGCGCACCTACGTGTCGGCGCCAGAGATCGTCCTGCGGAACGACTGGAAGGTGCGAGGCAAAGGCAGCATCTCCGGCACGCCCGACGTCGGCAAAGTCCTCACGGCGGTGCCACCTGCTTTCACACCGAGCCCAACCGCCTACTCGTACGTGTGGATGCGCGACTCGTGGGCGATCGACGGAGCGAACGCAAAGACCTACACGCTCACCGCGGCCGACGCAGGGAAGAAGATTTCGGTCGTGATCTACGGCGAGCGCGCGGGATACCTGCGCACGTCGGTCGAGACGCCCATGGTGAGTGTGAAGAAGTACTTCACGTCGAAGCCGACGCCCGCCGTCTCCGGCACCATGGCCGTCGGCTACACGCTCACCGCCACCAAGGGCACCTGGTCACCCGCGCCCACGAGCTACAAGTACCAGTGGTACCGCGCGGGCAAGGCGATCTCCGGTGCCACAAAGTCCACCTACAAGACCGTCACGGCCGACGGCGGCCACACCATCACAGTCAAGGTCACCGCCACGAAGTCCGGGTACACCACCACATCAAAGACAAGCGCAAGCGTGATGATCCTCAAGGCCCTCACGTCCAAGCCAACCCCCACAATCACCGGCACGGCGAAGGTCAAGTCCACACTCACCGCGAAGAGCGGCACCTGGGGTCCGGGCACCGTCACGAAGAGTTACCAGTGGTATCGCAACGGCAAGGCGATCTCCGGCGCTACGAAGAGCACCTACAAGGTCTCCGTGAAGGACGCGTACGCGAGCATCACCGTCAAGGTGACCGGCAAGAAGGCGGGATACCTCACGGCGAGCCGAACGTCCAAGGCGACAAAGCCGTTGGGCATCAAGTACGCCAACTGCACGGACCTGAAGAAGGACTATCCCGGCGGCGTCGCGAAGAGTTCGTCCACCAAGAACCTTGTCAGAGGGGTAGCCGAGGGAGGCATCCTCTCGACCACGTACGTCTCGTCGAGCCTCTACTCGCTCAACGCCTCGCGCGATGCTGACAAAGACGGCTGGGCCTGCGAGTAGCGCCAACACGCTAGGCTGGCCTCACACGACAGGGGAGCGCCACCGCCTCACATGAGACGGCAAAGGGCGCTGAGAGTGCGGACCAGCCGCAGACCCTCGAACCTGATCCGGCTCGCACCGGCGTAGGGAGTCGAGTCTCGTCCCCTCCTTTAGAGGAGGCATTCATGCGCACCTTGCGCGTTGCAGTTCCCGTCATCGCCGTCGCAACCCTCGCGGCGTGCACGTCCACGCAAGACCCGGCCACGCCGTCGGGCAGCGCGCAGCCAGCGGATACGGAAGTCACCGTTGTCACCCATGACAGCTTTGCGGTGCCCGACGCTGTGGTCGCCCAGTTTGAACGCGACACTGGCATCAAGGTCACCTTTGTTGCCCCCGGCGACGCGGGCGCGATGGTCAACCAGCTGATCCTCACCAAGGATGCGCCGCTCGGTGACGTCGCGTACGGCGTGGACAACACGTTCGCGAGCCGCGCCCTCGATGAGGGCGTCTTCGCGGACTACACGTCGAGCGCCCCAGCCGCGGTGGACGCCGCCCAGTACGCGATCGAGGGCAGCGAGGCGCTCACGGCCGTGGACTTCTCCGACGTGTGCCTCAACTACGACCTCGCCTACTTCGAGGACAACGGCCTCGCGGTGCCTCAGACGTTCGACGACCTTCTGAAGCCCGAATACAAGAGCCTCGTCAGCGTCACGAACCCCGCCACCTCCAGCCCTGGCCTCGCCTTCTTGCTCGCGACCATCGCGGCCAAGGGCGACGGTTGGCAGGACTACTGGAGCGCCCTCGTCGCGAATGACGTGCGCGTCACCGCGAGCTGGTCGGACACGTACTACACGGACTTCAGCGCTCCCAACTACGGCGGCGACTACCCCATCGTCCTCAGCTACGCCTCGTCCCCGCCCTTCGAGGTCATCGACGGCGAGCCCACCACAGCCGCCCTGCTCGACACGTGCTTCCGGCAGGTGGAGTACGTGGGAGTGCTCGAGGGCGCCAAGCATCCCACCGCGGCCGGCAAGGTCGTTGACTGGATGTTGAGCGACGAATTCCAGGCCGCCCTCCCCGAGAACATGTACGTCTACCCCGTCTCGAGCGCCGTCGAGGTGCCCGCGGACTGGGCAACGTACGCGCCGCTCGCAAGCGCACCGTGGTCCGTTCCCGCCGCCGACATCGCGGCCAACCGCGATCAGTGGATCAAGGACTGGACGGCGGTGGTGACCCCCTGATCCACGCAGCGCGGGGGCACGCGCGCCGCCACCTTGCGTGGGCGGCGGTGGTCGCGTTGCCCGTGGTGTTCTTGGCCGTGTTCTTCGCATGGCCGCTGCTCACCGTCTTGCGGCGGGGCCTCGCGGGCACGGGTACGGGCGCGGCGTGGGACGTGCTCGCCTCTCCAGGGGTGCCCGACGCTCTGGTCACCACCCTTGCGCTCGCGGCTTTGGGGACGGTGGGCTCGGTAGCCCTCGGCGTGCCTGCGGCGTGGGCGCTGTACCGGTTGCGGTGGCGCGGTCAGGTGGTGGCAAGGGCGATCGTTGCGGTGCCGTTCGTGCTGCCCACCGTGGTGGTGGCCGCCGCGTTCGGCGCCCTGTTCGCGAAGCGCGGGCTCTTGGGGTTCACGCACCTCGATCAGTCGATGACCGCGATCGTGCTCGCGCTGGTGTTCTTCAACGTGTCCGTGGTGGCGAGGGTGGTCGGCAGCGCGTGGGCCGCACTTGATCCCGGGGCTCAACTGGCAGCGCGCACGCTTGGGGCGAGCCGGTGGAGAGCGTTCCGCACCGTGACCGTGCCCGCGCTCGCGCCGGCGCTTGGCGCCGCCGCTGCCGTGGTGCTGCTGTTCTGCTCCACGTCGTTCGGCATCGTGCTGGTGCTGGGTGGCACGCGAGTGCGCACCATCGAGACGGAGATCTACTTCCAGGTGAACCAGTTCCTCGACCTTCATGCGGCCGCGGTGCTTGCGATCGTGCAGTTGGTGTTCGTTGCGGCAGCGCTCGCGTTGGCGTCGTGGGCCCGGCGCGGGCGCGACCGCGTGGCCACGGGTCGCGAGCTTGACGGCTCTCGGCCCGCGCGCGGGGCCGATGGCCCATGGCTCGTGCTCTCGGTGGCGGCCGTTGGTGCACTCATCGTGCTGCCCGCGGTTGCGCTCGTGGAGCGGTCGCTTCGCGTCGCCGGCGGCGGGCACTCGCTCGCCAACTACGGGGCGCTGTTCACCCAGCCTGCTCAGTCCGTGCTGCCGGTAAGCGTGGCGCAAGCGGCGCTCAACTCCACGGTCACCGCGCTCATCGCCGCGGCGATCGCGGCCGCGCTCACGGTGGCCGTGTCCGCCGCGACGGTGCGCGGGCCGCGCTGGGCACGGTGGATCGACGCGGTGGCGATGGGACCGCTTGGCGTGAGCGCCGTGGTGATTGGCCTTGGCATGCTCTTGACGCTCAATCGCGAGATTGCTGGCGTAGACCTGCGCACCTCGTGGTGGCTGGTGCCGCTCGCGCAAGCCGTGGTGGCACTGCCGCTCGCGGTGCGCATCCTGGTGCCCGCAACGCGGGCTATCGATCCGCGCCTCCGTGCCGCGGGGGCCAGCCTTGGCGCCAGCCCGTGGCGCGTGTGGCGCACGGTGGACTGGCCGTTGCTGCGAGGCCCTGTTGCCCTCGCGGCCGGCTTTGCCTTCGCGATCGCCATGGGCGAGTTTGGCGCCACCGCGTTCGTGGCGCGCCCTGACCGCCCCACCTTGCCGCTCGCGATCGCGCGTCTGCTTGGGCGGCCGGGGGCCGAGAATGTGGGCATGGGATTCGCCGCCGTCGTCTTGCTCGCGCTGCTCACCGCGGCGGTGATGCTCACCACCGAACGGCTGCGCACCCGGGTGAGGGCTGACGTATGACCGGCCTGCGCGTCAGCGACCTGACCGTCACGTATCCCGGCCGGCCGCCCGTGGTGGCGGTAAACCACGTGGACCTCGAGGTGGCTCGAGGCGAGATCGTGGCGCTCCTTGGCCCGTCCGGCTGCGGAAAGTCATCACTGCTTGGCGCCATCGTGGGAACCGTGGAGCCCGCCTCCGGCAGCATCACATTCGACCACGAAGACGTGACAAGGCTCCCCATTCACCGCCGCGGCTTTGGCCTCGTGTTCCAGGACGGTCAGCTGTTTCCCCACCTCACGGTTGCCGGAAATCTCGCCTACGGCATCCCGCACCTCTCGCGTGTGGAGCGCGAGGCGCGCGTGCAGGAACTACTGGAACTGGTTGGTCTTGACGGGCTTGACCACCGCAAGGTCACCGAACTCAGCGGTGGCCAGCGCCAGCGCGTTGCCCTTGCGCGATCCTTGGCACCGAGTCCTCGACTGCTGTGCCTCGACGAGCCACTCAGCTCACTCGATGCCGACCTCCGCGAGCGCCTAGCCGACGACCTCGGCGAAGTCCTCACAGCGTCGGGCACTACCGCGCTCATGGTGACGCACGATCCCGAGGAGGCAACGCGCGTGGCCGCGCGCGTACTGCGCATGCGAGACGGTGTCATCGCCCCCTGATCTCGTGTGGAATCTCTCACTTGGGGTTGATATTCCTGGCCGGTTTGCCGATAACCGTAGGACAACGCCCCAAAGGAGACGATGCCGTGCGCCTGCAGAAGAGCCAGTTTGCCCGACTCGCCATGACGACGTTCGCGCTCGTGGCTATGCTCGCGGGGTTGCAGTTCGCGCTACCTGCTCCGGCGCAAGCGGCGGACGCGGCGGACTTCGATCCCGGCATGCTGATCACCGATTCCGCCTTCTTCAACGGCTCGGCGATGACCGCACAGCAGGTTGATGACTTCATCGACAACCGCAACCCTGGCTGCCTCACCACGGTGTGCCTAGAGAACTACAAGGAGAACGTGACCGCAAAGGCGGCCACCTCCAAGTGCAAGGCGATCCCGGCGGCTACTAAGCAGACGGCGGGCCAGATCATCTCCACGGTGGGCAAGGCGTGCGGGATCAGCCCCAAGGCGATCCTCGTGATCCTCCAGAAGGAGCAGAGCCTCGTCACGAACCGCACGCCAAGCGCGCGCTCCTTCGCCTACGCGATGGGCGCCGGATGCCCAGACTCCACGGGCTGCAACACCCCGTACCAGGGCCTTTACGGCCAGGTGTACTACGGAGCCTCGCTGCTCAAGGGCTACACACTCCCCTCCTCGAGCAACTACACCCGGTACCAGGCCGGCAAGACGTCGAACATCCTTTACGACACCACGGCTGGGTGTGGAACGCGCGCGGTGTTCGTGCGCAACCAGGCCACGCACGCGCTGTACGTGTACACGCCGTACACACCAAACAAGGCGGCGCTCAAGAACCTGTACGGCACGGGCGACTCATGCTCGGCATACGGCAACCGCAACTTCTGGCGCATGTACATCGACTGGTTCGGCGCCACGGGCGTCTACGGCGAGACCGAGATCATCGAGTTCTGGAACGCCAACGGCGGCGGCTCAGGAGCGATCGGCGAGATCAAGGCAGCCCCCGTACTGAACAAGGCGAGCGGGGGAGGCTACTACCAGGCCTTCGCGAACGGCACTATCGCATGGACCAGCGCTGAGGGCGCCGCGCTCGTGGCCAAGCCTCTCAACACCTTCTGGCTCAAGACGACGATCGAGACGGCGGGCTGGCCCGTGCAGTCAACCGTGACGTCGACGGCCGGTGGCGGCGGAGTGCTGCAGAGGACCACCAAGGGCACGATGGTTCAGCCAACGGGCCTCAGCGCCATGTTCATGAAGTCCGGATTCACCGCGGCGTGGGAGGCCTACGGCGGCCCCGGCGGTTTCGTCGGCTGGCCAAAGGCGGACAAGACCACGCTTCGCACCGGGCTGTACACGCAGCAGTTCGACAACGGCCTGGTGTTCGCAGACGGCACGGTGTACGGCTGGGTGCACAACACGCTTGTGGCCGACTACCTGGCGCGCGGCGATGTCGCGAGCGCGCTTGGCTGGCCCACCGGAAACTACGCTCCCTCGACCGCGGCCGGCGGCATTGGCTCGCAGCGTTTCAAGAACGGCATGCTGCTGAACTCCACGGACTACGGAATCCGCGCCGTGACCGGCCCCATCTTTGCCGCGTACGCCAAGGTGGGCGGCCGCGCGAAAATCGGCTGGCCAACCTCGGAGGTGTACCAATACGGCGACACCGCGTACACGGTGCAGGACTTCGAGAAGGCAAGCATCATCTCCGACGGCACGGCCACCGCGATTGTGGCCAAGGACCTCGTGGACGCGGCTATCGCCAATGGCGTGTTCGGCGGCAAGCTGGGGCTTCCCACAGGACTTCCCGCGACGTCGAGCGCGAACGGCGGCGGCGTGGCGCAGAACTTCGTTGGCGGGAAGCTCGCGAAGGCAACCGATGGCGAGGCCGCCTTTGTCTACGGCGGCCTGCTCACGGCGTGGAACGCCAAGGGGCGCACGTCAGGGGTCTTGGGTTGGCCAACGGCAGCGCGCTACAAGGACCCGGTGCTGGGCACCACCAACCAGGACTTCCAGGGCGGAACCGTGTTCCACAACAACAAGAAGTGGGCTGCGGTGGGGACCAACTTCGTCGAGGCTGCCCGCGCGCGCGGCGTCACTACGGACGCGCTCGGCTGGCCGCTCGCCGATGTTGTGAAGACGTCGAAGAACGGCGGCGGCGAGGTGCAGACCTTCACCGTTGGCACCCTCACGTGGCAGAAGTCGAAGGGCAACTTCTTGGTGCCGACCACGGTGTGGGCGGCGGTCAAGGCCAACGGCGGTGTCTCTGGTTCCAAGATCGGCTGGCCCACCGCGGAGGCGTCATGGAACGCGGCGAAGAAGACCTACACGCAGAAGTTCCAGTTCGCGACCATCACGTGCGTGACGGGCAAGACGTGCACGGTGAAGGCGACGTCCTAGCAGTCGCACGCGATGCGCTGGCCCGCCGCGGGTAGCGGTGAGGTCAGCGCGTCCACGGGATAGGTGGCGTCAACGGTCACGCTCGCCCCGGTCGCGTCTGTGACCACCTTGTCGACGGGCAGCCCCTCGCGCGCCCAATACTCGAAGCCGCCGATCATCTCCTTGACCGCGTAGCCGAGCTCGCTGATGATGAGCCCCGCGCGCGTGGCCCCGTTGCACCCTGGGCCCCAGCAGTAGACGACGAACTGGGTGTCCGCGGCGAACTCGGCGGGGATCCGCGAAGGCATGTCGGGCTTAGGGATGTGCACGGCCCCCCTCGCGTGACCCTGCTCCCACGCCTCGAGGCTGCGCGTGTCCACGAGCACAACGCCGGGTTCTTTCGCCTCGAGCGCCGCGTGCGCATCACTGACGTCCGTCTCAAAGGCGAGTTTGGCGCGGAAGTGGGCTGCAGCGTCGGCTGGGCTTGTCATGGGCCCGACGCTACGGCCAGCAGGCAGGGCCAGTCCAGACATATGTGGCCGGGTTTGCAGACTTGAGTCAAGTTCACTCAACTTTTTGCTCACAGGGCTTGACAGCGTCGGGCCGCAGACGTAAGTTGAGTCTAGGCCGCTCAACTATTTGAGCGAGCACTTTTTCAAGGAGGACATCACATGTCACGTGCAGTAGGAATTGACCTCGGCACCACCAACTCGGTGGTTGCCGTTCTTGAAGGTGGCGAGCCCACCGTCATCGCCAATGCAGAGGGCGCCCGCACCACCCCGTCGGTGGTCGCGTTCTCCAAGACCGGCGAGGTTCTGGTTGGCGAGATCGCCAAGCGCCAGGCCGTCACCAACGTTGACCGCACCATTCAGTCGGTCAAGCGCCACATGGGAACGTCGTGGTCTCAGGAGATCGACGACAAGAAGTACACCGCGCAGGAGATCAGCGCCCGCATCCTGGGCAAGCTCAAGCGCGACGCAGAGGAGTACCTGGGCGAGAAGGTGACGGATGCCGTCATCACCGTCCCCGCGTACTTTAACGACGCCGAGCGCCAGGCTACCAAGGACGCCGGCGAGATCGCGGGACTCAACGTGCTCCGCATCGTCAACGAGCCCACCGCGGCCGCACTCGCGTACGGCCTCGACAAGGGCAAGGAAGACGAGCTCATCCTCGTGTTCGACCTCGGTGGAGGCACGTTCGACGTCTCCCTGCTCGAGGTGGGCAAGGACGAGGACGCCTTCGCGACCATCCAGGTGAAGGCCACCGCGGGCGACAACCGCCTAGGCGGCGACGACTGGGATCAGCGCGTTGTTGACCACCTGGTCAAGGAGGTCAAGAACTCCGAGGGTGTTGACCTGTCCAAGGACAAGGCGGCCGTGCAGCGCCTCCGCGAGGCGGCAGAGCAGGCCAAGAAGGAGCTCTCGTCCGCGCAGCAGACCACCATCTCGCTCCAGTACCTGTCGATCGGCGAGAACGGCCCCGTGCACCTTGACACCAAGCTCACGCGTGCGCAGTTCCAGCAGATGACGCAGGACCTGCTCGAGCGCACCAAGGCGCCGTTCCACCAGGTCATCAAGGACGCTGGCATCAAGCTCAGCGACATCGACCACGTTGTGCTCGTTGGTGGATCCACCCGCATGCCCGCCGTGACCGAGCTCGTCAAGGAGCTCACCGGCGGCCAGGAGCCCAACAAGGGCGTCAACCCTGACGAGGTGGTTGCCGTTGGCGCCGCCCTGCAGGCAGGCGTCATCAAGGGCGAGCGCAAGGACGTGCTGCTCATCGACGTCACTCCCCTGAGCCTCGGCATCGAGACCAAGGGCGGCGTGATGACCACGCTGATCGAGCGCAACACAGCGATCCCCACCAAGTCGTCCGAGGTGTTCTCGACGGCTGAGGACAACCAGCCGTCCGTGCTCATCCAGGTCTACCAGGGCGAACGTGGGTTCGCGCGAGACAATAAGCTGCTCGGCACCTTCGAGCTCGGCGGCATCGCGCCCGCCCCGCGCGGCGTGCCGCAGATCGAGGTCACGTTCGACATCGACGCCAACGGCATCGTCCACGTGCACGCCAAGGACCGCGGTACCGGCAAGGAGCAGTCCATCACCGTGACTGGCGGCTCGGCCCTGTCCAAGGAGGACATCGAGCGCATGGTCAAGGACGCCGAGGCCCACGCCGACGAGGACAAGGCCCGTCGCGACGAGGCGGAGACCCGCAACAACGCGGAGACCTTCGCCTACTCCACGGAGAAGATCCTCGCGGAGAACGAGGACAAGGTCCCCGCGGAGGTCGCCGACGACGTCAAGGCAGCGATCGCAGACGTCAAGACCGCGCTCGAGGGCACGGACGTTGACGCGGTGAAGACCGCCCACGAGACCCTGGTCACGAAAGCGCAGAAGATCGGCGAGGCCGTCTACGCTGCCC
This sequence comes from Demequina sp., assembly GCF_049841215.1. Lineage (GTDB taxonomy): Bacteria > Actinomycetota > Actinomycetes > Actinomycetales > Demequinaceae > Demequina. The sequence goes on from NZ_JASGEO010000024.1 coordinate 227,272, forward strand.
AGCAGGCAGAGTCCGCGTCCGGAGCTTCGGAGGGTGCCTCCGAGGCCCCCGCCGAAGACGACGTGGTTGACGCCGAGATCGTTGACGAGGACGAGCAGAAGTAACCAGGCACGGCCCGACGCTGTGGTGACCACAGCGTCGGGCCTCACCTAGGTTCAAGGAGACTTCCCATGAACGACCACACCGGTTTCAACACTCCGGACGACGAGGGCGCGGAAGATGCGTTGAGCGAGGCGGCGTCGATCATCGACGGCGCGGCAAGCGTCATCGACGCCAACCACGACGGCGAAATCAGCGCGGACGAGATCGCCACGGCCGATGAGGCGGGCGCGTTCTCCGCTCTCGACGCCGCTCAGACCAAGGCGGCGGAGCACCTCGCGGACCTGCAGCGGCTCCAGGCCGAGTACGTCAACTACCGCAAGCGCGTGGATCGCGACCGCGCCATGGCGTCGGAGCTCGCCACCGCGCGCACCGTTGAGGCGCTCATCCCTACGCTCGACGACCTCGCGGCTGCGCGCGAGCACGGCGACCTCGAGGACGGCCCGTTCGCGGCGATCGCGGCGAAGCTCGAGGCCGCGCTCGGGCAACTGGGATGGTCCAGCTTTGGCGCCGTTGGCGACGCGTTCGATCCCGTGCTTCACGAGGCGCTGCTGTCGCAGCCGAGCGCGGATGTGACAGAACCGACCATCACCACCGTCGCCCAGCCCGGTCACCGCATCGGCGAGCGCGTGCTGCGCCCTGCCCGCGTGATCGTGGCGCAACCCGAGTAACCCATTTCCACACCCATAAGGAGGCGCCGTGGCTAGCCAGGACTGGTTCAGCAAGGACTTCTACGCCACGCTCGGCGTCCCCAAGGACGCCGACGCCGCCGCCGTCAAGAAGGCGTATCGGCAGCTCGCCAAAGAGCTGCACCCGGACCGCAACCCAGGAAACGCCCAGGCAGAACAGCGCTTCAAGGACGTGGGTGAGGCCTACGCGGTGCTCTCCGACGCCGAACAGCGCAAGCAGTACGACGCGGTGCGAGCCATGGGCGGGGGCGGCCCCCGCTTCCAGGCTGGCGGCTCTGGCGGCTCGCAGGGCTTCGAGGACGTCTTTGGCGGAATGTTCGGCGGCGCCGGTGCCCAACAGGCCGGCAGCGCAGGATTCGACGACATCCTCAGCCAGATGTTCGGCGGCGGTGCGCGACGCGGGCCCCAGAAGGGTCCGGACATCGCCGCTGTGACGGAGGTGAGCTTCCGCGAGGCCGCTCAGGGCGCCACCGTGACGCTCGGCCTCGACGGGCAGCGCGTGTCCACGCGCATCCCCGTCGGCGTGCAGGACGGCCAGAAGATCCGCGTCCCCGGAAAGGGACGCGCGGGAGCCAACGGCGGCCCGCCAGGAGACCTTCTCCTCACCGTGCGTGTAGGAAAGCACCCCGTGTTCTCCTACGACGGCCTCAACCTGCGCGTCCAGGTGCCGGTCACCTACGCGGAGGCGGCGCTCGGCGCCACCATCCAGGTGCCAACCCTCACCGGCGACAAGGTGAGCGTTAAAGTGCCGGGGGGAACGCCGTCGGGCCAAATCTTGCGGGTCAAGGGACGCGGGCTCACAAGCCGCGACAAGACCGGTGACCTGCACGTGGCGATCGTTGTCGACGTGCCGCGCAAGCTCTCACGGCACGCCAAGCAGGCCGTCGAGGCGCTCGCCGAGCAGTTGAGCGACAACCCGCGCGACGCTCTCTACAAGGACGCCTCCAAGTAGCCATGGAACAGCCTGACGTCGACGAGCCGGTCTTCCTGATCTCGGCGGCCGCGGAGCTTGCGGGGATGCACGCGCAGACGCTTCGCCAGTACGACCGCCTTGGCCTCGTGGTGCCCCAACGCAGGCCCGGTGGGGGGCGCCGCTACTCGCTGCGAGACGTCGCCACGTTGCGCGAGGTGCAGCGCATGAGCCACGACGAGGGCATCAACCTCGCTGGTATTGCGCGCATTCTTTCGTTGGCGTCACGCGTCACGGAGCTTGAACGCGAGGTGGAGCGCCTGCGCCCGCGCGCGGATGTGGGAGCCCGCGTGTTCACCACCGGCTCCAGCGGCACCGTCGTCATCGTCGAGCGCGGTCAGCGCGTCTCGCGAGACGAGGGCCGCTCCGTGGTGCTCTGGCGCGGAGGCCGCTAGCTGGCGCCGAACGCCTCGATCTGCGCGGCCACATCCGCGAAGCCTGCGTCCGCCGCGCGCTCCGCCGCGTTCATGCCGGTGCCATCGACAAGCCCAACGTCCGCCCCTTGCTCGAGCAAGAACTGCACCGCTTCCGCTTGGCCCTTGTAGGCCGCCCACAGCAGCGCGTGCCCACCGCCGCCGTCGAGCTGGTTCACGTCCACCCCGTGCGCCAGGATCACCTCAAGGGTGGGCACATCGCCGTTCGCCGCAGCGATGTGGATCGCAGAACGCACGGGGAATCCCGCGTGCGACTGCTGCGCGGGATCCGCACCCGCGTCAAGGAACGCATCAACCGCCTGTGCGTTGCCCGCCGTCGCTGCGTCGAGAAGCGCGGTGCTGCCCTCGGATCCCTGCACGTCGACCCACTGCGCGGCGCCCTCCTCGGCAAGCAGCTCCACCAGTGCATCGAGGTTGCCGGCATCGAGTTGGGCACGCCACTGCTCTTGGGTGACGGTCTGCGCCGCGGCGCTTTGGCTGCCCGACGCTGTGGTTGGGGAGGGCGCTTGCTGCCCCTCCGCGCACCCAGCGAGTGTCAGCGCGGTGGCGACTGAGATGACGGCAAAGACTCGGCGGCTCATGGCGCCCTCCAGGATGGGAGGCGCCGGATGCGCCTCGGGTACGCCAAGGAAAGCGCAAAGCGGGGTCAGGCGGAACTGGTTTTATAACAGCGTTATAGAACTGTTACGGGGCGACACCCTTCCGCAGCCACCGTGCCGACTCCACGAAGGTGGCCTCTGCCGTCGCGTCGTCCACGGAAGTCCCCGCGGCGACGTCGAACTGCACGTGCCCGTGCACCGAGGCCCAGAGGTGCCTCGCGATCCGCTCGGCCTGCGGCCCATCGATCCCTAACTCCTCCCCCACGCGCGCAACGTGCGCCTCGTAGCCCACCTGCGCGATCTGCTTGGTGTGCGCGCTCGGCTCCACATCGGGGAACACGGCCAAGTACATGACCTGGTAATGGGTGGGATGGGTCAGTGCCCAGGCTCGGTACGCCACCGCGGATGACACCAGCGCGTCACCCCATGCGTTCGCACTGGCCCCGTCGTCCAGGGCGTCTCGTAACTGGGCATGACCCTCCGCGAGGATCGCATCCACGAGGCCCGTCTTGCCGTCAAAGTGAGTGTAGACGCCCATCGTCGAGCACCCAGCGCGCGCGGCCACCGCGCGCACGGTCAAGGCGGTGGGGCCGTCCTCGCGCAGGATGTCAAGCGCCGCGCCCAGAACCTCGTCGCGCGACGCCGCAGAGGGGGGACGAGCCATGGCCCGATGCTACCGACCGCTCGTGGGCTCGTGATCGACCTCCACGAGCTTGAGGCGAGCAGTGTGCCCACGCACGATGCGCACGGCTGTCCTTCTGACCCCAAAGTGAGCCGCGAGAGCGGCGACCACCGCGTCGTTTGCGGCACCGTCCACGGCCCGTTCCTTGACGTGCACGGTGAGCACAGCGTCGGGCCCCTGCTCAACGAGCGGGCCACGACGCGAACCTGGCTTGGCCCTCACCTCATACCGCAGCATCGCCCCACGCTACTGCCTGGGAAAGCACGAAGGCCGACACCGCCCTCAGCTCGGTGTCGACCCTCGTGACCGTCTAGCGCTCAGCGAAAGACGGACTCCAGGAGATCCTGGACGTGTGCGTGCGCGTCGGGCAGGGACTCAACCCATACGCGCGGAGGTTGGCGCATGAGGTTGCCCACGCGCATCTGGATGGAGCGCTCGGCGATGTGGTCGCGCAAGGCCGAAAGGCCGGTGCCGAGGTTGGCATCGCGCACCACGAGCACCGCGTAGATGCCGTCCGAAAGGCGCGCCATGGGGTGTCCGTCGCCGTACGCGTCCTTGAGCGCGTGACCAACGGCCGCATTGCGCGCGATGCGCTGCCACGGGTCGTTGTCAGATACGGAAACGTCGACGATCACGAGTGCGTGCGTCTGGCTCACCTTGGTGTTCGAGCGGCTCGCCATGCCGTACACCTCGGCGAGGCGCTGCACCAAGTACTCGCCGGTGCCAAGGCCGGACTCGGCGTCCGTCATGGTGGGGGCGACGATCGGAGCCAGGTCACGCTCGGTCCATCCCTCGCACAGCGAACGGATGGAACGGATGGGAGGGGTCTGGAACCCGGCGGCGCGGAACAGCACCGTCATGTCGTCGATCGCTTCGGTGATGCCCACGCCTGCGGCCGCGCGGGCCTGGCCAAGCCGGAAAGCCGCGGGAGCTGTGTCCTTGCCTGCCTCGAGGGCCTCAACGAGCGCCTCGGCTGCCGGCGTGTACCAGTCACCCGGACGCAGCCAGACGCTCGAAACGCTCGCGGATTCCCACGAACGCAGCAAAGTCGCCGCTGCTCCTGGTCCCGCGTTCATCACGTCTGAAGTCATGCCCTATGAGAGGGATGAGCATGGAATCTATGACGCGAGTCACACAGAATCTTTTTTCTGTGCAGAATTCAGCACACGATGTGACGAACTCCCCACCACATCGCTTGTGTGCAAACGTGCCAAAAAGGGACACTAGGAGGGCACATACCTAAGTACTGCGGGAGCCACATCTCATGACGCACGAGGCGATCGCGCTGTGGACGGAGACGTCCAGCGATCCGGAACTCATCGCTGGCGTGCGCGCCGGCGATGTGACTGCCTTTGGCGTGCTCTACGAGCGGCACGTGGATGCGGCCCGCAAAGTAGCGGCCCAGTACACGAATACGGCCACCGACGTGGACGACGTTGTGGCCGAATCCTTCTCTCGCGTGCTGCGCGCGCTCCAGCAGGGCGACGGCCCGGATCTGGCCTTCCGCGCCTACCTCTTCACCATCGTTCGCCGCACCGGCATGGATGTCATCAACCGCGGCAACCGCACGCGGCCCGGCGACGACATGTCGCAATACGAGTCCGCGCTTGGCTACGAGGCACCCTCGGACGAGGGAGCCCTCCAAGGATTTGAGCAAGGCATAGTCGCCGATGCGTTCCGTTCGCTCCCCGAGCGCTGGCAGGCCGTGCTTTGGTACACCGAGGTGGAGAAGAAATCCCCCAAAGAGATTGCACCCCTGCTTGGCCTCACCGCGAACGGCGTGGCCGCGCTCGCGTATCGCGCGCGCGAGGCGCTGCGCCAGGCGTACCTCCAGCAACACCTCAACACCACCGAGTCCATGGACTGTCTCGCGGCGAATGCCCAGTTGGGTGCCTACGTGCGCGGCGGCCTCGCGAAGCGCGACCACGCGAAGGTGGACGAGCACGTGCGCTCGTGCGACGAGTGTGCGGCACTCGTTGCCGAGCTCGAGGACGTCAACCGCGGCATGCGCGGGGTCATTGCCCCGCTCATCCTCGGCGTGCTTGGCGTTGGAGCTCTCGAGGGAGGCCTGCCGGTAGGCGGCGCGCTCGGAGGCAAGGCTTCGGCAGGATCGAGCGCCGGCGGCGCCGGGGGCACCGCAGGCGCGGGTGGCTCCACGGCGGCGTCCGTTGGCACCGGATTCGCCGCATGGATCGCGTCGACGGCGTCGATCGCGCTACCCGCAGCTGCTGCGGTCGGCGTCGTCGCGCTCGCTGTGTCCGCAGCGAGCTACCTGGGTGTGTTCAATCCGCTCGGCAGGAGCGAGGGCCAGACTCCCAACCCTGCACCCACCACCGAGGCCACGCCCTCCACGGAGCCGAGCGCTTTGCCGAGCGCTTCGCCAAGTGCCGAACCCAGCGTTGAGCCGTCCGCAGAGCCGTCTGTAGAGCCGACGGTGGGGCCGGGCTCTGCGCCGAACGGCACCGGAACCACGCCCACCAATGGCACGGGCACCGGGGTGACCAATCCTGGTACCAACCCGGGCACAGACCCTGGTACCGATCCCGGCACTGATCCAACGGACCCCACGGACCCCACGGACCCGACTGATCCAACGGACCCGACTGATCCAACGGACCCGCCCGTTCCCCCCAAGGTCGCAGCCCTCTCCATCGGCCAGGCACCGCTCGACACCCTCGAGATCACCGGCACCAACCCCAACATCACGATGTCGCTCGAGAACTCCGGCGATGGCGATGCCGGGGAGGTCACGGCGTCGATCACGCTTCCGGGCGGCCTCTCGTTCGCACCGGTCTCCGGAGGCAGCGGCGCAAGATCGGTGTCCCCCGCGAGCAAGCTCGCTACCTTCCTGCGGTTCGCTCAAGAGTCCACCTTCGCCGCGGGCGACTGGGAATGCTCGGCGAACTCCGCGCGCACCACGGTGACGTGTGAGATTCCGCAGCTTCTCGCGGGCGACTCGGCGACGCTGAGCCTCAACCTGTCGCCGATCACGGACGCCACGTTCCTCGGCGACGACGCGACGACCAGTTTCACCGCAACGTCCGGCGACGTCACGGTCTCGTACAAGGCGCACACCCGCGTGGAACAGAGCGCCAAGGACCTCAAGGGCACATACGCCGCCACGGGCCACCTCGCGGCCACCCAAGTGGGCGCTCCGGTCATGGGCTGCGACCTCAGCAAGTCGGCGTGCAAGTCCGTGATGGCCTTCTCGGGCACAGGCACCGGAAAAGACACGATCAGCGGCTCGAACAACAACGACCAGAACATGATCCCGCTCAACCGCGCTGGCGGCGTCACGAACTCTGGCTTCACCAACCTGTCCACACAGTTCCTTCCGAGTGGCGCCAAGGTCACCTACGCCTTGCTCGAGTGGTCAGCCAACAAGCACACGTCAGACAAGTGGACCGGCGCCCGCGACACCGCGCGCCTCATGGTTCCTGGCGGCGCCTACCAACAAGTCACCGCAGACTCCTCGACGGTAATCACCAAGGACAACAGGGACTACTACCAGTCCCGCGCGGACGTCACCGATCTGGTTGCGGCGGCAGGCAACGGCACCTACTCGCTTGCCGACATCGCGCTGAGCGCCACGTCGCTTGACCCCACGCGCACCTACTACGGCGGCTTCACCCTCACCGTTGTCTACGAGCTGGACTCGCTGCCAACGTCAAGGGTTGCCGTGTTCACGGGAAGCAAGTGGGTGGACAGTTCGGCGAAGACGGACTTCACCTTCCTCGCCGATTCCGCCGCCAAGGCCACCGTTGGCTGGACCACCTGGGACGCTGACCGCGGTACCACCGGCGACGCATTCATGGTGAACAAGACGGCCCTCACGCCGCTTGGCTGGACGGGTTCCAGCACCGTCGAGCACGACCCCACGAACGCTGCGGACGCCTCGGCATTTGGATCCGAGTTCGCCAACACACTCGGTGTTGACGCCAAGTCCTTTAAGCCCATGGTGGTGGCACCAGGCGTCCACACCCTGAAGGCGAGCACGAACGGCGACAACTACCTCGTGGGCTCGCTCACGGTCACGCTGACCGACGTCGACTAGCTCCATACAGCGCGATCGCGCCCACCAACCCCACGAACGCAACTGCCACCGTGGCGCCAATAGGCCCCGCCGTCTCGTAACGCGCCAATTGCACCGCTAGGGGTCTGCCAAGGCTGGTGGCCTTGTAGCAATAGCCAACAAAATCGTCGGGGCCTACTCGCGACGACCGAGTCCACGCTTGCGCCTGCGCAACCGTGCCGTCGGGCGCTGCTGCCAACTGTGCCGCCGTGAACTGGGGCGCGTCGACCACCCACGCCAAGGGGCTAGCGAACGCGATCCACGCCACGTCCTCCGAGTGTTGGCGCGTCACCTGCACGGTCTCTTCGCTGCAGAGGTAGGCGGGGCGGTTGCCGGCGTACGTGGCGGTGAATCCGTAGCTCGAGATGGCCTCGGTGACGGACGTCCGGGGAAGCAGCGCCGCGGCCACGCCAAGCGGCGCAAGGGCGATCACCACCGTCGCGACGGCCGCCGCAGCCCTGTTCCACGCGCGCTCTCGCAGGCCCAAGGCGAGCCCAAACCACGCGCCACCGGCGCCGGAAATGGCGAGCACCGAGAGCGTGGGAACCGCAGCGGACTCGTCCCACTCCTCGGCGAGAGCGGTGACGATCACCAAGGGCACGCTTGCGAGCGCGAGGGCCGCACCCGCCAGTCCCGTCACCGCCCACGCGGCAACGCGAGCGCCCCAGTCTCCCGTGAGGCCGCGGTTTCCCGCCCACGCGCCCGACGCTGGGGTCACCAGGGCCGCCGCCACCAGTGCCGCGGTGGTCACCCACGCTCCCCTGGTAATCGCGAAGGTCACTGCCGCGGCCACGGCAGGAATCACAAAGCACGCGGCGAGGGCAAGGTGCCAGTGGCGGTCCCGGAGCGCGGCATTCGCGCTGTCGCGGAAGGTGCGGCGTGGGGGGCGCGGCTCGCGGCGCTCGATCGCCACGTTGTCGTCATCGAGCGCGACCGTGAAGACCACCGTCTGGCCCATGCCCTCACGCTACGTGACCGGGCCGCGTTGCGCTCGCGACTAGGAGACGACCCCGGAGTGGGCGTTAGGGCGAACGATGAACCACAGCGCAACGTGAGCGATGAGCAGGGCACCGATCATGACTCCCGCCATCGAGACCACCGAGACCCCAAGGAAGCCAATGAGCGGAGTCACGAGGCCGGGAAGCAGCGAGTTCAACGCGCCAATGAGCGACGCCGCGGTGCCCGCCTCTTCCGCGTGGTTGGCGAGAGCCGTGACCTGCACGGTGGGCATGATGATGCCCAGTGGGGAGACCACGAAGAACAGCGACACCAGCACCCACATGAGTGGGCCATCAACGAGCCCGCACAGCAGCAGCGACACGGCACCGCTCGTCATGATGATGAGGCCCGCCGTCGCCACCGACTTGGGCGCGAAGCGCCGCATGAGGCGTGCCGAGATCTGCGTCGCGGCAACAAGACCGAGCGAGTTCGCACCAAAGGCGAGCGCGAACTGCTGCGCGTCGAGGCCGAAGGTGTCCTGCAACAGGAACGAGCTCCCGGAGAGGTAGCTGAACAGCGCTGTGAAGGCCATTGAGCCCAGGATGGCTGCACCAACAAAGGCGCGGTCGCGGATCAGGTGGCCGTAGCGTCGGGCAACTGCCTTGCCCGAGAAGACGCCTCGCCGCTCCGCAGGGAGCGTTTCGATCATCAAGAAGGACGCGACGAGCACCATCACGAGGCCGTAGGCGGCGAGGAAGAAGAACACGCCATGCCAGTCCGTGACGCGCAGCAGTTGCGCGCCGATCACGGGCGCGAGCACGGGTGCGAGGCCCCACACGAGCGCCAAGCGGGACAGCATGCGAATGAGCCGCTGGCCCGAGAAGAGGTCGCGCACCACCGCCATCGCGACCACACCGGAACCGGCGGCGCCGATGCCCTGGAAGACGCGGCCAACGGTGACAAGCTCGACGGTGGGCGCGAATGCGATCGCGAGCGAGGCGACCACGTGGATTCCCGTGGCGATGATGAGGGGCTTGCGTCGGCCAAAAGCGTCCGCGAGCGGGCCCACGATCAATTGGCCAAGCGCGAATCCAACGAGCGTGGCGGTGAGGGTGATCTGGATGGCGGCGTCGGAGGCGTTGAGGTCATCGGCCACCGCGGGGAAGGCGGGAAGGTAGAGGTCGATCGTGAAGGGACCGAGCGCGCTCAGCGCGCCAAGAATGATGATGTAGCCGAGCCGTTGCGCGCTGGTGAATGCGTCGCCCCGCGAGGGTTCGACGGCGACCGCCTCGATGGGGGCCTCAGTCTTGGTGTTGGTCATGCGCGCGCTCGTGTTCTCTTGCAGATGGTGGTTCGTGTGGTGCGGCGCCTTTGCCGGCAAGGGTCACGACTCCCTTGCGACAGGTACAACCTTACCAAGCGGTAGGGCATTCCGGAAAGTGTGGATGGTGGTACTGAGAGGGCCTAGTTGATGGGGCTGATGATGGGGTCGGGGCTGGTGCTGGTGGTGGGGCCGGGGGTCGGCTGGCGAGCTGGCCCCGCGCGCCGTGCACACCGGGTCCCTATAGGACACGACCAACTGCAAAAACCGGACCTGAGGTCCCTACAGGAGACCTGGCAGGACGAGCCAGCCGTAGCGTCGGGCAGGAGGGGCGAGGGAGGGGCTGAGCCAGCCACAGCGTCGGGCAGGACAGGCGACGCGATGAGCCAGGCGACGCGCCGGGATAGGGCGACCGCCGGGCCAAAACCCCAAGGAGGCCGCAAGGACACGGCGAGACGAAAAGGGCCGAGGGCCCTGCCCTTCCGCAGGGATCAAGCCTGACCGCCCGAAGGAAGGGTAGGGCCCTCGGCCCGACAAACTACGCGCGACTCAGCCGCGCTAGTTCTTAGTAGCCTGCGCATTCACCTCGTACGACGTGTTGGTCGCCTCGAAGAAGTTCACGAGCTGCAGCGTGTCGTTCGCCGTCGCCATCCACTTCGCAGGGTTGGAGACGTTGTAGTAGGAGTCGAAGCCGAGCTCCTCGAGACGGCGGTCTGCCAGGTACTTCACGTACTGGTTCACGTAGTCGGCGTTGAGGCCGAGGATGCCGGTGGGGAGGAGGTCGCGGTTGTAGGCCTCTTCCATTTCCACGGCGTCGAGAATCATCTGGCGGATCTCTTCGGCGAACTCGGCGTCCTGGAGGTCTTCGTTCTCTTCCAGCACGGTGAGGATGAGGTTGATGCCGAACTGCAGGTGCAGCGACTCATCGCGGATGATCCAGTCCATAAGCGAACCGAAATTGCGCAGCAGGTTCCGCTGGCGGAAGCTCAGCGCCACCATGAAGCCCGAGTAGAACCAGATGCCCTCAAGGATGATGTTGTAGGCGATGAGGTTGCGGACAAAGTCCTTCTTGCCCTCGGTGGTGGTGATGTCGAGGGTGTCCTCGGTCATGCGCTTGATGAACTTGACCTCGAACTCCTCCTTCGCGGCCATCGACGGCACCTCGACGTGGGATTCGTACGCCGCGTCACGGTCGATGGGGAACGTCTCGAGGACGTACTCGAACGACATGCAGTGGTTCGCCTCTTCCCACATCTGCTTCGCGAGGTACAGGTGGCACTCGGGAGCATTGATGTAGGGGTACACGCCGAACGCGAGCGCCTTGTTGACGAGCAGCTCATTGGGGTTGAAGTACGACATCAGGTGGGTGACGGCGTGCTTCTCTTCGGGCGTCATCTTCTTGAAGTCCGCGAGGTCTTCACCCAACTGGATCTCGTTGGGGAACCACGTGTTTGCGACGGCCTGGTTGTAGAGGTCGTACGCCCACGGGTACGTGATTGGCTTGAGCAGCAGTCCGTCTTGGATGCCGGTGCCGAGGATTCCCATGTTCTTAACTCCTAAAGTCGTCGACGATTACTGGCACGACTCGCACTGGAGCCGCTCCATCGGGTCCACTGGGCACGCTACTCCGCCGACCATTTCGCTGTCGTCCGCAACGATCTCGAAGGACGTGGCGCCCTCTGGCGCCTCGAAGGCTTCGCTGCCCGTCGCTGTGGCTGGCTCTTCCTCGCGCGTCACCTCTGGCAGGGCTGCCGGGGGGACGGCCGGCTGTGCCTCGGGGGCGGTGGCGAAGGCCTTGGCGGCCACGGCGTCGAAGACCGATGCGGGTGCCACTGCGGGAACAGCGCCCGTGACTGCAGGGGCGTCGGAGAGGGACACGGAGGCGCCCTCCACGATCTCCTCAGCGATCTCCGCTGCGGGCTCGGCAGCCACCGCTGCCGCGGGAGCCGCGGCGGCCGCGGCACCAAAGCCCTTGCGCACCGGGGCGGCTGCCTCGGCGACCGGAGCCTCGGCGACCGGAGCGTCGGACTCAACTACAGCGTCGGCCGCTGCCGTTGCCTCGGCGCTGACCGCCTTCTTGGCACCGCCAAAGCCACCGAAGCCCCGCTTGGCAGGGGCCGCGCCGCCTGCGGACTTGGCCACCTGGCCGGCGCCGGCTGCGGAGCCGGTGGAGGCGAGGCGCTCGGCCTTGTTGACGCGCACCGTCGACTGCTCGGCGGTGTGACGCGGCTTCATGTGGAGGTAGTACGTGGTCTTCACGCCGCGCTCCCAGGCCGCCGAGTACAGCGCCATCATGTTGTCGACGTCGCGGTCCTCGAGGTAGATGTTGCGGCTGATGGCCTGGTCAATCCACTTCTGGGCGCGCGCCGCCACCTCGATGAAGGCGTAGGGCGAGAGCTGGAACGAGGTCTTGTAGACGTCCTTGAGGTGCTGGGGAACTTCGTCGAGTTGCGAGAGGTCGCCCTGCACGGCCAGGAGGTCGTCCTTCACGGACTCCCACAGGCCGATGTCCTGGAGGTCCTTGACGAGGTTGCGGTTGACCTCAAGGAACTTGCCGGACGACGTGGCGCGGCTGAAGATCTGCGAGAACTGGGGGTCGAAGCCGGGCGTGGTGCCAGCTACGAGACCAATGGACGCGGTGGGCGCGACGGCCATGAGGGTGGCGTTGCGGATGCCACCCTTGACCTTGGCGCGCAGCGAGTCCCAGTCCTGACGGATGGTGCGGTCCACCGTGATGGCGATGCCGCGGTCTGCCTCGGCTTCGGCGATAGTGTCGAACGGCACCTTGCCCTTGGACCAGCCGGAGCCCTCGAAGTTGTTGTACGCGCCGCGCTCACGGGCAAGGTCCGCGGAGGCGTCGATCGCGTGGAAGGACACGAACTCGACGATCTCGTCGATGAGTTCGTAGGCCTCCTCGGACTCGTAGGCGAGGCCAAGGCGTTCCGTGAGGTCGGTGTAGCCCATGACGCCAAGGCCGATGGCACGGTTCTCACGGTTGGCGAACTCGGACTCCGGCACGGAGCTGAGCGTGATGTCCACGAGGTTGTCGAGCTGGCGCACGGCGAGTCGCGTGGACTCCTTCATGCGGTCCCAGTCGATCTTGCCGTCTACCAGGTGCGTCGAGAGGTTCACGGATGCCAGGTTGCAGACGGCGATGTTCTCGCGGTCCTGCGGCAGGCAGATCTCGGTGCAGAGGTTGGACAGGTGGATGGTGCCGGTGTTGGTGTTGAGGGCACGCAGGTTGATGGTGTCCTTCCACGTGAGCCACGGGTGCGAAGAGCCCTGGAGCATCACGAGGATCGACTTGTACTGCTCGCGAGCGCGCATCTTCTTGAAGGTGCGCATCTTGCCGGCCTCCGCGAGGGCCACGTACTGGCCGTAGCGCGTGGAGAACTCGGAACCGACGAGCTCCACGAGGTCGGGGGTCTCAGCGGGGTCGAAGAGGTACCAGTCCTGATCGTTCTGGACACGCTTCATGAACTCGTCGGAGATCCACACCGCGGTGTTGGCCGTGCGCGTGCGGCGGTAGGGGTCGCCGGAGTTCTGACGCAGGTCGAGGAACTGGTGGAAGTCGAGGTGCCAGTTCTCCATGTAGAAGCACAGGGCGCCGAACTTCTTGCCGCCACGGCTCACCGCGCGCAGCGTGGAGTCGATGGTGTGCATGAACGGGATGGGGCCCGTGGACGTGGTGTTGTTGGACTTGATGGGCGAGCCCTCGGAACGGAGCTTGGTGACCGACAGACCGATGCCGCCCGTGCCCTTGGTGAGCCACATGACGTCACGCACGGACTTGGCGATGTGCTCGATGTCGTCTTCCATCTGCATCACGAAGCAGTTGGACAGCTGGGGGTACGAGGTGCCAGCGTTGACGAGCGTGGAGCCGGCGGGGAGGTAGTCGAGCTTGGAGATCTTGTCGTAGAACTGCAGCGCCATCTCGGTGGGGTTGGCCTCGTTGAGCGACAGGCCCATGCACACGCGCATCCAGAAGTACTGGGGGACCTCGAGAGCCTTGCCGTGGCGGTCCGTGATCATGTAGCGGTTGCGCATGGTGACGGTCCCGATGTACTTCAGGAGGTCGTCACGCGTGTGGTCGATCGCCGCTGCGAGCGCGTCAAGGTCAAAGAGGGTCTCGAGGCGGGTGTCGAGGAGGCCCTCCTCGACGGCGTCGCGGATGTAGCCGGGGAAGCGCGCCTGGTGCAGCAGCGCCAGCTCAAGCTCGGACTCGTAGCCGCCGAGCACGCGCTTGTAGATGACCTTGCGCAGCAGGCGAGCGGCGATGGTGTCGAAGTTGGGGTCGTCCTTGACGTTCTGCACCGCCACACCGATGGCGGCTTCGTCGAGCTGCTCGGTGGTGATGCCGTCGAAGAGCGTGATCGCGAGCTCGGTGGCCACCTGGGTGGTCATCGAGATTTGGTCGGGCAGGCCGATGGCCGCGCGCTCGATCGCCTTGTTGATGCGGTCCGCGTTGTAGGGCTCGCGCGTGCCGTCACGCTTAGTGACGTGAATACCAGTGCGGATGCCGCCGGTCTCTGCGGGCGCCTCGGTGTTCTCTGTGGTGGTGTTCTCGGTGATCGTCACGGCGCTCCCCTTCGTTTGCGATCTGTGGCCTTGGATGACCTGGTGTATTGACGACTTTGCGACGCTCTTGCGGCGGCGAAGCCCGTAGCCGGGCCACATCGTCGTCAACTCGAGGCGTAGCCACGAACTTAGTACGAATTACAACGGTGTGCAACTAGATATAGGGGGTGTTTTTGGAAACTGCCCCTAGATGTTGTGGTTCTGTTGAAAACCTGTGTATACGGTTGTGGACTACTCGGCGTGTCGTCCACACCCCAGGCGGATACCTGTTGAACACTCTGCAACCCGTTCTTCATCCCCACCAGACAACGGTCTCACCGGGGTCTGACATGGCGCCGTGACGACGGGGGCCTCTCGCATCTGACCGTCAGATTCCGCGAGGTCACGGAAAGCGGCGGACTAACCCGCCGCACGCCCGTCAGAATCCGCGAACGCCACAGCTACCCAAAGCCCCCGTCCCGACGCTGAGGTCACCTAGCCACGAAACCCGGCCCCGCCGTCGGACGGATGCGCCCTGGCGGCCACCACGGCGTCGGAAACGGCGCTTGCGACGCGGTGCGTGCCGCCAGGGCACTTTCAGGGAAGCCGCGCACACCAACCACCCGACGCTGTGGCCGGCTCAGCGCCGCGCCCGGCTCAGTGCCGCACCCGACGCTGTAGCAGACCTACCCTTTGACCGCGCCGCCCAACCCAGCAGAGCGCAAGAACACCCGCTGGAACAGCAGGAACATCACCACGGGAATGATCGTCGCGATCGCGAGCGCGGCGAGGAACACGTCCAGCTCGGTCTGAGACTCCACGGCGGGCAGGCGCACGGAAAGCGGCTGACGCGCCGGATCCGGCAGCACCAGCATGGGCCACAGGAAGTCCTTCCACGCCGCGATGATCGCGAACACGGACACCACGCCAAGGATGGGCTTGGACATCGGGATCACGATGGACGAGAACAGCCGAAACGGGCCCGCGCCATCCGTGCGCGCGGCCTCGATGACGTCGCGCGGCAGGTTGTCGAAGAACCGCTTGACCAACAAGATATTGAACGCGTTCGCCGCCATAGGCAGCCACACGGCCAAGTAGTTGTTGAGCATCGAGTAGTCGCGGCCAAGCAGCGGTGGGCTCACGATCGTGAGATACAACGGCACCAGCAGCACCACGGCCGGAATGAACAGCGTGGCGAGCACCGCGGCGTTGAGCAGCCCCGAGTACTTCGGCCGCAGAATCGACAGCGTGTACGCGCCGGTGGTGGCGATCAGTAGCTGGAACAGCCACGCCCCCGCCGCGATGATCACCGTGTTGAGGAAGTACTTGTCGATCTCGACGTCGTTCCACGCGGTGGAAAGGTTGGCCCAGTCCATGCCATTGGGCCACAGCGCGAACGGCTGCTGCAGGGTGTCCTGCGTGGGCGTGATCGCAGACTTCGCGAGCCACAGAATGGGGCCAAGCCCCACCACTACGAGCGACACAGTAAGGAAGGTGTGGACGCCGCGCATGGTCCAGCGCACGCGCGGCTGGCGCCGCTCGGCAGAAGAGACGATGCTGCGGTCGGAGTCCGTGAGCGAGCCCGCGCCCGCACGGCGCCTACGATCACGCCACGACACGAGCCGCCATCCCCCAGCGGAAACAGGCTCCCCCGCCTCCTCCGCGTCGGGCGCGAGCACGGCGATCGGGGCTCGCGAGAATCCGGTCTGCGTCATGAGGTGCTCCAGCGGTTGGTGAGGCGGAAGTAAACCCAGCTCAGCACGGCGAGGAACAGCGCAAGCATCACGGACAGCGCCGTGGCCATGCCGTAGTTACCGCCGAGCGAGTTCTGGAAGGCGTACCTATAGATAAGGAGCAGGATCGTCACGGTGGCGTTAGCAGGGCCACCGCCCGTGAACAGGAACGGCTCCAGGAACACTTGCGCGGTCGCGAGGATCTGCAAAATGAGCATCACGAACAGCACGCCGCGGAGCTGCGGCAGGGTCACGTGCCAGATCTTGCGCCAAATACCAGCGCCGTCAACCTCGGCGGCGTCATACAACTCGGGCGGCACAATCAGCAGCGCGGCCAGGTAGATGATGATGGACCCGCCAGCTGCAGCCCACGTCGCCTCGATCACCAAGGCGGGCATGGCCTGCGTTTGGCTCTGCAGGAAGTCTTGCGGCGGGATCCCAAACCAGCCAAGGATCACGTTGAACGGACCCTGTTCGGAGGCGTCGTAGAACACGCGCCACAACAGCACCGCCACCACCGGCGGAATCACCACGGGCAAGTACGCGAGCGCGGAGTAGAACCCCTTGCCGCGGCGCACCTCGCTCATGAGCACCGCCATGATGATGGGGATGGGGAAGCCCATGATGAGCGCCAGCAGCGCAAAGTACCCGGTGTTCGCGATCGCGGTGCCCAGCAGCGGATCGCGCAGCACCGCGGTGAAGTTGTCGAAGCCTACCCACGTGGCGGGCTGCACCAAGTTGGTCTTCTGAAAGCTCATGATCACCGAGCGGATGATGGGCAGCCAGCTGAAGATCGTGAATACAAAGATCATTGGCAGCGCGAAGAGCAGGGTGGTGAGCCCTCCCCCGCGCACCCACGTGGCCGGGTTAGCTGCCCGACGCTGGCGCACCTTTGGGCTCTCGCGCACCTCGGGTGTGGTTGCCATTGCTCTCCTTCAAGCGGTTGTGTTGCGGGGTGGTGGCCGGCGCGGGGCTC